>NZ_JABFBC010000001.1:0-1200000 GCF_013093415.1 Halovulum dunhuangense
AGCAGAAAATGACAAAAAAATTGCAGTCCCATTCTAAGATCATGTTTTTGAACAATAATTTTTCAGGCGACCTGCCGCTGCCGTGTTCGGGCAGCCTTGCGCAGCGGCCGCCACGCCACCAGCCCCACCATGATTGCAAGGTAGAGGATCGGCTCGAGCGGCCAGGCTTTCACCAGCCACAGGTAATGCGCGGCCGCCCCGATGCTTGCGGGATAGACAAGCCAGTGAATCCGCCCCCACAGCGCCGAGCCGAGCCTTCTGACCGAGCGGTCGTTCGACGTGAGCGCCACCGGAATCAGCGCCAGCAGGCTGATCGCCCCTAGAATGATGTAGGGCCGCTTGGTCAGATCCTCGCCGATCTGCGCCCAGTTCAGACGCAGGTCCAGGAACAGGTACACGGCGAAATGCATCACAACGTAGAAGAAGGCGAGAAGCCCGATCATGCGCCGGAACCGGATCAGGTTGACCCGCGCCACCCACAGGATCGGGCTGACACACAGGCTTGCGACCAGCAGCTGGAGCGCGATCTTGCCCAGCTCGTGTTCCAGCGCCTTGACCGGCTCTGGTCCCAGCCCCCCGGTGAGGCCCAGGTACCAAAGCCATGCTGCCGGGATCACGCCCAGGACATAGCCCGGCCAGGTCGGAACCCGGCGCAGGCTGCCATTGATCCGCTGCGCGAGGGTCATCAGTAGAACTTCGACAGATCCATGCCGGCGTAAAGCCCGGCCACCTCGTCGGCATAGCCGTTGAACATCTCGGTATCGCGGCGCGCGGCGAACAGCCCGCCGCCCACAACGCGCTCTGTCGCCTGGGACCAGCGCGGGTGGCTCACCTCCGGGTTCACGTTGGAATAGAAGCCGTACTCGTTGGGCGCCTGGAGGTTCCAGGTCGCCGGCGGCTCGTCCTCTGTCAGGGTGATCCGCACGATCGACTTGATCGACTTGAAACCGTATTTCCACGGCACGACCAGTCGCAGGGGGGCGCCGTTCTGGTTCGGCAACTCCTCTCCGTAAAGGCCGTTCGCCAGGATCGTCAGCGGGTGCATCGCCTCGTCAAGACGCAGCCCCTCGACATAGGGCCAGTCGAGCGACTGGAAGAGACCCTTCTGGCCCGGCATCTCTTCCGGGCGCACCAGCGTCTCGAAGGCGACGTATTTCGCGGAACCAAGCGGCTCGACCCGGTTCAGCAGCGTTCGCAACTCGAAACCGATCCAGGGCACCACCATCGACCACGCCTCGACGCAGCGCAGGCGATAGATCCGCTCCTCCAGCGTTGCCGGGACCAGATCCTCCAGCGCATAGGTGCCGGGCTTCGCCACCAGCCCGTCGATCGTGACGGACCAGGGGCTGGTCGTCAGACCGCCGGCCAGCCGCTTCGGATCGTCCTTGCCAAGGCCGAACTCGTAGAAGTTGTTGTAGGAGGTGATGTCCTCGAAGCTGTTCAGCTCGCCCGGCCGCTCTCCGGCAAAGGGGCGGTAATCCAGCTTCGCCGCCGCCGTGCCTGGCAGCATCGACGCCCCGGCCAGCGCGGCGCCGCCCGCCATCAGGCTGCGACGGTCGAGATACACGTCCTTCGGTGTGATCTCGGAGGATCGGATCTTCGGCGCGTGTCTGATCAGCATGTCGGTCTCCCGCTTATCCTGTCTGTGTACTTAGCGCTTCAATGCCATCTTTCCGTGTTGCACGGTGTCACGATACCGCGCGCTCCCGCCGGCGTGATCCACTACCGGAAGATGCGGCCCGCCATTCAAAGGATATAGTTTGCCGGCATCCGGCAGACAGCAATAAGGCCCGCCCGGATTACCGGGCGGGCCTTTGCAACGAGGCGGGCAACGTGGCGCTCAGTGCACCGCCGCCACCTTCGGGCGTGCATCGTCCGAAAAAGCCTGCCCGTTGATGATCAGCCCCTCGGCACCCGTATCGACATGTGCCGTCTCTCCGTCGCGGATGTCGCCTTTCAGCAGCATCTCGGCCAGCGGGTTCTGCAGGTACTTCTGGATCACCCGTTTCAACGGGCGGGCGCCGTAGACCGGGTCGTAGCCACGGTCGCCCAGCCACTTTCGGGCTGCGTCCGTCAGCTCGAGACCGATCTTCCGCGCGCCCAGCCGCTTTTCCAGCAGGCCCAGCTGGATGTCGACGATGCCGGTCATGTTCTCGCGGCTCAGCCGGTCGAACACGATCTGCTCGTCGAGGCGGTTCAGGAATTCGGGGCGGAAATGGCCCCTGACCGCCGCAAGCACCTGCTCGCGCACCGCGCCCGCATCCGCGCCATCGGGCAATTCGCTCAGAAGATGCGAGCCAAGGTTCGATGTCAGGATGATCAGCGTGTTCTTGAAATCGACCACGCGCCCCTGTCCGTCCGTCAGCCGCCCGTCATCGAGCACCTGCAAGAGCACGTTGAACACGTCGGGATGCGCCTTTTCGACCTCGTCGAACAGGATCACCTGATAGGGCCGGCGGCGCACCGCTTCGGTCAGCACACCCCCCTCGTCATAGCCGACATAGCCCGGAGGCGCGCCGATCAGGCGGGCGACGGCGTGCTTTTCCATGAACTCGGACATGTCCACCCGGGTCATGGCGCTGTCATCGTCGAACAGGAACTCGGCCAGCGCCTTGGTCAATTCGGTCTTGCCGACCCCGGTCGGG
The DNA here is from genome assembly GCF_013093415.1 of Halovulum dunhuangense. Taxonomy (NCBI): domain Bacteria; kingdom Pseudomonadati; phylum Pseudomonadota; class Alphaproteobacteria; order Rhodobacterales; family Paracoccaceae; genus Halovulum; species Halovulum dunhuangense. The sequence goes on from NZ_JABFBC010000001.1 coordinate 2,646, forward strand.
CCGAGGAACAGGAAGCTGCCCATCGGCCGGTTCGGATCGCTCAGCCCCGCACGCGCGCGGCGCACGGCGTTCGAGACTGCGACCACCGCCTCGCGCTGGCCGATGACGCGGCGGCCCAGCGCCTCTTCCATGCGCAGAAGCTTGTCGCGCTCGCCCTCGAGCATCTTGTCGACCGGAACCCCGGTCCAGCGCTCGACCACTGCGGCGACATGCTCGGGCAGGACGCGCTCCTTGTCCGCGATCCCGCCGCTGCGGCTCTCGGCCTCGGCGAGCTGCTTCTCGAGCCCTGGGATCACGCCGAACTGCAATTCGCCCGCACGCGCCAGGTTGCCCTGGCGCTTGACGATCTCCAGCTCGTTGCGGGCCTGGTCCAGCTGTTCCTTCAGCGTCGCCTCGCCCCTCATCTTGTCACGCTCGGACTGCCACTGGGCGGTCATCGCGTCGGATTTCTCCTTGAGCACCGCCAGCTCCTCGGTCAGCGCGGTCAGCCTGTCCTTCGAGGCGGGGTCGTTTTCCTTCTTCAGCGCCTCGGCCTCGATCTCCTTCTGCAGGATCTCGCGGTCCAGGCTGTCCAGCGCCTCGGGCTTGCTGTCGACCTCCATGCGCAGGCGGCTTGCCGCCTCGTCCATCAGGTCGATGGCCTTGTCGGGCAGGAAGCGGTCGGCGATGTAGCGGTGGCTGAGCGTCGCCGCGGCCACCAGCGCCCGGTCCGAGATCGCCACCCCGTGATGGACCTCGTACTTCTCCTTGATGCCACGCAGGATCGAGATGGTGTCCTCGACCGTCGGCTCCTGCACGAAGACGGGCTGGAAACGCCGCGCCAGCGCCGCGTCCTTCTCGACATGCTTGCGATACTCGTCCAGCGTGGTCGCCCCGATGCAGTGCAGCTCGCCCCGCGCCAGCGCCGGTTTCAGCAGGTTCGACGCGTCCATCGCACCGTCCGCCTTGCCCGCGCCGACCAGCGTGTGCATCTCGTCGATGAAAAGGATGATCTCGCCCGCGGCGTGGGTCACTTCGTTCAGCACCGCCTTCAGCCGCTCCTCGAACTCGCCCCGATACTTCGCGCCGGCGATCAGCGCGCCCATGTCGAGCGCCATCAGGCGCTTGTTCTCCAGGCTCTCGGGGACGTCGCGGTTCACGATGCGCAGGGCCAGCCCCTCGGCGATGGCGGTCTTGCCGACGCCGGGTTCGCCGATCAGCACGGGGTTGTTCTTCGTGCGGCGGCTCAGCACCTGCATGGCGCGGCGGATTTCCTCGTCGCGGCCGATGATCGGGTCGATCTTGCCCTCGCGCGCCGCCTCGGTCAGGTCGCGGGCATATTTCTTCAGCGCCTCGAAACTGTCCTCGGCGCTGGCCGAATCCGCCGTGCGCCCCTTGCGCAGGTCCGCGATCGCGACTTCCAGCCCCTGCGGCGTGACACCGCCATCCTTGAGGGCGCGCCCCGCATCGGACTTGCCAAGCGCAAGCGCCACAAGCAGCCGCTCGACGGTAACGAAGCTGTCGCCGGCCTTCTTGGCCAGCGCCTCGGCCTCGCCCAGCACCTTGGCGGTAGCGGTGTCGATATAAAGCTGTCCGGCCCCCTCGACCTGGGGCTGCTTCGCGAGCGACGCATTCACCGCACCCTGCACGAAGGCCGGGTCGCCGCCCGCGCGGCGGATGAGGTTCGCGGCGAAACCCTGCTCGTCGTCGAGCAGCGCCTTCAGCAGATGTTCCGGAACAAGCCGCTGGTGGCTTTCGCGCGCGGCAATGGTCTGAGCGGCCTGCACGAAGCCGCGTGCACGCTCGGTGAACTTGTCGAAGTTCATCGCATTTCTCCTTGTCTGGCACCCGGGATACGCCCAACGCTGGCACGCCTCCCAGGCCTCTGCATTGAAATGGGTTCGTGTCCGCAGCCCTGCAAGACCCTTGCATCGCAACCGGCCCTGCGGCACACCCGGCCGGACCCAGCCCGGAGATACCGCCATGCAGAACCCCAACGATCGCCTCATCGTCGCGCTCGACCTGCCGAACGCGCTGGAAGGGCTGCGCATGGCCGAACGGCTCGGGCCCGACGTCACCTTCTACAAGATCGGACTGGGCATGCTGACCGGCGGGGGCCTCGCCCTTGCTGACGAACTCAAGCAGAAGGGCAAGCGCGTCTTTCTCGACATGAAGCTGTTCGACATCCCCGCCACGGTAGAGGCGGCGGTCACCGGGCTCTGCCGCTGGGACATCGACTTCCTGACCGTCCATGGCGACCCGAACGTGGTCTCCGCGGCCGCTGCGGGGCGCGGCGACAAGCAGACGAAGATCCTTGCGGTGACGGTGCTGACATCCTCGGACCGCACCGATCTGGACCTGGCGTTGATGCGCCCCGGATCGGTGGCGGATATCGTGCTGGAGCGGGCGCGGCTTGCCTTCCTTGCCGGCGCCGACGGCGTCATCGCCTCGGCCGAGGAAGCCCGCGCGATCCGCGATCTGCCAGAGGCCCGGGGCAAGCTGATCGTGACCCCCGGCATCCGCCCGCTGGGCAGCGCCAAGGGCGACCAGAAGCGTATCGCGACGCCCGCGGGCGCGATCAACAACGGTGCGGATCACATCGTGGTCGGCCGCCCCGTCTGGAACGCGCCCGACCCCGCCGAGGCCGCGCGGTCGATCCTGGCTGAACTGCCGTGACGCTTAACGCGGGACGGCCCGCCCGCTGACCGACTTCGCCGTCAGCTTGCGCGCCAGCACCATCTCTCTGGGCTGCCATGCATAGTCCGGGTCGCTCTTGACCGGCGCCCAGAACAGCACGCCACCCTGCCTCCACGGATCGAGCACCAGCCCCTCGGCATAGCCGTCGCCCGTTCGGCTGACGATCAGCGTGCTGTGATCGATGCGGAACGGGTTGTCGGCATTGGCGATGGCCCGATGCAGTGTCAGGGTCCGGAACCCCTCCTGCGCCAACCGCGCCTGCAGGTCGTCTGCCCACTGGTAGCACAGGCCGCGCGGCCGCAGGCCCAGATTCACCTTTGTGTTGTGGACAAGCGGCGGGTCCGTCACGCCATAGGCCAGCGCCAGGCTGTGGCTGTATTCCTTGGCGATCCGCGCCGCGCGCGCGGCCTCTTCCGGGTCCACGCCGGGCCCGAGATCGGCGATACCCCGCGTCAGCGCCTCGATCCCGGCAGCGGTCGGGGCGGGTGGCGGTCCTTCGGGGCGGGGGGCGCAGGCCCCCAGCAGCAAGGTCGTCAGCAAAAGGGCAAGGCGAAGCATCTGGTTCCGGTCGGCTCTGGCGTCTGCCCAGACTGTAGCGCCCCCGCGCCCACCGTTCCACGCCCCTTGCGCCAGTGCTATCGTGCCGGCATGGAAACGCTCTGCCGCGATTGCTGCCGCCTGATCCCGGCGCCGGGACGCTGCCCGCACTGCGGCAGCCCGCGGCTGCTGTCCCATCCGGAACTCACGCGGCTGTCGATCGCCCATATCGATTGCGACGCTTTCTACGCCTCGGTCGAGAAGCGCGACGATCCCGCGCTGCGCGACCGCCCGCTGATCGTGGGGGGCGGGCAGCGGGGCGTGGTGACCACCGCCTGCTATATCGCCCGGATCAAGGGCGTGCGGTCGGCCATGCCGATGTTCCAGGCCCTGAAACTCTGCCCCGAGGCCGCGGTGGTCCGTCCGCGGATGGATGCCTATGTCGCCGTTTCACGCCAGATCCGCGCCCTGATGGAAGATCTGACCCCGCTGGTCGAGCCGCTGTCGCTGGACGAGGCGTTTCTGGACCTGTCCGGCACCGACCGGCTGCATCATGCGCCACCCGCCGTGCTGATGGCGCGGCTGGTGCGCCGGATCGAAACAGAGATCGGCGTGACCGCCTCGGTCGGGCTGTCGCACAACAAGTTCCTCGCCAAGATCGCATCCGACCTGGAAAAGCCGCGCGGCTTCTCGGTGCTGGGTGTGGCCGAAGCGCCGGAATTCCTTGCGCGGCAGAAGGTCGGGATGATCTGGGGTGTCGGCGCATCGACCCGCGAAACGCTGGCACAGGACGGGATCCGGACCATCGCCGACCTGCTGCGCCGTGACCGGCGCGACCTGATCGCGCGTTACGGCCAGATGGGCGAACGGCTCTACCGGCTTGCTCGGGGGGAGGACACGCGCCCCGTATCGCCCGGATCGGCGGCGAAATCCGTGTCGAACGAGACGACTTTTTCACATGACATCACGGACCCCGACCTGCTGGACGGCCATCTCTGGAGGCTGGCGGACAAGGTATCGGCGCGGCTCAAGGCGCAGGACCTGGCCGGGCGCGTCGTCACGCTGAAACTGAAGCGCGCCGACCATCGCCTCCTGACACGCCGCGTGGCCCTGCCAGAGCCGACACAACTTGCGGGCGTGATCCATGCCAGTGCCGGGCCGCTGCTGGCACGCGCCCTGCCGGAAGCGCCGTTCCGGCTGCTGGGTATCGGACTGTCGGAACTGGGATCCGGCGCGCAGGCCGATCTGTCAGCGGATCTGCTGGACCCGGAGGCCAGGCGCCGGCACGCCGCCGAGCGGGCAGCGGACAGGATTCGCGCCCGTTTCGGCACGGATGCGATCGTGAAGGGGCGGGCACTGCGCTGATCATGCCGGCACAGGCGCTTGTGACCTGCCGCAGGTGCCTGTTTTTCGAACGAATGTGCCACAGGCTTGGGCAGTCAGCGCGCCTGGCGCATTTTCCGCACCTCATCACGTTCCGGCGCATTGACTATGCTGCGACGCACAATAATATCGGTCCAATGATGCGCTGCATCATACGCCCGTTCCGGGCGTTTCCTCCCCAGACTTGGGCCGCGCCTCGTGCGCGGCCTTTTTTTGTGGAGAGACAGGGCTATTCGGCAGCCAATGGGGTCGCCGCGTCGCCCAGCCGCGCCATCTGCGCAAGGATCGCGGAAAGCCGCGCCGCCACATCCTCGAAGCGGTCGTTCGGAACCAGCCGACGCTCATCCATGTAGAGCGCACGGTCGATCTCGATCTGAAGGGCATGCATGTTGCGCGACGGGCGGCCGTAATGCTGCGTGATATAGCCCCCCGCAAAGGGCGCATTGCGGGCCACGACGAAACCCTGCGCGGTGAACAACTCGGCCGCCGCCTCGATCACCCAGCGCGCGCAGGCCGCGCCGAAGCGGTCGCCCAGCACGACATCCGGCCGCCGCCCCCGAACCATCGGGGCGGAACACAGCGCGTCGTGCGGCATGGAGTGGCAGTCGAACAGAAGCGCCACGCCGAATGTATCGCGCTGGCGCGACAGAAGCGCCTCGAGCTGTTCGTGATAGGGGTGGTAGCCCAGGCGCAGCCGCTTGAGCGCCTCGCGCAGCGGGATCTTGCCCTGGCGGATCGGTCGCCCCTCGGCCACCACGCGCGGGATCACGCCCAGCCCGGCAGAGACCCTTGGATTGGCGCAACGCCGCTGCGCCCCGGCGATCAGGGCCGGATCCAGCTCGTCCGCGGCGCGGTTCACGTCGACATAGGCCCGTGGCAGGGTCGCCGCCAGAAGCGGCGCGCCATGATCCGGGGCCGCGGCATAGAGGCGGTCCACGAAGGCGTCCTCGGACGAACGGATCATCATGGGATCGAGATCCGCAGAGGCAAGGAAATCCGCGGGATAGGCCGTTCCCGAATGGGGCGAGCTGAACACCGCCGGAGATGTCCATTCGCGCGGTTCGCTCAGGATGAAAGGCTTTGTCACTGCCACGATGCTCCGGCTCGGTTGGAACGGAATGTAATGCAAAGCGGTGGCTGGCAAAAGGTCTTGAACCCGTCACCGACTCCTTTTATACGAACGCCTCACGCGGGGGTCGCTTCGGCCCTTGTGACCAGTTTCGGGCGTATAGCTCAGCGGGAGAGCACTTCGTTGACATCGAAGGGGTCACTGGTTCAATCCCAGTTACGCCCACCATTCACCCCGCCGCCGCAAGGCGCAAACCGCAACCAGGGCGCAGGCAACGCCGCGCGCCAAGAGAGACAAGGAGAACGACCATGAAGGTCAGGAACTCGCTTCGGTCCCTCAAGCAGCGCCACCGCGATTGCCGGATCGTGCGCCGCAAGGGTCGGGTCTATGTGATCAACAAGACCCAGCGCCGCTTCAAGGCCCGCCAAGGCTGAAACGCCGCCAGATAGATACGAAAAAGCCGCCCTCCGGGCGGCTTTCTTGTTTCAGGGCACCCACGGCAACCTTATCGCCCGCCCACCAGGCGCTGCATCGTATCGTTGTCCAGATAGCCGCTGACGGTCAGGCCGTTGCGGTCCTGGAAACTGCGGATAGCCCCGCGTGCCGTATCGTCGATGCGGCCATCGACCGTACCGGGATTGAAGCCCAGTAGCGCCAGCCGCGCCTCGATAAGCAGGATCGACGCGATGTTGAGACCCTGGCGACGCTCTTCCTCGCGGGCGCGTTCGACGGCGCGCTCTTCCTCCCTTGAGGCATCGCGCAGCGCCTCGATCCGATTCTCCGCGCGTTCGGCGAACATCCCGCGCGGGTAGCGGTCAAGATAGTCGCTATAGGCAGCGATCGTGTCCTGCGACTGCGCGGCGGCCCAGGTCTCGCGGTCGGCCCGCTCGCGCGGGGATTCGACGTCGCCGCCCAGCGCGACAATGCGTTCGCGCGCACGCTCGACGAACAGCCCGTCGGGATGCGCGTCGAGATAGCGGCGATAACCCGCGATCGTGTCTGCATCCTGGGCCCGCGCCCAGTCCTGCCGGTCGGCCCGCTCGGCCTCGAGCACGGCAATGCGCTCTTCGGCGCGCCGCGCGAATATCCCGCGCGGATAGCGGTCGAGATAGCGGCGATAGGCCTCGACCGAGTCGGTGCCCTGTGCCGTCGCCCAGGCGTCGCGGTCCGCGCGTTCCCTCGCGGCCTGCTCGGCGCGCGCGGCATCGGCGTCGCGCGCCAGCTGGTCGATCTCCCGGCGGGTCAGGTAGCCGTCCGCCTCGCGCCCGGCCTCTTCTTCCCATGCACGGATCGCGGCGCGGGTGCCGGGACCGAAGATGCCGTCGATCCCGCGGGTATTCTGGCCCAGCGCCGTCAGGTTGCGCTGGATTTCGCGCCGCTGTTCGACGCTCAGGCCCAGGGCCGCCTCCATCGCCTCGGGTGTCGCGGGCTCAGGCTCGGGGGATGGCGTCGGGGCCGGGGCGGCAGGCGTGCTGCCGGTGCGGCCCAGGCGCAGATCCGCGGAAAGATCACCCTCGAACACGACCCCGGCTGCCGTCGCGTCGATTGCCGTCGGCGGCAGACCGGCACCGATCATCGCCCCCGTCACCAGTCCGGACACCGTATCGGGCGCCCCCCGCATCACCACGACGCCGTCGGGAACGCTGAGCGTCAGGCCGGGCGCGTCCGGGGCGGCGGCCCGGCCAAGCGCCAAGAAGCTCTGCCCAGGGCTTTGAGTGGCGAAATCGAGAAACAGCCCGAGAGGCACGCCCGATGTCAGTAGCGCCGTACTGCTTTCCCCCTCCGCCTCGCGCGGAAGAAGGACCGGGACGCCGCCCGCCTGTTCCATCCGGCCGGTCAGGTGGATAACCAGGCGGTCGGCATCCTCAAGCTCGGCCTCGAAATCCTCGAGCAGGCGCGCGAGGTCAGCGCGGTCCAGATCGAAGCCCTCGGTTATGTCGTATCCCGCATCCCTGTAGGCGCGCACCCGCGCATCATGCGCGGGCTCCGCCCCCAGAAGCGCGCCGCTTTCGGTCAGAACCAGCGCCATGTCCGCCGCCCAGAGCGGCCCGGCCCCGAGAGCCAGCGCAAGCATCGAGGTCAGCGCGGTGCGTCGAGGGGTCATGGCGAGCATCCTTCATGTGTCAGTCATAACTGCGGCGATCGTCGATCACCTTGCCATCATTGGGCAAACTGCCCTGCGGCACAATCTCCACCCGGCCACGCAGCTTGAGAACGGCGGAAAGACTCTCGCCCAGCGCAGCCTCGTCCGCCGCGGCACCGTCAGCCTGGACCAGCATCGCGTCCTGCTCTCCCTCGCGGGTGACGACGATACGCAGCCGCCCCGCCTCCGGGTGGCGGGCAGCCAGTTGGGCGACCTGTTCGGGGCGCACGAACATGCCCTTGATCTTTGTCGTCTGGTCGGCCCGGCCCATCCAGCCCTTGATGCGCATGTTCGTTCGCCCGCAGGGACTTTCCCCCGGCAGAACCGCGGACAGATCGCCGGTGGCGAAACGGATCAGCGGATAGTCGGGGTTGAGCGTGGTCACCACGACCTCGCCCACCTCGCCGTCCGGGACCGGATCGCCGGTGCCGGGGCGCACGATCTCGACCAGCACCCCCTCGTCTACGATCATCCCCTCCATCGCGTCCGACTCGTAGGCGATCAGGCCCAGGTCGGCGGTGGCATAGCACTGGCGGCAGGTGATGCCGCGCCCCTCGTATGCCGCCCGCAGCGAGGGGAACAGCGCCCCGCCCGAGACGGCGGCCTTGCGGATCGACAGGCTCAGGCCCAGCGCATCCGCCCTGTCGAGGATCGCCTTCAGGAAATCGGGCGTGCCCGCATAGGCGGTGACGCCAAGCGCGGCGCCGGCCTGCGCCTGCAACTCCGTCTGTCCGGTGCCGGCTGGCACGACGGTCGCGGCCACCGCTGCGATGGCATTTTCGAACATCGCGCCCGCCGGGGTCAGGTGGTAGGAAAAGCAGTTCTGCACGATGTCGCCGGGGCCGATCCCGAGCGCGTGCAGGAAGCGGCCGAAGCGCCACCAGTCACGGGTCGTGTCGCCCGGCTCGAAGATGGGCCCGGGCGACATGTAGAGATGGTGGAACGCGGTCGCAGGCCGGGTGGCAAAGCCCCCCAGGGGCGGGTTCGCGGCCTGTGGTCCCATCAGGTCGGCCTTGCGCAACACCGGCAGCCGCGCCAGCGCCTGCCGGTCGGTGATCGTTGCGGCATCCACCTCTCCGAGAAGCGCCGCCATGGATGGCGCGCGTTCCTGTGCGTTGGCGATCTGCGCGGGCAGCGCGCGCGCCCAGTGCGCTTCGCGTTCCTCGGGGCTGCGGGTTTCCAGATCGTCGTAATGCGCCAAGCGTTCGGTCATCGCGCGCCTTTCTCTTTTTCGGTGATGCCCCACCCCCTTACGACAGCCAGCGTTTCCGGCGCCGATAGCTGCGCACGTCGCGGAAGGACTTCCGCCCCTTGTCGGACATGCCAAGGTAGAACTCCTTCACGTCCGGGTTCTCGCGCAGCTGTGTGGCGGGGCCATCCATCACGATCCGCCCCGACTCGAGGATATAGCCGTAATGGGCGAAACGCAGGGCGACGTTGGTGTTCTGCTCAGCCAGAAGGAAGCTGACACCCTCGTTCTCGTTCAGCGCCTTGACGATGCCGAAGATCTCCTCGACCAGTTGCGGCGCAAGCCCCATGGACGGCTCGTCCAGAAGCACCGTCTCGGGCCGGCTCATCAGGGCCCGGCCGATGGCGCACATCTGCTGCTCGCCGCCGGAGGTATAGCCGGCCTGGCTCTTGCGGCGCTCCTTCAGGCGGGGGAAATAGGCGTAGACCATTTCCAGATCCGCCGCGACCGCGCCCTTGCCGTCACGCCGGGTATAGGCCCCGGTCATCAGGTTTTCCTCGATGGTCAGGTGCTCGAAACAGTGGCGCCCCTCCATCACCTGGATGACGCCCTTCTTCACCAGGTCCGAGGGGCTGAGATTGCCCACCCTCTCGCCACGGTAGAGGATCGAGCCCTTCGTGATCTCTCCCCGCTCGGAGTGGAGAAGATTGGAAATCGCCTTGAGCGTGGTCGTCTTGCCCGCGCCGTTGCCGCCCAGAAGCGCGGTGACCCCGCCCTTTGGCACCGACAGGCTGACGCCCTTCAGCACCAGGATGACGTGGTTGTAGATCACCTCGATATTGTTGACCTCGAGCAGGGGCTGCTCGTCCGGGGTCGTGTCGCGCATCGGCTCCTCCGAGGGGTGCCGCGCCCCGCCATGGGGCGCGGCGGGTTGCGTCAGTTGCAGCTGCGCGGGGTGATGCCGCTTTCCGCGGCGAAGGCGGCGCTGTCCTCCTTCACGAGCACGTCGATCACGCTGCGATCGGCGGTCATGAAATCGGTGATCGCGTTCCACACCTTCGCCTCGGCGTCCCACTGCTGCACCAGCGCCTTGCCGGGGCCGGAATGGTTGGCACAGGTCACGGTGATCTCGGGGGCGAAATCGGGCAGCCCAAGCTCGGCCATCCGCGCCGAGGTGATCTCCAGCGCCTCCATCCCGTCGCGCATCATCGCGGGCGTGATGTCGGCCACGCCATGGATCTCCTGCGCCCTGCGCGCCGCCTCGGCGGCCAGCATCGCTGCATAGAGCCCACGGTTGTACTGCACCTGGCCGATGCTCTGCCCGTCACCGGCGGCAAGGCCCTTGTCCACGACATGGGTCTGGATGTCCTCGAAGATCGGGAAGCCGGTACCGACGCCGGTGAAGTTCACCGACTTGTAGCCATGCGCGCCCTGCCCTGCCGGCAGCACGTCGGGCTCGGCCCCGGACCACCACACGCCGATGAAGTTCTCCATCGGGTAGCGGATGTTCGCGGCCTCCTGCACGGCGACCTGGTTCATGACGCCCCAGCCCCAGAAGAACACGAAATCGGGCCGTTCGCGACGGATCTGAAGCCATTGCGACTTCTGCTCCTGCCCGGGGCTGTCCACCGGAATGAGGGTCAGGTTGTAACCCTCGTTCTTGGCGATCTCTTCCAGCGTGCGGATCGGCTCCTTGCCATAGGCGGAGTTGTGGTAGAGCAGCGCGATCGTCTTGCCCTCCAGGCTGCCGCCCGACACGTCCTTGGCGTGCTGGACCATGATCGCCGCGGCATCCCAGTAGGTTCCGGGATAGTTGAAGATCCAGTTGAACACGGTGCCATCCGCGGCCGAGGTGCGGCCATAGCCCATCGAGTGCATCGGGATCCCGTCGGCGGTCACCTTGGGGATCAGCTGGTAGGTGATGCCGGTCGAAAGCGGCTGGTAGACCAGCGCGCCCAGCCCCTTGGTCGCCTCGTAGCACTCGACACCCTTTTCGGTGTTGTAGGCGGTCTCGCATTCGGGCACCTGCACCCGCACGCCGCCGATGCCGCCATCCCGCTCGTTCAGAAGCGTGAAGTAGTCGGCATAGCCATCGGCGAAGGGGATGCCGCTCGCGGCGAAGGGGCCGGTCCGGTAGCTGAGCGACGGGAACACCAGATCCGCCAGCGCCGGGCTTGCGCCCATGACGCCGGCCAGCGCCAGCGTCGCCATTTTCTTCAGTCTCATGTCAATCCTCCCTTTGGATCGGTGATGTGCGCGCCCCGGGTTTTCCCGGTGGCTCATTTGGGCCCGCCCTAGTGCGGGAAGGGCCAGAGTCGCAGCTTCTCCTTCACGGTGCGCCAGAGGGCGGCCAGCCCATGCGGCTCGAGAATGAGAAAGACGATGATCAGCGCACCGAGGATGACGAACTCGAAATGCGCCGCGATGTCGGTGGGCCAGCCCAGGCCACCCACCATCACGTTCTTCAGGAACACCGGCAGCAGCACGATGAAGGCCGCCCCCGCGAAGGAGCCGAAGATCGAGCCGAGCCCGCCTATGATGATCATGAACAGTGCAAGGAAGGACTTGTTGATGCCGAAGGCCTCTCCGACCTCGACCGCGCCCAGATAGACCGAGAAGAACAGCGCGCCGCCGACGCCCACGAAGAAGGACGACACGGCAAAGGCCGACAGCTTGGCGCGGAGCGGGTTCACGCCGATGATCTCGGCGGCGATGTCCATGTCGCGAATGGCCATCCAGGACCGGCCCAGGCGGCCGCGCGTCAGGTTGCGCGCGACCCAGGCCATGGCGAACAGGATCACGAGGCAGAACAGGTATTTCGCTTCGGGCGCCGCGTTGGGGCCGGTCACGGCAAATCCGAGGACGGTCCGCTCCTGCGTGGTGATCTGGCCCGAGGCGGAGTAGTTGTAGAACCACGGCACCCGGTTGAAGAGCCAGACCAGGAAGAATTGCGCCGCCAGTGTCGCGACCGCCAGGTAGAAGCCCTTGATCCGAAGCGACGGCAGGCCGAACAGCATCCCCACCGCGGCGGTGACACCGCCCGACAGAAGCACGACGAACAGGATGTTCAGGTCCGGCACCGCCGTCATGATCTTGTAGGAGGCATAGGCGCCCACCGCCATGAACCCCCCGGTTCCCAGGCTGACCTGGCCGCAATACCCCGTCAGGATGTTCAGCCCGATAGCGATGATCGACCAGATCAGGAACGGGATCAGGACCGCGTTGGCGCTGTATTCCGTGATGAAGAGCGGAATGGCAAGGAAGGCCACCGCCAGCACCGCGTAATAGCGCCAGCGGTCAAATGCGATGGGAAAGGTCTGCCCGTCGGCCGCATAGCTCGTCTTGAAGTCGCCTGCCTCGCGGTAGAACATCGACTAGTGCCTCGCTCCCGTGTTCCCGGGCGTCTCGAACCAGGGAAAGACCTCGAACAATTCGCGGGCCCGCCACCACAGAAGCACGAGCCCGAGCACCAGCGCCGGCAGGAACCACAGCCCGAAGGCGGTTCCTCCGACCAGCAGCGCCAGCGCGAAGCCGCCCCAGACGACAAAGCGATCCGCGTCCGGGTGCCGCGGATCCATCATCGGCAGGAACTCCCGCAGGACGGCAAGACAGACGAGCGCCAGCGCCGCGATCATCGCGATACCCAGCACCGCGGCAGAGACAGGCCCCATGAACGGGCGCAGCAGAAGAAGCGCATAGGCGCCAAGGCCGGCCGCCACCACCACGCGAGGCGGCAGCGTCTCGTCCTCGGTGAACAGGCGGTCGATCAGCTTGCGCATCGTCCTCAGACCCTTTCGATGATCTTTTCGCCGAACAGGCCCTGCGGCCGGAACACGAGGAACAGAAGCGCCAGCACATAGGCGAACCAGTTCTCGGTCGCACCGCCGATCAGCGGGCCGACGGTGAACTCGAACAGCTTCTCGCCCACCCCGATGATCAACCCGCCCACGATGGCGCCGGGAATAGAGGTGAAGCCGCCCAGCATCAGCACCGGCAGCGCCTTGAGCGCGATCAGCGACAGCGAGAACTGCACCCCCAGCTTCGCACCCCACATGATGCCGGCGATCAGCGCGACGAAGCCCGCGATGGACCACACGATGACCCAGATGACCCGAAGCGAGATGCCCACCGACAGCGCCGCCTGGTGGTCGTCGGCCACCGCGCGCAGGGCGCGCCCGATCCGGGTGTATTGCGAGAACAGCATCAGCCCGATCACCAGCACCACGGCGATCATCGTGGCCCAGACGTCGAGCAGGTCGATATACATGCCGTAATAGTCGGTGCCCTCGGCTGCCCAGCCCATGGTCACTTCTTCCAGCCAGAAAGAGCCGCCCGACGGCAGGCCGACATCAAGCGACTTGATGTCCGAGCCCCACATCAGGTCGCCGAAGCCTTCCATGAAATAGGCAAGCCCGATGGTCGCCATGAACAGGATGATCGGCTCCTGGTTGACCAGGTGCTTCAGGACCAGCGCCTCGACCGCCCAGGCGAAAAGCACCATCACCGCCATCGTCAGCAGGATCGCCAGCAAGGTGGGCACGTTCCAGCCGAAGTCGTGAAGGTCGGTGCCCAGCGTCGCATTGATCAGATGCGCGAAAGGGATCTGCCCCTGCTGGATACCCACCAGCGTGAGGGCGGCGAACAGGGCCATGATGCCCTGCGCGTAGTTGAAGATGCCAGAGGCCTTGAAGATCAGCACGAAGCCCAGCGCCACCAGCGCGTAAAGCACACCGGCCATCAGGCCGTTCAGGATCACTTCCAGCAGATAAAGGAATTGCGGGCTCATTGACTCGGGGCGCTCCCTGCTGCGGGGTTTTCCTCGGTCCGGGTGAACAGGGCGCCCAGGCGCCCCTCGGGCAGGTTCGCGACATGGATGCGAACGTAGCCATCCGCGGCCGGCGCGTAGAGATAGAGCCCCCGCTGGTCGCGCGGGCCAAGCGGCAGTTCACCCTCCAGCACCAGGGCGCCGGAAGCGACCCTTTCGGCCAGCGCCGCCGACAGCGCGTCCCGGTCCACCCCCTCGGCCAGCACCTGGCACGCATGCGGCGCGGAGGGGCTGACGACCACGACGCCCGGATGCGAAGTGCGCCAGACGATCCCGTCGCCCGCCGGCAGCAGCGCGCTTGCCAGCGCCGGCTCGGCCGGACGGACGCCGAGGACGGGAAAGACCCCATCCGCGGCCAGCTTGGGCAGGCAGTTCTGTTCCATCGCCCGGATCATCTCCGTTGCCGCGTCCCTGTCACCGGCCACCTGCTGGGCGGCCGCGCTGCCCGCCACAAGCACGGCCAGCAGCATCATCACTCGCTGTCCCACACTCGACACCCTCGTTACGCCTGTTCCCGAAGCTTACACCCGTTTCGGGAATTCCCCCCGTCACATTCCGGGAGAAGGGCCCCCGAACCCGCCATCTGCCTCAATCATGTGCAACCCCCAGATAGGCGTCGATCACCTTGGGATCGTTGCGCACCTCATCGGGGGTTCCGTCACCGATCTTTGCCCCGTAATCCATCACCACCACCCGGTCCGAGATGTCCATGACGACGCCCATGTCATGCTCGATCAGCGCGATCGTGGTGCCGAACTCGTCGTTCACGTCCAGGATGAAGCGGCTCATGTCCTCCTTCTCCTCGACGTTCATCCCGGCCATCGGCTCGTCCAGAAGCAGAAGCTTCGGCTCGGCCGCCAGCGCCCGGCCGAGTTCCACGCGCTTCTGCAGGCCGTAGGGAAGCCGCCCGACCGGCGTCTTGCGGATGTGCTGGATTTCCAGGAAGTCGATGATCTTCTCGACGATCTCGCGGTTCGCCACTTCCTCGCGTTCGGCCGGGCCGGTCCACAGCGCCTGCTGCCACCACGGCGCGCGCATCTTGGTGAAACGGCCGGTCATGATGTTGTCGAGCGTGGACATCCCCTTGAACAGGGCGATGTTCTGAAAGGTGCGGGCGATCCCCAGATGCGCGATCTCGTGCGGCTTCATCGCCTTGCGGCGCTGGCCGCGGAACCAGATCTCGCCGTCCTGCGGGTGATAGAAGCCGTTGATGATATTGAGCATAGAGGACTTGCCCGCACCGTTCGGGCCGATGATGGCGCGGATCTCGCCCTCGCGGATGTCGAAGCTGATGTCCTTGATCGCGACGACCCCGCCGAACCGCAGGGTGATGTTCCGCAACTCCATCAGCACGCCGCCGATCTGGCGGCCATCGGGGGTCACGTTGCCTTCGGCGGTATCCAGGCTCATGCCGCGATCCATCTGGCTATGGGACGCAGGAACAACCCCGCCGCCAGCAGCGCCAGCAGCAGGAAATAGACCCGCACCGGGCGGATGTCGTATTCCTCGGTTTCCGGGTTGAAGCCCGTCAGCGCCCAGCCCAGCCCCACCTGAAGACCGCGTGGCGTAAGGCGGTTGCCGTCAAGGAACCACATCAGGCGCAGGGCGACATACCCCACGAAATAGGCGGCGATCAGCACCGCCAGCGTCAACGGGTGATAATCCGACAAGAGCAGCCAGCCGGTCGCACCCAGCAGGGCCAGCACTCCGACAAGGCGCAGCGCCGCGGCTTCCGCGTGCTGCCCGGGGCCCGGGTTGCGCGGGGTCATGCCGCCGCTCTCCGGGTATCGGCGGGCACCACGCGGGCGTCTCGGATCTCCAGCGTCGCCTTGATGCTGCCCTTTCGGCCATCCTCGTAGGTGACTTCGGTCTCGGTGTAGATACTGCTCGCCCCGCCATAGAGCGCCGCGATCAGTTCGGCGTATTTCTCCTCGATGATGCGCCGGCGGACTTTCTGGGTGCGGGTCAGTTCGCCGTCATCGGCGTCAAGCTGCTTGTGCAGGATCAGGAACCGGTGCACCTGGCAGCCCGACAGCATCTCGTCGCGGGCAAGGCTCTCGTTCACTTCCTCGACATGGCGCTGGAACATCTCGTAGACGCGCGGATGCGCCGCGAGTTCCTGGTAGCTGGCATACGCGATGTTGTTGCGCTCGGCCCAGTTGCCCACCGCCGTGAGGTCGATGTTGAGAAAGGCGCAGCACATCTCGCGCCCGGCGCCGAAGACCACCGCCTCCAGGATGTTGGGATAGAATTTCAGCTTGTTCTCGACGTATTTCGGCGCGAACAGCCGACCGTCGGCCAGCTTGCCCACATCCTTTGCGCGGTCGATGATCCGCAGATGGCCGGTGCCTTCCTCGATGAAGCCGGCATCGCCGGTGGCGACCCAGCCCTCGGCATCCTTGGTCGAGGCGGTGCTTTCGGGGTTCTTGTAATACTCCCGGAACACGCCGGGCGAGCGGTAGAACACCTCGCCATTCTCGGCGATGCGGATCTCGACCCCGGGCGTGGGCGTGCCCACGGTATCGACCCGCACGTCGCCATCGGCCTGCTGGGTGATGAACACGCTGGCCTCGGTCTGGCCGTAGAGCTGCTTCAGGTTGATGCCCAGCGAGCGGAAGAAATCGAACAGTTCGGGCCCGATCGCCTCGCCGGCGGTATAGCCGACCCGCACACGGCTCAGGCCCAGCGCATTCTTGAGCGGGCCATAGACCAGCGCCTCGCCCAGCCGGTAGTGCAGCCGGTCGACAGCCGAAACCGGCTTGCGATCCAGGATGCGCGGGCCGACCCTTCGGGCAAGTCGCATGAAATGGCGGTAAAGCGCCTGCTTGAAGCGCGCCGCATCCTCCATCCGGATGGTGACGTTGGTCAGAAGCCCCTCGAAGAAGCGGGGCGGTGCGAAAAAGAAGGTCGGCCCGATTTCCCTCAGGTCGGCCTGCATGGTGTCGGCGCTTTCCGGGCAGCAGACGCAGAAGCCGGTGCAATAGGCCTGCCCCACCGAAAAGATGAAATCCCCCACCCAGGCCATCGGCAGATAGGCAAGGACCGAATCCGCAGCGTTGAGCCCGTCCACCCCGGCAGAGGCGCGGGCGGTCCGGATGATGTTGTCATGGCTCAGCACCACGCCCTTCGGCCGCCCCGTGGTCCCGGAGGTGTAAAGCATGACGCAGGTATCATCGGCCGTCAGGGCGCCGCTTCGCAGGTCCATCTCGGCATCGAGTGCATGGGCCCGGCCCATTTCCTGCACGTCGCTGTAGCGGTGCAGATGGGAATGGTCGTATTTCCGCAGCCCCCTGGGGTCGAGATAGATGATGCGCTGAAGTCCGGGCAGGCGGCTCTGCACCTCCAGCACCTTGTCCACCTGCTCCTGGTCCTCGGCCACCACGAAGCGGGCGCCGCAGTGGTCCAGCACATAGGCCATCTCTTCGGCCACCGAGTCCTGGTACAGGGGAACCGGAATGCCGCCTGCCTTCTGCGTCGCGATCATCGCCCAGTAGAGATGCGGGCGATTCCGTCCGATCACCGCGACATGATCGCCCCGATCGAGCCCGAGCGCGATCAGCCCCTTGGCCAGGGCGTCGATCTCGGCCGCCACCTCGGTCCAGTTCCAGCCCTGCCAGATGCCGTATTCCTTCTCTCGATACGCGGGGCGCGCACCGAATTCGCGGACATTCCGCGCCAGCAGCTTTGGGAACGTGTCCAGCGCGCCGGACAGAGCCTGCGACGTCATCCGTTCTACCTCCCGTGTCGCAGGACGTTGCCTGCCGCCGCGCCCGGTTTTCCGGTTCGCGGTTTGCCTTTCCAAAGGCCACCACGGATCATGTTAGCAACAAAGTTTCGCAGGTCCATCGAAAAAATTGAACCATCGTTCATTTCCCCATTGCGGGTGACGGGCCCGACAAAAAATCACAGACTGCGACCAAGGAACCGGGCGCTGGCCGCGTCCAAGGGGCATGAGGATGGAGCCGAGCGATGCTGTTCTGGTGCGTGCCGCAAAGGCGGGGGACGGTCCGTCCTTCGGCCTGCTGGTCGCGCGGCACTACGACCGGATCTATCGCCTTGGCTACCGTGTCCTGGGCATCAGGGCCGAGGCCGAGGACCTGGCGCAGGACATCTGCGCGGCGCTGCCCGCAAGGCTGACGTCGTTCCGGGGCGAGGCCGCCTTCACCACCTGGCTGCACCGGCTGGTGCTGAACGCGGCGCGGGACAGATTGCGCCGGCAGGCCGCCAAGGCCCGCGCATCGGATGGCTGGGGCGAGGTCGAACATGCCCGCCGCGCCGAAGCGGCAGAAGCGCATGCAGCGCAGGCCTGGCTTGACGCGGCGCTGGCGGCTTTGCCCGGCGACCTGCGTGAAACCGTGGCGCTGGTGCTGGGCGAGGATCTGACCCATGCCCAGGCGGCCGAGGTGCTGGAGATATCCGAAGGCACCGTCAGCTGGCGCATGAGCGAGGTTCGCCGCCGCCTGCGCGCGCTGGCAGAAGAGGAGTTGCGAGCATGACCGAAGACCCGCTCGACCGCCTCCGGGGCGCGATGAAGGACGGCACGCCGCCTGCATCGGACGCGGCGCGCGACCGTGCGCTTCGCATCGCCGCGGAAAATTTTGCCCGCCACACCCAAGGATCGCAGGCGCAAGTGCGTCCCACACCAGACCGGCCCACGAAGGCGGCCGGGTTCTGGAAAGGAGTACGCGCCATGCTGAACACCCTGACCCCCACCCGCGCGCTGGTCGGCACCACCGCGCTGGCCAGCATCGCCGTCGCGGCGGTGCTGGTGCGGGACATCGACCCCACCCGCCCGGCCTTTGCGCCCAGCGAGTTCGACGCAAGCGACAGCCTTCTGGCCGAGCCGGCGATCAGCCCGCCGGCCCCGCAGGTCGTTCCGCCGCAGGCCCGCATGAGCAATGCCGCGCCCCCGGTTGCCGCGGTCAGCCCGATTGCGGAAAGCGACATGGCCGGCATGCCCATGCCTGAGGGCGAGCAGTTCCCGGAACTGACGGGCGCCGGGCTGAAGATCACGGCAGAGCATCCCGTCTCCACCTTCTCGATCGACGTGGACACGGCATCCTATGCGCTGCTTCGCTCCTCGCTCCAGGGCGGCTACAAGCTGCCCGCCGATGCAATCCGCATCGAGGAGATGCTCAACTATTTCGACTACGCCTATCCGCAGCCCGAGGGTGCCGACGCGCTGCGTCCGTCGGTATCGGTGGCGCCCACGCCCTGGAACCCGGACACGCGGCTTCTGCATGTGGCGATCACCAGCGCGATACCGGATGGCACGCGCCCCCCGCTCGACCTGGTGTTCCTGATCGACACCTCGGGCTCGATGGACATGCCGGACAAGCTGCCGCTTCTGCTGCGCTCCTTCGGCCTGCTGCTCGACCGGCTGGACGAGAATGACAGCGTCTCGATCGTGACCTATGCCGGGTCGGCGGGCATGGCGCTCGACCCGACACCGGCCAGCGAGCGGCAGACGATCCTCGCGGCACTCGGCCAACTCTCGGCCGGCGGTGGGACCGCGGGCGGCGCGGGGCTGGAAACGGCCTATGCGGTGGCCGAGCGCATGCAACGCGACGGGTCCGAGACGCGGGTGATCCTGGCGACCGACGGGGATTTCAACCTTGGTCTGTCGGATCCAGCGCGGCTGGAGGAATATATCGCGGAAAAGCGCGAAGGCGGCGTCAGCCTGTCGGTTCTGGGCTTTGGCCGCGGCAACATCAACGACGCGATCATGCAGAGCCTGGCGCAGAACGGAAACGGTTTCGCCGCCTATATCGACACCCTGTCCGAGGCCCGGCGCGTGCTGGTCGAGGACATGACCGCAAGCCTTGTCACCGCGGCAAGCGACGTGAAGGTGCAGATCGAGTTCAACCCGGCACAGGTCTCGGAATACCGGCTGATCGGCTACGAGACGCGGGCACTGGATCGCACGGATTTCGCGGACGATCGGGTGGATGCCGGAGAAGTGGGCGCCGGCCATCAGGTGACGGCGATCTACGAGATCACGCCGCGTGGGTCTGCCGCGGAACGCGCGCGCCCGCTCCGCTATGGAGAGGCGGCCCCGGTCGGCACCCCCTCGGACGAGCTGGCGTATCTTTCCCTGCGCTACAAGCAGCCCGGAGAGACGGAAAGCAAGCTGATCGATATGCCGATCCTGCCCGACGCCGCCGATATTCCCACCCGGGAGACCGAGTTCGCCGCCGCCGTCGCAGGCTTCGGACTGCTGTTGCGCGGCGAAGACCTGCCCGGATGGGACTGGCCGGAAGCCGAGGCGCTGGCACGCGGCGCCATCGGCGCGGACCCGTTCGGCTACCGGGCAGAACTGGTGCGGCTGATCGGTCTGGCCGGGATGATCGAATGAAAAAGGCCCGGCCGAAAGGCCGGGCCCCGTACAGAGGGACCTCAGGCGGCGATCAGTTCGCCGCTGGTTCCAGCGCCGGCGCCGTGGCGATCTCGATACGCCGCGGCTTCAGCTCTTCGGGCACCTCGCGGACAAGGTCCACATGCAGCAGGCCGTTCTCGGTCACGGCGCCGGTCGCGCGGACATGATCGGCCAGCTGGAAGCGCCGCTCGAAGGCACGGGTCGCGATCCCGCGGTGCAGGTAACGCCGGTCGCCATCCTCGGGCGCCTTCTTGCCGGAAATCACCAGCTGCCCGTCGCGGGCCTCGATCTCCAGTTCGGCTTCGGTGAACCCGGCCACGGCGACCGTGATGCGATAGGCGTTATCGCCGGTCTTCTCGATGTTGTAGGGGGGATATGTCTGCCCGCCGGTATCGTTGCTCAGGACGGTGTCGAGCATGTTGGCCAGCCGGTCGAAACCGACGGTCGAGCGGTACAGCGGGGAAAGGTCATAGCTACGCATGGTGCATCCTCCATCAGAAGCGATACGTTTCGCAGGGACCCTCCGGTATCGGACGGGTCCGGGTGTGTCGCCGGCCCCGACACGCGGCGACCGGCAACAGGAATTTGGGAAACCCCGCGCCGGGGTTCAAGAGGGGCGGATCAGCGGTCGATCTGCGGCAGCCCGTTGCTCGCGTCGCGCCCGAGCTGCAACGCGATGGAAGGGCGCGACCCGTCCTCGCTAGCGATGGTCGATCGGAATACCGGGTCGGTTTCCTCGAGCCGGGCAAGCAACGTCTCGAGCGGGGATCCGAGAGAGGCGGCCAGCGAAACCTCCTTCTCGCGCCACTGCGCCATCGCGGACACGATCGAGGCGATGCGCGGCCCGTCCTCGGACATGATGAAGGCCGGCGAGCCCGACGCGCCGAAGGTCACGTCGCAGGAATAGACCAGCACGTCACCGCGGATATCGAGCATGTTGCACTCTTCCTGCAGCGCCGGCGCATCCTCCCGCCCGGCAGCATAGCTGACCATCGTCACCCGGTCGCCCGAGCGGGGGTAGCGATGCGGCTGAAACGGCACGATGGTCGCGTTGCGGATCGGCAGGTCCAGTTCCACGATGGCAAGATCCGTCGCCACGCGCTTCAGCTTGTCCTCGTCGTCATAGCGGTACTCGTCATGCAGGATGAAGCGCCGCCCGCTCCGGGTCGCGGCGGCCCGCCCGTTGCGCAGCCCGGCCTGAAAGACGATGCGCTCGGGCGCGTAAAGCTCTCCGGTGCGGCGCGAGAACAGGCAATGGGCAGCTGTCAGCACATGGCGATCGGTGATCAAGGTGGCGGTGCAGAACCCCGCATCGGCCAGGTCCAGCCGCCCAACCCCTGCCCAGGCCCGAGCCTCGGTCGCATCGACCAGCAGGCGCGGCGCGCTCGGATCACTGGCGCCGGCCGGCAAGCCAAGCGTCGCAAGAGCCAGAAACGTTCCGATCAACCACCGCATGCAACCAGCATAAGCGGCAAGAAGGTTAACGGAAAATGATTTTCCGCAGGATTTGCCGCAGAAACTCGCGGCCTCACTCGGCCGCCAGCGGCACCCGCTGCTGCCACTTGCGCGGCACCGGGCCGCCGGTCGCCCAGTCCAGCAGTTCGACCGTGTGCACCACCGGGACCCCCGTGCCCGACCCGATCTGCATCATGCAGCCGATGTTGCCGGCCGCGATCACCTGCGGCGCCACCGCCTCCAGCGTCGCGACCTTGCGCGCCTTCAGCTCCTTCGAGATCTCGGGCTGCATCAGGTTGTAGGTGCCGGCACTGCCACAGCAAAGATGCGCGTTCGCGGGCTCCACCACCTCGAAGCCGGCATCCTTGAGCAGTTTCTTCGGATGGGTGGTGATCTTCTGCCCGTGCTGAAGCGAACAGGCGGCGTGATAGGCCACCCGCAGCTGCGGCGCATGGACCGCACCCCTCAGCCCGATCTGGGCCATCACCTCGGTCACGTCCCGCGCGATGGAAGACACGCGCGCCGCCTCCCCCGCCATCGGACCGGTGCGGAACATGTGGCCGTAATCCTTGACAGTGGTGCCGCAACCGGAGGTGTTGATGACGATGGCATCCAGGCCCGCACCATCCATCTCGCGCACCCAGGCGCGGATGTTCCTCGCGGCGGCCGAGTGGCTCTCGTCCTCGCGGCCCATGTGATGCGTCAGGGCCCCGCAGCACCCCGCCCCCTCGGCGATCACCACCTCGCAGCCATGCCGGCGCAGCAGCCGGATCGTCGCGTCATTGATGTCGGTATCGAGTGCGCGCTGCGCGCAGCCGGTCATCAGGGCAACCCGCATCCGCCGCTCGCCCATGGCCGGGAGAACCTGCGGATCGTCATTGCGCGACACGGGCGGGATCGTCGCGGGCGCCATCTCCAGCATGGCGCGCAGCCGCGGGTCGGGCAGGAAGCGGCGCAGCGGCCGGCCGATCCTGGCCCCCAGCAGCGCCAGCCGGAAGCGCCCCGGATAAGGCAGGATCCGCGCCAGAACCCAGCGCAACGCCCGGTCCATGAAGGGCCGGCGATAGGTCTTCTCGATATGCGCGCGGGCATGGTCGACCAGATGCATGTAATGCACGCCCGAGGGGCAGGTCGTCATGCAGGCAAGGCAGCTCAGGCACCGGTCGATATGCTTGACCGTCTTCGCATCCGCCGGACGGTCGTTCTCCAGCATGTCCTTGATCAGGTAGATCCGGCCGCGCGGGCTGTCCAACTCGTCGCCCAGCACCTGGTAGGTGGGACAGGTCGCCGTGCAGAAACCGCAATGGACGCAGGCGCGCAGCACCTCGTTGGCGCGCGCGATGGCGGGATCCTTCAGCTGTTCGGGGGTGAAGTTCGTCTGCATTCCCGTCGTCCTTCCTTCAGCCCATGCGCCCCGGATTCAGGATGCCGCGCGGATCGAACCTGGCCCGAAGCCCGGCCGCGATACGCGCCAGCGGCGGCGCCTCGGGCTGGAACACGCCCAGCCGCGCCTTGGTCGCAGCACTCGCGCGCACCAGCGTCGCATGGCCCGGGATGCCGGCCAGCGCCGCGCGCACATCCTGTCCCTCGGGCACGCGGGCCCAGATCAGCCCGCCGCCCCAGTCGAAATGGCTGACCGTCTCGGGCCCCAGGGCCGCCCGCGCCGCCGGCCCGTCGCCAGGCTTGACCGAAATCCGCCAGATGTCGCCCGCGCCGCCCGAAACGGCGCGCGCATCGCGCAGGCCGGCCCAGCGCGCCGCCACCTCGGTCGCGTCCGTCTCGATCTCGACCGGGCCGAACCGGCCCAGCTGGTCCCGCAGCGCCGCCGAGCGATAGGCGATGGACTTCTCGAAACCCTCCAGCCGGATCAGGGTCAGCGGCCCGTCCCCGGTCCCCGCCGGCAGATGCGCTGCCCCCGTCACGTCATAAGGAGAGCCCAGCGCCGCCGACATCGCCGCTACGGCCTCTGCATCGCCAAGCCCTGCAATCCGCAGCGTCGCGGCCGTCTCGGGTGCCGGCAGCAGCTTGAAGGACACCTCGGTCAGCACGCCCAGCGTGCCATGGCTGCCGGCCATCAGCTTCACCAGGTCGTAGCCGGTGACGTTCTTCATCACCCGCCCGCCATTCTTCAGGACCGCGCCGCTCCCGTCCACGAAGCGCACGCCGATCAGGCTGTCGCGGCAGGCGCCGGCCTGGACCCGCCGCGGGCCCGAGACGTTGGCGGCCACGACCCCGCCGATGGTCGGCGCACCATCGGTCCCGAACAGCAGCCGGTGGTCCATCGGCTCGAAAGGCAGCCGCTGCCCCTCGGCGGCCAGCGCCGCCTCGATCTCGTCCAGGGGCGTGCCCGCCCGCGCGACCAGCGTCAGCGCGCCCGGCTCGTAGAGCGTTATACCCGACACCCCCCGAAGCGACAGCGATGCGCCCTCGACCGGATGACCCAGCTCCTGGCGCGTGCCCCCGCCCTTGATGCAAAGCGCGCGCCCGGCCGCTGCCGCGTCCGCCACGATCCCGGCCAGTTCCGCCTCGTCCCTCGGTTCGATCACGCGCCTGCCTTCCACTTTCCTCAAATATCCTCAGGGGGTGAATTGCCCCCGGCTACCCGGGGGCAAGAGGGGGCGCGAGCGCCCCCTTCCCGCTCATGCCGCGCGCCGCGTCTCGGTCGTCTCCAGGGGGAATACCTTGGCCGGGTTCAGCAGCCATTTCGGGTCGAACACGTCCTTCACCCGCAGTTGCGCCTCGATATCCTCTGGCGTGTATTGCGCCAGCATCAGGTCGCGCTTCTCGACGCCCACCCCATGCTCGCCGGTCAGGCAGCCGCCCACCTCCACGCAGAGTTTCAGGATCTCGGCCCCGAATGCCTCGCACCGCTCCAGGTCGCCTGGTTTGTTGGCATCGAACAGGATCAGCGGGTGCATGTTGCCGTCGCCCGCATGGAACACGTTGGCGACGTCCAGGCCGAATTCCTTCGACATCTCGCCGATGCGGCGCAGGACATGCGGCAGCTGGCTGACCGGGATCGTTCCGTCGAGGCACATGTAGTCGTTGATCTGCCCCATCGCGCCAAAGGCGGACTTGCGGCCCTTCCAGATCGCGGCCGACTGCTCGGCCGACCGGCTTTCGCGCAGTTCGGTCGGGTTGTGGCGCAGGGCAATCTCCTTGATCTTCGCAAGCTGCTCCTCGATCTCGGCCTCAGAGCCCTCGACCTCGACGATCAGCAACGCCTCGACATCCGGGTAGCCGGCCTTGGCAAAGGCCTCGCAGGCGCGGATGCAGGGCCGGTCCATGAACTCGATCGCCACCGGCAGCACGCCTGCCTTGATGATGTCCGACACGCAGGCGCCCGCCACCTCGTTCGCGTCGAAGCCCATCATGATCGGCCGCGCGCCCTCGGGCTTGCGCAGGATCCTCAGCGTCGCTTCGGTCACGACGCCCAGTTGGCCCTCGGAACCGCAGAGAACGCCCAGCAGATCGTATCCGGCCGCATCCAGATGCGCGCCGCCAAGCTCCACGATCTCGCCCTGCATCGTCACCAGCTTGACGCCCAGCAGGTTGTTGGTGGTAACCCCGTATTTCAGGCAGTGCGCGCCGCCGGAATTCATGCCGATATTGCCGGCGATGGCGCAGGCAAGCTGGCTCGACGGGTCGGGCGCGTAGAAGAAGTCATCCGCCTCGACCGCGCCGGTCACGCTCAGGTTGGTGCGCCCGGTCTGCACCCGGATCACCCGGTTCGCGTAATCGGTTTCCAGCACCGCGTTCATCCGCGCGACGCCCAGGATGATGCTGTCGGCGGTCGGAAGCGCGCCACCGGCAAGCGATGTGCCCGAGCCGCGCGGCACCACCTTGACCCCCTGCTCGTGGCAGAAGCGCAGCACCGCGGCGACCTCTTCGGTGGTCGAGGGCAGGACCGCGGCCAGGGGCGGGCAGCGATAGGCGGTCAGCGCGTCGCATTCGTAGGCGCGCGTCTCCGCCGGATCCGAGATGACGGCGTCGGCGGGCAGGATGCGGCCCAGGCCCGCCACGATCGCCTCCTTGCGGGCGAGGACGCTCTGGTCGGGGTCGGGCATCTGCATCGGGCACCTCCGCGGGAAAATGCTGGCGTTATTGGTTAGGTTATCTGACCAATTTCAGGATTGCAAAGCCCATCTGCCCGCAGGATGCTGCGCCGATGCCCGATCGTGCCCTTACCCTGATGCAGCTCTTCGCGCCGCTCGACTGGGCTGCGCTGGTCCTGCTGCTGGGCGCGATGCTGGGCGCCACGCTGCTGATCGAGCATCCGCCGGCGCGCCGCCTCTCCACCCATGTCCTGATGCGGCGCTACCGGCGCGAATGGATGCTGGAGATGGCCGCCCGCGACGTTCGCATCTTCGATTCGCAGGTGCTGGCGATCCTGCGCCAGGGATCCAGTTTCTTCGCCTCGACCACGCTGATCGTGATCGGGGGTGGCGCGGCGCTGCTGGGCCAGCCCGAGCGGCTGCGCACCGTCGCCCTCGACATCGTGCCCGAGTTGACCGGGCCGCTGATCGTCTGGGAGATCAAGCTGCTCGTCGTGCTGCTGGTCCTGCTTGCCGCATTTCTGAAGTTCGTCTGGGCGATCCGGCTTTTCGGCTACTGCGCGGTGATGATCGCCTCGGTCCCGAACACCGCGCCCGACACCGCAGCCAGCCAGGATGCGCTGGCGCTTGCCCGGCGCGCCGGCGAGATCGGGATTCTCGCGGAACGCAGCTTCAACCGGGGGCTCAGGGCGGTCTATTTCTCGCTCGCCTCGATGGCTTGGCTTCTCGGGCCCGAGGCGCTGATCGCAGCCACACTCTTCACGCTCGGCATACTCTGGCGCCGCGAGTTCGGGTCGCGCACCCGCGCCGTGCTGCTGGCGGACGACCGCCCGCCGCGCTGAGAGCCGCCTATCGCCCCTCGATGCGCCAGGCGGCCAACACCAGCGCACCCGCCAGGAACAGCATGAGCCAGCCGGGCGCCAGCGCCGTCAGCCTTATGTCCTGCACGTCATAGGCGTCGCGTCGGACCAGGCCCAGCCAGCCGCGCCCTTCCGCGGTGCGGTTCTCGGCCACGCGCCGCAGATCCGGCGTGCCCACCTCGTCGAAACGCAGGATGCCGCCCCCGGTGGTGTCGGCCAGCGGGGCCAGAACGGCGCGGTCGGAGACCGGGTTCTCGAATTCCTTGGGCGCGGCGGGACCGACGGCGGTCACTGCCTCGATGGTTCCGTCGGACAGGCGGTAGATGCCGTTCTCGGTTGCCGCAAAGCGCGCCTGCCAGGTGCCGGGCGCGACTTCCGACAGGTTCAGCGCGAATGTCTCTCCCGACGGCCCCGTCACGGTCACGGGCGCGGCCGTGTCGCCCAGCGTGCGGCGCGTCACCGTCACCTCTGCCCCGTCGGGTTCGGCGCGCAGGACCTCCTCTTCGAGTTCCGGCTCCTGCATCAGCCAATGCGCCAGGCGGCGCAGCAGCTCCTGCTGCGGCCCGCCACCCTCGTAGCCGCGCGACCAGAGCCAGGCATGATCCGATGCAAGCATCGCGATCCGCCCTTCGCCGGGGCGATCCAGCACCAGAAGCGGCCGGCCCTCGGGCCCCTCCATCACCGTGTCCCCCGACATCGCCTCCATGTCGATCAGGCGGAACCAGCGGCCCCAGCCGGGGGTGCCATCCTCGGCGGTGGGACGTGGCGCGAAATCGGTCAGGCCGTTCGTCACCGGATGCCGCTCGCCGATCGCGGACACGCGCGGGACAAAACCCTCTTCCAGCACCCGCGCCGTGGGCGCAGCGGGCAGCACATCGCGCAACGGCGTGCGGTACAGGCTTTCGGCCCCGGCAAAGGCCGGACCCGAGGCGATCAGCACCGCGCCCCCCTCGCGCACATAGCGGGCGATGTTCTCGATATAGAGCGAGGGCAGCACCCCACGGCGGCGGTATCGGTCAAAGATGATCAGGTCGAACTCGTCGACCTTGTCCATGAACAGCTCGCGCGTGGGAAACGCGATCAGCGACAACTCGAACACCGGCACGCCGTCCTGCTTTTCCGGTGGGCGCAGGATGGTGAAATGAACCAGGTCCACCGCCGCATCGGACTTCAGCAGGTTGCGCCAGGTCCGCTCTCCCGCATAGGGCTCGCCCGACACGAGAAGCACGCGCAGCCGGTCGCGGATGCCGTTGATCGACAGAACCGCCTGGTTGTTGCGCTCGGTCAACTCGCCCTGCGCGGTCGGGACGGTGATCTGAAGGACATTCATGCCGCCCCGGTCCAGTTCCAGCGGCAAGGTCTGGCTGGTATCGGCCAGGATGTCGAAGCGCAGCGGTTCGGCGCCGTTCACCGATACTTCCAGCGGTACACGCTCGGGCAGGTCGGCAGGGGCGCGGCCAAGGGTCTCGATCCGCAGGCGCAACTCCACCTGCTCGCCGACGATGGCAAAGGCGGGCGCGGTTTCCATCACCAGCCGCCGGTCCCATTCATCGGCGCGCCCGGTCAGGATCACATGCACCGGCGCCGGAAACGCCGCCAGCGCCTCGGGGTCATGGACCTGCCCGTCGGTCACCAGGATGGCGCCGGCGATCCGGTCCTCGGACACCTCTGCCGCGGCCTCGGCCAGGGCGGAGAGCAGGCGGCTGCCCTGCGCCGCGTCGGCGCCGGCCGCGTCGGTTACACTGATCTCCCGTATCTCGAGCCCGGCCTCGGCCCGGGCGGCAAGCGCCTGAAGCCGGGCCGAAAGCTCAGGCATCAGCGCGCCCATCTGGTCGGGGCGCACATCGATGCCCTGGCTTGCCGTGGCGTCGGTCACGACGAAGGCGATGTCGGGCAGGTAGGCGCGATCCTCCTCGCGCCAGCGCGGGTCGGCCAGCGCCGCCAACAGGACCAGCGCCGCCAGCCCGCGCAGCCACCAGCCGGTCAGGCCGCGCCACACGGCAAAGGCGACAAGCCCCGCGCTGAGCAGGGCCAGGGCCGCAAGCAGGGGCAGTGGCAGAAGGGGCGCGAAGGTGATCGTGCTTTCCATCGCTCAGTTCCCCAGCCGTTCCAGCAGGGCCGGAACATGGACCTGGTCGGATTTGTAGTTGCCGGTCATCACATGCATGATCAGGTTCACGCCGAACCGAAAGGCCAGCTCGCGTTGCTGCGCGCCGCCACCGCCGCGCCCGACGGGGAACATCGGCTGGCCGCTTGCATCGACCGCCCAGGCCGCCGCCCAGTCGTTCGCGCCGATCACCACCGGGGTCACCCCGTCATTGAGGTTGCGGAACGGCATTCCCTCGACTTCCTCGACCACGGGGGCAGCTTCGACCCAGACCTCGCCACCGACATAACGCCCGGGGAAATCCTGCATCAGGTAGAAGGTCCGGGTCAGGACATGGTCGGGCGGGATACGTTCGAGGGGCGGAATGTCCAACCGCTCGGCGATCCGCTGGAGCATCCGGCCGTTCGCGGTTCCGCCACCCAGACGCCCGCCAAGATTTGCGTCCCGGGTATCGAACAGGATCATGCCGCCGGTGCGCAGATACTCGTTCAGCCGTGCATAGGCCGCCTCGGATGGCACTTGCTGGGTCTCGGTCACCGGCCAGTAGATGAAGGGGAAGAAGGCCAGCTCGTCCCGTTCCAGGTCGACCGCTACCGGCGCGATCGGCTCGATCGCCGTGCGACGTGTCAGCACCTGGCTCAGGCCGGTCAGCCCCGCCTCGCTGATCTGGTCCACGCGCGCGTCGCCCGTGGCGACATAGGCGAGCACCGTGTCGTTGGTGGCGTAAAGGGCAAAGGCCTCGGCGTCGTCGTCCTGCGCCCGGGCAGGGCCGGGCTGCCAGACAAGGGCCAGCGCCAGCAGCGCCGCGGCGCCGCGCGCGACCCGGGGGCCTGTCAGCCGCCCGCTCAGCCAGAGCGTTGCAAGGATGTCGACCGCAAGCGCCATCAGGGCCACGATCAGAAGCCAGGGCTTCAGAGGGGTTTCGGGCTGCACGTCCATGCCTTCGACGACCACGCCCGACGGCAGCGGGCCAAGCGGCGACAGGCTGTCGCCGGGGCGAAACAGGTTCACCGCGACCCGACGGCCAGCGGATTCGTAGATCCCCGGAGGCATCTCGGCCGAGGGGCGATCTTCGACCAGCCGGGCCCCGTCCACGCCGGACAGAAGCCGCGGCTCGGTCAGCGCACCGTAGCCGTCCAGCACCGCGACGGGTGTCCAGACCTGACCGGCCAGGTCCTCGGCGGCCGGCCGCGCCACCGCCGAGGAGACTGCGAGCCGCTCCAGCATCTGCACGAACAGCCCCGAGAGCGGCAGGCTCGACCATTCCGCATTCGCGGTGACGTGGAACAGCACGACACGCCCGTCGCCCTGCGCCTGTCCGGTCACCAGCGGTGTCCCATCCTCGAGCGCGGCCAGCACCCGGTCGGGCAGCGTCGGGTCCGGTTGCGCCATCACCTGGCTCATCACCGTCACCTCGCCAGGTGCGACCAGCCCGAAGAACGGGCTGTTCTCGGCAAAGGGCCGCAGCGCCTTGGGCGCGCCCCAGGACATGGCGCCGCCCACGGTGCGTCCGCCCGCGCGCAGGCGGACGGGCAGAAGCGGATCCTCGGCCAGTTGCCCCTCGCCCGAGGCGGCGAGCCGCGGCCCGGCAAAGCGCACCAGCGTGCCGCCATCGCGCACCCAGTCGGTCAGCGCGGGGCGGTCGACTTCCGGAATCGTGCCGATATCGGCCATGACGATCACGTCCGGCGCCGCGGCCAGGATGTCGGGCAGGGACGCCTCGATCAGGTCTGCATTCCCCTCCAGCGCGGTGCGCAGGTAATGCAGCGGATCGACCAGGCGCTGCGCCTCTCCCGCGTCGCCCCCGGCGATCAGCCCGACCTTGCGCCGCTTGAGTCCGTCATCGGCCAGCGCCACCGCCCCGGCAGAGCGCTGATCGGGGAGCGTGAGCCGCGCCACGCGGTTGCGCAGTTCCACCGGAAGATCGAGTTCCGCGTCCACCGTCGCCCCGTCCTCGGGCTCGAAGGTCAGACGCGTGCTGCCCAGAACCCGCTCGATCCCCAGCGGGTCGGGGCCGATCGCAGCGATCTCGACCGACGGGGCCGCGCCTTCGACGGTGCGCAGAAGCTGCGTGCGCAGCGCACCGTCCAGGAATTCGGGCGCGGCAAGCGCCAGGACCGGGCGATCGTCCCTGACCACGGTCAACCCGCCACGCGCGGTCAGCGCCTCGATCAGCGCCGCATCGTGCTCGGTCGCAAGCCCGTCAGAAAACCAGTAGCTCTGGAAATCCTCGTCACCGGCCGCGGCCAGCCGCTCGACAAATCCGGCACGGTCGGGGCTCCAGGGCCGCGGTGCCAGCCCTGCGATCCGCGCCCGCACCTCGGCCGCGTCGCGGAAACCGAGCGCTTCGTCCGCCGGCAACGGATCCGCGAGAGAAACGAGCGCCGCCGGACGCCCGTCGCGCGCGGCCTGGTCCAGGATCTCGGACGCTCGCGCCATGCGCTGTTCCCATCCCGGCGCACTGGCCCAGCCGCCATCCACGACGACCAGCACCGGCCCATCGCCACGCTCGGTCGTATCGGGGTTCAGCACCGGGTCGGCAAAGGCAAGGATCGCGGCCGCCAGCGCCCCCATGCGCAGCGCAAGCAGCCACCATGGCGTTCGCTCGGGCATCCGCTCGGGGTCCATGAGGCCCAGAAGCAGGCGCACGCCCGGAAAGGCGCGTCTGGCGGGCGCCGGCGGCACGGCGCGCAGCAGCCACCACAGCACCGGAAGCGCTATCAGCGCCGACAGAAGCCAAGGCGTCAGGAAACTGAGGGCACCGAGCGACAGCATTCAGCCATGCCCCCCGACGGCCATGTAAAGCCACAGAAGCGCCTTGCGCGGGCTTTCCGAGGTATGGTGCACGCCGAATTGCCAGCCCGTGCGACGCGCCATGTCGGAAATGCGCGCGCGCCGCTCTGTCAGGCGCTGGATATACGCATCTCGCAGGGCACGGGCGCGCTGCGTCTCGAACTCAACGCTGCCACCGACAGACCGGAACACCGTGCGCCCGTCGAAGGGAAAGCTTTCCTCGGTATCGTCGAGGATCTGCAGGAAGCAGCCCGAGACGTTGCGCTCGGCCGCATGGCCGAAGGCAGGAAGGATCTCGTCCGGGTCGCCCATGAAATCCGACAGGAACACCGCCTTGCCCGATGCGGCATAGCGCGCCTGCGGCGGCACGCCGAAATCCGGCCTGTCGTCGCGCCCTTGGGCCATCGCCAGCGCCATGCGGCGCAACTGCGTCTCGCCCGAGCGGGGCTGTGCGGCGCTGGTACCCAGCAGCGAGACGCGCTCGCCTGCCTTGACCAGAAGCACCGACAGCGCCAGCGCCAGCAGTCGCGCGCGCTCTGCCTTGGTGCGGGGGGCTTTCGGCCCGCGGTAGTCCATCGACAGCGCATCGTCGGCCCAGATCGATACGGTCTGCGCCGCTTCCCATTCCTTCTCGCGGATGAAAAGCGCGTCCGACCGGCCGGACCGGCGCCAATCCACCGCGCTCAGGACGTCGCCCGGCATGGCGCGGCGGTACTGCCAGAAATTCTCGCCCTGCCCCGCCCGCCTGCGGCCATGCACGCCGTAGGCCACTGTCATCGCCAGCCGCTCCGCCTCGGCCAGAAGGGGCGGCAGGCTGCCTGCCACCTTCTCGGCATCGCCGCGCAGCGCGACGGCGTGACGTGCGGTATCGGCGGGACTTTCGGTCACGCGGCGATATCCTCGCGCAGGGTTTCACGCACCAGCGCAGAGATCACGCTGTCCAGCGTCCGACCGGCGGCGCGGGCCGAGAAGCTGAGCGCCATTCGGTGCACCAGGATCGGATGCGCCAGCGCCGCCACATCGTCTATGCCGGGGGCAAGCCGTCCGTCCATCAGCGCCCGTGCGCGCACGGCCAGCATCAGCGCCTGCGCCGCCCGCGGGCCAGGCCCCCAGGCCACGTCGTCCGCCACCAGCGCGCTGGCCTCGGCCGTACCGGGGCGTGCCGCGCGCACCAGGTCGAGGATCGCGTCAACCACCTTCTCGCCCACCGGCATCCGCCGGATCAGCGCCTGCGCGGCGATCAGGCCAGCGGCGTCGAAGACGCGCTCGGCCTCGGCCTCCTCTGTCCCGGTGGTGGCAAGCAGGATCTCGCGCTCTGCCGCGCGGTCGGGGTAATCCACGTCGATCTGCAACAGGAACCGGTCGAGCTGCGCCTCGGGCAGCGGATAGGTGCCCTCCTGCTCGATCGGGTTCTGGGTGGCAAGCACATGGAACGGCCGGTCGAGCGGCCGCTCGGCCCCGGCGATGGTGACTTTCTTCTCCTGCATCGCCTGAAGAAGCGCGGACTGGGTGCGCGGGCTGGCGCGGTTGATCTCGTCCGCCATCAGAAGCTGGCAGAACACCGGACCCTGGATGAACTTGAAGGCGCGCGCGCCGTCGGCGCCGGTCTCCAGCACCTCGGCGCCCAGGATGTCGGATGGCATCAGGTCCGGCGTGAACTGCACCCTGTTCGCATCGAGCCCCATGACCGTGCCCAGCGCCTCGACAAGGCGTGTCTTGGCCAATCCGGGCGCGCCCACAAGCAGGGCGTGGCCGCCGCACAGAAGCGCCGTCAGCGTCAGGTCCACCACCTTCTGCTGGCCGATCACCCGCCGGGAGACCATCTCCCGCGCCGTGACCAGGCGCGCGGCCGCTGCCTCCAGGTCTGCGATCATGTCGCCGGTTTCGGGCTGATCCATCGAGGGCATGCGCTGCTCCTTTCGCCGGGAAATCATGGCATCGGGGCCATGCGCCACTATACTCATACTCGAAAAATCTAACGTGGTCGCGGGAAAGGGCAACGATGACCTCGGGCGATGAAAGGAAAGTGATGCCGTCCGCCGAAGGGCTTGCCGCTGCGGCGCAGACCGCCGGGCGCAAGGGTCCGCCGCCGGTGCATCTTTGGAACCCGCCCTTCTGCGGCGACATCGACATGCGCATCGCGGTGGACGGGACCTGGTTCTACCAGGGCACGCCGATCGGCCGCAAACCGCTGGTCCGGCTCTTCGCCTCGATCCTGAAGCGCGAGGGAGAGAAATTCTTCCTCGTCACCCCGGTGGAAAAGGTCGGCATCACGGTCGACGACGCCCCCTTCGTCGCGGTGGATTTCGACGTCAGCCGCCCCGGTGCCGCCGACCAGGTACTGTCCTTCCTGACCAATGTCGGCGACCGTGTCATCGCCGGCCCCGACAACCCGATCCGGGTCGAGCGCGCGCCGGACGGCACGCCGCGCCCCTACCTGCACGTCCGCGCGGGCCTTGAGGCGCTGATCGACCGCAAGAGCTTCTACCGGATGGTGGAACTCGGAGAGAGCCTGCACCGCGACGGGCGGGACTGGTTCGGGATACGCTCGGACAGGGCGTTCTTCCCGATGATCCCCGATACGGAACTGGCCTGAGCGTCAGGCCAGGTGCGGCGCGAACTCGTCCAGCACCTGCGCATAGACGGCACGCTTGAAGGGCACGATCGCGGCGATCAGCGCATCGGCCCGCATCCAGCGCCAGGCCCGGAATTCGGGATGCGGCGTGGCAAGATCGATCTGGCTCTCGTCCCCCACGAGCCGCAACAGGAACCAGAGCTGCTTCTGCCCGCGATAGCGCCCGCCCCAGGCCTTGCCGATCAGTTCGGGCGGCAGGTCATAGGTTACCCAGTCACGGGTCCGCGCCACCAGTTCCACCGCCCCCGCCGGAACCGAGATTTCCTCGGTCAACTCGCGCAGGGCGGCGCTCTCGGGGGTTTCACCTTCGTCGATGCCGCCCTGGGGCATCTGCCAGGCGCCGGGCGTGTCGATCCGCTCTGCGGCGAAAACCTCGCCGGCGCCGTTCATGAGAACGACGCCGACGCAAGGCCTGTAGGGAAGCGACGCGGGGTCAGTCATCCTGGGCAGGTGTCGCGGCCTTACTCGGCGCCGATGCCCAGGACCGAAAGGCCCTTGATCACGTCCAGCGCGTAGGCCAGCTGGTAATCCTCCAGCCGGCGGCGGGCGGCATCCTCGGCGGCCTGCTGCTCCTGCTCGAACTGCTGCTGCTCATCCTCGGACAGCGAGTCGTTGGACAGCGCACCGCGCAGGTCGGCCTCGCTGCGGCGCTGTGCTGCGGCCTCCGCCTCGGTCATCTCGGCGTCATCCGGCGCCGGCTGCTGTTCGACGATGATGTCCGGCGCGACGCCCAGGCTCTGGATCGACCGGCCCGACGGCGTGTAATAGCGGGCCGTGGTCAGCCGCATCGCGCCTTCGCCCTGAAGCGGCACGATGGTCTGAACCGACCCCTTGCCGAAGCTGCGGGTACCGACGACGATGGCGCGGCGGTGATCCTGCAACGCGCCCGCGACGATCTCCGACGCCGAAGCCGACCCGTTGTTGATCAGCACGACCACCGGCTTGCCCTCGGCCAGGTCGCCCGGCTCGGCATTGTAGCGGTCGCTGTCCTGCGGATCGCGGCCACGGGTCGACACGATCTCGCCCGCATCGAGGAAGGCATCCGACACCGCGACGGCCTGGTTCAGCAGGCCGCCCGGATTGTTGCGCAGGTCGACGACGAAGCCCTCGACATTCTCCATGCCGCCCAGCGCCTCGACCTGCTCCCGCAGGCCTTCCTCGAGGTTGGGATAGGTCTGGTCGGTGAAGGAACTGACGCGCAGCACCACGACATTGCCCTCGCTCCGGGCGCGCACGGCGGCCACGGTGATCGTGTCGCGGGTGAGCGTCAGGTCGAAGGGTTCCTCGACACCCTCGCGCACGATGGTGATGGTGATGTCCGAACCGACGGGCCCGCGCATCAGGTCCACCGCCTCGCTCAGGGTCAGGCCCAGCACCTGCTCTCCGTCGACATGGGTGATGAAGTCGCCCGGCTGGACGCCGGCCCGCGCGGCGGGGGTATCGTCGATCGGGGTCACGACCTTCACGAAGCCGTTTTCCTGCGTGACCTCGATCCCCAGCCCGCCGAACTCGCCACGGGTCTGCACCTGCATGTCGTCGAAATCCTGCGGCGGCAGATAGCTCGAATGCGGATCGAGCGAACTCAGCATCCCGTTGATCGCGCTTTCGATCAGGGCCTTCTCGTCCACCTCCTCGACATAGGTCGAGCGGATCCGTTCGAAGATGTCGCCGAACAGGTCGAGCTGCTGATACGTCTCCGCGTTGGTCTGCACTTCCTGCGCGACGATCGGGGCAGCGAACTGCGTCGTCAGCAGGAACCCTGCACCGGCCCCTGCGGCGGCTGCGATGATGAACTTTCTCATGCTCTCCCCGTCCTCAATCCGAACTTCCGATCCAGGGCGTCGGGTCGACCGGCCTCTGGTCGTGTCTCAATTCCATATAGAGCGTTTTCAGCTCGGGTTGACCAGAATCTGACCCGGAAACGGGCAAAAATTCTTCGTGATCCCCTCCGCCCGGCAGGAAGCCCAGCGGTGCGCCCGCCCCGACCAGCTCGGACGGCTCGACCAGGACTGTCTCCATCCCCGCCAGCACGAGAAGCGTGTTCAGTCCCGGCTCCAGGATCACCACGCGGCCATAACCGTCCAGTTCTCCGACGAAGCGGACGCTTGCCGGCACCGGCGCCGTCACCAGCCTGCCGCCCGGCGCTGCAAGCGCAAGGCCCGGACGCTCGACCCCGGCGGGATCCACCTCTCCGAAGCCGCGCTGGATCTCTCCGTCCACCGGCAGCGCAAGACCACCCGGCTCGAAGGGCAGCTCGATGATCTCTTCCTCCGAGGGGGTGGCGCTTTCCAGCGCGATCGCCAGCGCGGCCAGGTTGGCGGCATCCGGACCGATATCGGGAATGTCGGCGGTTGCCGCGCGGTCGGCATCCGCGCGGGCGATCAGGGTGTCCCGCACCTCTGCCAGCCGGCCCCGCGTCTGCGTGATGCGGGCAAGCGCCTCGTCCTGCCGGGCGCGCAGCATTTCAAGCGCATCGCGCGCGGCAGCGGCATTGCGCGCACGCAGGTCGGCAGCGCCCGCCGCGCGCTTCATCAGCAGCATGGCGCGCGCCCCGTCGATCGGGCTGGCGGCACCGGTCAGAACCAGCGGCTCGCTGATCGAGCCCATCCGCGCAACGCCACCCAGAAGCCGGCGCAGTCCCGCGCGTTCCTGTTCCAGCACCCGCTCGCGGTCGCGGATGCGACCGGCCACGGCCGCGATCTCGGTCCGCAGCGCCTGTTCCGCCTGCTCGTAGGCGCGGACCGCCTGACCAAGCGCGCGGCGCTGCGCGATGTTGGTATCGGCGGTGGAAATGGCAGCCTCGGCCTCGCGCAGGGCGTCGAGCCGCGCCTCGAGCGACTGCGCATGGACCGGCCCGGCCAGCACCAGCAACAGGACGAATGCCCGCGCGCCTTTCATCATCAGGCGGTCAGCAGCGATCGGCCGGTCATCTCGGCCGGCTGTTCGATTCCCATGAGTTGCAGCAGGCTTGGCGCAAGATCGCCCAGCGTGCCCCCCGACCGCAGCCCCGCACCTGCCGGGCCGTTGTAGAGAACCACGGGCACCGGGTTCAGCGTATGTGCGGTGTGCGGGCCACCCGTGTCGGGGTCGATCATCGTCTCGCAATTGCCGTGGTCGGCGGTCAGGATCATCGCACCGCCCGCATCGTCAAGTGCCGCCAGAAGCTGCCCGACACCGGCATCCACCGCCTCGCAGGCCGTGATGGCCGCCTCCAGCACGCCGGTATGGCCCACCATGTCGGGGTTCGCGTAGTTCACGACGATCAGCGCGTACTCTTCCGAGCGGACCGCAGCACAGAGATGCTCGGTCACCTCGGCCGCCGACATCTCGGGCTGAAGGTCATAGGTCTTCACCCTGGGGCTGGGCGCCATGTAGCGCACCTCGCCGTCCTCGGGGGTCTCGACACCGCCGTTCAGGAAAAAGGTGACATGTGGGTACTTCTCGGTCTCGGCGATGCGGAACTGCTTCAGCCCCTGCTTCGCCACCCAGTGGCCAAGCGTGTTCACGATCTCCTCGGCGGGGAACATCGCCTCCATGAAGCGGTTGTGCGCCTCGGAATACTCCACCATCCCGCAGACCGCCGCAAAGCGGGGCCGCGCCGATGCGTCGAAGGCATCGAAGTCGGGATCCGCGAGCGCCGACAGGATCTCGCGCGCACGGTCTGCGCGAAAGTTCAGAAACAGAAGCCCGTCGCCATCGGCCATGCCCGCATAGCCGCCGATGGCCGTGGGCGTCGCGAACTCGTCCGTGGCGCCGGCGGCATGGCTTGCCGCGATCGCCTCTGCGGCGTCGGTGGCGCTGGCGCCCTTGCCGGACACCACCAGGTCGAACGCCTCCTGCACCCGCTCCCAGCGGTTGTCGCGGTCCATGGCGAAGAAGCGCCCGCAGACCGTGGCGATGCGCGCGCCCTCGGGCAGGTCCGCCTCCAGCGAGGCGATCTGGCCCGCCGCCGATTTCGGGGCCACGTCGCGCCCGTCCAGGAACGCATGCACGGCCACCGGAATGCCCTGCGCGGCCAGCACGGCAGCGGCCCGCGCAATGTGACGCTGGTGCGAATGCACGCCGCCGGGGCTGGCCAGGCCCGCCAGATGCGCGGTGCCGCCCGATTTCTTCAGCGCGGCGGCAAAGCGCGCCAGCGCCGGGTTGGCGTCGAAGCTGCCATCGGCGATGGCGTTGTCGATCCGCGGCAGATCCATCCAGACCGTGCGGCCAGCGCCGATATTGGTGTGGCCCACCTCGGAATTGCCCATCTGCCCCTCGGGCAGCCCTACGGCGGGGCCGTGGGCGGTCAGCGTCGCGTTGGGGCACTCGGCCATCAGGCGATCGAAGTTGGGCGTATCGGCCTGCGCAACCGCGTTTCCCTCGCGCCGATCGCTCAGCCCCCAGCCATCCAGAATGCACAGCACCACCGGCCTGACCATGTCGAATTCTCCTGCCTGTCCTGGTTGGGGCGCACCCTAGTGCCCACCCCGGAAAATGAAAAGCGGCCGGCGTCAGTCCCGATGATAGGGCGTCCCGGCAAGGATCGAGGCCGCCCGGTAAAGCTGCTCTGCCAGCATCACCCGCACCAGCATGTGCGGCCAGACCATCCGACCGAAGGACAGCGAGAAATCCGCCCGGTCGCGCAGGTCCGGGGCCAGCCCATCCGCGCCCCCGATCATCAGGCACATGTCGCGCCGCCCCTCGTCGCGCCAGCCGGCGATCCGCTCGGCAAGGGCGGGCGAGTCAAGCTGCGCGCCACGTTCATCCAGCACGACACGCAAAGCGCCCTGCGGGCAGGCCCCCTCAAGCAGAGGCGCCTCGGCCCCCATGCCGCCGCCCTTCTTCGCCTCCACCTCCAGCAACGACAGCGGGCCCAGCCCCAGCGGCCGGCCCGTACGCTCGAAGCGCCTGGCGTAGTCGTCGAAGATATCCTTCTCCGGCCCGGCACGCAGCCGGCCGACGGCGGCAATCGTCACCCGCATCGAACAGGGGTCACGCGTCCGTGCGGACGCGCTTCAACTGCTCCTCGGCCGACAGCCACATCTTTTCCAGCTGGTAGAAGTCGCGCACCTCGGGGCGGAACACATGAACGATGGCGTCGCCGCAATCGATCAGCACCCAGTCCCCGGTGTCCTTGCCTTCCATGCGCACCGGCTCTCCGGTGGCCTGCTTCACGCGGTCCGCCAGCTTCTCCGAGATCGAGGCCACCTGCCGCGATGACCGGCCCGAGGCGACGACCATGTGGTCGGCCATCTCGGACTTGCCGCGAAGGTCGATCACGACCACGTCCTCGGCCTTGTCGTCATCCAGCGATGTCAGGATCAGGTTCAGAAGGTCTGTGTCGGACGCAGTCCCAGTCTGCGCCTCACGGGGCGTCGCGGCCGTCTGTGCCGCTTCTGCACGTTCACTCAGAACGATGTCCTCCTTCACGCGCGCCGGCTTCCCCCGGCGCAGGGTGCCCCAAAGGTAATGCGAAACCGCCCTCCACTCAAGGGAGGCGGGCGATCCGCTCTGTCAGAAGCGCGTAGAAGCCCTCATCGTCGACCCAGCGCAGATAGTGGACATTGGCCGGCCGGCCCGTCACCCCCCACCAGTCGGCAACGGTCATGCCCATGGTCAGTTCCGACGCGCACTCGACCTCCACGTTGATCATCCGCCCGGAATAGAGTTCGGGCTTCAGCAGCCAGGCGATCACGTTCGGATCGTGCAGCGGTCCGCCATCGGTGCCGTACTTGTGCTCGTCGAAACGCTCGAAGAAGTCGAGCAGCGCCGCCGTCGCGGTGCCGGTCCGGGTGCCCATCCGGCGGAACCGCTCGATCCTTTTCGCCGTCGTCAGGCAATGATGGGTCAGGTCGAGCGGGATCAGCGTGACGGGGCGGCCGCAACGGAACACGATCCGGGCCGCCTGCGGATCGACATGGATGTTGAACTCCGCCGCCGGGGTGGTGTTGCCGCCCTCGAACAGCCCACCGCCCATCGAGACGATCTCGCGGATGCGGGGCGCGATGTCGGGGGCGCGCTGCAAGGCGGTGGCG
Source organism: Halovulum dunhuangense (assembly GCF_013093415.1). Taxonomy (NCBI): domain Bacteria; kingdom Pseudomonadati; phylum Pseudomonadota; class Alphaproteobacteria; order Rhodobacterales; family Paracoccaceae; genus Halovulum; species Halovulum dunhuangense. The sequence continues at coordinate 42,766 of NZ_JABFBC010000001.1, forward strand.
ATGTTCGTCAGCGGGCCCAGCGCGCAAAGCGTGATCCCGTCATCCCGGGCCGCCCGCAGCGTGTCGATGATGAAATCCACGCCGTGTTTCGCCTGAAGCGGCATCTCGGGTTCCGGCAGGTCGGGTCCGTCCAGCCCGGTCTTGCCGTGGACATATTCCGCCGTCACCAGCGGGCGCACCAGCGGCCGGTCGCAGCCGGCAAAGACCGGCACATCCGTGCGCCCCGCCAGTTCCAGCGTCTTGCGCACGTTCTTCTCGGTCAGTGCCAGGGGCACGTTGCCCGCGACCGCGACGACACCCAGCACCTCGAGTTCGGGCGAGGCCAGCGCCATCAGGATCGCGACCGCGTCGTCCTGCCCGGGATCGGTGTCGATGATGATCTTGCGTGCCATGCCGTCCTGCCCCGACCATCCGTTCGGGCCAGCACAGTAGCGGGGCGCCCGGCGGTGAAAAGGGAAAAAACGCCCCCGCAGCGGTGCCAGGGGGACGCCAGGTTCAGGCCCGGGACCGAGGATGGCGATCCCTGCCCGGTGGGAGCCTCAGGCGAGGTAGCGGGCGATCTCGTCCTTCAGGGCCATGCGCTCCTTGCGCATCTCGGCCATGTGGAAATCGTCCGTCGGCTCGACATCCGTCTCGGCGCGATGGATCGCGCGGTTCAACTCGTGGTAGCGGTCGGCCAGCCCGGCGAAATGGGCGTCCTCCTGGCGAAGTTCGTGGATCCGGTCGGCCTTGCCGGGAAAATCGGCGGCCAGTTCATGGGGGACATGGGTCATCTGCTCGGGCTCCTTCATGGTCTGTCAGGAAGCCTTGCCGGAACCGTCCGGCGCCGCCCTTGACCTGGATCAAGCCCCGGAAACGACAGCGCCCGCCCCCTGGGGGGACGGGCGCAAGCGGGCGATGACGAAGGTCTCAGGCCCGGACCAGCTTCTCGTAATCCTCGGCGATCGAGCGGGTCAGCGCGCCCACCTCGAAGTTGTAGTCGCCGATCTGGCCCACCGGGGTGACCTCGGCGGCGGTGCCGGTCAGCCAGCACTGCTCGAAGCTCTCCATCTCGGACGGCTCGATATGGCGCTCGATCACGGTGATGCCCTTTTCCTTCAGCATCCCGATCACGGTCTGGCGGGTGATCCCGTTCAAAAAGCAATCGGGCTTGGGCGTGTGCACCTCGCCGTTCTTGACGAAGAACACGTTGGCGCCGGTCGCCTCGGCGACATAGCCGCGATAGTCCATCATCAGCGCGTCCGAGCAGCCTTTCTTCTCGGCCGCGTGCTTGGACATGGTGCAGATCATGTAGAGCCCGGCCGCCTTGGCGAAGCAGGGGATCGTCTCGGGCGACGGGCGCTTCCATTTCGAGATGTCGAGCTTCGCGCCCTTCATCTTGGCATCGCCGTAATAGGCGCCCCAGGCCCAGATCGCGATCGCCAGGTGGACCGGGTTCCGGGCCGAGGCGACGCCCATGTCCTCGCCCGAGCCGCGCCAGCACAGCGCGCGCACATAGGCATCCTTCAGGCCGCTGGCCTTCAGCGTCTCGTCCTTGGCCGCCTCGATCTGGTCGGCGGTATAGGGAATCGGGATATCCAGCTCACGCCCGGAGAACAGCAGCCGCTCGGAATGCTCGCGGCTCTTGAAGATCTTGCCGCCATAGGCGCGCTCGCCCTCGAACACCGACGAGGCATAGTGCATCGCATGGGTCAGGATATGCACCTTGGCATCGCGCCAGGGCGTCAGAACGCCATCCATCCAGATGACACCATCGCGATCATCATAAGCGGTGCCCATCGTCCATCCTCCAGAATTTTGCCGAATGTTGCGCCACCCGACGCCATCTCGACACAATGTTACGCTTTTCATCGACTCGGCTAACATTGCGCCCTTGGAAAGTCAACAAGGCTGACATAAATTGAACCGAGAACCGACAGGAGCGCCGCGATGCCCCAACCCCGCATGAAAGGCCCCGCCACCACTGGCGAGCAGCTTCTGTTCCTGACCGACGAGCAGCTTCGGCAGGGCATAGAACTGATGTTCTTCGCCTATCGCGGCTTCACCGCCGATCCGGACCGGATCCTCGAGGAATACGGTTACGGGCGGGCCCACCACCGGGTGTTGCATTTCGTGAACCGCAACCCCGGGCTGACCGTGAACGAGTTGCTGAACATCCTGGGCGTGACCAAGCAGTCCCTGAACCGGGTGCTGCGCCAGCTGGTCGAGGATGGGCTGGTGGACAGCCGGATCGGCCGCACAGACCGGCGCCAGCGCAACCTGTACCTGACCGAAAAGGGCAGCCGGCTGGAGGCTGAACTTTCCGCGACCCAGCGCGCCAGGATGCGCCGCGCCTATTCCGCCGCCGGGCCCGAGGCGGTACAGGGGTTTCGCGCGGTACTCGAACAGATGATGGAACCGGAGATGCGGACAAGGATAGAACGCGCGATGGAGAGCGGTTGATGACACCGAAACTGCCCGAGGCGCATATCCTGATCGTCGATGACGACGAGCGTATCCGCGACCTGCTGAAGAAGTTCCTCAGCCGCAACGGCTACCTCGTCAGCACCGCGCGCGACGCACGGCATGCGCGCCGGCTGCTCGACGGGCTGGAGTTCGACCTGCTGGTGGTGGACGTGATGATGCCGGGCGAGGATGGCTTCAGCCTGACCCGCGACCTGTCCGACCGGATCGCCACGCCAATCCTGCTGCTGACCGCCCGCGGCGAAAGCGAGGACCGGATCAGGGGGCTCGAGGCCGGGGCCGACGACTACCTGCCCAAGCCCTTCGAGCCGCGCGAGCTTCTGTTGCGGATCAACGCCATCCTGCGACGCATTCCCAAGGCCCCCTCGGGCAACGAGCCGCCCAAGACGCTTCACATGGGCGCCATCCGCTATGACCTGACCCGGGGCGAGCTGTGGCTGGGGCAGGAACTGATCCGCCTGACCGCCACCGAAAACCAGCTGATGCGGATCTTCTCTGCCCGCCCGAACGAGGCGATCAGCCGCGCGGAACTGGTCGCGGAACTGGGGCGCGATGACGGGCAGGCACAGGAACGCGCGGTGGATGTGCAGATCACCCGCCTGCGCCGCAAGATCGAGGCCGACCCGAAGGTGCCGCGCTACCTGCAGACCGTGCGCGGCGCGGGCTACATGCTGGCCCCGGACTGAACCGCCTCAGCCGGGCGTGCCAAGCTTCATCAGCACGATGCCCGCAAGGATCAGCGCGGCGGCTGCCACGCGCAGGACGCCCAGCGGCTCACCCAGCGTCACGACACCGACCACAAAGGCGCCCAGCGCCCCGATCCCCGTCCAGACCATGTAGGCGGTGCCGAGCGGCAGGCTCCGCATGGCCCAGGCCAGAAGGAAGAAGCTGGCGGCCATCGTGACCAGCGTCACGATCGTGGGGCCGGGCCGGGTGAACCCCTCGGACAGCTTCATCGAGCTTGCCCATACGATTTCCAGCAGACCGGCAAGAAGCACCGCGATCCAGGCCATGTCCGGCCCTCCGTTCCAATGGACCGGGCCGTCCCGGACAACACCACCCGCCAGCGCGGGCCGGGGTCGTGGCCCCGTGCAGGTCGAGCTAGGCCGCCGGCGCAGCCGGGGCAAGGGGGGCCGTCACGGCACCTGCATCGCCTCGATGTAGCGCGCAAGCGCCAGCAGCGGGATCGGCGTGGGGGTCAGGATGCCGTCGCCGGTATCGAAGGGGATCGTCTCGGCCTCGGCCAGCAGGTTGCCAAAGCGCGGCATGTCCCGCTCGGGCGACTTGTAGCCGTCGATCACACCCATGACATGGGCGAAATCGAACGCGCCGCCATTGCGTCGCGCGATGGTGGTCAGGTCCGCGGGCGGCGTCTCCAGCCCCGCGGCAAGCGGTCCGTCGCCGCGACCCGAGGGGCCGTGGCAGGCAGCGCAGTTCTCGGCGTAGTAGCGCCGCGCATCCGCGCGCTCGACCGGGTCGCAAGCCGCAAGCATGAGAAAGGGCGCCGCAAGGACGCCGGCGAATGCCACTCGATATGCCATCAATCTCTCCTTCTGACGAGGTTTGACGGAATACTAGCAGGCGCCACCGCTCTTGTCCGTCCCCCTTCCGGGGTCAGTCGCGGATCTCGTCCGGCGCCACACCCCAGATATCGGCCTTGGCGATCCATCCGGTGATCCCGTCGGTCGTCACCTCGCACCAGTCGGGCACGCATTCGTCCAGCCGGGCGACAACGCCACGCTCGGCCCGGGCGGCCAGCGGCGCATCCGGGGAAGGGTCGCGATGCAGCGCCGCGACCTCGGCCGTCACGAGGACATGGCGCACACCGGACAGAAGCGCGTAGTGCACCCAGCCGCCGGCCCCCTCGTGGTCGCGGACACGGCGCCAGTTGCCGTACTCGGCGGTGATCTCCACCGGCAGGTTGCGGCGCTGGAACACCCAGTCGATGCGGTGCGACAGGCTTGGCCCGCGCCGCACATTCGCCTCGCCGCCCTTGATCGACACGAAGCGCGGCAGCGGCAGGTTGGTCACGGGGCCAAGCTGCGGCGTCGGGTCCGCAACCCGCGGTGCATCGCCCTGCGCGGCCGCAAGACCCGCTGACATCGCCAGAATGACGGCCGCCAAGAACGCCCTGCGCATCGCCTGCTCTGCCCTTTTGCCGGGGGTTTCTGTCGCCGACCCCTCGTGCCATAACTTGAAGACCCTAGCGCCTCGGGCGCGCCAGATGGAGAAGGTTCGGCATGAGCGGTCATAAATTGAAGGTGATTGTGACCCGAAAGCTACCCGACCCGGTCGAGGCGCGGCTGGGAGAGCTGTTCGATACCGAGTTCAACACCGCCGACCTGCCCCTTCCGCGCGAGTCGCTGGCCGCCGCCATGGCGCGGGCAGACGTGCTTGTGCCGACCCTGACCGACCGGATCGATGCGGGGCTGCTGGGACAGGCGGGGCCACAGCTGAAACTGATCGCGAATTACGGCGCCGGCTTCGATCACATCGACGTGGCGACCGCGCTGGGGCGCGGGATCATCGTGACCAACACGCCCGGCGTTGCCACCGAGGACACCGCCGACATGGCGATGGCGCTGATCCTGGGCGTGCCGCGCCGGCTGAAGGAAGGCGCCGACCTGATGCAGTCCGGCGACTGGCGGGGCTGGTCGCCCACCGCGCTGATGGGGCACCGGATCGGCGGCAAGCGGCTGGGCATCCTCGGGATGGGGCGGATCGGGCAGGCGGTGGCGCGCCGCGCACGCGCCTTCGGACTGGAGATCCACTATCACAACCGCCGCCGCCTGCGCCCCGAGACGGAACAGGCGCTGGGCGCAACCTGGTGGGAAAGCCTCGACCAGATGCTGGCCCGGGTGGACATCCTCAGCGTGAACGCGCCGCACACGCCCTCCACGTTCCATCTGCTCAACGCCCGCCGGCTCAAGCTGATGAAGCCCAGCGCCTACGTCGTGAACACCTCGCGCGGCGAGGTGATCGACGAGAATGCCCTGACGCGGATGCTTCGGGCGGGCGAACTGGCGGGGGCGGGGCTCGACGTCTATGAGCATGGCCACAACGTGAACCCGCGCCTGCGCGAATTGCCGAACGTGCTGCTGCTGCCGCACATGGGATCGGCCACGGTCGAGGGCCGGCTGGAAATGGGCGAGAAGGTGATCATCAACATCAAGACCTTTGCCGACGGGCACCGGCCACCGGACCAGGTCGTGCCAAGCATGCTCTAGGGGCACGGGACGTTGGCCGAGGGGTTCTGGGCCTGGGGTCCGATGCCCACGCTTCAGCGCTGGGTCGATGCCAGCCGGGACTGGGTCGATCCGCTGATCGGACTTACGGTGCTTCTGGCGCTGGCGATCCTGGTCCTTGCCCTTGCCAGCAGGCCGCCGAGCACGCGCGACCACCTGCCGCCAGGCAGCCACTACACGGGCAAGGTCGATTTCTCGAAGGTAAAGTCGCTGGTCAACCCGCGCCGCGGCCGCCGCCCGAAGAACCGCAGAGAAATGGAGGCTGCCATCCGCCGGGCATCCGCCGCGCGGCGCAAGCGGGAGAGAGAGGGCAGGGACGGCTGAAGCGCCCTACTCCTCGATGCGGCGCGCCTCGTCGACCAGCATCACCGGGATCCCGTTCCGGATCGGGAACGCCAGGCCCGCCGCCTTCGAGATCAGTTCCTGCGCCGTGGCGTCATAGCTCAGCACCCCGCGCGTGACTGGGCAGACAAGCGCCTCCAGCACCTTGCGATCCAGCCTCTGCGGCCCGTCCTGCTGTTCCAGTTCGTCGGTCATTGCAGCGATCCCTCGTCGCTTCCGCCTCGCAGCGCGAATTCCATCAGCGTAACCAGCGTCTCGCGCCGGGTTTCCAGCGTCGGCGCCTCCAGCAGGGCCTGTTTTTCCTCGGGGTCGAATGGGCAGAGCATCGAGAGCGAATTCACCAGCAACTCCTCTTCGGCCTCTTTCAGGCTGTCCCAGTCCGAGGCCAGCTGCGCCGTCTCGAAATAGCGTCGCAGCACCCCCAGAAAGGCGTGCCGGTCGAAATTGTGGTCAAGCTCGCGTCGGCCCAGGTCCCGCTCGAAGCTGGACCAGTCCACGTCGGCGCGCAGATAGGGAGTAAAGCCCTCGTGCACATCCTTGATCCGGAACCGGCTGACGCCGCTCAGCGTGATCATGTAGCGCCCGTCCTCGGTTTCCTGGAAACCAGTCAGGCGACCCGCGCAGCCGATCCGATGCAGCCGCGCCGCCGCATCGCTGGCGGCACGCCCCTCCGGCATGGCCTGTGGCTGGACCATGCCGATCAGGCGATGCGGCGTCTTCATCGTATCATCCAGCATCGCAAGATAGCGCGGCTCGAAGATGTTGAGCGGCAGCCGGGCGCGCGGCAGCAGCAGGGCACCGGGCAGCGGGAAAACCGGAATGGTTTCCGGCATGTCCGCCAGGGCGAAATGTCTGCTCATGCGCCTTGCTGCCCCCCTGATGTCCCTTCGGACAACCTAGGCGAAAATCATCGATGACAAGCGCCGGCGGCCCTTTTGCACCACCGGATCCTTGGGACCCAGCGCATCGAACAGCTTGAAGAGCTGCGCCCGCGCGGCACCCTCGTTCCATTCGCGGTCCTTCGCGAACAAGGCAAGCAGCGTATCCACCGCCGCCTCGTGCTGGCGTGCCGCGATCTGGGCCAACGCCAGGTCCAGCCGCGCCTGAAGATCCTCGGGATCGGACTCGACCCGCGCGGCCAGTTCCGCCACCTCGCCCGCGCCCTCGGCATCGGCGGCAAGGTCGAGTTGCGCATAGACCGCCGCCAGCAGCGGATCGGCACGCTTCGCCTCGGGCGCGGTATCGAGTACCGCGCGCGCCTGATCGGCGTTGCCCAGCGCTATATGGGCGCGCGCCAGCCCCGCCAGCGCCTGAAGGTTGTCGGGCTCCTCACCCAGGATCGCGGCGAATGTCTGGGCCGCGTCCGTGACCGCGCCCTCGTCCAGCATCTGCTCGGCCGCTTCCAGCGCCTCTGCCAGCCCGCCGTCGCCAGCCGGGCTTTGCGCGATCAGGCGGTTGATGAAGTCCTTGACCTGGCTTGCAGGCTGGGCACCCATGAAGCCGTCCACCGGACGCCCACCGACAAAGCCATAGACGGCCGGGATCGACTGGACGCGCATCTGTGCCGCGATGCGCTGGTTCTCGTCCACGTTGACCTTGACCAGCTTCACCTTGCCGCGCGCCTCTTTCACGGCCCCCTCGATGATCGGGGTCAGCGACTTGCACGGGCCACACCAGGGCGCCCAGAAATCGACGATCACCGGCACCTCCATCGAGGCTTCGATCACGTCCTGCATGAATGTCGCCTCGGAGCTGTCCTTGATCAGATCCGCGTCCTGCGGCGCCCCGGCGCCCTGTCCGAATTCGAGCATTCTGAATGTCCCTTCCCGCGTTTACGGTTTCCGCCCTGACATATAGGCGGCAGCGCCCGGGCATGCCAGAGGGTCAGGCCCCCGTGTCGGGCAGGCGCGGCGTCGCTGCGAGCAGCGTGCGCGTATAGGCGTGTCGCGGCGCGGTGAACACCGCCTCTGTCGCCCCCTCCTCGACGATGCGCCCAGACTGCATGACCAGAACCCGGTCGGTGATCCGCCGCACCACATGCAGGTCGTGGCTGATGAACAGGTAGGACAGATCGAAGCGCCGCGTCAGGTCGGCCAGCAGGTCGAGGATCTGCGCCCTGACCCGCACATCGAGCGCCGAAACCGCCTCGTCCAGCACGATCAGCGCCGGCCGGATCACCAGGGCGCGCGCGATGGCGATGCGCTGGCGCTGCCCGCCCGAAAACTCGTGGATGTATTTGCCCGCATCCGACGCCTGCAGGCCCACGGCCTCCAGCGCCTCGGTCACGGCGGCCTCCCGCGCCTGGCCCTGCGGCGCATCCGGCAGCAGGTGGAACGGCTCTGCCAGCAGGCGTGCGACCCGGTGGCGCGGGTTGAACGAGCCGTAGGGGTCCTGGAACACCACCTGCATCCGCGCCCGCAGCGGCCCAGGCACGCCGGCGGCGGCGTCGATCGCCTCGCCACCCAGCCGGATGCGCCCGCCCTGCAACGGCTCGAGGCCCAGGATGGCCCGCGTCAGGGTCGATTTCCCGCAACCGCTTTCGCCCACCAGCCCCAGGCTTTCGCCTTTCCGCAGGGTGAAGCTGACAGCATCCACGGCCGTCTTGACGGTCGAGGCCCCGAAAAGCCCGCGCCGCCCCTCGTAACGGCGGGTGACGTTCTCCACCTCGAGCAGGGCTGCGCCGGGGTCGCGCCGGGGGCGTTCGGGCTGGTGGGTGGACGCGGCGAACAGGGCCCGCGTATAGGGATGCGCGCGCCGGGCGAACACCTCGGCGGTCGGTCCCGCCTCGACCACGGACCCGGCCCGCATGATGGCAACCTCTTCGGCAAGCCCCGAGACCACGGCCAGGTCGTGGGTGATCAGGATCGCACCCATCCCGTCCTCGTCCACCAGCCGCCGGATCAGCACCAGGATCTGCGCCTGCGTCGTCACGTCGAGCGCGGTCGTCGGCTCGTCCGCGATCAGGAGCTTCGGCCGCCGCGCGATGGCCATGGCGATCACCACCCGCTGGCGCTGCCCGCCCGACAGCTCGTGCGGATAGCGGCTCAGGGGAAATTCCGGCTCGGGCAGGCCAACGCGGTCCAGCACCGCGCGCGCGCGGCGCGCCGCCTCTGCCCGGCTCAGGCGGTCATGCAGGCGCAGCGTCTCGGCCACCTGCGCGCCGATCGTCTGCAAGGGGTTCAGCGCGGTCATCGGCTCCTGGAACACCATGCCGATGCCCGCACCCCGGATGCCGCCCATCCGCGCCTCGGACAGATGCGCCAGGTCCTGCCCCTCGAAGGCGATGCGCCCCGACAGCCGCGCGCCCCGGGGCAGAAGCCGCATCACCGACAGCGCCGTCATCGACTTGCCCGAGCCGCTCTCGCCGATCAGGCCCAGGATGCGCCCCGGCCGCACCCCGAGCGAGACACGCTCGAGAACGGGCTGCCCGGCGATGCTCAGGCCAAGATCGGCGATCTCCAGCAGGCTCATGCGCGTACCCGCCGCAGCCTGGGATCGAGATGGTCGCGCAGCCCGTCGCCCATCAGGTTCAACCCCAGCACCATCAGCACGATGGACAGGCCGGGGAACAGCGCCATGTGCGGTGCCAGCGCGATCATCGTCTGGCTTTCGGCCAGCATCCGCCCCCAGCTGGGCGTTGGCGGCTGCGCGCCAAGCCCGACATAGGACAGCGCCGCTTCGGCCAGGATCCCCAGGCTGAACTGGATCGTGCACTGGACGATCAGCAGGCTCGCGATGTTGGGCAGCACATGTTCCAGGCTGATCCGCGCCCGCCCCTTGCCGGCGACCCGCGCGGCCAGGATGAACTCCCGCGTCCAGAGCGACAGCGCCGCGCCCCGGGTCACGCGGGCGAAGACGGGTATGTTGAAGATGCCGATGGCGATGATCGCGTTGACCGCCGACGGGCCCAGGACGGCGGTGATCAGGATGGCGATGACCAGCGCCGGAAAGGCGAAGATCAGGTCGTTGCCGCGCATGATGGCCTCGTCCAGCCAGCTGCCACGCGCGGCCGCGGCCGCCAGCCCCAGCGGCACCCCCAGCCCCATGCCGATGCCGACCGCGACCAGCGCGACCGCGATGGACACGCGCGCCCCCACCATCAGCATCGACAGCATGTCGCGCCCGAAATGATCGGTCCCCAGCAGATGCGCGCCGCCCGGCGGGCGCATGCGGTTGGCTATGTCCACCCCGTCCACCGCAAAGGGCGTCCAGACGAAGGACAGCAGCGCCGCCGCCACGAAGGCGGCCGTGATCATGCCTCCCAGCCAGAGCGCCCGCATCAGCGCCCGCCCCTGAGCCGCGGATCGACCCAGGCATAGGCCAGGTCGACAAGAAAGGTGACAAGGATCACCGCGAAGACCAGCAGCATGACCACGCTTTCCACGACGATCAGGTCGCGCTGGGCGATCGCCTGGAACACCATCCGGCCCAGCCCGGGCAGGAAGAAGACATTCTCGATGATGATGGCCCCCGCCAGCAGGAACGAGAATTGCAGGCCCAGGATCGTCAGCACCGGGATCAGCGCGTTGCGCAAGGCATGGCGGCGCAGGGCCTGGCCCGGGCTCAGTCCCTTGGCGCGGGCGGTGCGCACGAAATCCTCGCCCAGCGTGTCGATCAACGCAGAACGCATGACGCGCGCCAGGATCGAGGCCTGCGGCAGCGCAAGCGCTATCGCCGGCAGCGTCAGCGCCTTCAGCCCTGCCAGCAGCCCCCCCTCCCATCCCGGGAAGCCCCCGGCCGAGAACCAGCCGAGATTGATCGCGAAGATGGCCACCAGGATCATCGCGAACCAGAAGTTGGGCACCGCGATGCCGATCTGCGTGACCCCGATGATCCCCAGATCCGCCGCCCCGCCCCGCCGGGCCGCGGCAAGGATGCCCACGGGAAAGGCGATCAGCGTGGACAGCGTCAGCGCATAGAGCGCCAGCGGCAAAGAGATCCAGAGCCGATCGGCAACCATCTCCGCGACCGGGGTGCGATAGGTGTAGGAAACTCCGAAATCCCCCCGCAGCATGCCGCCTGCCCAGTCCAGATATCGTGGCAGCAAGCCCTGATCGAGGCCAAGCTCGGCCCGCAGCGCGGCAAGCGTGTCCTCGGCCGCGTTGACCCCCAGCATCACCGCCGCGGGATCGCCGGGCACCACCTCGATGGCAAGGAAGATCACCACGCTGGCAACGCCCAGCGAGAGAAGCAGCGAAAGGAAGCGTCGGATCGCGTAGCGCAGCATCGGGCGGCCATGGTTTCGGTCGGACCGGAGCCTAGGCCGCGCCCGCGCCAAAGCCAAGGGCGGCCATCGCCGGCCGCCCCCGCCTTCCACTTTCTTCAAATATCCCCGCCGGAGGCATCCGGCGGCGGGGCCGGGCGCGTCACTCGGCCCAGCGCACCTGCGTCAGGTCGTTGGCCTGCGTCGGCGAGTTCTCCCACAGCCCCTCGATCCGGGCGTTGGCGACCCCCGTCTTGGCCAGCTGGAACAGGAAGCCCACGACGTACTGGCGGGCGATCCGGTCCTGCATGGCGCCAAGCACGACATTGCGGTCTTCGGGATTGGCCATGAACTCCAACCCGGTGTTCAGCGCCTGCATGACCGGATCGTCATACTGGAAGTAGTAATCCGGCCTTGCATATATGCCGATGTCCAGCGGCTCGGTATGGCTCACGATGGTCAGGCCGAAGTCCTTGCCGCGGAACACCTCTTCCAGCCATTGCGCCCATTCCAGGTTGACGATCTCGGCCTCAATGCCCACGGCGCGCAGCTGGGCCGCGATGATCTCTCCGCCCCGCCGCGCGTAGGAAGGCGGCGGCAGCTTCAGCGTCGTGGTGAAGCCGTCGGGATACCCCGCCTCGGCCAGCAGCTCCTTCGCCCGTTCGGGATCATGCGCGGACAGGCCGGTCAGATCGACATAGGCCGGGTGATGCGGGGCGAAATGCGTGCCGATGGGCGTGCCGTAGCCGAACATCGCCCCGTCGATCACCGCCTGCCGGTCGATGGCATGCGCCACCGCCTGCCGCACGCGGATATCATTGAAGGGCTCGACGCCGTTGTTCATCGACAGGATCGTCTCGCCCTCGGTCGAGCCGACAAGCACCCTGAAGCGCGGATCCGACTCGAACTGCGCCAGGTTCTCGGGTGCGGGATAGACCGGAAAGGCGTCTATGTCGCCCGCCATCATCGCGGCGAAGGCGGCGGTCGGATCCGAGATGAACTTGAAGGTCGCACGCTCCAGCGGGGCCGGCTCACCCCAGTAGTCGGGGTTGCGGACCAGCTCGACCCGATCCCCCTGCACCCAGTCGCTGAACATGAAGGGGCCGGTGCCGACGGGCTTGGTCTGCAACGTCTCTACGTCGGAGGGGTCGATGATGACCGCGTCGCCCCAGGCCAGGTTGAACAGGAGCGCGCCGTTCGGACGCTCCAGCGTGATCTCGACCGTCCTGTCGTCGATGACGTTCACGCTGTCGATGGCCGAGTAAAGCGCCTTCTGGGCATTCGTGGACTCGTCGGCCAGGATACGCTCGAAGGTGAATGCCACGTCGTCGGCGGTGAAGGTCGCTCCGTCATGGAACAGCACGCCCGGCCGCAGCGTGAACGTGTAGCTGAGCCCGTCATCCGCGATTTCCCAGCTTTCGGCCAGCCCCGGATGGATCGACCCGTCGGGGCCGAAGCGCGTCAACCCCTCGTATACGTTGGCGTAGACCACCTCGTCGATCGCCGCCGCCGCGGCCGAGGTCGGATCGAGATGCGGCGGCTCGAGCTGCATGCCGATGGTGATGGATGTCTGGGCCGCTGCCGCGGACCCGAGGGCCAGCGACAGCGTGGCGGCGGCAGTGAGCATGCGGTGCATCGGTGATTCCCCTTCCCTCCCCGGTCCTGCTCTCCTATCAAGCGCCGTGGGCCGCCGCATGGCAAGCCCTTGGTTGGATGGGCGGATTCAACGGTCCAGGTCGCGACTGCAAGTGACCGCGCCCGCAGGCGCACGGAGCGCCAGCACCGAGCGGAGAAACGGATGAGCGCATCGACCGGCATCAAGACCCCGACGCCCGCCGATATCCGGGCGCGAAAGGGCAAGACCCCGTTGGTCTGCCTGACCGCCTACACGACGCCCGTCGCGCGGCTGGTGGATCCGCATTGCGATATCGTGCTGGTGGGCGACAGCCTTGGCATGGTGCTGCACGGGCTTCCCTCGACGCTGGGTGTGACGATGGAGATGATGCTCCTGCACGGTCAGGCGGTCGCCCGCGGGCTGAGCCGCGCCATGCTGGTGATCGACATGCCCTTCGGCAGCTACGAGGAGGGGCCGGAGCAGGCCTTCCGCAACGCCGCCCGGCTGATGGCGGACACGGGTGCGGCCGCGGTCAAGCTGGAGGGCGGGGTCGCCATGGCCGCAACCATCGCCTTCCTGACCGCGCGCGGGATCCCGGTGATGGCCCATGTCGGGCTGACGCCGCAGGCAATCAACACGCTGGGCGGCTACAAGGTGCAGGGCCGTGGCCCGGACGCCGACCGCGTGCTGGCCGATGCCCGCGCGGTGGCCGGGGCCGGCGCCTTTGCGGTGGTGCTGGAAAAGATCCCCTCGCCGCTTGCGGACCGCATCACGGCTGATCTGCCGGTCCCCACTATCGGCATCGGCGCCTCGGCGCGTTGCGACGGACAGGTTCTGGTGGTGGACGACATGCTGGGGCTTTTCAGCGATTTCCGACCGAAATTCGTGAAGCGCTATGCAGAGCTCGCCGAGACCGCGGATGCAGCCATCGCCCGCTACGCCGAAGAGGTCCGCACCCGCTCGTTTCCGGGGCCAGAGCACGAATTCGGCGACGAAAAGGGCAAGCCGGCATGAGCGTCGCGCCCCCGCCGATCATCCGCAGCGTTGCCGAGCTTCGCGCGCTGACCGCCACCTGGCACCGCGCGGGAGAGCGGATCGGCCTGGTGCCGACGATGGGGGCGCTTCATGCCGGACATCTGAGCCTGGTCGCAGCGGCGAAGGCGGCGGCCGACCGGGTGGTTGTCACGATCTTCGTCAACCCGCGCCAGTTCAACGACCCCGAGGATTACGCCCGCTACCCGAGGACCGAGGCATCCGACGCCGAAAAGCTGGCGCCGTTCGGGGTGGATGCGGTCTATGTGCCCGCGCCGGACCAGGTCTACCCGGACGGGTTTGCCACGACGGTCAGCGTTGCAGGCGTCACCGAAGGGCTGTGCGGCGCCAGTCGCCCGGGGCATTTCGACGGGGTCGCGACGGTCGTGGCCAAGTTGTTCCTGCAAAGCGGGGCCGACATCGCCTTCTTCGGAGAAAAGGACTACCAGCAGCTTCAGCTGGTGAAGCGCCTTGCGCGGGATCTGGACATCCCCATAGAGGTGGCGGGCCATCCCACCGTGCGGGAAGCTGACGGGCTGGCCCTGTCCTCGCGGAACGCGCAGCTTTCCACCTCGGCCCGGCAGATGGCCCCGGCACTCTACGCGGCGCTGGTCGGGGCCGCAGGACGGATCCGGGCTGGTGACGCGGTTCCCGGCGTGCTGGACGACACCGCGCGGCGGATAACCGCTGCCGGATATCAGCGCGTCGAGTACCTGGAACTGCGCAGCGCCCAGGGCCTGCACCCGATGATCCGGCTCGACCAGCCCGCACGGCTTCTGGTGGCGGCGTGGCTGGACGGCGTGCGGCTGATCGACAACATCGCCGTCGGCCCCTGACGCATCAGCGCGGCAGAAGATCTGCCAGCGCCAGCGCCATCACCTGCGCCGATTGCACCATGTCCGCGATCCCGACCCATTCGTCGGGCTGGTGCGCCAGGTCGAGTATGCCCGGCCCGTAGGCGATGCAGTTCTTCATCCGCCCGATCCGGTCGATATGCTTCTGGTCATAGGTCCCCGGAGAGACGACATAGTCGGGGTCGGCGCCCAGAACCCGCCGGATGGCGGCGGCGACGGCCGTGACCACCGGCGCGTCGCGGTCGGTCATGGTCGGGCGCACCGAATGCATGTCGCGCAGGTCGTAGCGAAAGCCGGGGCGGCGCGCACTGATGCGTTCCAGCATCTCGGTAAATTCCGCCCGCACCTCTTCCAGTTCCTCCTCGATCAGGAAGCGGCGGTCGATCACCATGCGGCAGCTGTCGGGCACGACGGGGGCAGGAAAGCCGGTGAAGTCGCTCGGCAGTTCCTGCTGGCCGCCATGGATCGAGTTGATGTTCAGCGTCGATTGCCGCGCCCCCTCGGGCACCACCGGCATCGCGGTGCGGCGGGCGGCCAGTGCCGGGAACAGGTGTTGCTCCATCTCGGCGATGACGGCGCCCATGTGGCGCACGGCGCAGTCGCCCAGAAACGGCATCGAGCCGTGGCCGATGCGGCCGTGGGTTTCGAGTTCCGCCCACCACACGCCACGATGGCCAAGGCAGATGCGGTCCTTGTTCAGCGGCTCGGGAATGATGACGTGCTGCACCCGGTCGGGCGTGAAATATCCCTTCTCGGCCAGCCAGGCGACGCCGCCATAGCCGCCGGTTTCCTCGTCCGCGGTGGCCGATATCTCGATCGCGCCGCGAAACTGGGGGCACAGGTCGGCAAAGACCTCGGCCGCCACGATCGATGCGGCAAGCCCGCCCTTCATGTCGCAGGCGCCCCGACCATAGACACGGCCGTCGCGGATCAGGCCCTCGAACGGGTCCACCGTCCAGCCCTGGCCCACCTCGACCACGTCGATATGCGAATTGAAATGCACGCAGGGGCCCGGCGCCGCCCCCTCGCGCCGGGCGACCAGGTTCCAGCGCGGGTAGCGGTCGCTGTCGCCGCGCGCCCCTTCCGCGCGCAGCAGCTCGACGGCAAAGCCGCGCGCCGAGAGCCGCCGCGCGAGCAGGTCGCAGATCTCGCGGTAGTTCTCGCCCGGCGGGTTGATGGTGGGCACCCGGATCAGGTCGCGGGTCAGTTCGGCGATCCCGGTCTCGCGGTGGGCGATCTCGGCGTGCAGGCGGTCGGTCAGGGCCATCGGATCCTCTTTCTCGGGGACCATCTTCCGCGCCAGCCGAAGCGGCTGTCAAACATTCCCTTCGGCGCCCGCCCGCGCTATGTGCGGGGCAAGGGAGGACCGTCCATGTCGCTTGCAGAAATCACGTCCCGCATCCGCAAGGCCGAACAGGCCGCAGGCCGTGCCGAGGGGTCGGTCCGGCTGATCGCGGTGTCGAAGGTGCAGCCTCTCGATCGGATCGAGGCGGTGCTGGACCAGGGCCACCGCCTGTTCGGCGAGAACCGGGTGCAGGAGGCCGCCGGCAAGTGGCCCGATTTCCGCGCGCGTCACAACGGAGTCGAGGTGCACCTGATCGGCCCCTTGCAGTCCAACAAGGTCAAACAGGCGATGGACCTGTTCGAGGCGATCCATTCCGTGGACCGCGAGAAGCTGGCGCGCAGGATCGCCGACGAGGCGCAGGCGCGCGGCGCCTGCCCGGAGCTGTTCATCCAGGTCAACACCGGCGAAGAGCAGCAGAAAGCGGGGGTGATGCCCGCCGAGGTGGACGGCTTCGTCGCCGCCTGCCGCGCGATGGATCTGCCGGTGCGGGGCCTGATGTGCATTCCGCCGGTCGAGGAAGAACCAGCGCTGCATTTCGCTTTGCTGGCGAAATTCGCCGCCCGCAACGGACTCGACGGACTGTCGATGGGCATGAGCGGCGATTTCGAGAGCGCGATCGCGCTGGGCGCGACCCATGTGCGCGTCGGCTCGGCCATCTTCGGCGAACGGGTGAAACCCGCGTGACCGCCAGTCAGGCGGTCACGGCAAGATAGCCCAGATAGGCCCCGTAGGCGGCCAGCATCGCGATCCCCTCGCCCCGCGTGATCTTCCAGCCCGTCCGGGTGAACAGGAACATCGCCGCGGTTGCAGCCAGCACGACCCAGATGTCGAAGCGGATGATCTCGTCCGGCACGTCGAGCGGGATGACGACACCCACGGTCCCGAGAATGCCGAGGATGTTGTAGATGTTGCTGCCGACCACGTTGCCGAAGGCGATGTCGGCCTGCTTGCGGATCGCCGCGACCAGAGTCGTCACCAGTTCGGGAAGCGAGGTGCCGATCGCCACAACGGTCAGGCCGATCACCGTCTCGCTGACGCCCAGGGTGGTCGCGATGTCGATGGCGGCGGCCACCAGCCAGCGCGCGCCCAGGATCACAAGCACAAGACCGACGACGAAAAACAGCAGGCTGCGCCAGATCGGCCCGCCCTCGAAACTTTCCGCGCCTTCGGGATCGGGGGCGTTGCGCTCCTGCCGGTAGGCGACGAACAGGTATCCGGCCAGGCCCAGCAACAGACCCATGCCGGCCAGTCGTCCAAGGCCATCCACCAGCACGATCAGGAACAGTGCCAGCGTGGCCAGCCCCAGCGCCGGTCCGTCACGCCGGAAGGCACGCCCGTCGACATGGACCGGCGCGATCGCCGCGGCGACGCCAAGGATCAGCAGGATGTTGGCGATGTTGCTGCCGACGACATTGCCAACCGCGATGCCGGGCGAGCCGGAGAACCCCGCCTGAAGGCTGGTCACGAGCTCTGGCGCCGAGGTGCCGAAGCCGACCAGCGTCAGGCCGATCAGCAGCGGCGACAGGCCCAGCCGGGTCGCTATTGCCACGGCGCCGCGCACCAGAAGATCGCCTCCGATGACAAGCGCAACGAACCCTGCGAGAAACAGGATATAAGTCATGATGATATGGTTCCCTGCCGGCCAGTCCTTGCGTTGCGGCCACAGGTAGGCGCGCCCCCTGCATGCCGCAAGGGAAGGCCGCAGAAATGTCTCACCCCTTGACGATCAGCCGGTCGGCATGGCGCAGGCGGTTCACGATCCACAGCAGGTCGGGCAGCGCGAAGGCGACGCAACCTGCGGTCGGGTGGCGCGGCTTGCGCCAGACATGCACGAAGATGGCCGACCCCCGGCCTTTTTCGGCATATGGCCAGTTCCAGTCGGTCAGCAGGACGACATCGTAAAGCGGGTCGCGCCGCCGAAGCCGCTCGGTGCCATAGGGATGGTCGGGCGCGCCGGGCAGGTAGTGGTTGTAGTCCGGGTCGCGCGGATCGTCGGACCAGCGGTCAAAGGCGCCGATGGGCCGCGCCCAGTCGGGCAGCAGGCTGCGCGCGATCCGGTCGGGACGGTAGAGCAGGCCCACGAAGCCGTGCACGCCCGCGGGCGTCGCGCCATCGCCCTCGCGCTTGTCCCGGGTGATGCCGCCGCGCCCAACGGCGCAGGAAAGGCTGCGGCCGCGGAACCGCGCGCCCCGCGCGGTCACGACCAGGTCCTGCGCCCTCATAGCAGATGCCCCGACTTGCGGGCCTTGGTGGCCAGGTAATGCGCGTTCTCGGGCGTATGCCCTGCCTTGAGCGCCACCCGCTCGACCACGCGCACGCCCTGCCCCTCCATCCGGGCCACCTTGGCGGGGTTGTTCGTCATCAGCCGGACGGACGTGACGCCCATCGCCTTCAGCATCTCGGCCCCGATGCGGAAATCGCGCTCGTCATCCTCGAAGCCCAGGCGATGGTTCGCCTCGACCGTGTCGAAACCCTGATCCTGAAGCGCATAGGCCCGCATCTTGTTGGCAAGCCCGATGCCTCGCCCTTCCTGGTTGAGATACAGCAGGATGCCCGCGCCCGCTGTCGCGATGCGGTCCAGGGCGGCGGCAAGCTGCGGGCCGCAGTCGCATTTCAGGCTGCCGATCACGTCGCCGGTGAAACAGGCCGAATGAAGTCGCGCCAGCACCGGGCCCGGACGCGCGGGCGAGCCGATCTCGACCGCGTAATGCTCTTCCGATCCGTCGGCCGGGCGGAACACCCGCACCCGCCCAAGCTTCGACACGCCCAGCGGTACCCGCGCCGCCGCCACTTCCCGCAGGCCGAACGGCACAAGCGCGTGTTGGGCCAGGTCCAGCACCGTCAGGTCATGCGCACGCGCAAGCGCCTCGGCGTCGGCATGCGGCAGCACAAGGGCGGCGGGCAGCAGCCGCGCCTCCTTGCAAAGGGCGATGGCCGTGCGGTGCAGGGCAGCATCGCCGCCGCGCAGCACCTGGAACGGCCCCTTCATGGGGTAGTCCAGGTCGCGCGCGGGGTCCGCGACCGACCGGATCCAGCCGCAATCCGCATCGCCGGGAACCAGCATGCGGGCCAGATCGTCGTCATAGGCCGGCGCGTGCAACGTCTCGGCCCGCCAGCTGGTGATCGCCAGCTCAGGCGTGCCAAGCGAGCGCAAGGCCGACAGCCGATCGGGCGTTACACCTTCCGCGGCCAGCACCAGAGCCGCGCCG
This sequence comes from Halovulum dunhuangense, assembly GCF_013093415.1. Taxonomy (NCBI): domain Bacteria; kingdom Pseudomonadati; phylum Pseudomonadota; class Alphaproteobacteria; order Rhodobacterales; family Paracoccaceae; genus Halovulum; species Halovulum dunhuangense. The sequence continues at coordinate 62,074 of NZ_JABFBC010000001.1, forward strand.
CCCGGGCCGCGCAGCACCGCGACCGCGCCGATCCGCAGGTCGGACCGCGCCCGCGCCACCCTTTCGGCAATCGTGAGATCGAGCCCCACCCGCGCGCCCTTTCGCGACACCGGCACGACCGCCCGCGCCGCAGGCCGTCTGTGCCGATCTTTCAAATCATTTCAGAGCTATATCCCGGCCTCGGGGAAAATGAAACAAAGCGCACGCGCGACACACTTGCGCGTGAGACCGGGTGCAATCGCGTTGTCGGCCCGCCTGCTCCGGCGCAGTTATGGCGCATCACAGCCCCGGAGCACGAGATGAGCAACCTGAAAAAGATCCTGATGGTGGACGATGACGAGGATCTGCGCGAGGCGCTGGCCGACCAACTCGTCCTGACCGAAGAATTCGACGTGTTCGAGGCCGGCGACGGCGCGCATGGGCTGGAAAAGGCCAAGGGCGAACACTTCGACCTGGTGATCCTGGATGTCGGCCTGCCCGACATGGACGGGCGCGAACTGTGCCGGCTGATGCGCAAGCAGGGGGTGAAGTGCCCGATCCTGATGCTGACCGGGCACAACACCGACGCCGACACGATCCTCGGCCTCGATGCAGGGGCAAACGATTATGTCGCCAAGCCCTTCAAGTTCCCGGTGCTGCTGGCCCGCATCCGCGCCCAGCTTCGCCAGCATGAACAGTCCGAGGATGCGGTCTTTGCCATCGGCCCCTACACCTTCAAGCCGGCGATGAAGATGCTGATCGATCAGAACGACAAGAAGATCCGCCTGACCGAGAAGGAAACCAACATTCTCAAGTATCTGTACCGCTCCGAGACCGGGGTCGTGGCCCGCGACACCCTTCTGCACGAGGTCTGGGGCTACAACGCTGGTGTCACAACGCACACACTCGAGACGCATATTTACCGCTTGCGCCAGAAAATCGAGCCCGACCCATCGAACGCGCGTATACTTGTGACTGAAAGCGGCGGCTACCGGCTGGCCGTCTGACGGACCCCCGCCGTGCCGGGGCTTGTGTTGGCACGGATCCTCCCTGTTGGACCTGGCCCGGGCCTTTGCCCGGGCTCTTTTTTGGCAATCGGCCGGGGTTGTGTCCCGCGCCGCGCAAGGCCATTCTCCGCCCGCCCGAAACCGACCAAGGCCGCAAGATGACCGTCACGATCTGCACCTGGAACATCAATTCCGTCCGCCTGAGAGAGCCGATCGTGCTGGACCTGCTGCGGCAGGAGGCGCCCGATATCCTGTGCCTTCAGGAAACCAAGTCGCCCGTGGACAAGATCCCGGTCGAGGGGTTTGCCGCGCTGGGCTACACCCACATGGTCGCGCGCGGGCAGAAGGGCTACAACGGCGTCGCGATCCTGTCGCGCCTGCCGATCGAGGATGCGGGCCAGATCGACTTCTGCAACAAGGGCGATGCGCGCCACGTCGCGGCACGGATGGCGGACGGCACGCTGATCCACAATCTCTATATTCCCGCCGGTGGCGACGAGCCCGACCGCGAGGTGAACGAGAAATTCGGCCACAAGCTGGATTTCCTGACCGAGTTGCGCGACCGCTTCCGCGAAGGCCGTCCCCAGCGCGCGATCCTCGTCGGCGACCTGAACATCGCCCCGCGCGAGGATGACGTCTGGTCCCACAAGCAGCTTCTGAAGGTGGTCAGCCACACCCCGATCGAGGTCGAGCATCTGGGCAACGCGCAGGAGGCCGGCGGCTGGGTCGACGTGACCCGGCAGGACATTCCCGAGGGGCAGCTCTATTCCTGGTGGTCCTACCGCGCGAAGGACTGGGACGCGGCGGATCGCGGGCGCAGGCTGGATCATGTCTGGGCCACGCCGGACCTTGCCTCGGGGGCGGGCGGCAGCCGCATCCTGCGCGCGGCACGCGGCTGGGAAAAGCCGTCGGACCACGTTCCCGTCTTCGCAAGCTTCACGCTGTGATCGAGACCGCCGCCGGGGGCCATGTCGCCCGGATCACGCTGGCCGCGCCCGAACGGCACAACGCGCTGGATCGCGCGGGGATCGCGGCCTTCCATGCGGCGCTGGATGCGCTGCAACCCGAGGCGCGGGTTCTGGTGATCACCGGGCGCGGCAAGAGTTTCTGTGCCGGGGCGGCGCTGGGCGATGTCGGCGCGAGCGACTGGACCGAGAACCCGCTGACCGCGCTGTGCGACCGGATCGAGGCGCTGGCCATGCCCACCGTCTGCGCCCTGAACGGCGGGGTCTATGGCGGCGGCGTGGAACTTGCGCTGTCGTGCGATTTCCGCATCGGCGTGACCGGAATGCGGATGTTCGCGCCACCGGCCGAGCTTGGCATCCACTACCCGCCCGAGGGCATGGCGCGCGCCGAGCGGCTTCTGGGTCTGCGCCTGACGCGGCAGATCTTTCTTCTGGCGCGCCGCTTCGGGGATGCCGAGTTGCTGGAGGCGGGCTTTCTCGACGAACTGGTCGCCCCCGAGGGGCTGGAGGCCGCGACCGGCACGCTTGTCGACCGGATCACGGCCCTTGCGCCATTGGCGGTGCAGGGGATGAAGCTGAGCCTGTACGAGCATGGCCGGGGCAGTGGCGAGCCCGATGCGGTGCGTGCCCGGATCGCCGCCTGCTTCGCCTCGGAGGATCACGCCGAAGCCCTGGCGGCGCGTGCGCAAAAGCGCCCGCCGGTATTCCGCGGGCGCTGAGCCGTCAGCGCCGCTGCCGCTCCCAGGCCAGCGCCTCGGTCTCGATGTTGAAGATGCGGGTGTTCATGCCCGTCACCGGCTCGAGCGTGTCGAGAACGACCCGGGTGCGGCTGCCCGACGCCTCTGTCACCGTCCACTCTGTCAGCGCGGGCGGGCTGTTGCGCAGCACCAGCGTCATCGACCCGTCGCGCGGCGCCTCGGGGTCCTGCATCACGACCGTGGTGAAACCGCCCTGCGACCCGGTCTCTCGCACAAGATTGCGCTGCGTCAGGTCGATCCGTTCGCGCAGCAGGTATTTCAGCGGCGTCTGGCTCAGCGGATAGCGCTGCACCTGCGCGTTCGACTTCGCATCGAAGATCGCGATGTTGATGCCGTCGGCAATCACCATCGCCTCGCCGCCATCATACTCGAAGCGGATGCGACCGGGGCGGCGCAGCCAGTAGCTGCCCGCCGAGCGGCTGTTGTCGGCGTTGATCTGGGTGAACCGGCCCCGGATCGAGGTGAGCTGGTTGAGATACTTGCCGACCTCCTCCAGCACGTTCGGCGTCTGCGCCCCGAGGGGCCATGCCGCCATCAGGGGTGCCGCCGCCAGAAGGGATATCGCTCTGCGTCTGTCCATGCCGCTCATATGGGTGATCCTGCCTTCGATTGAAGCATGTATTCCTGGGCCAAGGATAGAAACCGTCGCCCGCACTGTCCCGTCACATTCGCGGGCGGCCGATTGCAAGGCGGAAACACGCGGCCATGCAGGGTCACGTTGGCGTCACCGGCCCCGCAAGTTCGTGATGGATTCAGGGACGCATTGCCCTATCATCGCCGCAAGCCGTAGGGGGCAACGGTGAAACGCAAAACGAGCAGAGCACGGACGAGCTTTGGCCGAGAACATCACCGAGCTGATCGGGCGGGTCGCATTGCGGGACCGCTCAGCATTCCGGGCGCTCTATGCGGCGACGAGCGCGAAACTATTCGGCGTCTGCCTGCGTATCCTAAGGGACAGGGCAGAAGCCGAAGACGCGTTGCAAGAGATCTTCGTCCGGATCTGGAACAACGCCGACCGCTTCACCGCCTCGGATACCAGCCCGATGTCCTGGCTGATAGCGGTCGCGCGCAATCACGCGATCGACAGGATAAGGGCGCGCAAGCCGCAGGCCGTCGATATCGACGAGGCGGTGGGAATCGCCGACGACGCACCGTCCCCCGAACAGGAGGCGGTCGCCACCGACGAACGCTCGCGTATCCAGGCCTGCCTTGAGACTCTGGACGCCGCGCGGGCCGATGCCGTTCGCGGCGCCTACATGGAAGGATACAGTTACCAGGAACTCGCCGACAGACACGGCATTCCTGTGAACACGATGCGAACCTGGCTGCGACGCAGCCTCATGAAACTGAAAGAGTGCCTGACGCAATGACCGCCAACGGGCAAGATCTGGGTCGCTCCGACGACGCGTTGGCCGCCGAGTATGCGCTTGGCGTGCTTCCGCACGCCGAGCGCGTGGTGTTCGCCATGCGGCTCGAACACAGCGCGGCCCTGCGCGAGCGTGTCCGGTTCTGGGAAGAACGGCTGGCGGTCCTGTCGGATGACATTTCCCCGGTCCCCCCTCCTTCGCGGGTGCTCGATCGGACCGAGCGCCGGCTCTTCGGGGTGCCCGAAAAGCGGTCCGGCTGGTGGAACAGCGTGGGGCTCTGGCGCGGCCTGAGCTTCGCCTCGCTCGTGGCGGCGCTGGGCCTCGGGTTCATCGCCTGGCAGGAACTGCGGACGCCAGGGCAGGCAGGGCCCGGTGCAGCCTATGTGGCGGAACTGCGCGGCGACACCGGGGCAGTATCGCTGATGGCTCTCTTCGACGAGGGAACCGGGACACTCCGCATCAACCGCACAGCGGGCGACGCGACCGTGAACCGGGTGTTCCAGCTCTGGCTGATCGCGGGCGACAACCCGCCCGTCTCGCTGGGCCTGTTGCCGCAGGACGATGCGACCGGGGTGATCACGATTCCCGAGGACATCCGCGACGATATCGGCGACGGCACACTCGCCATCTCGGACGAACCCGAGGGGGGATCGCCCACCGGGCAGCCGACGGGTGACGTGCTCGCCCTGGGACAGATGGCACCGATCTGACCTGGCAGGCGCCTGTTCATCCGCGACTGACAAGCCCGTGATCGTCTGAAACGTGGGCGCGCCCGACGAAACTTATTCGAGTGCGGCGCCGTGTCTCCAGTGTTGCGCCGATGGTGGCGCCGAAACTGGAGGAATAATCGATGCGCAAGACCGCACTCACACTCGCCGCACTCGCGACCCTTGGCGTCGCGGGCACCGCCTTTGCCGCCGGCCATGCCATGCCGGGCGTCACCGCTTCGGATCAGGACGTGTCGGGCGGCACCGTGACCGCCGAAAGCATCGTCGCCGGCGAGAACGGCTGGCTGGTCGTGCACCGCACCGACGCCGAGATGAAGCCGGGCCCCGTGGTCGGCCACGCCCCGCTGAAGGCGGGCGAGAACATGGACGTCGCCGCGATCCTGACCGAGGAAGTGGCCTCGGGCGACATGCTGATGCTGATGGTTCACGCAGAGCAGGGCGGGTCGCAGACCGGCATCTTCGAATACACGCTGGGTGCGCCGGAAGACGGCCCGATCCGCATGGACGGCAACCTGGTGATGACCGTCATCACCGCCCAGTAAGCCCCTGCCGGACCCCTGATCGAGGGTCCGGCCTGTAACCACCGCGCAGTCGCCGGGACTGCCCCGTCACGAGTAAGCCCTCCCCCCTGAAGGGCCTTTTGGTGGTGATGCGGAACCCCGGCGCCGTGCGTATGTCTGCCTGCGAAGCCCAGCGGCTTCGCAGGTTTTTTTATTCCCTGCTTTGGATCAATGATCCGCCTGTGACAGGCTCGGGGCACAGGCCGATGATCCAGATCGCCTGCTGTCCTTCGCAACCCTGCCGGGCCAGCCGCTCTGCTGGTAAGGCGCGGTCTACTCGGTCGGGTATCTGGGCGTGTTCCTGTGGTTCCTGCTGCGACGGCGTGCACTCGGCTGGTCCTTGGCCGAGGTCTTCGAGTTCACCGTCCTGCTTGCGGCCCTGCCGATGATCGGCAGGCGGGTGCCGCCATGCTGTCGGTTCTGCTGCTCAGGCGCGTCACGCCACGTCCCATCCGCCCTGCAAGGCCGCGCGGGCCGAGACGCCGCCGCCGTGCGGCGCATCAGCGCTCGGGCACCAGCACCTCGCGCTTGCCGACATGGTTGGCGACGCTGACGACGCCCTCGTCCTCCATCTGCTCGACCAGCCGGGCGGCCTTGTTGTAGCCGATCCCCAGCTTGCGCTGGATGTAGGACGTGGAGCACTTGCGGTCCCTGGCCACGATCGCCACGGCCTGATCGTAAAGGGCATCGTCCCCGCTGGTGTTGCCGCCCAGGCCGAGGACCATGTCGATCTGGCTTTCCTCGTCGGCCTCGGGCCCCTCCTGCACGCCGGAGACGTAGTCGGGTTCGCCCTGCTGCTTGAGGAAGGTCACGATCTCCTCGACCTCCTCGTCGCTGACGAAGGGGCCGTGCACGCGCGTCACGCGCCCGCCGCCGGCCATGTAGAGCATGTCGCCCATGCCCAGAAGCTGTTCGGCGCCCTGCTCGCCCAGGATGGTGCGGCTGTCGATCTTCGACGTCACCTGGAAGCTGATCCGGGTCGGGAAGTTCGCCTTGATCGTCCCGGTGATGACATCGACCGATGGGCGCTGCGTCGCCATGATCAGGTGGATGCCGCTTGCCCGCGCCATCTGCGCCAGTCGCTGGATGCAGGCCTCGATCTCCTTGCCGGCGACCATCATCAGGTCGGCCATCTCGTCCACGATCACGACGATGAAGGGCATCTTCTCGGGCGCGTATTCCTCGGTCTCGAATACCGGCTCGCCGGTCTCGTCGTCGAAGCCGGTCTGCACCGTTCGGGTGAACGCCTCTCCCTTGTCCAGCGCCTCCTGCACGCGGGCGTTGTAGCCGTCGATGTTGCGCACGCCCATCTTGGACATCTTGCGATAGCGTTCTTCCATCTCGGCCACGACCCATTTCAGGGCCACCACGGCCTTTTTCGGGTCGGTGACGACGGGCGAGAGCAGATGCGGGATCCCGTCATAGACCGAAAGTTCCAGCATCTTCGGATCGATCATGATCAGCCGGCACTCGTCGGGCGAGAGCTTGTAGAGCAGGCTCATGATCATGGTGTTGATCGCCACCGACTTGCCCGACCCGGTGGTCCCCGCGATCAGCAGGTGCGGCATCCGCGCCAGGTTCGCCACGATCGGCTCGCCGGCGATGTCCTTGCCCAGCGCCAGCGGCAGGGCGTGGCGGCCGTCACCGAAGGCCTTGCAGGCGAGAAGTTCGCGCAGCAGCACCTTTTCGCGGTGCTCGTTGGGCAGTTCGATCCCGATGACGCTGCGGCCCGGAATGGTCGAGACGCGCGCGGCCAGCGCCGACATCGAGCGGGCGATATCGTCGGCCAGCCCGATCACGCGGCTGGCCTTCAGCCCGGCGGCGGGCTCGAGTTCGTACATCGTGACGACAGGACCGGGCCGCACCGAGACGATCTCGCCCCGCACGCCATAATCGTCGAGCACCGTCTCCAGCATGCGCGCATTCTGCTCCAGCGCGTCGTTGGACAGCTGGTGGCGGACGATGGTCGCAGGGTTCGCCAGCAGGGACAGTGGCGGGGTCTGATAGGTGTCGCCATCGCCCTCGTCCAGCGCAAGCCGCGGCTGTTCCTCGCGCCGGGCCTTCTCGCTTTTCGGTGCGCTGCGCGGCGGCGTCTGGCGGACAAGCGGCTCGGGCCGGGGTGGCGGCGGGGCTGCGTAGTCGAGGACATCGTCCTCGTCGCCGGGATCGGGCAGGTCTCCCGCCATCACGGGCACCGGCGCCGCGGCCATCGCGGCCTGCGCGGTCTGCATCTTGGCCTCGCGGTTGCGCACGGCGGCAGATATCCGGGCCATCACGCGGTCCCCGTCGCTGCCATCGTCGGGCGCGTCTGGCGCGACGACCCTAGGCTCGGTTCGCGCCTCTTCGGAATCGCCACGGCTGAACCCGCGCCGCACCCGGGGCTCGGACTTCTCCCGGGGGGCCGCGCGCTCTGCGGCGGCGACACGACGCTGGCGGTTGCGTTCGGCCGCCGTGATCAGCCGCCCGACGGCCCGAAGAACGGCCATCACGCCGGCCATCGCGTTGCGCAGCCCGGAAACGAGGCAGCGCAGGATCAGCCGCGACTCCGGCCCGTCGACGCCCAGCGCGATACCCGACAGAAGCAGAAAGACCCCGCCAAGCACCAGCGTGACCAGCGGCAGCGCACCATCGACCGGCATCGGGACGGCGCCCAGCAGCGTCAGGAACAGGCTGTCGCCGAACATGCCGCCCAGGCCGAACACATGCTCCCACGGACCAAGCGGCACATGGGCAGAGGCAAAGATCGCAGCCACCGCGATCGCCAGCGGGCTGAAGATCAGCCGGGTCAGGATCCGGTTCTCGCCGCGATGCGCGACCAGCCGCAGACCCCACACGACAAGTGTCAGCGGCAGCCCGAAGGCGGCAAGGCCTACCGCGCGGTAGAGCGGATCGGCAATCGAGGCGCCCACGATGCCCAGCGCATTCGTGGGCGACGCATCGGTCGCTGTGAACAGGCTGGGATCGGACGGGTCATAGGTCCAGATCATCGCGAAGACGAGGCATCCCAGCAGCACGAGGCCAAGGCCGATCGCCTCGACCCCACGCCTGCGCAGCGCGGTTTCGGTCTTTTCCTCCAGAAGCCGCGTCCGGGTCTGCTTGCGGCGCGTGCCGCGTGCCTTCGCCTGTGCCATCATCCCCACCTACCCCAGAACATCGCGGATCGCCTCCAGCCCGCGGGCGATTTCCGCTTCTTCGGCAACGAGTGCCACCCGGATATAGCCCCGCCCGGGATTGGTCCCGCCATCGGCCGCATCGCGCGAGAGATAGGCGCCGGGCAGAACCCGCACCCCCGCCTCGCGCCACAGCTTCAGCGCCGCCTCCTCGCCATCGGCCACCTTCAGCCACAGGAAGAAACCGGCATCGGGCGAGCGGTAGCCGGGCATGTTGCCGAGGATCTCGTCCGCCAGCGCGAACTTGCGGCGGTAAAGCTCGCGGTTCGCCTCGACATGGGCCTCGTCGCGCCAGAGCGCCTCGGCGGCGTGCTGAAGCGGCAACGGCAACGGCGCGCCGCCATAGTTGCGCAGTTGTTTCAGCGCTGCCATCGACCGCGGCCCCGCAACGGCGAAACCGGACCTGAGGCCGGGTACGCTGGAGCGCTTGGACAGCGAATGGAACACCGTGACCCGCTCGGGGTCGGCGCCGGCCTGCGCCACCGCCTCCAGCGCACCGGGCGGGGGCGTGTCGCGCCAGATCTCGGCATAGCACTCGTCGGCAAAGACACGGAAATCATGTGTCTCGGCCAGATGCAGCAGCCGGGTCCAGTAGCCCATGTCGGCCACCGCGCCCTGCGGGTTGGCGGGCGAGCAGATATAGACCAGCGCCGTGCGCGCCAGCAGCGCGGGATCGAGCCCCTCGAAATCGGGCAGGAACCCGTTCGTCTCGTCCGCGGCAACGTAGACCGGCTCGGCCCCGGCCGCCAGAGCGGCCACCGCGTAGCACTGGTAGAACGGGTTCGGCAGCAGCACGGCGGGGCGCTGGCCGTTCTTCGTCTCGGGACAAAGCGCGAGCGCCGCGTTGAACAGCCCCTCGCGGGTGCCGTTCAGGGGCAGCACGCAGCGGTCGGGATCGGGGGCAGCGATACCGTAGCGCCGCGCGACCCAGTCCGAGATCGCGCCCCGCAGCCCCGGCGTCCCCTCGTTCGGCGGATAGCGCGAGAATTCGTCGCCGTGGCGGGCGATGATCTCGGTCACGAAGTCGGGGAAGGGGTGGCGCGGCTCACCGATCGACATGGCAAGCGCCGGCCCCCCCGGCGCATGAGGGTCCAGCAACGCCCGAAGGCGCGGAAACGCGTATTCCGGCAGATCCGAGAAACGCCTCGGGTAATCCATGTGTCGCCCTTGCCTCGTGAAGGGGGTCTTCTGCCCCCTTTCAATCAGGCCCAGACGGTAGCCCCGACCGCCCGGTGCGTCCAGTCCCGCGTCACATTCCCGCCGCAGTTAGTGACTTTTCCATCGCAGCCCCCAGGCGCAGGATCCGCCGCTCCTGCCCCGCGGGCGCCAGCGCCATCAATCCGCAATGGGGCGTGCCGGTGGGCAGCGTCAGGCCGCACAGGTCCATCAGGTTGCCCACCCGTGTGTTGCGCAGGGTCTGCAGGTTTCGGGTCGTGAACAGCTCGGCATCCGCCAGCAGGTCGGCCACCTTCGGCGGCAGGATCGGGCAGCTGGGCAGCAGCACGGCATCATAACCCGCCGTCGCGGCCCGCCATTCCGCCCTGAGTGCGTCGAGCCTGCGCCAGTCCGCCACGAATTGCGGCCCGCTGACCGACAACCCGCTTTCGAAGCGCCTGCGGATCAGCGGATACATCAGGTCGCCCTTCGCCTCGATCAGATCGCCCCAGGTGCCATAGGCCTCGGCGGCAAAGACCGTGGCAGACAGCGGCATCGCCTCTTCCAGCGCGGGCACGCTGCCTTCCTCGATCGCGGCGCCGGCTGCGGAAAGCCGCGCGACCGCCCCCTCGAAGGCTGCCTGCGGCGCCTCTTCGATCGGCGCGACGGACGCGTTCTTCAGCACCAGGAACCGCGCGCCGGACAGACCGGCGCCCGACAGGTCCACGGGCTTGCCCCCACCCATCGCGGCGTAGATCAGCGCCGCATCCTCGACCGTGCGCGTCAGCGGACCGACCGTGTCGAAGCGGGTACAGAGCGGCACCACCCCGGCCAGCGGCAGGCTGCCCACGCCGGTCTTGAACCCCACGAGGTCGTTCCACGCGGCCGGCACCCGGACAGAACCCCCGGTATCCGACCCGATGCCGGCGGCGGCCAGTCCGAAGGCCACCGACGCCGCCGCCCCCGAGGAAGAACCACCCGGTGCCAGCGCGGGATCATGCCGGTTGGGCGGCGTCGCGGTCACCGGGTTCACGCCCAACCCGGAGAAAGCGAGTTCGGTCAGATGCGTCTTGCCCAGGCAGACCAGCCCGGCGGCGGTGGCGTTCGCCAGCACCTGCGCGTCGCTGTCGGGCACGCGACCCTGCAACATGGCGGTCCCCGCCTCGGTTCCGGTTCCGGCGGTGTCGAACAGGTCCTTCCAGCTGATCGGAACCCCGTCGAGCGCGCTGCGCCGCGTCCCCGCGTTCGCCCGCACGCGCGCCGCCCGGGCCTCGGCCCGGGCCCGGTCGGGGGTCGTGCGGGCATAGATCAGCTGCGCCTCGGGCGTCGTCTTGATCTCGGTCAGCAGGGCCTCGGTCAGCTCGACCGGGTCCAGCGTGCCCGCGGCGATGGCGCGCCCCATTTCGGCTGCGGGGGCGGTCAGGTCGAGTTGTGGCATGGCGGCTCTCCGGTCATTTTCGGCGCAGACCGTAGCGACAGCAGGGCGCGTGGACAATCACCCATCGCGCATCATAGTGGTGGCCGAAACGAAGGGACCGGACATGGGCGAGAGAAGCGACATCCTGATCGTGGGCGGCGGGCTGAACGGCCCGGCCCTGGCGCTGGCCGTGGCGGGTGCCGGGCTTTCCGCGCATGTGCTGGACGCAGCCCCCGCCGCGACGCTGGCGGCACCTGATTTCGACGGGCGCGCCTATGCGCTGGCGCTGTCCACCCGCCGGATGCTGGGCGCGCTGGGGATCTGGGACCATGTCAGCGCACAGGCACAGCCGATCGAGGATATCCGCGTCTCGGACGGCCGCGCCGGCGAGGGGGCGTCGCCCTTCCACCTGCATTTCGACCACCGCGAGATCGCCGAGGGCCCCGTGGGCCACATTCTCGAGGATCGGTACCTGCGGGCCGCGCTGAACGAGGCGGTGGCGCAGACGCAGGGGGTCACAATCGAGCACGGCGCCGAAGTCGTTGCGCAGGAGGTGATCCCGGGCGGCGCGCGCGTCACCCTGGCCGACGGCACCACGCGCGAGGGGCGGCTTCTGGTCGCCGCGGACGGGCGCGGCAGCCGGACGGTGCAACGCGCGGGCATCAGCCGGACCGGCTGGGCCTATGGCCAGACCAGTCTTGTGGCGGCGCTCGAAACCGAGTTGCCGCACAACGCCACCGCACACCAGATGTTCTTTCCCGAAGGCCCGCTTGCGGTGCTGCCGCTGACCGGCGACCGGGTTTCGATCGTGTGGACCGACAGCACGACCCGGGCCGATATCCTGAGCGGGCAGGACGAGGCGACCTATCTTTCGGTGCTGCGCCCCCGCTTCGGCAGCTTCCTGGGCGAGATCCGCCTGATCGGGCGCCGCTACTCCTATCCGCTGGGGCTGAGCCTTGCCAACCGGCTGGTCGCGGACCGGCTGGCACTGGTGGGGGACGCGGCGCATGGCATCCACCCGCTGGCCGGGCAGGGGCTGAACCTGGGCCTGCGGGACGTCGCGGCGCTGGCGCAGGTGCTGGCCGAGGCATGCCGGCGCGGCGAGGATATCGGCGCAATCGACGTGCTGGAACGCTACCGCGCCTGGCGGCAGTTCGACATCGCGATGCTGGCCACCGCGACCGACACGATCAACCGCGCCTTTTCCAACGCGAACCCGCTGTTGCGGCTGGGCCGGACGCTGGCGCTGGGGGCCATCGATGCGATGCCCGGACCAAGACGCCGCCTGATGCGCGAGGCGGCGGGCCTGACCGGGGATCTGCCGCTGCTGCTGCAGGGGCGCGCGATCTGATCAGGCGCCCCCGCCGGCGCTGTCGCAGACCGGGCAATCGGCGCGGCGGTTGAGCCGGATCTTGCGGCTTTCAGACCACAGCGCGTCATGGATCAGCATCTCGCCACGCAGCGTGTGGCCCGCGCCGGTCAGGTGCTTGATCGCCTCGCCCGCCATCATCGCCCCGATGATGCCGGCCAGCGCGCCCATCACGCCCGCCTCGGCGCAGCTGGGTGCCTGTCCGGGGGCGGGCGGATCGGGAAAGACGCAGGCATAGCAGGGCGTGCCGCGCGCGGGGTCGAACAGGCTTACCTGTCCTTCCCATTGGGCAATCGCGCCCGAGATCAGTGGAATTCCCAGCGCCGCGCAGGCTGCGTTGACGGTGGCGCGGGTGGCGAAACTGTCCGATCCGTCCAGCACCAGATCCACCCCTGCCAGCAAGTCGCGGGCATTCGCGGGATCGAGCCGGGTCTCTCGCGTGTCCAGCACGACATGGGGGTTGATCGCGGCCAGTGCCATACGGGCGCTGTCGGCCTTGGTCCGTCCGACGCGGTCCGTCGCATGAAGCACCTGGCGTTGCAGGTTCGACAGGCTAACGACGTCATCCTCGATCAGCCGGATCCGGCCGATCCCGGCAGCGGCCAGATACATCAGCGCGGGGCTTCCCAGCCCGCCAGCGCCGATCACCGCGACATGGGCCGCCTTCAGCTTCTGCTGACCGGGGCCGCCGATCTCGCGCAGGATGATGTGGCGGGCATAGCGCTCAAGTTCTTCGGGCGAGAAGCTCATGGAAAGGTCCTGCTCAGGCGGTGCAGGTCGGCAAGACAGGGCGCGGCGGACAGCCCCGCCTCGGACGCGGCGGCGGCGATGGCCCGGTCGCGCGTCTCCAGTTCCAGGGCCTTCGCGCCGCGCGCCCGCGCCTCCTGGCTGGCCGCGTCGATCAACTCGGCCACCAGCCCGGAAGCGACGTCGCTGACCCAGACCGGCGCGATACGGGCAAGTCCCGCCTCGATCCCCACGACAGCGCCCCCGACCAGCGTTCCGTCCGGCGCGCGGCGGACCAGGCCGAAACGCTCGGGCGTCTCGGCTTGCAGGCTGCCCGCAAGATCCCGGCCCAGCGCCTCTACCTCGGGCACCAGCGCCACGCGGCCGGTGACGGCCGGGGCGGCCGCCGTCGGTGGCGGGACATGACGCGCGCGCAGCCGTCGCAAGAGCCAGCGGTAGCCAAGGAAGGGGATCGCGGCGATGGCAAGGACGACAAGCGCGCGGATGCTGCCGCCCACGCTTTGCCGGAACGGCGCCTCGGGCGGCAGGGCCACCTGGCTGGCCAGCATGATGAGCACCACGACCAGCACGATCGCCTGCCCCGTCCAGCGCGGAGCGTCGAGCACCCGCGCGAAGCCCCAGGCCAGACCCGCGAACAACAGAAGTCCCAGCATGCCTATTGCCCCGGTGCCTGTCCCATGCCTCAGACCCCCGTCGAGCCGAAGCCGCCCGCGCCGCGCCGGCTGTCGGGCAGCATTTCAACCTCGGTCCAGGCCGCGCGCGTCACCGGCGCAAGCACCGCCTGGGCGATGCGATCGCCATGCGCGACGGTAAAGGCTTGTGTCCCGAGGTTCACGAGGATCACGCCGATCTCTCCGCGGTAGTCCGCATCGACGGTGCCGGGCGCGTTGGCCAGCGTGACCCCATGCTTCAGCGCAAGGCCAGAACGCGGGCGGATCTGCAACTCGAACCCCTCGGGCAGCGCGACCGACAGGCCGGTCGGCACCAGCGCCCGCCCCATCGGCGGCAGGACCAGCCCCTCGGCCCGCCGGTGCGCGGGAAGGTTCGCCCGCAGGTCCATCCCGGCGGCGCCCTCCGTCTCATAGGCCGGAAGCGGCACGGAGGGATCGGCTTCGGCCGTGCGGCGGATGGCGACGCTCACGCTCATGCCAGCGCCTCGGCGATGCGGGCGGCCAGCCGGCGCGCCGTCTCGGCCTTGGTCAGGCGCGGCCACTCATCTGCGCCGCCCTCGGTGATCAGCACGACGGCATTCTCGGGGCCGCCCATGATCCCGGTCTCGGGGCGCACGTCATTTGCAACGATCCAGTCGCAGCCCTTGCGCGCCCGCTTGGCGGTGGCATTGGCGATCACGTCGTCCGTCTCGGCCGCGAAGCCCACCACCAGCCGCGGGCGGCGGGCATGCGTGGACAGGGTCCGAAGGATGTCGGGATTCTCGGCGAAGTCCAGCGTCGGCGGCTTGCCGCTGCCATCCTTCTTGAGCTTGCTTCCCGCGGCCGAGGTGACGCGCCAATCGGCCACCGCGGCGGCGCAGATGGCGGCATCGGCGGGCAGCGCCGCGTCCGCCGCATCCAGCATCTGTTGCGCGGTCTCCACCTCGATCACCTGCACGCCGCGGGGGCGCGGCGCCGTGGCGGGGCCGGTCACGAAGGTCACGCGCGCGCCAAGTGCGGCCAGCGCCTCGGCAATCGCCGTGCCCTGCGCGCCAGAGGAGCGGTTGGCGATGTAGCGCACCGGGTCGATCGGCTCATGCGTCGGGCCCGAGGTCACGAGCACATGCCGCCCCTTCAGCGGGCCATCGGACAGGGCCGCTGCGATGGCGGCAAGGATCTCTGCCGGTTCGGCCATGCGCCCGGGGCCGAACTCGCCACAGGCCATGGCGCCGTCATTGGGGCCGACGAACAGGATACCGTCTGCCATCAGCGTGGAGACATTGCGCCGGGTCGCCGGATGCTCCCACATGCGGACATTCATCGCCGGCGCGACCAGGACGCGCTTGTCCGTCGCCATCAGAAGGGTCGAGGCCAGGTCGTCGGCGTGCCCCCCCACCATCTTGGCCATCAGGTCGGCGGTCGCCGGGGCCACCACCACAAGGTCGGCGGCACGGGACAACTCGATATGGCCCATCTCGGCCTCGTCGGTCAGGTCGAACAGGTCCTGATACAGCTTCTGCCCGGCCAGCGCCGAAACCGACAGCGGCGTCACGAACTGCGCACCGGCGCGGGTCAGCACCGGGGTCACTTCCGCCCCGGCGTCGCGCAGGCGGCGGATCAGCTCGAGGCTCTTGTAGGCGGCGATGCCACCCCCGATGATCAGCAGTACCTTGCGTCCCGCAAGCATGGGCGGCCCCTTGTCCTTCGCCTCGTCCGATGTTTACGCCCCCCACCACCGGGGGGCAAGCCGCGCTCAGCGCCCCGCGAAGGCGGCGCAGGGATCGTCGCGCTCGGGCGCGCCGGTCACATGCACCGCGTCATAAGGCAGATCGCCCTGCGGCGGCGCCTCCAGCTGGGCAAGCACGAAAAGCGACAGCTCCGGTGCCGCCAGCCGCAGCAAGGCCGGCGCACCGCTGTCATAGCCCGCGTGGCCGTTGCCCGCGATGACCAGCACCGGGCCATCACCCGGCAGCGCCACGGCGCGCAGCACCGCCTCGGCCAGCAGGGCGTCGCGCAGGCGCTGGGCCGCAACCATGCCGGGCAGCATTTCGGGCGGCAGCATGTCGCAATGCGCCTCGGCCTGAATCGTCTCCTGCGCGGCCTGCTCTTCGGAAGGCAGCGCCAGATCCAGCCCGAAGCGCGCCGCCCCCTCGCCGAAGGCGGCAGCGGCCCCTTCCGCCATCGCCGTTCTCAACTGCGCGCGGGGTGCCTCTGCGCCAAGGATCACCGCCCCCGCGGCCGCCTCCATGATGGGGGCATAGTAGTCGAAATCCGGCCAGCCGGAGTTTTCCCAGTTGAGCGCGCGGGCGATTTCCGCGCGCGAGGCGCCTTCGCCGCGCAGCCGGGCAAGGTCCGCCTCGGCCGATCGGGGGATCATCTCGAACACGATCGCGCGGGGGACAGGGCGGCGGCATAGGCGGCCTGGGTCGCATGATGTTCCGGGTTGTCGTGATACTCGCCGACCACCACCACCTCTGCGCCCCGGGCCGCATCGATCATCGGCGGGCCGGATGCGATGGCGGCGGCGGCACCAAGTACCACCGCCGCCACAATGCCGCAAAGCATCGTCAGTCTTCGGTCAGGCAAAGGCAAGCATCTCTGCCGCGTTGCCGGTCACGGCTTCCAGCCGCTTGCGCATCTTGCGCAGCGCCTGGGCTTCCAGCTGGCGGATGCGCTCCTTGGAAAGGCCAAGCTCGGTGCCGAGGCTTTCCAGCGTGCGCGGTTCATCGCGCAGCTTTCGCTCGATGATGATCATGCGCTCGCGCTGGTTCAGCGACTGCATAGCGTCCTTCAGCCAGCCGCGCGCCTTTTCCATGTCACGCTCGCGCTCGACCGTGAAGTCGGCTTGGGGCGCTTCGTCCTCGAGCGTCTCGACCCACTCGCGCCCATCCTCGCCCGCCTGCTGGGCGTTCAGCGAGAAATCCGAACCCGACAGCCGCGCATCCATCATCTCGACATCGCGCAGCGGCACGCCAACCTCGATGGCGATCTTCTCGCGCAGCTGCTGGCTGTCCAGCATCTCTCCGGCGGCACCGGCCTCGCGCTCGAACTTGGCGCGGACGCGGCGCAGGTTGAAGAACAGCGCCTTCTGCGACGAGGTGGAGCCGGTGCGCACCATCGACCAGTTGCGCATGACGTAATCCTGGATCGAGGCCTTGATCCACCACACCGCGTAGGTCGAGAAACGCACGCCACGGTCGGGATCGAACTTCTCGGCAGCCTTCATCAGGCCGACGCCTGCCTCCTGCACCAGGTCGGGCATCGGCGCGCCGTAGCGGCGATACTTCGCCGCCATCGACACGGCCAGCCGCATGTAGGCGTTGACCAGCCGGTGAAGGGCCTTCTCGTCGCCATGGTCGCGCCAGGCGCGTGCCAGCTCGAGTTCGGTTTCTGCATCGAGCATCTCGGCCGCCATGGCCTGACGGGCGACGCTGCGGATCCCTGTGCTGTCGTAGTTCATAACCCTCTCCGAGCGGCTGACTTACGCGTTTTCTGAAAAGGGTTACGGAGCGGATGCCGTGGCGGATCACTGTTGAGCATGCCGATTCAGAAAAAAGATGCCGAACGGTTCGTTTCCATATTCGAAACGCATGACCCACATCACGGATCTGCATTGGACGAATGAGGCGCGGACAGGCACATATCCGCAAGATTATGAGGGATCCTCCATGACCTATACACTGGCGATCACGGCTCGGACCTATTCCAGCTGGTCCCTGCGCGGCTGGCTGATGTTCGCGAAATTCGGTCTTTCGGCAGAGATCGTCGAAGCCCCGATGAAAACCCCCGCCTTCACCGCGATGCTTGCCGAATTCGGACCCGCGCGCACGGTGCCGGCGCTTCGCTTCGATGATGTCGCACTCTGGGACAGCCTTGCCATTGCCGAGACGCTGGCCGAACGCCATCCGCAGGCCGGGCACTGGCCCCGCGATCCGCGCCTGCGGGGTCTGGCGCGCAGCCTGGTTGCCGAGATGCATTCCGGTTTCACCGCGCTGCGCGGCGCCTGCCCGATGAACCTGCGGAACGTGAACCTGGGCTTCGTGCCGTCGGATGCGGTGCTGGCCGACCTGGACCGGCTTTCGACGCTCTGGGCCGCGGCCCGGGCTGCATCGGGCTCCACTGGCCCCTGGCTATTCGGGGATTACACGGCGGCCGACGCCTTCTTTGCCCCCGTCGCCGCCCGGATCACCGGCTATGGCCTGCCGGTCAACGACGCTGACGCGGCCTATGTGGCGGCCCAAATGGCGGATCCCGCCTTCGTCGCGTGGCGGGCCGAGGGGCTGGCGCGCGACGCGGTGATCGAGAGCTACGAACTCGGCTACGAGACGCGCGACTGGCCTTGACGGCTTAACCTGATCTTCACGCCGCTGGGGTGGGATCAGGGCATGATCGCACGCAGCTACACCGTCGCATTCGAAGGGATGGAGGCACGGCAGGTCGAGGTGCAATGCTCGATCCAGCCGGGGCTGCCCGGCTTCGCCATCGTGGGCCTGCCGGACAAGGCGGTATCCGAGGCGCGCGAAAGGGTGCGGGCGGCGATGTCGGAAATGGGCCTTGCCCTGCCCTCGCGCCGGATAACGGTCAACCTCTCGCCGGCCGACCTGCCGAAGGAAGGGTCGCATTTCGACCTGCCCATAGCGCTTGCCGTCCTGGCGGCGATGGATGTGCTTCCGCGGGATGAGGTGGCCGCGCATTGGGCAATGGGGGAGTTGTCGCTCGACGGGCGGCTGGTGGCGGTGCCGGGCGCGCTGCCAGCGGCCCTGGCCGCCGGCGGAGAAGAGCGGGGCCTGATCTGCCCCGCCGCCTGTGGCGCGGAAGCCGCCTGGGTGGAGGGCGTGGCGGTGATCGCCCCAGCCACCCTGCTGGAGGCGGTCAACCATTTCACCGGCCAGTCCGTCCTTTCCCCCGCCGAACCCGGAGAGGTCAGGCCCGGCCCGCCGGGGCGCGACCTGTCGGATGTGCGCGGCCAGGAAAAGGCCCGCCGGGCGCTGGAGATCGCCGCCGCCGGGCGGCATCACCTGCTGCTGGTCGGCCCGCCCGGGTCCGGAAAGTCGATGCTTGCGGCGCGGCTGCCGGGCATCCTGCCCCCGCTCGATCCGGCGGAGGCGCTGGAAACGTCGATGATCCAGTCGCTGTCGGGGCTGCTCGATGCAGGCGGCATCAGCCGCGAGAGACCCTATCGCAGCCCGCATCACACGGCATCCATGGCCGCCGTGGTGGGGGGCGGGCGCGGTGCCAAGCCCGGAGAGATCAGCCTTGCCCATAACGGCGTGCTGTTCCTGGACGAGCTGCCGGAGTTTCCCCGCGCCGTGCTGGAAACCCTGCGCCAGCCGATCGAGACGGGCGACGTGATCGTGGCCCGCGCCAACGCGCATGTGCGCTATCCCTGCCGCTTCATGCTGGTGGCAGCCGCCAACCCCTGCCGCTGCGGGATGATGGCAGATCCGGGCCGCGCCTGCACCCGGGCCCCGGCCTGCGGGGCAGAATACATGGGGCGCATCTCGGGCCCGCTGATGGACCGCTTCGACCTGCGCGTCGAAGTGCCGCCCGTGCGCATCGCCGAGATCGCCGACGCGACACCGGGCGAGTCGTCGGCCGTTGTCGCGGATCGCGTCGCCGCGGCGCGCGACCGGCAGGCGGCACGCTATGCGGGACTTGACGGTGTGCGCACCAATGCCGACGCGGAAGGCGACGTGCTCACGGCCCGGGCGGGTGCCGAGCCGGATGCCTTGGCGCTGCTGGAACGCGCGGCGGATCGTTTCGGGCTGAGCGCGCGGGCCTATCACAGGGTGCTGCGGGTGGCCCGCACCATCGCCGACCTGGAAGACAGCGCCGCTCTTGCCCGCGCCCATGTGGCCGAGGCGATCGCCTACCGCCTGAGCGCCGAGGATCGCCGCCCCGAGGCAGTGACCGATGAACCCGGTCGGGCAAGGACGCGCTAGGCGCGCAACCCGAGCACCCTTGCCGAGAAGGCGCAGGCCTCCTCGACGGCGGCTTCGGCCTCGGGCAGCCAGCCATGCAGGACCTGGAAGCCGTGCAGCGCATCCGGCAGCAGGGTAAGCCGCACCTCGGCCCCGGCTTCTTCTAGCGCCGCGGCCACAGCCTCTGCGTCCGAGCGCAGGATCTCGTCCCGGCCCACCTGGATCAGCACCGGACAGGCGGCAGGAAAGCGGCCGTGAACCGGGGATACCTCGGGCAGCATCGGGTCGGCACCGCCAAGATATTGCGACGCCACCCAGGGCAGGCGCTGTACGGGCAGCATGGGGTCGGCCTCGGCATTGTCCTGCCGCGACGGCCCCCCGTCGCCCAGGTCTGCCCAGGGCGAAAAGGCCAGCACCGCCGCCGGCAGGGGTCCGCCCCGCGCATGCAGCCGGTGCAGAAGCGACAGCGCCAGGCAGCCGCCGGCACTGTCACCGGCGACGACCACCGGGCCCTGCCCTGCGATGGCCAGATACGCCGCGTCGACCTGGTCCAGCGCGTGGGGAAAGACATGCTCGGGCGCGCGGCCGTAATCGGGCAATACCTGGCTCAGGCCCAAGGGGCGCGCCAGCCGTGCGGCAAGCCCCTGGTGGCTGCGGGCGGTGAACAGGGCAAATGCACCGCCATGGATCAGGAACAGCGTGCCGGGCCGCACCCCGTCCCGCACGCGGCAGGGCGTACCGCCCAGCGTCCGGGTGCGAAACCCGCGCGGGCTGCGCAGGAAGAGCCGCGCGCCCAGTTCGGTGCGAAACCGCTCGAACCGGTAGCTGGTCGCGCGGGACAGGTGCCGCTTCAGCGAACGCCGCGCCATCCAGCGCAGGACCCGCAGCCGAAACGACGCCCGGCTCATCCCCACGCGGCCCGGCGCCGCTCGATCGCTTCCCAGAGCTTCGCGGTCACGTTCACCTTGTCGAAACGCTCAAGCTCCTGAAGACCGGTGGGCGAGGTCACGTTGATCTCGGTCAGGTGGCGGCCGATCACGTCGATGCCCACGAAGATCTGCCCCTTCTCGCGCAGAAGCGGCCCGATCGCGGCGCAGATCTCGCGATCCCGGTCGGTCAGTTCCGCCTTTTCCGCGCGTCCTCCCACATGCATGTTCGACCGCGTCTCACCGGCGGCCGGCACGCGGTTGATCGCGCCCACCGGCTCTCCATCCACCAGGATCACCCGCTTGTCCCCGCCCGACACGTCGGGCAGGAACTTCTGCGCGATCAGCGGCTCGCGGCTGGTGCCGGTGAACAGCTCGTGAAGCGCGCTGAAGTTGCGGTCGTTCGGGTCGAGCCGGAACACGCCCGCGCCGCCATTGCCATAGAGCGGCTTGAGGATGATGTCCCCGTGGCGTTCCTTGAAGCTGCGCAGGGTGAACAGGTCGCGAGCGATCATGGTCGGCGGCGTCAGCTCGGGGAACTGAAGCACCAGCAACTTCTCGGGGTAGTTGCGAACCCAGAAGGGATCGTTGACCACAAGCGTCGTGTCCCGGATCAGGTCGAGAAGATGCGTGGTGGTTATGTAGTGCATGTCGAAGGGCGGATCCTGCCGCAGCCACACCACGTCGAACGTGCCCAGATCGACGGTCCGCTGCCCGCCCAGCGTGAAATGGTTGCCCGTCTCGCGCCGGACGGTCAGCGGCCAGCCGGTCGCCCTGACCCTACCCTCGTCGAAGGAAAGCTGGTCCGGGGTGTAGTAGAACAACTCGTGCCCGCGCGCCTGCGCTTCCTCGAGGATGCGGAAACTGCTGTCGGCATTGATGTTGACGGACTGGATCGGGTCCATCTGCATTGCAACCTTGAGGGGCATCGGGGCATTCCTTCGCGACATCTGGCTCGGCTCTGATCTGCACCCAAGGCAGGGCCATTGCAAGGGTGCGCGGCGTCAGAAGCCCAGCGCGTTCTCAAGCACCTGCGGCTGGCCCGTGGCATCCAGCGTGACCAGGTCGAACCGGATCGGCGTCAGGGCGGGCCGGCCCGTCGCGGCCAGCCAGGCCTCGGCCGCCGCGAGGATGCGGCCCTGCTGGCGCCGGGAAAGCGAGGCGGCGGCGGCAGCGTGGCTGCGCCGGGCCTTCACCTCGATGAAGACGATCTCCTCGCCCAACGCGACGATCAGGTCGATCTCTCCGGCGGGCGTCCGGGCGCGGCGGGCCAGCGTCACGGCGCCCTTTTCGGCATAGATCGCCTCGGCCGCCGCCTCGGCGGCGAGCCCGCCGTGAAAGGCGGCGCTTCCGCTCACCGCCCCGACAGTTCCAGCGCGCGGGCGTAGACGCGCTTCTTCGGCAGGCCGGTCGCCTCGGCGACCAGCGCGGCGGCATCCTTGACGGAATTCGCGCCAAGGGCTGCGCGCAGGGCATCGTCCAGCGTCTCGGCCGTGGCCTCGGTGCGGAGCGGCGGCCCGATCACGACAACCGCTTCGCCCTTGGGCGGGTCTTCGGCGGCATAGGCCTCGGCGAGGGCGGCAAGGGTATCGCGGCGCGTCTCCTCGAAGCGCTTGGTCAATTCGCGGCAGACCGCGGCGCGCCGCCCGCCCCCCAGAACGGCCGCCATGTCCGCAAGCACCGCCGCCAGCCGCCGCGGGGCTTCGTAGAAGACAAGCGTTGCCGGCACCGCGGCAAGTTCCGCAAGTTCGGTCCGGCGTGCGGCGGATTTCGGCGGCAGGAAGCCCGCAAACAGAAAGCGGTCCGTGGGCAGCCCCGCCACCGACAGCGCCGCAAGCACCGCCGATGCGCCGGGCACCGCCGTGACCGCAAGCCCCTCTGCGATGACGGCCTCGGCCAGCCGGTAGCCCGGGTCCGCGATCAGCGGCGTGCCGGCATCCGAGACGTAGGCCACGGACTTGCCCTCGCGCAGCGCCGCCAGGATCCGCGGGCGCTGCTGGGCGCCATTGTGGTCGTGATAGGGCAGGATCGGCCGCCCGGCCAAAGGGATGCCGTGGATCTCCATCAGCTTGCGCGCCTGTCGCGTATCCTCGGCCGCAAGCCAGTCCGCGCTGCGCAGCACGGCCAGCGCGCGCAGCGTGACATCGTCGGCCGTGCCGATCGGGGTGGCGACCAGGTAGAGGCCGGGGGCAAGCGCCATTGCGGGATTGTTCCGTTTACTTGAGCCGGTGCGGTAAGTAGTGTGCGCCGAAATCGGAAAGGCCCGCAAGAGCGAGAGGTTTCATGCCCAAGGTCCGCATCCTGACAAGGTTCGCCGCAGCCCTTTGCCTTGGCGCGCTGGCTGCATGCCAGCCGATGGCGCCGGGCACGCAGGTGGCGCAGGTGGACACCGACCAGCCGGTGCAGGTGGCGCTTCTGGTGCCGACCGGATCGGCGGACGGGCAGCGCGAGGCGCTGGGCCAGAGCCTGATCAACGCGGCACGGATGGCGCAGGCGGATCTGGCGGGGGTGCAACTTGACGTGCAGGTCTGGCCCACCGCGGGCGATCCCGCGCAGGCGGCCACGGCGGCGCAGCAGGCGCTGGATGCGGGGGCGGACGTGATCCTTGGGCCGCTGTTTTCCACCGCGACCGAAGCCGTCGCGCCGCTGGCCACCACGCGCGGCGTGCCGGTGCTGAGTTTCTCGAACAATCCCGACGTGGCCGGCGACGGCGTCTATGTGCTGGGCAACACCTTCGACACGGTGGCGAGCCGGATCACCGGCTACAGCCTGAACCGGGGCCTGACGAATTTCGCCGTGGTCCATCCCGACAACCCCGAGGGTATCCTTGCCCGCGACGCCGTGACCGCGGCCGTGCAGCGGCTGGGCGGCAGCGTGGTGGCGAACGGGGCCTATCCGCTGTCGGTTCAGGGCATCACCGACCAGGTGCCGGGCATCGCGCGGCAATTGCAGGGCTCGGGCGCGAATATCGTGGTGCTGACCGACGGGCCGACGGCGGGCCTGACCTTCGTGGCCGAGACGCTGCGCGGCATGGGCATCCGCGAGGAGGCGGTGCGTTTCGCGGGCCTCCAGCGATGGGATGCCAGCCCGCAGGCGATGGCGCAGCCGGGGCTGAACGGCGGCTGGTTCGCGGCCCCGGACCAGGCGCTCGCCACGCAGTTCGACAGCCGCTACAGCGCCGCCTACGGCAACGCGCCGCATCCGCTGGCGGGGCTGGCCTATGACGGCATCGCCGCGATCGGCGCGCTGGTGGCCGAGGCACAGGCCGAGGGGCGCAACGATCCCTTTTCTGCGGCGCGGCTGACCAAGCCCTCCGGCTTTGCCGGGGTGATGGGCGTGTTCCGCCTGGGCCCGAACGGTCAGGCCGAGCGCGGGCTTGCCATCTATGAGGTGATCGAGGGCGTGGCACAGCAGGTCGATCCTGCCCCGCGGAGTTTCGCACAAATTGGGTCCTGATACGCTGCCGACCACGACGGGCCTCGATCCCGAGGACGGGATCGACGAGGCGACGCTACTGGCCCGGATCGAGACCATCGCCCGGACCGACGCCCCCATCGAGACGCGGCGCGCCGATCTGGTCAAGCTGCTGCGCGAGACGAACCACACCGGCCGCGAGCGCATCGCCGAAGCCCTGTCCGGGCATCCCTACGCCGCGCGGCAGGCGACCCGTGCCTACACGCGGCTGACCGACGCGCTGGTGCGCGGGGCCTGGGCCTTCGTGACGCGCGCGATGCACCCGAACCCGAACCCGACCGCGGGCGAACAGCTGGCTGTGCTGGCGGTGGGCGGCTATGGCCGGGCGGAAATGGCGCCCTTCTCGGATGTGGACCTGCTGTTCCTGACCCCGTGGAAGCAGACCGCCTGGGGCGAGAGCACGATCGAAAGCATGCTTTACATCCTGTGGGATCTGAAGCTGAAGGTCGGCCAGGCGGTGCGCACGGTGGACGAGTGCATCCGGCTGGGGCGCAACGACCTGACCATCCGCACGGCGCTGCTGGAGCATCGGTTCCTGGTGGGCGACGACGCGCTGGCCGAGGAATTGCACAAACGGCTCTGGGACGAGCTTTTCGCCGGGACCGGCCCGGAATTCGTGGAGGCAAAGCTGGAAGAGCGCGCGCAGCGCCACAAGCGTGCCGGCGGATCGCGCTACCTGGTCGAGCCCAACGTCAAGGAAGGCAAGGGCGGCCTGCGCGATCTGCAGACACTGTTCTGGATCGCGAAATACCTGAACCGCGCGAAGACCCCCGCAGATCTGGTCGAGAGGGGCGTTTTCACCGCCGACGAGATGAAGACCTTTCTCGATGCCGAGAATTTTCTCTGGGCCGCGCGCTGCCAGCTGCACCTGGTCGCGGGCCGCCCGGCCGAGCAGCTGACCTTCGATTTCCAGGTCGAAGTGGCGCGGCGGCTGGGCTTTGCCGACACCGCCGGGCAGCGCGCGGTCGAGCGATTCATGCAGACCTATTTCACCTATGCCCGCCAGGTCGGAGAGCTGACGCGCATCTTCCTCGTCGCGCTCGAGGCGGAGCATGTGAAGAAACGCCCGGGCCTTGCGCGCAACCTGCTCAGCATGTTCAACTTCGGGTCCGATCAGGCGCCCGAGGGCTATGCCATCCGCAACGGGCGGCTCGACACGCTGGACCCGAAGCTGTTCGAAAAGGATGCGCTCAACATCCTGCGGCTGTTCAAGGCGGCGCTCTCCACGGGCTACCTGATCCATCCGGACGCGATGCGCCGCGTGACGGCCAGCCTGGACCTGATCGACGACCGGCTGCGCGCCGATCCGGAAGCGAACCGCATCTTCCTGGAGTTGCTGCTCGATCCCAACGACCCCGAGCGGGCGCTTCGGCGGATGAACGAGATGGGGGTGCTGGGCGCCTTCCTGCCCGAATTCGGGCGCATCGTCGCGATGATGCAGTTCAACATGTACCACCACTACACGGTGGACGAGCACACGATCCGCTGCATCGCCACGCTGCACGACGTCGAGATGGGCCGCCTGAAGGAAGAGTTGCCCGTCGCCTCGGGCATCCTGAAGCGGGGCGTGAACCGCCGGGCGCTGTACGTCGCGCTGCTGCTGCACGACGTGGGCAAGGGACAGCCGCGCGATCATTCCGAACTGGGTGCCGAGATCGCGCTGGAGGTCTGCCCGCGCCTGGGCCTGCCCGCGGACGAGGTGGATACCGTGGCCTGGCTGGTCCGGCATCACCTGGTGATGTCGGATTTCGCGCAGAAACGCGACCTGGCCGACGCGCGCACCGTGCGCGACTTCGCCAACATCGTGCAGAGCCCCGCGCGGCTGAAGCTGCTTACCGTGCTGACCGTCTGCGACATCCGCGGAGTCGGACCCGGCGTGTGGAACAACTGGAAGGCGATGCTGCTGCGCGAGCTTTACGCGCTGACGCTGGACTACCTGACCGGCGACACCGCCCGCCAGAGCCGCCCGGAGCGGATCGAGGAAGCCAGGGCCGCCTTCGCCGCCGCCCTGCCCGGATGGAGCGAAGACGCGATCGAGGCCGAGCAGGCCCGCCACTATGCCAGTTTCTGGCTGGGCCTGACGGTGGACACCCAGGTGATCTTTGCCAACCTGCTGCGCGAGGTGACGGCGGAAAAGCCCGCCATCCGCATCGACCAGGACGATGCCCGCGACGCGACCCGCGCCTGTTTCGCGATGTACGACCATCCGGGACTGTTCTCGCGGCTGGCCGGCGCGCTGGCGCTGGCAGGCGCGAACGTGGTGGACGCGCGGACCTATACCACCTCGGACGGAATCGCGACGCCGGTGTTCTGGATCCAGGACAAGGAGGGCAAGCCCTTCGAGACTGCGCGGCTTACGCGGCTTCAGCGGATGATAGAGCGCACGCTCGCCGGCGAGGTGGTCGCGCGCGAGGCCTTTGCCGAGCGGGACCGCGTCAAGAAGCGCGAGAAGGCCTTTACCGTTCCGACCGAGATCACCTTCGACAATGACGGGTCCGAGATCTATACCATGATCACCGTGGACACCCGCGACCGGCCCGGCCTGCTTTACGATCTCAGCCGGTCGCTGACCGCGGCGCATCTCCAGATATCGTCGGCGATCATCGCCACCTACGGCGAACAGGCGGTGGACACCTTCTACGTCAAGGACGCCTTCGGGCTGAAGATCAGTTCCAAGTCGAAGCAGCAGCAGGTGGAAACCATGCTGCGGGACGCGATCCGCCGGGGGGCCGAAAGGGCCGAGGGATGACCCGCCCGTTCCGGCTGGCCGCCGCCTTCATGACCGTGGGCGGCTGGACGCTGGCAAGTCGCGTCATGGGGTTTGCCCGCGACATCCTGATCGCGCGCTACCTGGGCGCGGGCGCCGCGGCCGAGGCGTTCCTGGTGGCCTTTGCCCTGCCCAACATGTTCCGCCGCTTCTTCGCCGAGGGCGCATTCAACATGGCCTTCGTGCCGCTGTTCTCGAAGCGGCTGGAACGGGGCGAGGATCCGCAGGGCTTTGCCGGCGATGCCGCGACGGCGCTGGCCATCATCCTGGTCGCGCTGACCCTGCTGGCACAGGTCTTCATGCCCTGGCTGGTGCTGGCCATGGCCTCGGGCTTTGCCGGCGACGCGCGTTTCGGCCTGGCGGTCGAGATGGGGCGCATCGCCTTTCCCTACATCCTGTTCATCTCGCTTGCCGCGCTTGTCAGCGGCGTGCTGAACGCGCTTGGCCGGTTCTGGGTGGCCGCAGCGGCGCCGGTGGCGCTGAACGTGATCCTGGTGGGCGCGATGGTCGGCGCGGCCGGGCTTGGCGCCGATATCGGCATGGCGCTGGCATGGGCGGTGCCCGTGGCCGGCATCGCGCAGCTTGCGCTGGTCTGGGGCGCGGCGCGGCGCGCGGGCTTCACGGTGCGCCTGCGCCGCCCGAGACTGACGCCCGAGTTGAAGCGGCTGCTGGTGATCGCGGCGCCGGCGGCACTGGCGGGCGGCGTGATGCAGGTCAACCTGCTGGTGGGCCGGCAGGTCGCATCCTTTACCGAGGGCGCGGTCGCCTGGCTGGGCTATGCCGACCGGCTTTACCAGTTGCCGCTGGGCGTGGTCGGCATCGCCATCGGCGTCGTGCTGCTGCCCGACCTGTCGCGGCGGCTGGCGGCGGGGGACCGGGCCGGCGGGATCGACGCGATCAACCGCGCGGCAGAGTTCTCGCTGGTGCTGACGCTGCCAGCGGCTGCCGCGCTTGTGGTGATCCCCTTGCCGCTGATCTCGGTCCTGTTCGAGCGGGGCGCCTTCGGCCCCGAGGACAGTGCCGCGACCGCGGCGGCGCTGGCGATCTATGGGCTGGGCCTGCCCGCCTTCGTGCTGCAAAAGGTGTTCCAGCCCGTTTTCTTCGCCCGCGAGGATACCCGCAGCCCCTTTCGCTACGCGGTCGTGGCGATGGTGGTGAACGCGGCGCTGGCCATCGGGCTGATGCCGGTGCTGGGTTACATCGCGGCCGCGCTGGCCACGACGGGGGCCGCCTGGGTGATGCTGGTGCTGCTGGTCCGGGGCGCGCGGCGGATCGACGGCGCGGTGGAACTCGATGACCGCCTGCGCCGGATCCTGCCCCGGATCGTGCTGTCCACGGTCGTGATGGCCGCCGGGCTCTGGCTTGCGACGATCCCGCTGGCAGGGGCGCTGGGGGCGCCGGGGCTGCGTTACGCGGCGCTGCTCGCCCTGGTCGTGCTGGGGCCGACACTCTATTTCGGGACGGCCATTGCCAGTGGCGCATTCTCGCTGGCGCAGGCCCGGAAGTTCCTGCGCCGGGGCTGAGCCCTCAGCCGCCCTGCAACTTGCGCCGCAACCGTCTCAGGCCACCCGGTGCAAGCGGGGTCGCGATCAGGAATCCCGCGACGAAGCCCGCGATCTCGGACCAGAGGCTGGCCCAGGTGCCGTCGATAAGGATGAATATGACCTGTATCCCGACCAGAACCCCGATCAGCCGGAACGCCGCGTAGGGGTTCGTCCCCAGCTTGTCGGCCGCCGCCCACAGCGCCCAGGTATAGAGGCCGAGCAGCCCGTAGACCGCCGGGTAGGCGCCAAAAAGCGGCGCCTCGCTGTCGATGACCAGCGCATGGACCAGCGCGCCCGAAACGGCCGAGACCGCATAGGCCAGCAGGATCGCGGCGGGATGGAACAGTCGCGCGGTGAAATTGCCCAGCGCAAGCAGCAGGACTGCGGCGAACAGGGTATGGGTCAGGTTGTAATGGATGAAGCTGTAGGTGACGAAGCGCCACAGGCCATCGATGCGCCAGTCGCCGCTCTGGACCATGTAGTCGAAATAGCGCGAGAAGAAGCCGAAGTTCCGCAACGCCTCCAGCCGCCAGCCCACCGCCTCGGGCCCGCCGACAAGTCCGCGCGCGCCGGCCTGGAACAGAAGCTCCACCGCGACCACCAGGGCCACCAGTGCCATGACCACCGGCGGGATAGGGTTCACCGGCGAGGCGTTGTGGTCCGGGTCATACATCCGCATCGGTCCGCTCCTGTTGACGCGGGCTGGGCGAGCCGCGATAAGCAGCCCGGTTTAACCACAGACGCAGGCGCTTGACCATGTCCCAGACCACCCACACCCAGCGCGTCTTTTCCGGCGTGCAGCCCACCGGTGGGCTGACGCTCGGCAATTACCTCGGCGCGGTGAAGCGGTTCGTGGAACTGCAGGAAAGGGACTGGGAAACCATCTACTGCGTGGTGGACCTGCACGCGGTCACGGTGACCTGGCCCGGGCGCGAGAAGATGGCCGCCGCCACGCGCGAGCTGGCCGCCGCCTTCATCGCCTGCGGGCTGGATCCGAAACGCTCGATCCTGTTCAACCAGAGCCAGGTTCCCGCCCATACCCAGCTGGCCTGGGTGTTCAATTGCGTCGCGCGGCTCGGCTGGGCCAACCGCATGACCCAGTTCAAGGACAAGGCAGGGAAGAACGCCGAAAAGGCGTCGATCGGGCTGTATACCTACCCGGCCCTGATGGCGGCGGACATCCTTGCATACCAGGCGACGCATGTGCCCGTGGGCGAGGATCAGAAGCAGCACCTGGAATTCGCCCGCGACATCGCGGCGAAGTTCAACCTGGATTTCGACGCGCTGGACTTCTTTCCCCTGCCAGAGCCGCTGATCGAGGGCGCGGCCACCCGCGTGATGAGCCTGCGGGACGGCACCAAGAAGATGTCCAAGTCCGACCCCTCGGACATGAGCCGGATCAACCTGACCGACGACGCGGACACCATCGCCAGAAAGATCCGCAAGGCCAAG
Organism: Halovulum dunhuangense; assembly: GCF_013093415.1. NCBI lineage: Bacteria > Pseudomonadati > Pseudomonadota > Alphaproteobacteria > Rhodobacterales > Paracoccaceae > Halovulum > Halovulum dunhuangense. The sequence continues at coordinate 92,030 of NZ_JABFBC010000001.1, forward strand.
ACCGACCCCGAGCCACTGCCCGAGACCCTCGAGGGGCTGGAGGAACGGCCGGAGGCACGCAACCTGGTGAACATCTATGCGGCGCTGGCGGAAGTGACGCCCGGTGCGGTGATGGCAGAGCATGGCGGCCAGCCCTTCTCGGCCTTCAAGCCGGCGCTGGCGGATCTGGCGGTGGAGAAGCTGTCCCATATCGGCACGAAGATGTCCGAGTTGATGGCAGACCCGGCCGAGATCGACCGCATCCTGGGCGATGGTGCCGACCGCGCCGCCGCCATAGCAGAGCCGGTGCTGGACAAGACCTACGAACTCCTGGGCTTCATCCGGAGCAGATAGTCTGCGGTGGCGCCACGCGGCGAGGGTCGCGCTGGCGCTGCTGTGTCCAGGCTGGGTATTGCGGACCGGAGGGTGGGCGCACTGTCCGGGCCAATGATCGGTATGGACCCACCGAACGCGCGGTATCTGGCGAACAGGGGGGAGCCGCAGGACAGGCCCGTGTGACGCGGGACTGACTTGCATGCCCAACCCGGATCGGGAATGATCCGCGGGCAATACCGGAGGTGATCCTTGCGCAAGTTTCTCGTGGTTCTCGATGACACGCCCGAATGCCTTGTGGCGATGCGCTTCGCCGCGATCCGCGCCTCCAAGACAGGGGGCGGGGTCGAGTTGCTGGGTATCGTGTCGCCCGAGGAGTTCCAGCACTGGATCGGCGTCGGCGAGATGATGCGCGCCGAGGCGCGGGAAAAGATCGAGGCCCATTTCGAGGTGTTCCGCGAGCGGATGGAAAAGGTCGAGGGCATCCGCCCCACTTTGGCCATCCGCGAGGGCGAGAAGGCCCGCGAGATCATCGAGCACATAAAGGCCGACCCCGAGATCGGCGTGCTCGTGCTGGGGGCCGGCACCAAGGGCGATGGCCCCGGCCCGCTGGTCACGGAACTGACCGGGCGACGGATCGGCGAGATGCCGGTGCCGATCACGGTCGTTCCGGGCAACATGACCAAGGAGGACATCATCGCGGTGTCCTGAGACAACAGCCCGAAACGGGCACCCGACACGGGAGGACATCCGATGTTCGAGGATTTCGAGCACCACCGCCTGACCACGGCCACGGCCGAGATCGACCTTGTGGCCGCCGGCGAGGGCTTTCCGGTGCTTCTGCTGCACGGCTTTCCGCAGACCCGCGCCGCATGGCACCTGGTCGCGCCGCAACTGGCGCGGCATTACCGGGTGATCGTGCCCGACCTTCCAGGCTACGGCGCAAGCCGCGGGCCCACGCCCAGCGCCGACGGCGCGACCCATTCCAAGCGTTCGATGGCCGCGGCGATGGTCGAGGTGATGGAATCGCTCGGCCACGACGAATTCGCGGTCGCGGGGCATGACCGCGGCGGACGGGTTGCCTACCGGATGGCACTGGATCATCCCAACCGGGTAAACCGGCTGGCGGTCATGGACATCATGACCACCATCGACACCTGGGAAGAGATGGACTGGAAAGCGGCGCTGCGCAGCTATCACTGGCCGCTCCTGGCACAGGACGCGCCGGTGGTGGAGCGTCTGCTGGGCGCCGATCCCGGCTTCTACCTCGATCACCTTCTGAACCGCTGGAAGGGCGAGGGGGCGGAACTCGACCCCGCGGCCGTGGCCGAATATCGCGCGGCGATGGAACGGCCGGAGGTTCGCGCGGCGATGGCCGCGGATTACCGCGCCGGGGCCGGGATCGACCGTGAACTGGACGAGGCCGACCGGGATGCCCGGCACTTCATCGCCTGTCCGATGCTTCTGATAAGGGGCCGGCAATACGAGCCGCGCTCACTGCTCGATGCCTGGACCGGCTGGGGCGAGGCGCTGGCCGAGGAGGTGTTCGACTGCGGGCATTTCCTGGCCGAGGAGAAGCCCGAGCAGACCACCGCGGCGCTGGCAGCCTTCTTCGGGGCGGTTTAGAACAATTCCAGATTGCTTGACTTAATCGCTCGGGAGTCCCATGTTCGAGCCAAACCGCACGAGGGCACCTTCCATGTTCATCCAGACCGAATCGACCCCGAACCCCGCCACGCTGAAATTCCTGCCCGGGCAGGCAGTGATGCCGGCCGGCACGGCGGACTTCCCCAGCGCCGACGCCGCAGGCAACTCTCCGCTCGCAAGCCGCGTGTTCGGGGTGGAGGGTGTGACCGGTGTGTTCCTCGGGCCCGATTTCGTCACCGTGACCAAGGGTGCCGACATCGAGTGGGCGCATATCAAGCCCGCCGTGCTGGGTGCGATCATGGAACATTACCAGTCCGGCCTGCCGGTGATCGAGGGCGACGGCGGCGCGGTCGGCCATGCCGAGCATGACGGCCCCGACGCCCATATCGTCAGCCAGATCAAGGAACTGCTGGACACCCGCGTGCGTCCCGCCGTGGCTCAGGATGGCGGCGACATCACCTTCCACGGGTTCGAGCGGGGCGTCGTCTATCTGCACATGCAGGGCGCTTGCGCGGGCTGCCCGTCCTCGACCATGACGCTGAAGATGGGCATCGAGAACCTGCTGCGGCACTACATACCGGAAGTGACGGAAGTCCGACCGGTCGCTGCCTGACGGGCGCCATGCGCATCCTCGCCATCGATACAGCCGCCGCGCATTGCGCGGCGGCTTTGCTTGAGGACGGCGTCGTTCGCGGCACGCTGAGCGAGGTCATGGGCCGGGGACAGGCCGAGCGGCTGGTCCCCATGGCGCAATCCCTGCTGGAGGCAGCGGGCACCGACTTTCGCCACCTCGACGCCATTGCCGTGGGCATCGGCCCCGGCAACTTCACCGGAATCCGCATTTCGGTCTCGACCGCGCGCGGGCTGGCGCTGGCGCTTGGCATTCCCGCAATCGGGGTCAGCACCTTCGAGGCGCTGGCCTGGGGGCATGACGGGCCCGTGCTGGTCGCGCTGGATGCCGGGCGTGACCGTCTTTACGTCCAGGGCTTCCGCGGCGCCGACCTGTCGCCCCGCCTGACCGACCGCACCGCGCTGCATCATGTGGCGCTGCCGCCCTCGACGCTGGTGCTGGGCCATGACGCGACGCGTCTGGCCGGGATCGTGGACGCGCGGCCGGGATCGGGCAATACCGTCCCGGCGCCCGAGATCTTCGCCATGATCGCGGCCACGAGGGCGGCACCTCACGCCCCGCCCGCGCCGCTCTACCTGAGGACGGCGGACGCGGCCCTTCCGGCCGAGGGGCCGCCAACGCTGCTGGACTGATGCCATGACGCCCGAGGCCCTGGCGGCGCTGCATGCGCGCGCCTTTCCCGGCCCGCCCCGCCCCTGGAGCGCGGCCGAATTCGCCGAAGTGCTTGCCCTGCCCGGCGTCGCCCTCTTCACCGCTGGAACGGCCGCTTTCCTGATCGCCCGCCGCGCCGGCCCCGAAGCCGAGATCCTGACCCTCTGCACCGCACCCGATGCCCGGCGGCAGGGACACGCCGCGCGGCTTCTGGCGGAAATGCAGCGCTGGGCCGAGGCCAGCGGCGTCGAGGAACTGTTCCTCGAGGTGGCCGAAACCAATATCGCCGCGCGGGCGCTTTATGCGGCAGCGGGCTTTGTTCCGCGCGGTCATCGGAAGGACTACTACGACGCCGGCGGGCGTGTGCGCGTCCATGCCCATGTGATGGGCAAATGCCTTGCGCCAAAGGGCTGAAACGCAGCGTTAGGGGAAGAAAAACCCATTGACCGGCCCTGCTGGCTGCGCCTTACTGGCGCGAGTTTCCCCTGCCGGTTGAGGGCCTCGCCAGCGCGATATTCGCCGCGCGACGCGCACCTGGCCTTGGCCGGTGGAACGGACCAACATTGGAGGACACCGAATGAAGATGCTTTCCGCCGTCGCAGGCATCGCCGCGCTGCTTGGCTCTGCCGCCACCGCGCTGGCCGACGGCCACACGAATTTCAACCCGGCCGTCATCTTCGACCTGGGCGGCAAGTTCGACCGCTCGTTCAACCAGGCCGCCTATGAGGGCGCGGAGCGCTTCAAGGAAGAATTCGGCGTCGAGTACCGCGAATTCGAAATCCAGTCCGACGCCCAGCGCGAGCAGGCGCTGCGCCGCTTCGCCGAGGCTGGCAACAACCCGATCGTCGTGGCGGGCTTCGCCCAGGCCAGCGCCATGGAAGCGGTCGCGGCCGAATTCCCCGACACCCAGTTCCAGATCATCGACGCGGTCGTGGACCTGCCGAACGTGCGGTCGGTCGTCTTCAAGGAAGAAGAAGGCTCCTACCTGGTCGGCATGCTTGCGGCGATGAAGTCCGAAACCGGCACCGTCGGTTTCGTCGGCGGCATGGACATCCCGCTGATCCGCGCCTTCGCCTGCGGCTATGTGCAGGGTGCAAAGGCGGTGAACCCCGACATCACCGTGATCCAGAACATGACCGGCACCACCGGCGCGGCCTGGAACGACCCCGTGCGCGGCGGTGAACTGGCCACCGGCCAGATCCAGCAGGGAGCGGACGTGGTCTATCACGCGGCCGGTGGCACCGGGCGCGGCGTGCTGCAGGCGGCGGCGGATGCCGGGGCCTTCGGGATCGGCGTCGACTCGAACCAGAACTACCTGCATCCCGGCAGCGTCCTGACCTCGATGCTGAAGCGCGTGGACGTCGCCACCTACAACGCGTTCAAGGATGCGATGGACGGCAACTTCACCGTTGGCGTGCAGACGCTGGGCCTGGCGCAGGAAGGCGTGGGCTACGCGGTGGATGACAACAACCGGGCGCTGCTGACCGACGAGATGACGGCCGCCGTGGAAGAGGCCAAGGCGAAGATCGTCTCGGGCGAGATCTCGGTCCACGACTACCGCAGCGACGACAGCTGCCCGGTCTCCTGACGCGCAGATGACCACAGCGGAAACCATGACGGGGCAGCCGGAAACGGCTGCCCCTGACGCACCGGCCATCGAGCTTGTCGGCATCTCGAAGGCGTTCGGCCCGGTGCAGGCCAACAAGGACATCTCGCTCAAGGTGCGTCGCGGCACCATCCACGGCATCGTCGGAGAGAACGGCGCCGGGAAATCCACGCTGATGTCCATTCTCTACGGCTTCTACACGGCCGACCGGGGCGAGATACGCATCGGCGGCGTGCCGACGAAGATCCAGAATTCCGACGACGCGATCCGCGCCGGCATCGGCATGGTCCACCAGCATTTCATGCTGGTGCAGCCCTTCACCGTGCTTGAAAACGTCGTCCTCGGCGCCGAGGAGGGACGGCTTCTCAAGCCCTCTCTCGCCAGGGCGCGCAAGCTTCTGACGGACCTCGCACGCGAATACGAGCTTGAGGTGGACCCGGACGCCGTGGTGGGCGATCTGGCGGTCGGTTTCCAGCAGCGGGTCGAGATCCTCAAGGCGCTCTACCGGCAGGCAGACATCCTGATCCTGGACGAGCCGACAGGCGTGCTGACCCCGTCCGAGGCGGATCACCTGTTCCGCATCCTCGAGGGGCTGAAGGCGCAGGGCAAGACGATCATCCTGATCACCCACAAGCTGCGCGAGATCATGGCCGTGACCGACACGGTCAGCGTGATGCGCCGCGGCGAGATGACGGCGACGGTGCAGACGGCGGATACCTCTCCCGCGCAGCTGGCAGAGCTGATGGTGGGCCGGCGCGTGCTCCTGCGGGTCGAAAAGACACCGGCCGTACCGGGCGAGACGGTGATGCAGGTGCGTGGACTGAAGGTGACCGACGGTCACGGGGTCGAGCGGCTGAAGGGCATCGACCTGGACCTGCGCGCCGGCGAGGTGCTGGGCATCGCGGGCGTCGCCGGCAACGGGCAGTCGCAGCTTCTGGAGGTGCTGGCCGGGATAGCACCCGCATCCGGCGGCAGCGTCAGCTTCAAGGGGCAGCCGCTGGATCTGAGCCGTACCGCCGATCCGAAATACCGCCGCAGGCTGGGCATCGCCCATGTACCCGAGGATCGGCACCGGCTGGGGCTTATCATGCCCTTCGCCGAATGGGAGAACAACTGCTTCGGCTATCACGACCGCCCGCGCTACCAGGCGCGCTGGGGTCTGATGGACCGCAACGCCATGCGCGACGACGCGCGCGAGCGGATCGAGAAATACGACATCCGCCCGCCCAGCTGCGACCTGAAGGCCGCGAATTTCTCGGGCGGCAACCAGCAGAAGATCGTGATCGCGCGCGAGATCGAGAATGACCCCGACGTGCTGCTGATCGGCCAGCCGACCCGCGGCGTGGATATCGGCGCGATCGAGTTCATCCACAACCAGATCGTCGCCATGCGCGACCGCGGCAAGGCGATCCTGCTGGTGTCGGTCGAACTGGACGAAATCCTAGGCCTGTCCGACCGGATCCTGGTGATGTTCGACGGCGCGATCTCGGGCGAGCGGCTGTCGCGGGAAACCGACGAAGGCGAACTCGGCCTGCTGATGGCCGGCATCGACCCGAAAAGGGCTTCGACATGAGCAAGACCCTTCCCCGCTGGGCGGATCTCATCCTGATCCCGGCGATCAACGTGCTGCTGGCCTTTTTCGTGGCGGGCCTGGTTGTGATGTTCATTGGCGAGGATCCGGTGCACGCCATGGGCATCATGATCCGCGGCGCGCTCGGCTCGGATTACGGCATCGGCTACACGCTCTTCTACGCCACCAGCTTCATCTGCACGGGGCTTGCCGTGGCGGTCGCGTTCCACGCCTCGATCTTCAACATCGGGGGCGAGGGGCAGGCCGGCGTCGCCGGGATCGGCGTGGCGCTGGTCTGTCTGACGCTGGACCAGACGCACTGGCTGCTGACGCTGCCGCTGGCGATCCTGGGCGCGATGGCCTTCGGGGCGGCCTGGGCCGCGGTGCCCGCGTATCTTCAGGCACGGCGCGGCAGCCACATCGTGATCACCACGATCATGTTCAACTACATCGCCTCGGCGCTGCTGGTCTATCTGCTGACCAACATCTTCAAGATGCCCGGCTCCATGGCCCCGGAAAGCCGCCGCTTCGAGGATGGCGCGAACATCCCGCGGCTTGACCAGATGGCCGACTGGATCGGCCTCGACATGGCGCGGTCGCCCGCGAATATCAGCCTGTTCGTCGCGCTGATCGCCTGCGTGCTGGTCTGGCTGCTGATCTGGCGCTCGCGCCTCGGCTACGAAATCCGGGCCTTCGGTTTTTCCGACAAGGCGGCGGTCTATGCCGGGATCTCTCCGTTCCGGATCACCATGATCACGATGCTGATCTCGGGGGCGCTGGCCGGACTGATGGCGATAAACACGGTGATGGGCGACCTGCAACGCCTGAACCTCGACAGCGTGCTGGGGGCGGGCTTCGTCGGCATCGCCGTCGCCCTCATGGGGCGGTCGCACCCGGTGGGCGTGGTGCTGGCGGCATTGCTGTTCGGCGTGCTCTACCAGGGCGGCGCAGAGCTTGCCTTCGAGATCCCGGCCATCCCCAGCCAGATGATCCTGACCATCCAGGCGCTGGTGATCCTGTTCACCGGCAGCCTTGAAAACATGGTGCGCTTCCCGATGGAGCGGCTGTTCCTGTTCATCAACCGGGGGCGCGCGTGATGGATCTGGCGGAACTCTTCCAGCTTTTCGACAGCACCATGCGCAACGCGGCGCCGCTGCTTCTGGCCTGCCTTGCGGGCCTGTTTTCCGAACGTTCGGGCATCTTCGACATCGGGCTCGAGGGCAAGATGCTGGCCGCGGCCTTTGCCTCGGCCGCGGTAGCGGCCTGGGCGGCGGCACCCTATGTCGCCGATCCCTTCCCCGGCCAGATCTCGGGCCTCGGACTGGGCTGGGCGGCGGCCTGGCTCGGGGTCACTGCCGGTATGCTGGCGGCCATCGCGATGTCGGCACTGCACGGCTTCGCCTCGATCACGCTGAGGGGAAACCAGCTGATCTCGGGCGTGGCGATCAACTTCCTGGCCGCAGGCGTCACCGTGCTGGTGGGCGAGGCGCTGTTCTCGATGGGCGGGCAGACGCCGCAGCTGACCGGCGCCGCCCGCTTCACCGCGATCGAGCTACCGCTGGCGGAAACCCGGCGCGGCATCCCCGTCATCGGCCCGTTCTACGCCGACGTGATCTCGGGACAGGTGATCCTGGTCTACATCGCGCTTCTGGCGGTGCCGTTGACGGCGTGGATCCTGTTCTCGACCCGCTTCGGCCTGCGCCTGCGCGCCGTGGGCGAGAATCCGGGCGCGGTGGACACGGCGGGCATCTCGGTCACGCGGCAGCGCTATTCGGCGGTGCTGATCTGCGGCGTGCTGTGCGGGATCGCGGGCGCCTACCTGTCGATGGGCACGTCGGCCGCGGGATTCGTGAAGGACATGACCGCCGGGCGCGGCTTCATCGCGCTGGCGGCGCTGATCTTCGCCAAGTGGCGCCCCTGGCCCGCGCTCTGGGCCTGCCTGCTGTTCGGGCTGCTCGAGGCCATCGGCTCGAAATACCAGAACGTCGATGTCGGCGCCTTCGTGATCCCGGTTCAGTTCATGCAGGCCCTGCCCTACATCCTGACCGTGGTGATCCTGGCCGGCTTCATCGGCAAGGCGATCCCGCCCAAGGCGGGCGGCCAGCCCTATGTGAAGGAGCGTTGAGTTGGACGATCTTCTTGCAACCATCCGCCGGCGGGCGGGCGATGCGCCGGTGCGTGTCGGCCTGATCCTCGGCTCGGGCCTGGGCCACCTGGCCGAAAGCGTGGACGGGGTGGCCATCGACTACGCCGACCTGCCGGGATTTCCCCATGCCGGGGTGTCCGGGCACAGCCCGAAACTGGTGATCGGCAACCTGGAGGGTGTCCGCGTGGCGGTCCTGGGCGGGCGGGCACATTACTACGAGAAGGGCGACGCGCAGGCGATGCGCCTGCCGCTGGAGGTGCTGAAGGCGCTGGGGGCGGAACAGCTGCTGCTGACCAACGCCGCCGGTTCGCTGCGCGACGGCATGGGTCCGGGGGAGCTGATGATGCTGTCCGATCACATCAACTTCTCGGGCCGCAATCCGCTGATCGGCGAACCGACCGACGCGCGCTTCGTCAACATGACGGACGCCTATGACCGCGGCATCCGCACGGCACTGGACGCGGCCGCACGCGCGGCCGGCGTGACCCTGCACACCGGGGTCTATGCCTGGTATTCCGGCCCCAGCTTCGAGACCCCGGCCGAGATCCGCGCCCTGCGGATCCTGGGCTCGGACGCGGTCGGCATGTCCACCGCGCCCGAGGTGATCCTGGCGCGGTTTCTCGGGCTGAAGGTGGGCGCCATCTCGACCATCACCAACATGGCCGCGGGCATGTCGTCCGAGGTGCTGAGCCACGAACATACCAAGGCCATGGCGCCGATCGGGGCGGCCAAGCTGGAAAAGGTGCTGCGCGGCTACCTGGCCAGCCTGGACTGACGGCGCGCCCCCTCGGGACGGGACACACTGCATCACCTTGATGCGTTTTCGACACCGCCCCCTTTTCAAGCGGGGGTGTCGGGGGCTATGCAGGGTAAAGCCCCCCGACCGGTGCCGCACATGCAAATCTATCTGCCCATAGCCGAGGTCTCCGTGAACGCGTTCCTGCTTCTCGGACTTGGCGGGATGGTGGGCGTGATGTCGGGCATGTTCGGCGTCGGTGGCGGCTTCATCCTGACGCCGCTTCTGTTCTTCATCGGCATCCCGCCGGCGGTAGCGGTCGCCACGCAGGCGAACCAGATCGTCGCGTCGTCCTTCTCGGGCGTGCTGGCGCATTTCCAGCGCCGGACCGTCGATCTGAAGATGGGGACCGTGCTTCTTGTCGGGGGCCTGCTGGGGTCCGCCATAGGGGTGCGCATCTTCACCTGGATGAAGGCGCTGGGCCAGGTCGAGCTGTTCGTCACGCTTTGCTACGTCGTGCTGCTGGGCACCGTCGGCACGCTGATGTTCTTCGAAAGCCTGAACGCCATCCGCCGCGCGCGCGAGCCGCTGGCAAAGCCGCGCCCGCGCAAGCATCACAGCTGGGTGCACGGACTGCCCTTCAAGATGCGCTTCCGGCAAAGCCAGCTTTACATCTCGGCCATCCCGGTGCTGCTGATCGGCGCGACCGTGGGCGTGCTGGCCGCGGTCATGGGCGTGGGCGGCGGCTTCATCATGATCCCGGCGATGATCTACATCCTCGGCATGCCGACAAAGGTCGTGATCGGCACATCGCTGTTCCAGATCATCTTCGTCACCGGCTTCACGACGCTGCTGCACGCGCTGGAAACGCAGACCGTGGACGCGATCCTGGCGCTTCTTCTCATCATCGGGGGCGTTATCGGGGCACAGATCGGAACGCGGCTGGGGATGCGCCTGCGGGCAGAGCAGCTGCGCATCCTGCTGGCGATCCTGGTGCTCGTGGTCTGCGCCAAGCTGGCATACGACCTGATCGCAACCCCGCGCGAGCTGTACTCGCTGGGGAGTGCCACGTCTTGAGGCGTTGGCTTGCCGCCATGGCGCTGTGGGCCCTGCCCTGCGCGGCCCCGGCGCAGGACGGGCTGGAGCAGGTGATCGGTGCGCTGAGCCAGAACCGGGTGGCGATCACCGCGAATTTCGACGGCTCGGAGATCTTCGTCTATGGCGCGGTAAAGCGCGACGCGCCGGTCCCCCGGACGGCCGAGCCGCTCGAGGTGGTCATCACCGTCAAGGGCCCCAGCCGTCCCGTCGTCGTCCGCCGCAAGGAGCGCGTCTTCGGCATCTGGATGAACACCGACACCGTCACCGTCGACGAGGCGCCCAGCTTCTATGCCATCGCCTCGACCGGGCCGCTGGAAGAGGTGATGAGCGAGACGGAACGCCTGCGGCACAGGATCGGCTTCGACCAGTCCGTGCGCACCATCGGCGCCAGCGCCGAAGTCGAGGATCCGGACAACTTCACCGAAGCGGTGGTGCGCATCCGTCGCGACAACGGGCTCTACGCGCAGGAAGACGGCGCCGTGAACCTGCGCGAGGAGACGCTGTTCTCCACCAGCTTCGCCTTGCCGGCAAACCTTGTCGAAGGGGAATACGAAACCCGGATGTTCCTTCTGCGCGATCGTCAGGTGGTGAACCTGTCAGAGGCTGCGATCACCGTGCGCAAGGAAGGGCTGGAGCGCTGGATCTATGTCACCGCCCATGAACGCCCGTTGTTCTATGGCGTCCTGTCGCTGGCGGTGGCGCTGTTCGCGGGGTGGGCGGCGTCGGCCGGGTTCAGGCTGCTGCGCAGGTAGGCCGCGTCAGGGCGCGTCATACATGCGCCGGCGCTTCTCTCCCATCAGGCAGTCGCTGAGCGAGGCCGGGCGCAGCCTTTCGGTCGGAGGGCGCAGGCCCGAGACTTCCAGTACGAGCTTCTGCCGGATCGAGACGACCAGCCGTTCAAGCTCATAGATCGGGATCACGAAGGCACTGTCGCCGGCGATCACGCAGTCCTCGTAATAGAGATCGAGGTCCGGGATGGAATAGACTCCGTCCGGGCGCTTGAACATGAAGGGCAGGCCGTTGATCTCGATCCCGGCGGCGGCCAGCTCGTCACGCACCTCGGCGACCGGGCGGCCGGCATTGTTCGGCCCGTCGCCAGAAACGTCGACCACCCGCCGCGTCCCGTCGAACGCGTTCGAGTCGATCTCGAGCGCCGCGCGCTCCAGCGCCGAAGAGATGCTGGTCCCGCGCAGCGACCGGACCGGCGCGAAGCGCAGGGTCGAGGCAATGGCGGCGGCCGATTCCGGGCTGTCGATCACGGTCCAGTCCACCAGCACCCGGTGGGCGCCCGGCCCGCCCCATTCCATGAACAGGATGGCGGCGCGCCCTTCGCGCCCCATGGTCAGGGCCGAGGATACCGCCGGATGCTCCAGCGCAGAGGCATAGCCCTCGCGCTGAAGGATCAGTTCATCCTCGTCCATCGAGCGGGAGACATCCACCGCCAGAACGAGTTCCAGATCGACCGCCAGACGCTCTTGCGCTGCGGCTGGAAGGCCAGCGGTGAGGGATACGAGAAGGGCAGCGAACCAGCGCATGAAGGGACGCTAGCACGGCTCGAGGATTCGCAGAAATGCGGGACGTCACGTCACTCCGCCTCGAGCGTCAGGGGCGCGGGGGCGATGTCGCGCAGGTCGTCGGTCGAAAGCGGTCCGCCCGGGCGGCCCAGCATGTAGCGGGTGACCCAGTGCAGCCGCGTCTCGGCGCGGGTGATGGCGACATAGGCAAGCCGCTTCCACAGGGGGATGCCGGCCTCGGACCGGCCCGCGCGGGCGGCGGCGTAAAGATCGGGGGCAAAGACCTGTACCTCGGGCCATTGCGAGCCCTGCGCCTTGTGGATGGTACAGGCCGCCCCGTGGATGAAGGCCGCCCCCATGGTCGCGGCCGATGGGATGAAGGGCTCTTCCTCGTCCGGCTTCTCGATCTTGATGATCGTGGCGGCGTTGACCTGCGGCTCTTCGGCACCCATCACGTGCAGCCGCGAAAAGCCGGGCCGCCGGCCCGGGCCGAGAAAGATCACCTGCGCCCCCTTGATAAGGCCCCGCGCCTCCAGGTCGAGGCGCTTCTTGCGGTGCTTGAGCGGCAGCTCGATCCCGTCGCAGATCAGCGGCTCACCGGGCAGAAGCCGGTCCTCGGGCGCATCGAAGGCGGCGCGAAATGCCTGGATCAGGCGGATGCGCGTCGCGTTGCGCCAGACCAGCACCGGCGCGCGGGCCATCATCTGCGCATCGACCCGCGGGGCCAGCACGACGCGGTCGTCGCGGGCGGCGGCCTGCTCGATCCGCCGTTCGAATTCCGGAAAGTCCAGCGCCGGGTCGCTCAGCGCATGGGCCAGATCCAGGATCGGGTTGTCCGCCGCCTGCCGGTGGATCCGCGCGAGTGTCAGCTTGCGCGGTGCAGGCAGCGCATCGAAGCACATGGCGCCCGACTGGCCCACGGGGGCAAGCTGGGCAGGGTCGCCGAACAGGATGAGGGTGGAAAAGATCTCCTGGAGATCGTCGAACTGCCGGTCGTCCAGCATCGAGGCCTCGTCGATGAAGCCGATATCCAGCGGCTCGTCGCGCCGCTTCCAGCCGGTGATGAAATCCGATCCGCGCAACCCGGCCGCCGCCAGCGCGCCGGGGATCGACTTGATCCCCTCGTAAAACGCCTTGGCCCGATCCAGCGCCTCGGGCGTCAGCCCCTCGACTTCGGGCCTGGGCCCGCCCTCGGCCAGCCATATGGCGATCTTTTCGTATTCCGGGTCATAGACCGGGGTATAGAGGATGCGGTGGATCGTGGTGGCCTGCACGCCCCGTTGACGCAGCACCGATGCCGCCTTGTTCGTGGGGGCAAGGATCGCAAGCGTGCGACGGTCGCGCCTGCGGCGCCCCTCGTAATCGCCCGAGATCACTTCCACCCCGGCATCGGAAAGCGCAGTGACCAGCTTCGCCAGCAGCATGGTCTTGCCCGATCCCGCCTTGCCCAGCACGGCAAGCGTGCCCTTGCGCCCCTCCTGCGGGGGCAGAAGCGTCGCCTCCGACAGGTCCACGCCGGCCGAGGCCAGCATGGCGGCAATCGCATCCTGGGCCTGGACCTGATCGGGGGAGAGTTCTAGCGCGGCGACGTTCATGCATGTGCTTCTACCCCGGGCGCACGGGCCTGCGCCACGGGGAACGACAGCGCGGGGGCAGGAATGTGGCCTCAGGCGGCGATGGCGGCGACGCCCGACGGAAAGGCCGCGTCGAACCACGGCGCCACGATGTCCGGGGACAGGCCCGCGCGTTCGGCGATGCGGTCGCGGATATCGGGACCGAAGGGCCAGATACCAAGGCAGATGCGGCCCCGCCCCTCGCCTTCGGCGCCGATCTGCGACGGCTCCCATCCGATGCCACGATAGATGCGGGCCATGTGCGCCTCGTAGACGCCCAGCGCGCGGGTCAGGCCAAGGCGCAGGCCAAGCTCCTGCCCGGCCAGCATCAGCAGCCCGGCGCGGTTGCGGCTTTCCGTCGGATTGCCGGGCGCAAGACAGAAGCGGGTGCATTCCCAGACAAAGGGCGCGCGGATCTGGATACCATTATTGAGGTGGGAGAAATGGTCATTGACCATGGTGCGCCCCAGCGTCGGCATGACCCGCATGGAAGCCGCGTGCCGCCCGGCGCCATCCTCCAGGATGACATAGAGCGGGTTCATCGCGTCATAGGCATCCCGCTCTCCGCCTTCGCTGTCGGCGTTCAGATCCCAGCCCAGCCGGGTGATGAACTGCGCGGTGCGGTCGCGGAACATGGTGCGGGCAAGTTCGGGGTGAAGGGCAAGCTGCGAGGCGTAGAGAAAGCGGATCATGGCCGGGCTCCGTCATGGGGGAGCCCGAGGCCTATCGGTCAGCGGGTTAACTATGTTCGACCGTGCGCCGGAACAGTTTTCGCGCAACGCCCGCTCAGGGGATGACCAGCCCGCGCGAGACCGCGACCGCGATGGCGTGGATCGAGTTCATGGCGCCAAGCTTGATCCGCGCGCTGTCCAGATAGGCGCGCAAGGTATGCTCGGATATTCCCAGCTTCTCGGCCGCCTCGCCGCGCGAACGTCCAAGCGAAAGATGGGTCAGCACGTCGCGTTCCCGCGGGGCGAGGGCGATGTCGGGCAACGCGCCGGATGCGCCTTGCAGCTCGTGGGCGCGCTGATGGATGAAATGCGCCGCCAGAACCAGTCCGCGAAGGTTTTCTTGCCCGAAACGGGTCCAGCGATCCTCGCTGTCGTAGCTGGTGACGGAAAACAGCGCGAACTGGCCATGGGCACCGCGAATGGGCACGGAATGGCCCTGTTTCCCGATACCGCCCTCCACCGCCTCGCCGATCAGGCGTCGCGCGGGGGCGCCGCTCCAGTCAAGGTTGCGCCAGTCCACGGGACCGGTCGCGGCGAAGGCGGCCTTTACCACGGGATCGATGCGGTAATACCGGTTGCGGATGTAGTGTTCGACCCAGCCCTGGTCGTAGGTCAGCGCCCCGTATTCGCGCCCCGTATCGCCGACGACGTGATAGATCGCGTGCTCGATCCCCAGCGTGTCGCGCAGGCCGGTGACAAGCGCCTGGATCCCCTCAAGGGAATTCGTGGCTTCGAGCCGGTCCAGAAAGTCCATCGTCCAATGCATCGCCAACACCCGCGCCTGTCGTCCCGCAGATGCCGGACCGCAGTTCACGCGCGGCGATCAGCAGCGCGTCGTCGAGATGCTCCGACAACTCGAACATCGCGTTCCGCGCCGCGACGTTCCGAATATCGGCGAGGAGGTCCAGCATCCATTCATTCGACATGTTCATCACTCGCGGCGATTGGTTAACGGATCATTAATACAACCATAGCACGAAAAGAATACCAGAAAAAATCGCGACAATCGCCCCCCCTGAAATGGCGGTGGTCTGCACTGTAAACCCATGATTTCAAATGCTGGCGCCCCGGAATTACCCGGGGCGCTGTGATTCCATGCGGGCAAGAATCGGGCTCAGGGGCGGACCGCCGCGTCGCGCGCGTCCTCGACGGTGCGCAGACCGGCGCGCGGCGCGCCGACCAGCACCGCCATGTTTCCGGGCCTGTGGGCGTTGCGCAGCATCATCATGTGCGCCTCGGGGATCTGGTCCCAGGGAAAGACGTCCGACAGGCAGGGATCGAGCCGGCGCTCGATCATCAGCTGGTTGGCCGCCGATGCCTGCTTGAGATTGGCGAAATGGCTGCCCTGCACGCGCTTCTGGTGCATCCACAGGTAGCGCGCGTCCAGCGTCAGGTTGTAGCCCGAGGTACCGGCGCAGATCACCACCATGCCGCCCTTCTTCACCACGAAGGTCGACACCGGAAAGGTCGCCTCGCCGGGATGCTCGAACACCATGTCCACGTTCACGCCCTTGCCGGTGATGTCCCAGATCGCCTTGCCGAACTTGCGCGCCTCGGCGAACCAGGCCTTGTATTCGGGGCTGTTGACGGTCGGCATCTGGCCCCAGCAGTCGAAATCCCTGCGGTTGATGACGCCCTTTGCGCCCAGCGACAGGACGAAATCGCGCTTGCTCTCGTCCGATATCACCCCGATCGCGTTGGCCCCGGCGGTCGTGATCAGCTGGATGGCATAGGAGCCGAGTCCGCCGGAAGCGCCCCACACCAGCACGTTCTGGCCCGGGCGCAGTTCGTGCGGGGTATGGCCGAACAGCATGCGATAGGCGGTCGCCAGCGTCAGCGTATAGCACGCCGCCTCTTCCCAGCTCAGGTGCCTGGGGCGCGGCATCAGCTGCTGGGACTGGACGCAGGTGAACTGGGCAAAGCTGCCGTCGGGCGTCTCGTAGCCCCAGATCCGCTGGCTGGGCGAATACATCGGATCGCCGCCGTTGCAGTGCTCGTCGTCGCCGTCGTCCTGGTTGCAGTGGATCACCACCTCGTCGCCGACCTTCCAGCGGCGGACCTTGTCGCCCACGGCCCAGACGATGCCAGAGGCGTCGGACCCGGCGATGTGGAACTCGGCCCCGTGCACGTCGAAGGGAGAGATCGGCACCCCCAGCCCGGCCCAGACGCCGTTGTAGTTCACGCCAGCCGCCATCACGAGGACGACGACCTCGTTGCTGTCGGGCTTCGGCGTGTCCACCACCTCGACCTGGAAGGACTTGTCCGGTTCTCCGTGGCGCTCGCGGCGGATGGTCCAGGCGAACATCCGTTCGGGCAGGTGCCCCAGCGGCGGGATCTGGCCCACGGCGAACAGCGTCTTGCCGTCAGGCGGGGGCAGGGTCTGGGGATCGCTGTCGAGCATGGCTCTCTCCTCGAATCAATGCGCAACTATCTTGCGCCATATTTATCCAAACTGACTTCCTATTTTGTAATTTTATTGCTCACAGATTTCAAGGATGTTTTTGCGTTGCAGCAGACAGCGCCAGTGCGATCGGCCGCGCCCGGCATCCCGAAGGCCGCGAACAGACCCGCTGCGCAGCAATATGGCAAGAATGTTCCCAGGAATTTATCTCTTGCGTAATTTTGTTGCCGTCCTATTTTCCAATCATGCTGCAACGCAAGAGGAGTCCCATCATGGCCGCGCACCAGAAGGACAAGCCCTGGATCTTCCGGACCTATGCCGGGCACTCGACCGCGGCGGCCTCGAACGCGCTCTACCGGGGCAATCTTGCCAAGGGACAGACCGGCCTGTCGGTGGCCTTCGACCTGCCGACCCAGACCGGCTATGACAGCGACCACCCCCTTGCCCAGGGAGAGGTGGGCAAGGTCGGCGTCCCGATCTGCCATCTGGGCGACATGGAGACGCTGTTCGACGCGATCCCGCTCGAGCGGATGAACACCTCGATGACGATCAACGCCACCGCGCCGTGGCTGCTTGCGCTCTATATCGCGGCGGCCGAACGGCAGGGGGGCGACATCGCGACGCTGCAAGGAACGGTGCAGAACGACATCATCAAGGAATATCTCAGCCGCGGCACCCATATCTTCCCACCCGCGCCCAGCCTGAAGCTGATCGGCGACGTGGCCGAATACTGCTACCGCGCGGTGCCGAAATGGAACCCGATGAATGTCTGCTCCTACCACCTGCAAGAGGCGGGGGCGACGCCCGAACAGGAACTGGCCTATGCGCTGGCCACCGCCTGCGCGGTGCTGGACCAGGTGCGGGGCCAGGTGCCGGCCGAGGATTTCCCGCAGGTCGTGGGCCGTATCAGCTTTTTCGTGAATGCCGGCATCCGCTTCGTCACCGAGATGTGCAAGATGCGCGCCTTCGTCGATCTGTGGGACGAGATCTGCCGGGATCGCTACGGGGTTAAGGATCCGAAGCTGCGCCGCTTCCGTTACGGCGTGCAGGTCAACTCGCTCGGCCTGACCGAACAGCAGCCCGAGAACAACGTGCCGCGCATCCTGCTGGAAATGCTGGCCGTCACGCTGTCGAAACATGCCCGCGCCCGGGCGGTGCAATTGCCCGCCTGGAACGAGGCGCTGGGCCTGCCCCGCCCGTGGGACCAGCAATGGTCGCTTCGGATGCAGCAGATCCTGGCGCTGGAAACGGATCTTCTGGAACATGATGACCTGTTCGACGGCAACCCGGCGGTCGAGGCAAAGGTCGCCGCGCTGAAGTCCGCCGCGCGCGAGGAACTTGCCCAGATCGACGGGATGGGCGGCGCGGTCGCGGCCATCGACTACATGAAATCCGCCCTCGTCGCCTCGAACGCCACCCGCCTGACGCGCATCGAACGCGGAGAGACGGTCGTTGTCGGCGTGAACCGCTACGAGCAGGGCGAGCCAAGCCCCCTGACCGCGGGGCAGGACGGCATCCTGCGCGTCGATCCCGGTGTCGAGGCGGACCAGATCGCCCGGCTCCGGACCTGGCGCGAAGGCCGCGACGCCCATGCCGTGGCCCAGGCGCTGCGCGGCTTGCGTGCGGCGGCCCTTGGGGGGGACAACGTCATGCCCGCCTCGATCGCCGCCGCGAAGGCGGGGGTGACGACCGGCGAATGGGCCGCCACCCTGCGCGAGGTGTTCGGCGAGTATCGCGCGCCGACCGGGGTGGGCGAGGCGGTCTCGAACTCGGCCGAGGGGCTGGAGGACACACGCGCGGGCGTTGCCACCCACGCGGCACGGCTGGGCGGACAGATCCGGCTTCTGATCGGCAAGCCCGGTCTCGACGGCCATTCGAACGGCGCCGAACAGATCGCCGTGCGCGCCCGCGATGTCGGCATGAAGGTGTTCTACGAAGGTATCCGCATGACCCCGACAGCCCTTGTCCAGGCCGCGCGCACGCACGAGGTCCACATCATCGGCCTGTCGATCCTGTCGGGCTCTCACCTGCCCCTGGCCGAGGCGTTCATGGCCCAGCTGCATGCCGCGGGGCTGGGCCATGTGCCGGTCATCGCGGGCGGCATCATACCCGCCGAAGACGCGGTGCGGCTGCGGGAACTGGGGATCTCGCGCATCTACACGCCCAAGGATTTCGACCTGAACGCGATCATGGCGGATATCGCCCGGCTGGCCGCGGGCGCGGATCTGGCGGCCGCCGAATAGCCCTCAACGGGGGCGCGGATAGCCCAGCATATCGTAATGGAACCATTCCAGCGCTTCGAGCCTGGCACAAAGCGCGTCGGGCAGCATCGCGGGTGACAGCGGCACGGTGCGGTCCGACGCGTTTATCGCCGGCGGTGCCGCGGCAAGCTCTGCGAGTGCCGCTTGCGGATCCCGCATGTGCCGCCGCAGCGGTCCGGCGATCAGCGCCGACAGATCCGCGGCCAGGCTTTCCTGCCGGATGACGGCCCGCGGCAGGCCGAACCGGGCATAGGCGCGCCCGATGTCCCCCGCGCCGGACGCACCCGGCAGGCGCCTGCGGGCGCCGGGAAGCGTCTGGCGCAGGAACCGCACCCCCATCAGCCCCAGATGGGGACTGTGATAGCCTAGCGCCGATGGGGGCAGGTACCGGGCGCGGTCCTCTCCCAGCATCGCGTCCAGCCAGCGGATGAAACCATCGGGCCGCCGATCATACGCGGAAAGCAGTTCCGACCCCGTCCGCGCCAGGTGTCCGCGCACGACGCCGCCGCCGTCGCAGCCATAGGACCAGAGCGAGGCGTAGCTGTCGAACGGATCGCGGGCCGACGCGAAGTAGAACTTGCGCCAGCGGAACGCCAGTCGCGGCACGCGGTGCTTGGTATCGTCGCGCGGCGCGGTCTTCGCGTGGCTGACCAGGAAGGCGCGGATGAAGGTGGATCCGGTCTTCTCGACATCGAGATAGCAGAAGCCGGGAAAATCCAGCATGCGATCGATCCCCTGATCCCCGGGATCAGACTTGCGCGCCGCGGATCACGCGGTCAACCGGAAGCAGAAGCGGCCCGCCCGGAAGCCGGGCCGCCCCGCCGGATTGCGCGTCAGAGCCGCCGCTCGACCATCATCTTCTTGATCTCGGCGATGGCCTTGGCCGGGTTCAGCCCCTTCGGACAGGTCCGGGTGCAGTTCATGATCGTGTGGCAACGATACAGCTTGAACGGATCCTCGAGCTGGTCCAGCCGCTCGCCCGTCGCCTCGTCGCGGCTGTCGATGATCCAGCGATAGGCATGCAGCAGCGCGGCCGGGCCAAGATAGCGGTCGCCGTTCCACCAGTAGCTGGGGCAGGCGGTGGAACAGGACGCGCACATGACGCATTCGTAAAGCCCGTCCAGCTTCTTGCGGTCCTCGATCGACTGGCGCCACTCGGCCGCGGGACGGTTGGTCTTGGTCTCCAGCCACGGCATGATGCTGGCGTGCTGGGCGTAGAAATGCGTCAGGTCCGGGACAAGGTCCTTGATGACGGGCATGTGCGGCAAGGGATAGATCTTCACCTCGCCCTTGATCTCGTCCATGCCGTAGATGCAGGCCAGCGTGTTGATCCCGTCGATGTTCATGGCGCAGGACCCGCAGATCCCCTCGCGGCAGGACCGCCGGAAGGTCAGGGTCGGGTCGATCTCGTTCTTGATCTTGATCAGCGCGTCCAGGACCATCGGCCCGCAGCTGTCCATGTCGACGAAATAGGTATCGACGCGCGGGTTGTCGCCCTGATCCGGATCGTAGCGGTAGATCTTGAAGGTCCGCAGGTTGGTCGCGCCCTCGGGCTTCGGCCAGGTCTTGCCCACGGTGATGCGGGAGTTCTTCGGAAGGGTCAGTTCTACCATTTTGCCTTCGTGCCTTCGGTTGGTGCGTGGTCGCGTGCGTGCGGGCTCAGCCCTGCGCCACGAACTCGCGGAGCGTGCCGCCGTTTCGGATGAATTCGAGCGCCTGCGCCCGCGCCGTATCGGTCAGGCTGCGCCAGATCGTCAGTTCCTCGCCGGTGAAGGTGACGGGCGCCATGTCGCCGGTGCTGCCCGCAGGCCGGGTCGCGGTCATGCAGGCGTCGAATGCCTCCGAGCGTTCCACGTCGCGCATGAAGTCGTTGACCACTGTCACCTCGACGAAGGTGCCATCCGGCCCCCGCCGCAACTCCCGCCCCGGCGCCAGCGCGGCGCTCGTGCGCTCGTAGCAGACCTGCTCCTGCCGCGAACTGAAGCTCTGCGTTGCCTCGGGCGCGGCACAGGCCGCCAGCAGCGCGGCGGTGGCCAGGGAGGAAAGGGCGATGACCTTCATGGCGCGTCTCCTTCTCATCGGGCCGTCACAGGGCCATGAACTGCGTCAGCGTCCCGCCGCTGCGGATATACGCCGCCGCCTGCGCCTGCGCCTCGGGCGTCATGGTCCCCCAGAGAAACCGCTCTTCCGAGGAGAGGCCAGCGGGCATGGCAACCTCACTCGATGAGGCGGCCCCGGTGATGGACCCGGACGTCGAACCAGCCGGGGCGTCGTCGACCACGGTCGTGGTCGTGCTGCATGCCGCTACGGCAAGCAGCAGCACGACGCCGGTCAGTCTGCATGTTCCAGTCATTGGCACTCCTGTCCTGCCTGCGGCTGCCACGCCACCCATCAACTGCACTCCGTTCAATACACCCGTGCCTTCGGCGCGATGCGCTTCAGGTCGATGCCGCCTTCGTTGTGGCTGGTCAGCGGGTCGGTGTGCACGTTGCGGTAGCTCAGCTTCACCTTCGTCTCGCCATCCATGTGCGCCAGCGTATGCACGCGCCACTTCTCGTCGTCGCGATCGGGGAAATCCTCGTGCGCGTGGGCGCCTCGGCTTTCCTTGCGGGCCTCTGCCGATACCACCGTGGTCAGGGCGTTCGGCATCAGGTTCGCAAGCTCCAGCGTTTCCATCAGGTCGGTGTTCCAGATCAGCGAGCGGTCGTGGACCTTCAGGTCGTCCATGCCCTCGGCAACCTTGCTCATCTTCTCGGCGCCTTCCTTCAGCGTCTTCGAGGTGCGGAACACCGCCGCGTCGTTCTGCATCGTCTTCTGCATCTCGAGACGCAGCTCCGCGGTGCCGGTGCTGCCGGCCGCGTGGCGCAGCCGGTCGAAGCGGGCCATCGCCATCTCGACCGACTTCTCGTTCAGCGGCCGGTTCGGGCTGTTGCGGTCGATGACCTGGCCGGCGCGGATCGCGGCCGCGCGGCCGAACACCACAAGGTCGATCAGCGAGTTGGACCCAAGCCGGTTCGCGCCGTGCACGCTGGCGCAGCCCGCCTCGCCCACGGCCATCAGGCCGGGCTGGATCCGGTCATGGTCTGTGGCGGTCGGGTTCAGCACCTCGCCCCAGTAGTTGGTAGGGATGCCGCCCATGTTGTAATGCACGGTCGGCAGCACAGGGATCGGCTCTTTCGTGACATCGACGCCGGCAAAGATCTTGGCCGATTCCGAAATCCCAGGAAGCCGCTCGGCGAGCGCCTCTTTCGGCAGGTGGTCGAGATGCAGGTGGATATGGTCCTTGCCTGCGCCGACACCGCGGCCCTCGCGGATCTCGATGGTCATGCAGCGGCTGACGACGTCGCGCGAGGCCAGATCCTTGTAGGTCGGCGCATAGCGCTCCATGAAGCGCTCCCCTTCCGAGTTCGTCAGGTAGCCGCCCTCGCCGCGCGCGCCCTCGGTGATCAGGCAGCCGGCGCCATAGATGCCGGTCGGGTGGAACTGCACGAACTCCATGTCCTGAAGCGGCAGGTTCTGGCGTGCGACCATGCCGCCACCGTCGCCGGTGCAGGTATGCGCCGAGGTGGCCGAGAAATAGGCGCGGCCGTAGCCGCCCGTGGCCAGCACCACCATCTTGGCGTTGAAGCGGTGGATCGTGCCGTCATCCAGCTTCCACGCCACCACGCCCTGGCATTCGCCGTCATCGGTCATGATCAGGTCGATGGCGAAATACTCGATGAAGAACTCTGCGTTGTTCTTCAGCGACTGGCCGTAAAGCGTGTGCAGGATCGCGTGGCCGGTCCGGTCGGCCGCGGCGCAGGTGCGCTGCACGGGCGGGCCTTCGCCGAATTCGGTGGTGTGCCCGCCGAAGGGCCGCTGATAGATCTTGCCCTCTTCGGTGCGGGAAAACGGCACGCCGTAATGTTCCAGCTCGTAGACCGCCTTGGGCGCCTCGCGCGCTAGGTATTCCATCGCGTCGGCATCGCCCAGCCAGTCAGACCCCTTGACGGTGTCGTACATGTGCCACTGCCAGCTGTCCGGGCCCATGTTGCCAAGGCTGGCGGCGATCCCGCCCTGGGCCGCCACGGTGTGGCTGCGGGTCGGGAACACCTTGGTGATGCAGGCGGTCTTGAGCCCCTGCTCCGCCATGCCGAGCGTGGCCCGCAGGCCCGAGCCGCCCGCGCCGACCACCACGACGTCGTAGACGTGATCGATGAATTCGTAAGCTGCCATGACAGTCTCCGGTTAGCCGGCGAAGGCGATCTTGGCGACGGCGAACACGCCGCTCAGGCCAAGCGCCCAGCAGATCAGGGTGTTGGCGACCAGCGCCGCGGTGCGGGCGGCCTTGCCGTGGATGTAATCCTCGATCACCACCTGCAAGCCCTGCATGTGGTGATACAGCGTCACCCCGATGAACAGGATGGCGACGATCGCGTTGAACGGGTTCTGGTAGACCGCGCGCACCTCGTCGAAGCCGCCGCCCAGCGCACCCGCGAAGGGGAACACGAACAGCAGCGTCAGCGGCACCAGCGCGATCGAGGTCATGCGCTGGCTCCACCAGTGGCCGACGCCTTCCTTCGCGGCGCCAAGTCCGGATACGCGGGCACGGTCGGTTCTGTAATCCATCTCCGCTCTCCTCAGCTGAAGGCCGCGATCAGCGTCAGCACGGTCAGCACGCCCGACCCGCCAAGCACGATCATGCCGGACTTGCGCACCTCCTCCAGGCCGAAACCACGGCCGGTGTCCCACCACAGGTGCCGGATGCCGGTGCAGAAGTGATACCACAACGCCCAGAGCGAGACGATCATCACCAGCCCGCCCAGCCACGACGTGATCAGCCCGTCCACGAAGGCGAAATACGCGGCGTCGGTCGCCGCGGCGAGAAACCACCAGACCACCAGGATCGTCGCAAGGCTCAGGCCGATACCGGTGATCCGGTGCAGGATCGACAGCGTGCCGGTGTAGGACTGGTCGAAGACGGTCAGGTGCGGGGATAGCGGGCGGTTGCCGCGGTTCACGTCGGCCATTGGCGGTCCCTTTCTTGTCTCTCTGCCCCCGGGCGAACCGGGGGGTGCGGGGCGCAAAATAGTCCAATTCGAAGGGAAGCACACCCCCAACACGCGCCCCGACTGCGACAGGAAAGCCTTTTTTCAGCCCTTTTCCGCCTTCTGTGATCACAAGAATAATTCCAGTGATCACAAATTTCGCGCCCGCCCGTGAATCAGCCCCGCATCGGGATCAGCGCCCAGAAGTCGAAATCCAGAAGCACCGTGTCGCGGTATTTTCCCACCTCGTCCCGCAACTCCCCGGGGGTCTGCGGCCCCCGTGTCGCGACCAGTCGCAGGCGCAGGGCGCCCACCCCCGGACGGTCCGTCAGGGCACGGTCCAGCACCTCGGACCAGGCATGCACCGTATCGCCCGCAAAGCAGGGATTGGCATGGGCGCCGGCATTGATCGCGGCGATCAACTGCGCATTCGCAAGCCCGTTGAAGCTGAGCGCGCGCGCAAGGCTGATGACATGCCCGCCATAGATCAGCCGCCGCCCGTCGGGCCGCGCGCCGCTGTCGAAATGCACCCGCGCCGTGTTCTGCCACAGCCGGGTGGCCATCATGTGCTCGGCGTCCTCGACGGTCACGCCGTCCACATGGTCGATGATCTCGCCCGGGGCGTAATCCTCCCAAAGATGCCCGGACCCGGCGAGCGCAGGATCGTAGCGCTCGAAATCCAGCCCCTCCGGCACGACCAGCGCCTCGGGCGCGACCGCCACGGCCAGTTCCGGCAGCACCGCCTCGGGCGCCGGCGCCTCCGGGTCGCGCTTGCGGACCATGACCCAGCGCGCATAGGACAGCACCGCCTCGCCGCGCTGGTTGCGCCCCGTCGTGCGCACCCAGACGATGCCCGATTTCCCGTTCGAGGTCTGCTTGAGCCCGATCACCTCCGACTCCGACACCAGCGTATCGCCCGGATAGACGGGGCGCAGGAACCGCCCCTCGGCATAGCCCAGATTGGCGATCGCGTTCAGCGAGATGTCCGGCACCGTCTTGCCGAACACGACGTGAAACGCGGCCAGATCCTCCAGCGGGCTTTGCGGCAGGCCGCAGGCGCGCGCAAATTCGTCCGACGATGTCAGCGCGAAGCGGCTGGGATAAAGCGCGTGATAAAGCGCGCGGTCGCCGGTCGTCACCGTGCGCGGCGTCGCGTGGCGAAAGACCTGCCCGATCCGGTAGTCCTCGAAGAAGTGGCCGGGGCTGGTCTTGGCCATCCTCACAGCTCGCCCAGCCGCCGCTCCGGGTCATAGGGGCCGTCGACCTCCTTCGTCACCGCCTGCGCGCAGCGCATCCTTCCGGTGGAATGGTCAAAGGCGTATTGCGGGTCGCCATGCAGCACCCAGCCCTTGGCAAGCGCGGCCGTCACCTTGTGGCAGAAGGCCGATGTATCCTCTTCGGTCAGCAGTCGATAGGCGATCATGGTCTCATCCCGGAAACGGCCAGGGGCCCAGCAGCGAATGGATGCCGCCAAGAACGGCAAAGACGACAACCGAGATCAGCACCAGCCGCACATCCCCCTTCACCGGCCCCGGCGCGGGCGGCGTCCAGGCCGGGTTGCCCCGGTTGATCGCGACCATCGCCACCGGCGCCCACAGGCCCAGCCCGCCGAACAGGATGATCGAGGCCAGATCCCCGTTCACCAGCAGATGCGCCACCGCCCAGGCCAGGAACCCGGTCAGCATCGGGTGCCGCAGCCAGCTGCGCATCCGCCCCTTGGACGACGCCATGCCGAAGAAGATCACCGCCAGCAGCATCAGCAGGTTGTTCACATGAAGCATGGCGGCCGGTGGCGTCCATACCGCCACGAAGTCGGCGCCCCGGTAGCCCAGCACCATCAGCACGACCGACAGCAGAAGCAGCGTCGCGAAGATCGCCTTGGACTTGTCGCCCATCCGCGCCGAGAGCGCCGCGCGCTGCGCGGGCGCAAGCCGCTTGAACAGATGCGCGCCCCACCACAAGGCCACGCCGATTACCAGAAGCGTCATCACCGCCCTCCGCCCGTGTTTCGCTCAGGACATTCGCGCAATCGCGTCGGCCTTGGCAAGCGTGCGCCGCGCCGTCTCGACATGCAGGTTCTCGACGATGCGCCCGTCCAGCACCGCAACGCCCAACCCCTTCGCCTGCGCCTCCTCGAAGGCCGCCACCTGCGCGCGCGCCAGCGCCAGTTCCTCCTCGGACGGGGCGAAGATGCGGTTGGCGATCTCAAGCTGCACGGGATGGATCAGCGTCTTGCCGTCGAAACCCATGTCGCGGCCCTGCGCGCATTCGGCCTCCAGCCCCGCCTCGTCGCGAAACGCGTTGTAGACCCCGTCAAGGCACACCAGCCCCGCTGCCCGCGCCGCCAGCAGGCATTGCGACAGCGCATGCAGCAGCGGCAGCCGGTCGGGCCGGTGCCGCGTGCCCAGGTCCTTGGCCAGGTCGTTCGTGCCCAGCACGAACCCCTCCATCCGCGGCGCCCCGGCAATGGCGGCTGCGTTCAGCACGCCCTCGGGCGTTTCCATCATCGCCCAGACCCGCGACGGGTGCCCCTCGGGAAGCCCTGCGGCCACCGTCTCGATCAGTTCCGGCCGGGACACCTTGGGCAGCAGGATGCCATGCGGCCGCGCGGCGATCGCGGCTTCCAGATCCGCACGCCCCCATTCGGTGTCGAGCGCGTTGATCCGCACCAGCAGGCGGCGCTTGCCAAAGCCGCCCTCGCGCACCGCCGCCGTCACCAGATCGCGCGCAGTCCCCTTGGCGTCCGGCGCGACCGCATCCTCCAGGTCCAGGATCAGCGCGTCCGCGGGCAGGCTGCGCGCCTTTTCCAACGCGCGGGGATTCGATCCCGGCATGTAGAGAACGGAACGGTATGGATGCATGCGGCCAGCCCCCGGGGTTCGTGTTGCACCGCAGCGCATACCGCGCCGGACGGGGTGGCGCAAGGGCAGGGCGGAATATTGCATCAACCGAAACCCCTTCCATGCAACTTTATTACCGGTGTTGCGCAAGCACCCTGCCCGGCGCGCGCTGCGTTAACCGAATTTTCGCCAACGCCCGAGATGATTTCCCTGCGCGGTCCCGCACCGCGTGCCGAGACCGCGCTCTGCCGGGATCGGCGGCAAGCGCGCCAGCGAAAGGGACTTCCATGAAACTCAAGTTCATCGCCGCCTGCCTCACCCTCGCCTGCACAGCCCCGCTTCCCGCCTTCGCGCAAGGCAGGCCCTGCGGCGACCGCGACGCCATCGTGGACCACCTGCGCGACCGCTTCGGCGAGGAACGGGTCAGCGCCGGGCTCAGCGCCAGCAACGGCATTCTCGAGGTCTTCGTCTCGGCCACGACGGGAAGCTGGACCATCCTGGTGACCACCCCGGCCGGCCAGACCTGCCTGGTCGCCGCCGGCGAGGCGTGGGAGAATGCCCCCCTGCCCGCCGGGATCACCGGTCAGCCGGCCTGACCGGCCCCTGGAATCGCACGACAATGCGGGCCGGCCCGGGACTCCATCCCGGCCGGCCCTTTCGCAGGCGCAAAGCAGAACTCTTGCGGCCCCTTCGTTTTGGCTTTACCCCAAGCCCCCGACAGTAACGTCAAGGGGAGAGACATCCATGGCACGAGCGAAGATCGCACTGATCGGGGCGGGCCAGATCGGGGGAACGCTGGCGCATCTCGCCGCGTTGAAGGAACTGGGCGACGTCGTCCTGTTCGACATCGCCGAGGGCATCCCGCAGGGCAAGGCGCTCGACATCGCCGAAAGCGGCCCGGTGGACAAGTTCGACGCCACGCTGAAAGGCACCAACGACTATGCCGACATCGCGGGTGCGGATGTCTGCATCGTCACCGCCGGCGTCGCGCGCAAGCCCGGGATGAGCCGCGACGACCTGCTCGGCATCAACCTCAAGGTGATGAAATCCGTGGGCGAGGGCATTGCCCAGCACGCGCCCGACGCCTTTGTCATCTGCATCACCAACCCGCTCGACGCGATGGTCTGGGCGCTCCGCGAGTTTTCGGGCCTGCCCGTCGAAAAGGTCTGCGGCATGGCCGGCGTGCTGGACAGCGCGCGCTTCCGCCACTTCCTCGCCGAGGAGTTCGAAGTGTCGGTAAAGGATGTGACCGCCTTCGTCCTGGGCGGCCACGGCGACACCATGGTGCCGCTGACCCGCTACTCCACCGTCGCCGGCGTCCCGCTGCCCGACCTGGTGAAGATGGGCTGGACCAGCCAGGAAAAGCTCGACGCGATCGTGCAGCGCACCCGTGACGGCGGCGCCGAGATCGTGGGCCTGCTCAAGACCGGCTCGGCCTTCTACGCCCCGGCCGCCTCGGCGATCGAGATGGCGGAAGCCTATCTCAAGGACCAGAAGCGGGTGCTGCCCTGCGCCGCGAACCTGACCGGCCAGTACGGCGTCAAGGACATGTATGTCGGCGTGCCGACCGTGATCGGCGCCGGCGGCATCGAGCGGGTGGTCGAGATCGAACTCAACAAGGACGAGAAGGCCATGTTCGACAAGTCCGTCGACGCTGTTAAGGGCCTTGTCGAGGCCTGCAAGGGAATCGATCCGACCCTCGCCTGACGGGTTCGGCGCTTGTTCGCCGACCACACGCCAATATGTGATCACATAATTTTTTAGTGTGATCACAAAACGCAGGAACCGCCCGGATTCCCCGTGAATCCGGGCGATTTCCTTTGCACAGTCCATTTTCAGCGCCTATGGGGGTCAAAAAGGAACGCCCGGGGCGCTCTGTCCGGCCACACCGGCCGCGCAAGGGCCCGTCCCGGGACAGGACGAAAGGGACCGGCGAGACATGAACATCCACGAGTACCAGGCCAAGCAGCTGCTGCGCGACTACGGCGCGCCGGTATCGGATGGCCGCGTCGTCACGCGCGCCGAGGAAGCCAAGACCATGGCCAGCGAACTCGACGGCCCGCTCTGGGTGGTCAAGGCGCAGATCCATGCCGGCGGCCGCGGCAAGGGCCACTTCAAGGAAGCCTCCGCCGGCGAAAAGGGCGGCGTGCGGCTGACGAAGTCGGTCGAGGAAGCGGCCGAGCAGACCCAGAAGATGCTGGGCCGCACCCTTGTCACCCACCAGACCGGCCCGGCCGGCAAGCAGGTCAACCGCATCTACATCGAGGACGGATCGGGCATCGACACCGAACTGTACCTCGCGCTGCTGGTGGACCGCAAAACCTCGCGCATCTCCTTCGTCTGCTCGACCGAGGGCGGCATGGACATCGAGGAGGTGGCCGCCAACACCCCCGAAAAGATCCTCAGCTTCTCCGTCGACCCCGCTTCCGGCATCTCGGCATTTCACGGCCGCCGCGTCGCCTTTGCCCTGGGGCTCCAGGGCCAGCAGGTCAAGCAGTGCGTGCAGCTGGTGAACACCCTCTACCGCATGTTCGTCGAGCGCGACATGGAGATGCTGGAAATCAACCCCCTGATCGTCACCGACAAGGGCGACCTGAAGTGCCTCGACGCCAAGATGGGCTTCGATTCGAACGCGCTCTACCGCCAGCCGCAGATCCTGTCGCTGCGCGACGAGACCGAAGAGGATCCCAAGGAACTGGCCGCGTCGAAGTTCGATCTGAACTACATCGCCCTCGACGGCGAGATCGGCTGCATGGTGAACGGCGCGGGCCTTGCGATGGCCACCATGGACATCATCAAGCTCTACGGCGCGGAACCCGCCAACTTCCTTGACGTGGGCGGCGGCGCGACCCGCGAAAAGGTCACCGAGGCGTTCAAGATCATCACCAGCGATCCCAACGTGAAGGGCATCCTCGTCAACATCTTCGGCGGCATCATGCGCTGCGACGTCATCGCCGAGGGCGTGATCGCCGCGGTCCGCGAAGTCGGCCTCAAGGTGCCGCTGGTGGTCCGCCTCGAGGGCACCAATGTCGAGAAGGGCAAGGAGATCATCGGCGCATCCGGCCTCGACGTGATCGCGGCCGACGACCTCGCCGACGCCGCTGCCAAGATCGTGAAGGCCGTGAAGGGCTGATCCCCGCCCAAGCGCCCGGGCGGGTCTTGCACCCGCCGACCGACAACACCAGATGGAGGCCCCGATGGCCGTACTCGTCAACGAAAACACCAAGGTGATCTGCCAGGGCCTGACCGGCGCCCAGGGCACCTTCCACTCCGAGCAGGCGATCGCCTACGGCACGAAGATGGTCGGCGGCGTGACCCCCGGAAAGGGCGGCTCGACCCATATCGGCCTGCCCGTCTTCGACACCGTGGCCCAGGCGCGCGAGGCGACCGGCGCCAACGCGACCGCGATCTACGTCCCGCCCCCCTTCGCCGCCGACGCCATCCTCGAGGCGATCGACGCCGAGATGGACCTGATCGTCTGCATCACCGAAGGCATCCCCGTGCTCGACATGATGAAGGTGAAGCGCACGCTCCAGGGCTCACGCTCGATCCTGATCGGGCCGAACTGCCCCGGCATCATCACGCCCGACGCGTGCAAGATCGGCATCATGCCCGGCCATATCCACAAGCGCGGCTCGGTCGGCGTCGTGTCCCGCTCGGGCACGCTGACCTACGAGGCCGTGAAGCAGACCACCGACGCGGGCCTCGGCCAGTCCACCTGCATCGGCATCGGCGGCGACCCGATCAAGGGCATGGAGCATATCGACGCGCTCGAACTGCTGCTGGGCGACCCCGAGACCGAGTCGATCATCATGATCGGCGAGATCGGCGGCTCGGCCGAGGAAGACGCCGCGCAGTTCATCAAGGACGAACGCAAGGCCGGCCGCTCCAAGCCCATCGCCGGCTTCATCGCGGGCCGCACGGCGCCTCCGGGCCGCCGCATGGGCCATGCCGGCGCCATCGTCGCCGGTGGCAAGGGCGGTGCCGATGACAAGATCGAAGCCATGAAATCCGCCGGCATCGTGGTCGCCGACAGCCCCGCCGGGCTGGGCGCGGCGATGCTCAAGGCCCTTGGCCGCTAGACGGACGAAAGGACGCGGGCTGACGTCATGAGGATGGCCTGCCATGAACCCGGCGCATCGCGCCCGGCCCCCGAACGGTCCGCCCCCTGTCACGGGGGGCGACCCTGATGGTCCTTGTAAGCCACGACCGCATGTTCGTTTTCATCAAGACGGGAAAGACCGCCTCCACCTCGGTCGAGATGTATCTCGAACGCTGGTGCCGGCCGCCGGGGGCCCGCATCACGGAACGCACGCGCCAGCACCGCAGCCGTCACGGCATCGTCGGCGCCCGGATGACCGGGAAGCCCTCGCGCCTCGGTCGCTGGCTGCATCCCTGGCGCAACCACATGAGCGCGACCGAGATCCGCGACCGGCTGGGCCGCGACCGCTGGGGCGCCTATGCAAAGATCACCTCGATCCGGAACCCCTTCGACAAGGCGCTGTCGCAATACCTGTGGCACACCCGCCTGCCAGAGCCCCGCGACCTGCACGAGGCGGCAGCCTTCCGCCCTGCCTTCACGGCGCATCTGCGCGCTTATCCGGGGCTGACGGATCACCACACGCTGCATGTCGACGGCGCCTACGCGCCGGACCTGACCATCCGATACGAGCATCTCGCGCAGGATCTGTCCGATGTCTGCGCCCGGCTCCACCTCCAGTGGGAGCCGGACCGACTTGCCGTGACCAAGCGCACCCGCGACGGGCGGTTGCCGCTGGACGCCTTCTACGACGACGAGGCCGCGGCGATCGTGCGCGACCGCTACGCCTGGATCTTCGACCGTTTCGGCTATGCCGCCGACCCAGCGACGCCGCTTCCGGCGCCGCATCATGACATCACAGGAGCCGCGTGATGACAGACCAGTCCCCGAACGACGCCTTCCATTCCTCGTCCTTCCTGCAGGGCCACAACGCGGCCTTCATGGAACAGCTATACGCCCGCTACGCCGATGACCCGCAGGCCGTCGACGAAAGCTGGCGGCGCTTCTTCGCCGGTCTCGCCGATGCCGAACTCGACGTGAAGCGAGAGGCGCAGGGCCCCTCCTGGGCGCGCCGCGACTGGCCGCCGGTGCCCTCGGACGAACTGACCGCCGCGCTGGACGGCCAGTGGGCCGAACCGCAGAAGCAGGGCGAGAAGATCGCCGCCAAGGCCGCCGAGAAGGGCGTCACCCTCAGCGCCGACCAGATCCGCAAGGCGGTCACCGACAGCCTGCGCGCGCTCATGCTGATCCGCGCCTACCGCATCCGCGGCCACTTGGCCGCCGATCTCGACCCGCTGAAGCTGACGGACCCCACCGACCATCCCGAGCTGGACCCGAAATCCTACGGCTTCACCGATGCCGACATGGACCGGCCCATCTTCATCGACATGGTGCTGGGGCTGGAAACCGCGTCCCTGCGCGAGATCCTGGCGATCCTCAAGCGCACCTATTGCGGCACCTTCGCGCTGCAATACATGCACATCTCGGACCCCGAGCAGGCAGCCTGGCTGAAGGAACGCATCGAGGGTTACGGCAAGGAGATCGCCTTCACCCGCGAGGGCCGGAAGGCGATCCTGAACAAGCTGGTGGAGGCCGAGGGCTTCGAGAAGTTCCTCCACGTCAAGTACACCGGCACCAAGCGCTTCGGCCTCGATGGCGGCGAGGCGCTGATCCCCGCGATGGAACAGATCATCAAGCGCGGCGGCAGCCTGGGCGTGACCGAAATCGTCATCGGCATGCCGCACCGCGGCCGCCTCTCGGTGCTCGCCAACGTGATGGGCAAGCCCTATCGCGCCATCTTCAACGAATTCCAGGGCGGCAGCTTCAAGCCGGACGAGGTCGAGGGCTCCGGCGACGTGAAGTACCACCTGGGCGCCAGTTCGGACCGCGAGTTCGACGGCAACAAGGTGCACCTGTCGCTGACCGCCAACCCCTCCCATCTCGAGGCGGTGAACCCCGTGGTGCTGGGCAAGGCCCGCGCCAAGCAGGAACAGCTGCACGACACCGACCGCCGCGCCGTGCTGCCCGTGCTTCTGCATGGCGACGCGGCCTTCGCGGGCCAGGGCGTGGTGGCGGAATGCTTCGGCCTGTCTGGGCTGAAGGGCCACCGCACCGGGGGCACCATCCATATCGTGGTGAACAACCAGATCGGCTTCACCACCGCGCCGATGTACTCGCGTTCATCGCCCTATCCCACCGACATCGCCCTGATGGTCGAGGCGCCGATCTTCCACGTCAACGGCGACGACCCAGAGGCCGTGGTCCATGCCGCCAAGGTGGCGACCGAGTTCCGCCAGAAGTTCGGCCGCGACGTCGTCATCGACATCTTCTGCTATCGCCGCTTCGGCCATAACGAGGGTGACGAGCCGATGTTCACCCAGCCCCTGATGTACAAGGCGATCAAGGGCCACAAGACCACGCTCCAGCTTTATACCGAGCGGCTGGTGCGCGACGGGCTGATCCCCGAGGGCGAGATCGAGGACATGAAGGCCGCCTTCCAGGCCCGGCTGAACGAGGAGTTCGAGATCGGCAAGGACTTCCGCCCGAACAAGGCGGACTGGCTGGACGGCCGCTGGTCGCACCTGAACAAGCAGGGCGAGAAATACCAGCGCGGCAAGACCGCCGTGCCGATGGAGACGCTCAAGGAAGTCGGCACCGCCCTGACCCGCCTGCCCGACGGCTACAAGCCGCACAAGACGGTCGAGCGCATCCTCGAGGCCAAGCGCCAGATGATCGAGACCGGAGAGGGCATCGACTGGGCCACCGCCGAGGCGCTGGCATTCGGCACGCTGCTGACCGAGGGCTACCCGGTCCGCCTGTCGGGCCAGGATTCGACGCGCGGCACCTTCTCGCAGCGCCATTCCGGCATCATCGACCAGGAAACCGAGGAACGCTACCTGCCGCTCAACCACATCAAGCCGGGCCAGGCCACCTACGAGGTGGTCGACTCGATGCTGTCGGAATACGCGGTGCTGGGCTTCGAGTACGGCTATTCCCTGGCCGAGCCCAACGCGCTGACCCTGTGGGAGGCGCAGTTCGGCGACTTCGCCAACGGCGCCCAGATCATGATCGACCAGTTCATCTCCTCGGGAGAGAAGAAGTGGCTGCGCATGTCGGGCCTGGTGATGCTGCTGCCCCACGGCTACGAAGGCCAGGGCCCCGAGCATTCGTCGGCCCGGCTGGAGCGCTATCTCCAGGCCTGCGCCGAGGACAACTGGATCGTCGCGAACTGCACGACGCCGGCCAACTACTTCCACATCCTGCGCCGCCAGCTGCACCGCAGCTACCGCAAGCCGCTGGTCCTGATGACGCCGAAATCGCTGCTGCGCCACAAGCTGGCGGTGTCCAGGCTCGACGAGATGTCGAACGGCTCCAGCTTCCACCGCGTGCTGTGGGATGACGCGCAATACGGCAATTCCGGCCTCCAGCTGAAGGATGACGAACAGATCCGCCGCGTCGTGATCTGCTCGGGCAAGGTCTATTACGACCTGCTGGAAGCCCGCGACGCGCAGGGGCTGGACGATGTCTACCTGCTGCGGCTTGAACAGTTCTACCCCTTCCCGGCGCAGAGCCTGGTGAAGGAGCTGAAGCGCTTCAAGGCGGCGGAAATCGTGTGGTGCCAGGAAGAGCCCAAGAACCAGGGCGCCTGGACCTTCGTGGAGCCGAACCTCGAATGGGTTCTCACCCGGATCAAGGCGAAGTGGAAGCGCCCGGCCTATGCGGGCCGCTCCGCCGCCGCCTCTCCGGCGACCGGCCTCGCGAAAAGCCACAAGGCACAACAGGACGCGTTGGTGAACGACGCGCTGACCGGACAGAAGGACTGAGAACGACATGGCCGAGATTCGCGTGCCCACCCTGGGCGAAAGCGTCACCGAAGCGACGGTGGCGACCTGGTTCAAGAAGCCCGGCGACGCCGTCGCGGTGGACGAGATGCTGTGCGAGCTGGAAACCGACAAGGTGACCGTCGAGGTGCCCTCCTCGGTCGCCGGCGTGCTGGACGAGATCGTGGCCAAGGAAGGGGAAACCGTCAGCGTGGACGCCCTTCTCGCCACCGTGCGCGAGGGCGCCGAGGCCGCGGCACCCAAGCCCGAGGCGAAGCCCGCCGCCGGGGAAGCGCCCGCAAAGGGGGGTGAAACCGTCGATGTCATGGTTCCCGCGCTGGGCGAAAGCGTCAGCGAGGCGACCGTTTCCACCTGGTTCAAGAAGCCCGGCGATACCGTGGCCGCCGACGAGATGCTGTGCGAACTGGAAACCGACAAGGTCTCGGTCGAGGTGCCCTCGCCCGCCGCGGGCGTCCTGTCGGAAATCCTCGCGGATGCCGGCGCGACGGTGCAGGCCGGCGGCAAGCTGGCCGTGATCGCCTCGGGCGAAGGCGCAGCCGCCGCCCCCGCGCCGAAAGCCGCCCCGGCCGAGGCGCCCGCCGCCGGCACGAGTGCGTCGCGCGACATCGAACACGCCCCCTCCGCCCGCAAGCTGATGGAAGAGAAGGGCCTCAAGCCGGGCCAGGTCGAGGGCACCGGAAAGGACGGACGGATCATGAAGGAAGACGTGCTGCGCGGCCCGGCCGCCAAACCCGCCGCAGCCCCCGCGCCCGAACCGGCGTCGGTCCCGCGCGCCCCGGTCCCGGCCGAGGACGCCTCGCGCGAGGAACGCGTCAAGATGACCCGCCTGCGCCAGACCATCGCCCGGCGCCTGAAGGACAGCCAGAACACCGCCGCCATGCTGACCACCTACAACGAGGTGGACATGTCCGGCGTCATGGGCCTGCGCAGCGAGTACAAGGACCTGTTCGAGAAGAAGCACGGCGTCAAGCTGGGCTTCATGTCCTTCTTCGTGAAGGCCTGCTGCCACGCGCTCTTCGAGGTGCCGGAAGTCAACGCCGAGATCGACGGCACCGACATCGTCTACAAGAACTACGTCCACATGGGCGTGGCCGTGGGCACGCCCTCGGGCCTGGTGGTGCCGGTGCTGCGCGACGCGCACCAGATGGGGTTTGCCGCGATCGAGAAGAAGATCGCCGAACTGGGCGTGCGCGCCCGCGACGGCAAGCTGTCGATGGCGGAAATGCAGGGCGGCAGCTTCACCATCTCGAATGGCGGCGTCTACGGCTCGCTGATGTCCTCGCCGATCCTGAACCCCCCGCAGTCGGGTATCCTCGGCATGCACAAGATCCAGGATCGTCCCGTGGCGGAAAAGGGCCAGGTCGTCATCCGCCCGATGATGTATCTCGCGCTCAGCTACGATCACCGCATCGTGGACGGCAAGGGCGCCGTGACCTTCCTCGTGCGCGTGAAGGAGGCGCTCGAGGATCCGCGCCGCCTGCTGATGGATCTGTGATCCGATGGCGGACGACCGGCTTTCCCGCATCCGGGAGGACGAGGCGAAACTGGCGGAACATACCCGCAAGAGCCTTGTCTTCTGGGCCGTCCGCTGGGCCATCGCAGGCACCGGCGCCGTGGCGATCGTCGTGTTCACCGGCGATCACCACTGGCTGCTGCCGGCTGCGGCGGCCATCGCCGGCGTGTCGCTGGGCGTGATCCTTGTCGGCGCCTCGGGCAACCGCAAGCGGCTGGCCCGTGCCCGCGCCGAAGCCGAGGGCCGCGCGCACGACTGACCCCGCCCACCGAATATCCAATCCGAGAAACCCTTGGCTTTTCCACGGGCCGCCCATGGCATAGGCTGGCCCGAACCGTCAGAACCGGAGGTAACACCCATGGCCAGCTATGATGTCATCGTGATCGGCGGGGGCCCCGGCGGCTATGTCTGCGCGATCCGATGCGCGCAACTCGGGCTCAAGACCGCCTGCATCGAGGGGCGCGGCAGCCTGGGCGGCACCTGCCTGAACGTGGGCTGCATCCCCTCGAAGGCGATGCTGCACGCCTCTGAACTATACCACGAGGCGCACACCCATTTCGAGGAAATGGGCATCAAGGGCGCCAAGCCCACCGTCGATCTGCCGCAGATGCTGACCTACAAGCAGTCCACCGTGGACAACAACACCAAGGGCATCGAGTTCCTGTTCAAGAAGAACAAGGTCGACTGGCTCAAGGGCTGGGGCAAGCTTGCCGGCAAGGGCCGGGTCGAGGTGGACGGCGAGGTGCACGAGGCGAGGCACATCGTGATCGCCACCGGCTCCGAGGCGGCCACGCTGCCGGGCGTCGAGGTGGACGAGAAGCGGATCGTCACCTCCACCGGCGCGCTGGAGCTGAAATCCGTGCCGAAGCGGCTGGCGGTGATCGGCGCCGGCGTGATCGGGCTGGAACTGGGCTCGGTCTATGCCCGGCTCGGGTCGGAGGTGACGGTGATCGAGTATCTCGACGTCATCACCCCGGGCATGGACGGCGAAGTGCAGAAGACCTTCCAGCGGATGCTGAAGAAGCAGGGCCTGAACTTCGTGATGGGCGCGGCCGTGCAGGGCGTGAAGACGGCCAAGGACAGCCTGACCGTCACCTACAAGGCCCGCAAGACCGACACGGAGTCCACGCTCGAGGCCGATGTCGTGCTGGTCGCCACCGGCCGCCGCCCCTTCACGAAAGGACTGGGTCTGGAAGAGGTGGGCGTCGAGATGACGGAACGCGGCCAGATCCGCACCGACGGGCATCTCGCCACCAGCGTTCAGGGCATCTGGGCGCTGGGCGACGTGGTCGCGGGCCCGATGCTCGCCCACAAGGCCGAGGACGAGGGCATGGCCGTGGCAGAGCGCATCGCCGGACAGGCGGGCCATGTGAACTACGAGGTGATCCCCAGCGTGATCTACACCGCCCCCGAGGTCGCCGCCGTCGGCAAGACCGAGGAACAGCTCAAGGAAGAGGGCCGCGCCTACAAGGTGGGCAAGTTCCCCTTCATGGGCAACGCGCGCGCCAAGTCGCATTTCCAGGCCGACGGCTTCGTCAAGATCCTGGCCGACAAGGACACCGACCGGGTGCTGGGCGCCCATATCATCGGCCCGATGGCAGGCGACCTGATCCACGAGATCTGCGTGGGCATGGAATTCGGCGCCGCCGCCGAGGACATCGCCCGCACCTGCCACGCGCATCCCACCTTTTCGGAAGCGGTGCGCGAGGCGGCGCTGGCCTGTGGCGACGGGGCGATCCACGCCTGAGGCCCGGTCCCGTGGCAGGCCTCGGATGCCTCCGGCGGGGATATTTGAAGAAAGTGGAAGACTGGGGCCCGCGGCATGTCCGTGGGCCTTTTTCGTTTCAGCTGAGCAGCATCCTGAGCCCTGAGGTCACGTCGGCCCGGACCGCCAGCCGCAGCCCCGGCTCGTCGCCGGCGCGCAGCGCGCCCAGGATCTTGCGGTGGCTTTCGGTCACCGCGCGGCGCCGGTCGGCCGAGTAGAGCGCCCGCATCGAGGGGCCGAGTTGCAGCCACACCGTCTCGACCAGGGCCAGCATCGCGGGGGCCTGCGCCCGCAGATACAGGTTGCGGTGGAACTCCTGGTTCAGCCGCACATAGGCGACCGCGTCACCGCTGCCCAGCACGCCATCGATCTGGTCGTTGATATCCGCCATCCGGTCGATCAGCGCGCCATGCGCGCGCGGCAGGGCGCGGGCCGACAGCTCCGGTTCCAGAAGCGCGCGCAGGGCGGCGAGTTCCTCGATCCGGTCGTTGCCCAGCACCGGCGTCGTGATCCGCCCCGAGCTTGAGAGTTTCAGCGCCCCTTCCGCGGCAAGCCGGCGCACCGCCTCGCGCGCGGGCGTCATCGACACGCCGAAATCGGCCGCGATGCCCCGGATCGTCATGGCCTGGCCGGGCAGCAGGATGCCATGCAGGATGCGGGTGCGCAGCCGGCGGTAGACCTGCTCGTGGGCAGGGGTGCGGCTGTCGCCGCGCTCCACCTCTCCGCCATCGGGGGCGGGCATATTTCGGACCGAATTCGCGGGCATGATGCGTGTCAAGAATCACCGAGGCATTTGAGCGTATCGAGTATCATGTTGGCTTTCCGGGGTGCATTATGTCTCAATTCTACTCCGATCTCCTGTCATGGGCGACCGTGGGCCTTGCCGCCGGCGCGATTTCCCTCGACGGCCTCAGCCTGTCGCCGGCCGGGCGCGGCGACGCGCCGATCCTGGTGGCCGCCGCTGGCGACACCACCACCCGCGCCATCCTGCGCGAGGCCGCCGCCCGCGCCGCAGCCCCGACGGCCCCCGCGCCCATCCCCCGGGCCCGGCTCGAACGGGTCACATTCACCGTCCTCGACGGCCCGGACCTGGGCAGCCTGACCAGCGGACTCGACCGTCCCCGCCCCGCCGAGGGGCGTGTGACCGGCGCATCGGTCAACCTGCGCAGCGGACCCGGCACCGGCTTTCCCGTGATCGGCCGCGCCGCGGGCGGCGACACGCTGCGCATGCGCGGGGCCCGCGACGGCGACTGGATCGGCGTCCTGCTGCCCGAAACCGGGGAAGATGCCTGGATCCATGCGGGCCTGTTCCAGCCGCAGGCCGAATGAACCGCCTCAGAACCGCCAGGCATGCAGGCTGGCGCCATTGGCGCGCAGCCAGTCGCGCGGGCGCTCATAGCCGGGAAACAGGCCCTCCACCACCCGCCAGTAGGCCGGCGAATGGTTCATCTCGGCCAGGTGGGCCACCTCGTGGGCGACGACGTAGTCCATCACCTCTGCCGGGGCCAGGATCAGCCGCCAGGACAGCATGATCGCGCCCTCGGCCGTGCAGGAGCCCCAGCGCGAGCGGGGATCGCGCAGCGTCAGCCCCCTGTGCGGGCGACCCAGCCGCGCGCTGTGGTGGTCGAGCCGTGCGACCATCCGCGCCCGCGCCTCCTCGCGCAGCCAGACCAGCGTGCGGCGCGCGAACACCGCGCCTTCGCCGGGCACCTCCAGCGCGTCGCCCACCCGCCGGGCGCTGCGCCCGCGCCCCCGGAGCAATGTCAGCTCTTCACCCGCGACCGGAAGCAGGGTGCCGGGGGCGACATTCGGCTGCACGGGACGCTCGGCGCGGCGTTCCTCGATCCACCACAGGTGCTGGTCCAGGAAGCGCCGGATATCCGCGGCCGGCGTGCGCTGCGGCACGGTCAGGGTAAAGCCGCCGGTGGCATGGGACATGCGCAGCGTAAGCCGCCGCGCCCGGGCAGAGCGGCGGATCTCCACCTCGCGCAGCAGATCGGCCGGGGCCGCAGGGGACAGCGCCTGCGCCCCGTCGCTCACGCGGTCCCGACGCTGGCCAGCACCGGGCGCCGGCGTTCGCCGCCCGCGGCATGGGCCCGGATGAAATCGCGCACCCGCGGCTGGATCTCTCCGCGCCAGCGCGAGCCGTTGAAGACGCCGTAATGCCCGACCCGCGCCTGGACGTAATGCGCCCGCATCGCATCGGGCAGGCCGGTCACCAGGCGGTGCGCCGCCTCGGTCTGGCCAAGGCCGGTGATGTCGTCCTTTTCCCCCTCGATGGTGAGAAGCGCGATATCGCGGATCGCGGCCGGCTCCACAGCCAGGTCGCGGTGCCGGTAGCGCCCGGTGGCCAGCAGCCGCTTCTGGAACACCCGCTCGATGGTCTGAAGGTAGAATTCCGCCGTCAGGTCCATCACCGCCATGTACTCGTCGTAAAAGCGCCGATGGCTGGCGGTGCTTTCCCCGTCTCCGCGCACCAGGTTCGTGAAATGCTGCACATGGGCGTCCGTGTGCCGGTCGAGGTTCATCGCCATGAAGCCCGACAGTTGCAGGAAACCCGGATAGACCCGCCGCAGGAAGCCCTTGTTGGGCCAGGGCACGGTCAGGACGACATTTCGCTCGAACCAGCTGAGCGGGTTCTGCATCGCCAGCTCGTTCGGCTTCTTGGGGTTGCAGGCGGTGTCGATGGGCGAACCCATCAGCGTCACCGAAGAGGGCCGCGCCGGATCCTCGTCCATCGCCATCAGGCTGGCCGCCACCAGCATCGGCACGCCGGGCTGGCAGACCGCCATCACCGCGGGCCGCGCGCCGTCGCCCTCGGCCGCCAGGAACTGGCAGAACTCGATCAGGTATTCGGTATAATCCTCCAGGTCGAAATGCCCCTCGGTCACCGGCACCTCGCGCGCGTCGATCCAGTCGGTGACATAGACGTCATGCTCGGGCAGCATCGCCTTGACCGTGCCGCGCAGCAGCGTCGCGTAATGCCCCGACATGGGTGCTATGACCAGCACCTTGGGATCGCGGCGCGCTTCGACCGCCTCGCCCTCGCGGACGAAACGGATCAGGTCGCAGAAGGGCAGCTGCAGGACCACTTCCTGCCGGACCGGCACCGTCTCGCCGCCCACCACCGTCTCGTCCAGGCCCCAGTCCGGCTTGCCGTAGCGCCGCGTGGCCGAGATGAACATCTCGCACATCGCGGCCGAGGTCCGCGCCCCGTAGGTTTCGGCGAAGGGGTTGAACGGGCTCAACAACATCTCGCGGCTCATGCGGGCCGCACTTCGCATCGGAGAAATCGCCGCGTGCGTCATTTCATACGCATGATACAGCATGTCTGCTCGTCCCGGTTGTTATTTTCTTTCGCGGAACCTAGTCCCGTTCCCGCACTGCATCAAGGCAATTCGCAAATGCAACGGGGATTGCCCGCGGCTGTGTGGATAAGGCTTTGACAAGCGGATTTCCTTGTGGCACGGGACGATTTTCCGAAAGCCCAAGGCAGGAGAGCCCGATGCCCAAGGACGAGTGGGGCGTAAAACGCCTGTGCCCACAGTGCGACACCAGGTTCTACGACCTGCAGCGCGATCCGATGACCTGTCCCAGCTGTGGCGCGGTCTTCGATCTCGAAAGCCTGATGTCGCGCAAATCCTCCAGCGCCCGCGCCGAGCGCCGGGAAGAAAGCCGCGCCGCCGCCGCGACCGAGACCGACGACGCCGTCGTGCTGGATGACGAGGAAGAGGGCGCGGATGTCGACATCGACGACGAACTGCTCGAAGCCGATGACGACGAC
The DNA here is from genome assembly GCF_013093415.1 of Halovulum dunhuangense. Lineage (NCBI taxonomy): Bacteria > Pseudomonadati > Pseudomonadota > Alphaproteobacteria > Rhodobacterales > Paracoccaceae > Halovulum > Halovulum dunhuangense. The sequence continues at coordinate 133,757 of NZ_JABFBC010000001.1, forward strand.
GACAATGTCGATCTCGATGACCTGGCCGACGTTCCGGACAACGACGACGAAGCCTGATGCGAAAGCGCGCGGGCAGTTCATTTTTCCTCTTGAACTGCCCAAGGCCCGCCCATAGAAGGGCGGTGCTTCGCGGCCGGGCCGCGACTCTGGGGCCATAGCTCAGTTGGGAGAGCGCTTGCATGGCATGCAAGAGGTCAGGGGTTCGACTCCCCTTGGCTCCACCAGACCCCTCCTTTCGACAGGCGAGGACTTGACGGGCCCCGCGCGCGGGCGCGGGTTCGGCCTATGCTGTCGCCGTGATCGGACCCCGTCCGGCACCCTGGCGTGACGGCCGGCACTCCCGCATCCTTGCGGTGGCGCGGCTTCCGGTTGCGGGCAAGGTGCCAGACGCTTGCCATACGCGTGCCATACACTTTCCAGACGCCGTTTTCGGCCCTCAGCGCGGCGGCGTCAGCCAGGCGGCCCCCCGCACGCCGGAACTGTCGCCATGCATGTTGGGCACCAGCCGCGTGTTGAACTTGTCGCCAAAGACATGCGGCCGGATCAGCGGCGGCACCGTCTCGTAGAAGCGATCGACATTGGACAACCCGCCGCCCAGCACGATCACGTCGGGGTCGAGCACGTTGATGATCACAGCCAGCGACCGGCCCAGCCGGTCCTCGAACCGCTGCAGCGTCTCCTCGGCCGCCGAATCGCCCTGCCTGGCCAGTGCGATCACCTCAGGCGCCGATGGCCCGTCCTTGGGGTCGATCCCCAGCCTGCGCGCATGGTCCGCGGCCAGGCTCGGCCCGGACAGCCAGGCCTCGGTGTGACCGGGACGGCCGCAGGAACACAGGGGGCCCGGGCGCTCGTCGTCGCATGGATCGGGCAACGGAATATGGCCCCACTCGCCGCCGATGGCGTTGATCCCCTCGATCAGCCGGCCCTCGACCGCGATGCCGCCGCCGACCCCGGTGCCGAGGATCGCGCCGAACACCACTTTCGCCCCCGCCCCCGCGCCGTCCACCGCCTCGGACAGCGCAAAGCAGTTGGCGTCGTTCGCAACCGCCACGGGACGGTCCAGCGCCGCCCGCAGATCGCCCCTCAGGTCGCGTCCGTGAAGCCAGACCGAATTGCCCATCGAGACATGCCCCGTGTCGCGATCGACAGATCCGGGAACGCCTATTCCCACGGTCTCGGCACGCTGGCCCGCCTCTGTCTCCAGCCGCTGCATCAACTCCCGGATCGCCGAGATCCCGCCCTCGTAATCGAACCGCGGCGTCGGCACCCGCCCCTGGGCCAGCGTCCGCCCGGCCTCATCCAGCGCGATACCGGCAATCTTGGTGCCGCCGTAATCGAAGCCTATGCGCATGAATGTCCCTCTGCCGTTTGCCGTCGTGGACGCGGCATATATAAGAACCCGATCTCTCCGACCGATAAAGAGTTGCCCGTGCCCCGCAACCGCCCCCTGACGAGAACGATGGTCAGCCTTGGTACCCGGCTCATCAATGGCTCACGTCTGGCACATGCGCAAGACTGGTGGCCCGGACTGGCGATCTCCGAGGACCGGACGCACCTTGTCTATCGCGCAGGTCCGTCTGCGACCTGCTGCCGGCGGATGTCCTGGGGCAGGTGATCGAAAGTGCCGTGACGATCATAGGCTCGGGTCCGTCGCTACGCGACCAGCGGATCGAGGCCCTCGGGCCGGAACCTGCGGTCTGCCTTAACGGCGCAATAAGCCTGCGCGACAGGCTGGCCGGCCCCGTCATGCTGGCGGTGGAGGATGAGCGCTTCGTGTGGGCGCACCTCGACATGATGCGTGACTGCCTGAACCAAGACGATATTTGCCTGTTCTCCACCTCGGTGCTGCGCGCCCTGTGCGAGCAGGACATCAGCTGGCTGTCGCAGCGACGGGTCGTGCATGTGGACAACCTGCGGAAACCCTACCGGCAGCCCCGGCGGAGCATTGCGGATATCGCCAAGAACGCCTTCATCCTGAGCGATGGACAGGCAGCGCTGTCACGCTCACCCGGCATGGGCGTCGTCCCGGCGGGAAGCGTTGCGGTGACCGCACTCCAATTCGCCATGGCGTCCGCCCGGAGGATCGGGGTGGCCGGCGTCGATCTGCGCAACGCGGATGCGCCGCGCTTCTACGAAAAGCCGGGCGCCACCGCCTGGTCGGGGATCGCCGACGCCGCCGACCGCGTTACCGCGCATTTCGCGCTGGCGGCTACTGTGGTAGAAATCGAATGCTATTCCCCCGTCTCCGCGCTGATCGACGCCGGAATTCCTTACGTCGCGCGACTGGAAAGGGGGGCGCCGCCGTGCTGAACGCTGTTCTTCTGAACGATACAACGCCGGACAATCACCACGGCTGCCTGCGGGTGATCGAAGTGATCCGGCGAAAGTCCGAGCGCAGCGGGATCCGCCTGATCGCAACCGCAAAGGTCCGCGAGGACTGGACCCGCTCCGCTCCCTTCCTCGAGGCGATGCGTCAGGCGGATCTTGTCTTGATCAACGGCGAGGGCACGCTTCATCACGGCACGCCGCATGGCGAAAGGCTGCTGTCGGTCGTCCAGCATCCGGCGCGTGGCGGAAAACCCGTGCATCTTCTGAACGCCATGTACCAGGAGAACCCCGACGCCTGGGGTGCCAACCTTGCCCTGATGAGCAGCGTCACCGCACGGGACAGCCGGAGTGCCGCGGCACTCTCGCGCCTGCTTGGCCGCCAGATCGACTGGATGCCCGACCTTACACTCTGCGACGGAAGCCTCGCGACTGACGCGCCCCGCGAAGGCATTATTCTTGGCGACAGCGTGCTCAAGCCGGTGTCCCGCGCATTGGCGGAAATGAGCCTCGAAGCCGAGGGGCGCAGGCTTGTCCCGATCCTGAAAAGCCTGAAGGCGCAGAAAGGACGGACCGCCCCTGGCCGGCTGTTGCGCCGGCTGCACGTGGCCGTGCACGCAAGGGCCTATCACCGGCGCTACCCGTCGCTTCAGATTCCACAAACGCCGGAAGCCTATGCCGCGGCTCTATCAGCCGCGCGGCTTCATGTAACCGGAAGGTTCCACGGCGTATGCTTCTCGCTTCTGACGGAAACGCCCTTCCTCGCGATAGGCTCGAACTCCTGGAAGATGGAGGCGCTGGTGAGCGATCTCGGGCTTGACCGCACACGCATCATGAGTTTGGACGCCACGCGTGCGGCTCTGGTATCAGACCGGGGTTTCGATTTCACCGAAAACGAGCGGAGCGCGATCCGCAGCCAACTCGCCGCTGCCAGCAGCAACGCCGACATACTGTTCAACGCAATCGCCGCGTCAGCGCAAGGCAGAGTCTGAACGCAGAACGCCGCGGGAGGGCCCGCGGCGTCCATGTTTTCAAAAGGGTCAGGAAAGGCTCACGCCTCTTCCTTGATCTCCTCGCCGGTCTCCTGGTTGACGTGCTTCATCGACAGGCGGACCTTGCCGCGGTCGTCGAAGCCCATCAGCTTGACCTTCACGTCCTGGCCTTCCTGGACGATGTCCTTGGGATGGGCCACGCGCTCGTTCGACATCTGGCTGACATGCACCAGCCCGTCGCGCTTGCCGAAGAAGTTCACGAAGGCGCCGAAATCCATGATCTTGACCACCTTGCCGGTGTAGATCTGGCCCACTTCCGGCTCTGCCACGATCGCGTAGATCAGGTCATGCGCCTTCTTGATGGCCTCGGCATTGGCAGAGGCGATCTTGATCACGCCGTCGTCGTTGATGTCGACCTTGGCGCCCGAGAGTTCGACGATCTCGCGGATGACCTTGCCGCCCGAACCGATCACTTCGCGGATCTTGTCGGTGGGGATGGTCATCGTCTCGATGCGCGGGGCATGGGCCGAGAATTCGGTCCGGCCTTCGGTCAGCGCGTTGGCCATCTCGCTCAGGATGTGCATGCGCCCGTCCTTTGCCTGGGCCAGCGCCTGCTCCATGATCGCGGGGGTGATGCCCGCCACCTTGATGTCCATCTGCAACGAGGTGATGCCCTTGTCGGTGCCCGCAACCTTGAAGTCCATGTCGCCGAGGTGATCCTCGTCGCCCAGGATGTCGGTCAGCACGGCGAACTTGCCGTCCTGCTCAAGGATCAGGCCCATCGCGACGCCGGCGACCGGCGCCTTCAGCGGCACGCCCGCATCCATCATCGACAGCGACGATCCGCAGACCGTGGCCATGGACGAGGAACCGTTCGACTCGGTGATCTCGGACACCAGGCGGATGGTGTAGGGGAAGTCCGTCGCCGCCGGCAGCACCGCCTGAAGCGCGCGCCACGCCAGCTTGCCATGGCCGATCTCGCGGCGGCCGGGGCCGGCCATGCGGCCCGCCTCGCCCACCGAGTAGGGCGGGAAGTTGTAGTGCAGCAGGAAGTTCGAGCGGCTCTCGCCGTGCAGCGCGTCGATGATCTGCTCGTCATCGCCGGTGCCCAGCGTGGTCACGACCAGCGCCTGCGTCTCGCCGCGGGTGAACAGCGCCGAGCCGTGGGTGCGGGGCAGCAGGCCCACCTCGGACACGATCGGGCGCACCGTGGTCAGGTCGCGGCCGTCGATCCGCTTGCCGGTGGCGATGATGTCGCCGCGCACCACGGCGCTTTCCAGCTTCTTGATCGCCGAACCAAGGTTCTTGTCGGCCAGTTCTTCCTCGGACAGGCCGTCCTTGATGGTCTGCCGGGCGGCCGAAATGGCGGCCTGGCGCTGCTGCTTGTCGGTGATGGCAAAGGCGGCACGCATCGCGTCCTCGCCCAGCGCCTTCACGCGGGCGTACAGTGCCGAGTAGTCGGGCGCCTGGTAGTCGAAGGGCTCCTTCGCCGCCTCGCCGGCCAGGTCCAGGATCAGGTCGATCACCGGCTGCATCTGGTCATGGCCGAACTTCACGGCGCCCAGCATCTCGGCCTCGGACAGCTCGTAGGCTTCCGATTCGACCATCATCACCGCCTCGCGGGTGCCCGCGACGATCAGGTCGAGCCGCTGCTCGGTGTTGGAGCGCAGCTTGTCCATGTCATCGACGGCCGGGTTCAGCACATAGTCGCCATCGACGAAACCGACGCGCGCAGCGCCGATCGGGCCAAGGAACGGCGCACCCGAAATGGTCAGCGCCGCCGAGGCCGCGATCATCGCGACGATGTCGGGGTCATTTTCCAGGTCGTGGCTCAGCACGGTGCAGATCACCTGCACCTCGTTCTTGAAGCCGTCGACGAAAAGCGGGCGGATCGGACGGTCGATCAGGCGGGAGGTCAGCGTCTCCTTCTCGGTCGGCCGCGCCTCGCGCTTGAAGAAGCCGCCGGGGATCTTGCCGGCCGCGTAGTATTTTTCCTGGTAGTGGACGGTCAGGGGGAAGAAATCCAACCCTTCCTTCGGCGCCTTTTCATAGACCACCGTGGCCAGCACCGAGGTTTCGCCATAGGTCGCCACAACGGCGCCATCGGCCTGGCGGGCGATCTTGCCCGTTTCGAGCGTGAGCGTGTCATGGCCCCACTCGATGGATTTCCGTACGATATTGAACATGAAGTATCCTCTCGGCGGACCCCGCCCCTTGGCGGGCCGCCCGTGTCCCCCGGTTTCATCTCATCCTTGGCATCCGGCCCGGGGACGGGGGCCGGCAGCCTGACGAACATGTGCCGCGTTCCATTGGGTGCGCGGCACCGCACCCCTGATGCAGAAGCGGCGCGCCCCCTGTGGAACGCGCCGCGCTGCAGCTCTTACCGGCGGATGCCGAGCTTGCCGATGAGGTCCTGGTAGCGGGCCTCATCCTTGCGCTTCACATAATCCAGAAGCTTGCGGCGCTGGGCGACCAGCTTCAGCAGACCGCGGCGCGAATGGTTGTCCTTCGCGTGGGTCTTGAAGTGCTCGGTCAGCGTGGTGATACGGCTGGTCAGGATCGCGATCTGCACGTCCGCCGAACCGGTATCCCCGTCCTTGTTTCCGTATTCCTTGATGAGCTGGCTTTTCAGCTCGGGCGTGATCGACATCGGGTTGCTCCTTCTGTCCGGGCGTTTCTGGTGCCGACGTCGGGCGGCCTCAGCCGGGATGTCGTCCAGCCGGGTCTATTCCAACGCCGCGCAGCGCAGAGCCAGAAGGGTCCACGCCACGCGGCGCTTATGCATCAAAACCGCGCCGAAGGGAAGCCCGGATCGGCGGCCCCTCGTCGCGCCCATGTGAGCGGTCCGGGGATGATCGCCGCCGGGCGCCGGGCTATAACGCAGGACATGGAACGACGCATTTTCATCGCCGGGTCCGCCGCGGCCCTTGCCCTTGCCCATCCGCTGCGCGCCGCGGGCCCGGGCCCCGCGCTGGACGCGGCCGCCGGCTTCGACGAGCTGCGCGCCATCGTCATGCTGAAGAACGGCATCGAGACGGCGGCGCGGGGCTACAACGGCTTCACGCCCGACCGCGCCACCAACATCAAGTCCGCCTCGAAGTCGATCATCTCCGGCCTTGTCGGCATGGCGATCGACCGCGGCCTGCTGGAGGGGCCGGACCAGCCCATCGCGCCGCTGTTGCGCGACCAGCTGCCACGCGATCCCGACCCGCGGATCGAGCGCGTCACCATCGGGCACCTGCTGTCCATGCAGGCGGGGCTGGAACGCACCTCGGGCCGGAATTACGGCCGCTGGGTGTCCAGCGGCAACTGGGTGCGCGCAGCCCTTTCGGTGCCCTTCGTGGACGAGCCTGGCGGCGGAATGCTCTATTCCACCGGCTCCAGCCATATCCTTGCGGCGATCCTGACGCGGGTGGGTGGGCGCAGCCTGCTGGCGCTGGCGCGCGACTGGCTGGCCCCTCTGGACGGGTTCGAGATCACCGGCTGGGACCGCGACCCGCAGGGCATCTACATGGGCGGCAACCAGATGGCGATGAGCACCCGCTCGCTGGCCGCCTGGGGCGCGCTCTATGAACGCGGCGGGGTCACGGCGGATGGCACGCGGCTTCTGTCGCAGGCCTGGATCGACGCCACATGGACCCGGCGCACACGCTCGGTCTTTCACCGCGACGGCTACGGCTACGGCTGGTTCTCGCGCCAGATGGGCGGGGCGGAAACGTGGTACGGCTGGGGCTATGGCGGGCAGATGCTCTATGTCACGCCGGCGCGCGGCACGGTCATTGCGATCACGTCCGACCCGGACCGCCCATCGGCGCGCACGGGCTACCGCGACGCGCTTCACGGCCTGGCCGAGCAGCTTCTGACCGAGGCCTGAGCCATGTCCGCCGCGATCCGCCCCTTCCGGCCCGAGGATGCGGCCGCGCTGGCGGCGCTGTTCCACCGCGCGGTGACGCAAGGCGCGGCCGCCTTCTACGACGACGCGCAGCGCGCCGCCTGGTCGCCCGCACCGCCCGACGCCGAAAGCTTCGCCGCACGGCTTGCGCCGCAGACGGTGTTCGTCGCCGCGGAAGAGGGCGCGGCCCTTGGCTTCATGTCGCTGACCGGCGCGGGACATCTCGACATGGCCTTCGTCGCGCCCGAACGGATGGGAACCGGGTTGGCCGGCCAGCTTTACGACCATGTCGAACGGGCGGCGCTGAAGGCGGGGCATGCCCGCCTGACCACCGATGCCAGCCACCCGGCGCGACGCTTCTTCGCGCGGCGGGGCTGGCGCGTCCTGCGCCGGCAGGCCCCGGTGCGCAACGGCGTCGCGCTGACCAACTTCGCGATGGAAAAGCGGCTGAGCTGAGCCCGGTCAGGCGCCAAGCGCCCAGATCAGGATTGGCACCGGCGAGACGGCGACAGCCACCGCGGCCAGAAAGCCGGGGATATTGAACAGCCGGCTCATGCCGGCGGCCAGCGCGATCCCGCCGCCACCGCCCAGGATGGCGTTGCCCGGCATGTTGAGCGCCAGCGCCAGCGCAAGATAGCGCCGCCGCAGCAGCATCGCCCCCCAGCCCTGTGGCGCGGACCGCAGCAGCAGCTCGAGCCGCGCCGCGCTGTCGAGCGGATCGAGCCGCAGAAGATGCGTCTCCAGCCGGGCCAGCCCCAGACGCCGGGCCAGCCGCGCAAGCACCTGCGCGGGGATCAGCCGGCCGCACAGGAACGACAGGCTCAGCCCCGCCACCGTGGCAAGATAGACGAAGGGCGCCGCCATCGCGCCGAACATCGTCAGTAGCCCGAGCCCGATCTCCACGCCCGGCACGAAGGGCAGGGCCAGCAGCACCGCGTAAAGCGCGCAGGCAAGCGCGATCCCCAGTGCCAGCCGGTCCGATGCGGCGGGCGCAAGATCGGCCACCAGCCGCGCCAGGACCGGCCCGAGGATCATGTTCAGCGCAAGGACGCACCCCACGAGCGCGACCAGCCCAAGTGCTACGGCGCGCCACGAGGACGCGCCCTGGGAAATATGCCGGATCATGCCACCCACCTGCGATCGGACCCGCAGCCTACTCCGCTTCCGCGCCGCGCGATAGTGCACCCGCGGCAGGGTTCCGCCCCCCGCATGCGAAAACGGGCCCGCATCCGCAGGCCCGTCAGGGAATTCCGGTCGATCTGGTGTCTCAGGCGCCGTAGACGGCGTTTCGGCTCAGGCGCCGTAGACGGCGTTTCGTCTCAGGCGCCGTAGACGGCGCGGTGCGCGATGGCGCGGACATCGCCCTGATAGATGTCGAGGTCGAGCTTCACGTCCAGCGGCAGGCGCGACAGCGCGGCGACGGTGTGCTCATAGGCGGCGCGCTTGCGGATCGCGGTGACGATGCGGTTCAGAAAGGCTTTCATGTCGGTGCCCTTTCGGTTCGGTCGTGTCCGGGCCCATCCCGTTCACGCCCCCGATATGGCCCTGACGCAGCAGGGCGACAACGCCCCCGACACGAAAGCCGCCTTGCGTCCTGCGCATGGCTATCACCGTACCGCCATGCGCCGGCGACGGGTCACAGGCAGGCGGCCAGCGCCGTCTCCAGCTTGTCGACCACTTCCGTCACCTGCTCGTCGCGCATGATGAAGGGCGGCGCCAGCAGGATGTGATCGCCATGCCGCCCGTCGATCGTGCCCGACATCGGATAGCAGACCAGCCCCGCCTCGAAGGCGGCCTTCTTCAGCCGCGCGGCCAGCTTGTCCTTCGGATCGAAGGGATGCTTCGTCTCGCGGTCGGCGACCAGCTCGATGCCGCGGAACAGGCCCCGGCCGCGGATATCGCCCACATGCGGATGCTGGCCCAGCCGCGCGCGCAGCTCTCCGTCCAGCCGCTCGCCCAGCTCGCGCACCCGCGGGATCAGCCCCCGCCCGAGGATCGCGTTCACCACCGCAAGCCCCGCCGCGGTCGCGACCGGGTGGCCGATATAGGTGTGGCCGTGCTGGAAGAAGCCGGTCCCACCGGCGATCGCGTCATAAATCTGCCCCGAGCACAGCATCGCGCCGATCGGCTGGTAGCCCGCGCCCAGCCCTTTGGCGATGCACAGGATATCGGGGCGCACGCCGTCATGCTCGCAGGCGAAAAGATGCCCGGTGCGGCCCATGCCGCACATCACCTCGTCCAGGATCAGCAGCACGCCGTAGCGGTCGCAGATCTCGCGGATGCGGCGGAAATAGCCCTCCACCGCCGGAACCGCCCCGGCGGTCGCCCCCACCACCGGCTCGGCCATGAAGGCCATCACCCGTTCGGGGCCGACGCGCAGGATCTCGTCCTCCAGCTCCTGGGCGGCGCGCTGGCCATAGGCCTCCACGCTCTCGCCGTCCTCGCGGCCGCGGTATTCGTAGCAGGGCGCGATATGGCTCACGTCGATCAGCAGCGGCCCGAACTGCGCCCGGCGCCATTCGTTCCCGCCGGCCGCCAGCGCGCCCAGCGTGTTGCCGTGATAGCTTTGCCGCCGCGCGATCAGGTGGTGCCGTTCCGGCTGGCCGATCTCGACGAAGTACTGCCGCGCCAGCTTGATCGCGGCTTCCGTCGCCTCGGACCCGCCAGAGACGAAATACACCCGCTCGATCCCCTCGGGCGCGTGGTCTATCAGCAGGTCCGCCAGCGCCTCGGCCGGTTCCGAGGTGAAGAAGCCGGTATGCGCAAAGGCCAGCTTGTCCAGCTGCGCCTTGATCGCCTCGGTTATCTCGGGATCGCCATGGCCAAGACAGGACACCGCCGCGCCGCCCGAACCGTCGAAATAGCGCTTGCCTTTGCTGTCGATCAGGTAGCAGCCCTCGCCGCCGACGGCTGTGGGGGGCTGGACGTGGCAATGGCGGGGAAAGACATGGGACATGGCGGCGCTCCTTTCGGCTGGGATCGACGCTAGCGCCGCCGAAAGCAGGGATAAACCCCGGATCGCGGGCGGCCGGGCTCAGGCGATGTGATCGCCATCGGAATCGTCGCCGGCCTCGTCCATCAGGCGCGAGAAGTCGGGAACGGTGATCTGGCGCTTGGTGCCCAGCTCGATCACGCCGTCCTTGCGCAGCGCCGTGATCTGCCGGCTGACCGTCTCGATCGTCAGGCCCAGGTAGTCGGCCATCGCCTCGCGGGTGATCATCAGATCGAAGCTCAGCCGTCCCGGAACGACCCCGGGGCGCAGGCTGATCTCGCGCCGGGCCAGGATCACCAGCAGGCTCGCGATCTTTTCCCGCGCCGTCTTGCGGCCCAGAAGCACCATCCATTCGCGCGCGGCATCCAGCTCGTCCAGCGTCATCTCGAGCAGCCGGCGCGAGATCGAGGGCGTGGTCTCCAGCAGCTTCTCGAAGGGCTTGCGCTCGAATCGGCAGACCGTCAGCTCGGTCGCGGCGGTCACGTCGAAAGCCGCCTGCGACCGCCCCGGCCGGCCCAGGAAATCCGAAGGCAGCAGCAGACCCACCATCTGCCGGCGCCCATCCTCCATGGTGCGGCTGATCGAGGCGACGCCGTTCACCACCGACGCGACGTGGGGCATGGGATCCCCGGCCCAGACCACGGGCTCACCCGGGGCATAGGTCTTGTAGGATTTCATGCCCTCCAGCACCTCGAGTTCGTCCGACTCGCAGTGCGCGCAGACAGCTCTGTGGCGGATAGGACAATTTTCGCAGGCCTGCGGGTCGCCAGCCGGCCTGCCACTAATTGGCATGCGCAATTTCATCTTGATCCAGATCAACGATTTTGAGTTCCCCTGCAAATTAGCGTACAGGAATGGATCGTATTGAACAACTTGAACCCACCGGACTATTTGGCGCCAACGTCCCGCGCTACACCAGCTATCCGACCGCGCCGCATTTCAGCGACGCCTTCGGCGCGGCAGAGGCGGGGCGCTGGCTGGCCGAGCTTCCGGGGCGTGAACCGCTTTCGCTCTATCTTCATATCCCCTTCTGCGAAAGGCTGTGCTGGTTCTGCGCCTGCCGCACCCAGGGCGTCCGCAATCCCGAGCCGGTGGCCCGCTACCTCGAGGTGCTCAAGGCCGAGATCGGATTGCTTGCCGCGGCCCTGGGCGAACGGCGGAAAGTCGCCCGCATCCACTGGGGCGGCGGCACCCCCACCATCCTGAGCCCGACCCAGATCATCGACCTGACCGGCACCCTGCGCCGCAACTTCGACATCGCGCCCGACGCCGAATTCTCGGTCGAGATCGACCCCACGGCGGTGGACGAGGCCAAGATCGACGCGCTCGCGCTGGGCGGCATGACCCGCGCCAGCATCGGCATCCAGGATTTCGACCCCGCGATCCAGCGGGCGATCGGCCGCGCGCAAAGCTTCGACCTGACAGCGCGGGTGGTGCGCCAGCTGCGCGCCGCCGGCATCGTCTCGCTCAACACCGACATCGTCTATGGCCTGCCGGGGCAGACGCTGGACGGGATCCGCGCCTCGACCGAGGCCGTGCTGTCACTCGACCCGGACCGGGTGGCGCTGTTCGGCTACGCCCATGTCCCCTGGATCGCCAAGCGCCAGCGCATGATCGACGCCGACACCCTGCCCGGCCCGCAGGCACGGCTGGCGCTGGTCGAACAGACCGAGACGCAGTTCGTCCGCGCAGGCTATCAGGCGCTGGGGATCGACCATTTCGCGCGGCCCGGCGACAGCATGGCGCTGGCCGCCCGGCAGGGCCGGCTGCGGCGCAACTTCCAGGGCTACACCGACGACAACTGCGAAGCGCTGATCGGCCTCGGCGCATCCTCGATCTGGAAACTGCCCGGCGGCTACCTGCAGAACGCGCCCGCCACCGCCCATTATGCCGGGCGCGTGCAGGCGGGCCATCTGGCGGTGACCAAGGGCTATGCCTTGTCGCTGGAGGATCGGGTCCGCGCCGCCTTCATCGAGCGGTTCCTCTGCGACATGTCGGTGGAGCTGGGCGCGCTGGAGAAGGAATTCGGCAGCTTCGTCGAACTGATCCGCCCCGACATCAACCGCGCGCTCGACCGCTTCGGCCACTGGCTGTACTGGCACCGCGGCCAGCTCAGGCTGTCGCCCGACGGCAAGCCGCTGGCCCGGCTGATCGCGTCCGAGTTCGACGCCTTCCTGCGCGGCGGCACCGCGCGCCACTCGCAGGCGATCTGATCACAGGACTTGAACACCGCCGGGCGCGGGCGCAGGCTTGCGGCAGGAGGAAACCCCATGCCGCGCCATCCCTTTCTCGACGACCTGGCCAGCCGCCTTCAGGGGCTTCAGGCGGACGGGCTCTACCGACGGGAACGGGTGATCGCCTCGCCGCAGGGGGCCACGGTGCGGCTGGCGGACGGGCACGAGATGATCAATCTCTGCGCCAACAACTATCTCGGCCTGTCGGACCATCCCGCCCTGGTCAGGGCCGGCAAGGAAGCGCTGGGCCGCTACGGCTACGGCATGTCGTCGGTCCGCTTCATCTGCGGCACCCAGACCGATCACGCGGTGCTGGAATCCCGGCTTTCCGCCTTTCTCGAAACCGAGGACACGATCCTCTATTCCTCGTGCTTCGATGCCAATACCGGCCTGTTCGAGACCCTGCTCGACGAGAACGACGCCATCATCTCGGACGCGCTGAACCATGCCTCGATCATCGACGGGATCCGCCTGTGCAAGGCGCGGCGCCTGCGCTATGCCCATGCCGACATGGCCGAGCTAGAGGCGCGGCTGATCGAGGCGGCGGACGCCCGCATCCGCCTGATCGCCACCGACGGGGTGTTCTCGATGGACGGGGCGCTGGCGAAGCTGCCCGAGATCTGCGACCTGGCCGAACGCCACGACGCGCTGGTGATGGTGGACGACAGCCACGCCGTGGGCTTCATCGGCCCCGGCGGGCGCGGCACGCCCGCGCATTTCGGGGTGGCCGACCGGGTCCACATCCTGACCGGCACGCTGGGCAAGGCGCTGGGCGGCGCCTCGGGCGGCTATACCTCGGGCCCGAAAGAGGTGATCGCCTGGCTCAGGCAACGCTCCCGCCCCTACCTGTTTTCCAACGCGCTCGCCCCGGTCATCACCGCCGCCTCGCTGCGCGCGCTCGACCTGATCGCGCAGGGCGACGGGCTGCGCGCCCGGCTCGAGGAAAACACCCGCCATTTCCGCGCCCGCATGAACACGCTCGGCTTCGAGCTGCTGCCGGGCAGCCATCCGATCATCCCCGTCATGCTGCGCGACCCCAAGCTCGCGCAGGCCATGGCCGCGGAACTGGGCGCGCGGGGCGTGTTCGTGGCGGCGTTTTCCTTTCCGGTCGTGCCGCGCGGGCAGGACCGGATCCGCACCCAGATGTCCGCCGCCCATGACCGCGCCACGCTCGACCGGGCGATCGACGCCTTCGGGGCGGCGGGGCGCAAGCTGGGCGTCGTTTCCTGAAGCCGAAAGGGCCAGACAGAATGCAGAACGAGATGCGCGCACTGGTGAAATCCCGCCCCGAGCCGGGCCTGTGGATGGAGCATGTGCCCGTGCCCGAACCCGGCCCGAACGAGGTGCTCATCAAGGTCAGGAAAACCGCCATCTGCGGGACCGACGTGCATATCTGGAACTGGGACGAATGGTCGGCCAAGACGGTCCCGGTGGGCCTTGTCACGGGGCATGAATTCGTGGGCGAGATCGCGGACCTGGGCAGCGCCGCCACCCGCTATCCGCGCGGCCTGCGCGTCACCGGAGAGGGGCATATCGTCTGCGGCACCTGCCGCAACTGCCGCGCAGGAAGGGGCCATCTGTGCCGCAACACCAAAGGCGTGGGCGTGCAGCGCGCGGGCGCCTTCGCGGAATACCTGGTGCTGCCGGAATCGAACGTGGTGCCGGTGCCCGAAGACATCCCCGACGAGGTGGCTGCGATCTTCGATCCCTTCGGCAACGCGGTGCACACGGCGCTCAGCTTCGACCTGGTGGGCGAGGATGTGCTCGTGACCGGCGCCGGGCCCATCGGGATCATGGGCGCGCTGGTGGCCAGACGCGCCGGCGCGCGCAAGGTGGTCATCACCGACCTGAACGACCGCCGCCTGACGCTCGCGCGGGAAATGGGGATCGAGCACACGCTCAACCCCGCGCGCGACAGCCTGCGCGACCTGATGCCCCGCATCGGCATGACCGAGGGCTTCGACGTGGGCCTGGAAATGTCGGGCGCCGCCCCCGCCTTCCGCGACATGGTGGCCGCCATGAACAACGGCGGCAAGATCGCGCTTCTGGGCATCGCGCCCACCGCCTTCGAGATCGACTGGAACCAGGTCATCTTCAAGATGCTGACCATAAAGGGCATCTATGGCCGCGAGATGTACGAGACCTGGTACAAGATGATCGGGCTGGTGCAATCCGGGCTGGACCTGACCCCGCTCATCACCCACCGCCTGCCCGCCGCCGGCTTCGAGGCGGGCTTTTCCGCCATGCGCGACGGCTCTGCCTGCAAGGTGGTGATGGACTGGTGACGCGGCAGGGCTTCCGCAGCGTCATCGCGCCCGGTTTCCCGAAAGGGTTGATCTGAATCAAGGCCGCTCACCGCCCCGTGAGGAAATGTTGCACGGCACAATGACCGGCCGTGCGGGCGATGCCTGCCGCATGGCCAAAGACAAGAGGGGCAAGAGATGACCGACACGCTGAAGCTGGTCGCGCTTGCGGTGATCACGGTTTTCGCCGCGATCGCCGCGAATTTCGCGCGCGACCTGGCCTATCAGGTGCATGCCATCCTGATCATGCTGATCGCGGCGGGCCTGTTCCTGTGGATCCTGCGCAGAGTGGGAGAGCCGCAGCGCGCGGTTGCCGCCGAACCATCGGGGTATGTTGACGACGTGATCCGCTGGGGCGTGATCGCCACCGCCTTCTGGGGCGTGGTGGGCTTCCTGGCCGGCACCTACATCGCCTTCCAGCTGGCGTTTCCGGCGCTGAACCTCGGGGTTGAATACACCGCCTTCGGCCGGCTGCGGCCGCTGCACACCTCGGCGGTGATCTTCGCCTTCGGGGGCAACGCGCTGATCGCGACATCCTTCTACGTCGTCCAGCGCACCTCGGCCGCGCGGCTCTTCGCGCCCGGCCTCGCCCGCTTCGTGTTCTGGGGCTACCAGATCTTCATCGTGCTGGCCGCCACCGGCTACCTGCTGGGCGCCACCCAGTCCAAGGAATACGCCGAGCCGGAATGGTATGTGGACATCTGGCTGACGCTGGTCTGGGTCGCCTATCTCGCCGTCTTCATGGGCACGATCCTGAGGCGCAAGGAACCGCACATCTACGTCGCCAACTGGTTCTTCCTGAGCTTCATCGTCACCGTGGCGATGCTGCACATCGTCAACAACCTGTCGATCCCGGTGTCGATCTGGGGATCGAAGTCGGTGCAGGTCTTCTCGGGCGTGCAGGACGCGCTGACGCAATGGTGGTACGGCCACAACGCGGTGGGCTTCTTCCTGACCGCGGGCTTCCTGGGCATGATGTACTACTTCGTGCCCAAGCAGGCCGACCGCCCGGTCTATTCCTACAAGCTCAGCATCATCCACTTCTGGTCGCTGATCTTCCTCTACATCTGGGCCGGCCCGCACCACCTGCACTACACCGCCCTGCCCGACTGGGCGCAGACGCTGGGCATGGTGTTCTCGATCATGCTCTGGATGCCCAGCTGGGGCGGCATGATCAACGGCCTGATGACGCTTTCCGGCGCCTGGGACAAGCTGCGCACCGACCCGGTGCTGCGGATGATGGTGGTCAGCGTGGGCTTCTACGGCATGGCCACCTTCGAGGGGCCGATGATGTCGATCAAGGCCGTCAACTCGCTGTCGCACTACACCGACTGGACCATCGGCCACGTCCATTCCGGCGCGCTGGGCTGGAACGGCATGATCA
Source organism: Halovulum dunhuangense (assembly GCF_013093415.1). Taxonomy (NCBI): domain Bacteria; kingdom Pseudomonadati; phylum Pseudomonadota; class Alphaproteobacteria; order Rhodobacterales; family Paracoccaceae; genus Halovulum; species Halovulum dunhuangense. Next base: position 149,879 of record NZ_JABFBC010000001.1, read on the forward strand.
CCTTCGGCGCGCTCTACTTCCTGGTGCCGAAGCTGTGGAACCGCGAACGGCTCTACTCGCTTCCGGCGGTCAGCTGGCACTTCTGGCTCGCCACCATCGGCATCGTTCTCTACGCGGCGTCCATGTGGGTGACCGGGATCATGGAAGGGCTGATGTGGCGCGAGGTGGATTCGCAGGGCTTCCTCGTGAACTCCTTCGCGGACACGGTCAGCGCGAAATTCCCGATGTATGTGGTCCGCGGCCTGGGCGGGGTGCTCTATCTCGCCGGTGCGATGATCATGGTCTGGAACCTCTGGATGACGGCGCGTGGCGCGGGGCAGGAAGCCCCGAGCCGCACCGCTGCCGTCGCCGCGGAATAAGGAGGGGACGATGGGCGTTCTCGACAATCACAAGGTCATCGAGAAGAACGCGACGCTTCTGCTCGCGCTCAGCTTCGCGGTGGTGACCGTCGGCGGCATCGTTGAAATCGTGCCGCTGTTCTACCTGGAAAACACCATCGAGGAGGTGGAGGGCGTGCGCCCCTACACCCCCCTCGAACTGGCGGGCCGCGACATCTATGTCCGCGAGGGCTGCTATGTCTGCCACTCCCAGATGATCCGCCCGATGCGCGACGAGGTGGAACGCTACGGCCATTACAGCCTGGCGGCGGAATCGATGTACGACCATCCGTTCCAGTGGGGCTCGAAACGCACCGGCCCCGACCTGGCGCGGGTCGGCGGGCGCTATTCCGACGCCTGGCATGTGGACCACTTCGAGAACCCGCAGGCGCTGGTGCCCGAAAGCGTGATGCCCTCCTACGCGCATCTGGGCGCCACCCGGATCGAGGCGCGCTTCATGCCCGACCTGCTGGAAACCCACCGCATGGTCGGCGTGCCCTACAGCGACGAGATGATCGAGAACGCGGTCGCCGACTTCCGCGCCCAGGCCAACCCGGACGCGGATACCGACGGGCTGCTGGAGCGTTATGGCGAGACGGTCAACGTGCGCGACTTCGACGGCAATCCCGCGCTCACCGAACTCGACGCGATGATCGCCTATCTTCAGGTGCTGGGCACGATGGTGGACTTCTCCACCTTCGAGCCGGCGGCAAGCCGGTAAGGAGGGGGCGATGGATCTCTACACCCTTCTTCGCCAGTTCGCCGACAGCTGGGCGCTGCTGGCGCTGACCCTGTTCTTCATCGGCGTGGTGATCTTCGCCTTCCGTCCCGGCAGCGCCCGGATGCATCGCGACATCGCCAATATCCCGCTGCGCAACGACACGCTTCCCGCGACCGGCCGCAAGGCGGCGCGGACCAAGGCGGAGGACAACTGATGGTCCGCAAACTGGACAAGACCGACGAGATGCCCACCACCGGCCACGAATGGGACGGCATCCGCGAATACGACACGCCGATGCCGCGCTGGTGGGTGCTGACCTTCTACGGCACGATCGTCTTCTCGGTGATCTACATGATCCTGTTCCCGGCGATCCCGCTCATCAACGGGGCGACGCCGGGGGTGCTGGGCTATTCCACCCGCGCCGCGGTGCAGGAGGATATCGAGACGTTCCGCCAGGCGAATGCCGACCTCGACACCCGCCTGGTCGAGACGGAGCTGACCGAGATCTCGGCCGATGCGGACCTGAACCGCTACGCGGTGGCGGGTGGGGCCGCGGTGTTCCGCACCTACTGCGCGCAGTGCCACGGCGCGGGCGCGGGCGGGGGCGTGGGCTATCCCAACCTGGTCGACGACGCCTGGCTCTGGGGCGGCGACATCGAGGCGATCCACCAGACCATCGCGCACGGCATCCGCGCCGAGAGCGATCCCGACACCCGCTTCAGCCAGATGCCCGCCTTCGGCGACGACTACCTGAGCGACGAGGAAATCGCCCAGGTGGTCGAGCATGTGCTGGCCATCTCGGGGCAGGACCATGACGCAGACCTGGCGACACCCGGCGCCACGGTCTTCGCCGACAACTGCGCCGCCTGCCACGGCGATCAGGGCGAGGGGATGCGCGATCTGGGCGCGCCGAACCTGACCGACGCGATCTGGCTCTATGGCGGCGACCGCGACACGCTGATCCAGACGGTGACGTATTCCCGCGCCGGCATGATGCCGCCCTGGACCGGCCGCCTGACCGAGGCGCAGATCCGGCAGGTCTCGGTCTATGTCCACCAGCTGGGTGGCGGCGAATGACACGGAATCCCCCTGCCGGGGGATAGGCGGGCGAGGGCGGCTTTCCTGTTCACCAAACCGCGGCCCTTGCCCGCCGCCTCGATCTGCAAGGGGCCGTCCCGCCGGGGCGGCCCTTACCAGTTGTGTTCAAGCGTCATGCACGTCACCGAGTGCGCCATTGCCCTCATGGTGCCAATGCCCTCGCAGACTCCCGCGGGGGCGGTTCCATGGTCTGGAAGTCACCTGTTCGGACGAAGCGGTCATTGACCCATGACGCCGATCTTTCCACCATGTCGTGGTGATCTACGTCCTGGCATATCCACAGTTCGAGCCGAGTGTCGCCGAACGCATTCATCGGTTCCGGATCGCGAACGAGCCGGCCAGGGCCATGCTCGTCCCCCCACACGTCACTCTCGTGTTCGGGCTGGCAAATATCGGCCAGAAGGAGTTCCTGGCGCACTGCGAGGCGGCAGCCAGCCTGTCATCGCAGTTTGACGTATCTTTCGTTTCGGGTGAGGTAACTTACGACTTCTTCGAAAAGGCACACAAATTATTACTTGTCAGCTCGGCTGGAAGTTCCCAGCTCGCCGCATTGCATCAACGGCTCTACGAAGGCGCTCAAGAAGCGGAACTGAAAGCCGATATCCCTTACCGTCCACACATGACGGTCGCGACGAACCCTGATCGAACGGTCATCGAGCGCTTGGACGTTTGTGCCCTCGGGGGTTTTCCACTCTCCGGAACAATCGGGGCTCTGGAGGTTGTGGAGCTTGAGAACGGGAGACTACGCCACCTAGAAACTGTCCCCTTCGCGAAGTTGAGTTAGCCATCAAGGCGGACGACAGTCCCGTCGATGCGCGCCGTCGCGTTGGGCGCGATCATCAACATATCCAGCAGGGACAGTCCCGCCGGGGCGGCCCTTCGGCTTTCCGCCGCTTCGGGGTGGCGCATCGCGCCCGCGCCGGGGATACTGGCCTGGACGACAGGCATAGGACGGAGGGACGCAGATGGCCGAGAAACGGATCGCACTGGTGACCGGGGGCGCGCGCGGGATCGGCCGCGCCTGCGCCGAGGCGCTGGCCGCCGATGGCTGCCGCGTGGTGCTGGCCGACATCGACGCCGACGCCGCCGCGGCGACGGCCGGGGAACTCGGTAACGGGGCGCTGGGGCTGGGATGCGACATCGGCCAGCCCGACCAGGTCGCGGCCCTTTTCGACCGGGTGGAGGCCGATGCCGGCCCCGTCTCCGTCCTCGTCAACAACGCCGGCATCGCAATGCCCGCGCCCTTTCTGGAAACCCCCGTCGAGGATTTCCGGAAAGTCATCGACGTGAACCTGACGGGCAGTTTCGTCGCCACCCAGCGCGCCGCCCGCGCCATGGTCGCCCACGGCATCAAGGGCGCCGTGGTCAACATGTCCTCGGTCAACGCGCAGCTGGCGATCCCGACGATCGCGTCCTACTGCGCGTCCAAGGGGGGCGTCATGCAGCTGACCAGGGCGGCTGCGCTCGCGCTCGCGCCGCACGGCATCAGGGTGAACGCCGTCGGCCCCGGCTCGATCGACACGGCGATGCTGGCCGGGGTCAACGCCAACCCCGACGCGATGAAGATGGTGCTCTCGCGCACGCCGCTGGGCCGCATCGGCACCCCGCGGGAAATCGGCGACGTGGTGGCCTTTCTCGCCAGCGAGAAGGCCAGCTACATCACCGGCGAGACCATCTACATCGACGGCGGGCGGCTTGGCCTGAATTACACGATGTGACGCAGGCGCCAGCGCAGCCAGCCCCGGCGGCGGGCCGGAGCCTCGGGCGCGGCGGGGACCTTGGGCAGATCGGTGCGGGTCGCGATGTTCATCACATCCGAAAATATCGCTAACATGGCAGGGCCTCCGGAAAAGCTGTTCTGCCGCATCCATAGCGCCGCACCGGCCTGCGCCGCGAGTCAGGAATTTTTCAGACCTGAAAGAGGGGCTTTCACATCAACTGGACCGACCTTCCCCCGCTGAGCGCGCTTCGCGCCCTCGCCGCCCTCGCCGAAGAGGGCAGCATGACCGGCGCCGGGCGCGCGCTGAACGTGACCCATGCGGCCATCGGCCAGCAGATCCGCGCGCTCGAGGATCGGCTCGGCCTCGCGCTGATCGCCCGGACCGGGCGCAGCGTCGAACTGACGCCCGATGGCCGGATGCTGGCCGAGACGCTGCGCGCCGCCTTCGGCTCCATCGCCGAGGCGGTGGAGGCCGTGTCGGGCCAGGGCGCGGCCCGCCCGCTCCAGATCACCACCACGCCGATGTTCGCCGGCCAGTGGCTGGTGCCGCGCCTGGGCGATTTCAGCGAGCTGTATCCCGATATCGGCCTGATGGTGAATCCCAGCCCGGAACTGGTCCGGCCGGAACCCGGCGGCATCGACATCGCCATTCGCTTCGGCAGCGGCGGCTGGCCGGGGGTGGAATCGGAACTGCTGCTGCCCTCTAGCTATGTCATCGTCGCCGCCCGCCGGCTGGTGGGCGACACCCCGCCGCGCACCGCCGCCGAGATGCTGTCCTTCCCCTGGCTCCAGCAGCTTGGCACCAGCGAGGTGGCGGACTGGCTGTTGCGGCAGGGGCTGATCGCCTCGCGGATGCGCCGGATCACCGAAATGCCGGGCAACCTCGTGCTCGACGGGGTGCGCCGCGGCCACGGCATCGCCGCCTCCACCCGCGCCTTCGTCGAGGCCGAGATCGCCGCCGGCGAACTGGTGCTGCTGGCCGAGGACGACAGCCCCGGGCAGGGCTACCACATCGTCACCCGGGCGGGCGTCCTGCGCCCCGCGGCGCGCGCCTTCGTCGCATGGCTTCGTGAGCAGGTGCAGCAAGGCGATTGATCTGGGTCAAGGCCCCGAAATCCCCACCCGGCGATGAAGGGGCGTGAACAGGACCCAAGCAAGGGAGGCTCGCCCATGAGCGCGCCCGCCAGCCCGCCGAAACTCTACGAAGCGCAGGAACCCGTCTTTCCGCGCCGCGTCGCGGGCTATTACCGCACGCTGAAGTGGTGGATCATGGCGATCACCCTCGGCATCTACTACATCACCCCCTGGATCCGCTGGGACCGCGGCCCGAACCTGCCCGACCAGGCGGTGCTGGTGGACATGGCCGGGCGGCGCTTCTTCTTCTTCTGGATCGAGATCTGGCCCCACGAATTCTACTTCGTCGCGGGCCTTCTGATCATGGCGGGGCTCGGCCTGTTTCTCTTCACCTCGGCGCTGGGGCGGGTCTGGTGCGGCTATTCCTGCCCGCAGACCGTCTGGACCGACCTGTTCATCCTGGTCGAGCGCTGGATCGAGGGCGACCGCAACGCCCGGGTCAAGCTGTGGAACGCGCCCTGGTCCCCGCGCAAGGCACGCCTGCGCCTGACCAAATGGACCGTCTGGCTGCTGATCGCCGTCGCCACCGGGGGCGCCTGGGTGTTCTACTTCGCCGACGCGCCGACGCTGCTGCGCCAGCTCTTCACCCTTGACGCGCCCGTCGTCGCCTATGCCTCCGTCGCGCTGCTGACCGCCACCACCTTCGTCTTCGGCGGCTTCCTGCGCGAACAGGTCTGTATCTACATGTGCCCCTGGCCCCGCATCCAGGCCGCCATGATGGACGAGGATACCCTGACCGTCGCCTATCGCGACTGGCGCGGGGAACCGCGCGGCAAGCACCGCAAGGCCGAGGGCGCCGAGTCGCTTGGCGACTGCATCGACTGCATGGCCTGCGTGAACGTCTGCCCCATGGGCATCGACATCCGCGACGGCCAGCAGCTTGAATGCATCACCTGCGCGCTGTGCATCGACGCCTGCGACGACGTGATGGCCAGGATCGGCAAGCCGCGCGGCCTGATCGACTACATCGCCCTGTCCGACGAACCCCGCGAACGCGAGGGGCAGGCCCCGCGCCCCGCCTGGCGCCATGTCCTGCGCCCGCGCGTGATGCTTTACACCGCGCTCTGGGCGCTGGTGGGGCTGGGCCTGCTGGTGGCGCTGTTCATCCGCGCCGACATGACCATCTCGGTAGCCCCCGTGCGCAACCCGGTCTTCGTCACCCTGTCCGACGGGTCGATCCGCAACGCCTACGAGGTGCGGCTGCGCAACCAGGGCGGCGCCGACCGTGAGTTCCTGCTCTCGATCACCGCCGAGGATCCGCTGCGCCTGTCGCTCGAGGGGACCGAGACGCTCTCCGTTACCGTGCCCGCCGACCAGACGCTGAACCAGCGGGTCTACCTGACCGCCGACCGCGACAGCGAGGCGGCCGAGGAAAACTCCACCCAGGTCCGCTTCTGGATCGAGGATGTGGCCAGCGGCACCCGCGCCTACGCCGACAGCGTGTTCCAGGGAAGGAATGACGACGATGACTGACACCACGGGACCGCGCCCGCTGACCGGGCGCAAGGTGCTGGCGATCACCCTGACGGCTTTCGGCGTGATCCTTGCCGCGAACCTCTCGCTGCTCTGGGCCGCGCTGGGCAGCTTTCCCGGCCTCGAAGTGGCCAACAGCTACGTCGCAAGCCAAAGCTTCGATGCCGACCGCCGCGCGCAGGCCGCGCTGGGCTGGACCGCGCAACTCGACCACCGGGGCGACATGATCCGGCTCGAACTCGCCGGCCCGGACGGGACGCCGGTCACGCCGGTTGCCCTGACCGGCAAGCTGGGCCGCGCCACCTTTGCCGGCCAGGACCAGGCCCTCGCCTTCGCCCGCGAGGGTGCCGCCTTCGAGGCGCCCGCCCGGCTTGCGCCCGGCGCCTGGCTCGTCTGGATCGAGGCCGAGGCCGAGGACGGCACCGCCTTCCGCCAGCGGCTCGAACTCTTCGTGAGGGACCCGAGATGAGCGTCGCCGCCTGCCCCGCCTGCGTGTCCCTTCCCGACGACGCGGCCACCCCCGCGCAGGTCGCGGCAAGCCTGACGCGCAGCCTCGACTACTCGGTGCCATCGGTCCATTGCGCGGCCTGCATCGGCACCGTGGAACGCGGCCTTGCCCGCCTGCCCGGCGTCGTCGCGGCGCGGGTCAACCTGACGCTGAAGCGCGTGACCGTGCGTGTCCGCGACGTCGGGGGCATCGAACAGGCGGTCCAGGACCGGCTGGCAGCCCTCGGCCATCCCGGCGACCTGCTGGATGCCGACACGCTGGGCCGCGCCGCGGGCGACCCGGTGGGCCGCGCGCTCATGCTGCGGCTGGGCGTTTCCGGCTTCGCCGCGATGAACGTCATGCTGCTGTCGGTCTCGGTCTGGTCCGGGGCCGAGGGGGCGACCCGCGATTTCCTGCACTGGATCTCGGCCGCGATCGCGCTGCCGACCGTGCTCTACGCGGGCCAGCCCTTCTTCGCCAATGCCTGGGCCGCGATAAGACGCGGGCGCATGGTGATGGACACGCCGATTTCGGTGGCGATGATCCTGGCCCTGTCCATCTCGCTCTACGAGACCGCACATGGCGGGCGGCACGCCTATTTCGACGCCGCGCTCTCGCTGACCTTCTTCCTGCTGCTGGGCCGGGTGCTCGACCATCGCAGCCGCGCCGCGGCGAAATCGGCGGCGGTGGAACTGGCGGCGCTGGAAGTGCCCAAGGCCGAGCTTCTGACGAACGGCACCCCGCGCACCGTCTCGCTTTCGGAACTGAAGGCCGGCGACACCATCCTCGTGCGCCCCGGCATGCGGGTGCCGGTGGACGGCACCGTCGCGCGCGGCGCGACCGAGCTTGACCGCAGCCTGCTGACCGGGGAAACCGCGCCGGCCAAGGCGGCCCCCGGCGATCCGGTCCATGCCGGCGAGACGAACCTGACCGGGCGGCTGGAAGTGACCGTGACCGCCATCGGCGCCGACACGCGGCTGCGCCAGATCGCCGAACTGGTCCGCGCGGCCGAGGCGACGAAGAACCGCTATGTCTCGCTCGCGGACCGCGCGGCGCGCTTCTATTCGCCGGTGGTGCATATCCTCGCCTTCGCCGCCGGCAGCGCCTGGTATGCCACGACGGGCGACCTGCGCCTTGCGGTCAACATCGCGACCGCCACGCTGATCATCACCTGCCCCTGCGCGCTTGGCCTGGCCGTGCCCTCGGTCATGGTCACGGCCTCGGGCGCGCTGTTCCGGCGCGGCGTCCTGCTCAAGGATGGAACCGCGCTCGAACGGCTGGCGCGGGTGGATACCGTCATCCTCGACAAGACCGGCACCCTGACCGCCGGGCGGCCGGCGCTTGACAGCGAGACCGACCCGCAGGCGCTGTCGGTGGCGGCGGCGCTGGGCGCTTCCAGCGCGCATCCGCTGGCACAGGCGCTGGCGGCCGCGGCACGGGCGCAGGGCATCGCCCCCGCCGAGGTGTGTGATATAGTGGAAACCCCCGGCGCAGGAGTCGAGGGACGATGGGGCGGCGCGGTTGTGCGGCTTGGCCGCGCCGCCTGGGTGGGCGCGGGCGAAAGCCCCGACACGACCTCGTGGCTGCGGATCGGCGACGACCTGCTCGTGCCCTTCCGCTTCACCGACCACCCCCGCGCGGGCGTGGGCGCCATGCTCGACGGGCTGCGCGGGCAGGTGCGCGACATCCGGCTTCTGTCCGGCGATGCCCCCGGCCCGGTCGAACGCCTGGCCGACCGGTTCGGCATCGAGACGGCCGAGGCCCGGCTCGGCCCCGACGAAAAGCACGACCGCGTGGCGCGGTTGCAGCAGGACGGCCACCATGTGCTGATGCTGGGCGACGGCATGAACGACACCGCCGCCCTTGCCGCGGCCGAGGTGTCGATCTCTCCGGCCAGCGGCATGGACGTGGCGCGCAACGCCGCCGACATCGTGCTTCTGAATCCCGACCTGTCGGTGGTGCCGGGCATCCTGCGCACCGCGCGCCGCGCCCGCGCGCGCATCATCGAGAATTTCGCGCTGGCGGCGCTTTACAACGCGATCGCCATTCCCATCGCCGTGGCGGGCTACGCCACGCCCCTTGCGGCGGCGCTCGCGATGTCGGCAAGCTCGATCTGCGTGTCGCTCAACGCGCTGCGCGTCCGCGGAGGCATCTGATGACCATTCTTCTTCTGCTCATCCCGATCTCGCTGTTCCTGGGCGGCCTTGGGCTGCTGGCCTTCTGGCTGGCGCTTCGGGGCGGGCAATTCGATGACCCCGAAGGCAACGCCGCCCGCATCCTCGAGGATCGCGACCCCGACTGACGCCTCAGAACGGCACCGGGGCGGTGTAGCTGACCCAGGCGCCGCCCTCGGGATGGCGCAGCGTCAGGCTTTCGGCGTGAAGCTGCAACCGATCCGCCGCCGCCAGCGCATCGCCCGTCGCATAGAAGCGGTCGCCCAATATCGGATGGCCGATCTCGCGCAGATGCACCCGGATCTGGTGCGAGCGGCCCGTCAGGGGACTGACCGCCAGCCTGCTTGCGGCCCCCTCGACCGCCAGCAGCGCCCAGTCGGTGACCGACGGCTTTCCGCGCGCGTGGCAGACCATCTGCAAGGGCCGGTTGGGCCAGTCGCAGATCAGCGGCAGATCCACCCGCCCCCGATCCCCCGCGGGCCTGCCCCAGACCCGCGCGACATAGCGCTTTTCCAGGCTGCGCTTCTCGAACTGCCAGGCGATGTGGCGCTGCGCCAGCCGCGTCCGGGCAAAGACCATGACGCCCGAGGTGTCCATGTCCAGACGGTGCAAGAGCAGCGCATCGGGAAAGGCGGCGCGCACCCGCGCCTCCAGGCAATCCTCCAGCCCCGGATCCTTGCCCGGCACCGACAACAGCCCCGACGGCTTGTCCACCACCAGGATCTGCGCATCCGCATGCAGCACCGACAGCCCCGCGGGCGGGGCATAGGGCTGGCCGGAGGGAAGGCGCGCGATCATGCCCCGCGCTCTAGCCCCCGCGCGCCGCCCGCCGCAAGCTCAATCGGCGTAATGCACCGTCACCGGGGTCGGCGCGCTCAGGATCGCGCGCACCGGCGCATCCTCCACGGGACCGTCCTGAAGCGCCCGTTCAAGCGCCGCCTTCTTGCCCGCCCCCGCGATCAGCAGGTGCAGGCTTCCCGCCGCCCGCAGCACCGGCGCACTCAAGGTCAGCCGCGGCTCGGGCGCGCCCGGCGCGCGCATCGGCACCAGCACCGGGGCCAGCGGCGCCAGCGCCTCGGCCAGCCGGTCGGCGCCCGGAAAGATCGAGGCGGTGTGCATGTCCTCGCCCATCCCCAGCACGCAGACATCGATGGGCAGCACCGCCTGCACCGCGGCGCTCAGGTCCGGGATCACGTCCTCGGGCGTCTCGCCGGGCGCGTAGAACGGCACCAGCACCGCCTCGGCCGCGCGCCCCCTCAGCAGCGTCTGCCGCAGAAGCCGCGTGTTCGACCGGTCCGAGCTTTCGGGCACGAACCGCTCGTCGGTCAGCATCACCCGCACCCGGGCCCAGTCGATATCCGCCTGCGACAGCGCCTCCAGGAACGGCCCCGGCGTGGTGCCGCCCGGAACCGCCAGCGTCGCGCGCCCATGGGCCTCCAGCGCGTCGGACAATTCGCGCGCCACCATCTCGGCCAGGTCCGCGGCCAGCGACTGCCTGGATGCGTAGTGCAGGATCGCGGGGATCATGCGCGCCTCACCGGTACAGGAACGACTGCGCGTTCCGGTCGAACAGATGCAGCTTTTCCGGCGCCGCGGTCAGGCTGACCCGGTCGCCACGCCGGAAGCTGCGGATGCCCTGCAACTTGGCGATCACAGCCTCGTCCTTGCCCTGCGCGTCGAAATACAGGTTGGTCGTCTCGCCCAGCGCCTCGATCACGTTGACGCTGCCCTGGTAGACCGCCGCGTCGCCATCCGTCTCGACCAGGTCCTCGGGCCGCACGCCCACCTTGACCTGCTGGCCCTGATCCTCGGCCCGGCTGGGGATCGGCACCTGGATCGTGCCGCCCTCGGTCATCTGCACCGTGGTCGTCTCGCCGGTCGCCGTGACCACCCCGTCGAGGATGTTCATGGCCGGAGAGCCGATGAACCGCGCGACGAAGATGTTGGCGGGCCGCTCGTACAGATCGAGCGGCCCGCCGACCTGCTCGATCCCGCCGCCATGCAGCACCACGATGCGCGTGGCCAGCGTCATCGCCTCCACCTGGTCGTGGGTGACATAGACCATCGTCGATTCCGGCATCGACTCCTTGAGCTGCGCGATCTCGATCCGGGTCGCCACCCGCAGCGCCGCATCCAGGTTGGACAAGGGCTCGTCGAACAGGAACACCTTGGGGTCGCGCACGATCGACCGCCCGATCGCCACGCGCTGGCGCTGCCCGCCCGACAGCGCCTTGGGCAGGCGGTCGAGATAGGGCTCCAGTTGCAGGATGCGGGCGGCGTTGGCGATGGCGGCGTCGATCTCGGCCTTGGACTTCTTGGCGATCTTCAGGCCAAAGGCCATGTTGTCGCGCACCGTCATGTGCGGGTAAAGCGCATAGGTCTGGAACACCATCGCGATGCCGCGCTGGGCGGGGGGCGTGTCGTTCACCCGCATGCCGTCGATCTTCAGCTCGCCCGAGGTGATCGTCTCAAGCCCCGCGATCATCCGCAAGAGCGTGGACTTGCCGCAACCCGAAGGCCCGACAAAGACGATCAGCTCGCCCTGCTCGATCGACAGGTTGATGTTGCGCAGGACCTCGACCTCGCCATAGGCCTTGCCGACATCGGTCAACTCCAGAGATGCCATTCTTCCCCTCCCGTTCTTATCCTTCGGCCAGATACGCGTGCCAGCCCGGCAGCGTGACCGTTTCGTTGTCGACTTTCGGCATGTAACCCAGCCCCTCGATCCAGGCCCAGGCCCCCTCGGGCAGGCGGAACTGCCGCGCCGCCCGCCCCATGTTGAAGGCGCACAGCATCGGCGCCCGCCCGTCCGCGCGGCGGATGAAGACCAGCAGATCCTCGGACGCCTCGACCACCTCCATCGTGCCCTTGGCCAGCACGGGGCGCATCCGGCGGAACGCCACCAGGTCGCGGTAGAAGTTCAGCATGCTGCCCGGCCGGCGATCCTGCTCGGCCACCGCCAGGGACAGATGCTCCATCGCCATCGGCAGCCAGGGCTTCTGGTCCGAGAACCCCCCATGCGGCCCGTCCGCCGACCAGGGGATCGGCGTGCGGCAACCGTCGCGGCCCTTGAACTTGGGCCAGAACTCCTTGCCATAGGGATCCTGCAATTCCTCGAAGGGAACATAGGCCTCGGTCAGGCCCAGCTCCTCGCCCTGGTAGATGCAGACCGATCCGCGCAGGCACATCAGCAGCGTCGCGTAAAGCCGCTGGCCCGCCTCGTCCAGGTTCCAGCGGCTGGCGTGGCGCACCACGTCATGGTTCGACAGCGCGTAGCAGGCCCAGCCATCGGGGGCCATTTCCTCGAAATCCTTCAGCACCTGCGCCGAGCGGGTGCCGCTCATCCGCTCCGGCCCCAGGAAATCGAAGGCGTAGCACATGTGGACCCGGTTATCGCCCCGGGTGTAGTCCGACACGATCTTCAGCCCGATCTGCGCGTCGCCCACCTCGCCCACGCAGGCGATGTCGGGATATTCGTTCATCAGCGCGCGGAACCGTTCCAGGAAGACCAGGTTCTCGGGCTGGTTCTTGTCGTACAGGTGTTCCTGAAAATTGTAGGGGTTCACGTCCGGCGCGATCGAGGCGTTGCGCCGGCTTTCCTCCAGCGCCGGGTTGTCCCGAAGCTGGCGGTCGTGGACATAGAAGTTGATCGTGTCCAGCCGGAACCCGTCCACCCCCCGCTCCAGCCAGAAGCGGGCGACATCCAGCAGCGCATCCTGCACCGCAGGCTCGTGGAAGTTCAGGTCGGGCTGCTTGGACAGGAAGTTGTGCAGGTAGTACTGCCGCCGCTCGCCGTCCCACTGCCAGGCGGACCCGCCGAACACCGACAGCCAGTTGTTGGGCGGCGTGCCGTCGGGCCTGGGGTCGGCCCAGACATACCAGTTGGCGCGCGGGTTGTCCCGGCTCGACCGGCTTTCCTTGAACCAGGCATGTTCCGAAGAGGTGTGGCTCAGCACCAGGTCGATCATCACCCGCAGGCCCAGCTCGTGCGCGCGCGCCACCAGCGCGTCGAAATCGCCCAGCGTGCCGAACATCGGATCGACGTCGCGGTAGTTCGACACGTCATAGCCGAAATCCAGCATCGGAGAGGTGAAGAACGGCGAGATCCAGACCGCATCCACCCCCAGGCTCGCGATATGCGACAGGCGGTGGATGATGCCGGACAGGTCGCCGATGCCGTCGCCGTTGCTGTCCTGGTAAGAGCGCGGATAGATCTGATAGATCACCGCGCCCCGCCACCAGTCCGGGTCGGGCTTCACGTTGTTCTGGGGCCCGACGGGCAGGACCAGATTCATGCGGCAGTCTCCATTACTTGACGGAACCGGCCAGCAGGCCGCGCACCAGGTATTTCTGCATCGCGAAGAACACGACCAGCGGCACCGCGATCGACACGAAGGCCGATGTCGCAAGGATCTCCCAGTTGCCGCCCCGAGTGCCCAGCAGCTCGACGATCTGGCGGGTCATCACCGTCGTCTCGCCGCTCGCGTCGATCAGGAACACCAGCGCCACCAGCAGGTCGTTCCAGGTCCACAGGAACTGGAAGATCGCGAACGAGGCCAGCGCCGGGAAGGACAGCGGCAGGATGATCTTCACGAAGATCTGGAAATCGGTCGCCCCGTCCACCCGCGCATTCTCGATGATGTCGCGCGGCAGGCCGACCATGTAGTTTCTAAGCAGGTATATCGCCAGCGGCAGGCCGAAGCCGGTATGCGCCAGCCACACGCCCAGGTAGCCCTTGCCGATGCCGATGCCGTTGTGGAACTTCAGCAGCGGGATCAGCGCCAGCTGCAAGGGCACCACCAGCAGCGCCACCACCGCCGCGATCAAGAGCGCCCGGCCCGGAAACTCCATCCAGGCCAGCGCATAGGCGGCGAACGCCGCGACCAGGATCGGGATGATCGTGGCCGGGATCGTCACCGTCATCGTGTTGAAGAACGCCTTGGCCATGCCTTCCGCGTTGTCGGGATCCAGCAGCACGTTCCGGTAGTTCTGCAAGGTGAACTCGGGCGGCGTGGTGGCCACCGCGAAGACCCGCGCGCCCCGTCCCTCGTCGAACTGCGCATCGCTCTCAAGCCGGTAGTCGCCATTCGCCTCCACCGTCAGCACGTCGCCGTTGCGCAGCGCGCCCGTCTCGCCGGCGGCGAACTCGTCCGTGGCCCGCGGGGTGGAACCGAAGCTCACGATCTCGGCCGCGCTCTCGCCCGACACCTCGAACAGGTTGCCCTCGATCACCCACAGGTCGCCCTCCTGCACCGCGGCCTCGCCGCCGGCGGTGCGCAGGGCGATGTTCTGCTCGGACGGGAACAGCGCCTTCCACCACCCGCTCGACGCGATCTGGTCGGCGGTCCGGAAGGACGACACGAACAGCCCCAGCGTGGGGAACAGCCACAGCAGCACCAGCCCCACCACGGAAATGTGGACCGCCCAGGTGAGGCCCGATTTCTTTCCGACGATATTGTCCATCGTCCCCTCCCCTCAGCGCATTTCCTTGCGCGCGTTATAGACGTTCCAGACCAGGATCGGCGTCACCAGCAGCATGATGACCATGGCGGCGGCCGACCCGACGCCCCAGTCGTTCGCACGGAAAAGCTTGTCGTACATGTAGTTGGCCAGCACCTGCGTCTCCCACTGGCCGTTGGTCATGGCGAAGACGATGTCGAAGATCTTCAGCACCACGATGGTGATGGTCGTCCACACCACCACGATGGTGCCCATGATCTGCGGCACCTTGATCTTGAAGAAGATCTGGAACGGGTTGGCGCCGTCGATGATCGCCGCCTCGATCGTCTCCTCGGGGATGCCGCGCAGGGCGGCGGACAGGATGACCATGGCGAAACCGGTCTGGATCCAGACCAGCACCGCCATCAGGAAGAAGTTGTTCCAGAACGGGATCGTCAGCCAGGATTGCGGCTGCTCGCCCCCCACCCACAGGTAGAGCGCGTTCAGGACACCGATCTGCTCCTGCCCCAGCGGGCGCTGGTCATAGACCAGCTTCCAGATCACCGCGGCGCCGACGAAGGAAATCGCCATCGGCATGAAGATGATCGACTTCGCCAGGTTCCCCCAGGAAATCCGGTCCGTCAGCTGCGCCGCCAGAAGCCCGAACGCCGTCGAGAAGGCGGGCACCACGATCAGCCACAGCATGTTGTTGCGCAGGGCTTCCCAGAACTTCGGCTCGTCCATCATCTGGCTGTAGTTGTCCAGCCCGACAAAGGCGTAGCCGCCGCCCGGCACCCGCTCGGTCAGGGACAGGCGCAGCGTCTCCCAGACCGGATAGGCCAGGTACAGGCCCAGCGCCGCCAGCGCCGGAAACAGGAACAGCCAGGGGCGGATCATGTTCGCCCGGTTGATGTTGCGGCTGATGTTCGGCCCCTTCGCCGGGAACAGCACCCTGTCCAGGAACTGGTTGGCGAAATAGAAATAGCCGACGCATCCGCCGACACCCACGATGATCGTGATGACACCCTGAAGCGCTGGATGCATGGTCCCCTCCCAAGGTCAGCCCTGTTTTTCCGGGAAGAACCCGGCGCGCGGGCCGGGTTCCTCCCAGGCGTGGCGTCTTGCGCGCCTTACTTCAGCGAATCCCAGGAGGCCTGGATCTCGTCGGCCACCTGCTGGGCGGGCTTGCCGCCGGTATAGTCCACCATGCCGGTCCAGAAGCTGCCGGCGCCCACGCCGCCCGGCATCAGGTCCGACCCGTCGAAACGGAAGGTGGTCGCGCTGGTCAGGATCTCGCCCTGGCCGCGCTGCGCGTCGTTGGCGTAGTTCACCGGGTCCGCGCCCAGGTGCGGCGTGAGGAACCCGTCCTTCGACATCATGTACTCATGCGCGAAGGGGGTCTTGAGGAACTCGATGAACTCGTCAGAGGCCGTGCTGTCGTTGGTGATCGAGAACAGCGTCCCCGCGCCCAGCACGGGCGTGCCCAGGTCCTTTTCCGCATAGGCCGGGAAGTAGAAGAAATCCGCGTCCTGACCCAGCACCGTCCCTTCCGGGAAATAGGCCGGGATGAAGCTGGCCTGACGATGCATCATGCACTGCGGCGGCACGCTGAACAGGCCCTTGGGGCTGTCGCGGAAATCGGTCGCGGCCAGCGCGCCGGGCTCGCCCGCGATGTAGTCCGGGTTCAGCGCGAAGGCGCCGAATTCCTCGATCGCGGCCACCACGGCCGGGTCGTTGAACGGCATCTCGTTCGACACCCACTGGTCATAGACCTCGGGCGGCTGGGTGCGCAGCATCAGGTCCTCGACCCAGTCGGTCGCGGGCCAGCCGGTCGCCCCTCCGGAACCCAGGCCGATGCAGAACGGCGTCTCGCCATCCGCGACCATCTGGTCCATCAGCGCCTTCAGCTCTTCCATGGTCTGCGGCACTTCATAGCCGTAGATCTCGAAATTCTCGGGAACGTACCAGACCAGCGACTTGACGTTCACGTTGAAGAAAAAGCCGTAATACTCGTTCTCGCCTTCCGCGTTGGCATAGGTGCCCAGGTCCACCCAGGACTGCCCGGCGGCGAAGTTCTCGCGCACCCAGTCTTCGGTGCCCTCGGGCAGCGGCGTCAGGAACCCGCGCTGCGCCATGGTGCGCGCCAGGCCCGGCTGCGGGAACACCGTGATGTCCGGGGCGGAACCCGCCTCGGCGTCGATCACGATCTGCTGCTCGAGGCTGTCCGAGCCGACATAATTCGCCTGCGCCCCGGTGGCGGCGTTGAAATAGGCCACCAGTTCCGAGAACGACTCGGCCTCGCCCGCCAGCCATGGCCCGAAGATGGTCAGCTCCTCGCCCGCCAGGTCGGTCGCGTCGGCAAAGGCGTTGTAGCTGTCCCAGTCGAACGTGCCCTCGCCCGGCGCGACCGGCAGGTCTACATGGCCGTCGGCATGGGCGACGCCCGTGGTTAGCGCTATCATGGCAGCGCAGGTCAAAAGTCCGGATTTCATTCCAATCCCTCCCGTTATCGTTGCGGACGCACGCCCGTTGCCCTTGCGGCACTCGGATTCGGCGTCTCAAACCGCTTTGGACACTCGCAAAATGTCTGGCGCCCCATTAGGTGTCAACCCGTTTCACCGGGACGCCCGCCATGATGTCCCATGGCCAAACTTGATTTCCCGTTTCCCCTCTGTCTACATTCAAACCGCTTTGGGGAGGGACACAAGAACAATGAACCTGAAACAGCTGTCCGACATGCTCGGGCTGTCGCCGACGACTGTCAGCCGCGCCCTGAATGGCTACCCGGAGGTGAACGCCCGCACCCGCGCCCGCGTGATCGAAGCGGCCCGCCATCATGGCTACGTTCCCAACAGCATGGCCAAGCGGCTGGCCACCGGGCGCGCCATGGCGATCGGCCATGTGGTGCCGCTGTCCGATCACGACATGATCAACCCCATCTTCGCCGACTTCATCGCCGGCGCCGGCCGCGCCTATTCCGAGGCCGGCTACAACATGATCCTGTCCGTCGTTCCCGCCGAAGAGGAAGAAGCCTCCTACCGGGCGCTTTCCGCCGCGCACAGCGTGGACGGCATCATCGTCCACGGCCCCAAGCGCAACGACTACCGCATCCCGCTCCTGAACGAACTGGGCATCCGCTTCATGGTGCATGGCCGCTGCGACAGCACCCATCCCCATGCCTGGCTCGACATGAACAACCGCGCCGCCTTCCTGCGCGCGACCGAGTACCTGATCGGGCTGGGGCACCGGCGCATCGCCCTTCTGAACGGGATCGAGACGCTGTTCTTCGCCATCCGCCGCCGCGCCGGATACGAGGATGCGCTGCGCGCAGCCGGCATCGCGCCCGACCCCGCGCTGGTCTTCAACTCCGACATGACCGAACCCTATGGCTACCGGACCGCGCGCGCGCTGCTGGCCGGGCCGAACCCGCCCACCGCGTTTCTGTCCTCCAGCCTCATCACCGCGCTTGGCATCAGCCGCGCCATCGCCGATGCGGGGCTCAGGCTGGGCGCGGACGTGTCCGTCATCACCCATGACGACGCGCTCCTGTTCCTGCCCAACCAGGGAGAGCGGCCGATGTTCACCTCGACCAAGTCCTCGATCCGCGACGCGGGCTACCGGATGGGGCAGTTGCTCATCGACATCATCGAGGGCCGGGCCGATCCCCACGTCACCGAACTGTGGGAGGCAGAGCTCGTGATCGGCAGTTCGACCGGCCCCGCCCCCTCCGGCTGAGCGGTCGGGTGCCATACAATGTGCCATACGCGTGCCATACGCTTTCCAGACGCATAGCATACGGAGAAAATCCATGGATTTCAAACGCCTGGACTTCCCTGACGGCTTCACCTTCGGCGCCGCCACCTCCAGCTACCAGATCGAGGGACACGCCTTCGGCGGGGCCGGTCCGACCCATTGGGACAGCTTCGCCGCCACCCCCGGAAACGTCGTCCGCGGCGAACATGGCGCACGGGCCTGCGACCATTACCACCGCTGGCCCGAGGATCTCGACCTGATGCGGGAAGCCGGCTTCGACGCCTACCGCTTCTCGACATCCTGGGCCCGGGTCATGCCCGGGGGGCGCGGCGCGCCCAACCCCGAAGGGCTTGATTTCTATGACAGACTGGTGGACGGCATGCTTGAGAGGGGGCTCAAGCCCTATGCCACGCTCTACCATTGGGAACTGCCGCAGCCCCTGGCCGACCTGGGCGGCTGGCGCAACCGCGACATCGCCTCGTGGTTCGCGGATTTCACCACCGTCATCATGTCGCGCATCGGCGACCGGGTCCACGCGACCGCCCCCATCAACGAGCCGTGGTGCGTCGCCTGGCTCAGCCATTTCCTCGGCGCCCAGGCCCCCGGCATGCGCGACATCCGCGCCGCCGCCCGCGCCATGCACCACGTCCTCCTGGCCCACGGCAAATCCACCCAGGCCATGCGCGCCCTCGGCCTGAAGAACCTGGGCGCGGTGATGAACCTCGAGTATTCGGCCCCCGCCGACAGCACCCCCGAAGCGGCCGCAAGTGCCCGACTTTACGACGGAATCTACAACCGCTGGTTCCTGTCCGCGGTGTGCCGCAAGGAATATCCGGCGGATGTCCTGGAGGGGCTGGCCCCCCACATGCCCGAGAACTGGCAGGACGATCTGGACCTGATCGGCGCCCCGATCGACTGGCTCGGGATCAACTACTACACCCGCAAGCTGATCGGCCCCGACGACAGCGGCCTCTGGCCTCACCTGACCGATGTCGAGGGCCCGTTACCCAAGACCGCGATGGGCTGGGAGATCTACCCCGAGGGGCTTTACCACTTCCTCACATGGGTCCACCGGGAGTTCGGCGACGGCCTGCCGATCTTCGTCACCGAGAACGGCATGGCCTCCTACGACCGGCTCGAGGCCGGCAAGGTGAACGACCAGCCCCGGATCGACTATCTGAACGCGCATCTTGACGCCGTCCGCCGCGCCATCGCCGAAGGCGTGCCGGTCGCGGGCTATTTCGTCTGGTCGCTGCTCGACAATTACGAATGGGCACTCGGCTACGACAAGCGGTTCGGGCTGGTCCATGTCGATTTCGACACGCTGGAACGTACGCCGAAGGCGTCTTTCCTTGCGTTGAAACAGGCACTTGAGCGGCGCGAAGCCTGACCTCAGGCCTTGCGGCGCAGCACCCGGGTCATGGCGTCGTAGCGGCGCACCTCATGCGCCAGGACCCGCGTATCCACGATGTTGCGCGGCAGGCTGTCGAGGAACTCGGCAAAGCCCACGGGCAGGATCGGCCCGGAAAACACCGCCAGCCGCGACAGCCCGTCCGGCAGTTTCCGCGCCGCCCGTTCCATCGCGGCAACGCCGTCGCGCAGCACCTCGTCCAGCCCGAGCCGGATCACCTGCGCCCGCGTGTCCGGTCCGGTCATCCGCGCGACGACCCCTGCTTCCTGCGCCGCACGCTCGGTCAGGGCGGGTTCGCCCGCGGCGGGATCGGCCTGCCAGAGCCGGCAGAGATCGAGCAGCCACGCCTCGGACAGGCGAAGGACATGCGCATTGGGATCCCGCAGAAGAAAATCGTCGATCACCCTTTGCTGCCTGAAATCATGGACGAAAAGCTGGTCGCTTCCACGCTCTGTCCAGATCAGCCTGGACAGGAAATGCACCGGCTTGTGGTCGCGGATCGGGACCGAAGCCGACAGGTTCCCGGTGAAGATCGGCGCGCCACCGGCGAATTCCACCCGCTCGGGATGATAGAGTTCGCCATGCGCGATGGCGCCGGGCAGCTGGTTCACCTCGGCCGGCAGGTTCGGGAACAGCTTCTGAAGCCCGTCGATCACCAGGTAGGGCCGCGCGGTCTGAAGCCGCTCCTCGAGCTTCTGGCCGGGATGGCAGCCATGGTTGACCAGCCCCGGCCGCGCCATCCGGTACCGCTCGGTCGCGCGCCGCAGCACGGCATGGGGCCGCTCTCCGGGCTTGCGGGCCGCGGCCGCGAGATGCTCGGCCACATCGCCCCCGAGAAAGACGTCATACAGCGTATCGGCCCCGCGCCAGATCTTGCGCGCGAAGAAGCCGTCGGCCCGCAACAGCATGTCCAGATGGTCGTCATAGAACACGAACGGCTTGCCCTGCGGGTCGAACCGCACAAGCGTCAGCGGCGCGTTGCAGATGCGACGGCCATGCTTTGCCGCCAGCGTCTGGAAGAAGGATTCGTCGGGGATCCAGCAGGTGCGGAAATATCGCCGATAGGCGGGCAGCCGCGGGTCGGCAAGGATCGCGTCAAGCGTGGCGCGGCTGAGGCACCACCATTGCGAGCCGATGCGGGGCGACAGCCCCTCGGGCATCCGGCGCTTCACGCCAAGGCGGCGCTGAAGCTTGACGCTCCAGTCGAAAAGCCGCCGGAAGCGCCGCCAGGGCAGCGGGTGATACAGGCTGAATCGCTCCTCGGCCAGGCCATCGACGACCCAGCGGTCCCGCAACACGTCGACCGATTCGATGAAATCCGTGTCCGGATGCGCCGCCAGGTGCGCCCGCAGCGCGGCGATCGGCTTGATCGGCAGGCAGGAACCAGAGAGCTGGCAGACATGGGTCACGCCCGGCCAGCGACGGAACATCAGCTCAAGCGAGGCGATGCAGGCATCCACCAGGCTGAAGGTTCCCCATTCGCAGCGCCGGCGCGGCGTCAGCGCGATGTCGGGGCTGTCGCCCATGATCTTCATCATGCGCTCGACCCCCGGTTCCTTCAGCCGGCTGTCGATATGCACCACCACCTTGCAGCCGTTGTCGGCCATGAAACGGGCCAGCTGGGCCGTGCGGCGCAGCTGGTCGTGGGCGAGGATGACGACGCCGATCATGCCCAGCTCCCCGACGACAGAAGGCCCAGATCCTCAAGCTGCCGCCAGTCGCGGTAGCGGGTGGAGGCGGGGGTCCACATGCTGAGCCCCTGGGTCAGCTTGTCCTCGTAGACGCGGTATTCCCGGCTGGCGGCGTAGTGCTGGCCGCGGGCGATCTCTTCCCGGGCCTTGGCGCCGAAGAGATCGAGGAACTTGGCGTGCAGCAGCACCCCGCAGGCACGTTCGCCGCCACGGTCGTCATAGACCTGGTTCAGGCCGCGCGGCAGCAGGTTGTGGGTAGAGCTGCGATAGACCATGCCGAACCGCCAGTTCACCAGCGGCACCTTGTTCAGCGCCGGCCCCAGTTCCGGCCGGTCGGCGAAGAAGACGCGCTGGCGCGGGCCGCCCTGGATCCACAGGTCGCGGTACTTGCCGTTGCGGTCGACGGAGTAGTTGGCGGCATCGAACCAGGACAGGATCTCGAACGGATCCTGCCCTTCCTGGTAGCGCGTTTCGGCGATGGGGCGGTCGGCATACATGTCCAGAAGCATCGTGCCGAAGCTGCGCCGGTGGCAGCCGTCCAGCCATTCGGTCAGCGCCTGCAGCGGTCGTGTGTGCATGTGCGGATAGACGAAGAACTCGTCGGCATCGACCGTGAGGCACCAGTGCCCGCGCCCGTGCCGGTTCAGAAGCCCGTTCATCCAGTCCATGCCATAGCGCGCGCGCTTGTAGCTGGCAGAGGTACGCCAGACCGACACGTCGGCCTGCCCGGCCAGGTAGTCCCCCGTGCCGTCGGACGAGCCGTTGTCCACGAACAGGAAATGCTGGACGCCGAGTTTGCGGTAATAGTCGAGGAAATGCGGCAGGCGGATCCGCTCGTTTCGCAGGGTGCAGAACAGAAGCGTGTCGCGGGGCCGGATGCGGCCTGTGCGGTCGCGCACGGGGGCGAGATCGCGAAGGCTGTTCAGACCAAGTAGAAAAAGTGCCACACGCTCGGCACAGAGACGGAGCCGATTAACTCGCCGGACCACACCCATCTAACTTCCCCACACTCGGGTCACCACTTACGCACAACACCTCACAAACAATACTGAAGTGTTGATCCCAAAAAGGAATTTTCAGACTGGAGATGGAATTTGGCTGAATTAGGGCAGAAAAGTCACTGATCGCCGCAAGCCACGCGGGGGCGTCCAGGGGATCAAGATAGGTTGCGGCATCGCCCACGATCTCGCGGTAGACGGGCAGGTCGGCGCAGATCGCGGGCACGCCCATCTGCAGCGCCTCGGCCAGCGGATATCCGAACCCCTCGGCAAAGGACGGGAACAGCAGCGCGCGGGCCCCACCCAGAAGCCGGTTCATGTCGGGATCTGGCAGGTAGCCATGCTCGAACACCGTCCGGCCCATGAAGGGGGCGCGGTCCAGCATGTCGAGGATGTTCTCGTTTTCCCAGCCGCGGCGGCCCACGATATGCAGATGAGGGATATCCGCTTCCGGCATCGTGTCGTGCATCCGCCGCCAGATGTTGAGCAGAAGAAGGTGATTCTTGCGCGGCTCGATGGTGCCGAGCACGACGAAATGCGGATGCGCGGCGGGCGCGGTCGGGGTCGGGTCTGCCGGATCGACGCCCAGAAGGGCGGTCACGGTCGCAGGCGACATGCCCCATCGGTCGAACCAGCGCCCGGCGCGGGTGGCGGTGTCAGCGGAGTTGAAGATCACGATATCCGCGTTCGCGGCCACGCCACGCAGCAGACGCTCGAACTTCGCGGGCGTGCCGGGCCGGGAGAATTCAGGGTAGTCGAGCGGGATCACGTCATGGACCATCACGGCGATCCGGCCCGCCCCGGCGGCGCGCAGGCGGATCAGGTGATCCGGCTCAAGATGGGTGTGGCCGACATTGATATAGGCGAACCCCTTCGAGAGGTGGCGCGCCAGAAGCCCCGGCAGTCGCTGCGTCGTGGCCCAGCCCAGCGCAAGGCGCCGGGCAGCCGATTCGGCCCGGCGGCGCGCGGGGTTCTGCCGGCGGGCAAGATGACCCAGCAGGTCGGGCGCGGGCAGGTGCGTGGGATCGGCGGCAAGCTCCAGCAGGCGGGCCATCCCGATCCGGTCCAGAAGCGCCGCGCCACGCAGCACGCGGGTGAGGAAGAAGACCCGCCCGTCCAGTCCCATAAGGTGGCGGATATAGGCGCGTTCCACCCGGTCCACACCGCTGTCGCCGCCGGCCCCGATCCGGGACAGGCTGCGCGTGACGTCCAGCACGATGTCCTGCGGGCCGGTCCTCATGCGCGTATCAGGCCGTGTAGCCGGGCATCTGGTGCCACCCCCAGGCATCGGCGATCATCTGCGGCAGGGTAGAGCGGCGGGGGGTCCAGCCCAGCACCTGTTCGGCGCGGCGGCTGCCCGAGACCAGCGCCGTGCAGTCGCCGGGACGGCGGGCGCCTTCCACCGCCGGGACGGTGGTCTCGGTCACGGCGGATACGGCGTCGATCACCTCGCGCACCGAAAAGCCGCGCCCGGTGCCAAGGTTGAACACCTCGGACCCGCCGCCCGCGATCAGGTATTCCAGCCCCTTCAGATGCGCGTCCACCAGGTCGAGGACATGGACATAGTCGCGGATGCAGGTGCCGTCGGGGGTGGCGTAGTCGGTGCCATAGATGGTCAGCGCGTCGCGCCTTCCGCGCACGGCATCCAGCGCCAGCGGGATCAGGTGCGTCTCGGGGCGGTGGAACTCGCCCACCTGGCGGTCGGGATCGGCGCCGGCGACGTTGAAGTAGCGAAAGGTGACATGGGTCAGCCTGCCATCGCGGCCATAGTCGCGCAGCATGTCCTCGACCGCGCGTTTCGATCCGCCATAGGCGTTGATCGGCTGCTGCACGCAGGTCTCGTCCAGCATCACGCCGTCCTGTTCGCCATAGGTGGCGCAGGTCGAGGAAAAGACGAAATGCGGCGTGCCGGCGGCGGTCGCGGCATCGAGCAGGGTCATCGAGCCCACGACGTTGTTGCGCCAGTAGAGCGCGGGCGCGCGCATCGACTGGCCCACATCGGAAAGCGCCGCGAAATGCATCACCGCCTGCGGCTTGTGGCGCGCGAACACTTCGTCGAGGCGCGGCCGGTCGAGCAGGTCACCCTGCTCGAAGGGACCGAATTTCACCGCGTCGGACCAGCCGGTGGACAGGTTGTCATAGGTGACGGGCACATGCCCCGCCTCTGCCAGGCGCTTGCAGGCATGGCTGCCGATATAGCCGGCGCCACCGGTGACCAGAACCGTGCTCATCCATGCTCTCCTGCGGCGGTGTCAGGCTTATTCGGCGGCCTGCTTGCGGGCCACGACCCCGGAAAGATAGGCGTGGAA
Source organism: Halovulum dunhuangense (assembly GCF_013093415.1). Lineage (NCBI taxonomy): Bacteria > Pseudomonadati > Pseudomonadota > Alphaproteobacteria > Rhodobacterales > Paracoccaceae > Halovulum > Halovulum dunhuangense. Next base: position 174,664 of record NZ_JABFBC010000001.1, read on the forward strand.
CTCGTCCCTCAGCGCGGGGTGCTGAAGACCGAAAGAGACCGTAGCCTGAAGGAAGCCGGACTGCGACCCGCAGTCGTAGCGTTCGCCCGAGAAGCGGAAGCCGGTGACGTTGCCGTTCGCCTCGACCTCCTGGGCGATGGCGTCGGTCAACTGGATCTCTCCGCCAGAGCCGCGGCCCATGCGGTTGAGGTTGCGCAGCACCTGCGGCGTCAGGATATAGCGCCCGATCACCGCCAGGTTCGACGGCGCCGTACCGGGCGCGGGCTTTTCCACCATGCCGCGCACGCGCAGGACGCGCCCGGAATCGCCCTCGACATCCAGCACGCCATAGCTCGATGCCTTTTCGGGCGGCACTTCCATCGCGGCGACCATGTTGCCGCCGATGTCGTCATAGGCGTCCGCCATCTGCTTGAGGCAGGGCACGCTGGACTGGATCACGTCGTCGGGCAGCAGCACGGCGAAGGGCTCGTTCCCGATCAGCCGCCGCGCGCACCAGACGGCGTGGCCAAGGCCCAGCGCCTCGTGCTGGCGGACATAGGCGATGGCGCCGCTGTCCATGTTCGTGGGCGCAAGACGCTCCAGCAGGTCGGTCTTGTTCTTGTCGCGCAGCGCCTTTTCCAGTTCAGGCGCACGGTCGAAGTAATCCTCGAGCGCGGATTTCCCGCGCGAGGTGACGAAGATGAACTCCTCGATCCCGGCGGCGCGCGCCTCGTCGATCGCGTACTGGATCAGGGGACGATCCACGAGGGTCAGGATTTCCTTGGGGATAGATTTCGTCGCCGGCAGAAACCGGGTGCCAAGCCCCGCGACCGGAAACACTGCCTTCCTGACCTTGCGGGCCATAGCCATTCTCCATTCAACTCGGACCCTTCTGGGTCCGTTTTCGGCAATGCTGCTGGTGCAGCACACTGCAGAAGACCGCGCACAGAAAATACGTTGGATTTCAAAACACTTTGTTGACGGGCATCAACCGCCGAGCCGTGCTTTAACATACCGCAACGCGGAACGCGCGCTTAATTGTTACGCTTCGAGTGGCGTTTCAATAGCCAAGGGACCGCGAAGCGACTGGATCCGGCAGATCTCCGCCGTATTGCGCGCTGCAACCGTGCCGAACGGACGGGGGCGGTCGCGCTCGGCCTTGCCCAGAAGTCCGAAGCGATGCTCGAAATAGCCGTCCCGGGTGAAGCATACCCGAAGCGGGCGCGGTGAAACTTCCGGCAGCAGCAGCGTCACCTCGTGCCCCGCAGCCGCGGCGGCCCTTGCGGCGGCCCTTGCCGCAGCGTGATCGCGAAGCCCGGCCCGGATCGCCAGCCGCGCGCCGCCATCGCGCCGTTGCAGGGGCGCGAACCCGGGCGCCTCGGCACATGCCGGAAGCCCGGTGCGGGGCGCGCGCGACGCCCCTTCGGCAAGGCCCGCCTCCAGCCCGGCCATGAGCCGCGCGACATCGCGACCCGACAGCGCGCCCAGCGAGAAGTGATGCAGCAGGCGGCGGTGCTGCTCGGTGCGGAACCCGGCAAGCCGCGCGGCGATATCGGGCTTCGGGGCGTGAAGCTTCAGGAAATGCGCCATGCTCGCGCCGATCTCGTACAGGGAGCGGGGCACCCGGTGGCGCGTCCGCAGGCGGCTTTCGGCAAAGCCGTGCAGCACTTCTGCATCCGGGACGATGGCGGTGGACCAGCCGGCCCGGGACAGGCGCAGGTTCACGTCCGTTTCGTCGAGAAAGAAGCGGTACGCCGCGTCGAAGCCGCCGATGCCCACAAGGGCCGCCCGGCGAAAGGCGCTGTTGGTGCCCACCGTCTTGACGAAGCGATCGGGCGCGGGCGCGAAGACCTGCGTCTGCGCCACGTCCAGCGGGTGATCCCGGCCCAGCCGGTCGAAGCCCACGCCGCGCCACTGGAAGCTGACGCCGTTGCGGCCCCGGACGAACCCGCCGGCCGCGCCCACGGAAGGATCGGCGAAGGGCGCGCAGAGCCGTTCGAGCCACGAGAATTCCGGCACCGCATCGTCATCGCAGAAGGCCACGATCTCGCCGCCTGCCGCGGCGATCCCCAGGTTGCGGGCGGTGGAGATGTTGGCCTCGGGGAAATGGATCCAGCGCGTGCCCCCGGGCGCCTCGGGGCGATCCGGGGGCGCAAGGTCGCTGACGACGATCACCTCGAAGTTGGGGTGACGCTGGAAGGGAAGGCTTTTCAGGACCAGCGCGAGTTCCGCGCGCCGGCTGTGGTTCACGATGACAAGGCTTGTGGCCGGCAGGCTCACGCCACGCCCTGCGCCTTCAGTATGGTTTCGATCCGGGCGACATCGACGGGGTTGTTCAACTCCCAGAAGGCGCGGCCGCGGGCCTCCACCTCGACGCAGGTGACGGGGATGCCGCGTTCCATGAAGCGCAGCTGCTCCAGCCCCTCCCATTTTTCAAGCCGGCCCTCGGGCCAGCCGGCATAGGCCCTGAGCGCGGCCGGGCGGTAGGCGTAGACGCCCACATGGTGAAATACGGGGATCTCTTCGCCCTCGGCGAAACGGCGGCCGGTATAGGGGATCACTTCCTTCGAGAAATAAAGCGCGCGGCCGGCCGTGTCGAATACGGCGGTGGTGCCGCCAACGCGGCCCACGGCGCGATCCTCCTGGAACGAGTTCAGCGCCGCCGCATCCAGCCGCAGCACCGGTGTCGCCACCTCGGCGCCCCCTGCCATCGCGGCGATCAGCGCCTCGACGAACCAGGGCGGGGTCAGCGGCGCGTCGCCCTGAAGATTGACGACCACGTCGGTATCCTGAAGCCCCAGCGCCTGCGCTGCCGCCGCACAGCGTTCGGTGCCGTTCCGGCAGCTTTCGGGGGTCATCACCACCTCGGCGCCGAAGCCCGCGGCGTGATCCGCGATGCGCCCATCGTCGGTGGCGACGACGACCCGTGCCACGCCCGAGGCGGCGCAGGCGGCATCCCAGCTGCGCCGCACGAGGCTGCGCTTCTGGCCGGTGGCGCCGGTCAGTTCCACGAGCGGCTTGCCGGGATAACGGGTAGAGGCGTAGCGGGCGGGAATGACGACGACGACGTTCATGCGGGATCCATCAGGGTGACGCCCGGGGCGTAGGCGATGAAGAAAGGGTTCTCGTATCCGGGCTTGCCATAGCGCAACGGGGCATGATCGTCGAAGCGCACCACGCGCCCGCCGGCCCCGGCCAGCACGGCATGCCCGGCGGCCGTGTCCCATTCCATCGTGCGCCCCAGCCGGGGATAGAGATCCGCCTCGCCCGCGGCGACCAGGCAGAACTTGAGCGACGACCCGGCAGAGGTGAAGTCCGCTACCGCGTAGCGCGCGATATAGGCGTCTGTCGCGGCATCCCGGTGCGACTTGGAGGCGACGACGATCAGCGCGGCATTGTCGGGCTTGCGCACGGCAAGCGGCCGCAGGGCACCGGGTGTGGCGGGATCGAAGGGGCCGTCCTCCTCGACCGCGCGGCCATCGGCATCGGTGTAGAACAGCCGCCCCCGGGCGGGTGCATAGACCACGCCGCGCACCGGCACGCCGTTCTCGACCAGCGCGATGTTCACCGTGAAGTCGCCGCGGCGCTGGACGAATTCCTTGGTGCCGTCCAGCGGATCCACGATCAGGAACCGCGCCGCATCGAGGCTGTGGCTGTCGGCCTGCTCTTCGGTCACGACGGGGATATCGGGAAAGGCCGCCCGCAAGCCCGCGAAGATCAGCGCGTCGGCGGCCTCGTCGGCGGCGGTCACGGGGCTGTCGTCGGATTTCGCGCGCACTTCGAAATCCTCGGCGCCGTAGATCTCCATGATACGGTCCCCGGCCTCGAGCGCGAGGCGGCGCAGCGTTGCGGTGAGCGTGGCAGGATCCATGCGGCGTTCATCCCTTTGCGATAGTCCTGCGGCAGCATTAGCGGCATTCGTGAAGGATTTGCAGGCCAAATCGCGCTGCGCTAGGGTGAAGCGCCTGTAAGGAAGGACCTTGGCCCGTGCAGAGCCCCCCGCAAAGCCAGCGATCGCTGCTTGTCGAAGCCATGAACTTCGTGGCCCTTCTCTACCACACGGTGGTGCGCGAGGTGCGGGAGGAAAGCGGCAACGCCACGCTCGGGCTGCTGACCGCGATCGGGCGGGTGCTGATCCTGGTGGCGCTGTTCTACGCCATGTTCGAGCTGCTCGGCCTGCGCGGCGCGATGATTCGAGGCGACGTGATCCTGTTCCTGGTCGGCGGGGTGCTGCTGTTCCTGATGCACAACCAGGCCATCGGGGCGGTGATCAAGGCAGGCTCGGCCACGTCGCCGATCATGCAGCACGCGCCGGTCACGCCGACCTTGATGATCCTGTCCTCGGCGCTGGCCACGCTCTACCTGCACATCCTTGCCACCGTGATCATCCTCGCGGCGCTGATCCTGTTCCGCGGCGATCTGGAGATCCATTCCCCGCGGGGGATCCTGCTGCCGTTCTTCCTGGCCTGGGCCAGCGGTGTCGTGATCGGGCTGCTGTTCCTGGCGATGAAGCCCTTCGCGCCGAAGCTGATGCAGATGCTCTCGACCATCTACCGGCGCGCCAACATGATCACGAGCGGCAAGTTCTTCGTGGCCAACATGCTGCCGAACGCGATCCTGCCCTTCTTCGACTGGAACCCGCTGTTCCACACCATCGACCAGATGCGCGGCGCGCTGTTCGTCAACTATTTCCCGCACAAGACATCGATCGAGTATCCGGTCTATTTCGTGCTCGTCGGACTGCTGGTGGGCATGATGGCCGAATTCTGGCTGCGCCGGACCGTCAGCCGGTCTACCGGCGCAGCCAGGTAACGCTCAGAGCGGCCAGTAGCGGCGCCGGTCCTGTGGAGCGGGCTGGATCCGCCCGGCGCCTCCGCGGTGCGCGTCGGGGCGGGCCGCGCGACCTGCGAAATCGGCCTGCTCGCAAGCTGCGGCCCAGGCGGCGACCCAGGCGCGATCCGGCTGCTCGCCCTTGGCGAAGGCGTCGGCGACGGCGCGGGTGATCTGCGGCACCGCGACGGACGAGCCAGAGACCGGCATCCGCGATCCGCTGAGCACCCCGGCCGATATCACGCCCGGATGGACACGGCTGGCATCCGACACGGTCAGCGCGTCGGGACCGGGCCGGTCGTCGGTGTTCGTCGCGCCCCCGGCCGAATAGCGCGCGACATGCCCGCTGCGATCGACGAAGCCGCCCACCACGATCGTGCGCCGCCCCGTGGCGATGGCGCTTTGCAGCCCCTGCGCGATGACGGGACAGTGCGCCTTGCCATGCCGGGGATCGACGAAGCGCGATTGCCGCGCGTCGTTGTCATGGCCCGGCACCTCGTCGTCGCGCAGGATCCAGGCGTCCACATGGCTGCCTGCGGGCAGGCCGGTGTCGCGCAGGGTGACGGTCCAGACCCCGGCAGGGGCGCGCGGACCGGGCCGGCCGGGATTGTCGGTCGGGGCGACGGCGATGGTGAAGCAACCCCGGCGCGTCGGCCCGCCCACATAGCGGTATGAAATGCGCGCGACCGGGCCGTCGGGTCCGGGCAGCGTGACCGCCTGCCCGGCGATTGCGGGCAGGAACGGGCCGGGCGCCCCGCCGGGCGTGGTCAGCGCCACCTCCAGCCGGTTTCCCGGCGCCTCTCTCGGGGTCCAGATCTCGATGAAGCTGTCGCTGTGATCCGAGGGCTGGATCTTCCACGACAGGGTTTCGGTCCGTCCGGGCCCGGTGAAATGCGTGTCGGTCCCGATCCGCGCATGGCCTTGCGACAGATGCGCATTGCCCGCCGGCAGCAGGATGGCGGTGCAGGTGCCGCGGCGGTTGCGGCGTTCGAGAAAGGCGTCCATCCGCCGCTCGAGAAAGCCGGTCCCGTCGAGCGGACCGCCGGTGCCGCCATAGCTGAGATTGATCACCAGGGGCAGCCGCCCGCAGCCGAGCGCCGCCGCGATCCGGTCGGCGCGATCCTCGATGTAGTCCAGCGCCGAGATGACGTGCGGCGCAAGGCTTGCGCCCGACGTGTCGCCGGTGACGACATGGGGCAGCTGCACGAAGATGAGCGGGCGGTCGGTGCGGTCATCCTCGGGCGGATAGCCGCCCGCCAGCGCCGCCACATGGGCCCCATGCGTCGAGGCGCGGCCAAGGATGTGCCCGCGCGGGCGCGCGAAATCGGCAAGCCCGGCAGCGCGGTAGGCGGCCAGTTCGTCCGGGTAGGGGCCGTTCCGGCTGGCATCAGCGAGAAGCGTCTCGATCTCGGCCGCGGTGAACTCGCGCCCGTGGGAAACGTGGCTGGGCCCGTCGTGCCGGAAACGGCCATCCTGCACCCAGGCGTACCGGACGCGGGTGGTGCCGCCGGCAGCCTGGAACGCACGGTTGAGAAAGGGAAGGCCGCCGTCGATCACCGCGGTGACGACCACGCCGGGCGCGGGCGGCAGATCGGGCAGCACGACGGGAGCGGGCGCCGCCTGTCTGCCCAGCGCATCATTTGGCAACGGCGGGCCGAACGCTTCGAGGTGGAGTGCGTCGGCATCCGGCTCCGCCTGCCCAAGGCGCGCGATCCCGGCCCCATCCGTCAGGCGGGTGACCACCTGGCGCGGCGGCGATGCCGCCTCCTCCTGTGTTTCTTCCGCCTCGTCGGCGGAAAGCGCCACGGCGCGGACGGCGGCGCGCAGGCGCGCCGACTTTGCGCCCATCTCGTCGCCAAAGGCCCAGTCCGCCAGGGCGGTGGCAGTGCGGGAGGCGGGCCCAAGTCTCCAGTCGGCGGGGGTCACGGGATCGGCCATGGCTACCTCTCCCGGTTCAGACCGCTTGCCATTCGGCGATGGCCCGGTCCCACAGCCAGCCGAGTATGGGCGAGCGCCCTTCCGCGCCCGGCGCCTGCGGGCCAAGGTCGGCGGTCGCGGCCACGGCGGTCTGCTGGCCGGTCGCGACGTCGAACATCTGTTCCGGCTGGAAATCGCCCTCGAAGTCCTGCCCGTCGAAGGACCAGGCATCATAGGCCTGCCCAGTGGCCCGGGCCGTGAAATAGGCCCCCAGCGTCATGCCCAGCGACGCGCCCGCCGCGCTGTCCACCGGGAAATGCACCCCCGCGACGGTCCGGTTTATGGCGATGCGCGCCGCCTGCCGGAAGGCCTGCGCCCGCCAGCCCGGATCGGCATAGGTCGGATTGCCCGAGGCGGCCCAGATCCGGTCCAGTACCGTGGCCGCGACATGCGCCTCGGTCGCATGGCCCGAGGGCAGCGTGCCGTGCAGCGGCGTCGGGATGATCGGCTGGACCTGCGGCGAGTATTCCACCGGGCGCTTGCACGCCAGCGCGTGCTTGAGCCGCATCTCGACGAAATGCGCAAGGTTCAGCGCCGCCAGCACCAGCTCATAGGTGTATTTCGTGCGCGACGGGTCGAGAAAGCCGATGGACCCGAAGAACGCCGTGGGAAGGTCGATCTGCGCCTCGATCTCGATCCAGCGGTCCTGCCGCAGGTCGGCATAGGTTTCGAGATAGACGAGCTGTTCGAGGAACTGATCCGGCGTCGGGCGGCGCATCCGCATCAGCGGCAGATAGCTGGCCGTGGGCGCCGCGCCGGGCTGGGCGGTGGTGTCCAGATGCCAGACATCGGCCTGCCCCCCATCCATCGAGAAACCGATCCGCGAGACCAGCTCGAAGCTGCACAGGCTCTCGCGCACGGCCGCGCTCCAGCGGTCGAGATTGCCGGGGTCGTTCTCGGGCAGTGGCGCGGGCGGGGTTCCGGGCGGGGTCCAGGGCCCGACGATGCCGTCGCGGTTGGTGATGAGCGCGGGGGCGACAAAAGGCGCCACCGGCAGGCCGGGGCCGCCGCCATATGCACTGTAGGCGGAATAGGCGCTGTAGGCCGAATAGGCCGAATACGCGCTGTACGCCGAATAGGCGCTGTAGGCGGACTGCGGTTTCAGGTTCGTCATCGAATGCCCCTCGTTCTGCATGCACTCTTCAAGCTTCATTCTTCACGACACGCCACGGTCATTCGGGCATGCCGGCCTCGCGCAGGATCTCGGCGATGCGCCGGCCCATGACGTATTTCGCCGCCGGGTTCTGACGCGTCCATTTGGACACCGTGAGCCCCGGCTCCAGCGCCATCATCCGGCCCAGCGTCGCGCGCGCGGCTTCGTGGTCGCCGGTCTGCCACTGGGCGATCGCCAGCGTGCGCAGGGTCGAGGTGTGGGTGGAATTGGCCTTGAGCGACCGCTCGGCATAGGGCAGCGCCTCGGCCGGGCGGCCGGCGGCGATATAGGCGGCGGCGGTCAGGCAATCGAAGTAGTATTGCTGCGGATCGAAGGGCGATTTCGCCTGCGCCATCTCGGACAGGCGCACCGCCTCGTCGCCCTCGTCGCGGAAGGCGTGCATCACGCCCTTCAGCAGGTTCGCGAGCGCATTGTTGGGGTTGAAGCCCAGCGCCATCCGGTAGCGGGTGTCGGCCCCCTCGAAATCCTTGGAAAGGTTGGTCTGCACCAGCCCGTCGATGGTCAGCGCATGCTCGCAATCGGGGTTCAGGTCCAAGGCCCGCGCGGTCCGGTCCGAGGCGATGCGCTGCTCGCGCGCGGGATCGTCGGTCCAGCCCTGCTGCACCTTCAGCACATGCCAGTTGCCCATCCAGGCCAGCGGCACCGAATGGCGGGGGTTCCGCTCCATCGTGGCGGTCAGCATCTGTTCGGCATGGTTGAAGTCGCTCTGCGAGAGCCGGTACATCGCGTTCACCGCCGCCAGCATCAGCGTATAGCTTTCCAGCGTGCGCACCGGCAGGTTCCTGGCGCGTTGCAGTTCGCGGCTCAGGATCGCCTTGCCCACCGCCTCGGCGATGCGGGCGAACATCTCCTGCTCGCCGATCAGGATGTTGGCGGCGCGGTCGCGAAAGCGGTCGGACCACATCACCTGCCGGCTGCGCAGCTCTGTCAGTTCGAGCGTCACCTCCAGGATCCCCGCATCCTCGGTCACGCGCCCGGTCAGCACATGGCTTGCGCCCAGAAGCCTGCCGATCTCTTCCAGCGGGCGGTCGAGCCGGGCGAAGGGCGCGGTGGACAGGCGCGAGATGACGTTCAGATGCGGCGACTGGCCAAAGGCGCGGATCATCTCCTCGGCCATGACCTGGCCCAGCGCGCCGGTGGCGCCGGCAAGCGGGATCACGGCGATGGTGGGCAAAAGCGTCTCGGTCGCGCCGCGCACGCGCGGACGCGCGACCCCCTGACCCGGCGGCGACAGGCGGTAGGCGCGCACCGGCTCGCGCACATGCTTGAGGAAGCACTCGCCCAGATCCTCGATATCGGCGTGGATGCCGTGCACGATCTCGTCGCGGACCAGCGCCGAGACGACGACATCGCCCGGGTCGCCCAGCGCGGCCAGGCGGGCGGCCACGTTGACATCGTGGCCATAGACATCGTGGCGGTCCACCATCAGGTCGCCGGTCTGCAACCCGATGCGCAGGTGCATCTGCCGCTGGGGGGGCAGGTCGCGGTTAAGTTGCGCGGTCTTGTCGAGCAGCGCAAAGGCCACCGCCAGTGCAGGCTCCACCCCCTCCAGGTCGAGCAGCATCCCGTCGCCAAGGCTTTTCACCATGCGCCCGGCGCCGGTCGCGGCCAGCGCGGCCTCGGCATGGGCGACGACCTCGCGCCAGCGGGTGATCGTCCCGATCTGGTCGGCCTCGATCAGGCGGACGGATTCCACCAGGTCGACGACCATCACGGATCGGCGCAGGCTGAGAAACCAACCCTGGGATGGGGCCTCGATCATCGGAACAAATCCGCAAAACACATATCGGAATACATCTGGTATGCACGGGACTACACCGAGAGGCGTTGATTCACAAAGAAGTTTCCGCCGGGTCAGCCCCCGAAGGCTGGCAGGCCGGCATCGGTGATGCGGGGTTTTCTCGTGCCCCGCGGGATGCCAATGTCCGGGGGATACCCCGCAACCCCGGATCGCCCGATGTCCTTTGCCAAAGCCCTAGACCTGCTGCGCCTGGCCGACATGGCGATGGGGCGGCATTCCGGCGTGACGCTGGAGGAAATCGCAGAGGCGTTCCGCGTCAGCCACCGCACCGCGCAACGCATGGCCGGCGCGCTGGCCGAGGCGTTCCCCCACGCGGTGGAGCGGCGGGAGGACGCGGACCGACGCCTGCGCATCCGCCTGCGGGACGTGCCGCTGGCCCGGCTGCGCCTGTCGGGCGATGCGGAACTGGAGGCGCTGGAGCTTGCCATCGCGCGGCTCAGGGACGAGGGGGACCGGCGGCAGGCCGACCGGCTGGAAGGGCTGCGCGACCGGCTTCTTGCCGCCCTGCCCCCCGCCGAGGCGCGGCGGGCCGAAGCCGACGCCGAGGCGCTGCTCGAGTCCCATGGCGTCGCCGCCCGGCCAGGCCCGGTGCCGAAGGACGATCCCATCCTGGCCGAGGCGGTGGCGCAGGCGCTGCGCGGCCCCTACCGGATGCGGTTTTCCTACAACGGCACCCTGCGCGAGGTGGAACCCTACGGCGTGCTGCTGGGCGCGCGGCGCTACCTGGTGGCGAAGCAACCCAACCAGGGCGAGGGGTTGCGGCATTTCCGCTTTGACCGGATCGTGGGTCCGGAAGTGACCGACATCTGGTTCGGCCGCGATCCCGGCTTCGACCTTGCAGCCCATTCGGCGCGCGCCTTCGGGTCGTTCCAGGACGAGTCGCAACATGCCGAGGTGGTCTGGCACTTCACCCCCGCGGCGGCGGCGCGGGCGGCGGACTGGCGCTTCCATCCGCGGCAGCAGACGCGCCCCCTGCCCGACGGGGGCCTCGAGGTGCGCTTTCACGCCTCGGGCTGGCTGGAGATGGCCTGGCATCTCTACCAGTGGGGCGACCAGGTCGAGGTGGTGGCGCCGGAAGCGTTACGCGCGCTGGTCCACCCGTACCGGCGCGACGATTTCGACGCACTTCCCTGAGCATGTTCTCTTTTCGTTTTCATCGTCAAGGGGCGACCGCCGGCAGGCATGACGGCAAACGACAGGTTCTGTCACCCCGCCATGCCAGATCGGGATCACTCCCCGGCCCCGGCCGATTCCCGCCCTGTCATACTGCGGAGCATTCGACATGACTGAATTTCGCTTCATCCACAGCTCGGACCTTCATCTGGGCAAGCGGTTCTCGAACATTCCCGACGAGACCTTCCGCGGCCGCCTGCAGGAGGCCCGCCATGGCGTACTGTCGCGGCTGCACCGCGCCGCCCATGACCACCGCGCCCGGCACGTCCTGCTGGCCGGCGACATCTTCGACACCGAAACCCCGTCGGATGCCGTCTGGCGCCAGGCGCTGGGCGTGATGGGGACCGATCCCGACATCCACTGGTGGCTGCTGCCGGGCAACCATGACAGCCTTGCGGCCGAGGCGCTGTGGGACCGGGTGCTGGACCACGCGCCGCCCAACGTGCATCCGCTGCTGGAGCCGCGGGCGATCTCGCTCGCGCCGGGCGTCACGCTGCTGCCCGCGCCCACGACACGACGTTATCCGGGGCGCAACCTGACCGACTGGTTCGAGGGCCACGACACCGACCCGCGCGACATCCGCATCGGGCTGGCGCATGGCGGGACGGTCGATTTCTCGGAGGATGGCGACCAGCCGGCGATCGCCCCCGACCTGGCGCTGACCGCGCGGCTGGACTACCTGGCGCTGGGCGACTGGCACGGGCGGGTCAATCCGGGTCCCCGCGCCTGGTATTCCGGCACGCCCGAGCGCGACGGCTTCAAGCATGACGGAAGGGGCGGTTGCCTTGCCGTCACGCTGGCGGGCGGTGGGGCTGCCCCGCGGGTCAGCCCGGTCGAGACCGGCGTCTTCCACTGGTCGGACGAGGTGCTGCCGCTGCTGCCCGGCCAGGACGCCGCCGCGGCCCTGTACGAGATGCTGCCCGCCGGGGCGGCGACCCGGCGCGACAGCCTGGTCCGGGTCCGCGCCGAAGGGCGGGCGACCCTTCAGCAGCATGCCGCGCTGGATGCGGCGGCGCGGCAGGTGGCGCCGGAATTCGGGCATTTCGTGCTGAACACGGACCGGCTTGCCACCGAGGTGGAGGCCGAGGACCTGGACGAGATCGACCGCGGCGGCGCGCTGCGTCTTGCCGCCGAAAGCCTGCGCAACGGCGCAAGGGATCCCGACAGCGACGCGGCCAGCCGGGCCGTCGCGGCGGCGGCGCTGAACCGGCTCTATGCCTATCTGAAGGAGGGCGGCAAATGAGACTCGTCTCGATCCGGCTGGAAAATGTCCGCCGCTTTCACGCGCCGGTCCAGATCACCGGCATCGGTCCGGGGCTGAACGTGCTGAGCGCGCCGAACGAACACGGCAAGTCCACCGTGTTCGACGCGTTGCAGGCGGTGTTCTTCGTGCCCCATCGATCTCAGGCGAAGGAGGCCAAGGCGCTGCGGCCCCATGCGGGGGGCGCGCCCGCGGTCGGCGTCGAGATCGACACCGCAGAGGGCCGCTTCCGCATCGAGAAGCGCTGGCTGTCCGGCGCCTTTGCCAAGGTATGGCAGGGCGAGCGGCTGATCGCCCAGGCCGACGAGGCCGAGGCGTGGATCGCCCGCGCCGTCGGCCCGGATGCGGGCGGCGGGCCGGTGGGGCTTTTGTGGGTGCGGCAGGGGGCGACCGGGCTCGACCAGGGCTCCACCGCCGAGCGGCAGCAATCCCGCAGCGCGCGGCGCGACCTGCTTTCGTCGGTCACGGGCGAGGTGGAGGCGATGACCGGGGGGCGCCGGATGGAAATGGCGCGGACCCGCTGCCAGGAGGATCTTGACCGCTACCTGACCGCGATGGGGCGGCCCAGGACGGGCGGTCCGCTAAAGGCGGCGATGGACCTGGTCGAGGCGCTGGAGGCTGAGAAGGCCGCGCAGGCGGAGAAGGCACAGGATCTGAAACAGGATCTGGACCGTCGCCGCGCGGTGATCCGCGAGCTTTCCGGTCTGGACGACCCGGCAGAGGCCGCCCAGCGCGAGGAACGGCTGGCGGCGGCGCGCGCGGGTTTCGACAAGGCCACGCGCCACGCCGAGGCCCGCGACCGCGCGCGCGACGCGGCCGATCATGCGCGGCTGAAGGTCAGCGGCACGCAGGCGCGACTGGCCACGATGGACGGGCAACTGGCCGAACTGGCCGAGGCCGAAGGCGCCCACGGGGAGGCGGAGGCCCTGCGCGAGACGACGGCAGCGGCGCGGGACACGGCCGAGGCATCGTTGCGCAAGGCGGCGGCAGAGGCGGAAGCGGCACGCGAGACCGCCTCGGCGGCCGAGTCGCTGCTGCGCCGCGCGCTTCGCGCGGAAAGCGCCGCTGCCGACCGCGATCGGCGTGAACGCCTTTCCGAACAGATCGCCCGGGCCGAGACGCTGCGAAGCCGGATCGAGACCTGCCGCGCCGAGGCCGGGATCGGTCCCGACGCCGAGACGCTTGCGCGGCTGGAAGGTCTGGCCGCCGACGTCGCGACCCAGACCGCGCTGCTTCAGGCAGGCGCGCCGGGCGTGACCATCGACTACCTGGCCGGAGCCGAGGGCGCGATCACGCTGGACGGCGCGCCAGTGCCCGGCGCCCGGCGCGTGGCGCTGCCCGAGGGCGGCACGCTGGTCCTTCGCGGCCTTGGACAGCTGACCATCCATCCCGGGCAGGGCAGCGGCGCGGCCGAGGCGGCGCGCGCGGCGGAAGCCCGTCTTCGGGAAGCTCTGGAACGGTTGGGCCTGCCGGACCTGCCTGCGGCCCGCGCGGCCGCGCGCAAGCGGGCCGAGGCCGGGGAAGCCCTGCGCGCCGCCGAAGGGCAGCTTGCGCTTCTCGCCCCCTCGGGGATCGACGCCTTGCGGACGGCGCTTGCCGCCCTGCCGGAGCCCGAGGCCGCAGACCCGGAGTTGCCCGACGCGACCGAGGCCCAGAACCGGGCAGAGGCTGCGGCGACCGCACAGCGGCAGGCGCTGGCCGCGCTGGAAACCGCCCGCGGCAAGGCGGAAGGGGCGCGCACCGGCGCCGAGCGGGCCATTGCCGCGGCGGAAGCGGCCGGCGCAAGGCTGGACCGCGCCCGCGCAGCCCTGGCGACGACCGACGACCCACGGGCCGCGCGCGCCGCGCTGGCCGCGACGCTCGAGGCAGAGCAGGTGGCGCTTTCCGGGGCAGAGGCGAAGCTGGAGGCCCTCGAGGCGGATGCCCCCGATCTTGCGGCGGCGGAAGCCGCGCTGAAACGCGCGGAAGAAGTGATCGCGCGGATCGCCTCGGACCGGGCGCGCCTGACGGAAGAGCGGGTCCGGCTCGACGCGCTGATCGACCACCTGTCCGGCCAGGCCGTGGAAGAGGAACTGGCCGACACGACCAGCCGGCTGGAGGCGGCCGCGGCGGAACTGGCGCGCATCCGCTTCGAGGTGGAGGTGCTTCAGACCCTTGCGGCGGCGCTCGACGCGGCCCGCGCCACCGCGCGCGACCGCTATTTCGAGCCGGTGATGCGCGAGCTGTCGCCGTTGCTGCGCCTGTTCTGGCCCGAGGCGACGATCCGGTTGGACGAAGAGGCGGTGCTGCCCACGGCGCTTGTGCGCGCGGGCGCTGAAGAGGAGTTCGACACCCTGTCCGGCGGCACGCAGGAACAGATCGCGCTTCTGGTGCGGCTGGCCTTCGCGCGGCTGCTGGCGGCGGATGGGCGACACGCGCCGGTGATCCTGGACGATGCGCTGGTCTATACCGACGACGACCGGATCGAACGGATGTTCGACGCCCTGCACCGGCAGGCGGCCGACTTGCAGATACTCGTGTTCTCGTGCCGGCAGCGCGCCTTCCGGGAGTTGGGCGGCACCATGATCGCGCTGTCGCGGGTGGAAGACGCGGCATGAGCGGGTCGGCGCCGGATCACGCGACGCTGAAGGCGCGGCAGCGGGCGCTGCGCGCGGACTTTCCCGAGACGATGGGGCTGCGGGTGCATCGCGCGCTCAGCTGGATGGGCCGGGCCGAGGCGCTGGCCGGGCAGGATGCGGATACCGCCTTCATCCTCTACTGGATCGCCTTCAACGCCGCCTATGCGGATGCGGCGGATTTCGAGCCGGGCACGGCCGGACTGACCGAACGCGGGCGGATGGAGGGCTATTTCGCGCGCCTTGTCCGGCTGGACGCAGACAAGCGGATCTACGACGCGATCTGGTCCCGGTATTCCGGGCCGGTGCGGGTACTTCTGGACAATCGCTTCGTGTTCGAGCCGTTCTGGCGCCACCAGAACGACCCCGAAGGCGCGCCCGGATGGCAGGAGCGGTTCGAGGCGGCACGGCGCACCGTCGGAACGGCGCTTGCGCGGCATGAAACCACGAAGGTGCTGACCATCCTGTTCGACCGGCTGTACGTCCTGCGCAACCAGCTGGTGCATGGCGGGGCGACCTGGAACAGCGGGGTCAACCGCCAGCAGGTGCGCGATGGCGCGGCGATCCTGGGCTTCCTGGTGCCGGTCTTCATCGACCTGATGATGGACAATCCGGCCGAGGACTGGGGCCACCCCTTCTACCCGGTGGTCCCCGGCTGAGCGGCGCGCAGCAGCCGGGTGCAGCGCGCGGCCAGCAGCGCCACCCGAACGGGGCCGGAAAGTGCGCCGCGATCCGCGACCAGCACCGCCCCCGTCCCCAGTCGGGCGATCTGCGCACCAAGGGCTGCCTCGGTCTCGGCCTGCTCGACCCGCGCGCCGGGCGGCAGCGCGGTCAGGTCGGATCCGCGCAGGGCCAGCACCCGCACGGGCCGCCCCGCCGCAAGGATCCGGGCCGCCTCCGCGGTCAGGCCCGCAAGCCCGGGATCCGAGCCGTCGCGGACCAGCAGGACCACCTGTGCCGGGCGGCTGCGGGATGCCTCGCCGCTGAGGATCAGCAGGTCGTCGGGGCCGCCCTGGGCCGTGGCCAGCGCGGCAAGCCGCCCACGCTCCTGCGCGAAGGACCAGTCGAGCCCGCGCTGCCCGGCCATCTGTTCGATCAGGCGGCGAAAGCGCGCGGCGTCGGCGCGAAAGGCGGCGCGCATCCGCTCCGCCGTCACCTCCGGCACCGGCTGTCCGCCGGGGCCAAGGGCGCGCGCGCCGCTGCGGGCCGCGAAGGCGAGGATGCCCTCTTCCTCGATCAGCAGACCGCGCAGCATCGCCCGCGCCTCGGCCGCCAGCCCCAGCGCCAGGTCGAGGCTGGCGCGGGCATCATCGAAGCGCGTGGCGCCAAGGGTGATGCGCCGTGGCTGGCCGCTCATCGCCGGTCCTCGCCGCCGGGCCGTCTGCGCAGGTCGCGCGCGCGCAACTCGGCGAAGCGGCGCAGCTTCGCCTCGACCGCGGCGTTCAGGCTGCCGGGGGGAAACGCCCCGTCCGCGCCCCGGTCCCCCGCCGGGCGCCCGGTCAGCAGTTGCAGCCCCTCGTCGATGCTGGCGAAGGGGATCACGCGGAACCGCCCCTCGCGCACGGCGTCCACGACACGGGACCGCAGCACCAGATGCGCGACGTTGGAGGCGGGGATCAACACCCCCTGCCGCCCGGTCAGGCCCCGCCCGGCACAGACGTCGAAAAACCCCTCGATCTTTTCGTTGACCCCGCCGATGGCCTGCACGTCGCCGAACTGGTTCACGGACCCGGTCACGGCCAGGGACTGGTCGATCGGCGCCTCGGCCAGGGCCGAAAGAAGCGCCATCAGCTCGGCCGCGGACGCGCTGTCGCCGTCGATGCCGCCATAGCTCTGCTCGAACACGATGCTGGCCCAGAGCGACATGGGCAGGTCGGGCGCGTAAGTCCCGGCCAGGTAGCCCGACAGGATCAACACCCCCTTGGAATGGATCGGCCCGCCGAGTTCCGTCTCTCGTTCGATGTCCACCAGCTTGCCGCTGCCGGCGCGCACCCGGACGCTGACGCGCGACGGGCGGCCGAAGCGGGTGGTGCCGATCTCGGCGACCGAGAGCGCGTTGATCTGGCCGACACGGGCGCCGTCGGTGTCGATCAGAACGGCGCCGCGGGCGATGCTTTCCTGCGTCAGGTCGCGGATGCGCCCCGCGCGCCGGTCGGCGGCGGCGATGGCGGCCTCGACATCCTCGGGGCGCACGCTGTCCGCACCGGCCGCGGCAGCCCAGTAATCCGCCTCGTGGATCGTGTCGGACATCTGGCCAAGATCCAGCGCGAAGCGTTCGGCGTCCTCGGCCGCGCGCATCGCCTCGGTCAGAAGCCGCGCCACACCGCCAGCGGTGATCGGCCTGAGTCCCGCACGCTGCGCCATGGTGCCGGCTAGCCGCGCGTAAAGCGCCGTGCTTTCGGCCGAACGCGGCATCCGATCCTCGAAATCGGCTTCCAGCTTGAACAGCCGCGGGAACTCGGGATCGAGCGCGACCAGCATGTAATAGAGCAGGCGGTCGCCCACCAGCACGACCCGGGCCTTCAGCGGGATCGGATCCGGCGTCAGCGACACCGTGGAGATCAGGCTCAGCCTTTCCCCGGCGGAATAGATCTGCACCTCGCCGGTGCTCAGGCAGCGCTTCAGAGCGTCCCAGGCAAAGGGCTCGGTCAGCACCTCGCGCGCGTCGAGCAGCAGGTAGCCGCCATTCGCGCGGTGCAGGGCGCCGGGGCGGATCATGGTGAAATTGGTGACCAGCGCCCCCTGCTGGGCGGCGTATTCGATCCGCCCGATCAGGTTCGACAGTGTCGGCAGCGACTCTTCGATCACCGGCGCACCGCCGCTGTCCGCCGGGTTCGTGACCAGCACGTTGACGGTGAACGGCTCGAATTGCGGGCGCATGTAGTGGCGGGTGGCGGAAACCGGGAAGGGCCCGGCCTGGGCGCCCTCGGGGCGCATGAGGAACACCTCGGCATTCGCGACCAGCTGCTTGCGCAGGTCGTCCAGGAACCCTGTGGCGTTGGGCTCGTCCGGGACGCGCGAGCGTGCCTCGGCGATGGCGTTGTCGACGGCGGCCTCGACCATGGCGGCGTTCAGTTCCTCGACCTTGCGGCGCTGCGCCTTCAGTCGGCGCGGCATCTGCTTGAGGATAGCACCCAGCGCCTCCTCGATCCCGGCGACGGCGGCGTCGATGCGGTCGCGCTCTTCGCGGGGCAGGGCGTCGTATTGCGCGGGGGTCAGGATCTCTCCGTCGCGGCGCGCGGCGACGCCGAAGCCCATCGGCGTCCGCAGGATGGCGATGTCCTTCTCGCGCGCCTTTTCCGAAAGCGCCTCCATCTCGTCATCGGACTCGGCGGAAAACCTGTCCTCGATGCTGCGGCGGCGGGCCTGGTAGTCCTCGGACTCGAACACCGCCGGCAGGTCGTTGGCGAGATCGTCGATCAGGTTCTCGACCGCAAGGCGCAGCAACTCCGCATTGCCCGGTGCCAGGTCAATCGCGATGGGGCGCTGCGGGTCGGTGAAGTTGTTGACATAGATCCAGTCGCGCGGCACCGGGCGCGCCGCGGCCGCCCCGGACAGAACCGCGCGGGCGGCGCTGTGGCGGCCCGTTCCCTGCCGGCCCAGCACGAACAGGTTGAAATCGGCATGCTCCATCCCGGCCGCCATTCGCACCGCCTCGAGCGCGCGGTCCTGGCCGGGCCAGGCGTCCAGCGGTTCCAGATCGGCCGTGGTCGCGAAACCGAGCGTGCGGGGATCGACCGCGCCGTCCATCCGTTCCGCCCCGAGCGGCTTGCCCGTCGTGAAATCCGCCATGGCACGGCCCTTTCCTGTTCCCCGGACAACAGGAACCCGGCAAAAGCCCGCGCACATTGACCCGTGTCAAGGCGACGGCATCGCAACGGCTGCACGCAGAAGCGTCGGGCGCGGCGCAGGGAACAGGGCCATGACCAGAAACGCCGAAGAGCCCGGGCTGCGACGCGCGATCGGCCTGCCGCTTCTCGTGCTCTACGGGCTGGGTGTTACGATCGGCGCGGGCATCTACGTCCTGGTCGGCACCACCGCGGCCCGGGCCGGGATCCACGCGCCCGCAGCCTTTCTGCTGGCGGCGGTGGTCATGGGTTTCAGCGCCGGCAGCTTCGCGGAATTCTCGGGCCGCATCCCCCAGGCGGCGGGCGAGGCCGTCTTCGTCGATGCCGGCTTCCGGCGCAACTGGCTCACGCTCTGGACGGGGCTGTTCGTGGTGATGTCGGCCATCGTCGCCTCGGCCGCGATCGCGCTGGGGGCGGCGGGTTACATGGAGCTTCTGGTGCCGCTGCCGCACGGGGTTCTGGTTGCGGGGATCATCCTTGCGATGACGGCAATCGCCGCGCGCGGCGTCCGGGAATCGCTGGGCTTCGCCGCCGTGATGACGCTGATAGAGGTGGCGGGCCTTGCGGTCGTGGTCGGCGCCGGGCTCTGGCAGGATCCCGGCATGCTGGCGCGCCTGCCATCGGCGCTGCCGCCGCTGGGCGACGGGGCCGCGATGACGGGCGTGATATCGGCCAGCCTGATCGCGTTCTTCGCGTTTCTCGGTTTCGACGACACCATCAACATGGTCGAGGAGGTGCACGACCCGCGCCGGGTGGTCCCGCTGGCGCTGTTCATCTCGCTGGCCGCCGTCACGGTGATCTATGTGCTCGTGACCTTTGTCGCGGTCCAGTCGCTGCCGCCGGAGGAACTGGGCGCATCCGCCGCGCCGATCGCGCTGCTCTACGAGCGGCTGACGGGGGTCTCTCCCGTCGTGGTGACGCTGATCGGGATTGTCGCCACGATGAACGGCATCGTGATCCAGATCATCATGGCCGCGCGGGTGCTTTACGGCCTGGCCCGAAAGGGTCGGCTGCCGGCGGCGCTGGGGCGGGTACACCCGGCAAGCCGCACGCCGGTGATCGCGACGCTGGCGGTCGGCGGCCTTGTGCTGGCGCTTGCGCTGACCCTTCCGCTGGAGGCGCTGGCGGAATGGTCCTCGGTGGTGATCCTGGCGGTGTTCCTGCTGGTGAACCTGGCACTCGTGCGCATCAAGCGCCGCGGCGACCCGGCACCCGATGGGATCGTGACGGTGCCGCTGATCGTCCCCAGCCTGGGCGCGCTGTTCTGCGCTGCCCTGCTGGCGGGCGCGGTGGTGACGTTCTAGCGCTTTGGCGGAAAGGTGATGGTGAGCCCGACAGGATTCGAACCTGTGACCCACTGATTAAAAGTCAGTTGCTCTACCAACTGAGCTACGGGCCCACTCGAGGGGGGTCGATAGACGCCGCGGGTTCGGAGGTCAAGAGGGCAAAGCACGGGGAACGGGCGAAAACCCCCGCTTTCGTCAGAAGCGTCGCGTCAGCGAAAGGTTGCACTCCTCGACGTCGATGTTGTCGTAGAAGACGACGTTGGATCCGGTGCGTGCGAAGTTGCAGGAAAGCCGCGGGGTAAAGCCCCGGATGACGACTGAATTGTTGCCGACGATCAGCCCCAGGCCGACGGTCCGGTCGATGCGTTTCTCGGTGTCGAAGGCAAAGAACGGCGCGTCGAACCATTCCTGTTCGTAGTAGACATTGCCGAGCACCGTCCAGCCTGATGGCCAGCTGCGCTCCATCCCGATGCTGGGGCGGATCGCGTCATAGCTGAAGCGCGGATCCCGGGCGTTGGTCCGGTTCACGGCAAGCCCGGCGCGCAGCGCAAGCCGCGGGGTGATGATGCGGCGCAGATCCCCGGTCAGCGTGACGCTGGTGTTGTCATAGATGCTGGCACGCCCCGGGTCGTCATACCATTGCCGCGCGACCCGCGCGCCCAGCCGGTAAAGCGTGCGCTCGCCGAAGAATTCGCGATCCACCGACAGGCCGACCAGGGTGAAGTCCCGGATCTCGTCATCGTAGAAGGTCGTCAGGCCGTCCGCCCGAAGGGTCAGCCGGCCCCGATCCAGCGGGCGGATCCAGGCCGCCGCCGCGCCAAGCTGCCACCGGTCGAGCCCGTCGACGGTGGCGCGTGTCGCGGCAAGCGATCCGGACAGGGTCAGCGCGCCCGCACCCAGATCGAAGCGGCGGAAGGCGCCCGCCTGCAATGTGGCGCTGAAGCCCTCTTCGGCGGTGGTGTCGATGGTGCCGACAAGCCCGCCGAATATCGGCGCCTCGGTGTTCAGCGTGGCGCGGTTCAGGTTGCTGCTGGGCTGTAGGTTCATCCCGAAGGTCAGCCCCCAGGGGCGCTGCGCCACCAGGCGCGACCGCGCCGAAAGCAGGGTCCGCCGCTCGTCCGCGCCGCGGGCCTCGGGCAGAAGTTCGTCGATCTGGAACAGCGCCGCTTCCACCTGGCCGTCGCGCGCCAGCGCCTGCGCCAGGTACCAGCGTGCCAGCCGCGCCTCGGGGTTCAGGCGAAGCGCCCGGCGAAACGCTGCAATCGCGTCGGGCAGGCGATTGTCGGCAAGGGCGGCGCGCCCCTCGACATAGGCCAGATCGGCGGGGGAAAGGTCCGATGTCCGCGCCAGTTCCAGCGCCTCGGCGGGGCGGCCGCCGGACAGGAGTGCGTTCAGGTCGGCGCCGGTCTGCGCCGGGGCAGGGCATGCAATCGACACAAGAACAAGAAGCGCAGCAAGGATGCTTTGCCTGAATTCGGGCATGCGGAATTCCTGAAGGACGGGATGGTCGGCTTTCATCGCGTGAACACGCGAGGATGCAAACAGCCAGATCATGAATCGCGGCGCGTGCGGTGTCCACACGCGCCGCAACGTCGTTGGATCAGGGCTGCTGGTCAGCCAGGAAGATGCCGTCGATCTGGTCCACGACAGGACCCTCCGTCACGGTACCGGTGAGAACACCGAGTGTCTGTGTGCCGGCAAATGCACCCTCGAGATCACCGGCGACGCTGAAAGTCTCGACGTCGCCATTGTCGTCGAGCGTCAGGTCACCGCCGAAATCGGCCGTGTAGCGGCTGTCGGTGATGGCCCCGTTGGACAGATCAAGCTGCCCCCCGAGGGCGGCTCCTTCGGGCGGCGTTTCCGAGTCGAACGCGCTCAGGTTGGTCATCGAACCGGTGATGATGTCACCCGTGAAATCCGCAGCGAGCGAGATGTCGCCGAACACAAGGGTGTTGTCCTCGGCTGTTCCGCTCTCGACCGCGAAGCCGACAGACCCGGCATAGGTCGCATCCGCATTGGGCCGCTCCTCGGTACCGTTCTGGTTGAGGTCATCCCACGCGGCGACGAAATCCTGCGCCTCCTGCGGCAGTCCGGCGAGTTCTTCGGCGGTCGGAAGCTCCTGTTCGAAGATCCCCTGCGAGATTTCGCCGCCGCCACCACCACCGCCGCCGCTGCCGCCGTCACTGCTGCTGCACGCGGCAAGAGCAAAAAGGGACACTGTGAGAAGCACAGTCGAATTGACTTTCATGTACTCTTTTCCTTTTCAAGCCTGGGTCGTCCTAGGTGATCGGACGGTTACGATCAAATGTGGCCAGACTGTGAATAGATAGACAAAATGTTTAACATATAAAAATCTATATATTTCTATTTTTGGACTGTATTTTTTTTATCTCTACTTGTTCTTGAAGTCCCGACCAGAGCAGCGGGATATGGGCCAATGCCCTTGCCTTGCAGGCGCTCTGGCGAGTCGCCCGGCAATCGCCTATATCCGCGCGGATGGAGCAGAGCCTTTCCCAGACGCCTCCCCTGCGCTTTCTCAAGATGCACGGGCTGGGCAACGATTTCGTGATCATCGACGCGCGCGGCGCGGCCGATCCGGTCACGCCTGCGCTGGCGCGCGCGCTGGGCGACCGGCACATGGGCGTGGGCTTCGACCAGCTGGCGGTGATCCACGACGATGCCGACGCGGATGCGCGGCTGACGTTCTGGAACGCGGACGGCTCGACCTCGGGCGCCTGTGGCAACGCCACCCGCTGCATCGCGCGGCTTCTGATGGACGAGACGGGCGCCACGCGCCTGCGGTTGCGCACAGAGTTCGACGTGCTGATCGCCGAGGATGCGGGCGACCGTCTGACCCGCGTGAACATGGGCCAGCCGGCGCTGGACTGGGACCGGATCCCGCTGGCGCGCGACGTGGACACGGTGTCCCTGCCGCTGCCCGGCAATCCCGGCGCGGTCAGCATGGGTAACCCCCATTGCGTGTTCGTGGTGGACGACGCCGAGGGCGCCGACATCGCCTCGCAGGGCGCGCGCTTCGAGCACGATCCCCTTTATCCGCAACGCACCAATGTCGAGATGGTGCAGGTGCTGGCCCCCGACCGGCTGCGGCTGCGGATCTGGGAACGCGGCGTGGGGATCACGCTGGCCTCGGGTTCCTGCGCCTGCGCGGCGCTGGTCGCCTGCCACCGCAAGGAGCTGATCGGCCGCCGCGCCGAGATCGTCGTGGATGGCGGAACGCTGCATGGCGAGTGGCGCGAGGATGGCGTCTGGCTGACCGGACCGACCGCGCTGGTCTTCGAGGGCGTGCTGTCACCGGAGATGCTGCGATGAACCCGCCCGTCTTCGAGACCTTCGGCTGCCGGCTGAACGCCTACGAGACCGAGGCGATGCGTGAACTTGCGCAAGGCGCCGGGCTCGACAACGCGGTGATCGTGAACACCTGCGCGGTCACGGCGGAAGCCGTGCGCCAGTCGCGCCAGCGCATCCGCAAGCTGCGCCGCGAGAACCCTGCCGCGCGGATCATCGTCACCGGCTGCGCCGCCCAGACCGAGCCCGAGACCTATGCCGCGATGGCCGAGGTGGACCTGGTCGTCGGCAACCTGGAAAAGATGCGGGCCGAAACCTGGGCAGGGCTTGCCAAGGGCCCCGACTTCATCGGCGAGACCGAGAAGGTACGCGTCAACGACATCATGTCCGCGACAGAGACGGCCGGCCACCTGATCGACGGCTTCGGCAGCCGCGCAAGGGCCTATGTGCAGGTCCAGAACGGCTGCGACCACCGCTGCACCTTCTGCATCATTCCCTTCGGGCGGGGCAATTCCCGCAGCGTCCCGGCGGGCGTCGTGGTCGAGCAGATCGCGCGGCTGGTCGATGCCGGCTACAACGAGGTGGTGCTGACCGGCGTGGACCTGACCAGCTGGGGCGCCGACCTGCCGGCGCACCCACGCCTGGGCGACCTGGTGCAGCGCATCCTGAAGCTGGTGCCGGGCCTGCCGCGGCTGCGCATCAGCTCGATCGACTCGATCGAGGCGGACCCGGCGCTGATCGAGGCGATCGCGTCCGAGCCGCGGCTGATGCCGCATCTGCACCTGAGCCTTCAGGCGGGCGACAACATGATCCTCAAGCGCATGAAGCGCCGCCACCTGCGCGATGACGCCATCCGCTTCTGCGAGGAGACGCGGGCCGCGCGCCCCGACATCGTGTTCGGCGCCGATATCATCGCGGGCTTTCCGACCGAGACAGAGGCGATGTTCGAGAACTCGCTAAGGCTGGTCGAGGAATGCGGCCTGACCTGGCTGCATGTCTTCCCCTACTCGCCGCGCAAGGGCACCCCCGCCGCGCGCATGCCGCAGGTGGACAAGGCCGCGATCAAGGACCGTGCGGCGCGCCTTCGGGCGCTGGGGGATGCGCGGGTGGCCGAGCATCTGGCGGCACAGGTCGGCAGCACCCAGCCCGTGCTGATCGAAAAGGACCGCATGGGCCGCACCCCCGGATTTGCCGAGGTGGACGTCACGGGCGGCACCCCCATCGAGGGCGGCATCCTGCCCGTGCGCATCACGTCGGCAGCGGCCGGGCGCCTGGTGGCCGAAGCCGCCTGAGCGGCAGGCCTTGCCGCCTCGGGCGCAACGTGGAAACTGGCCCCGACTGGTCAGGAGAGCCCGATGCACCCCAACCCCGCCTTCCGCAGGACAGCCGGCGCACGCAACATCGCCTTTGTCCGCGCCCGGAGCTTCGGCATCCTGACGCTTGCGGGGCCGGACGGGCCGCTGGCCGCGCATATCCCATTCGTGCTGAACCCGGAGGGCACCGCGCTCGAGGCGCATCTGGTGCGGTCAAACCCGATCTGGGCGGCGATTGCAGAGCCGGTTCCTGCGCTGATGATCGTCTCTGGGCCGGATGGCTACGTCTCGCCCGACTGGTACGGGATGGAGAACCAGGTGCCGACCTGGAACTACGTCGCCGTCCACCTGCGCGGCACGCTGCACCGGCAGGACGTCGAGGCGCTGGCGCCGCATGCGGCAGAGCTGTCGGCGCAGTTCGAGGGGCGGCTTCTGCCCAAGAAGCCCTGGACCGAGGACAAGATGGACCCAGAGGCGCTGGCGCGGATGCGGCGGATGATCGTGCCGTTGCGGATGGAGATTGCGGCCATCGACGGCACCTGGAAGCTGAACCAGAACAAGCCCGAGGCGGCGCGGCTGGCCGCGGCCGACGCCATCGCGGGCAGCGGGATCGGGTCGGAGCTGGAAACGCTGGCAGCCCTGATGCGCGATCCGCCCGCGACGGAGTGAATTGCGCAGGGCCGCGCCTGGCCCTAGATTGAAGCCCGACACCCCTTGCGGAGGAAGCCCATGCCTGCCCCGATCGCCCCCATCGCCATGACCGCCCTGCGTCTCGGCGCGGTCGCTGCCGCAGCCTGGTATGTGCGCAGCCGCACGCAAGCAAAGCCCAAGCATGTCTGGCGCGAGCAGGCGCTGGACGATCTGCCGGAGGGGGTCGACCTGACCTCCGACAAGTCCGAGGCAGAGCGCAACGCCCATGCGGCGGCGCGGGTCAGGCGGGTGATCCGGCTGGGCGACGGGCCGGGGCTCGAGATCGACATCGCCACGCTTGGCCGCATCCGGCTGCGCCGGGTGGACTGAGCGCGGCCCCTTCACCGAAGCAGGAAGAAGAATGAAGCTTTACTATTCCCCGACCTCGCCCTTCGTGCGCAAGGTCAGCGTCGTGCTGCGCGAGACCGGGCTGATCGACAAGGTGACGCTGGTGCCCGGATCCGGGCTGCCCGCGGCCCCGGGCAACGCGCCCATCGCGCTGAACCCGCTGGGCAAGATCCCCACGCTGGAGCGGGAGGATGGCCCGGCGCTGTACGACAGCCGGGTGATCTGCCGCTATCTCGACCACATCTCGGGCGGCAAGCTATACCCCCAGCCCCCGCGCCTGTGGGAGACGCTGACCCTGGAAGCGACCGCCGATGGCATGATGGAGGCGGCGGTCCTGATGATCTACGAGACCCGCGCCCGTGCACAGGGCACGCAGGATCCCACCTGGGTGGAGGCGCAGTGGTCCAAGGTGGCCCGCGCGCTCGACACGCTGGAGGGGCGCTGGATCGCCTATCTGGAAGGGCCCCTCGACATGGGTCAGATCGCGGTTGGCTGTGCGCTGGGGTATCTCGACTTCCGGCAGGACGCGCGCAACTGGCGCGGCGGGCACCCTGCCCTGGCCGAGTGGTACGCCGGCTTTGCCGAGCGCGACAGCATGAAGGCGACGGTTCCCGTGGGCTGATCCCTTGTCGCGCGCCCGTCCGGTGCCATGTTCCACCGGCATTGCAGGGAGGCGCGCGATGAACCGGCATTTCGATCCGACCAAGGCCGCCGCGGTGGAAACCGTGGCGGAGTATCTGAAATCCGCGCGCGCCGCCATCGACGCCGAACTGGGCGAGGGCTATGCCGCGGCCAATCCCGAACTGGTGGCGGCCTTCCTTCAGGCCAGCGCGATCGAGGCGGCGGTGAATGCCGGCCGCATCGCCAGCCGCGAGACGAACGAGACGTTGCTCAAGCTGAAACCGCGCCTCTTCGGCTGAGTGCCGCGCGCCCCGGTCGCGGGCGCAGGTTTCCCATCCGCCACCAGGGTCCGCGGAAATTCCGCGTGAGGCCGCTCTTTCGCGGATTTTCACAACGTCCGGCCCGTGGTGTAGTCTGTCCCGAAAAGACGACTGCCCGAGGGAGTGACCATGTCCGCCGATCCGATCGCCTTCCTGCTGGATGGCAGCCTGGTGCTTGCCCGCCCGGACGAGACGATCTGGGACGTGGCCCGCCGCGAGGGGACCGAGATCCCCCATCTCTGCCACAGCGGCGCGAAGGGCTACCGCCCGGACGGCAACTGCCGGGCCTGCATGGTCTCGATCGAGGGGGAGCGGACGCTCGCCGCCTCCTGCATCCGCAGGCCCGCGCAGGGCATGGTCGTGACCACGCAGGGCGCGAGGGAGACGCAGGCCCGCCGCATGGTGATGGAACTGCTGCTGGCCGATCAGCCGGCACGGGAGGTGTCGCACGACGCCGGCGCCCGCTTCTGGGACATGGCCGAGGCGACAGGCGTGACCCGGAGCCGCTTTCCGGCCCGCGCCCCGGCGCATGTGCCGCTGCTCGACGACAGCCATGTCGCGATGCGGGTGAACCTCGATGCCTGCATCCATTGCAACCTGTGTGTCCGCGCCTGCCGCGAAGTGCAGGTGAACGACGTGATCGGCATGGCGGGGCGCGGCCACGAGGCGGCGATCGTCTTCGACATGGGCGACCCGATGGGCGAAAGTTCCTGCGTCGCCTGCGGCGAATGCGTGCAGGCCTGCCCCACCGGCGCACTGATGCCCGCGACGGCGCTGGACGACGCGCAGCAGGGTGACCGGCGGGAGGTCGACCGCGAGGTGCGCTCTGTCTGTCCCTATTGCGGCGTCGGCTGCCAGCTGACCTACAAGATAAAGGACGACCGCATCGCCTGGGTCGAGGGCGCGCCAGGGCCGGCGAACGAGAACCGGCTCTGCGTGAAGGGGCGTTTCGGCTTCGACTATGTCGCCCACCCGCACCGTCTGACAAAGCCGCTGATCCGGCGCGAGGACGCCCCGGAAAAGGGGCTCAACGTCGATCCCGCGAACCCCTGGACCCATTTCCGCGAGGCCGAATGGGACGAGGCGCTGGAGGTGGCGGCCCGCGGGCTGGCGGACCTGCGCAGCTATTACGGCGGCCGGGCCGTGGCGGGCTTCGGTTCGGCCAAGTGCTCGAACGAGGAAGCCTACCTGTTCCAGAAACTGATCCGGCAGGGCTTCGGCCACAACAACGTGGACCATTGCACGCGGCTCTGCCACGCCTCTTCGGTGGCGGCGCTGATGGAGAATGTCGGCTCGGGCGCGGTGACCGCCAGCTTCAACGAGATCGAGAACGCGGACGTCGCCATCATGATCGGCGCGAACCCGGTCGAGAACCACCCGGTCGCCGCGACCTATTTCAAGCAGTTCGCGAAACGCGGCGGCAGGCTGATCGTGATGGACCCGCGCGGGCAGGCGCTCAAGCGCCACGCGGACCACATGCTCCAGTTCCGCCCCGGCACCGATGTGGCGCTGCTGAATGCGATCATGCACGTCATCGTCGAGGAAAAGCTCTACGACCGGCAATACGTCCAGGGCTTCACCGAAGGCTTCTTCGAGTTCCGCGACCATATCCGCGCCTTTCCCCCTGAACGGATGGCGGCGCTTTGCGGGATCGACGCGGACACGATCCGGCAGGTGGCGCGGGATTTCGCGCGGGCACGCGCCGGTATGATCTTCTGGGGCATGGGGGTCAGCCAGCATATCCACGGCACCGACAACGCCCGCTGCCTGATCAGCCTTGCGCTGCTGTGCGGGCATGTCGGGCGGCCCGGGACCGGGCTGCACCCGCTGAGGGGGCAGAACAACGTGCAGGGCGCATCCGATGCGGGGCTGATCCCGCAGGTGATGCCCGACTACCAGTCGGTCGAGGATCCGGCCGTGCGCGACCTGTTCCGCCACATCTGGCAGGGCACCCGGATCGACCCCAAACCGGGGCTGACCGTGGTCGAGATCATGGACGCCATCTACCGCGGAGAGATCCGCGGCATGTATGTCATGGGCGAGAACCCGGCGATGTCGGACCCGGACGTGGACCACGCCCGCACCGCGCTGTCGCGGCTGGATCACCTGGTGGTGCAGGACATCTTCCTGACCGAGACGGCGATGTTCGCCGACGTGATCCTGCCCGCCTCGGCCTGGCCGGAAAAGACCGGCACCGTGACCAACACCAACCGGCAGGTGCAGATGGGCCGAAAGGCCATCGACGCGCCGGGCGAGGCGCGGGAGGATTGGCGGATCATCGTGGGCCTTGCCCAGCGGCTGGGGCTCGACTGGGATTATGACGGGCCGCGCAGCGTCTTCGACGAGATGAAGATGTCGATGCGCAGCCTGCACCACATCACCTGGAACCGGCTCGAGTCCGAGAATGCCGTGACCTATCCCTGCCTGTCGATGGAGGATCCGGGTCAGTCGGTCGTCTTCGGCGACGGCTTTCCCCGCCGCGCGGGAAGGGCGAAGTTCACGCCGGCGCGCGTGACCCCACCGGCCGAGACGCCGGACGAGCGGTTTCCGATGATCCTGATCACCGGCCGGGTGCTGGAGCACTGGCACACCGGATCGATGACGCGGCGCGCCAGCGTCCTGGACAGCATGGAGCCGGAGGCCTTCGTGCAGGTCCATCCCCGCACGCTGCGGCGGCTGGGCGTGGCGCCGGGCGGCATGCTCAAGCTGACCACGCGGCGGGGCAGCGTGACGGTCGCTGCGCGCGCCGACCGGGCCGTGGCCGAGGATACGGTGTTCCTGCCCTTCGCCTTCGTCGAAAGCGCCGCCAACGTGCTGACCAACCCGCAGCTCGACCCGTTCGGCAAGATCCCGGAATTCAAGTACGCCGCCGTCAGGGTCGAGGCGGCAGAGGCGGGACAGGCGGGCATGGCCGCCGAATAGGCTTGCCAGGTCGTGTCGGCGCCGGCTTTTCTGGGCGCATGGCGAAGGCTGTCTTCATCCAGAACCCGCATTCCATCTACAAGGATGCGCCGGGCGTTCACTACCACTTCCCGCGCCGCTACCTGCGGATGGTGCAGGAAACCGTGGGCGACTGGGTGATCTTCTACGAGGGGCGCCAGGGCATTCCGGGCTATCACTCGGTGCAAAGGGTCACAAAGGTCGTGCGGGACCCCGAGGATGCCGGCCATTTCTACGCGCTTCTCGACCGCGGCAGCCAGTGGCAGTTCGAGCGCCCCGTGGGCCGCGCCGATCCGCGTGGCATCGCCTGGGAGAAATCCCTGCGCGGCACGGATGGCCGTCCGACATCCGGCGGCGCCAATGTCTCTGCGGTCAGGCGGCTGTCGGATGCCGAGTTCGCCGCCATCGTGAACGAAGGGCTGCGCCCGATCGAGGGTGCCGAGGCGATCCCGCGTCTTGACGCGTTGGCCGAGGATGCTGCCCATTTCGATCCCGCGCCCCTGATGGAGGGGCGGGCCGACATCCTGACCAGCCGCAAGTTCCGCGATGCCTCGTTCCAGCGCATGGTCAAGGCGGCCTATGGCGCGCGCTGCGCCATATCGGGGCTGTCCCTGCGCAATGGCGGCGGGCGGCCCGAGGTGCAGGCGGCGCATATCCGCCCCGTTAAGGACGGCGGCCCGGATATCGTCGCGAACGGCATCGCGTTGTCGGGAACCCTGCACTGGATGTTCGACCGGGGCCTGATATCGGTGGCGGAGGACTGGCGGATCCTGGTCTCGCACAACAAGGTGCCAGCCGACACCGCGAACCGGCTTTTCCTGCCTGAACAGACGCTGCAACTGCCAGCGAACCGCCGCGACTGGCCGCACCAGGACTATCTGCGCTGGCACCGCGAAGAGGTTTTCGGCCACGCATGAGGCGGAAAACCCCGGCTTTTGCCGCGAAATGCGCAGCAATATTGCGCATCCCCCTCGACAACAGTTTCCGTTAGGACACATAACGTCACGCATCGCTGCGGCCCCTCGGTCCGCGGCCCAATGCCATTATTTCGCGGGAGGATCGAAAGCCCCATGAAGATCGGAGCCCCAAGGGAGCGTATTGATGGCGAGGCGCGGGTCGCGCTGACGCCGGCAAGCGCGTTGCAGCTTCAGAAACTCGGCTACGAGGTCTGCGTGGAAGCCGGCGCCGGCGAAGCGGCACGGTTCTCGGACGACGCCTATCGCGAGGCCGGCGTCGAGGTGGTGGACGGGCCGGAGGCGTTCTACGCCGCCGCCGACATCGTGCTGCGGGTGCGCGCACCCGAGGGCACGGACCTCGATCTGCTGCGCAAGGGGCAGATCCTGATTTCCTTCATCTGGCCGGGCCAGAACGAGGCGCTGCTGAACGCGCTGAAGGACAAGGGCGTGACCGCGCTTGCCGTGGACATGGTGCCGCGCATCAGCCGGGCGCAGAAGATGGACGCGCTGTCCTCGATGGCGAACATCGCCGGCTACCGCGCCGTGATCGAGGCGGGCAACAATTTCGGGCGCTTCTTCACCGGCCAGATCACCGCCGCGGGCAAGGTGCCGCCGGCCAAGGTGCTGGTGGTGGGCGCGGGCGTGGCGGGTCTGGCCGCGATCGGCACATCGACCTCGCTGGGCGCGATCACCTACGCCTTCGACGTGCGCCCCGAGGTGGCAGAGCAGATCGAATCGATGGGCGCGGAGTTCGTCTATCTCGACTTCGAGGATACGCAGGACAGCTCGTCCACGGGTGGCTACGCGGCCCCCTCGTCGCCCGAGTTCCGGGAAAAGCAGCTCGAGAAGTTCCGCGAACTGGCCCCCGAGGTGGACATCGTCATCACCACCGCCCTGATCCCGGGCCGGCCGGCGCCGAAGCTGTGGACCGAGGACATGGTCCAGGCGATGAAGCCCGGCTCGGTCATCGTGGACCTTGCGGCCGAGCGTGGCGGCAACTGCGACCTGACCGTGCCGAACGAGAAGGTGGTCAGCGACAATGGCGTGACCATCGTCGGCTACACCGACTTCCCCAGCCGCATGGCGACCCAGTCCTCGACGCTGTACGCGACGAACCTGCGGCACATGATGGACGATCTGACGCCGGAAAAGAACGGCACCCCGGTCGTGAACATGGACGACGACGTGATCCGTTCGGCGACCGTGGTCAACGCGGGCGAGATCACCTTCCCGCCGCCGCCGCCCAAGGTGTCCGCCATCGCCGCGGCCCCGAAGAAGGAAAAGGCGAAGGAGCTGACGCCCGAGGAGAAGCGCGCGCAGGAGCTTGCCGCCTTCAAGGAGCAGACGAAGTTCCAGGCCGGGCTGCTGGGCGGTGCGACGGTGCTTCTGCTGCTGGTCGGTGCGGTGGCGCCCGCCAGCTTCATGGCGCATTTCATCGTCTTCGTGCTGGCCTGTTTCGTGGGCTTCCAGGTGATCTGGAACGTCTCCCACTCGCTGCACACGCCGCTGATGGCGGTCACAAACGCAATTTCGGGAATCGTCATCCTGGGCGCGCTGCTCCAGATCGGATCGAACAGCGGCGCGATCGTCGTGATCCTTGCGGCGGTGTCCGTCCTCATCTCCACGATCAACATCGTGGGTGGCTTCCTCGTGACGCGTCGCATGCTTGCGATGTTCCAGAAATCCTGAGCCGGAGGGGATAGAACATGTCTGTCGGACTCGTCTCGGCTGCCTATATCTCGGCCGCTGTCCTCTTCATCCTGTCGCTGGGTGGCCTGTCGGGCCAGGAAAGCGCCAAGCGCGCCGTGTGGTACGGCATCGTCGGCATGGCGCTGGCGGTGGTGGCCACCGTCTTCGGCCCCGGCATCGGCAACTGGTTCCTGCTGATCGTCTGCATGGCCGCGGGCTCGGTGATCGGCTACTACGTCGCCAACCGCGTGCAGATGACCGAAATGCCCCAGCTTGTGGCGGCGCTGCACAGCTTCGTGGGTCTGGCCGCCGTGTTCATCGGCTTCAACGCCGAGATGGAGATGAACGCCGTCGCGGCGCTTCAGGCGGCGGGCGACACGCAGGCGCTGGCCGCGCTCGAGGGCTTTGCCCAGAAGGTCGCCGGCAAGGACCAGGCCGAAATCACCGTGCTGATGATCGAGGTGTTCCTCGGCGTCTTCATCGGCGCCGTGACCTTCACCGGCTCGGTGATCGCCTTCGGCAAGCTGGCCGGCAAGGTGACATCGTCCGCGAAGAAGCTACCGGGCGGCCACATGCTGAACGCGGGCGCCGCGGCGCTCAGCCTGATCCTGCTGATCGTCTACATGCAGACCGGCGCCGGCTGGACGCTGCTGCTGATGTCGGTGCTGGCGCTGTTCATCGGCTATCACCTGATCATGGGGATCGGCGGCGCGGACATGCCCGTCGTGGTGTCGATGCTGAACAGCTATTCGGGCTGGGCCGCGGCGGCGATCGGCTTCAGCCTGGAAAACGACCTGCTGATCGTGACCGGTGCGCTGGTCGGCTCCTCGGGTGCGATCCTCAGCTACATCATGTGCAAGGCGATGAACCGCAGCTTCATCAGCGTCATCCTGGGCGGCTTCGGCGGCCCGTCGGGCGCGCAGCAGGAGATCGAGGGCGAGCAGATCGCCATCGATGCCGACGGCGTCGCCTCGGCGCTGGAGGATGCGGACAGCGTCATCATCGTGCCGGGCTACGGCATGGCGGTGGCGCAGGCGCAGGGCTCGATCAGCGAGCTGACGCGGCGGCTGCGCGGCAAGGGCAAGGAAGTGCGCTTTGCCATCCACCCCGTCGCCGGTCGCCTGCCGGGCCACATGAACGTGCTCTTGGCCGAGGCCAAGGTGCCCTACGACATCGTTCTCGAGATGGACGAGATCAACGAGGACTTCCCGACCACGGACGTGGTGATCGTCGTCGGCTCGAACGACATCGTGAACCCCGCCGCGCAGGAGGATCCGAACTCGCCCATCGCCGGGATGCCGGTGCTGGAAGTATGGAAGGCCAAGCAGGTCTTCGTGTCCAAGCGCGGCCAGGGCACCGGCTATTCCGGCATCGAGAACCCGCTGTTCTACAAGGAGAACACGCGCATGTTCTACGGCGATGCCAAGGCGAGCGTGGACGCCCTGCTGCAGAAACTCTCGTGATCGCAGCGGCACCCCCGGCCGGGCCGGGGGTGCGACATTCCGGACAGCCGCGCTTGCAGTCAGGACAGGCCGCCTATATCCCGATTTCCACATCCTGAGAGAAGCCCGGAAGGCACGAAGGAATGACTGAGCGCAAGAACTACCTGTTCACCTCGGAATCCGTTTCCGAAGGTCACCCCGACAAGGTCTGCGACCAGATCTCGGACGCGGTGGTGGACATGCTGCTGGCCCGCGAGCCCGAGGCCCGCGTCGCCGTCGAGACGGCGGCCACGACCAACAAGGTCGTGCTTCTGGGCGAGATCAAGGTCTCGGAAGAGAACGCCGCCACCCCCGAAGAGATCAGCGCCACCGCGCGCGAGGTGATCCGGCGGATCGGCTACCAGCAGAAGGGCTTTCACTTCAGGACCTGCTCGATCGACTGCTATGTCCACGAGCAGAGCCAGGACATCGCGCGCGGCGTGAACGCGTCCGACAACAAGGACGAGGGCGCGGGCGACCAGGGCATCATGTTCGGCTTCGCCACCGACGAGACGCCGGAACTGATGCCGGCGCCGATCCTCTATTCCCACAAGATCCTCAAGCGGCTGGCCGAGGCGCGGCACTCCGGCGCCGAGCCCACGCTCGGGCCGGATGCGAAATCGCAGCTGACGATCGAGTACCGCGACGGGCGGCCGGCGCGGGCGCACACCATCGTGCTGTCCTCGCAGCATCTGAACCCGGACATGACCTCCGAGGATGTGCGCGCCGTCGTGGAGCCGCATATCCACAAGGCGCTGCCAGAGGGCTGGATCGACGCCGATACGGTCTGGCACGTCAACCCCACCGGCCGCTTCGTGATCGGCGGGCCCGACGGGGATGCCGGCCTGACCGGGCGCAAGATCATCGTGGACACCTATGGCGGTGCCGCGCCCCATGGCGGCGGCGCTTTCTCGGGCAAGGATCCGACCAAGGTGGACCGCTCGGCGGCCTATGCCGCGCGATACCTTGCGAAGAACGTGGTCGCCGCGGGGCTGGCGCGGAAATGCTCTATCCAGATCGCCTATGCGATCGGCGTGGCAGAGCCGCTTTCGGTCTATGTCGATGGCTACGGAACCGAGACGGTGGACCCGGCCCGTATCGAATCGGCAATCCGCGAGGTGATGTCGCTCACCCCGCGCGGCATCCGCACCCATCTGGGTCTGAACAAGCCGATCTACCAGCGGACCGCCGCCTATGGACATTTCGGCCGGGACCCCGATGACGACGGCGGTTTCTCGTGGGAGCGCACCGACCTGGTGGATGCCCTGCTGAGCGCCACCGGCAACTGATCGGGCGATCCCGACCGGCACCCTTGCCACACTTCCGCCCGGCCGTGCCCGGGCGGGAGTTGACAGCCCCAGCCCAATCTGTAGTTTCGCGCTCGCATCACCAAGGCGTGGCCCTGCCCGGTGATGCCGGGTCATGCTGACCCGAAGAGTTGCGGATGGCGTGTCATTGACGCGCCCAGACGGAAGGGGCCCATATCCATGGTTGCCAGAACGATACCGGTCGACGCCTTCGACCTCGTGATCTTTGGCGGTACCGGCGATCTTGCCCGGCGCAAGATCCTGCCCAGTCTGTTTCGCCGCATGCGCGCGGGCCAGATGCCGGCGACGGCCCGCGTCATCGCCTGTGCCCGGGGCAAGATGACCCGCAAGGCGTTCCAGCAGATGATCCGCGAGGCGCTGCTGGAGTTCATCCCCCGCCCCGAAGACCGCCCCGACGACCTGCTGGCGCAGTTCCTCGAGGTGCTGGATTTCGTCGCCCTCGACGCCACCGGAGAGGCGGGCTGGGCCGAGTTGGGCGAAAAGCTGCGGCCCGACACGGTGCGCGCCTTCTATCTTTCGGTGGGGCCTGCGCTGTTCGGCCCGATTGCCCACCGCCTGCACGAGACCGGGCTCGCCACCGCTGACAGCCGGATCGTCGTCGAAAAGCCGCTGGGCCACGACCTGCCGTCCGCGCGGGAACTGAACCGGCAACTGTCCGAAAGCTTCTCCGAGCACCAGATCTACCGGATCGACCATTATCTCGGGAAGGAGACGGTGCAGAACCTGATGGCGCTGCGCTTCGCCAATGCGCTGTTCGAGCCGCTGTGGAACGCCCAGCACATCGACCATGTCCAGATCACCGTCTCGGAAAAGATCGGGGTCGAAGGGCGCGGCGGCTATTACGACAAGTCGGGTGCGATGCGCGACATGGTGCAGAACCACATCATGCAGCTTCTGTGCCTGACCGCGATGGAACCCCCCGCCCGGTTCGAGCCGGACGCCGTGCGCGACGAGAAGCTGAAGGTGATCCGCGCGCTCGACCCGGTGCCCATCGGGGACACGGTGCGTGGCCAGTACCGCGCCAATGGCACCACCGGCAGCTATCTCGACCATGTCGAGAACCCCGACAGCCGCACCGAAAGCTATGTCGCGCTGAAAGTGCAGATCTCGAACTGGCGCTGGGCGGGAACGCCCTTCTACCTGCGCACCGGCAAGAAGCTGCGCGCGCGGCTGTCGGAAATCGCGGTGATGTTCAAGGAAGTGCCGCACTCGATCTTTCCCGAGGTGTCGCAGAGGCGCGGCAACGCCCTGATCATCCGGCTTCAGCCCGACGAGGGGATCACCCTGCGCATGACGATCAAGGATCCCGGCCCGGGCGGAATGCGCCTGCGCGAGGTGCCGCTGGACATGACCTTTGCCGATGCGCTGGGCGACATGGCCGAGGAGGTGCCCGACGCCTATGAGCGGCTGGTGATGGACGTGATCCGCGGCAACCAGACGCTCTTCATGCGCGGCGACGAGGTGGAGGCCGCCTGGGCCTGGACCGATGCGATCATCGCCAGCTGGGAAGATGACCGCGCCCGGCCCGAACCGTATGATACCGGCGGCTCGGGTCCGGAAGAGGCGCTGGCGCTGATGCATCGCGACGGCCGCCGCTGGCGCGAGATCGAAGGCTGACCACCGGGCGGGCCGGCCCCGCCGGTCCCCCGTCCCCTCAAGGAGGACAGAGAATGAGCAGCAGGCTGAACGACACGGTGGCCCGCGTCACCCGCCGGATCGAGGAACGCTCGAAGCCCGCGCGCAGCGCCTATCTGGACCGCATGGCCCGCGCCCGCGACGAGGGCCCGCGCCGCGCGCATCTGAGTTGCGGCAACCAGGCCCATGCCTATGCCGCGATGGGCGACGACAAGGACGCGCTGGCCACGGGCAGCGCCGGCAACATCGGCATCGTCACCGCCTATAACGACATGCTCTCGGCGCACCAGCCGTTCGAAACCTACCCGGCGCTGATCAAGCGCGCCGCGCGCGAGGTGGGCGGCACCGCACAGGTGGCGGGCGGGGTGCCCGCGATGTGCGACGGGGTCACCCAGGGCCAGGTCGGGATGGAGCTGAGCCTGTTCTCGCGCGACGTGATCGCGATGGCGGCGGGGGTGGCGCTGTCGCACAACACCTTCGACGCCGCCGTCTACCTGGGCGTCTGCGACAAGATCGTGCCGGGGCTGGTGATCGCGGCAGCCACCTTCGGGCATATCCCTTCGGTGTTCCTGCCCGCGGGGCCGATGACCAGCGGCCTGCCCAACGACCAGAAGGCCAAGGTCCGCCAGCAATATGCCGCCGGCGAAGTGGGGCGCGACGCGCTGATGAAGGCCGAGATGGAAAGCTATCACGGCCCCGGCACCTGCACCTTCTACGGCACCG
This sequence comes from Halovulum dunhuangense, assembly GCF_013093415.1. Lineage (NCBI taxonomy): Bacteria > Pseudomonadati > Pseudomonadota > Alphaproteobacteria > Rhodobacterales > Paracoccaceae > Halovulum > Halovulum dunhuangense. The sequence continues at coordinate 211,958 of NZ_JABFBC010000001.1, forward strand.
CGAACACCAACCAGATGCTGATGGAGTTCATGGGCCTGCACCTGCCCGGCGCCAGCTTCGTCAATCCGGGCACGCCGCTGCGCGAGGCGCTGACGCTCGAGGGGGCGAAGCGCGCGCTGGCGATCAGCGACCTGGGCAACGAATACACCCCCGTCTCGGACATCCTGGACGAGCGCGCCTGGGTGAACGGCATCGTCGGCCTGATGGCGACGGGCGGGTCCACCAACCTGCTGATCCACCTGATCGCGATGGCGCGCGCCGCCGGCGTGGTGCTCGACTGGGAGGACTTCGCCCAGCTGTCGGACGCGACGCCGCTTATGGCGCGGGTCTATCCCAACGGGCTTGCCGACGTGAACCATTTCCACGCCGCCGGCGGCTTGCAGTACATGATCGGCGAGCTGCTGGACGCGGGCCTGCTGCATCCCGACACCCGCACCGTCGTGGGCGAGGGGCTGGCGCGCTACACCCAGGAGCCGAAGCTGATCGACGGCACCCTGCGCTGGGAGGATGGCGCGAAGCGGTCGCTGAATGACAAGATCCTGCGCCCGGCCACGGACCCGTTCCAGCCCACCGGGGGCATGAAGCGGCTGGCCGGGAACCTTGGCACCGGGGTGATGAAGGTCTCTGCCGTGGCACCCGAGCGCCATGTGATCGAGGCGCCCGCGCGGGTGTTCCACGACCAGGAAGAGGTCAAGGTCGCCTTCCGCGCGGGGCAGCTGACGACCGACACCGTCGTCGTGGTGCGCTACCAGGGCCCCCGGGCCAACGGCATGCCCGAGCTGCATTCGCTGACCCCGATCCTTGCGGTGCTTCAGGACCGCGGGCTGAAGGTGGCGCTGGTGACAGACGGGCGCATGTCGGGCGCTTCCGGAAAGGTGCCCTCGGCCATCCATGTCAGCCCCGAGGCGCTGGACGGCGGGCCCTTGGCGAAGCTGCGCGACGGCGACGTCGTGCGGGTCGATGCGGTTGCCGGCACGCTTCAGGTGCTGGACCCCACCGTGCTCGACCGCGAGATCACCCACCCCGATCTGACGGCCAACCGCCACGGCCTGGGGCGCGAGATGTTCCAGCTCTTCCGCGACGCCGCAAGCCCCGCCGAAACCGGCGCCTGCGCCCTGCTCTGAGGAAAGGAAGCCCCCCATGCCCATCACTCCGCACGAGGCCAGCCGCGCGACGCGCGAGATCGCGGCGCTTGCACCCATCATCCCGGTGATCGTGGTAAAGGATGCGTCCCATGCCCGCCCGATGGCCGAGGCGCTGGTCGCGGGCGGTCTGCCCGCGCTCGAGGTGACGCTGCGCACGCCGGCCGCGCTCGATGCCATCCGGGCCATGGCGGATGTGCCGGGCGGCGTGGTCGGCGCCGGCACGCTGGTCACCGCGCAGGACGTGCGCAACGCGGTCGCCGCTGGCGCGAAGTTCGGCGTCTCGCCCGGCGTCACGGACGAGCTGCTCGCCGCCTGCGAGGAAGAGGGGCTGCCGCTGCTGGCCGGGGCAGCGACCGCGACGGAAGCGATGCGGATGCTGGCGCGCGGCTACGACTTCCTGAAGTTCTTCCCGGCCGAAGCCTCGGGCGGGGCGCCCGCGCTCAAGGCGATCGGCGCGCCGCTGCCGCAGATCGCCTTCTGTCCGACGGGGGGCGTCACGCCGGCCAACGCGGGGGAATACCTTGCCCTGTCGAACGTGCTCTGCGCCGGCGGCTCCTGGGTCGCGCCGCAGCAGATGGTCGACGAAGGCCGCTGGGACGAGATCGAGCTGCTGGCGCGAGAGGCGTCGAAACTGGAAAGGGTGCGCAAATGACCCTGTTCGACGACCTGCGCGCCCATCGCGCCGCCACCGCCGACCGGCATATCCTGGATCTGTTTCGCGCCGATCCCGACCGCTTCGCGCGGTTCTCGGCGCGGCTGGACGACATGGTGCTGGATTTCTCCAAGACCTCCATCGACGAAGCCGCGCTGGACCTGCTCCTGCGGCTGGCGCGGGAACGCGGGGTCGAGGCCCGGCGCGACGCGATGTTCGCGGGCGAGAGGATCAACCAGACCGAGGGGCGCGCGGTCCTGCACACCGCGCTGCGCAACCGCTCGGACCGGGCGGTGACGGTGGACGGGCAGGACGTGACGCCGGGCATTCGCGCCACGCTCGAACGGATGGCGGCCTTTGCGACCGGGATCCGCAGCGGGGCGATCACCGCGCCGTCGGGGGCGCGTTTCACCGATGTGGTGAATATCGGCATCGGCGGCTCGGATCTTGGCCCGGTCATGGCCGCACTGGCGCTGGCGCCCTGGCATGACGGGCCGCGCACGCATTTCGTCTCGAACGTGGACGGGGCGCATGTGCATGACGTGCTGAAGGGGCTCGACCCGCGCACCACGCTGGTGATCGTCGCCTCCAAGACCTTTACCACGATCGAGACGATGACCAATGCCCGCACCGCGCGGCACTGGGTGGAAGCCGCTGTCGGCGCGGCGGCCGGCGGCCATTTCGCGGCGCTGTCCTCGGCACTCGACAGGACGGCAGAGTTCGGGATCGAGCCGGACCGCGTGTTCGGCTTCGAGGACTGGGTCGGCGGGCGCTATTCCATGTGGGGGCCGATCGGGCTGAGCGTGATGATCGCCGTCGGCCCCGAGGTGTTCGGCCGCTTCCTTGATGGCGGCTTCGAGATGGACGAGCATTTCCGCACCGCGCCGCTGGCGGAAAACCTGCCGGTCCTGCTGGGCCTGGTGGGGATCTGGCACAACAACGCCTGTGGCTACCCGACCCGCGCGGTGCTGCCCTATGACCAGCGCCTGCTGCGCCTGCCCGCCTATCTTCAGCAGCTTGACATGGAGAGCAACGGCAAGCGCGTGGCGCTGGACGGCAGCCCGCTGACCGAGGCGTCGGGCCCGGTGGTCTGGGGCGAGCCGGGCACCAACGGGCAGCACGCCTTCTACCAGCTGATCCACCAGGGCACCGCGGTGATCCCCTGCGAGTTCCTGGTCGCCGCCGAGGGGCACGAGCCGGACCTGCGCCACCAGCACGACCTGCTTGTCGCCAACTGCCTTGCCCAGTCCGAGGCGCTGCTGGTCGGCCGCCCGACCGCCGACAACCCGCACCGGGTGTTCCCGGGCAACCGTCCGTCGACCACGCTGATGTACCGCCAGCTGACGCCCGAGACCTTTGGCCGGATCGTCGCGCTCTACGAGCATCGCGTCTTCGTCGAGGGGGCGATCTGGGGCATCAACTCCTTCGACCAGTGGGGGGTGGAACTGGGCAAGGAACTTGCCACGCAGATGCTGCCGCTGATCGAGGGCAAGGGCGATGCGGCGGGCAAGGACGGCTCTACCGCGGGGCTGCTGGGAACCCTGTCGGACCTTCGGGGCTGAGGCCACCGAACCGGGTTCCGTTTCGCCCCGGACAGGGATATCCACGGACCGGAGAACGGGGGCAGCGCCCCCAGAAACGGAGTGACCGGCCCCATGACCCTGACCCTGTCCCCGCGCATGTCGCGCATCCAGGCATCCCCCACCATCGTCGCCATGGCCCGCGCCAACGCGGCCAAGGCGGCGGGGCGGCCGGTGATCTCGCTGACCACGGGCGAGCCCGATTTCGACACCCCCGCCCATATCCAGGAGGCCGCCATCGCCGCCATGCGCGCGGGGCAGACGCGCTACACCGCCGTAGATGGCACGGTCGAGCTGAAGCGCGCGGTGATCGACAAGTTCAGGCGCGAGAACGGGATCGAGTACCGGCTGGACGAGGTGATCGTCTCGACCGGGGCGAAGCAGGTCATCTTCAACGCCATCCTGGCCCTGATCGACGACGGCGACGAGGTGATCGTACCGACGCCCGCCTGGGTCAGCTATCCCGACATCGTCAAACTGGCCGGCGGCACACCGGTCGAGGTGCCGACCACCGCCGAGACCGGCTTCAAGCCCACCGCCGAGGCGCTTGCGGCGGCGATCACGCCGCGGACCCGCGCGATCATGCTGAACTCGCCGTGCAACCCCACGGGTGCGGTGCTGTCGGCCGAGGATTACCGCGCCATCGCCGAACTGGTGCGCGGGCGTCCGGACATCCTGGTGATCTGCGACGACATCTACGAGCACATCACCTTCGGCACGACCGAGTTCGCGACGCTGGCGGGTGTCTGCCCGGACCTGAAGGAACAGGTGCTGACGGTGAACGGCGTCTCGAAGTCCTACGCCATGACCGGCTGGCGCCTGGGTTATGGCGGCGGTCCCGCCCCCCTGATCGCGGCGATGAAGGTGTTGCAGTCGCAATCCACCACCAACGCCTCGTCGATCAGCCAGGCGGCCGCGGTGGCCGCGCTGAATGGCGGGCTGCAATGCGTCGAGGAACAGCGCCAGGCCTTTGCCCGCCGGCGCGACATGCTGCTTTCGCGGCTGGCGGCGATGCCGGGCTTGCAGGTGCTGCCGCCCGAGGGCGCGTTCTACCTGTTCATCGGCGTGGCCGAGTGGCTGGGCGCGACCCTGCCCGACGGGACCGTGGTGGCGACCGAGGCGGATTTCGTGGACCAGTTGCTGGAGCGCGAGAACCTGGCCGTGGTGGGTGGCGAGGGCTTCGGCTGCTCGCCCTATATCCGGCTCAGCTTCGCCGCCTCGGACGCGGATCTTTCGGCGGCGATGGACCGGCTGGAGCGTTTCGTCGGCAGCCTGACCCGAGCCTAGGCCGCGCGGCGGCGGGCGAGGATCGGCTCCAGCGCCGCCATCAGCGCCGCAGCATTCGCATCCCACTGGCGGTCCGTCACCGGGCCGCCCACGCTCAGCCGGTGGCGCAGGTCGGGTTCTGCCAGAAGGCGGGCCAGCACCGACTCCATGCCCTCCACCACGTCGCCCTCACGGATCAGGAAGCCGTTCACCCCATCCGCGATGCCCTCGGACACGGCACCGACATCGGTGGCGACGGGGATCACCCCGGCGCGCTGCGCCTCCATGATGGTCAGCGGCAGCCCCTCGTCGCGCGACGGCATCAGCAGCACGTCAAGCCGGGCGAAAGCCTGGGTCAGGTCCGCGATATCATAGGCGGCGGGATAGCGGCGGACGTGATCCGGCACGGCGATGTCTCCGCCGCCAAGGATCGCACCTCCGGTGATCGAGAACTCGACCGGCCAGTCCTTCAGCCGGTTGGCAAGGGCAACGAAGCGGTCGGCCCCCTTCTGGCCATCCAGCCGGCCAAGAAAGCCCACGCGCAGCGGCGCCCGCGGATCGCGGCTGGCGCGGGCGTTGCGGACCGCCCGCACCTCGGCTTCGGTCATCGGGAAGCCGGGACCGTTCGGGATCGCCAGCAGCTTCGCGCGCGGAATGCCCTGCCCATGCAGCCAGTCGGCCAGCCGGTTGGAACAGGTCAGGACCAGGTCGAGCCCCCCCTCGTAGGCGGTGGCAAGATACGGGGTGCCATAGGTCCGGCCATAGCCGCCGGTTTCCGTCAGATGTTCGTAGCTGACGGTCACGATCCCCTTGCCACGCAACGCCGACAGTCCATGGAACAGCGCCGCCGTCCCGGTGGCGACCACCGCATCCATCCCGGTCAGAGGGGCAAGCACCGCCGACAGCAGATCGGGGTCGAGCGGCGTCGCCAGGTTGGTGCCAAGATATTGCCGCCCCTTCCAGGATCGCAGCAGCGGATCGCTCAGCATGTGGATCGTCTCGAACGGTGCGGTCAGCCAGTCGGTGCCGACCATCGACCCGTCGCCATGGACGAACAGATGGCAGCGCGCCCCCTGCGCCCCAAGCGCAGAGGCCAGCGCCACCACGCATTTCTCGACCCCGCCGAACTGGAAGATCGGCATGACGAAGCCGATGTCGCGGCCATGCCCCTGCGCGTTGCGCGGCAGGGGAACGCCGCCCAGCGTGTGGTTGCGCAGCACCCAGTCGATGTCGCGGGGCGACGATACGGCCGGATCGGTGCGCCACGGCGCCAGCTGTGCCAGGTAGGCCCGATCCTCCTGGGGGTGGTCGCGGATCGTCGTTGCAAGGTCGCGCAGGCCATCGAGCGGCGCAGCGCCCTCGCGGCTGGCCGGAGCCCGGTCGAGGGCGATCGTCAGGCGGGCGACCCGCATCTCCGACAGCGCGTCCGCCGCCTGCCGCACGGCGCGCGGCGCTTTCCTCGCCTTGGGGAAGGCAAGCGCGTCCAGCCCCTCCGCCCCGATCATCAGCAGGTCCGCATCCTCCAGCGCCTCGCGCTCGGCCTCGCGGGCGACGCGAAACTCGGCCTCGGCCAGCGCGCGGGTGCGCGGCGTCGCTGCGGTGCCCGCCAGTGCCGTGTCGGGCGTCTGCGCCGGGGGAAGCATGTCGATCTGCCATTGTTCCCCGGGGTGGCGGATCAGCCGGGCGGCGGCAAGATCCGCGGCCCCCAGCGCCCGGTGCAGGTGCCACACGGCCGAGCGCGCGAGCCTTCGATCCGCCAGCATGGCCAGAAGACCGGGCCGTGCAAGGATCCAGGCCATCGGCCGCCAGTTCTGCGTGGGCCGCGCCCGGGCCGCCCGCAATTCGCGGATCGCGTCATCCAGGCCCTGCGTGACCGGGGCCTCGGGATCGGTGAAGGCCAGCAGCCGTCCCGGCGCATCCGTCTCGATCAGCCGGTAGCGGGGCGTGTGCCCTGCCGCGCGTTGCGCCACGGCATCGCCATCGTAAAGCCAGCGGTGCCGCGCGCGGATGTCGGCCCGCAGGACCGTATCCTGGTCGTGCGACCCGCTCAGCATCGACTCGGGCCGCTTGCGATACCGGAAGAATGCCTGCCGCACCGGCGCGCCGCGGAACCCCGCACGGGCGGCGGACAGGAAGAATTCCCAGTCCTCGTACCCCTTGCGCATACTCTCGTCGAAACGGATACCCGCGTCGAACACGCGGCGACGGATCAGGCTGCCGGCCTCCGAGAAATTGGATTCCGCCAGCAGCGCGACCGAGAAGTCGCCCCCGTTATGGGCATGTTCGGCCAGCCCGATCATGTCGAAATTCGGGTAGAACCAGTCCGCGTCGGGCCGGGTGCCCAGAAGGTGCTCGAACAGCGCCGCCGCATGCGGATCGAGCCGGTTGTCCGCATCCAGCAGAAACACCGCCTCGAGGCCCGGATAGCGGTCGAGCGCCAGGTCGATCCCGGTGTTTCGCGCCCCCGACAGACCGCGATTGACCTGGGTGACGCGGTGAAACCGCCCCGGATGGGTCAGCGCCCAGCCCTCGAGCGTGGCGCGGGTCTCTGCCAGCGGGCAGCCGTCATCGACCGCGATGACCACCGTGCCGTCCAACGCCAGTGCGCTGGCGATGGATTCGCTGGCAAGCGCCGCGTGACCATGCACCGGGATGACGATGGCGATGCGCGGCGTCATTCGCTGCGCCTGCGTCCCGTGACGCGGAACCCGTGGAACAGCGCCTCGGCATTGCGGTTGAAGGGCATGTTCGGCATCGCCGTCGCCAGCAGCAGATCGACAGGACCGGACAGGGGCTGCGCGGGATCGAACCAGACCTCGCCCCATTCTGCGGGCAACAGATGCACCCATTGGCCCAGATATGGCAGCGCCTGCTCGACGCTCTGCACCAGACCTGCGGGCGCGGCGCCGATGGCAAAGGCCACCTCCATCGTATCGTGGCGTGACAGCTGGACGATGCCGCTGAGCTGGGTCAGCGCCTCGACGTCCAGGCCGGGCACCCGCGCGACGACGGGCCGGTGGGCCGACGGATGGACGAGAATCGCGTCCCTGGCATCCCAGCGCTCCACCGGCGTCCTGTCGGGATAGCGGCGGATCGCCCGGCGCACGCGCCCCGTGGCATAGGGCAGCTGCAAAGGCAGGTCGAGATCGAGCGGGCGGACCAGCCGCGTGACCCCGTCCGCGGGCATCGCATGGCGCGGGTCATGAAGCGCCGGGGCAGGCATCCGGGGCAGGGTTCGCCAGACACGCAGCGCAAGCGGGCGCGTCAGCGCCGCCCCGGCGCTGCGGACGCAGACATCCTCCACCGGGCTTTCGGGCGCCAGCGACAACGGCAGGGATACATCCTTTGGCCCGTCCGGATGGAAGGAGAGTTGCAGCACCGCATCCTCTGGCTCGCCGCCGCCAGCATGGGGCAGCGTCAGGCGAAACCAGCCCGAAAGCCCTTCGGCTACGGGGATGCTGGCCGTCATGCCTTCGAAGGGGGGGCCTGCGGGGCGCAGCAGGTCCAGCCGCACCGTCCCCGCCGGCGCGGCCTGAGCGATGTGCACATCAACGGAAATGAAGCCGCGGCTTGGCGCCGGCAGCGGCTGGAGCACCGGATCAGGGCCCAGCGCCAGCACCTCGGCTGTCGCGGGCCAGGACCGGACCAGCATGTGCTTCGGCGCCAGCTGATCCCAGACCCAGGCCTCCAGCTCGGCGTGATCGGTCTGCATCTGCATGTGGGCGCGGCGCAACTCGGCCAGCGCGGCACGCTCGGATGCGGCGTCGCGCAGGGCGTTCTGCATCCGCGCCAGCACCAGCCCGAGCGCGATGCGCGCCACCGCATCGGCACCCGGCGCGGGGCCAAGATCATGGACCGGTATTCCGGCAGCCGAAACCAGATCCGACAGGGGATGATCCTCGGCCAGGGCCCGGGCATCGGCGGTCGTCAGAAGAAGACCCATGACGCTCATGTCGGCCAGCGCCAGCCGCCCGCTCGACATGGTCAGTTCCGAGCGCCACGCGCCAAGGTCCATGACCTGCACCCCTGCGGCGGTGAATGCGGGGCACGCCGCGCTGACGACGAGAACGGGCTCGCTCGGTTGCGTCCTGTTGCGGTCTTTCATCCTGCCCGAGCCCTGCCTTCCCCGAGAAACTGCCGCCAAACCTGCGCCGGCCGCACGAGGATTTTCTTAACAGGTCCGGTTTCCCCGGGCCAGCAGGGGGTTGCGCTGTCGGGCTAGCCCTTGCCCAGCCATCGGTTCGCGATGGGGGCCAGCGTGATCACAAGGATCACCCGCATCAGGTGGTGCATGATGACGAAGGCCAGGTCGGCACCGGCAATGATCGCGATGATCGCCATTTCGCTCTGCCCGCCGGGGGCAAAGGCGAGGAAGGCGTTCAGCGGGTCGGTGATGCCGGCCAGCGCCACGGCCTCGGCGAAACCGAAGGCGATCAGCGCCAGCAGCAGGCAGTAGCCGACCCCCGCGGTCACATCCACCCGCAACTCGCGCGTGGTGATGCCGACGTATTTCGTGCCCACCGCAAGCCCGATGAAGAACTGCGCGGCCAGGATCGCCTCGGCCGGCGGGCGGTGGGTGATCAACCCTGCAAGCGACAGGGCGCCGGTCGCGATCATCGGCCCGATGATCGAGGCGCCGAAAAGCTTGACCTTGACCCCGCCCCACCAGCCGCCCAGCGCCGCGGCCACCATCAGCGCCAGTTCGTGCGGCGGCACCGCCTCGGCATCGGTTCCGGGCGGGACGCTCAGGTCCAGCTGCCACACGGTCGTCATCAGGATCGGGATGAGCGACACGATGACCAGCACGCGGGTCGCGTGGATCAGCGACATCGTGCGGACATTGCCGCCCGCCTCCTCTCCGAAGACGAGCATGTCCTGAAGCCCCCCCGGCATGGCCGAATAGAAGGCGGTGGGATGGTCGTAGCCGCACACCTTGCGGAAGAACGGGTAGCCGACCGCGCCGATGATCAGCACGAAGATCGGCACCAGCATCACCGACATCGCCATTTCCGGCAGGCGTCCGACGGTTTCCGGCGTGACGGCGGTGCCGATGGTCACGCCGAGAATGGTGCGCATCAGCGGCTGGACCCGGCCCATGCCGCCCAGCCTGGCGCCGCCAAGCGCCGCGATCAGGCATGCCGCCATCGGCCCCAGAAGGAACGGCAGCGGCAGCGAAAGCCACACGAACGCGACAACGCCCAGGGCGGATACGGCAAGGGTCAGCAGGCGCGCGCGGGACATGATCGCTCGTGTGTGGTGGTTGCAATTTATTGTATACTACTGGATGCAATTCAGGGCAAAGGTCAACCACAGGTCTTGCATTGCTGCCATGAACAGGCAGACTTGCTGCCACCCGAACATGTTCCCGACGGAGCCACGCGCAATGACCACCCCCTGTATCATATGTGTCGCGATCACCGGCTCTGTTCCGCGCAAGGAAAACAACCCGAACGTCCCGATCACCGTTGCCGAGCAGATCGAAAGCACACACGCCGCCTTCGAGGCAGGCGCGAGCATCGCCCATTGCCATGTCCGCAACGACGATGGCAGCCCCACCTCGGACCCGGATCGCTTCGCACGGCTGAAAGAGGGGATCGAGACGCATTGCCCGGGCATGATCGTCCAGCTTTCCACCGGCGGGCGCTCCGGCGCCGGGCATGCCCGCGGGGGGATGCTGCCGCTTGGCCCGGACATGGCCTCGCTGTCGGTGGGGTCCAACAACTTCCCCACCCGCGTCTACGAGAACCCGCCCGACCTGGTGGACTGGCTGGCCGCGGAGATGCTGAAATACGACATCAAGCCCGAGATCGAGGCATTCGACCTGAGCCACATCTTCCAGGCGGTCAAGATGCAGCATGACGGGCGCCTGCGCCGGCCGCTCTATATCCAGTTCGTGATGGGTGTGAAGAACGCAATGCCCGCCGACCGCGAGGTCTTCGACTTCTACATCCAGACCGTCAAGCGCCTCGCCCCTGACGCGCAGTGGTGCGGTGCCGGGATCGGGGCAAGGCAGATCGAGGTCAACGAATGGTCGATCGCGGCCGGCGGCCACACGCGCACGGGACTCGAGGATAACATCCGCCTGGACCGCGACACGCTCGCGCCGTCGAACGCGGCGCTGGTCCGGCGCGCGGTGGAGCTGTGCGAGAAATACGAGCGCCCCGTCGCCACCTGGCAACAGGCGCGGGAAATCCTGAAGCTGCGACCGGTGGCGGGGTGAACCGGAAGCCCGATCAGGCGGAATAGATCTCCTTAAGTATCTGCAATTCTGTCGGGGTCAGGCTTTTCTCCAGAAAATCCTGCTCAGGCTTTGGAAGTGGCAGCCTTCTAAGCTTGTTCTTGATTGGCGCTATTTCTTCATCAGAAATATCTGATCGGTTCAGCGCAAGACAATACTCGACCGTATCATATGAAGCCCCGATATTGGATCGGTACTCGATATAATTGTCCTCAACAGACTTGTTGAAAACGCTTTCGATAAAATCCGCAAATATGCTTTTCTTAGCGAACCGATCCATATCGTATTTCAGGATTTGAACGTTGTCGCTTCCGAAGATGCTTCCCCAAGTGTCAGCATGTATGAAGCGGGTTGCGAAGGACAGGTTGCGCGCCTGAAACACATATTCACGGAAACTGCGCTTCTCCCGACCGGCCATGACCCCGTGGACGAAATTCGAGACATGATAGTCCAGCGGCGATCTGTGATAGAAGACCACCCTCGGATTGTAGTCGTGGAAAACCCGCCACAGATCCCGAAGTGCGGCGGCATTCAGGGAAAGCAGCGACAGGTCCTCGCTTGAGACAAGTGTCTGCACATCTCGTGCGATATTCTTCTCGATGATCGTCCGGTAATGTTCGACAATCTCAGCACGGGTCTTCCCGGCTTCCTTCATCCAGTCGTTCCGGTAGAACATCCAGGCAAGTTCCTGATGCGCGGGAAAGCCGCACAGCGTCTCCGGGTAGTCGATCCCCAGTCCGGCAAGATCTTTGCGGCTCTTTGCAAAGATCTCCTGAAGCGCGGAACTGCCTGTCTTTCGCAGACCGATGTGAATGACGAGTTTGTTCACTGTGACACCTGACCTACCCGGATCCGCTCAGATAATTGCAAGCATCTGTCATATCACGCGTGCGTCGGTCCACAAGAAGCCGCTACGCGCTTCCCATCCGCGCCTGCGCCGCGCAATACGCTCTTGCGGCTGTGGTATCGTCCGCCTCGGCGATGACCGGCGCCCCGGTGTAGAGCGGGCGCGCCACCGGCAGTTCCTCGGCCTGGCCGGCCTGCATCGCCCAGGACACCGCGTTGACGGCCACGTCGACCTCCCATTCCAGGGTCCGGGGACGCATGTAGTCGATGCCATGCGCACGGCGGCTTTCCGTCTCGTCGGGGTCCTTGAACAGCGACAGAAGTGCCTCCGCGACCGATGCCGGCGACTGGTAGGCAAGCTTGGCGGCACCGTCGGGATAGTCGAACAGGTTGTTGTAACGGAAGATGTCGACCGGGACGCAACCGGCAGCCATCATCTCCATCGGGATGCGCGACGGGTTCGTAAGGCTGACGCAGAGCCCTGCCGTGCAGCGGTTGTAGATCCGGTTCAACTCGTGCAGGTCAAGCACGATACCGTGGTTCTTCGCCTCGAAGGGCAGGTCGATCTTGCGGTTGGACCCGTAGAGTTCGATCCGGATGTCGGGGCGCCGCTGCTTCACGAGGCCCAGCGCCTCGATCGCGAGCCGCGTCATCCGCCGCGGCTTTTCAGGCTGATAGAGAAAGGCGATGGCCGGCTCTCGGGCGATCGTCCCGAGCGGGTGGTAGATGGCGTCATCCACGCCCAGCCCGGTGGAAATCGCACCCGCCCCATAGGTCGTCCGCAGGAAATGGTTCAGCCAGTTGCCGATGGTGACATGCGTATGGCCCATCGTGTAGCTGTTCTCGGCCTCTACATAGGTGTCGCCGACAGGATTGAACGCCGCCTCGAAATCCTGGACCAGGTAGAAACTGCGGTGCACGCGGTCGTAGAAATGGTCGCGAACGTATTTCGACGAATAATGCACGGTCGCCATCGCGGCATCGGCCGACGCCCCGGCGTCCCAGTGCGCGCTGAGCGGGATGTTGGCGTCTCCGATGATCTCTTCCGCGACTTCCAGACCGTCGCCCGGAGCGTCGAAATAGATGTGGCACTTGAAGCCGACGCTCTGCAGGCCCTTGGCGACGTTGTAGATCGTCCGGTGGCCGCCCGATCCGCGGATCGGCGCGGGGCAGAAGATGGCCATGCGGTCCGTGCCGACGCGGGTCAGGGTCGATGGCGCGGGAAAAAGCGTGCCCCGCGGAAAGGCGAGGCGCTTCTCGATCGGAAGGACCGCGACCTCCGACTGGACCTGTGACTGGTTGAGATAGGCGCTCGGCCAGCGAAGTGCGCCCAGACCCCGGGCGACAAGCTCGTGGACGCCGGCGGCCGGCGCCTGCTTCAGCTTTTCCAGGTCGACGACCTGGGTGGCCATGTCCTGCACATGGCCCGCGCCGAAGGTCTCGTTATGCTCGAGCTGCATGAAGGCCTCGGCAACGGCGCGCGGCGGATGCGCGATAAGCCCGGCGATCATCTCGTTCGCCATGTCCCGCAGGTCGGCCGATGTCAGGCCGTGCCGCCGCACATGATCCGCGACGATCGCGTTGCCCGCGCGCATGCCTTCCTGGATGCGCGCGACCGCCCCGGCGACCACCCGTTCCTCGCCATCGACGATCAGGGTATCGGGCGTGCCGTCGCGATAGCCGATGACCGAGCCGCCCGGCGCGTTGAACAGGAACTCCACCGGCGCGTAATCCCGCAGGCCGCTGTCCACCTGCTGGTTGCGGTCGAACAGGTACCCGGCCTTGGTGGCGTTGGCCGGCTGCGGGTTGATGAACCGGTCCAGCCCCAGATAGACGCCGTGCACCCGCGCGCCCGACAGGTAGCACAGGTTGTCCTGGATGGTCCCGCGCCAGCCGATATCGACGATCGTGTACCGGGCCTGCGCGTCGCCGCGGAAGCCGGACGCATCGAGGTAGCGGACAAGCTCGCGGCGCTGGGTGGAAAAGGCTTCGGCGATATGCGCGCGAACGCCCGGTTTGGCGAGAAGCGCCGCCAGTTCCGCGCTGTCCCAGGGCGCCTCGATCTCCTCTTCGGGGTCGAGGCCGACCTCGGCCGCTGCCTCGGCCATGAGCGTCGCATCGAGGTTGAGCGAGCGCGCGAACGCGCCCAGCGACTGGCGGCTGTATTGCCCCCACATGCGCAGCAACTCGTCCGCGCCGATACCGCGCAGGGACGCGGCAAAGGTCGCCCGACGGCTGACATGCAGCTGCGACGCCTCCGGATAGGATCCGATGTCGTAGACGTCGGAAGCGGCCAGATCCTCGTAGAGGGTCCGGAAGAACACGCCTTCGCGGGTGAAGAAGAAGACCTTGTCGGCCCGGTTGCGCAGTGCCTCTTCCATGGCGAACAGCGCATAGGCCGTCGCCACCGGGGCAAAGGTCATCCCGAAATCGAACAGCTCGTCCGTCTCTTCGCGCGTGTTCGCCGCGTCGGCCAGCGCCGCGCGGATGCGCGCGACATGATCGCCGGGATCTCCCTCCAGCAGACCGCGGAAGGCGCGGTCGTACCACTCGCGCGCGCGCTCCTCGGGGGTATTGCGATAATGGAACGCATCGATCCCGATGGTCGTCGGCACCTCGTAATCCGCCCGCTGGTTGTCGCCCACATGCAGCCAGCGAAGACCGTTGCCCACCGCGTGCTCGCGCACCACCGAAAACAGGCCGCCGCCGCGCTTGGTCTGCATGTGGTCGCAGGACACGAACAGCGCAGACAGCGCCGCGCGCGCGTCCCGCGCCTCGAGCAGCCGCTCGAGAAACGCCTTGCCGAAATAGAAATCCGATATGGCGATCAGCTTGCGCCCCGCGGCCCGGTCGAGGAAGACGGCCAGCGTCTCGTCCAGCCGCGTGCTGTGGATCTCGGCGCGCAGCTCTGCCTCGACCAGCGCGGAAACGATGGCGTCGCGCGCCGCGGGGTCGGCCAGCCCGATGGTTCCCAGCCAATGGGCAAAGGCATCCTCGGCGCGATACTCGTATTCGGCGTTGGCGACTGCCGCTTCGGCCGCGCGCCGCAGCGCCAGAAGCGCCCCAGGGCCCATATGGTCCGCCGAAAGCCCATGTGCCGCGCCCAGAAGCCAGAGCGCGCGCGCGGTCCTGAGCTTGATCTCGTCCGGATGGCAGTTCCGGCGCAGGATCGTGTCCCATATGTCCAGCGATATGACATCGGCCGCCTGCCCCCGCTCGGCCAGGAAGTCCGCCGACACATGATCGAGCGTCGATCCCTGCAGCGGATGCACGTCGCCCGCGCCGATCGGGCGCAGGACACCGCCCCGGTTTCCGGGGGCGTCGAAATAGTTCGGCAGCGCCAGCAGCGCGGATTTCCAGTCGAAGGCCGGGTTCTTCGCCCGCAGGTTCGGCAGTTCCGCCCGCTCGAACGCCGGGGCGCGACCCTCGCGCGCCCCGTGCGCGACGAAATGAAGGAAGGGTTCCATCCCCGATTTCGCGATGTCCTCGTTCTGCTTGAGATAGCGGACCGGGTCGAAGGCGGGCGACGGAGGCTTGCGCAGGGCGGCGCCGGTCACGACCCAGTGCAGCAACGGGTCGGCGTCAAGCTCGGCCACCTCCGGATGATGGGCCAGGTACCAGGCGGGAGAGAAGAACGGGTTGGGCTGGCGCCCCAGCCGCCATCCGGTGCGCACATAATCGTCATACGCGGTTTCACCGGGGGCGACATTGGCGCGGTAGCGTTCGCGATACCATGCTTCGTCGACATAGGCCTTGGGTGTCACGAAATGGGGCAGCGCGTGGGACAGGTCGAAACGCGGCGCCTCTGCCGCGCGCTTGCCGATATCGGTGATCGGAAAGCCGGGGGTTCGTCCTTCGGGCAACCCGTGTTGAAGGTAATGCAGGAACGGCTCCAGACCCGCCTCGGCGATGTCGGCATAGGTCCTGAGATAGCCCACCGCATCGAAGATCGGCGACACCGCGTATCCGGCGGGCCGCCCGCTTTCGAACCAGTGCGTGAGCGGATCCGACCCTGTTCCGGCCGCGTCGGGATGCCGTTCCAGATACCATTCCGGAGAGAAGAACGGGTTCGGGTAGAAGCCACGCGTCCAACCTTCCTTCAGGTAGTGCTGGAACGGACCCTCGCCTTCCCTGAGATGCTCACCGTACCGGGAGACATACCAATCCTTCCAGAAATACTCCCTGACCTGCTTGCGGCTCGAGTTCTCCTTGCCGGAATTCCGGCTGCCCCTGGACCCGATATTCTGAATGATCTTCAGCAAAGCCCCACTCCGAAATTCACGCAAAAAACACGGCCGGAAATCGGCCCGGGTGTACTTGAACTATCGCGACAACTGTAGAATGCGCCACGCCCCTCGACCGGGCTGCACGCCTCGGCTTCCGCATAGCGGTAGCTACCAATGAACGCGTTTTCCTTCAACCGGACAGAGGCGCGATCCGCAGACATGTCCCGCATCTCCCGCCCCTCTTCCTTTCAGGCCGCGCGCCGGGCCATCAGCAGCGGATGCAGGCCGGGCGCGGCCGCGATGCATCCGGGGTGCTGGCGGCGGATGGAATTGAAAGGCGGCATCGCACCGCCGGCATCGGTGACGATGGCGCCGGCCTCGCGCGCGATCAGGGTACCGGCGGCGATGTCCCACTCCCATGCGTCGCGCAGCGTCACCATCGCATCGAACCGGCCCTCGGCGACCAGACACAGCCTGTAGGCCAGCGAGGGGCGGTAGGCACGCGCCGCTTCCGGCACGCCCCCCGGCCAGTTGCCGGGATCGAAGGTGACGCGGTTCGCAAGCACCTGCGCCCCGTCCAGCATCGTCGCCCGGGAGGCGGTGATCGGCGCCCCGTTCACCCGCGCACCCTGCCCGGCCGCAGCGGCATAGGTCAGGCCCAGCGCCGGCATGTGCACCACGGCCGCCGTCACCTCGCCGTCGCGGACCACGGCCAGCGCATGGGCAAAGGCCTCCTGCCCGTCGATGAAGGCGCGCGTGCCGTCGATCGGGTCGATCACGAACAATGTCCCCGCCGACATCCGGGCGGGATCGTCGGGGGTTTCCTCGGACATCCAGCCATAGCCCGGCCGCGCTGTCCGCAGCCGCGCCTCGAGCATGGCGTTCACTTCCAGATCGGCCTCTGTCACCGGGCCCTGCCCGTCCGGCTTGTGCCAGACCTGCGGCGCGGCGCGAAAATGGCGCAGGGCGATGTCGCCCGCGGCGCGGGCGGCCTCCTCCAGAAGCGGCAGGTCGTCAGCCACCTGCAACCGTCAGCCCCTCGACCAGCAGGCTGGGCACGACGCGGCTCAGATGCGGGCGCGCATCGTCGGCCATCCGCAGGGTCATCAGCATGTCCCGCAGGTTGCCCGCGATGGTACACTCGTTCACCGGCTCGGCGATCTGGCCGCCACGCACCCAGAAGCCCGATGCCCCGCGCGAATAATCCCCGGTGTTCGGGTTGATCGAACTCCCCATCAGCGACGTGACGAGCAGCCCCTCGCCCATGTCTGCCAGCAGCTGCGCCCTGGACACCTGCGGCCCGGTCAGGCGGATGTTGCCCACCGAGGGCAAGGGCGGCGCACCGGTCCCGCGACTGGCGTTCGCGGTGCTTTCCAGCCCCAGCTTGCGCGCGGACGCCAGATCCAGCACCCAGCGCCGCAGCACGCCGTCGGTCACGATGTCGGCGTCGCGGGTCGCCAGCCCCTCGGCATCGAAGGGGCGCGAGCCGCCGACGCGGGGGCGATGCGGTTCTTCCAGGACCGACATGCCCGCCGGCAGCACCGCCTCTCCCATGGCGTGTTTCAGCCAGCTTGTTCCGCGCGCGATCGCCTGCCCGTTCACCGCCGACAGCAGGTGCCCGATCAGGCCAGAGGCGATGCGTTCGTCGAACAGCACCGGATAGGCCCCGGTGCGCGGCTTTGTGGCACCCGCACGCGCCAGCGTCCGCTCGGCGGCAAGGCGCCCGATCTCCTCGGGGGTGGGCATGTCCGAAAGATGCGTGCGCCCCTCGAAGGCGTAGTCCCGCTCCATCGCCAGGCCCTCGCCGGTGATCGCGACGCAGGCGACGTTGTGGCCGGTGCGGGCGTAGCCGCCGGAAAAGCCGTTCGTCGCCATCAGGTGGATATCGGTGCGGCTGTAGTCGGCACCCGCGGTCGAGACCTGGGTGATCCCCTTCATCGCCAGCGCCGCCGCCTCGGCCGCCCGCGCGGCCTCGGCCAGCGCGGCGGCATCGGGGGCGGTTGCGGGGTCCACCAGGTCGAGCGCGGCAAGATCCCACCGGGTCGCCAGCTGCGACGGATCGGCCAGGCCGGCGGTGGGATCCTCGGGCGCCTCGCGCGCCATGGCCACGGCGCGCTCCGCCATCATCCGGATCGCGTCCGGCCGCATGTCCGAGATGGACACGCAGGCCTGCTTCTGCCCGATCAGAACCCGAAGCCCCAGGTCGGTGCCCTCGGCCCGCTCGGCCTGTTCCAGCGCGCCGTTCCGGATTTCCATCGAGATGCCGTCGGCGCGCACAGCGACCACGTCGGCCGCCTCGGCCCCGGCCTTCTTCGCCGCCTCCAGCGCCCGGGCGGCCAGTGTCTCGAGCTGCGGCGCGCTCATGCCGCCACCATCAGGAACACCGCGTGGGCCGCAAGACCCAGCATCGCCAGGGCCTGCACCAGCAGGGTCAGGCCCGCGCCGGCCATCCGCTGCCAGCCCGGCGCGTCCTCGGCCAGGAAATGCATGCCGTGCAGCACGCGGGCGACGATGAGGGTGACGCCGAACAGCGCAAGCACCCAGGCCGGCGTGCCGATCAGCGCCATGACCAGGAACAGCACCAGCGCCAGCGGCACGTTCTCGGTGAAATTCGACTGCCCCCGCATGGCCCGGATCATCCAGGGATGTCCGCCATCGCCGACCATGATCTTCAGCTTCCCCCGAAGCATGCCGATGCGTGCGCTGAGCCACAGGTTCACGGCGGCGGCCGCTGCGGCGGTCAGCGCCACGACAAGGATTGCGGGTGTCGGTTCCATGGGGTGTCTGCCTTCGATCTATGCGGAGAGTCTATGCCGCGCGGGACACGCGGCACAACCATGGCCAAGAGATAAGGCCGCCCCGGCAGACTGCAACGCTTGAGATTGCGCACGGGCTTGCCTAGCCTGCGGAAAAACAAGGCAGAGGATGCAGGATGCCCGCAATCCAGCCCCGCGGAGAGCTGACGCTTCAGACCATCGCCATGCCGGCGGACACGAATGCCAATGGCGACATCTTCGGCGGCTGGCTCATGGCCCAGATGGATCTCGGCTCGTCGGTGCTGGCGCGGTCGCGCGCGCGGGGCCGGGTCGCCACGGTGGCGGTCGAGGCGATGACCTTCCACCAGCCGGTCCATGTCGGCGACACGGTGTCGATCTTTGCCGAACTCAAGCGCGAGGGAACCACATCCATGCAGATCGGCGTGGAAGTGTGGGTCACCCGCCAGCCCAGCGCCGAGCGGCTGAAGATGACCGAGGCGACCTTTGTCTTCGTCGCCGTGGACGAACAGGGCCGCAAGCGCCCCCTGCCCCAGATCCGACAGACAGGAGTGATGGCATGATCAGACTTCTCATCCAGGCGGCTGCCCTTTGCCTGGCCCTGCCGGCAGCGGCGCAGACCGTGCCCTGGCTGCACGACGTGTCCGGCGTTGCGGCGGACGATGTCCTGCACGTCCGCGAAAACCCCCGCGCGACCGCCGGGCTGGTCGGCAGCCTGCCCCCCGACGCGACCGGCGTCGAGGTGGTCGCCCTCAGCGAAAGCGGCGACTGGGCGCAGGTCAACATCGGCGAGGCATCCGGCTGGGTGTCCATGAGCTACCTTGCGGCGCAGCCGGGCGCGAACGCGGACGGCACCTATTTCGACAGGCCGTTGCGCTGTGTCGGAACCGAACCGTTCTGGACCCTGAACGTGACCGGCGGGGACGGGCCGGTGGATCTGACCCAGCTTTCGGGCGCATCCCTGACGCTGTCGCCCGAACTCCGGCTTCGCTTGGCCAACATGGCCGGCGCGGCGCAACTCCTCGAGGCGGCCACCCCCGAGGGCGGCCGGACAACCGCGACGCTTCGGCGCCAGCAGTGCAGCGACGGCATGTCGGACCGCGCCTATGGCCTGTCGCTCGACATGCTGATCCGCGGGCCGGGCGGCGACGCGGCCTTCGTCTCGGGGTGCTGCACGCTGGCGGCACGCTGAGCCGCTCAGGTCACGACCCGCAGCGTCAGGTTGATCCGCCCGCCGCCCTTCAGCAGGGATGAGCGGCCGAAGCGGATGCGGTCCACCCCGTGAAACACCCGCCGGGCCGCGCCGCTCATCACCAGCACGTCACCCGACTCCAGGTCGAAGCTGGTCGTGGGCGCACCCCGCTCCAGCCCGCCGACGCGGAACAGCGCCGGATCGCCCAGCGACAGCGACACCACCGGCTGGCTCATGTCCGCCTCGTCCCGGTCCTGGTGCAGACCCATGGCCGCCTTCTCTGCATAGTAGTTCACAAGGCAGCATTCCGGGGCGCGCGCCCCGGGTGCGGCCTGGTCCCATATGGCAAGGACGGCGGGCGGAATCGGCGGCCAGGCAACGCCCGAGGGATGCCGCTCGACATAGCGATAGCCCTTGCGGTCCGAATACCAGCCGAACCGCCCGAGCGAGGTCATGCGCACGCGCATCGGTTTTCCCCAGGGCGTCAGCGGCGCGAACAGGGGGGCCAGCGCGACCGCCTCGCGCAGGTCCGAGACCAGCGCCGCCTGCGCATCGGGCGCAAGCAAACCCTTGTAAAGAAACAGCCCCTCTGGCTGCATCGCGATCCGGTTCAACCCCACCGATCCCCCTGCAAAAGCACGCCGGCGACCCTCACGCCGCCGTGAAATTTCTGCGATCCGGTCCCCGGCCCCATGGTTGCAGGCCCCCGAACCCAACCCTATATACCCCCCGAACCGGGTGCCGGCCATGTGCCCCGCCCGGAGATCCATGGGATGGGAACGGGGGCCGCGCCGCGGACCCGGCCCGCAATCGCCGGAAGAGGAAAGTCATGTCGAAAGTCATCGGTATCGACCTTGGAACCACGAACTCCTGCGTCGCCATCATGGATGGCAGCCAGGCCAAGGTGATCGAGAACTCCGAAGGGGCGCGCACCACCCCCTCGATCGTCGCCTTCACCGAGGAAGAGCGTCTTGTCGGCCAGGCCGCGAAGCGCCAGGCGGTGACCAACCCGACCAACACGCTTTTCGCCATCAAGCGCCTGATCGGGCGCCGCACCAGCGATCCGGTCGTGGCCAAGGACCGGAACATGGTCCCCTATTCCATCGTGGACGGCCCGAACGGCGACGCCTGGGTCGAGGTGAAGGGCGAGAAGTATTCCCCCAGCCAGATTTCCGCCTTCATCCTGCAGAAGATGAAGGAAACCGCCGAAAGCTATCTCGGCGAAAAGGTGGACAAGGCGGTCATCACCGTTCCCGCCTATTTCAACGACGCCCAGCGCCAGGCGACCAAGGACGCCGGCAAGATCGCCGGGCTCGAGGTGCTGCGCATCATCAACGAGCCGACCGCTGCCGCGCTGGCCTATGGTCTCGACAAGAAAGAGACCAAGACGATCGCGGTCTATGACCTTGGCGGCGGCACCTTCGACATCACGATCCTGGAAATCGACGACGGCCTGTTCGAGGTGAAGTCCACGAACGGCGACACCTTCCTCGGCGGCGAGGATTTCGACATGCGCATCGTCGAGTATCTTGCCGAGCAGTTCAAGAAAGAGCACGGCGTCGACCTGACCAAGGACAAGATGGCGCTCCAGCGGCTGAAGGAAGCCGCCGAAAAGGCCAAGATCGAGCTGTCGTCCACCAGCCAGACCGAGATCAACCAGCCGTTCATCTCGATGGACCCGGAAACCCGGCAGCCGCTGCACCTGGTGCTCAAGCTGACCCGCGCCAAGCTGGAAAGCCTGGTGTCCGACCTGATCGCCCGTTCGATGAAGCCGTGCAAGGACGCGCTCAAGGATGCGGGCCTGTCCACCTCGGACATCGACGAGGTGGTGCTGGTCGGCGGCATGACCCGCATGCCCAAGGTCTTCGAGGAAGTGACCAAGTTCTTCGGGAAAGAGCCGCACAAGGGCGTGAACCCCGACGAGGTGGTCGCGCTTGGCGCCGCCATCCAGGCCGGCGTGCTGCAAGGTGACGTCAAGGACGTGGTCCTGCTGGACGTGACGCCCCTGAGCCTGGGCATCGAGACGCTGGGCGGCGTGTTCACCCGGCTGATCGACCGCAACACCACGATCCCGACCAAGAAATCCCAGGTCTTCTCGACCGCCGAGGACAACCAGAACGCGGTGACGATCCGCGTGTTCCAGGGCGAGCGCGAGATGGCGGCGGACAACAAGCTCCTGGGCCAGTTCAACCTGGAACAGATCCCGCCCGCACCGCGCGGCGTGCCGCAGATCGAGGTGACCTTCGACATCGACGCGAACGGCATCGTGTCCGTCAGCGCCAAGGACAAGGGCACCAACAAGGAACAGAAGATCACGATCCAGGCGTCGGGCGGCCTGTCGGACGAGGACATCGACAAGATGGTCCGCGAAGCCGAGGAGAACGCCGAGGCCGACAAGGCCCGCCGCGAACTGGTCGAGGCGAAGAACCAGGCCGAAAGCCTGATCCACAACACCGAGAAGTCGGTGGCCGAGCATGGCGACAAGGTGGACCCGACCACGGTCGAGGCGATCGAGATGGCCGTGCGGAACCTCAAGGAAGCGGTCGAGGCCGACGACGCCGAGAAGATCAAGGCGCGCAGCCAGGACGTGATGGAAGCGTCGATGAAGCTGGGCGAGGCGATCTACAAGGCGCAGCAGGCCGAGGCCGAGAAGGCCGATGCCGACGAGCCGCGCCCGGTCGACGAGACCGACGACGTGGTCGACGCCGACTTCGAGGATCTGGACGACGACCAGAAGCGGGCCTGACAGGGCAGCCGGAACCTCCGGCCCGTCCGAAAGGGCGGGCCGGATTTCCTTATGACGCAGGGGCTTGCGGATGGCGAAGGCAGATTATTACGACATTCTCGGCGTAAGCCGGAGCGCCAGCGCCGAAGAGCTGAAGAAGGCCTATCGCCAGAAGGCGAAGGAACTTCATCCGGATCGCAACAAGGACAACCCGACCGCGGAAGAGCAGTTCAAGGCCGTGAACGAGGCCTATGACGTTCTGAAGGACGCCGAGAAGAAGGCGGCCTATGACCGCTTCGGGCATGCCGCCTTCGAGGGGGGCAATGGCGCGAGCGCGGGGCGCGGCGGGTTCCATGGCGGGGCGGATTTCGCCTCGGCCTTTTCGGACGTGTTCGACGACCTGTTCGGCGGCTTTGCCGCGGGCGGGCGCGGACCGGGCGGCGGCCAGCGTGCGCGGCGCGGGTCGGACTTGCGCTACAACCTGCGCGTGACGCTTCAGGACGCCTATCGCGGCAAGCAGACCGCGATCCGCGTGCCCAGTTCGGTCAGCTGCGACGGCTGTCACGGAACGGGGGCCGCGACCGGCACCGAACCCTCGACCTGCCCGACCTGTTCGGGCATGGGCAAGGTCCGCGCGCAGCAGGGCTTCTTCACGGTGGAACGCACCTGCCCGACCTGTTCGGGCCGGGGGCAGATCATCAAGGATCCCTGCAAGGTCTGCGGCGGCGCGGGCCGGGTCGAGAAGGAGCGCTCGCTTTCCGTGAACATCCCCGCCGGGGTCGAAACCGGCACCCGCATCCGCCTGGCCGGCGAGGGCGAGGCCGGGATGCGCGGCGGTCCTCCGGGCGATCTCTACATCTTCATCGAGGTGGCCCCGCACCAGATCTTCGAACGGGACGGCGCAAATCTCTATTGCCGGATCCCGGTGAGCCTGGCCACCGCCGCGCTGGGCGGCGAGATCGAGGCCCCGACCATCGACGGCGGCCGCTCGCGCGTGAAGGTGCCGGCGGGCGTCCAGTCGGGCAAGCAACTGCGCCTGCGGGCCAAGGGCATGCCGATGCTGCGCGGCGCCGGCTTCGGCGATCTCTATATCGAGCTTGCGGTCGAAACCCCGGTCAACCTGACCGCGCGCCAGAAGGAGCTTCTGCGCGAGTTCGAGGAAGCCGGCAGCAACAACAGCCCCGAAAGCCAGGACTTCTTTTCCAGGGTCAAGGGCTTCTGGGACGGGATGAAGGGCTGAGGGCGGGGATCACCCCGCCCTTTCCCTTTTCAGCGCGGCGAACGCTTGGCCAGGATGCGTTGCAGCGTCCGGCGGTGCATGTTCAGCCGCCGCGCGGTTTCCGACACGTTGCGGTCGCACAACTCGAACACGCGCTGGATATGCTCCCACCGCACGCGATCCGCGGACATCGGGTTCTCGGGCGGCGGCGGCTTGTCGTCGGTCCGCGACAGAAGCGCGTTGGTGATGTCGTTGGCATCCGCGGGCTTCGACATGTAGTCCGTTGCGCCGATCTTGACCGCGGCGACCGCCGTGGCGATGGCCCCATAGCCGGTCAGCACCACGATCCGGCTGTCGGGGCGCTTCTCGCGCAGGGCCTCGACCACGTCGAGCCCGTTGCCATCCTCGAGCCGCAGGTCGATCACGGCATAGGCGGGGGGCTTCGTCGCCGCGACCGCCTTGCCCTCGGCCACGGTCAGCACGGCCGTCGGCTCGAAGCCGCGCTTTTCCATCGCCCGCGCCAGCCGGCGCAGGAAGGGCTCGTCATCATCGACAAGCAGCAGCGAGCGGTCCTCTCCCAGATCGTCGATCGCGTCTTCGGCCATTGCCTGTTTCCCCTCATGTTTGTGGATAAGTAGACCGCGCCTCACCCCGGGTAAAGTCTAACCGCGCTTGCGCCTTGGTCCGGCGGTCGGGACATGGAACGCCGGGTCCTTGCCCGCCAGCCAGTCGACCAGTTTCGCCAGCCGCGGATGCGCACGCAGCGCCTCGGGCGTGTTGTAGCTGCGGGCGAGTTCCGTCTCGGTCAGGGCGGCGTGGATCTCGTTGTGGCAGATCTGGTGCAAGAGCACCGTCGGCCCGCCCTTCCCACCCCGCAACTTCGGCACAAGGTGATGCCGGCTCTGCCGCGCATGGGGCGGCACCGGGCGCTGGCAAAGCGCACAGATGGGATCACTGGCGGGCTGGTCTTCGATCATGGGGCTGATATTAGCCGGATCATGGAAAATGCCACGGATATCGACGTTCTCGTGATCGGCGGCGGCCCGGCGGGCCTCGCGGCGGCCGAGGCGGCGGCGCGGGCGGGCGCGCGGGTGCTGGTGGCCGAGCAGAAGCCGAGCCTGGGCCGCAAGTTCCTGATGGCGGGAAAGTCGGGGCTGAACCTGACCAAACACGAGCCGGCCGCGGCGTTCCGGGCGCGGATCATGCGCAGCGGCCCCACGCTCGAGTCGGCGCTGGCGTCCTTCGGCCCGGCCGAGGCGATGGCCTGGGCCGAGGGGCTGGGGCAGCGCGTCTTCACCGGATCGTCCGGCCGGGTGTTTCCCGTCGCGATGAAGGCGTCGCCGCTGCTGCGGGCATGGCTGGCCCGGCTGTCGGACCTGGGCGTCAGCCTCCGCACCCGCTGGCGGTGGCTGGGGTTCGGCCCCGATGGCACGCAGCTTTTCACCACGCCGCAGGGGGACGTGACGCTGCGCCCGGGTGCCACCGTCCTTGCTTTGGGTGGGGCAAGCTGGGCGCGGCTCGGCTCGGACGGGGCCTGGGCGCAAAAGATCAAGGGGATCGCCCCCCTGGCCCCCTTCGCGCCGTCGAACATGGGGTTCGAGGTGGCTTGGTCCCCGCACATGCCGCGCTGGTTCGGCGCGCCGGTCAAGCCCGTGCGCCTGTCCGTGGGCGACGCGTGGGTGACCGGGGAATTCGTGATCTCGGAAAAGGGGATCGAGGGCAGCGCCGTCTACGCCCTGTCGGCCGCGCTGCGGGACGCCATGCGCCCCGACGGCGTGGTGCTGACCGTCGATCTTGCCCCCGACCTGTCCGAGCATCGGCTTGCCGAACGGCTGGCGGCGCGCCCCCCGAAGGAAAGCCTTGCGAACCGCCTGCGCAAGGGCTGCGGCATCGAGGGCGTGAAGGCCGCCCTGCTGCGCGAGGCAGGCCCCCTCCCCACTGACCCCACAAAACTCGCCGCCCGGATCAAGGCGCTGCCCCTGCACCTGGCGGCGCCACGCCCGATGGACGAGGCGATCTCGACCGCCGGCGGGCTGATGCTTTCCGCGCTGGACGACAGCCTCATGCTGCGGGACATGCCGGGCCTTTTCTGCGCCGGAGAGATGCTGGACTGGGACGCGCCCACCGGCGGCTACCTGATCACCACGTGCCTTGCCACCGGCTTCCGGGCCGGATCGGCCGCCGCCCGCCACGCCGCCAAGGTTGATGCCGCCGAATCGAAGCTGTAACGATTTCGCCGCGGTGGGGAGGCCGCCAACATGAGCAATACCAAGATCACGCGCGAGGACGCACTCGCCTTTCACCTCGAACCGATGCCGGGGAAACTGGGGATCGCTGCGACAGTGCCGATGGCCACGCAGAGGGACCTTAGCCTTGCCTACAGCCCGGGCGTGGCGGTGCCGGTCGAGGAAATCGCGAAGAACCCGGCGCTTGCCTTCGACTACACCACCAAGGGCAACATGGTGGCCGTGATCTCGAACGGGACGGCGATCCTGGGTCTGGGCAATCTCGGCGCGCTGGCCTCCAAGCCGGTGATGGAGGGCAAGGCGGTGCTGTTCAAGCGCTTCGCCGACATCAACGCCATCGACATCGAACTCGATACCGAGGATCCGGACGAATTCATCCGCGCGGTCCGGCTGATGGGCCCCAGCTTCGGCGGCATCAACCTCGAGGATATCAAGGCCCCCGAATGTTTCATCATCGAGCAGACGCTCAAGGAACAGATGGACATTCCCGTCTTTCACGACGACCAGCACGGCACCGCGGTGATCTGCGCCGCGGGCCTGATCAACGCGCTGGAAATGACCGGCAAGCGGATCGAGGACGTGAAGATCGTGCTGAACGGCGCGGGCGCCGCCGGGATCGCCTGTCTCGAACTGCTGAAGTCGATGGGCGCGCGGCATGAGAACTGCATCATGTGCGACACCAAGGGCGTGATCTGGCAGGGCCGCACCGAAGGCATGAACCAGTGGAAGTCGGCCCACGCGGTCAAGACCGACCTGCGCACGCTGGAAGAGGCGATGCAGGACGCGGACGTGTTCCTGGGCGTATCGGCCAAGGGGGCGGTCACGGCGAAGATGGTGGCGTCGATGGCGCCGAACCCGGTGATCTTCGCGATGGCGAACCCGGACCCGGAAATCACCCCCGAAGAGGCGCGCGCCGTGCGCGACGACGTGATCATCGCGACCGGGCGCTCGGACTATCCCAACCAGGTGAACAACGTCCTGGGTTTCCCCTATCTCTTCCGTGGCGCGCTTGACGTTCATGCCCGCGCGATCAACGACGAGATGAAGATCGCCTGCGCCGAGGCGCTTGCCCGGCTTGCGCGCGAGGATGTGCCGGACGAGGTGGCGATGGCCTATGGCCGCAAGCTGACCTTTGGCCCGGACTACATCATTCCCACCCCCTTCGATCCGCGGCTGATCCATGTCGTCCCGCCCGCGGTCGCAAAGGCCGGGATGGCCACCGGCGTCGCGCGGCGCCCGATCATCGACATGGACGCCTATGTGCAGGACCTGAAGGAGCGGCTGGACCCGACTGCCGCCATCCTGCAGGCGCTTTACGCCCGCGCCCGTCGCGAGCAGGCGCGCATCGTGTTCGCCGAGGGCGACGACGAGCGCGTGGTGCGCGCCGCGGTCGCCTTCCGCCGGGCGGGGCTGGGCGAGTCGGTGGTCGTCGGCCGCCCCGAGCAGGTGCAGGGCTTTCTCAACGCCGCCGGCATGCCCGAGGCGATGCAGGAAATCGAGGTGGTCAACGCCGCCACGATCCCGAACCTTCAGGACTACACCGACACGCTCTACGAGCGGCTTCAGCGCAGGGGCTTCGACGAGCGGGACTGCCACCGGCTGGCGGCCCGCGATCGGCATGTCTTTTCCGCGCTGATGCTGCGGCACGGACAGGCCGACGGCATGGTGACAGGCGCCACGCGCAAATCGGCGCATGTGCTCTCGCTCATCAACCATGTCTTCGATGCCGGGCCGGGCGATGGCGCGGTGGGGATCAGCGCGGTGCTGTTCGGCGGCCGGCTTGTCCTGATGGCGGACACGCTGGTGCATGAATGGCCCGAGGCGGGCGACCTGGCCGACATCGCGGAACGGGCGGCCATGGTGGCGCGCAGCCTGGGGCTGGAGCCGCGGGTCGCCTTCACCAGCTTCTCGAATTTCGGCTACCCGGTGTCCGAGCGCGCCGGCAAGATGGCCGAGGCGAACCGCATCCTGGAAGCCCGCGGCGTCGATTTCGAGCATGACGGCGAGATGACGGTGGACGTGGCGCTGAACAGCGACGTGATGGCGCAATACCCCTTCTGCCGGCTGTCGGGCCCGGCCAACATCCTCGTCGTGCCGGCGCGGCACTCGGCATCGATCTCGATCAAGCTGATGCAGGAACTGGGCGGCGCCACGGTGATCGGCCCGATCCTGTCGGGGATCGACCAGCCGGTAAAGCTGTGCTCGGTCACCTCGACGGTGAACGACATCCTGAACATGGCGGTGCTGGCCGCCGCACGGGTCGGATAAGCGCGGGAATCATGCTATGGTCCGGTCCCGGCGATCCTGCCGGGACAGTGACAGACAGGAGGACTTGCGATGAACCCGATCGAAACGCGGAAGATCCGCAAATCCGAAGATGGCGCGCACATCGCCCCGATGTTCCGCCATGTGAGCGGCGCGCCCGGAAAAGAGGATCGCGCCCGGCTGTACCGTCGGCTCAAGCGCCAGACGCATGCCATACGCTTTTCAGACATGAAGCTGCGCACCCCGCGGGTGCGCTGAGCGACCCGGGGCCGGCCACGCGCCGGCCCCTATCCCTTGCCCTTTGTCCGGGTGCGGTTCGGCTTCGCCTCCTTCTCCAGATGGGCGACGATCAGGCTGGCCACATCGATTCCGGTAGCCTTTTCAAGCCCCTCGATCCCCGGCGAGGAATTGACCTCCATCACGGCGGGCCCCTCGGCTGCGCGCAGCATGTCCACGCCGCAGACGTTCAGGCCCATCGCCTTGGCCGCCTTGATCGCGGTGGCGCGTTCCTTCGGCGTGATCCGCACCAGTTCCGCACTACCCCCCTGGTGCAGGTTGGACCGGAAATCCCCCTCGGCCCCGCGCCGCTTCATCGAGGCGACGACACGATCCCCGATGACAAGGCAGCGGATATCCTCGCCATTCGCCTCCTTGACGAAGCTCTGCACGATGAACTGCGCGTTCAGGGCCGAAAAGGCCTGGATGATGCTCTCGGCCGCCTTGCGCGTCTCGCCCAGCACGACGCCCTTGCCCTGCGTGCCCTCGAGCAGCTTGATGATCGCGGGCGCGCCGCCCATCAGTTCCAGCAGGTAGCCCGGGTCCGAGGAGCGGTGCGCGAACACCGTCGCGGGCATGCCGACCTGCTTGCGCGACAGAAGCTGCATCGAGCGCAGCTTGTCCCGCGAACGCGAGATGGCGACGCTTTCGTTCAGTGCATAGACGCCCATCATCTCGAACTGGCGCAGCACGGCGGTCCCGAAGAATGTGGCCGAGGCGCCGATCCGCGGGATCACCGCGTCGAAGCCCTCCAGCCGCTCGCCCTCGTAATGCAGTGCCGGGCGGGCCGAGGCGATGTCGATGTAACAGCGCATGTGATTGATGACGCGGATCTCGTGGCCGCGCGCTTCGGCCGCCTCGATCAGGCGTCGATGGGAATAAAGGCCGGAGTTCCGGCACATGAGCGCGATCTTCATCGCTTGATCTTCCTTCCCAGCATCCAGGAGCGCGAGGGATCGATCAGCACCCGCCCCGACAGCGCCGCGCGGCCCACCAGCATGCCGTATTTCATTCGTGTCCGGTCCGTCAGCGTCACTTCAGCCGGCCAGCCGAGCGGCCCCAGAACCAGGTCGAGACGGATCACCGGCCGATCCTCTGCCTTTCCGTTCGAGCTGCGCACGGTGCGGGTCGCCAGCACCGGAAAGCGATGCTCCGGCTCGTCCTTGCGGTCGGACAGGCGGAACACTGCCGTGCCATCCTCGACCCTCAGGCCGTGGGCGTGCAACGCCGAGGTCTGCGCCCCGGTGTCGATCTTGGCGCGAAACGTGGCGTCAAGCGCCGGCAGCCGCACGAGTTCGCGCCAGCCGATCAGCAACCTTTCGGTCATGGCGGTCCCTTTCCAGCGCCTGATTCCGTCCCGCTTCATATACCACCGCCGAGCCTGCGTAAGGGGGCACCCGACGGCAACCGGAATGGCGCCGGAGTTCCCGCTTGCAAATGGGCGCGCATGCGCCTATATCGCCCAGCAATAGCGGCGTGTCTGGCACGGTACAGGCACCCACCGGAGAAATTCGCGACGGGCCGCTGGCCCGTTTTTTTGTTTCTGGCCCGATGGGGCCGAGGACCGCATGACAGACCTGATCGCCAAGTCCACGATGGACCGCCGCCTTGCCTCGATCGTCTCGCCCACGATCGAGTCCATGGGCTACGAGCTGGTGCGCCTGCGCTTCATGGGCGGGCGGCGGCCGATCCTGCAGATCATGGCGGATACCCCCGAAAACACCATCGAAGTGGACGACTGCGCAAAGATCAGCCGCGCCGTGTCGGCATTGCTGGACGTGGAGGACCCGATCGAGGGAGAATACAGCCTCGAGGTGTCTTCGCCGGGAATCGACCGCCCACTGACCCGGTTGAAGGATTTCGAGACCTATGCGGGGCACGACGTCAAGCTGACCACGGCAGAGCTCATCTCGGGCCGCAAGAACTTCCGGGGTATCCTGCGCGGCGTGGAAGAAAACGAAGTGCTGGTCGATATCGAGGAGGGTACCATCGGCCTGCCCTTCGACTGGCTGACCGACGCCAAGCTGGTGCTGACGGATGCGCTGATCGCGGAAAGCCTGAAGGCCAAGAAGGATGCCGGCTTCGACCCCGCGCAGTTCGACGAGATAGACGAGACAGAAGACAGCGAAGAGGACGAGAAATGAGCGTGACATCCGCCAACCGGCTGGAGCTTCTCCAGATCGCCGACGCCGTCGCCCGCGAAAAGCTTATCGACCCGTCCCTCGTCATCGAGGCGATGGAGGAGAGCCTCGCCAAGGCGGCCCGCTCGCGCTACGGGGCCGAATACGACATCCGGGCCAAGATCCACCCCAAGACCGGCGATCTGACCATGACCCGTGTCCGCACCGTCGTCGAGGAAGTGGAGAACACCTTCACCGAGATGTCGGTCGAGGATGCCAGGGCGTATCTGGACGACCCGCAGCCGGGCGACGAGATCGTGGACCAGCTGCCGCCGCTGGAGATGGGGCGCATCGCCGCCCAGTCCGCCAAGCAGGTCATCATGCAGAAGGTCCGCGAGGCCGAGCGCGACCGCCAGTACGAAGAGTTCAAGGACCGCGTCGGCACGATCATCAACGGCCTGGTCAAGCGGGTGGAATACGGCAACGTCATCGTCGATGTGGGCCGGGGCGAGGCGATCCTGCGCCGCGACCAGCTGATCAACCGCGAAAGCTATCGCCCCGGCGACCGGATCCGCGCCTATGTGCGCGATGTCCGTCGCGAGGTACGCGGCCCGCAGATCTTCCTTTCCCGCACCGCGCCCGAATTCATGGCCGAGCTGTTCAAGATGGAAGTGCCCGAGATCTACGACGGCATCATCGAGATCAAGGCCGTGGCCCGCGACCCCGGTTCGCGCGCGAAGATCGGCGTCATCTCGTATGACAGCTCGATCGACCCGGTGGGTGCCTGCGTCGGCATGCGCGGCAGCCGCGTGCAGGCGGTGGTGAACGAGCTTCAGGGCGAGAAGATCGACATCATTCCGTGGAACGAGGACGCGCCGACCTTCCTGGTGAACGCGCTCCAGCCGGCCGAGGTGTCGAAGGTCGTCTTCGACGAGGATGCAGAGCGGATCGAGGTCGTCGTTCCCGAGGATCAGCTGTCGCTGGCCATCGGCCGCCGCGGCCAGAACGTGCGCCTCGCCAGCCAGCTGACCGGCTTCGACATCGACATCATGACCGACGCCGAGGAGAGCGAGCGCCGCCAGCGCGAGTTCGCCGAGCGCAGCACCCTGTTCATGGAAACGATGAACGTGGACGAGATGGTCGCCCAGCTTCTGGTCTCCGAAGGGTTCGAGTCGCTGGAAGAAGTCGCCTATGTCGATATCGACGAACTCATGACCATCGAGGGCTTCGACGAGGCGACGGCCGAGGAACTTCAGGCCCGCGCCCGCGAAAGCCTGGAAGAGATCAACCAGAAGGCCATCGAACGCGCCAAATCGCTGGGCGTCCAGCAGGACCTGTTTGACTACGAGGGCCTGACCCCCCAGATGATAGAGAAACTTGCGGAGGATGGTATCCTGACGCTCGAGGAGTTCGCGCGCTGCGCCGACTGGGAGCTGGCGGGCGGATACACCACCGTCGACGGCAAGCGCGTCAAGGACGAGGGCCTGCTGGAACAGTTCGACGTGAGCCTTGAAGAGGCACAGCAGCTTGTCATGGGCGCACGGCTTCAGCTTGGCTGGGTCTCGGAGGAGCAGCTCGGTTCGGACGACGAGGACGAAGGCGAGGAAGAGGTCACCGACGAGGAGACCGCGGACGACGAGGATCGGACCTGAGGCGGAGGTGAGCCGGGGAGGCCGGAAAATCGAGCGTGACGCGCCCGAGCGGCGCTGCATCGCGACCGGCGAGACCGGACCCAAGGCCGGGCTTGTCCGCTTCGTGGTGGGGCCGGACGACAGCGTCGTTCCGGACCTTGCCGAAAAGCTGCCGGGCCGGGGGATCTGGGTGTCGGCCGACAGGGCGGCGCTTGAGAAGGCGGCAAGGAAGGGCCTGTTCTCGCGCGCGGCACGCCGCGCCGTGACGGCGGCGCCGGACCTTGCCGACCGGGTCGAGGCGTTGCTGGCCGCACGGGTGGTCGAGCTTCTGTCCCTGGCCCGAAAGGCCGGGCTGGCGCTGTCGGGGCTGGAAAAGGTCCGGGAGGCGCTGGTTTCCGGAGAGGCCTGCTGCCTGCTTCAGGCCTCGGACGGTTCTGCCCGCGAAAAGGCGCGTCTGCGCCCGCCGGCAGGGGAAAACACCTATTTTGCCGAATTGAGCGCGGCGGAAATGGGTTTGGCATTCGGGCGCGATCGTGTGATACATGCCGCGCTGATTTCCGGTGGACTCGCGGAGCGGGTCCGGTATGAGTCGGCCCGCCTTGCCGGGCTGAGACGAGATCAGGGCCAGCAGGACGCCGGCCAGGACGTTCCGGGGACGGCCCCGGTGGAAAGGTAATACGACGCATGAGCGATACGAAAGACACGACCGACAAGGGCAAGACCCTGGGGCTGCGGGGCGGCGGAACCGAGACATCTCATGTCCGGCAGAGCTTCTCGCACGGCCGGACGAAGTCGGTAACGGTTGAGCGGAAGCGCAAGCGTGTCGTGGTCCCCAAGAAGCCCGGCGCAGCCGGGTCTGCCGGCGGTGCCGCGGGTGGCCGGAACCTGTCGGACAGCGAGCTTGAGCGGCGCATGAAGGCGGTCCAGGCCGCCAAGGCCGTCGAGGCCGAGCGGTCCGAGCGGATGCGCGCCGAGGAAAAGGCGCACGAAGAGGAAATGGCGCGCCTGCGCGCCGAGAAGGAAGCCGCCGAGCGCGAGGAGCGCGAGCGCGAGATCGCCCGCCAGCGCAAGGAAGCCGAGGAAGCCGAGCGCGCGCAGGCGGAACAGGCCGAGAAGGCCCGATCCGCAGAGCGCCCGAAGGCCGCGGCAAAGGCCAAGACCGAGGCGATCGACCCCGCCACCGCGCAGGCCGCCGCAGCGCGGCTGGAGGCTGGCAAGACGATCACGCCCGCAGGCGCGAAGACGAAGGCGCCCGAGCGCACCGACGACGATCGCCGTGGCAAGGCCGGCAAGGCCGGCGACGACCGCCGCCGTTCGGGCAAGCTGACCATCAGCCAGGCCACCGGCGAGGATGGCCGGCAGCGGTCGGTCGCCGCGATGCGCCGCCGCCAGGAGCGCGAGAAGCGCAAGATGATGGGCTCGAACGAGCCGCGCGAAAAGGTCGTGCGCGAGGTCAGGGTGCCCGAGGCGATCATCGTCTCGGAACTGGCGAACCGCATGGCCGAACGTGTGGCCGCCGTGGTCAAGGCGCTGATGCAGATGGGCATCATGGCGACCCAGAACCAGACCATCGACGCCGACACCGCCGAGTTGATCGTCGAGGAATTCGGCCACAAGTCGGTCCGCGTGTCCGATGCCGACGTGGAGGACGTGATCGAGACCGCCAAGGATTCCGCCGAGGACATGAAGCCGCGCGCGCCGATCATCACGATCATGGGCCATGTGGACCACGGCAAGACGTCGCTTCTGGACGCGATCCGCAAGACCAACGTCGTCTCGGGAGAGGCGGGCGGGATCACCCAGCATATCGGCGCCTATCAGATCACCACCGACAGCGGCGCAAAGCTGACCTTCCTGGATACGCCGGGCCATGCGGCGTTTACCTCGATGCGCGCGCGCGGCGCACAGGTGACGGATATCGTCATCCTGGTGGTCGCGGCCGACGACAGCGTGATGCCGCAGACCATCGAGGCGATCAACCACGCCAAGGCGGCGGGCGTCCCGATGATCGTGGCGATCAACAAGATCGACAAGCCCGGCGCCGATTCGAACCGCGTGCGGACGGCGCTGCTGCAGCACGAGGTCGTGGTCGAAGCGATGGGCGGCGACGTGCTCGACGTGGAAGTCTCTGCGCTGACCGGCAAGGGGCTCGACACGCTGCTCGAGAACATCGCGCTTCAGGCCGAAGTCCTGGAGCTGAAGGCGAACCCGGACCGGCCCGCCGAAGGCGCCGTGATCGAGGCGCAGCTCGACGTGGGCCGCGGCCCCGTCGCGACGGTGCTGGTGCAGAAGGGCACGCTGAAGCGCGGCGACATCTTCGTCGTGGGCGAGCAGTGGGGCAAGGTGCGGGCGCTGATCAACGACCAGGGCGCGCGCGTGGACGAGGCCGGACCGTCGGTCCCGGTCGAGGTGCTGGGCCTGAACGGTACGCCCGAAGCGGGCGACGTGCTGAACGTGGTCCCCGACGAGGGCCGCGCCCGCGAGATCGCCGACTACCGTGCCCAGCTTGCCAAGGACAAGCGCGCGGCGGCCGGCGCCGCCACCACGCTCGACCAGCTTCTGGCCAAGAAGAAGGCCGACGAGAATGTGGTCGAGCTGCCGATCCTGGTGAAGGCCGACGTGCAGGGTTCTGCCGAGGCGATCGTCCAGGCGATGGAAAAGGTCGGCAACGACGAGGTGCGCGTGCGCGTGCTGCATTCGGGCGTCGGCGCCATCACCGAAAGCGACGTGACCCTGGCCGAGGCGTCCAAGGCGCCGATCATCGGCTTCAACGTGCGCGCCAATGCGCCGGCACGCGAATCCGCGAACCAGAAGGGCGTGGAGATCCGCTACTACTCGATCATCTACGACCTGGTGGATGACGTGAAGGCGGCTGCCTCGGGCCTGCTGTCGAACGAGATCCGCGAGAAGTTCATCGGCTATGCCGAGATCCGGCAGGTCTTCAAGGTGTCCGGCGTCGGCAAGGTCGCCGGCTGCGTGGTCACCGAGGGCGTCGCCCGCCGCTCGGCCGGCGTGCGCCTGCTGCGCGACAACGTGGTGATCCATCAGGGCAAGCTGAAAACGCTCAAGCGCTTCAAGGACGAGGTCAAGGAAGTTCAGGGCGGCCAGGAATGCGGCATGGCCTTCGAGAACTACGAGGACATCCGCGAGGGCGACGTGATCGAGATCTTCGAGACCGAGGAAATCGTGCGCACGCTCTGATTTCGGACAGATCCGAGACCCCGGAAGCCGGCGCCGCAAGCGCCGGCTTTCCTGCATCCGGGGGCCTGGGGTCTGGCACAGCCCGGACCGGCTGCATATATCGGGGCGGAACCGAAAGGATATGGCATGAGCGAGACGAAGTTCCCCGGCTGGCACGGCACCACGATCGTCGCCGTGCGCAAGGGCGGCAAGGTCGCGGTGGCGGGTGACGGGCAGGTCAGCCTGGGCCAGACCGTGATCAAGGGCTCTGCGCGCAAGGTGCGGCGCATCTCTCCGGGCGGGCGCGACGTCGTCTGCGGTTTCGCCGGATCCACCGCCGACGCCTTCACCCTGCTGGAACGGCTGGAGAAGAAGCTCGAGGCAAGTCCCGGCCAGTTGCAGCGCGCGGCGGTGGAGCTTGCCAAGGACTGGCGCACCGACAAGTTCCTGCGCAACCTGGAAGCCATGCTGATCGTGACCGACGGTAGCGACCTGTTCGTGATCACCGGCGCGGGCGACGTGCTGGAACCCGAGCATGACGTGACCGCCATCGGATCCGGCGGCAATTACGCGCTGGCGGCCGCCCGTGCGCTGGAGGACAGCGAACACGACGCCGAGGAAATCGCCCGCCGCGCCCTGCGCATCGCCGCCGAGATCTGCGTCTACACCAACGGCAACATGACCGTGGAAGTCATCGGTGCCTGACATCCGTTTCCGGCCGGTCACGGCCACGGACCTGCCGCTGCTTGCGGAGTGGATGGCCGCGCCGCACTGGCGCGAATGGTGGGGCGAGCCCGAAACGGAACTGGGCTACATCCGTGACATGATCGAGGGGCGCGATACCACCCGGCCCTTCCTGTTCGATATCGACGGCGTGCCCACGGGCTATATCCAGGTGTGGCGACCCGCGGACAACCGCATAGAGCCGTGGCTGTCGGACGCGCCCTGGATCGCCTGGCTGCCCGACGACGCCGTCGGCGTGGACCTGTCCATCGGCCCCGCGGAAAGCCTTTCCCGCGGCATAGGCAGCGCAGTGCTGCGCGCCTTCGTCGCCCGACTGCGCGCGGAAGGGCACCGTTTCATCGTGATCGACCCCGACCCGACCAACACCCGCGCCCTGCGCGCCTACGAGAAGGCAGGGTTTCGCCCGATCCCCGAATACCTGGGACGCACGGGCGACTGCCTTCTGATGCAGCATCACCCGGAGGACATGACCCCATGACCGACCTGACCCCCCGCGAGATCGTATCCGAGCTGGACCGTTTCATCATCGGCCAGGCCGAAGCCAAGCGCGCCGTGGCCGTGGCGCTGCGCAACCGCTGGCGGCGGCGGCAACTGGGCCCGGAACTGCGCGACGAGGTGTACCCGAAGAACATCCTGATGATCGGCCCCACCGGCGTCGGCAAGACCGAGATCAGCCGGCGGCTGGCGAAGCTTGCGCGCGCACCCTTTCTCAAGGTCGAGGCGACCAAGTTCACGGAAGTCGGCTATGTCGGCCGCGACGTGGAACAGATCGTCCGCGACCTGGCTGACAGCGCGGTCGCCATGGTGCGCGAGCACATGCGCGAAGAGATGAAGACCCGCGCCCACGCCGCCGCCGAGGAACGCGTGATCGAGGCGCTGGCCGGCAAGGATGCGCGCGAGCAGACCCGCGACATGTTCCGCAAGAAGCTGCGCGAGGGGCTGCTGGACGACAAGGAGATCGAGGTAGAGCTGGCCGAGACAGGCGGCAATCCCTTCCCGATGATGGAAATCCCGGGCCAGCCCGGCGGCGGCATGGGGATGATGAACCTGTCCGAGATCTTCGGGAAAGCGTTCGGCGGGCGCACCACGCGGCGGCGGATGCGCGTTGCCGACAGCTACGAAGTGCTGATCGCCGAGGAAGCCGACAAGCTGGTGGACCAGGAGGCAGTGACCAAGGAGGCGCTTCGCGCGGTCGAGGAGGACGGGATCGTGTTCCTCGACGAGATCGACAAGGTATGTGCCCGCTCGGACGCGCGCGGCGCCGATGTCAGCCGCGAGGGGGTGCAGCGCGACCTGCTGCCGCTGATCGAGGGCACGACCGTGTCCACCAAGTACGGCCCGGTCAAGACCGACCATATCCTCTTCATCGCTTCGGGTGCCTTCCACATCGCCAAGCCGTCCGACCTGCTGCCGGAACTCCAGGGCCGGCTGCCGATCCGGGTGGAGCTTCGGGCGCTGACGGAAGAGGATTTCGTCCGCATCCTGACAGAGACGGACAACGCCCTGACCCGCCAGTACACCGCGCTGATGGCCACCGAGGAGGTGGCGGTCGAGTTCACCGAAGATGGCATCGCCGCGCTTGCCCGGATCGCCGCCGAGGTCAATACCAGCGTCGAGAATATCGGCGCGCGGCGGCTTTATACCGTGCTCGAACGCGTCTTCGAAGAGCTCAGCTTCACCGCGCCCGACCGCTCTGGCGACACGGTCGTGGTGGATGGTCCCTTCGTGGACCGGCATCTGGGCGCGCTGGCGAAATCCGTCGATCTGAGTCGGTACGTGCTGTAGGGTTCAGCCACAGCCCTTCGCGGTCGCGATGGGACATTATCCTGCCATGATGCTTTCACGTTTCGTGAATAGGCTCGTGCCGGTGATTATGGTGTATCTTTGAAAGCAAGAACGATGACGAAACTCCTTGGAACTACCGCCCTGTGTCTCGCCTTGCCGGGCCTTGTCCTCGCCCAGAGCGCGGCCGAGATCCAGAGCGCCGTCGAAGCCGGTATCGAAAGGCTGAACGCCGAGGGCGCGAATATCAGCGTCGGCGGGACCACGGTCGAGGGAGAAGCCGTTCTCCTTTCCGATGTGGTGATGTCGCCTGATGACGGCAGCCTTGTCCTGAGCGCGGATTTCCTTCGCTTTGCCCCGTCGTCGGACCAGCCCGGCCATGTGGTGGTGACGGTGCCGCCCACGGTGGAGATCACGGCTACGCCGAACGACGGCACCCCGCCGATGGATATGACCTTTGCCTCCGAAGGGCTGGCGCTGACGACCAACACCCTGCTCGGCCCCGTGGAGGAGGCAAGCGCCCGGCTCGAGGCGGACAGCATCACCCTGACCGGTGGCGATCCGTCCCATCCGGTGCTGAAGGCGATGAACTTCGCGCCCACCGGCATATCGGGCAGCCTGACATTCAACGAGACCAGCCGCGATGCGACCGGCGCGCTGTCGATAGAGACGATGGACCTGTCCTACCTGATCGGCAATCCCGAGTATGGCTCGACGGTCGAGACTTCCGTCCAGAGCGCGGCGCAGTCCATCGCCTTTGCCGGGACGGCACTTCCCGGGTCCGAGGCCGATTTCCAGACGTTCCTGCAGAATGGCGGGGCGATGTCGCTGATCGTCGAGGGTGGGGCATCGACCACGCGCTTCGCATCGAACGATCCGGAAATGCCGGTCACGATCGAGGGGTCGGGCGATGGCGGCGTGCTGGAGATGTCGCTCGTTGACGGGGCCTTCAGCTACCTGGCGAATTTCGAGAACGTGGTCTACGCGGTGACGCCCGACCCGATGATGGGGCTTCCGCCGGTCGATCTGAGCATGGCGGGTGGCGAGACGTCGCTTTCCATGCCGCTCGCGCCGTCCGAAGAGGCGCAGGAAGCCGCCATAGGCCTGTCGCTGCGCGAGCTTGAAATCGGCGAGAGCCTGTGGGCCATGATCGACCCCGGAACGACCATCCCACGGGATCCCGCGACGCTGGAACTGGCGCTCAGCGCCGCCGTGCGGCTGACCGAGCCACTTTCCTCCGCCGCCGAGGGCGGGAACCCGATGGAACTTGGCGAGATCGTGAACGCCAGCATCGACAGGCTGTTCCTGTCGCTGGGCGGCGCCACGCTCGAGGCGGGCGGGGCTGTCGTCATGGACAACACCGGGCCAGCCCCGGTTCCGAACGGCAGCATCGACGTGGCCGTTTCGGGGGCGCAGGGGCTGGCGGAAAGCCTGTCGGCGCTGGGTCTGGTCGATCCGATGCAGGTCGGGATGATGATGGGCATGCTGATGGCCATGGGCCAGCCGGGGGCAGAGCCGGACACCTACACCTCGACCATCGAATTCCGCGATGGCGGGGTCTTTGCTAACGGCCAGCCGCTTCAGTAACGGTTGCGCGAGACGTGGCATCAAAGGCCGGGGGCACTGCTTCCGGCCTTTCGTGTTTCTTTACACCGCGTGCAATTGGCTCATTATCGATCCGATGACCGCGAGCCAACCGCGGCCTTCGGGAGGAGAAAGATCATGTGCCATGTCTTCGCCGGACAGGCCCCACACCGATATGCGACCACGACACGACGTCTGCGGCTCAACGGCCAGAGCACGAGCATACGGCTGGAGAACTCGTTCTGGACGATCCTTGACCAGATTGCCGCCAGCGAGGGAACATCGACCCCCGCCTTCGTGTCGAAGCTGCATGCCGAGGTGCTGGAGCTTCGGGGGGAACCCACGAATTTCACATCGCTGCTGCGCTGCGCCTGCCTTGTCTTCCTGGAGCGTCAGATTCCCGAGGCAGAGAAGCTGATCGCCGCCGAATGAATCCACCCGGGTAGTAATCCCATACTACCCGCCTCTGTTCCGCACGGGTCTAATTGGTCAACTGATCAGACCGCAGCGGTAACGGAGGACAAGGTGGCAAAAACCATTCACAGCATGATCCGCGTGCTCGACGAGGCACGCTCTCTCGCATTCTACAGGCAGGCATTCGGGTTGGAGATCGCCGACAGGCTCGATTTCCCCGAGTTCACGCTTGTTTACCTGACCACCCCCGAAAGCCCGTTCGAGCTTGAGCTGACGATCAACAAGGGCCGCACCGAGCCCTATGATCTGGGCGACGGCTATGGGCACCTTGCCGTTTCCGTCGATGACCTGGACGCCGAACATGCCCGGCTGACCGAGGCTGGGCTTTCACCGCGCAAGA
Organism: Halovulum dunhuangense; assembly: GCF_013093415.1. Taxonomy (NCBI): domain Bacteria; kingdom Pseudomonadati; phylum Pseudomonadota; class Alphaproteobacteria; order Rhodobacterales; family Paracoccaceae; genus Halovulum; species Halovulum dunhuangense. The sequence continues at coordinate 252,463 of NZ_JABFBC010000001.1, forward strand.
TAGTCGAATTCGCCCCCGAGGGCGAACTGGTCGGGCGCTTCTTCTTCATCGCCGATCCCGACGGCTACCAGATCGAAGTCCTGCAGCGGGCGGGACGGTTCAAGTAACCGCGCGCCCCTGCCAACAAACAAGAAACAAGATCAACATGGAGGAAATCCCGATGAACCAAGCAGAAGCCAGGCAGGGGCTTACCCGCCGCCAGCTTCTGTCGCGCAGCGTCGCGGCAGGAGCTACCTTCGTCGTCGGATCCGGCTGGGTTGCCGGGTCCAGCGGCGCATGGGCCATGGAAGTCACCGCGCTCAAGCCCGAGACGATGGCGACCCTGATCCAGATGGCGCGCGACATCTATCCGCACGACCATGTCGCGGACGAGTACTATGCCGTGGCCGTGAAGGGCTATGACACCGCCGACGCAGCACCGGGCGTCGAGGCGGGCATCGCCGCGCTGGACGCCGCCGCCCAGGGCAAGGGCTTTGCCAGCTATCTCGATGCCGGCTGGGAACGGGACCGCGTCGACATCCTGCGCGGAATGGAAGCCAGTCCCTTCTTCCAGCAGATCCGCGGCGGTCTGGTGACAGGGCTCTACAACCAGAAGGCGGTCTGGCCGCTGTTCGGCTACGAGGGCGAAAGCTACTCGCTGGGCGGCTACATCGACCGCGGCTTCGACGACATCAACTGGCTCTGAGCCATAGGGAGGGAAATAGCTATGGCTGCACCATTTGATCTGAACGACGACAGCGTCGTCGTCATCATCGGAACCGGCGCCGGCGGCGGTGTGCTGGCGAACGAACTCGCCCAGAAGGGCGTCAGCGTCGTCGCGCTGGAGGCTGGCGGGCGCTACCTGCCCGAGGACTACGTCAACGACGAGTGGGAAAGCTTCGGCCAGCTGGCCTGGACCGACCCGCGCACGACCTCGGGCGACTGGCGCGTGGCAAAGGACTTCTCGGGTCTGCCGGCCTGGATCGTCAAGGCGGTCGGCGGCACCACGACGCACTGGGCCGGCGCGTCGATCCGCTTCCAGGAACATGAGTGGAAGGCCAGGACCAACTATGGCGACGTGCAGGGCGCAAGCCTTCTGGACTGGCCGATCGACGCCGCCGAGATGGACCCGTGGTACGACCTGGCCGAGAAGAAGCTGGGTGTGACCCGCACCAACGGCCATGCCGGTCTGCCGGGCAACAACAACTACAAGGTGTTCGAGAAGGGCGCCCTGGCGCTGGGCTACAAGGAAGTTCACACCGGCCGGATGGCGATCAACTCCGACTGGAACGACGACCGCTCTCCGTGCCAGCAGACCGGGTTCTGCTTTCAGGGCTGCAAATGGGGCGCCAAGTGGTCGGCCGCCTACACCGACATCCCCAGGGGCGAGGCGACCGGAAACCTGGAAGTGCGCGAGCGCGCCCATGTGGCCCGGATCCTGCACGACGACGCGGGCAGGGTGACGGGCGTCGAGTATTTCGACCGCGACGGCAATCTCCAGTTCCAGCGCGCACGCATCGTCTGCGTGGCCGGCAACTCCTTCGAAAGCCCGCGCCTGCTGCTGAATTCGGCGTCGTCGATGTTCCCCGACGGGCTGGCGAATTCCTCTGGCCAGGTCGGTCGCAACTACATGCGGCACCTGACCGGGTCGGTCTACGGCGTCTTCGACAAGCCGGTGCGCATGTGGCGCGGCACGACGATGGCCGGGATCGTGCAGGACGAGTCGCGCCACGATCCGTCGCGCGGCTTCGTCGGCGGATACGAGCTGGAGACGCTGGCGCTTGGCCTGCCCTTCATGGCCGCCTTCCTCGATCCGGGATCGTGGGGCCGCGAGTTCACCACCGCGCTCGACAGCTACGAGCGGATGGCCGGCATGTGGATCGTGGGCGAGGACATGCCGCAGGAGACGAACCGCGTCACCCTGAACCACGGCGTCAAGGACCAGTTCGGCCTGCCGGTGGCGAACGTGCATTACGACGATCACCCCAACGACGTCGCGATGCGAAAGCATGCCTACGCGCGGGGTCAGGCGATCTATGACGCGGTGGGTGCGACCCGCACGATGCCGACCCCGCCCTACCCGTCGACGCACAACCTGGGCACCAACCGGATGTCCGAGAACCCGCGCGACGGCGTCGTGAACCGCTGGGGCCAGACCCATGACATCGCGAACCTGTTCGTCTCGGACGGCTCGCAGTTCACGACCGGTGCAGCAGAGAACCCGACGCTGACAATCGTGGCGCTGGCGATCCGCCAGGCGGATCACATCGCCCGCGAGATGTCGGCCGGGAACCTCTGATCTGTTCCTCCCCCAACCGGTCGGAACAGGGACGGCGCCTTCGGGCGCCGTCCTTCCATTTCGGGGGTGCGCGGAAACCACCCGGGCCGGCCAGGTCCGATCGACCCGATGATGCGCGCAGACTGGTTTCCCGAACGGTCAACCGATAGTCTTTCGCAGGACCGGGGTTTCGAGAGCGACCGGCCCCGGCCCCATCGAGACACCCACGGATGACCCGCCCATGAACCTGCGCGCGCTGCAACTCTTCCGCGAGATCGTGCACTCGGGCGCGCTGAACGAGGCGGCGCGGCGGATGAACACCTCGACCTCGGCCGCCAGTCGCCTGATCGTCAACCTCGAGGAGGAGCTGGGCCTGCGGCTCTTTTCGCGCACGCATCGGCGGCTGGAACTGACGGATGACGGCGAGCTGTTCTTCCGCGCCATCATGCACACACTGGACGGGCTGGACGAGATCCCCGTGCTTGCCGCCGATATCGGCAGGCGCACGCGGGAATGGCTGTCGATCGTCACGGCAGCGCCGCTGGCCAACGGGCTGGTGAGCCCTGCGCTTGCCCGGCTTGCGGACGAGGGATGCGAGTTCCAGTGCAGCGTGAGCGTGGAGACCCGCTTCGACATAGAAAGCAAGGTCGCGGCGCGCAGCTACAATCTGGGCCTTATCTCCCTGCCGGTGGAGAATGCGAGCATTGCGCTCGACACGGTGCCGATCCTGAAGGCGCGCACCGGCGTGATGCTGCCGCGCGGCCATCGCCTTGCCGGGAAGGACAGCATTTCGCTGGCCGATCTTGCCAGCGAGCCGCTGATCGGCCTGCGTCCCGGCCAGCGCTGGCGCGACCGGGCAGACGACCTGCTGGGCGATGCAGGTCTGCGCCCGAAATACTGGATCGAGACGAACGCAACCCCCATCGTGCTGAGCATGGTGCGCAACGGGCTGGGGATGTCGGTGATCGACCGGGTCTGCGCCGGCATCCTGCCAGAGAACGACCCGGCCGTGTTCCGCCCGCTGGAGGAGGCGCACTGGATCACATATGTCAGCCTGCACCCCAAGGGGATGCGGCTACAGCTGTCCGAGCGGTTTCTCGACGCGCTCGCCGCCTCGGTCGAGGATCGCTGCGCCGCCGATCCCGCGCTCGCCCGCGACCTCGTGCTACTCTGAGCCGCGCAGCCGGTCCGCCAGCGCGCGCCCCAGCTCGGCCCCCTGCCGTGCGATGCGGGCGCTTTCCCCAAGATAGGTAACCGGGTCGAGCGCGTCGCGCGCCTCGTCGAGGGTGAGCCGCCCCTTCAGTTGTGGAAGCGCCACGACACGCTGCGCGATGGTCTCGCGGCTGATATCGGGCTCGGCCACGATGTCGTGCAGGGTGTCGTGGGCGGCCAGATGGCCCAGCTCGGGCGCGATCTTCATCATCAGCCGCTCCGAGGCGGCGTGCGCCTTCGAGGCGACCAGGTTGGCCGCCATCCGCTCGGGGCTGGGTGCGATGTTGGCGCAAAGATGCTCGAACCGGCGGGAAAGCGTCCAGGCCAGCGGGCAGGCCCGGTCGAGGGTGCGCGCGACAAGGTGGTTGGCCGCCGCATCGCCCTCGTTCACCGACAGCGCCCCCTCCATCGCAGGCGCCGCCGCCGCGCGAAGGTCGGCCGCCATGGCGATGACATGCACGACCAGCTTGGGGTTCACCTTGTGCGGCATGGTCGAGGATCCGACCACACCCGCATCGAGTGTTTCGGCCACCTCTTCGATTTCCTCGCCCATCAGGACGTAAAGCTCGCCCGCGATCCGTTCCAGCGTAGTGGCCCAGAGCGCCAGCTGCACGACGTAGTCGGCGAAGATGTCGTTGACGGCCCGGCCGGGGACAAGCAGTTCGCGCATGCCCAGCCGCGCGGCCATCAGCCGATTGATCTCCTCCCCGCGCCCCTCGAAGGCGTGCATCGCCCCGACGGCGCCACCGAAGGGCAGCACGAAGACCCGCCGCTCCATCCCGAGCAGGCGATCGACGGCGCGGTCCAGTTCCTCGATCCAGCCGGCCACCTTGAAGCCGAAGCTGATCGGCAGCGCGTGGCGCCGGTTTGTCCGTCCGATCATCGGCGTTTCGGCATGGCTGTCGGCCAGGTCGGAAAGGCGGGCCACCGCGCCAGCTACATGGGCGCAGATTTCCCGGTGCGCGCGCCGCATCAGCAGAAGGCGCCCGGCCTGCATCACGTTCTGCGTGGTGGCGCCCCAGTGGAACCATGCCCCCGCAGGCCCCGCACGATCCGCGACGACCCGCGTCAGCGCATGGATCGGGGCGCGGGTGCGCGCGGCCTCGTGCTCCAGCGCGGCAAGACCCAGCGTGTCCACATCGGCCACGGCGGCGATTCCTTCCGCCGCCCAGGCGGGGATCATGCCCAGCTCGGCCTGCACCTCTGCCAGCGCGATTTCCACGTCGAGCCAGGATTGCCACAGCATCCGGGGCGAAAACAGCGTCTCCGGCGTGATGTCGTTCATCCGATCGCCCCTCATGCCGACACCATGCCCGGCGCGGGCCGCGTCTCGAAACGCGGCGCCGCATCCAGCAGCGCGCGTGTATAGGGGGCCTCCGGCTGGGTCAGGACCCGCGCGGCCGGCCCCTCCTCGACCAGGCGGCCCTGAAGTAGAACCGCGACCCGGTTGGCAAGCTGGTGCACCACCGCCATGTCATGGGTGATGATCAGCGTGGTCAGCCCGAAATCGGCCTGCAGATCCACCAGAAGGTTCAGGATCTGCGCCTGCACCGACACGTCCAGCGCCGATGTCGGCTCGTCGCAGATCAGCACCTCGGGGTTGTTGATCATGGCCCGGGCGATCGCCACGCGCTGGCGCTGGCCACCCGACAGGTGCAGCGGATAGCTGTGCAGAAGCCGCGCGGGCATCCGGACCAGGTCCATCATCTCTCGCGCGCGCCTGAGCGCCTCGGAAGCATCCTCGCCGCGCAGGCGCAGGGGTCGCGCGATGATCTCGGCCACGGTACGACGCGGATTGAGCGAGGAATAGGGATCCTGAAAGATCGGCTGCACCAGGCGCGCCCGCGCGGTGTCGCTCAGCCCTTCGATCGGTTGGCCCTGCAACCGCACCTCGCCCGCGGTGGCAGGGATCAGGCCCAGCAGGATGCGTGCGAGCGTCGATTTGCCCGACCCGCTTTCCCCCACCAGGGCGAGGGTCTCGCCGCGCCGAACGGTCAGTGACACGTCATCGACCGCGCGGATTTCCTTCTTCGTTCCGAAAATCCCGGATCTGAGCTGGTAGAGCTTGGTCACGCCCCGCGCCTCTATCATCAGATCGGCATGGCTGGTGTCGGCGGCCGCAGGCAGGGGTTCTGCGGGCGCAGCGGCCAGCTTTCCCGGCCCAGGCAGGACGCAGCGCGCCCAGTGATCGCCATCGGCCTGCACGGGCGGTCGCGCCTGCGTGCAGTCCGGGCGCACCTCGGCGCAGCGGGGGGCAAAGACGCAGGCGGTTGGCGGGGCCATCTGCGAGGCGACGGTTCCCGGGATCGCCGCCAGCCGCTGGCGCGGGCCGTCGATGGTCGGAATCGCCCGCAGGAGCGCCGCGCTGTAGGGGTGGCGGGCGTTTCGCAGCACGTCCGAGGCGCGCCCGGCCTCGAGGATCTCGCCGCCATACATCACCGCCACGCGGTCGGTGGCGTGCGACACCACCGCCAGGTCATGCGAGATCAGGATCATCGCCATGCCCGTTTCGCGCCGAAGATCGGCGAGCAGATCCATGATCTGCGCCTGCACCGTGACATCCAGCGCCGTTGTCGGCTCGTCCGCGATCAGCAGATCCGGCTCCAGCATCAGCGCCATCGCGATCATCACGCGCTGGCGCTGGCCGCCCGACATCTGGTGCGGATACTGGCCCATGCGTGCTGCGGGATCCGGGATGCCCACCCGGTCAAGCAGCCGGATGGCCCGGTCGCGCGCGGCCTGCGCGTCCATCCGGCCCAGCCGGATCGCCGCCTCGGTCATCTGCCGGCCGATCGTGTAGACCGGGTTGAGCGAGGTCATCGGCTCCTGGAAGATCATGCCGATGCGGTTGCCCTGGATGGTGTCGGCGAACTGCCGGTCGGACATGGACATCAGGTCGCGCCCGTCCATGCGCATCGCATCGGCCTCCACCCGGGCCCCGCGTGGCAGAAGGCGCATCAGCGCAAGCGCGGTCATCGACTTGCCGGACCCGCTTTCGCCCACGATGCCCAGCGCCTCGCCCCGGTCGAGCGTGAAGGAAAGCCCGTGCACCGCGTGCAGCCAGCCCGTGGGGACCGGAAGACGGACGCTCAGTTTCTCGATCTCGATCAACGGCATCAGCCCCTCTCCTCCGGCGATGTGATGTCGCGCAGGCCGTCGCCCATCAGGTTCGCGCCGATGACGAGCACGAACAGCAGGATGCCGGGCAGCACGACCAGCCAGGGGCGATAGAAGATCGCCTCCTTGCCCTCGGCGATCATCAGACCCCAGCTGGGTGTCGGCGCCTGGATGCCGACCCCGAGAAAGCTGAGCGAGGCTTCCGCCAGGATCGCGATGCCAAGCTCGAAGGTGAAGATGACGATGATCTTGGAACTCAGGTTCGGAAGGATCTCGTGCCAGATGATCTGACGCGCGGTCGCCCCCGAGGCCCGCGAGGCGGCGATGAAGTCGAGGCTGCGGATATGCTGCGTCGCCGAGCGCGTGACGACCAGGTAATAGGTCCAGTGCAGCGCACCGATGATGCAGACCACGACGATGACCGACGGGCCGATGAAGAACACAAGCGCCATCGCCAGCAGCAGGCCCGGAAGCGCAAGCTGCGCGGTCAGGACGAAGCTGACGGCGTGGTCCACCCAGCCGCCGAAATAGCCGGCCAGCACGCCCAGTGTGACCCCGATGATCAACCCGATGGTCGCCGCGCCAAGCCCGATGGTGATCGAGACCCGGGTGCCATAGATCAGGCGGCTGAGATAATCGCGCCCGACCTGGTCGGTGCCAAGCGGATAGGTCCAGTTCCCGCCCTCGACCCAGACCGGCGGCAGCAGACGCGCCGACAGCGACTGCTGGTAGGGGTCATGCGGCGCAAGGAGGGGCGCGAATATCGCAACCAGCACAAGCAGCAGCAGGATGCCCGCGCCGATCTGGAAGCCGCGATGCCTGAGCGCCCGTGCGCGGGCAAGCTGGCCGGGGCTGGGCGGCAGCGGCTCTTCCATCGAGGCGGTTATTTCGGGTGACGAGGTGCTCACGGTTTTCCGATCCTTATTCTCGGGTCGAGGGCCGCGTTCAGCAGGTCGGCCAGCAGGTTCATGCCGACGAAAACCAGGGCGAAGAGAAAGATCAGCATCTGCACGGTGGGAATGTCCGCCCCGAGGATGGACTGGAGCGCCAGGCGTCCGAGCCCGTTTATCGCGAATATGCTTTCGGTGATGACAGAGCCGCCGACCTTCTGGCCAAGCTGGACCGCCAGCACCGATACCACCGGCAGAAGCGCGTTGCGCAGCGCGTGGCGCATGAGAAGCGCGCCGCCGTTGTAGCCCTTGGATCGCGCGGTACGGATGTAGTCCGAGCCCATCACCTCGATCAGGCCGGTGCGCATGAGCCGCATCACCGGCGGCACCGACGATGCGCCAAGCACGAAGGCCGGCAGCACGAAATGGCGCCATGTCGTGTCGCCAGAGACGGGAAAGATCGGAAGCATCACCGCGAAGAGGATGATCAGGATCAGGCCCAGCCAGAAGTTCGGCACCGCCTGGGCCGACACCGCCAGCCACAGCGCGAAGCGGTCGATCCAGGTGTTCCGGTTGAGCGCGGCAAGCGCCCCCAGCGGAATGGCGATGAAGATGGTGACGAACAGCGCCGAGAAGGCCAGCGTCAGGGTCGTGCCGACGCGTTCCGCCACGAGTTCCGCCACCGGCTTGTTCCAGTAATAGCTGACGCCGAAATCGCCGCGCAGCACACCTGTCAGCCATTCGACGTAACGGACCCAGAGCGGCCGGTCCAGGCCGTAGCGGATGCGGATCTGCTCCACCACCTCCGGGTCGGCCTCTTCGCCGGCGATGGCATAGGCCGGGTCGGTCGCGATGTTGAGCAGCAGGAAGGCGGCAAGCGAAACGGTGAAGGCCACCGCCAGCGCCAGCGCAGCCCGTTGCAGGGCATAGTTCAGCATGGGTCAGCCTTCCGTCATCGAGAAGAGGCGCGAACCGGGTCGAAGACGGGGCGGATGGCCGCCCCGTCCGGATCCGGGGACATCACTTCCAGCGGGCGTTCTGCAGACGCGGGACGCCGTCATTGTCGAGCGGGAAATCCAGCTCGGTCCGCACCAGGTAATCGGCCGAGTAGCTGACCAGCGGCACCCAGTAGGCCTGTTCGGCGATGCGGGTGATGGCCTGCTTGTAAAGCTCGAACCGGGCATCCTGGTCGGCGGTCTGCTCGGCCGCGAGCACCCATTCCACCACCTCTTCGTCGCCCGAGAGATGCCGGTCGCTCGTGTCCGAGAAATGCACCCGCGCGATCAGGGCGGTATCGGCCACCCCGCTTGAGCCCCAGGTGCCGATATAGGCGGGGATCTCGCGGTTGGCCCGCGCCTGGTTCAGCGTCTCGAGCTGGACATAGCGCAGGTTGATGTCGATGCCCACGGCCTCCAGGTCGGCCATCACCGCCTCGGAGACGGGGCGCTCGCGATAGGCCCAGAGATCCAGTTCGAAACCGTCGGGATAGCCTGCCTCGGCCAGCAGGGCGCGCGCCCGCTCCGGGTCGTACTCGTAGCGCGGCACGTCCTGCACGCAGCCGAACTGGACCGGGTGGCAGGCGCTGTAGATCGGCTCGGACGCACCGCCGCCCATCAGGAACTCGGCGATCTCGGGCTTGTTCACCGCATGGTTCATCGCCTGGCGGACCCGCAGGTCGGTCAGTGGCCCGTCGGGCTGCGCAAGGCCGGCCGCGTCGAGCACGATGAAGGACACCCGCAGGTCGGGCCCGGCCAGATGCTCGATGTCGGGATGCGCGTCAAGACTGCGCGCCACGTCGAGGGGCACGTTGAACATCCAGTCGATGCCGCCCGACATCAGCTCGGCCTGCTGGGTGCCCATGTCCGGCAGGTTCCGCACGACGATGTTGCCGATATCCGGCGCATCGCCGTAATAGTCGTCGAAACGTTCGAGCACGACTTCCACGCCCGGCTGGAAGCTTGCGACCCGGTAGGGCCCGGCGCCGACGAGTTGCGTCGCCATGGCGTTGCGGTCCACCTCGGTGCCCTGGTGGTAGGCGCCATCCTTGCGCAGCATCACGCGCTGCGCCATGTCGCGGATGATCAGCGGGTTGATCGCGCGCAGATGGAAGCGCACGCTATGGTCGCCGGTGACCTCGGCCCGCTCCAGCCAGCGGCTGATCAGCGCCTGGGCATGGGACTCGGAGTTCTCGTCGATCACCCAGTTGTAGGTGTAGGCGACATCGGCCGCGGTCAGCGGCGTGCCGTCATGGAAGCGCACGTCGTCGCGCAGCTGCACGTCGATCGTCATGTCGTCCACGAATTCGTAGGACGTCGCCACGCCCGGTTCGATCGCCTGCGTCTCCGGGTTCATGGTGAACAGGGTCGCGTCGGTCATCTGGGCGAGGATTATGTATTCCCGCCGCGTGGTGTAGAGATAGTCGAGATTGAGGATCTCGCCCGCAAGGGCGGCCCGCAGGGTGTCGTCCTGGGGTCCGGCCGCAGCGGGCGCCGCATAGGCCAGGCCCGCCGCCAGCATGATCGGACCGAGGGACCGGCAGAATGTGTTTCGCATGATCGTCCTCCCATTTTTTTCTCAGGGGATGCTACACGCGACCGTCCACGTCAAATATCGCAATTAATCGTATATCTGTTGTCCAAATCGGGACGGACAGGCGCCACTCTGCCAGAGCGGCGTCCGTCGGCTTCGTTCCTTCTGCTGATTGCGCGCGCGCCGCCCCCTGTTTCCGGAGGGCGGCGCGCATCGGGAAGTCGGGGCGGCTGACCTGCGCTACGCGTCGGGCGCGAGGCTCTTTTCGAGCCATGCAGCCTTTTGCCCAAGCGCGTGGTCCTGGCCCTGGAAGCCGGCGAGTTGCAGGCCGAACGGCATGCCGTCCACCTTCATCAGCGGAAGGTTGAAGGCCGGGAACCCGATGAACGACCAGTAGAGCAGGAATGTCCGCGCGCCCGTGTATTCAAACCCCTCCGGAGCAGGCCCCGAGGCGGACGGCAGGATGACCGCATCATAGTTGCGCGACAATTCCATCACGCGGTTCCGAAGGTCTTCACGCTCGGCCCGCATGGCGCGGTACTCGTCGAGGCTGACCTCTTTCCCCAGCGCGACCAGTTCGTGGATCCTCGGGCCCATGGCCTCTGGCGCCACATCCACATAGCTGCGATAGGGCCAGCGCATGTCGAAGGCCACCATCCGGATCGAAATCTCGACGATGCGGTCAAGACGGCGCACGAGTTCCGCGAGGTAGGGGTCGCCGTCAGGCTCGCAGACGGCAATTCCCAGTCCACGCAGATCGCCGAGCAGTGTGTCGAAGGCCTGAGCGCTTTGCCGATCCAGGTCGCTGAAGGCCGTGGTCCGGGCAACCGCAAGACGAACGGGCTTGACCGGCATAAGGGTGCAAGCGGCGTCACCGCCAAGACCGTTGGTATCCTGGCCAGGGGCGATTTCGCCGACCCATCGCGACAGGGCCCAGACGCTTTGCACCGACTGCCCGATCACGCCGAGATGGTCGTGGGATCTCGAAAGCGGGTGGACACCGTCGGTGCTGAGGGCGCCGAGCGTCGGCTTGAAACCGACCACGCCGTTGAAGGAGGACGGCCGGATGATGGAGCCCTGCGTCTGGGTTCCGAATGCCGCGACGAACATCCCCGCCGCGGTGCCGGCGGCAGACCCGGAAGAAGAGCCGCCCGGCGTGTGACCCGTATTGTGCGGATTGACCGTGGGACCGGACCGTCCGATCGCGAACTCGGTCGTCACCGTCTTTCCGAGGATGACACCGCCACCCTCGCGGACTGCGCGGACACAGGCGGCATCGGACCGGCTCTGATGGCCGCTGAACATGTCGTTGTTCATCTGGGTGGGCATGTCGATGGTGTCGATGATGTCCTTCACCCCGACCGGCATGCCATCGATCGGAGAGAGGGCCTTGCCAGAGGCGTATCGGGCGGTCGACAGATCGGCGGCCTTTCTTGCGCCCTCGACGTCGAGATGCGCGAAAGCCTTCACGGTCGCCTCTGATCGCTGGATATTCTCGAGGCACTGCTCGAGCAGGTTGCGTGGTGTATCGGTGCCCTCGAGGAACGCCTGACGCATGGTCGCGAAATCCGGCAGCGCCGCCACATGTGATGATGCAGACATCATTCCTCCAGCAAAATTGGTCAAACCCGCACAAACGTTGTGCATGCATCTCTGAGTTGTTGATGAATTATTGTCAACACTTGACAATCATACAATCAGGAATCCACAGTGATTCCGTGAACACCGGGTTCACATGCCTGTAAAATCGGCAGCTTACGCCAGCATTGCTGGTGTTGACGGCAGCGCTGTAACGGTACGGCTGTCGACAGTTCTGTTATGGCCAACAAGGGAGCCGCATGATGAAGATCCAGCACAGGGGAAGAAGAGAGTTTCTCCGCAACTCAATGGCCGCAGGTGTGGCGGCGACCGGGCTGACGTCGCTGAGCACGCGGGCTTTTGCCAACACCTTCCCCAGCCGGCAGATGACTGCCGTCATTCCCTTCGCACCCGGCGGCGGCACGGACCGGTCGGTTCGTCTGGTAACCCCGACATGGGGTCGTCTGCTCGGGGCGAGCGAGGATTTCCTTCTCGATCACAAGCCGGGTGCGGGTAGCCTGATCGCCCAGAACCTCATGGCGAACGCCCCGCATGACGCCCATACAGTGGTGTTCACGCCGGCCCCCCACACCGCCTGGCTGGCCGAGCTGGAGCAGGCGTCCTTCAGCGTCGACCAGGTGGCCTGGGTCGGCTCCTATTTCGTCGATCCCAACGTGCTGCTGGTGCCCAAGGATTCGCCCTACGACACGATCGAGCAGTTCCTCGATGCCGCCGCAAGCTCGGACCGGCCGTTCACCGCATCGGTGTCGAGCCCGCTTTCGGCGGCGCACGCCGCGACCGTCGCACTGCGCGAGCGTGCCGGCGTGCCGCTCGAAGTCGTGCCCTTCGATGGCGGCGGGCCGGCCCGGAACGCGGTGGCCGGCGGCCATGTCGATTGCTGCATGGCGCCCTACTGGTCGGCCACGAACGTGCTCGAACTGACCAAGGCGCTTGCCATCTTCTGGCCCGAGGATCCGACCCAGGGGCTTTGGGATGCGCCGCCGGCAAACGAGGTGCTTCCGTTCGACATGCCCTACCTGTCCGAGCCCTATTGCGCCCAGATCTCGGCACAGAGCGCCGCGGATCACCCCGACCGGCACGCCCGTCTCGTGGAAACGCTCGAGGCCACCCTCAGCGATCCGGAATTCCTGGCGGGGGCCGATGCGCAGAACCTGACGCCGTTCGTGCAATTCATGGACCCGGGTGAATGCAACCAGTTCATCACCGAGTACCTGGCGCTTCTGGCCGAGTTCCGCGCCTCGATGGAACGCGACCTCGAGAACATGTGACAGCCGGCTGCGGGGCCTTCGGGCCCCGCATTCGTCCCAAGGGAGTGGAGTGATCCTGATGCAGGCAAGACTGGGCGAAATGATCGTGCCGCTTCTGGTGCTGATCGGCTGTGTTCTCTTCTGGTGGCACATCCAGGAAGCACGTTCGGTCGCGCAGCGGGTTCCCAACCTGGTTCTCGTCTTTACCCTGGCCTTGACGTTGCTCGTTGGCGTCAGGATCTTCGTTCTCGGCAAGGGGGGTAAGGACGGCGCCGCCATCGACCTGAAGGATGGTACCCTTCACAAGCGGGTCGCGTTCCTCGGGTTGTGCCTGGTCTACTACCTTACATTCCAGCCCCTCGGCTTCACCTTGTCCAACCTGCTGTTCCTGCTGCTGGCCTACCGCCTTGCAGGGCTCGGCTGGCGCCAGACCGGCTTTGCCGCGCTGGTCTCGACCATCGTGTTCCACGGGTTGGCGCTTCTCATGGATTTCAACGTGCCCAAGGGCGTGTTCGGGATCTGATCGGAATATTCGGGGCACCAAGATGTATGACGTTTCGGCAATGATCGAAGGTCTGGCGGCGCTGTTTGCCGCGCAGACCCTGCTTTTCCTGATGCTGGGCTTCGCCCTAGGTTTCATCGTCGGAGCGATACCGGGCTTCAACGATGCGAACGTCATGGCGATCCTGCTGCCGTTCACGCTGCTTCTGGAACCGACCGTGGCCATCGTTTCCATGGCGGCGATCTATGCCGGCGCCCAGGCCGCCGGGTCCATCCCGGCCATCCTGATGAACATTCCCGGGACGCCCGGAAACGCCGCATCGACCCTGGAGGGCTACCCGATGTCGAGGGCCGGTCGCTCGGGCTATGCGCTCGGCCTCTCGTTCGGCGCCTCCACGGTCGGCGCGCTTGTCGGCGCGCTTCTCGCCCTTCTGCTTGCGCCCATCCTCGGGATGTTCGCGCTGAGCTTCGGGCCGGCCGAGATGTTCATGATCGCCGTCCTCGGCCTGACGGTGGTAAGCACGCTCTCGTCGGAAAGCTTCGACAAGGGCCTGATGATCGCGGGCTTCGGCATCCTCGTCTCCTTCATCGGCGCGGATTCCATGTCCGGCTTTCCGCGCGCCACCTACGGCATCGCGGAACTCTATGACGGAATGCCGATCATCCCGGTCCTGCTGGGTCTCTTCGGCCTGTCCGAGCTCATTCTCCTGATCGGCAGGGCCCAGATCTCCGACCAGACCGAAAACCAGTCCCGCGGGATGTCCGAGATCTTCGAGGGACTCCGCGACTCGATGCGGCAGAAGCTCAACCTGATCCGCTCCAGCGGCCTCGGATATTTGGTGGGCGTCGTTCCTGGGGCCGGGGCCACGATCGGATCCTTCCTGGCCTATGGGCAGGCCAAGCAATGGTCCCGGACGCCCGAGCTGTTCGGAAAGGGCAGCCCCGAGGGGCTGGTTGCGACCGACTCGGCCAACAATGCGACGGCCGCCGGGGCGATAGTCCCGATGCTGACACTGGGCCTGCCGGGCAGCGCATCGACCCTGGTGATGCTTGCGGCCCTCGTGCTGCATGGCGTGCGTCCCGGCCCCGAGTTCTTCACGACCTTCCAGGTCGATGCCTACACGATCCTTTTCTCGTTGTTCCTGTCGGGGTTGCTGATCGGGACGCTGGGCGTGTTCCTTGCGCGCTATGCGCAGCGGGTCGTGTTCATACCCAACGCGATCCTGATCCCCACGGTCGCGGTGCTGATCTTCATCGGGGCCTTTGCCTGGCGCTTCATGGCCTTCGACATCCTCTTGATGGTCATTTTCGGCATCATCGGCGTTGCGCTGAAGACCTACCGCTACCCCGCGCCGGCCTTCATGCTGGCGATCATCCTCGGACCGCTGCTCGAGAGCAATTTCCTGCGGGCGACACGGATCGGCGGCGTCGAGTCGCTACTCGCAAGCCCGATCTCCAAAGTGATCTTCGCGATGATCGTGATCTCGGTCCTCGCTCCGACACTGATCCGGCTACTCGGCAAGAAGCGGTAAAGCGGCCCGGCAGTGATCCGCGATTTCCGACCGGGTCGTGATCCAGAGGGCATCGTCTGAGGCGCAGGCGCGGGCGATATCGTCGATGGCCCAGGCGGCGGCGGGGCGGCCATAGCAGTGTCCGTGGGCGAATATGTCGAGGATGATGGTTTCCGCCGGCTGGCGCTTGATCGCGTCCAGCGCCTCGGTCACCAGCGTGACGAACTGGCCGGGCGTCCGGCCGAAACGCATCGCATGCGGCAGGTCGTTGAACTCGACCGACATGGGGATCGCCAGGATCTCGGCATCGCCGAAACGCTGGATATAGGGCAGGTCATCGTCGATCACGTCACCATGCCAGAGATAGCCGGCCCGTGCGAAGTTGCGCTGGTTCCCGGCTGCAGAGGTGACGCGCGGACTGATCCAGCCCTTCGGCGTCTTGCCGGTCGCCGCCTCGATCAGCTCCGTCGTGCGCTGGATCGAGTGCTGTGCCTGGTCGGGCGAGAGCGTCGGGAACACGAGGTTCTGCCCAAGGCCATGGGCCACGATATCGTGCCCGGACTCTGCACTGGCCCTGACCGCGTCCGGAAACCGCCCGGCCACAAGCCCGGAGGTAAGCAGGCTGGCCGCGATCCCGTGACGCTCCATTATCCGGGTCAAGCGACGGATACCGGCGGTGGCGTTGTAGTGGCCGTAGCTGTCGGCATTCGGATCGAAGCATCCGTTGGCCAGCACGTTGCCCATCGGCCCGACGCCAGAAGTGGCGCCCGGCATCCACATTTCCCATGCCAGGTTGAAGACGACGGCGATACGCCTGCCGCCCGGCCACACCAGATCCCCGTAGAGCGGGACTCTCTCGACCTGTGTCTCGGGCATGTCGGTTCCTCTCTGGACTGCATTCCGGCCCGGGACCGGATGTCTTCGGTTGGGATCTGCCTTGGGGTCGTCAGTATCGCGTCGCGAAGCCTGAGGGAATTTCAATAACTTCAAAGCCACCTGCACCGGGTTCACGCTAAAAATGCAGCGCGTTCATTTGGTGCTGCGAGTTATGCACTAACTGCAGTTATGCTTCCCGCGCTAGGGTCATCCCGTATCAGCGCCCCCAGCCGGCCGGACCGGAGACGGGGCGATCAACAAAGGGAGGATATCACATGACAATCAGACGCGCGCAGGGCCTGGTCGGGGCGCTCACCGCCGCCACACTGCTTGCCGGCACCGCCGGCGCCGCAGAGTTCGAGTTCCGGCTTGCCTGGCTGACCGCCGACAGCCCGACCGACCCCTATGCCCTGACGGCCCACGCCTTCAAGGAAGAGATCGAGTCGGCACTTCCCGGCCGGGTCGAGGTCACGCTGTTCCCCAACCGCCAGCTTGGCGACGACAAGGAAATCCTTGAGGGGCTTCAGTTCGGCACCATCGACCTTGGCATCATCACCAATGCCGTGGTCGCGAACATCGAGCCGACCTACCAGCTTCTCGACCTGCCCTTCCTGTTCGGGAACGCCGACCAGGCGCATGACGTGCTCGACGGCCCGATCGGCGCGCAACTGGCCACGAACCTGCGCGACGACGGCATCGTGTCGCTGGGCGCGGCGGAAGGTGGCTTTCGCAACATGATCAACAACACGCGGCCCGTGCGCACACCCGAGGATGTCACTGGCGTCAAGTACCGGACCATGCAGAACCCCGTCTTCATCGAGATGTTCTCCTCGCTCGGCGGCAGCCCGATCCCGATGGCCTGGGGCGAGGTGTTCACCGCCATGCAGCAGGGCACCGTGGACGGGCTGGAGATCCCCACCTCGGTCGTGGAGGCGAACAATTTCGACGAGGTCACGAAGTATCTCAGCTTCACCCGCCACACCTATTCCGCCATCCACCTGCTGATGGCCGAACGCAGCTTCACCAACCTGCCCGAGGACGTGCAGCAGGCGGTGCTCGATGCGGGCGAGGCCGCCATCGCGCGCCAGCGCGAGGCGATCGCGGCGGTCGAGCAGGATGTCGTCGATGCCCTGACCGGGGCCGGCATGGAGGTCAACGAGATCGAGGACGTCACCGCCTTCCGCGCCCGTGTCGCCCCGGTCTACGAACAGTTCGAATCCTCGATCGGCAGCGACCTGATGAACGCCGCGCTCGACGCCGTCTCGACGAACTGAGCGGCAGGCGCGTGATGCTCCTTTCGAGGATCGCGGCCCTGATCGAGGCCACAAGCCGCATCGTCTCGCGGCTTGTGGCCGCCATCTGCGTGGCGCTGGTCTATGTCATGCTCGGGTTTCTGGCGGCCCAGGTGCTGATGCGGTACTTCCTGGGCGCCCCGCCCAGCTGGACCGAGGAACTCGCCATCATCCTCTTCGCCTGGCTCGTCCTGCTTTACGCGTCGGTGGGCCTGCGCGAAGGATTTCACGTCGCGATCCAGTCCATCCCCGCCGGCTGGACCATGCTGAACCGGCTGGCCGACCGGCTGGTTGCGTTGCTGGCGATGGTGTTCGGGGTCGTGTCCCTTACGGCGGGCATCGCCTATGTCGACCGCACGTCGGGGCAGAAGACAGCCGCCCTCCAGATACCGATCGAGGCGCTTTATCTCGCCGTTCCCGTCTGCGGCGCGCTGTTCATCCTCCATGCCCTCGCGCTGCTGATAGCGCCACCGCGCCCGCAGGAAACCCTGGAAGTGACCCTGGTACCATGAACATCACCATGCTCGTCCTGACGCTGGGCCTGCCGCTTCTGCTGCTTCTGCGCGTGCCGCTGGCGCTTGCCATCGGGCTTGCAACCATCGCGGCGCTGTGGACGGCCGATATCGACATGATGATCTTTGCCCAACGCATGGTGTCGGGCACGCAATCCTTCAGCCTGTTGGCGATCCCGTTCTTCATCCTGGCGGGCGACCTGATGACCGCGGGCGGGATCTCCCGCCGTCTCGTGGGCTTTGCCGATGTGCTGGTGCGGCATCGCACCGGCGGGCTTGGAATGGTCGCCGTTCTGGCAGCCGCCTTCTTCGCCGCGCTTTCGGGCTCGGCTCCGGCCACGACCGCGGCCATCGGCACCATCATGATCCCCGAAATGGAACGGCGCGGCTATTCCCGCGCCTTCGCTACCGCCCTTGCCGTCGCTGGCGGCATCATCGGTCCCATGCTGCCGCCCTCCATCCCCATGGTGGTCTGGGGGGTCATGTCGGAAACATCGATCAGCCAGCTCTTTCTCGCGGGCATCGTCCCCGGCCTGCTGCTGGCACTGGGCCTGATGGGGATCTGCTGGCTTCATGCGCGCCGCAACGGCATCGCGCCGCAACCGAAGGCCAGCCGCGCCGAGGTCTGGCAAGCCTTCAACGCAGCCAAATGGGCGCTTTGCGGCCCGATCGTCGTGCTGGGCGGCATATATGGCGGCATCGTCACGCCGACCGAAGCCGCGATCGTCGCCACGATCTTCGCCCTCGTGCTGGGCTTCGGGGTCTATCGCGAACTGACCCTGTCCAATATCGGCCCGGTCACGCGCACCGCGCTCAAGACCATGACCATCGTCATGTTCATCATCGCGCTCGCCAACGGCTTCGGCTGGATCATCGCCTTCGAGCGGATCCCCGGCCAGCTGACCGAGGCCATGTCGGGGCTTGCCGATACGCCGATCCTGTACCTGCTGATGATCAACCTCGTGCTGCTCGCCATCGGCTGCGTGATGGACAACCTGGCTGCCATGATCATCCTGGCGTCGTTCCTGGTGCCGATCGGCCAGCAACTGGGCATGGACCCGGTCCATTTCGGGGCGATGGTCGCGATCAACTTCACCATCGGCATGGCGACCCCGCCCTTCGGCTACACGATCTTCGTGGGGGCGGCGATCAGCGGGCTGCGCATCGGCCAGATCGCGCGGCCCCTGATGCCGATGCTGGGCGTGATGATCGGCGTGCTGCTGCTCGTGGCCTTTGTCCCGCAGGTCACGCTGACTGTCGTGGGCTGGCTGCGATGAGCGCCGCGCCATGGTGAACCTGCGAAACTTCGACCTGAACCTGCTGGTGATCTTTCGCGCGATCATGAGCCGCGGCTCCATCGCCGGGGCCGCCGAAGAGGTGGGGCTGTCGCCCTCGGCGGTCAGTCACGCGCTTGCGCGCCTGCGGGTCATGCTGAACGACGAGCTGTTCTTCCGCACGGCCGACGGCGTCTGCCCGACCGACCGCGCGCGCGAGCTGAACGCCGACATCGAAAGCGGCCTGGGCTTCATATCGACCGCCATCTCGCGCCAGCACCAGTTCGTCCCCGCCGAGGCCGAACGGGTCTTCACCATGCAGGTTGCGGATTACGTCTCGGGTTTCCTGCTGCCGCGCCTTGCACAACGTCTTCAGTCCGAGGCGCCGCGCGTCTCCATCGACATCCTGCCCTTCTCGGTCTCGTCCGAAAGCGTCTGGGACCGGGTGGACATGCAGGTTCGGCTGACCCCTGGGCGGCTGAAGCCCGAGGTCGTGCGCAGCCGGCGCCTGCTTGCGGACGAGATCGTGGTCCTGATGCGCCCCGGGCATCCCTGCGCCAACGAGCCGATGACCGCCGAACTTTACGCGGCACTGTCGCATGTGAAGCTGTCGCAGTCCGCAACCGGGACCACGGTGATCGACGACGTCCTCGCCGCGCGCGGCCTGAAGCGGCACATGGCGATGACGGTGGCGAACTGGTTCGAGATCCCGGACATCGTCGCGAACAGCGACCTCATCGCGATCGCCCCGCGGCGGCTGCTGTCGCTCGATGCGCGCGTCGCCGGACTGACCGCAGCCCCCCTGCCGCTCGAGGAAGTCGTCTTCTCCTTCGACCTGTGCTGGGATCTGCGGACCGAACGCGAGCCCGGCCAGAAATGGCTGCGCAAGGTCGTATCGGAAATCTTCCAGGAGGCCGGCGAGCCGTGACCTGCACCGCCCGGTCGCGAATTGCCACGGCCATTCTTGTCGTGAGAAGGCCCACGCGAACGCAAGGTGCGTGAACGCGAAGCCGCCGGGCCAGCCGCCCACCCGTGCCGTTCAGGGAACGAGGGGGCGACGCCCGGCAATTCGACATGTGGGGCATCATCGGTCACGGAAGATCCGGGATCGGCGGCGATATCGCTGGCCCAGGCGGGTGAGTGGCGACCCCGACAGGATTCGAACCTGTAACCTGTCCCTTAGGAGGGGACTGCTCTATCCAATTGAGCCACGGGGTCGGCGCGTCCCGTGGATACCGCGTGCGGACGTACTTGAAAAGCCTCGACCTCGTTCAACCTCCGCCGCCCAGAACGGCACGACCGGTGCGGACAAGGATCGCAAGGTCGGTGCGAAAACTGATGCGGCGCGCATAATCGGCGTCATGGGCTATCCGCTGGGTCAGCGTCAGCGCGTTGCGGCCTGCGACCTGCCAGGCGCCGGTGATCCCGGGCAACAGGGCCAGATACGCCTCGGCGTCGCGACCGTAGCGCGCCAGTTCGGCCCCTGTCACCGGACGCGGGCCGACCAGCGACATCTCGCCCCGCAGCACGTTCAGAAGCTGGGGCAACTCGTCGATGCTGGTCACGCGGAACAGGTGTCCCAACGGCGTCACGCGCGGGTCGTGGCGCAGCTTTCGGGTGGACTGCCATTCCGCCCGCGCCGCCGGGTCCGCAGCCAGGTGACGCGCGAGAATCGCATCGCCATCGACCCGCATGGTCCGCAGCTTCCAGCAGCGAAAGGCGCGGCCGCCGCGGCCGATCCGGACATGCCCGTAGAACGGAGCGCCCCCGCCCGCCGCGATGCAGGCCGCGGCAAGCGCGACCAGCGGCAATGCGAGCGGCAGAAGCGCCAGCGCAATGCAAAGATCGAGCAGACGCTTCAGACGCGTGGCGTAAAGCGGCGCCGGGGCGAGGGCGAGAACGGGATCCCAGGAAAGGGACATGGCACGACTCCGATCACTGGCACCAGAAAAAACGGTGCGGATCGGGAAAGGTTCGACTCAAATTCTAAACGAGTTGTAAGTTAGCGAAATTTTTAGAAACAAACCCGCAAGTAATACTTCCTTTACCATCGGGTGAGACGTTCGGATCGCCGCCATCGGAGCGCCCCCAATGCCTTGCCGAGTTCATCCTTTTCCATGCCCCGGCCGCCCGTCACGAAGCGCACGGCCATGACGCGGCTTGCCTCCTTCCCGGCGATCGACCAGACCGCGCTCCCCCCGCAAGAGCCGCGGCTCGGCGATCTCCTGCGCGGGTGGTGGCGCATCCTTGGCTGCGCGCTGCTGGGCGCGGGGCTGGGGCTGGCCTATCTGGCATGGCTCGCGACACCGCTCTACCGGGCGCAGGCGACGTTGCTGCTCGAGCCGCAGGAACCGCAGATGATCGACCTGGGCCAGGTGCTGCCCGCGCTGGGCCGCGACCCGCAGGCGCTGAACACCCAGCTCGAGGTGCTGCGCGCGCGGCTGCTGCTGGCCGGCGTCGTGGATGCGCTGGCCCTGACGACGGACCCGGAGTTCAACCGCGCCATCGGACCGGAGCCGCTGTTGTTCAGATTGCAGCGGATGGCGGCGGACAAGGGGATCGTCCCTGCACCCGAACCCGCGACCCCCGGCCCTGACGCCCAGCGCGAGGCGACCATAACCCGGCTCGCCGACCGGCTGGAACTGGCGGTCCAGCCTGAAAGCCTGGTGTTCACCCTGGCGATCCGGACCCGGGACGCCGCGAAAAGCGCGCGGATCGTCAACCTGCTGGCGGAAAGCTACATCGCCGAACAGGTCCGCACGAAACTGTCGGCGACCGACCAGGCGACCGGCTGGCTTGCGGCCCGCGTCACGGAACTGAAATCCCAGCTCGAGGCGGCCGAGTCGCTCGCACAATCCGCCCGATCCGCAAGCGGCATCCTCGGGCCCGAGCAGATCGCCGAGATGGAGCGGCGGCTGACCGCGCTGCGGGCCCGGCTTTCGAACGCCACGCTGCCGCCCGGCCAGCGCGAGGCGATCGCGACCGAAGCCGCCGATCTGGCAGAGCGCATCCGCGCAGCGACCGACGGGATGGCGGCCCTGGCACAGCTCGACCGCGAGGCCGATGCGACCGGGCTTCTGTACGAGAGTTTCCTCACCCGCCTGAAAGAGACCGCGATCCAGACCGGCGCCCATCAGCCCGATGCCCGGATCCTGTCGCCGGCCGTCGCCCCGCCCAGCCCGCACAGCCCGCGCCCGGCGCTGATCCTGCTTCTGGGCCTGATCCTTGGCGCCGGCGCCGGCGCGATCTGGGTGCTCGCCCGCGAGGAATGGAGCGCGCGCCTGCGCACCGCCGAAGAAGCCGAGCGGGTGACCGGGCTTCCGGTGCTTGCCAGCCTTCCCGAACTTGGAGAGCGCCATCGCGACCCCCTTCACCACGCGATCCAGCGCCCCGATGCGCCGCTGGCCGCCGCCGTCCGGTCGCTGCGCGGATCGATCCTGCTGTCAAATCTCGACCGGCCCCCGCGGGTGATCCTCGTCACCTCCTCGGTCGCCGGCGAGGGCAAGACCACCCATGCGCTGCTTCTGGCACAGATGCTGGCCGCCTGGGGCAAGTCGGTGCTGCTGATCGAGGCGGACACCCGCCGCGCCGGGATACTCGGCCGGCTGGGCCTGCCGCGGCAGCGCGGGCTTCTGTCGGTGCTGGCCGGGCTCTGCCCCCTCGATGAGGCGCTTGTCGCTCCCGCGGGACTGTCCTTCAGCATCCTTCCCGGCGAGGCCACGTCGGCCAATGCCGCGGACATCCTCGCCACCGGGCGATTCCGCGACTTCCTCAAGAAGATGCGCGATACCTATGACCACGTCGTCATCGACACCCCGCCAGTGCTCGATACGGCGGATGCGCGGGTGCTGGCGCCCGCCGCGGACGCGGTCATCTACGCCGCCCGCTGGAACCGCACCACCCGCGCCCAGCTGCGCCGGGGGCTGGCGCAGTTCCGCAACTACGGCCTGCCCGTCACCGGCATCGCCCTGACCCGCATCGCGCCCCGCCATGCCCGCGCCCTGCACGGCGGCTATCATGCGCGGCCCTAGTCGCGCCGGCTGGGCGCTGCCAGCGGCCCTGCTGGGCGCACAGGCTTTCGCGGCCCTGGGCGGGGCGCTGGCGACGCTGGTTCTTGCGGGGATGATGACACCGGACGCCTTTGGCCGCGGCAACGCCCTTGTCGGCATCGCGATGCTGGGATCGCTCGCGCTCAGCGGCAATCTCGAGGCGGGGGCGTTCCGCTTTCTCTGTACCGGCACCGACGCGGACCGCGCGCGGTTCCTGCGCGCCAGCGACCTGCTGATCCTTGCAGGCGCAATCCTGGCGATCCCGCTCTGCCTGGTCATCGCCCTGCCATCCGGGGCAAGCATGGCAGAGGTGGCGCTGCTTCTGGCACTGTTTCCCGCCCTTGCCCTGTTCCGCGCACGCGCGCGGCAGGGGGCCGCGCTGGGCACGCCGGGCCGGGCGGCGCTGCCGCGGCTTGTGGCGCGCCCGGCGGCCTTTCTCGTCCTCGCGGCGGGCGTCTGGATCACCGGCGCGCAACCGCTCGCCTGGGCCCTGCCCACCGCGCTTCTGACGGCGACACTGGCGGGGCTTTCAATTCAGCATCGGCTGCTGCGGACCCGGTTTCACCCCCTGAAGCGACATGGCGGCAAGCCTGGCTGGAACATCGACTGGCTTCGCACCGGCATCGCCTTCCTGCCTTCGCTCCTGCTGACCGAATATCATCGTGCACTCGTCCTGGTGGTGGCCGGGATGACGCTGTCGGCGGCCATGCTCGGCCATCTGGCCCTCGCCCTTTCGCTGGCTGCCCTGCCCGGGCTTGCGCTCATTGCCATGGAAATGGCGACCACCCAGCGCCTGACCCAGGCCGCGCTGTCAGGCGATACCGCGCGCAGCGCCGCCATTCTGGCCCGTATCGCCCGGGCTCGCTGCCTTGTGCTTCTGGCGGTGCTGGTGCCCTTCGTTGCCCTTCTCGAACCAGCCTGCGCGCGGCTTTTCCCCGGCTATCCCGGGCTTGCGGCGACGGCCTGGCCGCTGCTGGCCATGCCGGTGGGCCGCGCGCTCCTGGGTAACCCGCTCCATGTCCTGGCGCTCAAGGGCGAGAATGGCGCGGCCTTCATCGTCTGCGGGGCCGGGGTCGGCCTGACGGTTCCGGCGATCCTTGCAGGCGCCATGCTTGCCGGCGCGCCGGGGGCGGCGCTGGGGGCGGCGCTGGCCCAGACCGCGACCGGCATCGCGCTCTGGGCGTTGTGCCGACGGCGCTGCGGTATCGACCTCTCGGTGCTCAGCCTGCGCCGCGCCGAGTCCGCAACCCTGCCCGTGACCTGACGGCCGGGCGCGGATCCGATAGCGCGACCGAGGCCCGAACCTCGGCATCCTGCAACGCGAAATCCGACACGGGGCGCGCCAGCAACCCGGCCGAGATCGCAGCCAGCGACGGCCCCGCCTCCAGCAGGGCGGCGGCGATCGCTACGGGATCGGGCGCATCGAAGACGATCCCCGCGCCCTCTGCCACGATCCGCTGCCCGGTGGCGGTGTCCGCCAGGGCAAGGCAGGGGCAGCCGAAGAACCCGGCCTCGTAGATCCGGTTGGGCCACAGCCAGTCCGAGTTTCCGCCCCGCTGCCACATGTCCTGCGCCCAGACGCAGTCTAGCGCGGCATAGGCCTCCGCCAGTCCATGGGGATAGGCGTAGCCCCCCTCGAAGGTGACGTTGGGCCGGCCGGCCAGCACCGTGTCGAAATCCGGCAGCTGGTGGCGATGCACGATCCCTCGCATCACGATCCGCACACGCGGTCCCATCAGATCGGCCAGCGCCGTCAGAAGCCGCAGGCTTTCGGGGCACCTCAGCGTGCCGACCCAGCCCAGGCGCAGCGGATCCGCCACGGATGCGCGCGGCTCGGGCCGGGCCGGCGGTCCCGCCGGCCAGTGGATCCGGTTCTCGACCAGCATCGCCCGGCCGCGATAGCCCTGCATCGGTTCGAAGTACCCGGACAGGAAGCGCGGTGCACTGACCAGAAGGCGCATGCAGCGCGCAAGCACCCGCCGCTCCGCCCAGCGCGCAAGCCGGCCCTTCGCACCCCGCGCCAGCATAAGCCCGTGGATGTCGAGACATTGGTAGACCAGCGGAACGGCCCGCCCGGCCATGACCCGCGCCACCAGCGCCAGAAGGGCCATGTCCAGGTTCCGCGCGACGATGACCTCGGCCCGGCGCATTGTCCCGCGCGCCGCCCAGAGCCGCGGGAACGCGCCCAGCAGCGCCAGAACCCTGCCCATCCCGACCCCGTGGCCGACAGGTCCAAGCGTGGTTTCCGACCACTCCGGCACAGCCGGGCAACCGCCCTCCGGCTTGCGGAAGCCGATCACCTCGACCTCCATGCCGGCCCCCCGCAGCGCGCGTATCCAGCGGATCTCGGCCGGCTCGCCCAGGTCATGGGCCAGAAGCACGACCCGCATCAGCGCGCGCGCACAGGTGTCCAGCGGTGCAGCGCCCGGCCGCGCATGGCATGAAGGACACCCAGCGTGGTGCCCAGCATCTGCACCCCGATCCCCCACGGGGCCGAGAAGGGGAACACGCCGGCAGCGCCCAGCACCGCCGCAACCCCGAGTACCCCCGCCGCCATCGCGCCCCAGCCGGCCACCACCGCAAGCCCCAGCGCCGCAGCCAGCGCCAGGACCAGCCACAGCCCGGCGAACCAGCGCACCAGCTTGTGCGAGACGTACTTGAACCGATCCAGCCGTGACAGCCGCCCGATCCGCGGCCAGATGCTGCGATGCGCATGCCAGGCCCCGCAGCCGATACGGAAGGCGCGGGCAAAGCCGCGGCGATCCGGCGGCGCCAATTCGCGCACATGGACATCCTCGGCCATGACGACGCGGCGGCCCGCCAGCAGCGCCTCCATCGAGGGGCGGAAATCATCCGCCTCCGCCAGCGCGAAGCGCGGATAAAGCGCCCTGCGAATCGCCCACAACGCCCCGTCACAGCCCATGGTCGACCCCGTGGCCGTCTCCAGCAGGCGGATGCGATCCTCCAGCCCGCGATAGAACCGCCCGATCCGCGAGTTGCCGGCGCCGTCCTGCACCAGCCGCGCGGCCGCGGCGCCGATGCCGGGATCGTCAAGGTAGCGGCGCAGCGCCAGCAGGTCGCCCGGACAGAACCGGATGTTGGCATCCATCAGGAACAGAAGATCGGCCTCCTCGCCATCAATCATCGCCCGCAGCGCCGCCGCCTTTCCGACCGGCTGCCGCGCGTGGCGCACCGCGATGCCCCCGCCCGCGGTATCCAGAAGTCGGCCGGTATGGTCCGTGCTTGCGTCATTCCAGATCGTGATCCGAAGCTCGGGCCAGGCCCGCCTCAGCGACCGCAACCTGCGCAGAAGCTCCGGCAGTTCCGCCGCCTCGTTGCGCGCGGCGATCAGCAGCGCGCAGCGCGGCGTGTCGGGCCGCAGACGCGCCGCCGGCGGATCGTGGCGCGGCAGGCAGGCAAGCAGCAGGGGATACAGGACAAAGGGATAGACCAGCAGCAGCGTCGAGCCCGCAAGCAGCAGGCCGAGAAGGATTTCCATGGCGCGTTCACTCCCATTCGGTCGGTAAGCACGCGTTAACGCTGCGATGAAACGCTTAAGGAAGGATTAGCCACAGACGGGGATGGACATGGCAATGACGACAGGCACCTCGGTGATGCTTGCGATAGCGACGTGCCGCCGCCCCGAGGGACTTGCGCGCTTGCTGGCGGCGGTGGCTGGGTTCGACGTTCCCCCTGGTGTCGCCTTCGCCGTCCATGTGGTCGACAACAGCCCCGAGGGATCGGCCCTGACCTTTCTGCGCCAGCGCGCCGTCACCTACCCCTTTCCGCTGACCTGCGGCCACGAACCCCGGCGCGGCCTCAGCCGGGCACGCAACGCGGCGCTGCGCAGGGCGCTTGCCGCGGACGCAAACCTGATGGGCTTCATAGATGATGACGAGATGCCAGAGCAGAACTGGCTCTCCGCGCATCTGGCCACCCTGTCCCGCAGCGGCGCGGATGCAAGCCTCGGCCCCGTCACGCCCCGCTTCGACCGCACCCCGCCTCGATGGATCGCGCGCGGCGGCTTCCTTGCCATGGCGGGCCATCCCGACGGCGCCCCGCTGCGCTTCGGCGCGACGTCGAACATCCTGTTCCGCACCGCACCTGTCCGCACCGCAGACCTGTCCTTCGATCCGGCGCTCGACCTGACCGGGGGCGAGGATACGGCATTCTTCGATGCCTACCTCCGAACCGGCGCGCGCATCGTGTTCTGCGCCGCCGCCGGCGTGGAAGAGGACATCCCCCCCTCCCGCGCCAGCCTGCCTTGGCTCTGGCGACGCTGGCGGCGCAGCGGGCAGACAAACGCCCGGCTGATGCTCGGCCGGCATCCCGTCGCGGGCCGGCCGGCCTGCCTGCTGGGCGGGGCGCTTCGCCTTGCCGCCGGAAGCGCCCTGCTTCTTGCGCTGCTCCCGCTTGGCGTCACCGGCCATCCCGGCTGGGCCCGCGGGCTGAAGATCGCGGCGCGCGGCGCTGGCTTCGTCGATATCGCGGCAGGCCGCAGCATTCACGAATACGCGACGCTGGTGCGCTGAACGGGCCGGGCAGCCGCCAGCAAGGCCGCGATCAGCACCATCGTGATCTCGTGCGGGCGATGCAGCGAAGAGCCCAGCGCCGACAGCACGAGCAGCGTCAGAAGCAGCACAAGCGCCCAGACCCGCACCGGGCCGGGATCCAGCCGCCAAAGACCCGACAGCGTGCGCCACAGCAGGATGCCCATGGCCGCCAACCCGGCCGGGCCAAGACCGACCAGGATCTCCAGCGCGAAATTGTGGAAGACGGCGACGGTTTCGCCGTAAAGCCGGGTCAGGATCCAGGTCTCCTGCGCGAAACGGGGCGCGGACCAGTACGCCATGTAGCCATGCCCCAGCAGCGGCCGGTCAGAGATCCGGTCCAGCGCCACCTCCCACAGAAGGGTGCGGCCAGTCATCGTGGCGTTCTTGCCAAGCGCCTGCAGAAGCGTCGCGACCGGATCGGCGCCCAACTGCCAGACCAGCGTCAACCCTCCCAGCGCCGCGGCGCCCGCCGTCACAAGCGCCATCGCCCGCAGGGTGCCGCCGCGGCCCGCGACCAGCCACCACAACATCAGCCCGCCCATCGCCGCGGCCATCACCAGCGATGTGGCCGACCGCGACGCAGCGATCATCGCGACCGCCAGCATGACACAGGCCATCGCGACCACGCGCCCGCGCCAGTCCCGCGCGGTCAGCACAACGAGAAGCCCCGCCAGCAGCACCAGAAGCGCCCGCTGGCCAAGCGCATTCTTCTGGGCATAGATCCCCAGAAAGCCGCCGCCCGGCGCATGCGAAAGTCCAAGCCAGCCACCAAGATTCAGCGTCGATGCGACAAGCGTCGCGGACAGCGCCAGCAGCAGGGCGCGCGCCAGCCCCTCCAGCCCCAGCCTGTGCCCGATCCAGGCCCCGGCAACACAGGTGAAGCACAATTGCAACGCCGCTGTCAGCGTCACCCCCGGCGCCTCGGACCATAGCGTTGAGCACAGGCAGACCAGCGGGAACGGCACCAGCGCCGGGCATCGCCGCACAAGCCCCGCCAGGGCCCCCGGATCGATACAGAAACGCAGGCAGAATGCGCCGTAGACCAACGCCGTCAGGGCGCTACCCGTCGGAAACCGCGCCAGCGCCTCGGCCGTCCAGGCCAGCAGCAGCACCGCAAGGGCCATGTCCAGCCACTGGGGCGCAAGCGGTACGGGGTGGGCAGGGGACAGGGCCTGGGTCATGCCCCGCACCCTGCCCATCCACGATAAACAAGCCGTTAACCCTGCTGTGCCAGCCTCGCGCCATGAACCGACGCCCGCCCCCCGCACATGCCATCGCCATCGGCGCGCAGAAATGCGCCTCGAGCTGGCTTCACGACATGCTCGCGGCCCATCCCGGCATTGCCCGCGCAGGCCGGAAAGAGCTGGATTTCTTCAGCTACCACCACGACCGGGGCCACGCATGGTACCGCGCACAATTCCCCCGGACCGGCCTCCGGTTCGAGAATTCGCCATCCTACCTGCACGACCCGCGCGCGCCCGGGCGCGCCCACGCCTTCGATCCCGACGCGCGGATCCTCGTCACCCTGCGGGATCCCGTCGCGCGCGCCTGGTCCCACCACCTGCACGAGATCGCCACCGGCCACATCGCGCCCCAGCCCTTCGAGACCGCGCTCCGCGACAATCCCGACTATCTGGAACAGGGGTTCTACGCCCGCCATCTCGCCCCCTGGGTCGCGCGCTTCGGGGCAGGGCGTGTCCTTGTGGTTCTGACCGAGGATATCGCCGCCGATCCCGAAGCCCAGCGCCGCCGGATGCTCGACTTCCTCGGCCTCGATCCCGGCCCGCCGCCAGCCCGCCTGGCCGAGCGGCGGAACGTCTCCAGCCTGCCCCGAAGCGCGGCCCTCCGGCACGCCCTGCGCCACTGCGGCGCGGCCATGCGCGGCCTGGGGCTGGACGGGGCGCTCGCACGCCTCAAGCGCACGCCACCCCTATCGACACTGCGGCACTGGAACGAGCCGCACCTTGCCACCCGGATCCCCCCCCTGGCAGAGGAAACCCGCCACGCGCTCGGGCTGCATTTCGCGGACGACATGCGCGCCCTGGCGGATCTTCTCGGGACCGACACGCTGCCCTGGGACAGCTGGCGCCGCATCGCTGACCCTCAGACATGCCCCTCGGCCATGAACCGTGCCGCCGCCAGCCGCCCGGCGATGCGATTGCCCTCTGCCACCGGATGGGTGCCGTCCGCCGACATCCAGCCGGCGGGCCGCGCAACGTAATGCACATGCGGGATCGCGGTCGCATGGCCGCTGTCCTGGTCCAGCCGCGCCTGCGTCTGCAGGAACAGCGCCTGGTCGGGCGCCGCATCGTCTGGCATCGGCCCAAGGATCATCGCGGGCAACTCCGGCTCGGCCAGGTCCGCGCGCAGCCGCGCCAGCATCGCCGCAAAGGCGGGCGGATAGCTCTGGTCCATGGTGGCCGAGCGGTCGCTCTCGCCCTGCGCCCACAGGAGTCCGCGCACCCGGCTGTCGGGGTTCAGCGCCAGCGCCGCCTGCGTGCGCGCCACCATCCCGGCATAAAGCGTGCCACCCACGGCCCCCGTGCCATCGGGGTTCCATCCAGCCTCCGACCCGACAAGCTGGCTGCCGCCCCTGGCGCAGGCCACGATCAGCACCGTCCGCCCCGGCGGCGTGCGCTTCTCGATCGCCAGCGCAAAGGCATGGGCCGGGCTCACCCCCTGCGAGGCGACGGTCATCTGAAGCGGCGCCGCACAGGCGGCGACCTGCCCCGCCACGGTGCCGAAGGTGGTGTTGGTGAAACCCGGCACATACAGGCAGCGTGGCACCCAGTAGTCGCGCGCCGGATCGACCGGCCCCGACTGCGCCTCGGCCGCCATCAGCGACTGGCCTGCGGCGATGTAGATGTCCGAGGGCTGGGCCAGCAGCGCCCCCATCGGCACCGCCTGCACATCCTCGATGCGGCCATCGAATTCGGCATTTCCGCTCAGCCGAAGCCCACCATGTCCGACGCTCTGGAACCGCGCGACATGCTGGGCCGTGATCCGGTTGGCGAAAGGGTTGTTCACGAAGGGATCGGTCAGCTGCACGCCCACCGCACCCGCGCTTGAGCCGCTTACGGTAAAGGCGACCCAGACGGGGCCCACCGGCAGGGCCGCGCCGACACTTGCATATCGCTTGACCGTGCCAGGCACCTTGGCAAAGGCACCATCCCCATGGCTCCACTCCGCATCCAGCGTCCAGGCCTGCGCCTGGTCCAGCCGCGCGACCGGCTGTGGCAGCACGCCATCGGGCACCGGGCGACCGGCCCGCGGGCGGCCCAGAACCGGTGCCGCCATCGGCGAAAGCGCGGGGCCGAGCCTCATGAAACCACCACGGCATGGATCCCGGTGGCCGTGGTCCCGGTCGCCAGCACCCGCGTCGCGCCGCAGACGATCCAGCCGTGATCCGGCACGACCACCACGCGCGAGGGCCCCTTCACGGTGACGAAGGCGACCGCGCCGCCACCCTCGACATAGATCGAGGCGGCGACATCCCCCAGGTCCGTGGCATCGTCGGGCGTGACCGGCACATAATCGATGCCCGGCCCGGACAGGGACGAGGCACGGCGGCTGAACGGATTGGTCATGGCGAACGGACTCCTTCGCTGACCCCTGTGCGCGCGGCACCGGGGCGATTGTCGGCTTTTGTCTCTCGGGAAATCGCGGGCACCAGACCCGCACAGGCGGCGAGTTATGCCAGCACAGGGTTAAGATCGCCTTAACGGAAGGGGGTCAATCGTCGCCCAGGGCCTGACAATAGGCCTCGATCGCGTCCACCGACGGGGCGTAAAGCGCCCGGCCCCGGCGCTCGATCAGCTTCTTGCGCTTCATCCGCCCGATCTCCCGCGCCACCGCCTCGCGGTTGGTGAACACGAACGAGGCCAGCGCCGCCTGGGTCGGCGGGTTCTGCAACAGCGCGCTGCCATCCTCGGCCTCGGCGTTGCGGAACAGCCGCAGCACCTCCAGCCGGATGCGGTCATCGGCGCGCAGCGCGGTAAACTCGCTGACCCGCCGGGTCAGGTCGCGCAGCTTCTCGACCAGCCGCCGCATCAGCGCCATCGACATGTCGGGATGCGCCTGCAAAAGGCCCCGAAACGCCGTGTCCGGGACCGTCGCAACCCGGCATGGACCCAGCGCCATCACGCTGGCCGACCGAGGCGCGCCATCGATGCAGGAAAACTCGCCGAAACACTCCCCTTCAGAGATCTCGGAGAACGAGACCTCCCGCCCCTTGGCCGAGAAATTCGCGACGCGGGCAGAACCCTGAAGCAGGAACAGGACCTCGCCGGCGGGATCTTCCGCATCCAGGATCACCTGCCCCGGGTTGAACGAACGCTCGGACCACCGGGCACGCAGGGCAGCCTTCGCGCTGTCCCCGATCTGCCCGAGCATCGTGTGCTCCGGGTACTGGACCTCCAGATTGGCGTTGTACCGCAGCGCCATGCTCTCCCGCCCCACTCGTGCGCAGGCGGTCGCTCAATACTGCCCCTGACGCAAAAATACCTTTACCGCTACGGACTTGGAAAGCAAGACGCATGGCTCAGTCGGCAAAGGCGTCGGGCGGCTCCCTTCGGGTGATCGGCAGGCTCTCGGGGTCCAGCGCAGGCTGCCGCGCACGGATCCGGGCTATCGCGTGCTCCTCCAGCTCCTCGTTCAGTTCTGCCCCCAGCAGCACGACGAAGGCGCTGACATAGAACCACATCAGCAGCGCGATCACCGCCCCCAGCGAACCGTAGACCTGGTTGTAGTTCGCGAAATTCCCCAGGTAGAACGAGAACGCCATCGACACCGCGACCCACAACACCGTGGCGAACAGGCTGCCCAGCGTAAGCATCGGCAGCCGCCGCCCCTTGCGCGCCGGGCCGAAACGGTAGAGCGCGCCGATCCCGAAGGCCACCGTCGCCACCGCCGCGGCCCAGCGCAGCAGGTCGATGATCATTCCCGCATAAGGGCCAAGCGGCACATAGGCCAGAACCGCGGGCAGCACCACGACCGCGGCCACCGCGACCAGCGTGACGCAGATCAGCAGGATCGTCAGCGAATAGGCGACGATCAGGTTGCCCAGGATGTTTCGGCTGGCATCCGAGCGGTGGATCGCGTTCAGCCCCATCACCATGGCGCCCACGCCCGCGCGTGCGCTCCATGTGGCCAGCACGATGCTCAGCGCCGACGCCGCCCCCAACGCCTGCCGCGGCGCCAGCACGACGCTGCTCACCTGCTGGTGGATCAGCGCATACACCTGCTCGGGGACCACCGGGGCGACCAGTTCCAGGCTCTGCTGCACGGCGATCGGGTCCGACACCACCCCGAAAAGCGAGATCACCGCCGCGATCCCCGGGAACAGCGCCAGCATGGCGAAGAATGCGACGCCCGCGGAAAGCAGCGCCAGCTGCTTCTGCCCGGTCCCCGCGATGACCCGCCGAAGCACGTTCCACCAGTCCGCCAGCCCGAACCTTTCGCGCTTGTAGACCAGCGTCCGCATCCTGATGATCCTGTTGAGCACTCCGCCCCCGCTTTCGCGCGCCTCAGTAATCCCTCTCGAAGAAAATGCCGATCGTGCTTTCCCCGCGCGAGTCGACGCTCGTGCGCGCCCGGACCGAGTCGGTGATGTCCAGGTTGATCGTCGCCTTCGTCTCTCCGCCGCTGTCGGCTTCCAGGTCGAGATAGATGTTCTCGGTGACATAGGTGCCGGCGCGCACGCCGACCTCCCCGTCATCGCCGCTGGTCACGTCAAGGTTGGCCAGCCCGATCGCGGACCTGAGGCCACCCAGCGCCCCCTCGCCACCGCCGCCGACCCCCGCCAGCGACGCCGCCGCCGCGGCAAGCTGCGCGATCTGCAAGGGCGACAGCTCGGCCACGTTGCGGTCGAAGATCAGCAGCGCCAGCACCTCGTCCTGCGGCAGCACGGGCGAGGAAGAGAACGTCACCGCCGGATCGGTCGCCGGCCCCTCGACGGTCAGGAACACCACCGTCCCGTCCCGCGCGGCGGTCTCCGCCACCAGCCGGATGCGCGGGTTCAGGTCGCCGATCAGCGTGACGCTGCCCTCGTCGAACTCGATCCTCTGGCCCAAGATGTTCAGCCGCCCGCGGATCAGGTTGATCTGGCCCACCGGCACCACGTCCGAGGCGGTCCCCGTGACCCGCACCTGCCCGCCCATCTCGGCATCGAGCCCCCGGCCCCTGATGAAGATCTGGTTCGGCGCGTTCACCAGCACGTCCAGCACCAGCGGCAGCCCGCCGCCCTGGCTTTCCTCGAGCGGCCGGTTGAGCCCCGCCCGATCCAGCGTCAGCTGCACGTCGCGCGGCGGGTTCAGGTGGCTGATGTCCAGCAGCACCCCGGCATTGATCCCGAAACTGCTGGGGATCACCACCTCGGTCCGGCCCACGTCCAGCCGCCCCGCCAGGCGCCCGGCACCCAGGATCGGCCCTTCCAGCGTCAGGTCGCCCGACAGCCGCGTGGTCACGATCCGCCCGTCGGAATAGATCACGTCGCGCAGCGCGATATCCAGATCCGCCGGGAACCCGCTGCCCGCGGCGATCCCCACGGCGCCGCCTATGCTCAGCGTGCCGCGTTCCGCGAAATTCGCCCGCGCCTCGGTGATCGTCACCCGCTCGCCCGCAAGCCCCAGGTTCAGCGCCACGTTCTCCAGCCGCAGGTTGGCATGTGGATAGAGGATCGTGCCCCCCGTCATCCGCGCCGATCCAGACAGCGCCGGCGCGGTCAACGCCCCCCGCGCCGCCGCGTCCAGGCTCAGATCGCCCGCCACCTGCACGCCGCTGCGCGCCAGCGCGATATTGGCCAGCGCCAGCGGCAGACGGCCCTGCGCCGTGATCTCCAGCCCCGAGCCCTGCAACGGCACCCGCCCCGAGGCCTGGAACTGCAACCCCTGCGGCCCCTGCGCCTGCAACGCATCCAGGTCCAGCACCCCGCGCCGATAGCCGCCTTCCAGCGTGACGCCCGCCGCCGGCAACCCGTTCTGCCGCGTCAGAAGCGTCGAAAGCTGCTCTCCCGCCAGGCTGAACCGCGCCTCCGGGTCCAGCACGCTGCCCGACGCCTCGACCCGGCCCGTGACCCGCCCCTGAAGCCCCAGATTGCCGGCCGCCCGGTCGAACGCCGCGACCGCCAGCCGCTCCAGCGTGGCCGTTGCGGCAAAGCCCTGCGCATCCGGGTCCAGCGGGATCCGCCCCTCGAAGCCCAGCAAAAGCGCATCCGCCGCCTCGATCCGCCCGGTCAGGTTCACCGCCTGCGCCGCGATCTCGCCCTGCGTGCCGACCGACAGCGCCGGCAGGCCCAGCGCCTCGGTCTGCGCCGCCCGCAGCCCGGCCAGGTCCAGCCGGAACGACCCCTCCGGCGCCTCTGCCGTGCCGCCGACCCGGGCCGAACCCGAAACCGTGCCGCCCAGCCCCAGCCCGGGGGCGAAATCATTGGCGATGGACAGCGGCAACGCCTCCATCTCGAACAGCAGGTCCAGCGCCTCCGCGACCGTCCCGCGCGCGACCAGCCGCCCGTCGCCGATCCGCAGGCTGAGCGGCGTCAGCCGCGTCGCCCCGCCCGCGATTTCCAGCCGCGCGGGCGCCGTCAGCGTCGCCAACGTCGCGCCCGTATCCAGGTCCAGCCGCGCCAGATCCACCCGAAGGCCGGGCTGCAGGTTCTCGACCTGCGCCCCCAGCGTCGCCGTCGCGCCATTGTCGAATGCCGCGTCGGCCCGCACCCGCATCCGCGCGTCCTCGACGCTGGACACGAGCCGCGCCTCGCTGATCCCGAACCCACCAAAGCGCGCCGCCCGCAGATCGACCTCGCCCGAGGCAAGCGGGATGCCGAACAGGTCGCGCACCGCCAGGTCCAGGTCCGCGCCCGATACCGTGCTGCCCGCCACCGCCAGGTCGCGGATCGCCCCGGTGATCGCCGCGCTCTGGGTGCCGGCGCTCCGCGACAGCACCAGCCGCGTCCGCACCGCGCCGGACGCCTCCTGAAGCGCCAGCGCCGCCACGTCCGAGATGTCGGGCGACGCCACGTCCAGCGTCCCCGACAGAAGCCCATCCGCGCCCCGCGCGACGCTTCCCGTCACCCGCGTGGGCCCCGCGTCAAAGCGGAAACCCTGCAACCGCTGGAAACCGTCGCCCAGCTCGAACCCGCCATCCAGACCGATCCGCGTCTCGTCCAGACGCCCGCCGCCGCCGATCCGGCCGCGCAGGTCCACGGCGCCCGTGCCCTCGCCGCGCAGGGTCAGGTTCAGCCCGCTGACCGCCCGGCCCTGCAACTCGCCCGCATCCATCGCCAGCCGCAGATCGACGCCCAGCGCCTCCACACCGCCCTCGGCCTGTGCCGTCAGGCGCACCGCGCCGCTGCCGGCATCGGTCACGAGCCCGATGTCGCTGACCGACGCGCTCAGGCGGAAATCGGTGCCCTCGGCCGCATAGATGCCGTCGGCGGCCAGCTCCAGCTGATCGTTCGACAGCCTGAACCCCTCGGCCTCGATGCCCTGCGCATCGCGCCGCAGACGCCCCGCCAGCACCGTCTCGCCCTCCAGCAGCGGATCGACCTGCGCCAGGCCAAGCCGCAGACCCTGCGCGCTGCCGTCCAGCGTCAGGTCGAACGACCCGGCCAGCGGATCGACCAGCCCCGCCGCGGAAGTCGACACCGACCCCGCAAGATCGCGCCCCGCAAGCGCACCGAATACCGACAGGTCCGCAATCTCGACCGCCGCGCCGCCCGACAGGCGCGTGCCGTCAAGCGCCCCTCCGAAACCGATCTGCACGCCATTGCCGGAAAGCTGCGCCTCCTCGATCGCCACCGCCCGGCCCGCGGCCCAGTCGAGCACGATCAGCAGCTCGACCCCGTTGCCCAGCGCGATTTCAAGCTTCGGGTCGCGCGCGCTGAAGTCCCGCGCCGCGCCCTCGACCCGCGCCGTGACGCGCCGCGCCTCGGGATCGTCCAGGTTCTCGGCCAGCCCGCCCATGGCGATGGTGGTCTCGCCCACCGTGACCTCGCCGGTGCTCAAGCCTTCCAGCGCCAGAACACCGTCCCAGGCCGACCCCTCGCCATAGGTCAGATCCAGTCGCCCGCTCTGGATCGTGGTCTGTCCACCGCCGCCGGGCAGGGCCAGCGGCGTTCCATCCTCGCGGCCCAGCGCCATCCGCAGATCCAGCGCCTGCGGAAACCCGTCTGGCGCCGTGCGCAGCGTGCCCGCCAGGTCAAGCCCGCCTGCATCCACCTCCAGCCGATCCAGCGCGATCCCGCCCTCGGCCAGCTGGCGCCCCTCGACCGCGATGGTGCTTTCCTCGGCAAAGAAGGGATGCAGCTCCAGCGGCACCAGCGGCTGAAGCCGCCCGGCGATGTCGGCCACGAAATCCAGCCCCTCCGGCCCCTCGGTCAGGCGCAGCTGCCCGTCCAGCAGATCCTCGTCCCCGGCGCGGAAATCCATCGTGGCGGTCAGATCGGCCACCGGCCCGCTGGCGGTGATGCTGCCCTCGACCGCCGGCCGCCCCTCGACATTCAGCAGGTTCGCGATCAACCCGTCCTCGGGCTCGCTCAGTTGCAGGTCCAGCGCCACCTCCTGCGAGTCGGCATCGAACGCCGCGCTCAGCAGGAACGACCCGCCCGGCGCGTCGAGGCGGTTCAGCTCCAGCCGGCTGTCCAGGTTGCCGCCCGCCAGCGCCAGGTTGCCGGTCGCGCCGATTTCCGCCGCGACCCCGATCACCGGCTCGCCCAGGAAGACGCGCCCGATCTCCAGGTTGGCCAGGTTGATCGCCACCGGCAGGTCCGGCACGCTGAAACCGCCGCCGCTAGCCTCCGGCTGCGGCAGGCCCGGCTCGGGCAACGGGCGGCGCGGGATGCGGATGCTCTCGGCTGCCAGCCGCTGCACCTCCACGCGGCCGCGCAGCAGCGCGCTCCGGCTCCAGTTGATCGTCGCGTTGTCGATCTGAAGCCAGATCCCCTCGCGGTCCGAAATCGTTATCCGCCGCACGCTCGCCTGTGACGACAGCGCCCCCTGCACCCCCGACAGCCGGATCTTGCGGCTCTCGGTGGAAAGCTGGTTCTGCAACAGGTTTATGATGAAGCCGTTATCGTCCTCGCCCTCGGCGATCTCGTCCTGGGCAAGCCCCAGGAACGGCCACAGCACAAGCGGCAGAAGCAGGATCAGGAACCGGAAATGCCGCATCAGAACGCCTGCCCTATGCCGATGTAGAAGGCGATGTCGGGATCGCCGCTGCGCGGATCCAGGGGCGTCGCCAGGTCGAAACGCAGCGGCCCGAGGCCGGTGTAGTAGCGCACCCCAAGCCCCGCGCCGAACCGCGCGTCGCCGAATTCGCCGGGAAACACCTCGTCGCTGACCAGCCCCGCATCGACGAAGGCGGTCACGCCGAAGGACTCGCCGATGCGCTGGCGCAACTCGACCGAGCCCTCGACCAGCGACCGCCCGCCCACCGTGCCCAGCGCCGTCTCCAGCCCGATGGACCGGAAGGCATAGCCGCGGATCGACCCGCCGCCGCCCGCGAAGAAGGACAGGTCCGGCGGAATATCGGTCAGCGCCCCATCGAGCAGCGCGCCATACTTGCCGCGCAAGGCCACCACCGTCCGCCCCTCGGCGAAGGACAGATAGGTCCGCCCCTCCAGCTCCGCCCGCAGCCCGGTCGAAGAGAACTCCGTCTCCACGAAAGGCCGCAGCTCCCCGGTCAGGTAATAGCCCTCGGTCGCGTCGAACTCGTTGTTCCGCTTGTCCAGCGTCGCCCCCACCGGCAGGCTGATCAGCAGGAACTCCCGCGTGCCAAGATCGTCCTCCACCTCCGACAGGCCGACGGCCAGCGCGACACTTCCCTCCAGGTCCGGGTTGAACCGCCGCGACAGGCCCAGGCTCGTGCGCACCGCCCGCTCGCGATAGGTGTCGAACACCTCCTGCACGATCTCGCCATTGGCGATCAGCGTGTTTTCCTGGTCCAGAAAGCCCGGCTTCTCGAAACTCAGCCCGATCCTGTAGTCGTAATCCTCCGGATCGTCCTCGGCCCCGATGCCCGAGATGCTGGCATCGAAGCGCAACCGCTCGGCGCTGCCCAGAAGATTGCGGTGCAGCCAGAACCCTTCCAGCCCCAGCCCCTCGATCGACGAAAACGTCGCCCCCACCCCGAACCGCCGGGGCGGGCGGCGCAGCGTCTCGATATCCAATGGCAGCGTGCCGTCGGCCAGCACCTGCTCGCCCTCGACCACCCGGACCGCCCGGAACACGCGCAGGTCGTTCAGCCGCTCGGCCGCCGCCGCGATCCGCTCCGGATCGTAGCGCGCGCCCTCGGGAATGTCGGCCATGTAGCGCACGAAATCGGCGTTCACCCCGCCGGTTCCGGTCACCGTCACCGGGCCGAACCGCGCCTCCGGGCCGGGATCCATCCGGATCGTGACATCCAGCCGCCCGGTCCCGTGATCGGCGATCACCTCGCGTTCCGCGACCCGCGCCTTGGGCCGCCCGACCCGGCGCCATTCCTTGACCTCCTGGTCGCCGGCGGCATTCACGATCCCCGCCCGCGCCGGCAGGCCGGGCCGGAACATCTCCTGCGGCTGATCTGCCCCGGTATCGGGAAGCGCACCGGCCGCCGGGGCCGGGTTCACGAACCCCGTGCGGCCAAAGACGAAGGGCGGCCCCGGATCCACGCTGACCACCACCTGTGCCGGCGCGGGCAGATCCGCCGCCAGCGACAGGTCCGCCGCCTCGCGCCCGTTCACGCTGATCGAGATGGCCCCCGCGTAATACCCCTCGGCGTAAAGCGCGGCCAGCAGGGCCCGGTAGTCCGCCTGCGCGGTCGAAATCAGCCCCGCGGCGCCGGACGCGGGATCCTCGCGCCCGGTCCACAGCGCCGAGGCCCCCTGCACCCGGTCGCGCAGATCGTCGTCGGCCATCTCGAAGCGCACCGTATAGGCCAGCGGATCGACGATCGCGACGCCATCCTCCGCCGCCTCGTCCTCACCGCCGAAATTGATCCCGAGGAAACGGAACGCCTGCGCCGGCTCCGCCGCCACCAGCATCGCCCCGAGCAGCACCACACCGCTCACGCTCAGGGTCAATCGTCTCATGGTCGCACTCCCGCCGGATCACACAAGCCTGCATGAGTCTAGGGCATGAGCCGGAAAGTGAAACCGCAAACCTTGCGGAAGGCCCCACCCCGCGGGCGGCGGGATGGGGCGTCGGGGCATCAGGCCCCGATCAGGCCCAGGCTTTCCAGCTTCAGCAGCACCTGGTGGGCGCAGTTGTCCACGTCCGCCTTTTCGGTGTCGATCACCAGCTCGGCGTTGGTCGGGGCCTCGTAGGGGTCGGAAATGCCGGTGAACTCCTTGATCTTGCCCGCCCGCGCCAGGGCATAAAGCCCCTTGCGGTCGCGCGCCTCGCAGGCCTCGAGCGACGTTGCGACATGCACCTCGACAAAGGTGCCATAGGCTTCGATCATCTCGCGCACCGCCCGCCGCGTGGCGGTATAGGGCGCGATCGGCGCGCACAGCGCGATGCCGCCATTCTTGGTGATCTCGGACGCGACATAGCCGATCCGGCGGATGTTGATGTCGCGATGCTCCTTGGAAAAGCCCAGCTCCGAGGACAGGTGCTTGCGCACCACGTCGCCATCCAGCAGCGTCACGGGACGGCCGCCCAGTTCCATCAGCTTGACCATCAGCGCATTCGCGATGGTGGACTTGCCCGACCCCGACAGCCCGGTGAAGAACACCGTGAAACCCTGCTTCGACCGCGCGGGCCGGGTTCGGCGCAGCTCTTCCACCACCTCGGGGAAAGAGAACCAGTCGGGGATCTCCAGCCCCTCGGACAGCCGCCGCCGCAGTTCCGTGCCCGAGATGTTCAGCACGGTCATCCCCGGCTCCACCTCGTCGGCGGGCTCGTACTGCGCCCGCTCCTGCACATAGACCATCTGCTTGAAATCGACCATTTCCAGGCCGATCTCGCCCTCGTGCTCGCGGAACAGCTCCTGCGCCTCGTAGGGGCCGTAGAAATCCTCGCCCGCGCTGTTCTTGCCCGGCCCGGCATGGTCGCGGCCCACGATCATGTGGGTGCAGCCATGGTTGCGCCGGATGATGCCGTGCCACACCGCCTCGCGCGGGCCGGCCATGCGCATCGCCAGGTTCAGCAGGCTCAGCGACGTGGTGGACGAGGGATACTTGTCCAGCACCGCCTCGTAGCAGCGCACGCGGGTGAAATGATCGATGTCGCCCGGCTTGGTCATGCCCACGACCGGATGGATCAGCAGGTTCGCCTGCGCTTCCTTCGCAGCGCGGAAGGTCAGTTCCTGGTGGGCGCGGTGCAGCGGGTTGCGGGTCTGGAACGCCACCACGCGCCGCCAGCCCATCTTGCGGAAATAGGCGCGCAGCTCGTTGGGCGTGTTGCGCAGGCCGCGGTAGTCGTAATGCACCGGCGCCTGGATGCCCGTCACCGGCCCGCCCAGATAGACCGGCCCCGCCTGGTTGTGCAGGTAGTTCACCGCCGGATGCGCCAGGTCATCGGCGCCGAACACCTTTTCCGCCTCGCGCGACTTGTCCGGCGACCACTTGTCCGACACCGACAGGATCGCCAGGATCACGCCCTCCTGGTCGCGCAGCGCGATGTCCTGCCCCGGCTCGACCTTCGCCGCAAAGACCTCCGACACGTCCAGCGTGATCGGCATGGGCCACAGCGTGCCGTCCGCCAGCCGCATGTTCTCGACGACGCTGTCGTAATCCGCCTGGCCGAGGAAACCCTTCAGCGGGAAGAACCCGCCATTCATCAGCAGCTCCAGATCGCAGATCTGCCGCGGCGTCAGATCCCAGGACAACAGGTCGCCGGCTTCCTTCTTCAGCTTCTCGGCGCTGTCGTAGGACACGAAAAGCTCGGGGATCGGCATGGTACTGGCGGGGGTCATCTCATTTCCTTGCGTGAAATCGGCCTTGTCCGCTGGCGCTTTAGCAGCGCCCCCGGTGCAGGTCAAAACCGCAAGTTGCGAAACCGGCGGCACAGGCGAAAAGAAGAAGAGTTTCACCACTTCCGCCTCCGATCCGGGCAGGTTTTCCGTTACTTCCCCGCCATAATACGGGACAATTTCCGTGCCAGCGGTGGGCGAACCGGAACGAGGACCAGATGGAACAGCTCCACGACACCATGACCCGCACGCAGAAGGCGATCTTCCTTCTGTCGCTGGACGGTCTGGCGATGCTCGTGGCGCTGCTCGTGGCCCTCCAGCTCCGGCTTGGGGAAGTCTGGCCGGATCGCTATTTCGAACAGGGCTTCGGCCTCTTCGTGCTGGTGCCGGTGATCGGCATGCTGGTCAGCTGGATCATGGGCGTGCCGCGCATCGTGCTGCGCAGCTTCGAGCAGCGCGCGCTTCTGCGCCTGGTGCAGTTCGCCTTCGTCATGTCGCTGGTGACCGCCGCGCTGAACACCGGGCTGGGTTTCGGCCTGCCGCGTTCGGTGCCCGGCATCTGGGCCGGGGTGTTCCTGCTGTTCGCGGTGTTCTCCCGGCTGGTGCTCCTGTCGCTGATCGACCGCCTGCGTGCGCGGGCCAGCACCGCCAAGCCCGTGCTCGTCTATGGTGCGGGCAGCGCCGGCCAGCAGCTCGTTGCCGCCCTGCGCTCGTCGCGCGAACTGGTGCCGGTGGGCTTTCTCGACGACAACCCCGCGCTCCGCCGGGTCGAGGTGGCGGGCCTGCGCGTGCACCTGCCCGCCGACCTGCCCCGTCTGCGCGCCGCGCTGGGCATCGAGCAGGTGATCCTCGCCATGCCGTCGCTTTCCGCGACCGAGCGGCGGCGCAAGCTGCGCGCCCTTGCCGAGACGGGGATCGAGGTGCAGGCGCTTCCCCCCATCATCGAACTGCTCGACGGCCGCTCGCTGCGGGACCAGATCCGCCCCGTCTCGCCCGACGAATTGCTGGGCCGCGAGGCGGTGGACCTCGCCAGTCCCGAAGTCACCGCCGCATACGCGGGCAGGACCATCCTCGTTTCCGGCGCCGGCGGCTCCATCGGCTCGGAACTCGCGCGCCAGATCCTCGCCGCCCGCCCGGCGCGGCTGATCCTCTACGAACTGGGCGAATTCGCGCTCTACAACATCGAACTGGAACTCCGCGCCCTGGGCCCCGCCCTGCCGGAAATCGTGCCCGTCCTCGGCTCCGTCACCGACCCCCGCCGCGTGGCCGACACCATCCGCCGCTACGGCGTGGACATCATCCTCCACGCCGCCGCCTACAAGCACGTCCCCCTGGTCGAGGCGAACCCGCTCGAAGGCGCGCGCAACAACATCCTGGGCACCCGCACCCTGGCCGAGGCCGCAGCCGCCGCCGGGGTGGAACGCTTCATCCTCGTCTCCACCGACAAGGCGGTGCGCCCGACCAGCGTCATGGGCGCGACCAAGCGCATGGCCGAACTGGTGATCCAGGATCTCCAGACCCGCCACCCCGGCACCCGCTTCGCCATGGTCCGCTTCGGCAACGTGCTCGGCTCCTCCGGCTCGGTGATCCCGCTCTTCCGCAGCCAGATCGCCTCGGGCGGCCCGGTCACGCTGACCCACCCCGAGGTGACGCGCTTCTTCATGACCATCCCCGAGGCGGCGCAGCTCGTCCTCCTCGCCGGCTCCTACGCCGAGGGCGGCGACGTCTTCGTGCTCGACATGGGCCGTCCGGTCCGCATCGCCGACCTTGCCCGCAGCCTGATCGAGCTGTCGGGCCTGACGGTCCGCGACGCGGCCAACCCCGATGGCGACATCGAGATCCGCGTCACCGGCCTGCGTCCCGGCGAAAAGCTCTACGAGGAACTGCTGATCGACGAGACGACGATCCCCACGCCGCACCCCCGTATCCTGCGCGCCAGCGAAAGGCGGCTGGAGGCGGAACCGATGCGGCAACTCCTGACCCGGATCGAAAGCGCCATCGCCGAGGACGATGCGGCCGCGCTTCAGAATGCGCTGGCCGACGCGGTGGACGGCTTCGCCACCGGGCCCGCCCCGCGCAAGCGCGCCTGACAGGCCACCCCCCGAAACGGAAAAGACCGCGGCGCGTTCCCGCGCCACGGCCGTTCCAGGCGATCCGCCCAAAAGAAAAGAGCGGGCCGAAGCCCGCTCTTCCCTGAAGTCAACCGATCCGTCGGATCAGAACGACAGGCCCAGGCCGAAGCCGGCGCGCAGCACGTCGTCAGGCGCGTTGTCGTCGCTGACATTCGAGACCGCCGCAACCAGCTCGGCACCGCCGGTCAGGTCGTAGGTCATGTAGCCCTGGATCACTTCTTCGTTGGAACCGTCGGTGTTGTCAGTCATCTGGTAGGCAACGCCCACACCGATCGCGCCCTGCGAGTAGGTCGCGCCGATGCCATAGACGTCTTCAGCCAGAATACCAGCATCGGCCGGACGGTCGATGTTCTGGTACGACAGGTTCACGCCGAAGGCACCAAAGCCCAGAGCGGTCGACAGACCGATCGCGGTGTGGTCCCCGGTGCCGAGGCCGCCAGCGTCAGCGGTTTCAACGGTCGACAGG
Source organism: Halovulum dunhuangense (assembly GCF_013093415.1). Taxonomy (NCBI): domain Bacteria; kingdom Pseudomonadati; phylum Pseudomonadota; class Alphaproteobacteria; order Rhodobacterales; family Paracoccaceae; genus Halovulum; species Halovulum dunhuangense. The sequence goes on from NZ_JABFBC010000001.1 coordinate 296,367, forward strand.
CCCAGACCGGCCGAAACCGAGGTGCCGCCGAAGTCGCCACGGTAGGACAGACCCAGTTCGTACACGTCGCTGGTGATCAGCGCGTTCGACACGCCGCCAGCCGAGTCGCCGGTCACGGCATAGGCGCCCGCACGCTGATCTTCCAGACCGATCGACGCGGACACGCCGAAGGCGCCGAACGAGTAGTCGTAGCGCAGGATTTCCGGCGCCAGACCGTCGAGCGGGTTGCCACCGCTGGCCTGGTCGGCTTCGTCCGACAGACCGCCGGCGGGCAGTTCGATGTGCACGCGGTCATAGGCGCCGTCAACGTCGCCCATCGACAGGGTGCCGAACGAACCGGACAAGAAGACCGAGTTCGAGGTCTCGAGGGCCGAGCCACCATCGGTTTCGTCCAGGTCGATGGTCGCGCCGAAGGTCAGGCCGTTGTCGGTCTGGCCGGACAGCGTGAAGGTCACGTCCAGGTCGTTGTGGAAGATCGCGACGCCGTCGGCACCGCCGCCAGCAATGCCGTCGTCGACATAGGTGACGCCCATCTCGGCCGAGCCGGACAGCGCAACGCCAGCGTGGCCGTCGGCATAGGCAACACCAGCCAGGCTGACGATCGCCGAGGTCGCGAAGAGAACGTTTTTCATCGTTTTCCCTCTGTGTTTACTAGGTTCAAGGTGCACCACTATCCAGGCCCACCCGGAAGAGCACGATTGGTAATTGATCCGAAAGCCCCGAACGGTCAAGAACGCCCCAAACCGCCGGGGGCAAACCGCCGAACGTGATGCAAGCATGTCACATATGGTTCAGGCACCGGCGGGCCGCGCCAGGACGGCTCAAAGGGAAAAACCTTGTCCCTGCCCAAGCCAGCCGATAAACGACGAATGGCGTTTTCCAGTACTTCCGGGGAGTGGCGTGATGCATCAGCGACTGAGAACGGCCGGCTTCGCGATCCTGTGCGCGGCGCTTGCCGGCTGCGGCGGCGGTGACGATGCCGCGCGCGACATGAATATCGAACGCCAGCGCGAGAACCTGCCGACCGCCGGCATGGCCGAGCGCGAGTCGTTCCTCAGCCTGTTCACCCCGGTGGACGAAAGCCGCGAGATCAACGTCAACCGCAACCTCTGGCGGGCCTCGCTCGACGTGCTGTCGATGTTCCCGCTCGAGGCGGCCGATCCCTTCTCGGGCGTCATCTCCACCGGCTGGGGCCGCGTCAACGGCGCCTCCGCACCCTACCGCGCGACGGTCTATGTGACGGGCCCCGCGCTCGACGCCCGCTCGCTGCGCGTGGCAGTCTTCCGCCAGTCGGGCGGCAGCGCCGTCGCGGTCAGCGACCAGGTCGCCGCCCAGATCGAGGACGCCATCCTCACCCGCGCCCGCCAGTTCACCGTGGCGGCGCAGGGCCCGCGCTGAACCCGGCGCAGGCCCTCCACGACAGTTTCCGCGCCACGGGCCCGGCCCGGCTGCGCGCCCGCATGACGGAACCCAAGAACAGATGAGCCGATACAACGCCCGGACGGTCGAACCCAAATGGCAGAAACGCTGGGAAGAGGCGGACATCTTCGCCGCCCGGCGCGATCCGGAAAAGCCGAAATACTATGTGCTGGAAATGTTCCCCTATCCCTCGGGGCGCATCCATATCGGCCATGTGCGCAACTACACGATGGGCGACGTGGTCGCGCGCTACAAGTCCGCCAACGGCTTTTCCGTGCTGCACCCGATGGGCTGGGACGCCTTCGGCATGCCGGCCGAGAATGCCGCCATGGCGCAGAATACCCATCCCGGCACCTGGACCTACAAGAACATCGCGGACATGCGCGGCCAGATGAAGCCGCTCGGCTTTTCCATCGACTGGAGCCGCGAGTTCGCCACCTGCGACCCGGAATACTACGGCCAGCAGCAGGCGCTGTTCCTCGACATGCTGGAAGCGGGCCTCGTCACCCGGAAAAGCGCCGTGGTGAACTGGGATCCGGTGGACATGACCGTGCTCGCCAACGAGCAGGTGGAAAACGGGCGCGGCTGGCGCTCGGGCGCGCTGGTGGAACGGCGTGAACTGACGCAGTGGTTCTTCCGCATCTCCGACTATTCCGAGGAACTTCTGGCGGCCATCGACACGCTGACCGGCTGGCCCGAAAAGGTGCGGCTGATGCAGTCGAACTGGATCGGCAAGAGCCGCGGCCTGCAATTCGCCTTCACCCTCAAGGACGCGCCGCAGGGTTTCGACCGGCTGGAAGTCTACACCACCCGGCCCGACACGCTGATGGGCGCAAGCTTCGCCGCCATTTCGCCCGACCACCCGCTGGCCAGGGCGCTGGAAGGCGACCCCGCGATCCGCGCCTTCAACGAGGAATGCCGCCGCGTCGGCACCTCCGAAGAGGCGCTGGAAACGGCGGAAAAGCGCGGCATGGACACCGGGCTGAAGGTGGTCCACCCGCTCGACCCGAACTGGGAACTGCCGGTCTGGATCGCCAACTTCATCCTGATGGACTACGGCACCGGCGCCATCTTCGGCTGCCCGGCCCATGACCAGCGCGACCTCGATTTCGCGCGGAAATACGGCCTGCCGGTGACCGACGTGTTCCGCGCCCGCGGCTCCGACGCCTCCGTGGCCGACGAGGCATTCGTGCCGCAGAAGTCGGAACCGGTGGTCTATCTCCGCCCCATCGCCGGCGAGGAGGAAATGACCGGCGAACGCGCGGTCGAGGCCGCCATCGCCCATTGCGAGGCGATTGGCATCGGCCAGGGCGTGACCAAGTTCCGCCTCCGCGACTGGGGCATCTCGCGCCAGCGCTACTGGGGCTGCCCGATTCCGGTCGTCCATTGCGATAGCTGCGGGGTCGTGCCCGAGAAGAAGGAAAACCTCCCCGTGCGCCTGCCCGAGGACGTGAGCTTCGACCGCCCCGGCAATCCGCTCGACCGCCACCCCAGCTGGCGCGACGTGCCATGCCCCGCCTGCGGCAGGCCCGCCCGGCGCGAGACGGACACGATGGACACCTTCGTGGACAGCTCGTGGTACTACGCCCGCTTCACCGCGCCCCGCGCGACGACGCCCACCGACCCGGCCGAGGTCGAATACTGGATGAACGTGGACCAGTATATCGGCGGCGTGGAACACGCGATCCTGCACCTGCTCTACTCGCGCTTCTTCGCCCGCGCGATGCAGAAGACCGGCCACCTACCGCCCAAGGCGGCCGAACCCTTCACCGCGCTCTTCACGCAAGGAATGGTCACGCACGAGACGTATTCCACCCCCGGCCCGCACGGCTCGCGCATCTGGCACGCGCCGTCCGACGTGATCCGCACCGAGAAGGGCGCCACGCTGAAGGACGGCACCCTGGTCGAGATCGGGCCGGTGACCAAGATGTCCAAGTCCAAGAAGAACGTCGTGGACCCCATGGACATCATCGAACAGTACGGCGCCGACACCGCGCGCTGGTTCGTCATGTCCGACAGCCCGCCCGAACGCGACGTCGAATGGACCGCCGCCGGCGCCGACGCCGCCTGGAAACACCTTCAGCGCGTCTGGCGGCTGGCCGATGAAATCGGCCAAAGCGCCGACGATCCCTCCACTCCGGAGGGTGAGGAGGCGCTCGCCCTCCGCCGCCTGACCCACCGCACCATCCGCGACGTGACCGACGGCATCGAGACATTTGCCTTCAACAAGTCGGTGGCCAGGCTCTACGAACTGACCAACGCCATCGCCAAGGCCGACGCCGCCCTGCCCGGCATGGCCGCCGCCCGGCGCGAGGCGATGCTGGCCCTGACCCGCATGATGATGCCCATGACCCCCCACCTGGCCGAGGAAGTCTGGGAACGCCTGGGCCAGCCCGGCCTCGTCTCGCAATCCGCCTGGCCGCAGGCCGACCCCGCCCTGCTGGTCGAGGACAGCGTCACCCTGCCGATCCAGATCAACGGCAAGCGCCGGGCCGAGATCACCATCCCCGCCGACGCCGACCCGAAATCGGTCGAGGCGACGGTGCTGTCGGATCCCAAGGTGCAATCCTACCTTCAGGGCAAGACGCCGCGAAAGCTGATCGTCGTGCCCGGACGTATCGTCAATGTGGTGGTCTGAGCGCCGCCGCCTGATCCTTGCGGCCGCGGCCCTGCCGGTCCTGGCGGGCTGCGGCTTCACCCCCCTCTACGGCGAAGGCACGGACGCCCGCGACCTGATGGGGCGCATCGCCGTGGACCCCATCGGCACCGACGCCTTCGGCTTCGCGCTGCGCCAGGCGCTGATCGACCGGCTTGGCCCCCCTTCCGCCGCCCCCTACCGGCTGAGCGTCGACACCAGCTTCGAGGAGGACGAGCGCGCCATCCGCTCCGACCGCTCTGTCACCCGCTTCAACCTGACCGCCACCGCGCGCTTCGCCGTCACCGACAGCCGCACCGGCACCCGGGCGACCGAGGGCATCGAACGCGCCGCCGCCGCCTATTCCGCCACCGCATCGCCTTTTGCCACCCGCGCCGCCGAGGAAGACGCCCGCGCCCGCATCGCGGCCAGCCTTGCCACCCAGATCGCGCGAAGGCTGCTTGCCACCGCCGGAACCTGGGCGGAATGAAACTTCCCCCCCGCGACCTGCTCGCCTTCATCCGCAAGCCGGACGCCAGCCGCGCCGGCATCCTGATCTTCGGCCAGGACCCCATGCGCATCGCGCTGCGCCGCCAGGATCTTGCCGCCAACCTGGGCGGCCCCCAGGCCGAGTCGGACATGCGCCTCACCCGCCTTTCGCCCTCGGACCTGCGCGGCGAACCCTCGCGCCTGTCGGATGCGCTGAAGGAACAGGGCTTCTTCCCCGGCCAGCGGGTCGTCACCCTCGAGGATGCGACCGACGCGCTGGCGAAACCCGTCACCGCCGCCCTGGAGGACTGGCGCCCCGGCGATGCCTTCCTGATCGTGACCGCCGGCAACCTCACCCCGCGCTCGGCGCTCCGCAAGCTGTTCGAGAACGCGCCCAACGCCTATGCCGCCGCCGTCTACGCCGACCCGCCCGGCCGGGACGAGATCGAGGCGACGCTCAACGCCGCCGGCCTCAAGGGCGTCTCGGGCGACGCCATGCGCGACCTGACCGCACTCGCCCAGGCGCTCGATCCGGGCGATTTCCGCCAGACCGTCGAACGCCTCGCGCTCTACAAGCACGGCGACCCCGAACCGCTGTCGCCCGCCGACATCGCCGCCATCGCCCCCGCCGTGACCGAGGCGGCCGTCGATGACGTCATTGCCGCCGCGGCCGACGGCGAACTGCCGCTGCTCTGCGCCACGCTGCCCCGGCTGGCCGCGCAGGGCGTGAACCCCACGACGCTGTGCATCGCGCTGCAACGCCATTTCCGCCAGCTTCACGCCGCCGCCAGCCACCCCGCGGGGGCCGAACAGGCGCTTGCCCGCGCCCGGCCGCCGGTTTTCGGACCGCGCCGGGACCGGATGCTGCGGCAGGCCCGCCACTGGGGCCCGGCCAAGCTGGAACAGATCCTGCACGAGATCATGGACACCGATCTCTCGCTCCGCTCCTCCCGCCCGGTGCCCGGACAGGCGCTGGTGGAACGGCTGATGATGCGCATTGCCATGATCCATTCCCGCTGAAAGGACACGCGCCCATGTTGAAGCTGATCGGCCACCCCCGTTCCCGCGCGCTGCGCGTCCTCTGGGCGCTCGAGGAAATGGGCCTGCCCTATGACTACGACCCCGCCCGCCCCGGCGCGCCCGAGGTGGTGGCGCTCAACGGCACCGGCAAGATCCCCGTCCTGCTCACCGACGAAGGCCCGATCAGCGATTCGCTGGCGATCCTGACCTTCCTCGCCGACCGCCACGGGCAGCTGACCCATCCCGCCGGCAGCTATGCCCGCGCCCGGCAGGACAGCATCGCGAACTACATCGTCACGGAACTCGACGCCGCGCTCTGGCTTTACGCCAAGCACAGCTTCGCCCTGCCCGAGGATTGGCGCGTGCCGGACGTGAAGCCCACCGCGCAGAAGGAATTCGCCCGCGCGATGGACCACATCGTCGCCTTCAAGGGCGACGCCCCCTTCGTCGCGGGCGAGATCTTCACCATCGCCGACATCCTGCTCAGCCAGTGCGCGGGCTGGGGCCTTGCCATCCGCATGCAGCTGCCCGGCGGCGATTTCGGCGACTACCTGAAATCCCTGCGCGAGCGTCCCGCGATGCGCAAGGCCATGCAGATCGTCGCGGACAACGCCTGAAACCGGCCTTTTCCCCCGTTGGCCCCCCCGGTAATGTGCCCCGGCACAAGGCAGGGGGCAGACGGGCGTGACGCAGGCAGCCGAAGCGACGCCGATGATGGCGCAATATCTGGAGATCAAGCAGCGCTATCCCGACGCGCTCCTGTTCTACCGGATGGGCGACTTCTACGAGCTGTTCTTTCAGGATGCCGAGGCAGCGGCCGCCGCCCTCGACATAGCACTCACCAAGCGCGGCAAGCATCTCGGGCAGGATATCGCCATGTGCGGCGTGCCCCACCATTCGGCCGAGGGCTATCTGCTGACCCTGATCCGCAAGGGGTTCCGCGTCGCGATCTGCGAACAGCTCGAAAGCCCGGCCGAGGCGAAGAAGCGCGGCTCGAAATCGGTGGTGAAGCGCGATGTCGTGCGCCTCGTGACCCCCGGCACCCTGACCGAGGACAGCCTGCTTCAGGCCCGCGCGCACAACTACCTTGCCGCCTGGTGCACCGTCCGGGACGAGGCGGCGCTGGCCTGGGCCGACGTGTCCACCGGCGACGTGACCGTGACGCCCGCCAGCGCCGTGACGCTGGCGCCGCTTCTGGCCCGTGTCGCCCCCAGCGAACTGCTTGTGGCCGACACGGCGGAACCGGACCTGCGCGAGACGGGCACCCAGATGGGCGTGACCCTGACCGCGCGCCCCGCGTCCGCCTTCGACAGCGCCGCCAGCGCCGAACGCATTGCCAGCCTCTACCGGGTGGACAGCCCCGACGCCTTCGGCAGCTTCACCCGCGCCCAGCTGGGCGCGCTGGGCGCGCTGATCGACTACCTGGACCTGACCCAGCGCGGAAAGCTGCCGCTGTTGCGCCCGCCGGTGCTGGAACGCGCCGGCGGCATCATGCAGATCGACGCCGCGACGCGGGCCAACCTGGAACTGACCCGCTCGCTGTCGGGCAAGCGCGAGGGGGCGCTCCTGTCCGCGATCGACCGCACCGTGACCGGACCCGGCGCGCGGCTGCTCGAGGCGCGGCTCACCAGCCCCTCGACCGACCTTGCCCAGATCGGCGCGCGGCTGGATGCCGTGACCGCCTTCGTCGAGGATCCGGGTCTGGCGTCGGACCTGCGCGAGATGCTGCGCAAGACGCCCGACATGGAACGCGCGCTCAGCCGGATCGGGCTGGGCCGGGGCGGGCCCCGCGATCTTGCCGCGCTGCGCACCGGCCTCGCCCGGGCCGAGGATATCGCGGCCCGGATGCCCGACACTTGCCATACAGTTGCCATACGCGAAGCATACGCCGATCTGACGGGTCACGAGGCGCTTCTGGCCCATCTCGAGGCGGCCCTCGTGGCGGAACCCCCGCTGCTGGCCCGCGACGGCGGAATGATCGCCCCCGGCTATGATCCCGAGCTGGACGACACCCGCAGACTCAGGGACGAAGGGCGCGGCGTGATCGCCGGGTTGCAGGCCGAGTATGCCCGCCGCGCCGATGTCAACTCCTTGAAGATAAAGCACAATAATGTGCTGGGCTATTTCATCGAAACGCCCGCGACCCATGCCGCGAAGATGATGGCCCCGCCCTTGTCCGAGGTGTTCATCCACCGCCAGACCACCGCGAACCAGGTCCGCTTCACCACGCTGGAGCTTTCGGAACTCGAAACCCGCATCCTGAACGCGGGCGGCCACGCACTGGAACTGGAAAAGCGCATCTTCGACCGCCTCTGCGCCGAAGTTCTTGATAACGCACCACGAATCGCCACCACCGCCCGGGCCCTCGCGGCGCTGGACCTGTTCACGTCGCTTTCCGACCTCGCCATCCAGGAAAACTGGACCCGCCCCCGCATCGACGATACCCGCGCCTTCCACATCACCGGCGGCCGCCACCCCGTCGTGGAACAGGCGCTCCGCCGCAGCGGCGCCGCCTTCGTCGCCAACGACTGCGACCTGACCGCCGACGGCACCGATGCCCGGCCGGTCTGGCTGCTGACCGGCCCCAACATGGCGGGGAAATCGACCTTCCTGCGCCAGAATGCCCTGATCGCACTTCTCGCGCAGGCCGGCTGCTACGTCCCGGCCGACGAGGCGCATATCGGCATCGTGGACCAGCTGTTCAGCCGCGTCGGCGCGGCGGACGACCTGGCGCGGGGGCGGTCCACCTTCATGGTCGAGATGGTCGAGACCGCGGCGATCCTGAACCAGGCCGGGCGCAACGCGCTGGTGATCCTGGACGAGATCGGTCGCGGCACGGCGACCTATGACGGGCTGTCCATCGCCTGGGCGACGCTGGAGCATCTGCATGATGTGAACCGCTGCCGGACGCTTTTTGCCACGCATTACCATGAGCTTACCGCGCTTGCGGAGAAGCTGGCGGGGCTGCGCAACGCGACCGTCGCCGTGCGCGAATGGGAGGGCGAGGTGGTCTTTCTGCACGAGGTGCGGGAAGGCGCGGCCGACCGGTCCTACGGGGTGCAGGTGGCACGGCTGGCGGGCCTGCCCGATGCGGTCATCGCCCGCGCCCGCACCGTGCTGGAGGCGCTGGAGGAAGGCGACCGCGGCCAGGGCGGCAAGGCGAAGGCGCTGGTGGACGACCTGCCGCTGTTCAGCGCCGCACCCGCGCCGATGCCGGTCAGGGAGAAGCCGTCGCCGGCGCTGGAGCGGCTGCGGGCGGTCTTGCCCGACGAGCTGACCCCGCGGGAGGCGCTGGAACTGATCTACGAGTTGAAGGCGATGGACGGGGGCGGCTGAGCGCCCCCGGGGACCGGTTCAGCCGCCGGAGGAGACACCGACCTGCGCGGGACGCAGAAGCCGCTCGCCGATGGTGAAACCGGGCACCATGACCTGGATGATCGCGCCGGCGGGCTGACCCGGCACGGGGGCCTCGAACATGGCCTGGTGCAGCTTGGGGTCGAACCGGTCGCCGACCTGCGGCTCGATCTTTTCGATCTTGTGCTTGTGGAACGCGCCCAGCAGGTCGCGCTGGGTCAGCTCGATCCCCTCGACCAGGCCGGCGGCCTGTTCGCGCAACGTCTCGTCGATGGCATCGAGCGCACGGTTCAGGTTGTCGTGCACCGACAGAAGATCGCGGGCGAGACGCACACCGCCATAGAGTTCCGCATCGCGGCGGTCGCGATCGGCGCGCTTGCGCAGGTTCTCGGTCTCGGCCAGCGCACGCAGGAGCCGGTCCTTCAGCTCGTCACGCTCGCTTGCGAGGGCAGCGATCTCGGCCTGGAGGTCGTCATCCTCGGGGGCGGCGTCCGACTCGGCCTGATCTTCGGCGAGTTGCGACGAAATATCTTCGGGATCGTCCAGCGCGATGTCTTTGTCCTTGGCCATTTCCGGTCTTCCAGTTTGTTTCGTTCAGCCGTTGCGACGCGATATGAGCCGCCCGACAAGCTGCGCCGTGTAGTCCACGATCGGCACGATGCGCCCGTAATTCTGCCGGGTCGGACCGATCACGCCGACGGCGCCAACGATTCTGCGTTCCGCGTTCATATAGGGAGAGACGACCAAAGATGAACCCGAAAGCGAGAAAAGCTTGTTTTCGGACCCGATGAAGACACGCACCCCGTCGCCCTGCTCGGTCAGGTCGAGAAGCTGCGCCAGGTCGCGCTTGCGCTCGAGATCGTCGAAAAGGCGGCGAATGCGATCGATCTGGGCAGGATCGCCGCTTTCGCCCAGCAGGTTGGACCGCCCGCGCACGATCAGGCGGGCCTCGTCCATCTCTGTCTCTTCGGTCCAGACGGCGGTGCCGGTTTCGATCAGCGCGGCGGCCAGCGCGTCAAGTTCGCGCCGGTGCGCCTCGATCTGTTTTTCCACCACGCCACGGATATCGGACAGCGTACGCCCCTCGAGGACGGCGTTCAGGAAATTGGCCGCCTCGCGCATGGCCGACGGTGTCAGCCCCATGGGCGGCGTGAAGAGGCGGTTCTCGACATTTCCATCGGCGAAGACGAGCACCACCAGCACCCGCTCGGCCGACAGCGAGACGAATTCCACATGGCGGATCGGCGCTTCGGACTTCGGCGCCAGCACCAGGCTTGCGCCATGGGTCAGGCCCGAAAGCAGCGAGCCGGCACGGTCGAGCATGGCGCCGAGATCGGGTTCGTTCCCGTCGAGATAGCGCTCTATCTCGGTCCGCTCGTCCATCGAGATCTCGCCCACCTGGAGGAAGCCGTCGAGAAACAGGCGCAGGCCACGCTGGGTGGGCACGCGCCCGGCGGAGACATGGGGGCTGTCCAGCAGGCCCAGATGTTCGAGATCCTGCATGGTGTTGCGGATCGTGGCGGGCGACAGCGTTTCGCCAAGACTGCGCGACAGGGTGCGAGAGCCTACCGGCTCTCCGGTATCGAGATAACTCTCCACGAGGGTCTTGAAGATATCGCGGCTGCGCGCATCGAGCACGAAGCCGTTTTCGTTCCCCTGTCCTTTCATGGCCGGTCTGTACCCCGTGTAACCCTTGCAATGATGTATGAGCCGGGACCCCCGCGGTCAATCGGCGCCGGGAACGCGGACCCCGCGCCGGGTGGACGCAAGCGGGGAAAGCCGCTATGCGATCCGGCGAATGACAAGGAGAGATCACATGCGCCCATCGGGCAGGAACCCGGCCGACCTGCGACCGGTCACGATCGAGACGGGGATCATCAAGCATGCGGCGGGGTCGTGCATGATCCGCTGCGGCGACACGCATGTGCTCTGCACTGCCTCGATCGAGCCGCGGGTGCCGCCATTCCTGAAGGGCTCCGGGCTGGGCTGGGTGACGGCGGAATACGGCATGCTGCCCGCAGCGACCAACACCCGCAACCGGCGCGAGGCGCAGGCGGGCAAGCAGTCGGGCCGCACCCAGGAGATCCAGCGCCTGATCGGCCGCGCGCTGCGTGCCTGTGTCGACCGGGTGGCGTTGGGCGAACGGCAGATCACCGTCGATTGCGACGTGATCCAGGCCGATGGCGGCACGCGCTGCGCCTCGATCACCGGGGGCTGGGTGGCGCTGCGGCTGGCGGTCGATGCGCTGCTGAAGACCGGGGATATCCGTACCGATCCGCTGGTCGATCACGTTGCGGCGGTAAGCTGCGGCATCTATGGCGGTGTGCCGGTGCTGGACCTGGACTATGCCGAGGACAGCGAAGCCGGGACGGATGCGAATTTCGTGATGACAGGCCGCGGCGGGCTGGTGGAAGTGCAGGGCTCTGCAGAGGGGGCGCCGTTCAGCCGGGACGAGCTGAACACGCTGATCGACCTTGCCGAGGGTGGTATCCGGGAGCTGGTCGCAGCGCAGAAGGGCTGCCTTGCCTGAGATGCTGACGCTCGGTTCGGATACGCTGGTACTGGCGTCGCACAACGCGGGCAAGCTGCGCGAGATCGCCGATCTGCTGGCACCCTTCGGACTGACCGTGCGTTCGGCTGCGTCCTTCGGGCTGGAGGAACCGGCCGAGACCGAGGACAGTTTCGAGGGCAACGCGCGGATCAAGGCGCATGTGGCGGCGAAGGGAATCGGCCTGCCCGCGTTGAGCGACGACAGCGGGCTGGAGGTCGAGGCGCTGGATGGTGCGCCGGGCGTCTATACCGCCGACTGGGCGGAAACGCCCACGGGCCGCGACTTCGACATGGCGATGGAGAAGCTGTGGCAGCGCGTGCAGGAGACGGGCGCGGCGGACCCGCTTCGGGCGCGGTTTGTCTGTGTGCTGTGCCTGGCCTGGCCCGACGGCAGCGACAGGATCTACCGTGGCGCGGTCGAGGGGGTGCTGGTCTGGCCCAAACGCGGCGCGCGCGGCTTCGGCTTCGATCCGATGTTCCAGCCGGTGGGCGAGACCGAGACCTTTGGCGAGATGGACCCGAGCCGAAAGCACGAGATGAGCCACCGGGCGGTGGCCTTCGGCAAGCTGGTGGCGGATATCCTTGGGCGCTGAGCCGGTAGCGATCGAGGGTGGCTTCGGGGTCTATGTGCACTGGCCCTTCTGCGCCGCCAAGTGCCCCTATTGCGACTTCAATTCCCATGTGCGGCAGGGCGTGGACCAGCGCCGCTGGGCGGATGCGCTGTGCCGCGAGATCAGGCATCACGCAGACCTGCTGCCGGGGCGACGGGTGGACAGCGTTTTCTTCGGGGGCGGCACGCCCAGCCTGATGGAGCCGGCGACCGTGGCGGCGGTGATCGACCAGATCGCCGCAGGCTGGGATCTGGCGCCCGAGGCGGAGATCACGCTGGAGGCGAACCCGACATCGGTCGAGGCGGAGCGGTTCCGAGGCTATGCTTCGGCGGGTGTGAACCGGGTCTCGATGGGGATCCAGGCACTGCACGACGCGGATCTGCGCCGGCTGGGACGGCTGCACAGCGTGGCAGAGGCGCGGGCGGCGTTCGATATCGCGCGCGCAAGCTTCGCTCGGGTGAGCTTCGATCTGATCTATGCGCGGCAGGACCAGACGCTGTCGTCATGGGAGGCGGAACTGACCACGGCGCTGGGAATGGCGGTGGACCACCTGTCGCTCTACCAGCTGACGATCGAGGCTGGGACGGCGTTTGGCGCGCTCCACGCGCGTGGGCGGCTGCGTGGCCTGCCGGCGGACGACCTGGCGGCGGACATGTATGCGCTGACACAGGAAATCTGTGCCGCCGGGGGCATGCCTGGCTACGAGATATCCAACCATGCGCGGCCAGGGGCGGAGAGCCGGCACAACCTGGTCTACTGGCGCTATGGCGAGTATGCGGGTGTCGGACCCGGCGCGCATGGGCGGATCATGCTGGACGGTACGCGGCACGCCACAGAGACGCTGAGGATGCCGGAGCGCTGGCTGGAAGCGGTGGAGACGACCGGGACGGGCATGTCGCTGCGCGAGGCCATTCCCGCCGCCGAACAGGCCGAGGAATACCTGATGATGGCCCTGCGGCTGGCGGAGGGGGTCGATCTGGATCGGTATCGGCGTCTGGGCGGGCCGGACATCGACAGGAGCGCGGTCGAGGATCTGACGGCACTGGGGCTGCTGCGCGCGGACGAAGTGCGGCTGCGCGCAACGGACAGCGGTCGCCCGGTCCTGAATGCCCTTCTGCGGCGGTTGCTCGCCTAGGCTTCAGCTGCCTGACAGGATCTGCAAGAGCCGGTCGAGATCATCGAGGCTGCGGTAGCCTATGCGCAATGTGCCGCCATCCCCGGCGGAGGCGTGCTCGATACGGACGGGCATCTTGAGGTGGGCGGACAGATCGCCCTCGATCGCGCGGGTGTCCGCGTCTTTCTCTGGCTTAAGTGATTGTTTTTTATTGTTTTTACTTTCCGAAGTCTTCTTGGTGAGCGCTTCTGTCTGACGCACCGACAACTGCTGGGAAATGACGATCTGCGCCAGTGCTGCGGGATCCTCTGCTGTTATCAGGGCACGCGCATGCCCTGCGGACAGCCGCCCCGCCCGAAGATGCGCGAGCACGGACTCGGGCAGGCCAAGCAGGCGCAGCATGTTCGCGATATGGCTGCGGCTCTTGCCCAGCGCTTCGGCCAGCGCCTCCTGGGTATGGCCGAAACTTTCCATGAGCTGGCGATAGCCCTGCGCCTCTTCGACGGCGTTGAGGTCGACACGCTGGATATTCTCGACGATGGCGACCTCGAGCACTTCCTCGTCGGAGAAGTCTCGGATGACGGCGGGCACCTCGTGGATGCGGGCGCGCTGGGCGGCGCGCCAGCGACGCTCGCCTGCAACGATCTGAAAAAGGTTCGGATCGCCCGGATCACGACGCAGGATCAGGGGCTGGATGATGCCGCTACGCGCGATGGAGCGCGCAAGCTCGTCAAGCTCGGCATCGCCGAAGCTTCTGCGGGGCTGGTCGGGGTTGGCGCGGATCCGTTCGATGGGGATCATCTGCTGGCCCGTGCTGCCGCGAGGTGAAGCTGCTTCCTCGAGCGGCCCGGTGTCGGCAAGAAGCGCCGACAGGCCGCGGCCAAGACCTTTGCGTTCCGTCTTTCGTGTCATGCGCGATCACCCTTTGCCGAACCGCCACGCCCGAGACGTTGGCGCAGTTCGCGCGCCAGCTCTATATAGGCGAGGCTTCCGCTGCTGCGCGGATCATAAATCAATACGGGAACACCATGCGATGGCGCCTCGCTGAGGCGCACATTGCGGGGAATCACGGTCCTGAAGACCAGGTCTCCCAGCGTCTCGCGCACATCATTCTCGACATCTGCGGTCAAGTTGTTGCGTTGGTCATACATGGTCAACACAATTCCTTGGGTCACAAGGCGTGGATTGGAACTGGCCCTGACCTCTCCGACGCTGCGTAGAAGCTGGCTTATCCCCTCGAGCGCGAAGAACTCGCATTGCAGAGGGACAAGAACCCCATCGGCGGCGACAAGCCCATTTACCGTAAGCAGGTTGAGCGAGGGGGGGCAGTCCAGCAGGACAATATCGAAGCCGCGTATCGCATCATCGTGAAGCGCCGCCTGCAGGCGCCCGATCCGATCCCTTTCGCCTGCCAGTTCTATGTCGACCGAGCTGAGATCCGACGTCGCCGGCACGATGGACAACCGGTCGAACCGGGTCGGGCGAATGGCAGACGGCAGATCATCCTGGCGCATCAGAAGGTCGTAGCTGGACACATCCCTCTGCGAGCGGTCGATCCCAAGCCCGGTGGAGGCGTTGCCCTGCGGGTCCATGTCTATCAACAGAACCCGCTCGCCCAGGGCAGCCAGGGCGGCACCAAGATTGATGGTCGTGGTTGTCTTGCCAACGCCCCCCTTCTGGTTCGCGATAGCCAGAATCCGGGGTGAGCGGGTGTCAGACACGCCTGAAATCTCCGATCCGCAGAATAACGCCGGACGGGTCGGACCGGCTTTGAATGACCTCTGGTTCTACATGCCAGAGGGCGCGGGCCTCAGTCAATTCATCCTGGTAGCGACGGCCTTTCAAGAGCAGGGCCGTGCCGTTCTGCGCGCGGTGGCGTTCGGTCCAGGCGAGAAGCGTTCCGAGTGGTGCGAGGGCGCGGGCGCTCACTACGTCGGCTTTCACAGGAGCAGCATTCTCGATTCGCTCGGTCACGACGCGGTAGGCGAGGCCCAGCTCACGCGCAACGGTCTGAAGGAAAACGCTCTTGCGAAGATCGGACTCCATCAGTGTAAGATCAAGGTCGCGGGCTTGTTCAGCCGCGAGAATCGCGATGACGACGCCGGGAAGGCCGCCTCCGGAACCCATGTCGAGCCAGATCCGGGCGTGCGGCGGGCGCAACGGCCAGAGCTGTGTCGAATCCAGGATGTGCCGATCCCAGATCTCTGCTGTTGTTCCCTTGCCGATCAGGTTGATCCGCTTCGTCCATTTCAGCAAAAGATCGACGTAAGCCTTTAGCCTTTCGGTTGTTTCACGTGAAACATCCATCTCGGCCAGGATCCGCTGCAGCGCATCTGCATCGCCCATCATGCGCTTTGCCGGCGCTGGATTCGTTGGATTTCTGCAAGGACCAGCGTAAGCGCCGTGGGTGTCATCCCCTCGATCCGTCCCGCCTGGGCAAGCGTCTCGGGGCGAATGCGCGCAAGCTTCTGTTGCAGTTCCGTGGACAAACCATGGACGGACGCATAGTCGAGACTGTCAGGGATCCCCCGCGCCTCTTCTTGCCGCAGAAGCGCAACATCCTGCTCTTGCCGTTTGACGTAGTGCATGTACCGCGCGTCGGTCGTTATCTGTTCGCGAATTTCGGGGTCTACGGCGGCGAGACTGGGCCAGATCGCAGCCAGCTGGTCCCACTCAACCGTCGCCTGCGACAGCAGCGCAAGGGCCGATCGCCGTTGCCCATCCTGGTTGACGGCCAGCCCATGCCGCGCCGCCTCTGTAGGTGTAAGCGAAAGCCCTTCGGCAAGCGACCGGGCCTGGGAAAGGGACTCCATCTTGCGCTCGAACCTGTCACGCCGCGCTGCCGAGGCTATGCCCAGTTCGATTGCCTTTGGGGTAAGTCGCTGATCCGCATTGTCAGCCCGGAGAAGAAGCCGGTATTCGGCACGCGACGTGAACATCCGATAGGGTTCAGTCACACCGCGCGTCACCAGATCATCCACCAGCACACCGATATAAGCATCGGCACGATCGAAGACGACAGGCGCCTTTCCCAGAGCATTCAGACCGGCGTTCAGACCTGCGACAAGCCCTTGGGCGGCAGCCTCTTCGTACCCCGTGGTGCCGTTGATCTGGCCAGCAAGGAACAGTCCGGGATGATCCGCCAACTCAAGCGTGTGTTTCAGCGCCCGAGGATCGACGTAGTCATATTCGATGGCATAGCCCGGCTGCACGATGCGCGCATTCTCGAGGCCAGGAATGCTGTGGACATAGGCTTCCTGCACATCGGCCGGCAACGAGGTCGAGATCCCGTTGGGATAGATCACCGCACCGGACAACGTTTCAGGCTCCAGAAAGACCTGGTGCGACTCCTTGTCGGAAAAGCGCATGACCTTGTCTTCGATGGACGGGCAGTAGCGCGGCCCAACACCGGCGATATGGCCCCCATACATGGCCGACCGGCCGATATTCTGGCGGATCAGGTCATGGGTTCGCGGTGTCGTATAGGTTATTCCACAGGAAATCTGCGGTTGTGCGGCACGGGTGGAGAGAAAGGAGAAAAGCGACGGGTCGTCATCCGCCGGCTGCATCTCGAGGCTCGACCAGTCGATGGATTTACCATCCAGCCGCGGTGGTGTTCCCGTCTTGAGTCGCCCAAGCGGCAGACCATAGGCGTCAATCCGGTCAGCAAGCGCAATCGCGGGCTTGTCGCCCATCCGGCCACCTGGCCGGGACACATCCCCTATATGGATGACACCGCGCAGAAATGTCCCTGTCGTCAGGATCACGGCATGTGCGGCAATCTGTGATCCATCCGCCAGGATTACACCTGCAATCCGGCCGTGTCGCTCGATAAGATCGCTGACCTCGGCTTCGATGACGGCAAGATCGGGTCGCTCCCGAAAGCATTCCTGCATCCCGAGACGATACAATTCGCGGTCTGCCTGTGTGCGCGGGCCGCGCACCGCCGGCCCCTTGCGGCGGTTCAAGAGGCGGAACTGGATACCGGCAAAATCCGCTACCCGGCCCATCACACCGTCCATGGCATCAATTTCACGCACGAGATGGCCCTTGCCAAGGCCACCGATCGCAGGGTTGCACGACATTTCCCCAATACGATCGAAACGGTGTGTCACCAGCGCGGTCCGCGCGCCCGTGCGATATGCGGCATGTGCAGCCTCTGATCCGGCATGACCGCCACCAATCACGATGACATCGAACGCTTCATGTTTCACGTGAAACACTCCTTATTTCCCGAGGCAGAAGCTGGTGAAAATCTCGTCCAGCAGCGACTCGACATCGATACGACCGACCAGAGCATCAAGATAACGCACGCCAAGGCGTACGTCCTCTGCCGCAAGTTCACTTGCTTCCTGCCCCTGCGACAGATGGGCAAGCGCCGTACACAGATGCCCGCGCGCCGTCTCCATCGCCACCTTGTGGCGCAACCGGATCGCATCGCTAGCCCCGGATACCCGCCCTTGCAGCGCTACGCTGATTGCCTGCGTTAGCAGATCCAGCCCCTGCCCGGTCTTTCCCGACAGAACGGGATGAATGAAGGGACCATTTGCCAGATCCCCCTTCGCGTGGAATGCAAGATCCTGGCCCTGATGGAGGTCACGAAACTCCGTCGGCAGTTCCGGCCCATCGACCAGAAATACGCGAAGATCAGCCTGCGCCGCGCGCTTTCGCGCACGCTCGATCCCAAGCGTCTCGACCGGATCATCCGAATCCCGGATGCCAGCCGTATCGAGCAGCGTCACCGGAAGCCCGGATATGTCCATTCGGACCTCGATGACGTCGCGGGTCGTCCCCGCAATCTCTGACGTTATGGCTGCCTCTCGCCCGGCCAGCGCGTTGAGCAGCGTGGACTTTCCGACATTGGGGCGTCCGACGATGGCAACCTCGAAGCCCTCTCGCATCCGCTCGGCTGCCTGCGCCCCCTTGAGCTGCCGGTCGAGATCATCGACCACACCGTGAAGGTGTCCTTGCACTTCTGTCAGAAGATCGCCCGGCAGTTCCTCGTCTGCAAAATCGATCGTCGCCTCTAGAAGGGCCAGCGCCCTCAGCAACGCACCGCGCCAGCCTGCGCAGCGGTCCCCCAGCGAACCTTGCATGACCCGAAGCGCCTGCCGGCGTTGAAAGGCCGTTTCAGCGTCCAGCAGATCTGCCAGGCCTTCGACCTGCGTAAGATCGAGACGCCCGTTTTCCAACGCCCGCCGGGTGAATTCGCCTGGATCAGCCAGTCTCAATCCCGGCTGGCGGGCAAGGACATCCAGCAGCGCATCCTGGACGGCGATGCTTCCATGAACTTGAAATTCAACGATCTTTTCGCCGGTAAAGCTGCGCTCCGAACCGAAGACCAGCACCAGCGCTTCGTCAAGCACCTCGTCACGGTCGCAATCGCGCAGCAGGCGCAGGCCCGCGCGTCGCTCATCGGGCAAGGTTCCGCAAATCCGCGCCGCAGCCACATGCGCCTGCGGGCCGGAAACCCTTATCACCGCTACACCAGCGCGGCCGCGGACCGTCGAAAGTGCAAAGATCGTATCCATCATACTCTCCGTACCGAATAGAAAATGCCCGGGAAAGACCCGGGCATCGCACTCGGCATCAGGTATCGGATCCCTAGCTGTTCATCGAATCGAAGAATTCAGCGTTGGATTTCGTCTGCTTGAGTTTTGTCAGCAGGAACTCGATCGCATCCGTCGTGCCCATCGGATTGAGAATCCGCCGCAGGACAAACATCTTCGTCAGTTCGGACTTCTCGACCAGAAGATCTTCCTTGCGGGTGCCGGATTTCAGGATGTCTATCGCCGGGAAGACGCGCTTGTCCGCGATCTTGCGATCGAGCACGATCTCCGAGTTGCCGGTTCCCTTGAATTCCTCGAAAATCACCTCGTCCATGCGGCTGCCGGTGTCGATCAGCGCTGTCGCGATGATGGTCAGCGAACCGCCTTCCTCGATGTTCCGTGCAGCCCCGAAGAACCGCTTCGGACGCTGCAGCGCATTGGCATCGACGCCCCCGGTCAATACCTTGCCAGAGCTTGGGACCACGGTATTGAAGGCGCGGCCCAGGCGGGTGATCGAGTCGAGAAGGATCACGACGTCACGCTTGTGTTCGACCAGGCGCTTGGCCTTCTCGATCACCATTTCAGCCACGGCCACGTGCCGCGTTGCCGGCTCGTCAAAGGTAGAGGACACCACCTCCCCCTTCACGGAACGCTGCATGTCCGTGACTTCTTCCGGCCGCTCGTCGACCAGAAGGACGATCAGGAAGCACTCCGGATGGTTCTTTTCGATGGATGCGGCGATGTTCTGCAAGAGAACTGTCTTCCCCGTGCGAGGTGGCGCAACGATCAGCGAACGCTGACCTTTCCCGATGGGTGCCACCAGATCGATGATACGGGCGGAGCGATCCTTGATCGTCGGATCCTCTACCTCCATTTTCAGCCGCTCGTCGGGGTAAAGCGGCGTCAGGTTGTCGAAATGAACCTTGTGACGCGCCTTTTCAGGATCCTCGAAATTGATCCGCGACACCTTTACCAGGCCGAAATAACGCTCGTTGTCCTTCGGCGCCCGGATCACCCCGTCGACGGTGTCACCGGTGCGAAGGGCGTATTTCCGGATCTGGTTCGGACTGACATAGATATCGTCAGGGCCCGGCAAGTAGTTCGCCTCGGGCGAGCGCAGGAAACCGAAACCGTCCTGCAGCACTTCCAGCACGCCGTCGCCAGAGATTTCGACGCCTTCCTCAGCCAGTTCCTTGAGGATGGCGAACATCATGTCGCCCTTGCGCATGCTGGAGGCGTTCTCGATCTCCAGCTCCTCGGCCATTTCGAGAAGGTCAGCCGGGCTTTTCGCCTTCAGATCGGCGAGGGAAAGTCGTTCGAAATCCATCAGGCTCTTTCAACGTAACGATCGGGGAAGTCTGGATGCCGTGCCGGATGGGCAGCGCTCATATGTTCACGGGGAATCCACCGGGCGAATGCCGGATCGAATGCAGATTAGGGGACGCGCCGGCCCAATGTCAATCCGTCGCTAGAACGGCTTCACCACGACCATGATCACGATGACGATCATCAGCAAGGTCGGAACCTCGTTCATGATGCGATATCGGCGCCCCGAGAGTGTCGCCCCGCCTTCGGCAAAAAGCCGTCGATGTCTGGCACACCACATGTGGAACACCGTCATCGCGATCACGGCCGTAAGCTTCACATGGAACCAGCCTTCGGACATGACCGTACCAAGGCCGAGCGACAGGATGAGCAATACCCCAAGAACCCAGGATGCGATCATCGAGGGGTTCATGATCAGCCGAAGTAGCTTTTGCTCCATCATGACGAAAGTCTCGGCCATCTCGGATCCCGGGGCCGCTCGTTCTGCATGATGGACGAACAGCCGCGGCAGATAGAATAGCCCGGCCATCCAGGCAATCACCGCCATGATGTGGAACGCCTTGAGCCAGGGATAGAGCGATACCAGCATTCCGACGACCTTTTCCCTGCTTCTGCTTGGCCCCTCCATATCTCAAAAGAAATATGAAAAGAAGATTGTAAGGGTTGTTGTCCCTGTGGATGCTGTGGATCCCCGTCATTCACGAAACGATCCACATTTCCCGTACTCTGGATAACTCTGTGGAAAACCGACCGCAATCCTTGGCAGCGATCCCGAAAATCTGAAAATTATATAGCAATGACAAATGTTTATATAAATAACAACCGGTGCGTTACATGTGGATGTCCATCGCACATGACAGGTTGCCTGCGCGCGTTTCCCATAATTCACACATGATGGCGCATTCTCCTCCACAACCGGGAACTTCGCCTGTGCACCGCGAACGGAATGTGGATGCATCGGAAAACCGCGATCAGCGGTGGAAAAGATGCGGGTTGTCCGGTGCTTGCCAACAGTGTCTGTGGATAATCGTTCCATGATCACCGCACCAAGGATCCTTCGGGTACTTCTGCTGTCCGATTCCACCGGCGAGACTGTCGGCTCGGCAGCCCGTGCCGCCATCAGCCAGTTTTCGGATGTCGAGGCGCAGTTCACGGTCCTGCCCTTCCTGCGCAGCGTCGACGATATCGAGGCGATCCCCCACGCCACGTTCGAGGCGACCGACATCATCGTCTTTACCCTTGTCGATCCACGGGTCGTCGCGCGGGCAAACCATCGTGCAGAACGTTTCGGGATACCGGTGATCTCGCTTCTCGATCCCCTTCTCTCGGGGATCGCCGGTGTCCTTCGGCAAGAGCCGGCGCGTCTGCCGGGTCAGCAGTATCTGATGAACAGCCGGTATCTGGACCGGGTCGCGGCCATCGACTTCGCCATTGCCCATGATGATGGCCTGTCCGAAAGGCACCTTCTTGCAGCAGACGTCATCCTGGTCGGAGTAAGCCGCACGTCGAAGACGCCGACCTGTATCTATCTCGGCTATCAGGGGATCCGTGCCGCCAATGTTCCCCTGGTCCCGGGACAGGCGCCGCCGCCGGGGCTTCTGGCGGCGATCGAGGCGGGTATCCCCGTCATCGGTCTTACCGCAAGTGCCGCACGCATCGGGCAGGTTCGCGAAAGCAGGCTCAGCGCTCTTGGCAATCCCGGGATTCCCGCCTACTCGGATCCGTCCCGCATCGAGGACGAACTGGTCTTTGCCCGGCTCTTCTTCGACCGTTACAAGCTACCTGTGATCGACGTCACCCGACGTTCCATCGAAGAGACGGCCGCCTCGATCCGCCATATCCTGACAGGACACACATGACCGAATCCCGCCTCGTCCTTGCCTCCAGATCCGCTGCGCGCGCCGCCTTGCTGCGCGCCAACCATGTCGATTTCGAAGTCGTTCCCGCCCGTGTGGACGAAGCGGCGGTGAAGGAAGCGATGCTGGCCGATGGCGCCCCGGGTCGCGATATTGCCGATGCGCTGGCAGAACTGAAGGCACAGCGCGTCGCGTCGCGACATCCGCATCGGCTGGTACTCGGATCCGATCAGGTGCTTGTCAGCAATGGCAGGCTGTTCGACAAGCCGGCCACGCTTGAAGAGGCGCGTGAGCAGCTTCTTGCGTTGCGCGGCACCACTCACGAGCTTCTGTCCGCAGCCGTTGTCTTCGAGGACGGTCACCCGGTCTGGCGGCATGTCGGGCGCGCGCAGATGATCATGCGCCCGTTCAGCGACGACTTTCTCGAACGCTACATCTTGCGTCATGGGGATGGCCTACTTGCCACAGTTGGCTGTTATCGACTGGAAGAGGATGGCGCCTCGCTTTTCTCGCGCGTGCAGGGTGACTATTTCTCGGTCCTGGGTTTGCCGCTTCTGGAAGTGCTGCATTTCCTGAGAACGAGGGGGATCTTGACGGAATGACCGACATTCCACCGCCGCCACTTGCCGGAGTGGTGGGCTGGCCGATCGGCCATTCGCGTTCACCCGTGCTGCATGGCCACTGGCTGTCGCGTTACCGGATAAAGGGGTATTACATCCCCATCGGTCTGAGGCCGCAGGATTTCGAGGACGGGATCCGTTCCCTGCCACGCCTGGGGTTCCGGGGTGTGAACCTGACCATTCCGTTCAAGGAAACCATCCTGTCGATGGCGGATTCCATCTCGGATCGCGCAGCGCTGATCGGTGCGGCGAACACCCTGGTGTTCCGCGAGGACGGCTCGATCTATGCCGACAACACCGACGGGATCGGATTCCTCGAAAGCGTGCGGTCGAGCGCCCCCTACTGGTCCCCGAAATCCGGTCCGGCACTCGTGATCGGCGCGGGCGGCGCCGCGCGGGCGATCGTCTCGGCGCTACTGACCGCCGGCGTGCCCGAGGTCCGTCTGGCCAACCGCACCCGCACCAAGGCCGAGATGCTGAAGGAACATTTCGGCGCACGGGTTACACAGATCGACTGGGAGCGGGCGTCCGAGGCTGCCGCCGGTGCTGCAATCATCGTGAACACGACAGCGCTGGGCATGGTCGGAAAGCCGCCGCTCAACTTCGGGTTCGAGCACGCGGCACCGAATGCGGTCGTGGTCGATATCGTCTACACCCCGCTCGAGACGGAATTCCTCAAGCGCGCGGCAGAATGCGGGCTTCATGTCGTGGATGGCGTCGGGATGCTTCTGCATCAGGCCGTGCCCGGGTTCGAGAGCTGGTTCGGCGTGCGGCCCGAGGTGGACGAGGAGTTGCGCAACGCCGTCCTTTCGGCATGACCCCGCGACGGCCATTTCGGCTGGGCCTGACCGGCTCCATCGCAATGGGGAAATCGACGACTGCCGCAATGTTCCGGGATGCCGGCGTCCCGGTCTGGGACGCGGACGCGGCGGTGCACAAGCTTTATGCGCAGGGTGGCGCGGCCGTTGCACCGGTCGCGGGGCTGGTGCCCTCGGCACTTCGGGACGGCGGCATCGACCGTGCCGCACTCTCGCGGGCGATCCGCGACGATGCCCGACTACTTCCGAAGATCGAGGCGATCGTCCATCCGCTGGTGCGCGCGGAGCGCGAAGCCTTCGTCGCGTCGACCGAGAGCGCCCTGGTCGTTTTCGACATCCCGCTTCTGTTCGAAACCGGCGGTGATGCCGATTGTGATGCGATCGTCGTCGTGACCGCACCGGCGGACGTCCAGCGCGCCCGCGCCCTGTCACGCCCCGGTGCCGATCCCGCCCGGTTCGAGGGTCTGCTTGCCCGCCAGCTGCCGGATGCGGAAAAACGCGCGCGTGCCGACTACATCATCGACACGTCGCGCGGGCTTGAGGATGCCCGCGCCCAGGTCCAGTCTGTGCTGGAAAGCGTGAAGGAGCGGATCAATGCGTGAAATCGTGCTCGATACGGAAACCACCGGCCTCGACCCCCATGACGGGCATCGTATCGTCGAAATCGGGGCGGTGGAGTTGCGCAACCACATGCCCACGGGGCGCACCTATCACCAATACATCAACCCCCAGCGCGACATGCCCGCCGAGGCGCTGGCAGTCCACGGGATCACGGAGGAATTCCTGGCCGACAAGCCCGTGTTCAGCGACATCGCGCAGGCTTTTCTGGATTTCGTGGACGATGCCAGGCTGGTGATCCACAACGCCGCCTTCGACATGAAGTTCCTGAACGCCGAGTTGAAATGGACCAACAAGCCGGTCCTGCCCTGGGAACGGGCGATCGACACGCTTGATATCGCACGCAAGAGATTTCCGGGCGCGCAGAACTCGCTGGATGCGCTGTGCCGCCGGTTCAATGTGGACAACTCGGCGCGCGAGAAGCATGGCGCCCTGCTGGACAGCGAGATCCTGGCCGAGGTCTATCTGGAGCTTATCGGCGGCCGACAGCCGGATTTCGCGCTGAGCGTGGTGTCGACGACGCAGGTGCTCACGGGAAGCGCCGGCGATTACACGCCGCCCGCCCGCCCGCGCCCCCTGGGTGCGCGGCTTACCGAGGCCGAGGCCGAGGCGCATCGGGCGTTCGTCGCCGGGCTGAAGGATGGGGGGTTGTGGCCGGCGTGACCGGCCACGACAAAGACACTCAGGCCTGTGCGCTACCGTTGCCGCCCTGCGCCTGCTGGGCTGCCTGCCGGCGGGCAAGATCCTGCTGGTAAAGGGCAAGGAAATCGATGTTGTCCAGGTTGAGCGGCGGGAAGCCGCCGTCGCGGGTCACATCGCCGATCACCCGCCGGACATAGGGAAAGGTCATGCGCGGGCATTCGATCAGCAGATAGGGATGCAGCTGAGCGTCTGGGATGTTCTCGACCTTGAACTGGCCGGCGTAGTCCAGTTCCAGCAGGAACACGACGACATCGCCGGCCTTGCTTTCCACCTTTACCTTGGTGATCACCTCGTACAGGTTCTCGCCCCGCTTGTTGGCGTCGAGCGCCACCTGCACCTGCATCTGCGGGGTGCCCTCGATCCGCGCCCCCTTCATCAGGGCGACGTTCTCGAAGGACAGGTCACGCACATATTGCGCAACGACCTGCATCCGCGGGCGCTGCGGCTGCGTCGTCCCCGCTTCCGGGGTGGCGGTATCGTTCTCGGCCATCGTCATTCCTCACAGATCAGCTTGGCTCGGGTCTAACCCCTCAATGCGGCTTCGTCCAGCCGGAGGACCCCTTGGAGCGGTCATCCCCATCGTCGTCGAGGGGGCGGTACTCGCCTTCGATGATGTCGGCGCGCGTCTCGTACCGGGTGGTGCCGTGCGAATGGTGCGCGCCCGCAACGTGGATCCGGCTTGCCAGCCGGGCCGCGCCCCAGCGGATCAGCGCGGCGCGCAGCTGCGGGACCAGCAGGGCAAAGCCGCAGCCGTCGGTGAAGAAGCCCGGGGTCAGCAGCAGAAGCCCCGCCACCAGGATCAGCACGCCATTGGCCAGTGGCCCGGTCGGGTCGCCGCCCCGGTCCATGCTGGCCTGTAGCTGGGCGAGCGTCGCCAGGCCCTGGCCGCGTACCAGAAAGGTGCCCGCCGCCGCGGTCGCGATCACGATGGCCAGCGTCGGCCAGAGGCCGATGAAGCCGCCGACCTGGATGAACAGGGCGATCTCTATGATCGGCACGAGGACGAAAAGGACAAAAAGCCACATCAGCAGGCATGCTCCGTCAAGGACATCCATCTACCCTGCCAATGGACTTGGCAGCGTACAGACCCTACATATGAAGCCTGATGGCACGATGCCAGCGGACAGCAATGACCGAGAAGGAACGCACATGGGCTCGCAACTGATCCAGATACTGGTTTTGGCCGGGGTTGCGCTGTTCCTTGTCCTGCGCCTGCGCGATGTTCTGGGCACCCGGGACGGGTTCGAAGGCCCGGTCGGCCCCAAGAAGCAGCCTCCGGTCGAAAGTTCGTCGCGCAGCTTCGAGGTGATCGATGGCGGCACCAAGGACCGGGATATCGCCGATCATGTCGATCCCGAAAGCCCTGTGGCCGAAGCGCTGCTGAAGATGAAGCGCGCCGAGCCGGGCTTTTCCGTGTCGGAATTCGCCCATGGCGCGCGGCAGGCTTATGAAATGATCGTGATGGCCTACGAGAACGGCGAGCTGGACACGCTGCAGCAGTTCCTCGCGCCCGAGGTCTATGACGGCTTTTCCGCTGCGGTCTTCGCGCGTGCCGACAAGGGCTACACGGTGGATGCGAATTTCGTCGGTGTACGCGAGGTGAAGATCGTGGATGCGTCCTTCGACGAGGAAACCCGCGAGGGCGACATCACCCTGCGCTTCGTGGGCGAGCTGACGTCGGTCGTGCGCAATCCCGACGGCGAGATCGTCGAGGGCAACCCGCAGGAGATCAAGCGCCAGAAGGATGTCTGGACCTTCAGCCGCGTGATGGGCAGCGAGAACCCCAACTGGCTTCTGGTCGCCACTGGCGGCTGAACGCCCGGCCGGGCGGTGGCGATGTTCGCCGCCCGCCAAGCGACAGGTCCGCAGATGCGCCGCAAGCCCCGCAAGCTGACATCGGAAGAGCGTCGCCTCTGGAGCCAGATCGCCCAGACGGCAACGCCGCTGCGCGAGGCGAAGCCTTTGGAACCCCCCGCGCAGGCACCGGACGATCATCCCCTTTCCCCATCCGGGACTGAGACGACTTCCTCCTTTCCCTTCGGTCTGCCCCGAAGACGCGCCCGTCCCGAGCCCGCGGTGCGGCTCGACCTGGCGCCGGACCCGATGAAGGCGCCGGACATGCTGGGCCCGCCCAGGATGGATGCACGCGCCTATGGGCGGATGACGCGCGGCAAGCTTGCCCCCGAGGCGCGGATCGACCTGCATGGAATGACCATGGACCGCGCGCATGACGCGCTGCGGTCCTTCATCCTGTCCAGCCACGCGCGGGGTCTGCGTCTTGTTCTGGTCATTACCGGAAAGGGCCGCGACCGACCCGATGAGGACTGGGCGAACCCGGCGCGCCGTGGCGTGCTGCGCAATGCCGTGCCGCAATGGCTGCAACTGGCGCCACTGTCGATGCTGGTCCTTCAGATCGCGCCCGCCCATATCCGCCATGGCGGTGGCGGCGCCTATTACGTCTATCTGCGCAAACAGGGCTGAGGCTTCCGCCGCTTGACCCGCCGGGTTCAATGGCTAGGGTGCGGCCAGGTCGATCCGCGGCCTGTCAAACGGAGCACACGCATGACGCAGCGCCTGCATCTGGTCTTTGGTGGGGAGCTTGTCGATCCCTCCGGTACCGAGTTCCGCGACGTGGATGCGATCGATATCGTGGGCATCTTTCCCGACTACGCATCCGCCTACGACGCCTGGAAGGCGAAGGCGCAGGCGACCGTGGACAATGCCCATACGCGCTATTTCATCGCGCATATCCACAGGCTCATGGACGAGGGCAGCGCTGGCTCCGGCACCCGGAAACTGGGCTGAGCGCGGCCAACCGGGCATGGGACAATCGCTGGCCCTGGCGCTGTATCTGGGACTGTCCGACCTGGCCGAGGGCCCGGTCCGACGACGCCTGCGACGGCGGCAGGATGCCGGGAAGGAAGACCCGGCGCGGTCCGGGGAACGCTTCGGTCACGCATCGCTGCCCAGGCCCGATGGTCGGCTTGTATGGTTTCACGCGGCATCCGTGGGCGAGTCGCTGTCGCTTCTGGGACTGATCGACACGCTGCTGGCGGAACACCTGGATCTGCATGTCCTGATGACGACGGGCACGGTGACATCGGCCGGGTTGATGGGCCAGCGGCTTCCCGGGCGCGCCTTTCACCAGTTCGCCCCGGTGGATACTGGCCCCGCGATACGCCGCTTCCTTGCCCATTGGCGGCCCGACCTAGCAATCTGGACCGAAAGCGAGCTGTGGCCGCGGATGATCGTCAGCACCCATGCAACGGGATGCCCGCTGCTGTTGATAAATGCGCGCATCTCTCCGGCATCGGCGCGGCGCCTGCGATTGCTGCGCGGCTTCACCCGGTCGCTGCTGGGCCGGTTCGAGCGTGTCCTCGCGCAGGATGATGCCGTAGCCGAGCGTTTTCACCGGCTGGGCGCGGACCCGGCGCGGCTCGAGACGACGGGCAGCCTGAAAGATACTGCGGAACCGCTGCCGCACGACCCGATGGCGCTGAGCGATCTGATGAAGCGGCTTGCGGGGCGCAGTTGCTGGCTGGCCGCGTCCACCCACGAGGGCGAGGAAGAGCTTGTCGCCATCGCCCACCGCGAGGCGCGGCGTTCGGTGCACGGGCTGGTGCTGATACTCGCCCCGCGTCACCCCGAGCGTGGGCCCGAGATTGCGCGCAAGCTGCGCGCCGCGGGCTGGCGGGTATCTCTGCGCTCGGCCGGTGAACTGATCGACCGCAATACGGAGATCTATGTCGCCGATACGCTGGGCGAAATGGGGCTGTGGTATCGGGCTGCTTCGGTCAGCTTCATCGGCGGCTCGCTGGTTCCCATCGGTGGCCACAACCCGTTCGAGCCGGCGCTTCTGGGATCGGCCATTCTTTACGGCCCGCATGTCGCGAATTTCGAGACCGCCTACGAGCGTTTCCGCCGCGCCGCCGCCGCTGTGAAGGTGGCAAAGGCCGAAGATCTGGGCCAGCGGCTGGTCGAGACCCTGCCGCCCGATCGCGCTGCGGCGCTGGCGACAGCCGCGTGGACCGTCTCTTCCGAAGGGGCGGATGTGACGCGGCGGGTGCTCGATGTGATCAAGGCCTATCTGCCGGCACGGGCCCAGCGCTGATGCAGGCGCCGGTTTTCTGGTCGAACCCGCCTGACGCACCCGGGCTTGCCGCGCGCCTGCTGGCGCCGGCTGCGGCACTCTGGCGCTGGCAGGCTGCCCGGCGCATCGCCCGCCCGCCCCGGCATCGCCCGCAGGTCCCGGTGATCTGTGTCGGCAACCTGACCGTTGGCGGCACGGGCAAGACCCCCGTGGTTTCCGCGTTGCTGCAACGCCTTGGAGAGAAGGGCATCGCCGCCCATGCGCTGTCGCGCGGCTACGGGGGAACAGAGCAGGGCCCGCTCAGGGTGGATCCGCGCCTGCATGGCGCGGCCGGGGTCGGGGACGAGCCGCTGCTTCTGTCGGGTTTCGGGCCGGCCTGGATATCCCGCGACCGCGCCGCTGGCGCCAGGGCTGCCGAGGCAGCGGGTGCGGCGGCGGTGGTTCTGGATGACGGCTTCCAGAACCCGGACCTGCCGAAGGATCTGGCGATCCTGGTTGTCGATGCGGTGGCAGGGTTCGGCAATGGCCGTGTCGTCCCGGCCGGTCCGTTGCGCGAACCGGTCGAGCGGGGCATCGCCCGCGCCGATCTGGTGATCGCGCTGGGACCCGAGAAGGCCCGCGAACGGTTGCTTTCGGACTGGCCCGCGCTGGGGCGGCTGCCGGTGCTGGGCGGGACGCTGGCGCCGCTGCCGACCGGGATGCCGTGGCAGGGCCTGCGCTGTCTTGCCTTCGCCGGGATCGGGCGGCCGGGCAAGTTCTTTGCGACGCTTGAGGCGCTGGGCGCAGATATCGTCGCGACGCGTGCCTTTCCGGATCACGCCAGCTATCCGCGCGCGATCCTGCAAAGACTGGCGGCCGAGGCCGATCGTCTGGGCGCCCAGCTTGTGACCACCGAGAAGGACGCGGTGCGCCTGCCCGAGGATTTCCGACATCGCGTCCTGACGCTACCCGTTCGCCTGTCGCTCGGGGATTGGGGCCCGCTCGATGACGCGCTGGACCGGGTGCTGGCGCCGCGCAAGTGATCCCACACGGCGCCGCTGCGGATCAGCTGCCGATCGCCTCGTCCAGCTTGGCCGCGAATTCGGCGTAGGGCATGTTCGCCTCTTTCCGGCCGTTGATGAAGAAGGTCGGCGTGCCTTCGACGCCGTCGGCTTCCATGTTCTTCTGGAACTCGGCGACCAGCGCTTCGGCCCAGGCCTGATCCTGGGTGCACTCGGTCATCTGCTCGTCCGTCAGACCGGCCTGCCGGCCGATGGCAAAGATCGCGGCGATGGCGTCGTTCGGGTTCTCGTGCCGGGACCATTCCGCCTGCTTGCGGTACAGCTGGTCGGTGATCCCAAAATAACGCTCTGCCCCGCCGCAGCGGGCGACCATCGCGGCCCAGAGCCCGTAGCGGTCGAAATAGACGTCGCGCACGACGAAGCGGACCTTGCCCGTCTCGATGTAGTTGGTCTTGATCTGGCCGAATACGTCGGTGTGGAACCGCGCGCAATGCGGGCAGGTCAGCGAGGCGTATTCCACGACCGTCACCGGCGCGTCGGGGCTGCCCAGAACGAGTTCCTCGACGGCACGAGCCTCTGCCTCCTGCGCGGCCAGCGGGCCTGCGGCAAGGATGGCGGTCCCGGCAAGGCCGGTGGCGATCGCGCTGCGGCGGGTCAGTCTCAGGTCGGTCATCGTGTATCTCCTTGTTCTCTCTCCGCCCGCGAACGGGTCAGGACATGGGTTCCCAGCGTCTCGAGCGCTTGCCGCAGTCCGTCACTCTGGACCTGGGCGACACTTTCGGATGCGGTCCGGCGAATGGCGGGGTCGGGCGCAGGCTCGGGTTCGGTGTCGGCGGCGCCGACGAAGGCTTTCTGCGCTTCGGCGAAGCCTGCGGCGTCCTCGTGCTGGAGGCGGACGCGCGAGATGGCGTTGTAGCCGTAGCAGGCGTTCACGCGCTCGCGGATCGTGTCGATCTGCATTTGCAGTTCCGGCGCTCGCGCACCGACACAGGCCAGCACCAGCGTCGCGCCGAACCCCTCACGCGCGTAGCTGACCTTTACCGGGCGGGCGATGGCGGCAAGGTCCGGGCCGCAGATTTCCGCCCAGCGGGTCAGAAGCCGCGTCTCGACAAAGCCCCGTTTGGCGCCGACGCCCCGCAGGCGGGAGGACAGAAGCGCGCCAGCCTGCGTGAACCGCATCATGCGCCGCGTCTCTTTCTTGCCACCCTCGTTGCGCATGGACCCTCGCCGCTGCATGGTTACGCGCCACATTAACGCTTGGGCAAGACACTGCCAGCCCTTGAAGGAAACCGGAAGACTAACAGTTGCGTGACCTCGATCCTGCCCCGGAAACCGCCGGCATGCTGCTGGAATGGTATGACCGCAATGCCCGCGACCTACCCTGGCGCGTGCCGCCGCACCGGTCCCGCGCGGGCTTTCGTGCGGATCCCTACCATGTCTGGCTGTCAGAGGTGATGCTTCAGCAGACCACCGTCGCGGCAGTCGGTCCCTATTTTCACAAGTTCACGACCCTCTGGCCAAGCGTCAGTCACCTTGCCGCTGCCGAAGATGCCGATGTGATGGCGGCCTGGGCAGGACTTGGCTACTACGCGCGGGCGCGCAACCTGCTGAAATGCGCGCGTCAGGTGGCGGGTGAATTGGACGGCTGTTTCCCCGATACCGAGGCGGGCCTTGCGACACTTCCCGGGATCGGTCCCTACACCGCCGCCGCCATTGCCGCGATCGCCTTTGACCGGCCCGCCGTGGTCGTGGACGGAAATGTCGAGCGGGTGATGGCCCGGCTTTTCGACATCCGCACGCCGCTGCCGGCGGCGAAGCCCGAGATAAAGGCCGCCGCCGCGGCCCTGACCCCAGCGGAGCGGCCGGGCGATCATGCGCAGGCGGTGATGGACCTGGGTGCCACGATCTGCACCCCGCGCAATCCGGCCTGCGGGATCTGTCCGCTGATGGCGGGATGCCTGGCCCGGCGCAACGGCAGTGCCGCGGACCTGCCGGCGAAGACGCCCAAGGCTGCAAAGCCTGTGCGCCGCGGCGTCGCCTATCTGGCGCGTCGTGCCGATGGCGCGATCCTGCTGGAGCGGCGGCCGGACAAGGGTCTGCTTGGCGGCATGCTCGGGCTGCCGGGTCCCGACTGGGGGGAAACGGTGCCCGCACATCGGCCGCCGGTGGACGCCGAATGGCGGATCTCGCCTTTGGTGGTGCGGCACACCTTCACGCATTTCCACCTGGAACTGGAGGTGCGTGTCACCGAACTGCCCGAAGGCGCGCAAGCCCGGTCGGGGCGGTTCCATCCGGGTGCGGAGTTGCGCGCAGGCGACCTGCCGACGGTGTTCCGCAAGGCATTGAAGGCGGGGCTTGCCGGGCTGGATGACTGAAAGGCGGGTTTTCGACACCGTGCTGATCGTCGACTGGTCGGCCCGTTCGTCGGCAAGTCCCAAGCGTGGGGCAGCCGATGCCATCTGGTGGGCCGTCGCGAGGGGCGGCGCGGTCGAGAAGCCCGTCTACGTCCGGACACGGGCCGAGGCGGTGGAGCAGCTTGGCGGATTTCTGGCGGCAGAGGCGGACGCCGGGAGACGGGTGCTGGCCGGTTTCGATTTCGCCTTTGGCTATCCCGCAGGGCTGGCGGCCCTTCTGACCGGCCGGGATCATGCGCTTGCTCTTTGGGAATGGCTTGCGCGTGAAGTCCGGGATGGGCCAGACAACGCCAACAACCGCTACGCCGTAGCCGAGGCTATGAACGCCGCCTTCGACGGGCTGGGCCCGTTCTGGGGGCGGCCGCAGGGCTGGAATCATCCAGGCATTCCGGTCCGGGCCAGCGCCCGGCACGGCGCGCATCCGCCCGAGCGGCGGATCACCGAAGGCCGGGTTCCGGGGGCGAAATCCGTCTGGCAGCTTGCCTATGCGGGGGCGGTCGGCTCTCAGGTGTTGCTGGGCCTTCCGGCACTGGAAAGACTTCGCAACGATCCGCGACTTGCCGGGCGCATCGGTGTCTGGCCCTTCGACAATGGCTTCGACCTGCCCGAGGCCGGGATCGTGCTGGCAGAGATATATCCGTCTTTGCTTCAGCGCGAGGTGCGGGCGCGGATGGCGCCGGGGCAGGTTCTGGATGCCGCGCAGGTCGCCACGCTGTCGCTGGCCCTGCATCGCTTCGATATCGCGGAAGGGCTTTCGCCCCTTTTCAGCCCCCCGCCCGGGTTGTCCGATGCCGAGTTTCGTGCCGTGACACGGGAGGAAGGCTGGATCCTTGGCGCCGGGGCGGCAGATGTCCTTTCTTCCGCGCTCTGACATCGCACTGTGACCGGTCAGGGCTTGAACCCGGGCGGGACTTGTCCCCATGTGCCAGCCAAGCGAAAGGAGGGTCCAATGGTCACCATCGGCATTCTCGGCGGGATGTCCGCAGCCTCGACCGCGCTGTATTACGCGCGGTTGAACCAGCGGGCGCAGGACGTGATGGGCGGGTTGCATTCGGCTGAACTGCTGGTCCGCAGCCTGGATTTCGCAAAGGTAGAGGTGTTGCAAGCGGAGGGCGACTGGGAGGCGGCGGGCGCGCTGCTGAACCGCGAGGCGCTGGCGCTGGAGGCGGGCGGCGCGGGGCTTCTGATCCTGGCCACCAACACCATGCACAAGGTGGCGGACCGGATGACGCGCGATCTGCGGATCCCTTTCCTGCACATCGGGGACGCGACCGCTGCCGCGATCATCGAGTCAGGGCTGAAACGCCCGGGATTGATCGCGACGGCCTACACGATGGAACAGGCGTTCTACACCGACCGGCTGCGGGCGGCCGGGCTCGATCCGATCATACCCGGTCCCGAGGATCGCGCGACCGTGCACCGGATCATCTATGACGAACTTTGCCGGGGGGTTGTGCGCGAGGAAAGCCGCGGCCTCTTCGAGGGGGTGGCCCGGGGACTGGCCGATGCGGGGGCGGACAGTCTTATCCTGGGCTGCACCGAGGTGGGCATGCTGCTGGAAGCGGGCAACGTGCCGGTGCCTGTGTTCGACACGGTGCAGATCCACTGCGACCGCGCCTTCGACCTGTCGCGGCAGCTGGCCGAAGAGGCGCCTACAGTCGGATGACGTATTCCTTGCGGGTCGTCTCCAGCACCTCCCAGATGCCCTTGAAGCCTGGGCGCAGGATGAAGCTGTCGCCGGGCCCGACCTGGTGCCGGGTGCCGTCGCCGGCGGTGATGATCGAGCGGCCCTTCAGGATGCGGCAATATTCCCATTCGTCGTAGGAGATGCGCCATGCGCCCGGGGTGCATTCCCAGATGCCGGCGTAAAGACCGTCGCGTTCCTCCAGGTTCCAGGTCGTGAAGCGCGGATCGCCCGAGATCACCCGGTCGGGTGGCGGGGCATCGTGTTCGGGTGTCACGGCCCCGGGATCGACGGTCAGGAACAGCGTGCTCATGGGGACATCCTCCATAAAAAAACGGGCGCCAGCGAACCGCCAGCGCCCGAGGTGATGCCATCAGGCACCGGCGGGAAAACCCCTCAGTTGTTCATCTCGGCCCGAATCTGCTGGCGCAGGACATCGATCGGGATGGGTTGCCCGTCGCGCAGGAAGGACCAGTAGGTCCAGCCATTGCAGGAGGGCAGCCCCTCGAGCTCGGCGCCGACCTGGTGAATCGATCCGCGGGTCGATGCGGAAACCAGCGATCCGTCGGCGCGCACCTTGGCGGTGTGGCGGCCGTTCATCGAAACCAGCACGTCGCCCGGCGCAAGCATTCCGCGTTCGACCAGCTGGCCGAAGGGCACGCGCGGCTCTGCGCGCTTGGATTCCGTTACGGCATGCGCTTCGGCGCCCGCCGGCTGGACCTTGGCGATCCGTGCCGCGGCCACTTTCCGGTAGCTGTCCTCGCGCTCGATCCCGATCCAGTGTCGGCCCAGCCGCTTTGCAACCGCGCCAGAGGTGCCAGTACCGAAGAACGGGTCGAGGATCACGTCACCCGGCTTGGTCGAGGCGACCAGAACCCGGTGCAGCAGTGCCTCGGGCTTCTGTGTCGGATGCGCCTTGTCGCCGTTCGCATCCTTCAGCCGCTCTCCGCCGTTGCAGATCGGCAGCAGCCAGTCCGAGCGCATCTGCACGCCATCGTTCAGGCTTTTCAGCGCCTCGTAGTTGAAGGTGTATTTCGACGCGTCGGACTTGCCCGCCCAGATCAGTGTCTCGTGTGCGTTGGTCAGGCGCTTGCCGCGGAAATTCGGCATCGGGTTCGTCTTGCGCCACACCACGTCGTTGAGGATCCAGAAACCGGCATCCTGGAGCGCTGCGCCCACGCGGAAGATGTTGTGATAGGAGCCGATCACCCAGATCGCGCCATCGGGCTTGAGCACCCGGCGCGCCTCGGTCAGCCAGGCGCGCGTGAAGGCATCATAGGCGGCAAAGGACGAAAACTGGTCCCAGGCGTCGTCCACCGCATCCACGCGGGAATTGTCGGGGCGGTGCAGTTCACCTTTCAGTTGAAGATTGTAGGGCGGGTCCGCAAAAACGAGATCCACCGAATTGTCCGGCAGGCCGCGCATCGCCTCGATGCAATCGCCCGCAATGATCTGATCGAGCGGCAGGGCCGCCCGCGCCTTGGTTTTCTGGGTCATTATCGTTGTGTCCGTTGTTCGCCTGCCTGCGATGGACATGAAGATGATTCAAAACCGATTCGGCGTCAATTTGTAATCGAATCAATGGCTTATTTAATTTTCTTGGCACAATATCTTGTGCACTGGTTTGAAGGACCGTCTATGATGTGGGGTGATCCCATAGGTCTTGAGCGCCTCGGCATGCACCCTTACCCCATAGCCGGCATTGCGTTCCCATCCATAGGCCGGGAAGTCCTGGGCCAGTTGCGCCATCAGCCTGTCGCGTGCCACCTTGGCCACGATCGACGCCGCCGCGATGGAAGCAGAGCGCGCGTCGCCCCCGATCACGGCCCGTGCCGGACAGGACAGGCCGGGCGCGATGCGGTTGCCGTCGATCAGCGCAAAGGCCGGGGTGCGCGGCAGGGCCGCGACGGCACGGCTCATCGCGAGATATGTCGCCTGAAGGATGTTGAGGCGGTCGATCTCCTCGACGCTTGCCTCGCCGATGCCGACAAGGGCGCAGGCGGCGATTTCTTCGGCCAGCGCCTCGCGTCGGCGGGCGGTCAGTTTCTTCGAGTCGTTCAGCCCGTCCGGCAATCGAGCGGGGTCGAGGATCACGGCCGCGGCCATCACCGGGCCGGCCCATGGGCCGCGCCCCACCTCGTCGATGCCGCAGACCGGGGCCGCGCCGCAGGCCTTTTCCAGCGACAGGTCCGGCCCGCTCACAGCAACGAGGCGAGCGTGGCCAGGCCCCCTGCCAGACCGGCACCCGTGAGAAGCCAGACCCACCATGGAAGTGACGGCTCTGGCGGCGTGTGCTTGCGGTTGTTGGCGTCGCGCAGGGCAGCTTCGGCCATGCCGGGCAGAAGCGGGCCGAACCGCGCCAGGATGCGCGCGGTGTGGGACAGGTCGCGCAGGACGGCGTGCGGCCCGAGATTGTCGCGGATGTAATCCTCGACCACGGGTTTCGCGGCTTCCCACATGTTCATTGCCGGGTTCAGCGATCGGGCGACGCCCTCGACCACGACCATGGTGCGTTGGAGAAGGATCAGCTCGGTCCGCGTCTCCATCCCGAAGCGTTCGGTCACGTCAAAGAGATGCGCCAGAAGCCGCGCCATCGAGATGCGGCGCGCATCCTGCCCGAAGATCGGCTCGCCCACGGAACGCAGAGCCTGCGCAAAGGCTTCTACGTCGCGGTCGGCCGGAACGTACCCCGCCTCGAAATGGACTTCTGCCACGCGGCGGTAATCCTTGCGCAGGAAACCGATCAGGATCTCGGCATAGACGCGGCGGGTATAGGCGTCTATCCGGCCCATGATGCCGAAATCCAGCGCCACGATATCGCCATTGGGGGCAAGCTTCAGGTTGCCCTGGTGCATGTCGCCGTGAAAGAAGCCGTCGCGCAGCGCCACCTTCAGGAAAACCTGGATCACCCTCAGGGACAGCTCGTCCAGATCCGCACCCTGGGCGGCCAGCGCCGGTACGTCGCCGAACTTGGTTCCCTCGGCCCAGGACAGTGTCATCACCCGGCGCTGGGACAACTCCCAGATCACTTCGGGCACGGTGAAGCCCTGGTCCTTTTCGGTGTTGGCGCGGAACTCGTCGGCGGCCGATGCCTCCATCCGCAGGTCAAGCTCGCCCAGAACGACGCTCTGGAAATGGTCGATAACGTCCACCGGCCGCAGCCTGCGCGCCTTGGGGGCGAGCGTCTGGATCACACGGGCGGCCAGGTAGAAGGCATCCACGTCGCGCAGGAAGGCGCGTTCGATCCCCGGGCGCAGCACCTTGACCGCCACGTCGCGGCCCGTGGCGCGCACCGTGGCCCGGTGCACCTGCGCCAGCGAGGCGGCGGCGATGGGGTCGGAAAAGTCCGAGAATATCTCGTCCACCGGGCGGCCCAGCTCGCGCTCTACGGTTTCGCGGGCGATCCGGGTGGAAAACGCAGGCAGGTCGTCCTGCAGCTTCTTCAGCTCGTCCGCGAGCGCGTCGCCCACCACGTCGGGACGGGTGGACATGATCTGGCCGAACTTGATGTAGGCCGGTCCCAGCGCGGTAAGCGCCCGGCTGATCGGCGGCAGCGTCGGGTCGCCCTTGTGGCCAAGCCATGAAAACGGCAGGCCCAGCACCCGCGCGGCAATGCGCAGCGGGCGCGGCGCGTCCATCGCCTCGAGTGCAAGGCGCATCGCACCGGTCCGTTCGAAGGTGGCGCCCGTGCGGATCAGCCGCCAGAGATTGTGCGGTCCGCGCATGTCAGATCTTCCAGCCGGAATGCAGCGCGGCGATGCCCATGGACAGGTTGCGATACTTCACGTTGGCAAAGCCCGCCCTGCGGATCATCTCGGCAAAGGGTTCCTGCGCCGGGAAGCGGCGGATCGACTCGACCAGGTACTGGTAGCTTTCCCGGTCCCCCGCGATCGCCGCGCCCATCGGCGGGATCACGTTGAACGAGTAGCGGTCGTAGAGCCATTGCATGCCGGGATTGGGCAGCTGGCTGAATTCCAGCACCATCAGCCGCCCGCCGGGCCGCAGGACGCGGAAGGCTTCCGACAGGGCATCCTCGATCCGGGTCACGTTCCGGATACCGAAGCTGATGGTATATACGTCGAAGCGGTTGTCCTCGAAGGGCAGCGCCATCGCGTCGCCCACCACCCAGTCCAGCCGGTCGGCCAGTTCGCTGGCGTCGGCGCGCTTGCGGCCCTCGACCAGCATCGACTCGGTCATGTCCAGCACCGTCGCCCGGGCCTGCCCCTTCGCCCGCCGCAGGTAGCGGAAGGCGATGTCGCCGGTGCCGCCGGCCACGTCCAGCAGGTGTGTGTCCGGCCGCGGGGCGAGCCAGTCCATCATCGCATCCTTCCAGACGCGGTGGATGCCCAGGCTCATGGCGTCGTTCATGACGTCGTATTTCGACGCCACCGAACTGAACACGCCATGCACGCGCCCTGCCTTTTCCGACTCGGGGATGGTCTGGAATCCGAAATGCGTCGTCTTGTCGTCAGCCGCCATGCCTGCCCGTCCTGTTGGTCCCGGCGGATAATAGGGGCGCCGACGCAAGTTACAATTCATCCTCGGTGTCGCGGCTGTCTAGAAAAATTGACACATGCCCGAGGGCGAGCTACCTTCCACCCCGAGAGACAGTCGCCGAGTAACGCATCCCTGGCGCATGGACGCCGGAAAGGAAAGATCATGGTTCTTGGCATCACGCTTACCGCGGCGACGATTGCGGTTATCGGTTTGTATGTGGTAGGCGCCACGATGATCGTGGAAAAATACGAAGGCATGGTGCGCAAGAACCGCAAGTAGGTCCTGCCCGCCATCCTTTGGCGGATGGTGAGAGATGCCCGAACTGCCCGAGGTGGAAACCGTTCGCCGCGGGCTTGAACCGGTCATGACGGGCCATCGCATCGTCCGCGTCGAAACAAGGCGCCCGGATCTGCGATGGCCCTTCCCCCCCCGAATGGCAGAACGCCTGACCGGCGCCAGCGTGATCACGCTGCGCCGCCGGTCGAAATACATCCTTGCCGACCTGGACACCCGCGAGACGCTGATCATCCACCTGGGCATGTCCGGGCGCATGCTGATTTCAGATGGCGGTCCGGCGCGCGCCCTGGGCGAGTATGTCCATGAGCGCGAGACGCCCGGAAAGCACGATCATGTCGTGCTGGAGATGTCTGGCGGTGCGCGCATCACCTTCAACGACGCAAGACGATTCGGCGCGATGGATCTGTGTCCCACGGCAGCCGTCGACGGGCACAAGCTGCTGGCGGCGCTGGGGCCGGAACCGCTGGGCAACGAATTCTCTGCCGGGCATCTGGTGGCCCGCCTGGCGGGGCGGCGCACGCCGATCAAGGCCGCGCTTCTGGACCAGACGATCGTGGCCGGTCTTGGCAACATCTATGTCTGCGAGGCCCTCTGGCGCACCGGCATCCACCCGAAGCGGCTGGCCGGCAAGCTGTCGCGCGCCCGGATCGAGGCGCTGGTACCAGCCATCCGCGACGTGCTGGTCGAGGCGATCGAGGCCGGGGGCTCGTCCCTGCGCGACTACCGCCAGACCGACGGCGAGCTTGGCTATTTCCAGCACAGCTTCGCCGCCTATGGCCGCGAAGGTGAGCCCTGCCGTCGCGACGGCTGCACCGGGACCATCCGCCGCATCGTCCAGTCGGGGCGTTCCTCCTTCTACTGCGGCGGCTGCCAGCGATAGGCTTGCGCTGCGGGACTTGCATGGTAACTCTGGCCGCCAAACCAGCGAGGAGGCCCCGTCATGGGCTATGAGACGATCATCGTCGAGACG
Organism: Halovulum dunhuangense; assembly: GCF_013093415.1. NCBI lineage: Bacteria > Pseudomonadati > Pseudomonadota > Alphaproteobacteria > Rhodobacterales > Paracoccaceae > Halovulum > Halovulum dunhuangense. The sequence goes on from NZ_JABFBC010000001.1 coordinate 336,001, forward strand.
GACGAGCATGTGGGCACGGTGCGGCTCAACCGTCCCGAGGCGCTCAACGCGCTGAATTCCCAACTGCTCGAGGAGCTGGCGAAGGCACTTGCTGCCTTCGATCGCAACGACAAGATCAGGGTCATCGTGCTGACCGGATCGGAAAAGGCCTTTGCCGCCGGGGCGGATGTGAAGGAGATGGCCGAGAAGAACTTCGTCGACATGTTCTCCGAGGACTTCTTCACCGCCCAGACAGAGTCGATGCTTCGCGTCCGCAAGCCGATCATCGCGGCCGTATCCGGCTACGCGCTGGGCGGTGGATGCGAGCTGGCCATGATGTGCGACTTCATCATTTGCTCGGACACGGCGAAATTCGGCCAGCCCGAAATCAACCTCGGCGTTATCGCGGGGATCGGCGGCACCCAGCGCCTGACCCGTCTGGTCGGCAAGTCCAAGTCGATGGAGATGCACCTGACCGGCCGCATGATGGACGCCGAGGAGGCAGAGCGCGCGGGTCTCGTGAGTCGCATCGTCCCGGCCAAGGACCTGATGTCCGAAGTCATGAAGACCGCCGAGAAGATCTCGGAAAAATCGCCGCTGGCCGTCATGGCGGTGAAGGAGGCGGTCAACCGTTCCTACGAGACCACCCTGCGCGAGGGTATCCTGTTCGAGCGGCGGCTGTTCAACGCGCTTTTCGCGACCGAGGACCAGACCGAGGGCATGGCCGCCTTCGTTGAAAAGCGCACACCGCAGTTCCGCGGCAAATAAGGGGGACTGCAGGCGTTGACTCGGGTCGCGACTGGGTCTATGCACGCGCTTCAAACGGAAACCCAGACGATTTTGGAACGTACACATGGCCAACTCGCCAGGCTCTAAGAAACGCGCACGCCAGGCGCTCCGCCGGACCGATGTCAACAAGGCGCGCCGTTCGCGGGTCCGGACCTTCATCCGCCGCGTCGAGGAAGCCATCACCGGCGGCGATGCGCAGCAGGCTCGCGAAGCCCTGCAGCAGGCGCAGCCCGAGATCATGCGCTCTGTGACCAAGGGCATCCTGCACAAGAACACCGCGTCGCGTAAGATTTCGCGGCTGGCTGCACGGGTCAAGGCGCTCAACGCCTGATTCATCAGCCGGACAAAGGAATGACGCGTCCGTCAAGCGGGCGCGTTGTTTTTTTGTGCGCTGTTGTAATGTTACCGTAACGTCATGTTCAGCTTTTGGTCCCGTTGCCCGAATCCGCGGCCGGGACTAGCGTTTCCCCCGGCGGCCGCTCTTGATCGCCAGCACCTAAAAATTTGAAAATATTACACAACAATACAGCCATAAATTGGCTGTATTGTTGTGCGTATTTATTTGAATAACTCCTCAAACCACTCCGAATCCGCAGCGTGACATGAAATGAGCGTCAAGCTCTACTTCATGTTGAAAGCCTGTTTGAGCGCGGACTACATTCCCACCGTCAGATCAGAGGGGCAGAGATTCCATGACCGTCCAGGCCAGCCTGAGCATCGATGAGTGTGATCCCGAGGAAACCTGGAACGCCCTGAAAGACGACCCCCGGGCGCAGCTGGTCGACGTTCGCACCCGCCCCGAATGGAGCTTTGTGGGCATCGCCGACCTGACGGCGCTTGGCCGGGAAACGATCTTGTCGGAGTGGCGGATGTATCCCGACATGCGGGTGAATGCCCGTTTCGCGGACGATCTGTTCGCCGCCTTCGATGCGCAGATCCCCTCGCAGATCTTCTTCATCTGCCGCTCGGGCGCCCGGTCGCTCGATGCTGCCCGGGCCGTTGCCGAGGTGGCGGCCCAGCGCGGCCTGCACCTGCGGTGCGTGAACGTGGCCGAGGGATTCGAGGGTGATCTCGATCCCCACCGCCACCGCGGCAGCATGAACGGCTGGAAGGCCCGCGGCCTCGCCTGGATCCAGAGCTAGACGAATAATGGGGCGGTCCGGCCCCCATAGCCGGGCACATGCGGGCAGCGTCCTTGCCCGGTCGACACCTGAACAAGAAGAACGGAACGATGACAGATCAGATTTGGGAAAACGTCCGCAGCGGGTTGAACGATTCGCTTGGCGATTCGGCTTTTTCGACCTGGATCGAGCCACTCGAGTTCAGGGGGCTGGAAAACGGGGTCGTCTATCTTGCCGCCCCAACCAGCTTCATAGGGAACTGGGTGTCCCAGCATTATGGCGACCGGATCCGCAACCTGATGAGCACGGCCGGGGTCAAGGTCGCCCGGCTTGATTTCGCGGTGGCGCCCAAGTCTGCCGGCCGCAAGCCGGTGCCGGCGAATGCGCAGCCCGTCGAGACGGCAGAGCCGCGCACGCCGCGCGCGACGCCGGCCGCGCGCACGCCCGATGGTGGTACCGATCTGCCGGGATCGCCTCTGGATGCGCGCTACACCTTCGACAGCTTCGTGGTCGGCAAGCCGAACGAGCTGGCGCATGCCGCGTCGCGCCGGGTGGCCGAAGGGGGGCCGGTCACGTTCAATCCCCTCTTCCTTTATGGCGGGGTCGGGCTGGGCAAGACCCACCTGATGCACGCCATCGCCTGGGAGTTGCAGGCGACCGATCCGTCGCGGCGGGTGCTCTATCTTTCCGCGGAACAGTTCATGTACCGCTTCGTGCAGGCGCTGCGCTACAAGGACACGCTCGGCTTCAAGGAGCTGTTCCGCTCGGTCGATGTGCTGATGGTCGATGACGTGCAGTTCATCGCCGGCAAGGAAAGCACGCAGGAAGAATTCTTCCATACCTTCAATGCGTTGGTCGATCAGAACAAGCAGATCGTGATTTCCGCCGACCGCGCCCCGGGGGAGATTTCCGGGCTTGAGGACCGGATCAAGTCGCGCCTGCAATGCGGCCTGGTGGTGGACCTGCACCCCACCGATTACGAGTTGCGCCTGGGCATCCTTCAGACCAAGGCCGAGGCGCAGTCGCAACTGCACAACGGCATCGAGATCGAGACGCGGGTGCTGGAGTTTCTCGCGCACCGGATCAGTTCCAACGTCCGGGTGCTTGAGGGCGCGCTGACCCGGCTCTACGCCTTCGCCTCGCTGGTGGGGCGCAAGATCGATCTGGACATGACGCAGGAATGTCTCGCCGATGTGCTGCGCGCCTCGGAACGCAAGGTCACGGTGGACGAGATCATCCGCAAGGTGGCCGACCACTACAACGTGCGCATGGCCGACCTGCTGGGTCCGCGCCGGTCGCGCGCGGTGTCGCGGCCGCGCCAGGTGGCCATGTTCCTGTCGAAGACGCTGACCACCAAATCCCTGCCCGAGATTGGCCGTCGCTTCGGCGGGCGCGACCATACCACGGTGATTCACGCAGTGCGGAAGATCGAGGAATTGCGCGCCGTCGACAGCCAGATCGCCGAGGAGGTGGAACTGTTGCGCCGCATGCTGGAGGCCTGACAACTTACGGTAGAGTGATTTTGATCATATTGCCGCCATAAAGCTATTGTTATACATTTCATGGATTGGATGCTGGTCAATTAACACAAGAGCAGGATCGGTATCCGCGGTCGCCCGTGTTTGAGGTTGGGGCGGGAGTTTAAGTGGTAGTGCCGAACACATCTCCGTGGGGGAAGATGGGCTTGGTGGTTTTGGGAACTGCTCAGATGAGTCTTCGATCTATGAACGCGCTGCACCGCCGGGCTTCCGGATTCCTGAGACGTGACGAGAACGGCGGAACCAACACGATCGAATTCGTGCTGTGGCTGCCGATCTTCATCTTTGTCGTGTGCCTTGTCGTGGACGTGTGCTTCCTCTTCCTGTCGCAGGCAATCATGTTCGACGTTGCGTCCGATACGGCGCGCCGCGCCGCGCTGGGGTTGTTCAACGGGATCGATGAGGCTGCAAGGAACGCCGCCGCAGAGGACTTCGCCGCCGATGCTGCGACATTCCTGGGTGTGCGTCCGGCAGTCGATGCAAGCGTCGACACGAACCCGGTTTCCATCGTCATAACGCATGATCCGAGTGCGATCGACCTGACCGGCGTGTTCGGCTTCATCTCGGGCACCGAGATGACGGCGTCGGTCACACAGCTTCGTGAGGGCCTCGCCGCGGCCGAGTGATCGGAGGCGGGGTTCGTGAATTTCCGGGCGGCTTTCGTTTCCGAAGTCGCCGCGTTTTCGTAGATGGTAGCGGAGTGGAGGCGGATATGAGCCCTCTCGGTTTGAAATACAGTGGCTTTCGCAGGAACGAAGACGGCTCGGCCACGGCTTGGTCGATCTTCTGGCTGGTGGTCTTCCTGGTGCTCGGGGGGCTGGTGATCGACGTGTCGAACGCCTACCGCTACAAGTCGGCCCTGCGGGCAACGGCGGATGCCTCGGCGCTGGCCGCGATCATCAGCTATACCGAAGAGACGAAGTTCAACGAGGCCTTCGACTTCCCGGACCCTGCGCCTGCCAGCCCGACAGAGCGGGGCCAGCGTGGCGGCCACCTGCTGGCCAACATCAACATGGATCCCACCGCCAACGTGAACGCCGTCGTTCCCGAAAGCGAGGTGGCGATGGGCTACTGGGATGGGACGACGTTCACGCCCGAGTCGGACTTTGTCACCGGCCAGATAGTGAACGCAGCGCGGGTGACGGCCTTGCGGACTGCTGCCAATTCGAACCCGCTTCAACTGCTTCTGGGTGACAAGCTCGCCCAGCTTGGCGCATGGGACGTCGGGGCGTCTGCGGTGGCAAGCGTGTATGTGCCGCTCGATTGTGCCACGAAAGAAGGCATCATGGTCGGGGGTTTTCTGAATTTCGCGTCCAACAACCTGTTCCAGGGCGATGTCTGCCTGCACGGTGAAGAAGGTATCGACTTCAACACGAACAGCGCATGGCGGGCGAACTCGGACGGGGAGTATCCGCTTGTCAGCTATGGCGTGCCTGGATCGCTTTGCAAGGGTCTTGGCAACTGCGAGGTGAACCCGCCCTATGACAACGTGATCCCGTTTCAGGACGCCACAAACCCCCTGACCCTCGAGATGATCGCCGGAGCACAGAGCTACCTGCCTGATATCGGGCAGATCTACAGCTACTACCAAGAAGTAATCAATAATCCAGCGAACTTCACGACGGCCGGAACAGAACAGAACCGCTATATCCCGGATGCACTGGTCGCGAACCCTGACAGGGATCCGGCGACAGAGGATGCGCAGCTGGTCTCGCCGCCGAGTCTGACCGATTTCGTGTTTCCGAACGGCACCACGACAAGTGTCGTGAACGGTGTTCTGCGCATCACGATTTCGGCCGCAGACTTCGAGGACGTGGTCGAAGGAACGATCGGGAAAGGGGCGAATGCAATCACCCTTACCGGCCCGGCGTTTCCCGCCGGCTCTGTGATCGATATCGACGGTGGCAGCGCGGGGACCTGCGGCAACAACAACGGCAGGCTGGCAGTGACCGGTTCCCGCCCCCTGGATGGCGTCATTCTGAACACCGCCTGCAAGGTGTCATTCAACGGGACCAACAGCTTCGCCGGGTCTGCTCTTTTCACTTCTGCGATCGGAAGCCAGGTGGTGAACGGTAACGCCGGCGCGACGGTGGGTGGCGGAACCTGTGCCGATCCGTCGGGTGGATCGGTGATCGTCGCATTCGGCGACGTGCATTTTGCATCCGGGTTCACCGCGAACAACTCGCGCGTTGTCACCATGTCCGATATCCACATCGCTGCCCAGTCCGATGGGATGCGCGGCGGACAGGTGCTTGCAGCCGGTGACGGTCACTTCTCGTCTCAGGCCGCGTGGCAGGGCTGCCCCAACGGGATATCGGGCGACGATCTGGAACTGGACTACTACTACCGTCTCGTTCTCTGATATAACCGCGCCAGAAAAGTGCAGGGCCGCCACAGGGCGGCCCTTATCTTTTGTGACTACGCATCAACATCTCCTTTTTCTTGAATACTTGCCAGAATGCCGTATCTTCAGGCCTCTGTGAGGGGATGGACCCGGGCCTGTTGCAACCTGTCCCGGTACAGATACGGGCGGGTTACCTGCGTGCGCCCGCGCTGCGTCCTGCGGCAATCCTCACATGGTAGAGTACCTCGTTCCCACGCCAGTTGTGCGTTTACCAGGAACCGGCACGAATCGGGCCTTCGGGCAGGGTCGTCAGGCCGGCGGATGTGAGGACTGATCGGATGAAACCGACTTTCTTGGATATCTACCGGCTTCAGCGGCGGCAGGTCCGCCGTTTCCTGCGCATGGACGAAGACGGCGGGACCAACACGATAGAGTTCGTGCTCTGGCTGCCTATCTTCATTCTCATTCTCGCGCTGGTCGTCGATGTGTGCTTCCTGTTCCTTGCGCAGGCGGTGACCTTCGACGTTGCCTCGGATACCGCGCGGCGACGAGCGGTCAACTTCTTCACGACCGATGCAGCCGCAAGCAACTTCCTTGCCACCGAAGCGACCTTCAACAACACCGCGCCGGTGGTTGCCACCGTGACGACCAGCGGGGTCGAGGTGACGGCCCGTGTGGAATTCGCGCCGGGCGACCTGGATCTTATCGGTGTTCTGGGGTTCATCAGCTCGGACCGCATGTCGGTCCAGGTGCTCCAGCTGAAAGAGGGGATCTGACATGACCACCCTGACCCGCTTCCGCCGCGACGAGAGTGGCGCCGCCACCGCCTGGTCGATCTTCTGGACGGTCATCTTCCTGCTGCTCGCGGGTCTGGTGATCGACGTGGCCAACGCCTACCGCTACCGCGCCGCGCTGCAGGCGACGGCGGACGCTTCGGCCCTTGGCACGCTCATGGCCTACAAGGACGTCGAGAAGTTCAGCGCCTACATGGGCACCGGCCATGTCGATACCAACGATCCCGAGGCGCGCGGCAAGACCGCCGGGTTCACGATGGCCAACACCAACATGGACCCGGTTAAGAACAAGACCAATGTCGCGACCAGATCCAACATCGAGATCGGCCGCTGGGAAAGCGGCACCTTTACCCCCAGCCTGACCAACCCCAACGCCGCCCGCGTGACGGCCCTGCGCAGCGATGACAACGGCAACGGGCTCGACATGCTGCTGCTGAACGCCTTCACCGCACTTGGCTACTGGAACGTCGGGGCGGTCGCCATCGCCGAAGCCTACAAGGCCGGGTGCCCCGCGCGCGAGGGGATCATGGCCGGTGGCACCCTGAACATGTCGTCCAACAACGAGTTCAGGGGCGACCTGTGCCTTCATGGCGAGATCTTCGTGGACCTGCAGAACAACAACTTCTTCTACGACGAGACCGGGGTTTCCTACGGCCAGCAGGGCCAGATCTGCTCGGGTTTCTCGACCTGTGGCGAGGATGTGGCCTTGCGCGTTGCGCCAACGCTGGAGAACCGGATCACGCAGGAAGTCGACGTGATGCCGGACGTCGCGCGACTCTACAGCGATATCTACAACACCATCCTGAACCCGGATTCGGCGCTGACCGACCCCCGCCTCAAGGAGTTCATCCCCTCCGCGCTTATCGCCACGCGTGATGCGGACGGGTTTGCAGAGACGCTGCATCACACCAGCGGGGCCGGTCTCGTGGAGCAGCACACGATAACCGCGTCCGCCTTCAACGACTTGATCGAGGATGCCGCCGCCCCCGTCTACACCAACGGGGAGCTGGTCGGTCCCGATCTGCTGTCGGCCTACAAGAACGACGTCCTGATCGTGAACAGCTGCACCGGGAACAACAAGACCCTGAAGATCGACAAACCGATCGTGATCAGCGACGTGGTGATCCTGACCGAGTGCGACGTCAGCTTCGATTCGGAAATGGTCATGAGCAACACGACGCTTTTCACCACCAGTGGCGAAAAGGGTTCCGGTCGTGCCGCGGTCAGCGGAAGTGCCGCAGTCCGCATCGGTACGGGCACCTGCGAGGATCCGGATGGCGCCTCGCAGATCTTTGCCGCCGGTGACATCAAGTTCGCCGGTCAGTCGATCGTGGAACACTCGCAGCTGCTCAGCTTGAACGACGTGGAGTACGCCGCCCAACCCGACGCATCCGAGGGCACGTTGATCTGGGCGGGGCGCGATGTGAAGATCACCTCGCTGGGTCTGTGGAACGGCTGCATCGACCGCCCCGGAGAGCCGCGCGCCTTCATCCCGGACAAGTACCGCCTCGTCTACTGACGCGGGCCGCACAACCACCCGGCAGGGCCGCCACAGGGCGGCCCTTTCTGCTTGGAAACGCTTGATCGCGCCCCGGATTTCGCTACCTTCGGCGTCCCGGACGGGCAAGGAAAAGGACGAGAACGATGAAGGTCAGCATCGAGCGGTCGGCGCTTCTCAAGGCGATGAGCCGGGCCCAGTCCGTGGTGGAGCGCCGCAATACCATCCCGATCCTGGCCAACGTCCTGATCGAGGCCGAGGGGGACACCCTGGCCTTCCGGGCAACCGACCTGGACATCGAGGTGGTGGACCGTGCGCCAGCCATGGTGATCCGCGCAGGCGCCACGACCGTCGGCGCCCATACATTGCACGAGATCGTTCGCAAGCTGCCCGAGGGCGCCATGGTAGAGCTTGAGGCCGACAGCGCCGCCGGCCGGCTTTCGGTGCGCGCCGGGCGGTCGAGCTTTTCGCTTGCCACTCTCCCGCGCGAGGATTTCCCCGTGATGGCTTCGGCCGAATACGAGTGCAATTTCGCCTGCGCTGCCCCGATCCTGCGGCGGCTGTTCGACAAGGCGAAGTTCGCCATCTCGACCGAAGAGACGCGCTATTACCTCAATGGCGTCTACATGCATTCCGCTGACGGCCCCGACGGCCGCGTGCTGCGCTGCGTGGCGACTGACGGCCATCGCCTGGCCCGGATCGACGCCGACCTGCCGCAGGGGGCCGACAACCTGCCCGGCGTGATCGTTCCGCGAAAGACGGTGGGCGAACTGCGCAAGCTGCTGGACGACGACGATCTGCAGATCGCGGTGTCGGTGTCTGAGACGAAGGTCCGCTTCGCGACGCCCGAGGTGACGTTGACCTCGAAGGTGATCGACGGATCCTTCCCCGACTACAGCCGGGTGATCCCCGTCCACAACTCGAAGCGGCTGGAAGTGGACGCGACCGAGTTCTCGCGCGCGGTGGATCGCGTGGCGACCGTGTCTTCCGAACGCTCGCGCGCGGTGAAGTTGACGCTGGAAGACGATCGTCTGATCCTGTCGGTGAACGCCCCCGACAGCGGCGCGGCCGAGGAAGAGCTGGCCGTCGCCTATGCCGACGAGCCGCTGGAGATCGGTTTCAACGCCAAGTACCTGCAGGAGATCGCCGACCAGGTGGATCGCGAGAACGCGGTTTTCCTGTTCAACTCTCCGGGCGATCCGACCCTGATGCGCGAGGGCAATGACGAGACCGCGGTCTATGTCGTGATGCCCATGCGCGTCTGACCGCCCGGTCAGGCCCCGTGCGCCGTCTGGCTGTCACGCGGCTGCAGCTGTCGCATTTCCGGTCCCACCGCGCCGCGCTGATCGAGGGCGATGGCCGTCCCCTGGCCATTGTCGGCCCGAACGGGGCCGGCAAGACCAACATCCTGGAAGCGCTGTCGCTGCTTTCCCCGGGCAAGGGATTGCGCCGCGCCTCTACCGAGGAGCTGGCGCGCAGCCCCGAGGATCTGGGCTGGAAGATCCGCGCCGTGCTGACCGCACCTGACAGGTCGCACGAGATCGACACCTGGGCGGAGCCCGGCAACGCCAGCCGCACGGTTGAGATCGACGGCAAGTCTGCGCCGCAGACGGCGCTTGGCCGGATCGCCCGGGTCCTTTGGCTGGTGCCGGCGATGGACCGGCTGTGGCTTGAGGGCGCGTCCGAGCGGCGGCGCTTTCTGGACCGGATCACGCTGAGCCTGGAGCCGTATCACGCGGATGCCGCCGTCGCCTATGAGAAGGCGATGCGCGAGCGCAACCGTCTGCTGAAAGACAATGTGCGTGATCCCGCCTGGTATGCCGGGCTCGAGGCGCAGATGGCCCGGCACGGTGCTGCGCTCTGGGCGAACCGGGAAATGGCGCTCGACCGTCTGCGGGCGGCGCAGGACGGGGCCGAGACGGCCTTTCCCCGTGCCGAGCTGAGCCTGACCCTGCCCGAGGACGGCCCCGAAGGCCCGGACGAGGCGGAACTTCGCGACGCGCTCGCTGCATCGCGTCCGCGCGATCTCGCGGCCGGGCGCAGCCTGATCGGTCCGCATCGCGCCGACCTGACCGCCCTATATGCCGCCAAGGGAATGGAGGCGCGGCTTTGCTCTACCGGCGAGCAGAAGGCGCTGCTCGTCTCGCTGATCCTGGCCAATGCCCGCGCCCTGGCCGAGGATTTCGGCGCCGCGCCGATCCTGCTGCTGGACGAGGTGGCGGCCCATCTTGACGCCGGTCGCCGGGCTGCCCTTTATGACGAGATCTGCGCCATGGGGGCGCAGGCCTGGATGACCGGAACCGACGCCAACCTGTTCGACGCGCTTGGCGACCGCGCCCGGCATCTGCGCGTGACCGAGGAGGGCGGCCTCTCCCGGATCGAGGAACTGCGATGAGCCATACCCCGCAGCGTGTGTCGCTGATAACGCTTGGCGTGCGCGATCTCGCCCGCGCGCGGTCTTTCTACGCCGCGCTGGGCTGGCGAGGGTCCCCCCACGGCACGGCCGAGGTCGCGTTCTACCAGATGCAGGGATCCGTTCTGGCGCTGTTCGGGCTTGGCGACCTGGCGCAGGATCAGGGCCGCCCTGTGAAGGCGCTGGGGACTGGCGCCGCTGCGCTGGCGCAGAATTTCGAAACCGAGCGCGAAGTTGACGCGGCACATGCGCTTGCCCTGTCGGCCGGCGCGACATCCCTCAAGGCCCCGGCCAAAACCCCGTGGGGTGGGTACTCGGGTTACTACGCCGACCCGGATGGCCATGTCTGGGAACTGGCCTGCAATCCCTTCTGGCCACTAGGCGCGGACGGCAGCCTGACGCTACCGGACACGCCATGACCCTGGGCCTGTCCGACCTCGCGCTCTATGCAGGGGCGCTTTTCGTGCTGTTCCTGACCCCCGGCCCGGTCTGGGTCGCCATCGTCGCACGCTCGCTATCGGCGGGTTTCGCGGGTGCCTGGCCACTGGCCATGGGCGTCGTCGTGGGCGATGTGCTCTGGCCGCTGCTGGCGATCCTTGGCGTCAGCTGGGTGCTTTCGGTCTATGGCGGATTTCTGGAAGCGTTGCGCTATGCTGCCGCGGTCATCTTTCTGCTGATGGGCGCGGGCCTGATCCGTCACCGCCACCGCCTGCTGGGCGAGAACTCCGCCCTGACCGCCCCCGGCGCCTGGGCCGGCTTTACTGCGGGGCTGCTGGCGATCCTGGGCAATCCCAAGGCGATCCTGTTCTACATGGGCGTGCTGCCCGGCTTCTTCGATCTTAGCCGCGTGACGACCGCCGACATCGTTGCGATCTGTGCGATTTCGGCGTTGGTTCCCTTCATCGGCAACCTTGCGCTGGGCCTGTCTCTTGACCGGGTTCGGGCGATCATCGCCTCGCCCGAGGCGCGGGCGCGGATCAATTTCTGGGCCGGTGTCGTGCTGATCCTGGTGGGCTTTGCGATCGTCCTGATCTAGGCGCGGGCGCTTTCACGCAACCCGTTGATATTGCTTGGAACTATCCCGGCAAAAACCGGCCGGTGCGCGTGACATTCCCGTGCGGACCCACTAGAATTGCGCCAAACGAAAAAGGGGCACGCAACATGTCGGAAACCGGGCAGGGTTCGGCCGAAAACGATAGCGACTACGGCGCCGGATCGATCAAGGTCCTCAAGGGGCTGGAGGCGGTGCGCAAGCGTCCCGGTATGTATATCGGGGATACCGATGACGGGTCGGGCCTGCACCACATGGTCTATGAGGTGGTGGACAACGGCATCGACGAGGCGCTCGCCGGTCATGCCGATACCGTGACCGTGACGATCCATGCCGACGAGTCCGTTTCCGTCACCGACAACGGTCGCGGCATCCCCACGGACATCCACCAGGAAGAGGGCGTCTCCGCGGCCGAGGTCATCATGACCCAGCTGCATGCCGGCGGGAAGTTCGACAGCAACTCCTACAAGGTATCCGGCGGCCTGCATGGCGTGGGCGTATCGGTTGTGAACGCCCTGTCGGAATGGCTGGAGCTTCGCATCTGGCGCGGGGGCAAGGAGCACTACGCCCGCTTCGAGGGGGGCTTCACTGTCGAATCCCTGCGCGTCGTGGGCGATGCCGAGGGCCGACGCGGCACTCAGGTCCGCTTTCTTGCCTCGACCGGGACCTTCTCGAACCGCGAATACGTCTTCAAGACGCTTGAGCACCGGTTGCGGGAACTGGCGTTCCTCAATTCCGGGGTTCGCATCACGCTGCGGGACGAGCGCCCGGCCGAGGCGTTGCAGGTCGAGATGATCTACGAAGGCGGGGTGCGCGAATTCGTGCGCTACCTGGACCGTTCCAAGCATCCGCTGATCCCGACGCCGATCTTCGTCGAAGGCACCCGCGACGATATCGGGGTCGAGGTGGCGATGTGGTGGAACGACAGCTACCACGAGACGGTGCTGCCCTTTACCAACAACATCCCGCAACGCGATGGCGGCACGCATCTCGCGGGATTCCGTGGGGCCCTGACCCGGACGATCAACAACTACGTCGCAACATCCGGGATTGCGCGGAAGGAAAAGGTCACGCTGACCGGTGACGACGCCCGCGAGGGGCTGACCTGTGTCCTGTCGGTCAAGGTGCCCGATCCGAAATTCAGCTCCCAGACCAAGGACAAGCTGGTCTCGTCCGAGGTGCGCCCGGCGGTCGAGAGCCTGATGAACGAGAAACTGGCCGAGTGGTTCGAAGAAAACCCGAACGAGGCCCGGACCATCGTGTCCAAGATCGTGGAAGCGGCCCTCGCGCGGGAAGCGGCGCGCAAGGCGCGCGAGATGACGCGCAAGTCGGCGATGTCGGTTGCCTCGCTGCCCGGCAAGCTGGCCGACTGCCAGGAAAAGGATCCGTCCAAGTCCGAGCTGTTCCTGGTCGAGGGCGACAGCGCCGGCGGCTCGGCCAAGCAGGGCCGGTCGCGCCAGAACCAGGCAGTGCTGCCGCTGCGTGGCAAGATCCTGAACGTGGAGCGCGCCCGCTTCGACAGGATGCTGGCCAGCCAGGAAATCGGCACGCTCATCACCGCGCTTGGGACGGGCATCGGCCGGGACGAGTTCGACATCCGGAAGCTGCGATACCACAAGATCATCATCATGACCGATGCCGATGTGGATGGTGCCCATATCCGCACGCTCTTGCTGACCTTCTTCTTCCGGCAGATGCCCGAACTGATCGAGGGGGGGTATCTCTACATCGCGCAGCCGCCACTCTACAAGGTCGCCCGCGGGCGGTCCGAGGTCTATCTGAAGGACCATGCCGCACTCGAGGATTACCTGATCCAGCAGGGCTTGGCGGACGCCGCCCTGCGCCTGGGCGACGGCAGCGTGATCGGGGGGGCGGATCTGGCCCGGGTCGTGACCGAGGCGCGCCAGACGCGGACCATCCTGAACGCCTTTCCCACTCATTACCCGCGCCCGATCCTGGAACAGGCAACCATCGCCGGGGCGCTGAAGCCCGGCGCGCTTGATGCCGATCTGCAGGTTGTAGCCGATGCGGTCGCGACGCGACTCGACCTGATCGCGAAGGAATACGAACGTGGCTGGCAGGGGCGGCCAACCCAGGACCACGGCCTGCGCCTGTTCCGCGTGCTGCGCGGGGTCGAGGAAGTGCGTGTCCTCGACGGGCCCGTCCTGCGATCGGGCGAGTCGCGAAAGCTTGGCAGCCTGACCGGCGCCCTCCAGGAGGTATACGCGAAGCCGGCCGTGCTGCTGCGCAAGGATCGCGAACTGGCAATCTATGGTCCGCTCGACCTGCTCGATGCCGTGATGACGGAAGGCGAGCGCGGGCTGACATTGCAGCGCTACAAGGGTCTGGGAGAGATGAACCCTGACCAGCTGTGGGAAACCACCCTGGATCCTGAGGCGCGGACGCTGTTGCAGGTCCGCATCGACGAAGTGACCGAGGCCGACGAGGTCTTTACCCGGCTGATGGGCGACGAGGTGGAACCTCGTCGCGCCTTCATCCAGGCGAACGCCCTGAGCGTGGAGAATCTGGATTTCTGATGGTCGTGCGGGCCCTACCGGCCCGTCGCCACGATCCGGGCAAGCCTGCGGCGCGCGAGCATGACGAGCGCGCTGCAGGGCCACGCCAACATGGCGAACATGGTGATTTCGGTCTGTGACAGGCCGCTTCCGGCAAGAACGATCGTAATGGCGACGATCAGTGCGATGGCGATCAGGTAGAATTCTCCGAGCTTGCGCAGCATTTGAACCTCCGTCGATGTGCCACCGCCGCACGCCCATCGTGCAGCCACATCGATGAAGGTAAGCCTATGCCTGCCACATTAAAGCCATATTTAAATCACAATCGCGCCATGATCGGCTCAGGCGCGGGCCCGTTGCACCATATAGATGCCGGCCATGATGACCACGACGCCGATCACGTCGCGCAGGGACAGTCCCTCGCCCAGAATGAGCGCGGCGATGGCAACCCCGAAGAACGGATTGAGGAAGTGGAAGCTTGCCGCCCGTGTCGCGCCGATCTGACCCACCAGCACGAACCACACCAGCGTCGCCGCCAGGCCCGGGACCAGCGTGGTGTAGGTGAATGCGATCCCCAGCGACCAGGTCCAGTTCACGACCCAATCCTCAAGCAGAAGCGACACCGGCAGGAGTGCGGCACTGCCCACCAGCATCTGCAAGCCCACCACCATCAGCAGGTTGCCCCGCGCCGACGCCCCCGAGACGAGCAGGGTGGCAGCCGTCAGGGATAGAAGCCCGATGATGCACAACAGGACCCCCAGCGGATCCGCCCCCCCGCTGATGCGCGCCGACATGATCAGCAGAACGCCTGACAGGCCCGCCGCCAATCCGGCGACCCCAAGCAATGGCAGACGCTGGCCGCCGAAGATCAGCTGCGCCGCAGCCACCGACAGGGGCAGCGCACTCGCGATGATCGAGGCGAGCCCGGCCTCGATCCACTGCACGGCGACGAAGTTCAGCCCAAGGTACAGCGCGTTCTGGAACAGCCCGAACAGCACCACCGCCCGCCATCCGGCCCGGTCCAGCGAGATCTTCTGACCAAGCGCCGTTGCGATCAGGATGGCAAGCCCGCCAGACACCGCGAAGCGGGCGGTCAGGATCAGGAAGGGGGGCGCGTCGGCCACCGCCACCCGCGCCGAGGTGAAGGCGCTCGACCACATGAAGACGAAGGCAAGCCCCAGAAGCGCGGTGCGAAGCGTCATTTGTCTTTCCAAAAGAAACAGGCCGCCAAGGGCGGCCCGTTGCAGGATCGGCAGTCCGGTGGGATCAGCCGTTGATCACGTCCTTGAGCGCCTTTGCGATCGTCACCTTCGCGACCCGGTCCGCCGGCTTCTGCATCTGCTCGCCGGTGGCGGGGTTGCGCACCATGCGGGCGGGACGCTCGCGGCAGGCGAACTTGCCAAGACCGGGCAGCGTTACCGCGCCGCCAGCCGCCATTTCAGCCGAGACCACCTCGGACAGGGCGTCCAGCATGCGGTTCACCGACGCCTTGTCGCTGTCGGTCTTTTCGGCCAGCGCAGCGACAAGCTGGGTCTTGGTCATGGGTTTCTGGGCCATCTTCGTGCTCCCGGTTGATGTCTGTCTTTTGCGTTCACGAGCGTGTGTCCGCTGACTTAAGCCAATACGAATCCAAAAAACAATGCCGGAAATTCCCGGCTACCCCTTTTTTTGTTGGGTTTGAGGGTTATCCACAGGTGGATGTGGCGTCACAGGAACGCCGTCTCCTCGAAGCTGCGCAACTTGCGCGAGTGCAACCGCTCGAGCGGCATGTCCCGCAGCTTCTCCATTGCGCGAAGCCCGATCAGAAGATGCTGCGCAACCTGTCGCTTGTAGAAACTGGTCGCCATGCCAGGCAATTTCAGCTCGCCGTGCAGCGGCTTGTCGCTGACACACAGAAGCGTTCCGTACGGAACCCTGAAACGGAAGCCGTTCGCCGCGATCGTCGCGGATTCCATGTCGAGCGCGATGGCGCGCGACTGGCTGAGCCGCTGAACCGGCCCTGACTGGTCGCGCAGTTCCCAGTTGCGGTTGTCGATCGTGGCCACGGTCCCGGTGCGCATGATCTTCTTCAGATCGAATCCATCCAGCTGGGTCACTTCGGCCACCGCCTGCTGTAGCGCGATCTGCACTTCGGCCAGCGCCGGAATTGGCACCCAGGTCGGCAGGTCGTCATCCAGAACGTGATCCTCGCGCACATAGGCATGGGCGAGGACATAATCGCCCAGGCTCTGCGAATTTCTCAGTCCGGCGCAATGGCCCAGCATCAGCCAGACATGCGGCCGCAGCACGGCGATGTGGTCGGTGATCGTCTTGGCGTTGGATGGCCCCACGCCGATATTGACCATCGTGATGCCCTGCCCCTTTTCCCGCACAAGGTGATAGGTCGGCATCTGTGGCAGCTTCGCCGGGGGCGTGCCGCGCTTGCCGTCCCGCGTGGTGATCACGTTGCCCGGTTCTACCAGCGCGACGTAGCCGCTGTCCGGGTCAGCCAGTTGCGCCTGGGCATAGGCGACGAACTCTTCCATGTAGAACTGGTAGTTCGTGAACAGGACATGGTTCTGGAAATGCTCGGCCTCGGTCGCGGTGTAATGGGCCAGCCGGGCCAGCGAGTAGTCGATACGCTGCGCGCTGAAGGGCGCCAGCGCCCTTGTCCCGTCGGCACCGATCAGCACATCGCCATTCACGATCCGGTCGTCCGTCGTTTCCAGCGAAGGGACGTCGAACAGGTCGCGCAGCGGGCGGTCCAGGTGTTCCTCGATGGAGCCTTCGACATGGGTGCCGTTCGCCATGGCGAAATGCAGCGGGATCGGCGTGGTCGATGGGCCGACGGTCACCGGCACGCCGTGATTGGCGACCAGAAGGCCGATCTGTTGCAGCAGATAGCCGCGGAACAGGTCGGGACGGGTGATCGTGGTCGCATAGCGCCCCGGCTCGGCCACATGGCCGAAGGACAGCCGGCTGTCCACCCGCGCATAGCTGGAGGTGACCAGCGTTATCTCGGGGTAAAAGGCGCGGTAGCGTCCGGCGGGTGCTTCTCCTGCCATGACGGCGGTGAAGCGATCGCGCAGGAATCGGGTGCCCGCGTCATATAGCGCGACAAGCGCATCCACGGCCTGCTCGGCATCGCTGCAGACCCGGTCGGCGGGCAGGTCGGGCGTGAGAACGGGAAGTTCGGAAGCTGTACGAAAGGATTTCAAGGCGAATTGCCCTCGGTGATGAAAAGATCCGTGCGCGCGAAGCGCGTCACGTCTATGAGGCCGAGATCCGATATCCGCAAGGCGGGGATCACCACCAGCGCCAGCAGCGAATGCTGCATGAAGGCGTTGTTCAGGGTGCATCCGCAATCCGCCATCGCGGCGACCATCGCAGCCGCGTCGCGCGCCACATCTTCGGCGGGGGCGTCG
Source organism: Halovulum dunhuangense (assembly GCF_013093415.1). Lineage (NCBI taxonomy): Bacteria > Pseudomonadati > Pseudomonadota > Alphaproteobacteria > Rhodobacterales > Paracoccaceae > Halovulum > Halovulum dunhuangense. The sequence goes on from NZ_JABFBC010000001.1 coordinate 353,448, forward strand.
GACATGAGGCCCGCGATCGGCAGGCGCACGAGCGCGACTTCGCGCCCGTCGCGGAAGACGGCCACGCCGCCGCCCACCTCGGCCAGCCGGTTCGCGGCCAGTGCCATGTCGGATTTTGAAGTACCCACCACGATCATGTGGTGGCTGTCATGCGCCACCGTAGAGGCAACGGCGCAATCCACCCCGTAGCCGAAGCCCGAGACGAAGCCGTTGGTCACGCCCCCCGTGGCGCGGTGGCGCTCGACCAGCGCGATCTGGCAGATATCGGCCTGCCGGTCCATGGCGACGATGCCGCCCTCGACGGAAAGCTCCGCCTCGAGCGCGCGGGTCGGGGCCTGATTCTCGACCACCCCGATCACCCGGGCGCGGACATGGTTCGCCCCATCCGGCGCTGCGATGTCGAAGTCGGACGCCGTGAGTGCCCGCGCCACCCGGACGGTCTGCCTGGCATGCGTCGGCCATGCGAAATCTGGCTGCGGTGAAAGCAGCTGGCCGCCCTCGGCCACGATCTGTCCGCGTGCGATCACCGCCTCGATCGGCAGGGTCCGCAGGTCCGAGGACAGGATGATGTCCGCCCGCCGTCCCGGCGTGATCGAGCCAAGCTCGCGCTCCAGCCCGAAATGGGTCGCGGTGTTGATCGTGGCCATCTGGATCGCCACCAGCGGGTCGAGCCCGCAATCGATCGCGTGGCGCACCACGCGGTTCATGTGACCATCATGGACCAGCGTGCCGGAATGGCAGTCGTCGGTGCAGAGGATGAAGTTGCGCGGATCGAGCCCCTTCTCCGTGATTGCCGTGACCTGCGCCTTCACGTCGTACCACGCGGAACCCAGCCGCAACATGGCCCGCATGCCAAGGCGAACGCGCGCGATGGCGTCCGCTTCACAGGTTCCCTCGTGATCGTCGGCGGGGCCGCCCGCGGCATAGGCCGGCAGCCCGGACAGGTCGGGGTTCGCGTAGTGGCCGCCCACCGTCTTGCCCGCCGCCTGCGTCGCGGCGATCTCGGCCAGCATCTTCGGATCGGCGTTGATCACGCCGGGGAAGTTCATCATCTCGCCCAGGCCGATGATGCCTGGCCAGTGCATCGCCTCGGCCACGTCGTCGGGCGTGATCTCCTGCCCGGTGGTTTCCAGCCCCGGGGCCGATGGCGCGCAGGAGGGCATCTGCACGAAGACGTTGACCGGCTGCGCCAGCGCCTCGTCATGCATCAGCCGCACGCCTTCCAGCCCCATGACATTCGCCACTTCGTGCGGATCGACGAACATGGTCGTGGTGCCGTGGGGGATCACCGCGCGGGCGAACTGGGTGACGGTCAGCATGCCCGACTCGACGTGCATGTGCCCGTCGCACAGGCCCGGAAGGATGTAGCGCCCGCGCGCCTCGATCACCTGCGTCTCTGGCCCGATCATGCGCGAGGCGTCCGGCACGCAGCAGGCGATGCGGCCGCCCGCGATGGCGATGTCGGTATCCGGGATCAGCTCGCGCGAGTGCACGTTCACCCAGGTGCCCTTGCGGATCACCATGTCGGCGGGTGCGTCGCCTCGGGCGACGGCGATCAGGCGGGGGGCGCACTCGGCCCAGCTGGGGATCTGGTTCTGCTGCATGGGCAAGTCGTGCCACCGGCCTTGCAGCCGATCAAGCGCGAAAAGCCGGCTGGACGCAGGTGCCTGCCGAACCTGGGCGCCAGCCGGGCCCTTGCCTCAGTGCAGAACCTGTGCGGAAACGTGGCCAGGCGCGGGTTGCGGGGTTCCCATGCCGAGCCGCTTGAGCGCCAGTCCGAACACCTGCGCCGGCTCTGCCACGAAGAGCGCCATGTCGGCCCGCACGAGGGTGGAGGCGATCATCGCTGCCTCTTCCCTGTCCCCGTCGGCGGCGGTGGCGATCAGTGTCGCGAAGAACGCCTCGTCGGCGCCAAGGCACTTGCAGGCCACGTCGTGCCGCATCAGGGGACGCCGGCCGTGACGGACAAGGATCTCGAACAGCTGCTCGAGCGCCTGAAGCGCGGTGCGCCCGGCCTTCGGGCCCAGCGTGCTTGCGAAGCTGTTCCACACTTCTGCCTGGGCTTCCGGTCCGTCGAACCAGAGCCGCAGGGCGTAGACGGCGCCGGTCTCTACCGCGTCGAGTTGCGAGACCTGCCCCACCGGGGCACCGCCGCGTATTCGGGATCGATCGGTCACGCCGCGGCCCTCACTTGGTCAGGATAAGCTTGCCGGCGCGGGTGATGCGCAGGGTGTAGACCTGATCGCGCAGGACGATCCGCGCCTGCGTGCCGCCGTCGGTCAGATGCTCGGCCCTGTGGATGGGCGGTGCGCTGCTGCGCGCCTCCTCCTCCAGCCTGGTCGGGAGCGCGGTCATCGCCGTGGTTCCGTGCTTCGGTCGGCCCGGTCGAGCAGCCATTCCAGCCCCTCGGCCGGCGCAAATCGAAGATCCGAGAGTATCTCCCAGAACTGCTGCATGCCGGTCTCTGCGCGGTAATCGTCCCTGTGCCGAAGGATCTGCTTTCCCTGTCGCATCTGTCTGTCGGACATCCTGTTGCTCCATCCGGTTGCGGCCCCGGGCTTTCCCGCGCGGTGTCGCGAGAGATGGCTGGGAGGATGCCTTATTTCTGAGTGAATCACTCGGAAAAGTCAATCCGAGTGTTTTTATCGGAAATATGTGCCGCGCCCACGGTCGTCCGACGCCCCCGCGGGCCCGGCCGTGATGCCGCTTGCAAGGAAAATGGGCTCAGGCCGCGCCGGTCTCTGCCGCGATCTGCGCGCGGGACTTGCGGGCACGTTCGGTGGCGGACTTCAGCTGGCCGCAGGCTGCCATGATGTCCTCTCCCCTTGGCGTACGGATCGGGCTGGCATAACCGGCACGGTTCACGATCTCGGCAAAGGCCTCGATCCGGTCCCAGTCCGACCGCTCGTAGGGCGCGCCGGGCCACGGGTTGAAGGGGATCAGGTTGATCTTGGCCGGGATACCCGCGATCAGCTTCACCAGCCGCTTCGCGTCGGCATCGCTGTCGTTCACGCCCTTCAGCATGACGTATTCAAAGGTGATGCGTTCGGCATTCGAAAGCCGCGGATAGGCGCGGCAGGCGTCGATCAGCGCCTCGATGTTCCATTTCCTGTTGATCGGCACCAGCCCGTCGCGCACCTCGTCGGTGGTGGCGTGGAAGCTGATGGCCAGCATGCAGCCGATCTCGTCCCCGGCGCGCGCGATCTCCGGCACGACGCCCGAGGTCGAGAGCGTGATGCGGCGGCGCGACAGCGAGATGCCTTCGCCATCCATGGCGATCTTCATGGCGTCGCGGACATTCTCGAAATTGTAGAGCGGTTCGCCCATCCCCATCAGCACGATGTTGGAAATGCGGCGGCGCTCCAGCGCGTCCTTGTGGCCCCAGTCGTCCAGGTCGTCGCGGGCGACCAGGATCTGGCCCACGATTTCGCCGGCGGTCAGGTTGCGCACCAGCTTCTGGGTGCCGGTGTGGCAGAAGGAACAGGTCAGCGTGCAGCCCACCTGCGAGGAGATGCACAGCGTGCCGCGATCCTCCTCGGGGATGTATACCGTCTCGATCTCGTGGCCGCCGGCGATGCGCAGCAGGTATTTGCGGGTGCCGTCCTCGGAAATCTGCCGTGTCACGATCTCGGGGCGGCGGATCTCGAAGGCGTCCGCCAGCAACGCGCGATAACCCTTCGACAGGTTGGTCATCGCGTCGAAGTCACGCACGCCCTTCTGGTAGAGCCAGGCCCATAGCTGGCCCGTGCGCATGTTCGCCTGGCTTTCCGGCGTTCCCGCATCGACCAGCGCGGCACGCAGCGCCCCGCGGGTGAGCCCGATCAGGTTCGGACGCGCGCCTTCCGCATCCCGGCGCGGGATGGTCAGAAGATCCTGTGTGATCGGGGCGCTGGCAGTCATCTCAAGGCTCCTCAACCGGCGAAAGCCGGGGAAATAGCACAGTTCAGACCGCCATATAAGCCCCAAGGGGCTGCGATGGAAGGCGCGCGCCTACTGGCAGAGACGCTCTGCCTCTTCCAGCGCGGCGGTGAAGCCCAGCAGCGAGAACTCGTCGATGGTGGTCGTGCCCCGGCTCGAAACGGCGGTGATCGTCGCACTTGCACCTGCACGCATCGCGTCCACCAAGGCGCGGTCGCGCTCGGGCGACGAGGGCCATGCCCATTCCTGCGCCGCATCGGTGCCCGGCGCCAGCGCGTAGTTGGTGCCGCCGATGTTCACCTGGATATCCCGGCCGGGCTGGAACGGGTAACCGCCGGTAAAGCTGACTTCCTTGTCCACGCCCTGGGCCGGACGGATCGTCACGAACAGCAGGATGTCGCCACGCTGCACCGACACGACCTGACCGTCGCGGCGCGCCTCTGACCGGATCGGCGGCGAGACGATGTAGCACTCGCGCGGATCGCTGGGGTTGAAGACGCTCCAGTCCCGGAATGCCGCGACCGAGGCATTGCTCTGGGCCTGCGCGACGCTTGCCGCGCCGGACCCGATCACCAGCGCCAGTACGGCTGCGGTCGTCAGGGTTCGGATCATTTGCCGATGCCTCCTACTCGATAATTGGGACGCCACGCAGCCGATGCGCAGCTTTTTGCCTGTGACGGGAATTTACTCAAAGCGGACGCATCGTTTCCAGCCCCTAACGCGTATTTTACCCGCGTCGGCGGAAGTTTTCGGTTTATCTGCCCGCCACGGCATTGCTGACTGCGGGGGGACATCAGTGTAGACATGCAAGCCATGGGCGATCTGTCGAATCAGAATGACACGCAGCTCCTCGCTGCGGTCGCGCGGGGAGACAAGTCCGCCTTTGCCGAACTGTTCGGCCGGTATGCCGTGCGGGTCAAGGCATTCATCATGCGGGCCGGTACCTCGCAGGAGGATGCGGACGAGATCGCGCAGGAGGTTCTGGTCACGGTCTGGCGCAAGGCGCACCAGTTCGATCCGGCAAAGGCCGCCGCCTCGACCTGGATCTTCGCGATTGCCCGGAACCGCCGCATCGACCTGATCCGCAGACGTACCCGCCCAGAGCCCGACCCCGAGGACCCGCTTTTCCAGCCCGACCCGGAACCGACCGGCGCCGAGGTCCTGACCGCGCAGCAGGTGGCTACCCGGGTGCGCGCCGGAATGGAGCGGTTGACGTCCGACCAGCGCGAGGTGCTGAAAGCCGCCTTCTACGACGGGCTCAGCCACGGCGAAATCGCCGCGCTGTTCGATCTGCCGCTCGGAACGGTGAAGTCACGGATAAGGCTTGCCTTTCGCCACCTGAGGGCGGAACTTGGCGAAGACATGGCGGATGCCTTTCTCGACGACTGAAAAAGACCGGAGCAGATGACCGAACCTGTTGTGCTGGCCGAATTGTGGCGTGGCGATTTTCTCGAAGGCGTCCATCGTGGCCATGCGGTGATCGTCGATGAAACCGGCGGCATCGTTGCCGCCTGGGGCGATCCGAAGGCGCTGATCTATCCCCGCTCCTCTTCCAAGATGCTTCAGGCGCTTCCGCTTGTGGAAAGCGGCGCGGCGGACCGGGCCGGCCTTGGATCCGAAGAACTGGCGCTTGCCTGCGCGTCTCACAAGGGGGCGCATGTGCATACGGAACGGGTCGCGCGCTGGCTTGGGTCCCTGGGCCTGTCGGAGGCCGATCTGCGCTGCGGCCCCCAGGTGCCCGACGATGCAGAGGCGCGGCACGCGTTGCGCGATGCCGGACGGGTACCCTGCCAGATCCACAACAACTGCTCGGGAAAGCATGCCGGTTTCCTGACGCTCGCGCGCGAACTGGGCGGGGGTACCGAGTATATCGACGCAGACCACCCGGTGCAGCGCGCCGCCCGCGCCGCGACCGAGGAGATGGCCGGCGAAGAAAGCCCCGGCTTCGGGATCGATGGCTGTTCCGCGCCGAATTTCGTGCTCAGCCTGCACGGCTTCGGCCGGGCGATGGCGCGCATGGCCGCGACCGACACCCTGGCGCCGCGCCGCGCGGATGCCGCAAGGCGGCTGGTCGCGGCAATGGCCGCGCACCCGGTGCTGATCGGCGGCACGGGAAGCGCCAGCACGGAAATCACCGCCGCGGCCGAGGGACGCGCGGTCATCAAGACCGGCGCCGAGGGCGTGTTCGGTGCGATCCTGCCCGAGGCGCGGCTGGGCATCGCGCTGAAGGTCGAGGATGGCGCGACCCGCGCATCCGACGCAGCCATAGCCGCGCTGCTGGTGCGGCTGGGCATCCTGCCGCGCGAACACCCCGCCATCGCCAGCAGGATCGAGGCGATCCAGCACAACCGCCGTGGCGTGGCGGCGGCAAGGATCGTCGCCGCCGAAGCCCTGTTCTGAAAGCGATCCCGCGCCGGTCCTACTCTGTCGAGGAAGGCTTGTGCTTGATCTGCTCTGCCGTGCCCGGCTCGCTCGGCTCCTGCCGGATATGCAGAGCGGGGGCACGACCGGTCCGGTCCTCGCCGAAATAGATGGTCTGGTGCGGGAACGGGATCTCGATGCTGCGCTCGTCGAAGATGCGCTTGATGATCAGGTTGTAGGCGCGGCCCACACCCCACTGCTTGCCCGGAAGTGTCTTGATCCGCGCCCGCAGCACGATGGCGCTGTCGCCGAAGCTGTTGAGCCCGAACCATTCCAGGTCGCCCAGCAGGTACTGGGACTGTTCCGGATCGGCGCGCAATTCCTCGAATGCGTCCATCATCGCGGCCTTGGCCATCTCGATGTCCTCGCGGTAGGCGACGCCGATGTCGGCCACGAAGTAGCTGAAGTCGCGCATGAAGTTCGACACCAGGTCCACAGACGAGAAGGGGATGATGTGGAACGTGCCCGACACGTCGCGCAGGCTGACCGAGCGGACCGTCAGCTTCTCGACCGTCCCGGTGATGCCACCGACGGTCACGACATCGCCCACGTTCATCGCGTTCTCGAACTGGATGAAGATGCCGGTGATGATGTCCTGCACCATCTTCTGTGCACCGAAACCGATGGCCAGGCCCAGGACCCCGGCGGACGCAAGAAGCGGCGCGATGTCGAGCCCGAGCTCGCTGAGCGTGAACATCAGCGTGAGCACAAGGATTGCGATGGTCGCGGCGTTGCGCAGCAAGGCGAGCAGCGTCGTCTCGCGCGAACTGGGCGGGCGCCCGTAATAGGGGTTGAGCCGGAACTCCACCCAGGACGCCAGCGCCAGCCAGACGAGAAAGGCCACGAATACGATAAGGAATACCGAGACAAGGGCGCTTACAAGGCCGCTTCCCGCGTCGCTGGAAAGCCAGCGGTCGAAGTCCCAGAGCCCCGCGAAGTTGAGCGACATGGCGATCACCAGCGCGATCACGATGAGTCGGATCACCAGCAGGAACTGCGGCACCAGCCCGTTGACCCGCTTTTCAAGCAGCGGCAGCCGTGCCGACAGGTATCCCGGCAGCCGAACGCCATGCGCGGCGGTCCGGCGCAGGAAGTCCACCGCCATCATCCCGATGACCACTGTCGCGACGATCAGGGATGTCGCCTTCAGCATCGGCAGCAGCACGTCACCGGGCCGCGCCAGCACGATGGCCAGCAGGACCAGCAGATAGACCAGCACCGGCCAGTGCCAGAGATCCGCCATTTGCGCCAGGATCGGTTGCCGTTGGCCGCTCTCCGGGGTATCGCCGTCGGCGTCCTTGTGAAGCCACTGCGCGACCGGGCGGCGGGCCCGCACGACCCGGAAGGTCGTGTAAAGGACCACCGCCGCCGAGATCGCCATGTTGAGCGAGGCACCCGCGAAATAGCCCGCGGAGGAATTGACGATCGGCACCGCCAGCAGAAGGCCGTAGCCCAGGATCGTGGTGCTCTTGCTCAGCCAGCGCCAAAGCGACTGGGCCCCGGCGTCCGGGATCGAGATCAGCCGCAGGGACGAATAGCGCGGCGCAAGAAGCGCGCGGCCGATCACCTTGGCCATCTCGACGGTAAGAAATGCGTTCAGATACAGGCTTTGCCGGATCTGGATGACGCCGAACTCGTTGTAGAACAGCAGCGTCAACAGGTAGCCCGCGCCATAGGCCAGCAGCACGACCACCACCTCGGTCAGGGTCGAGAGCAAGTTCAGACCCGCCGTGGGCAACCAGCCACGCGTTTCCGCGGGCCGGGCCAGCCGCCGCGACATGCGCCACGAGATGACCCGGAAAGCGAGAAACGCCGCATAGGTGACCGCGATCACGAAGGCCAGGTCCACCAGCGCGTCGGTGACAACACCCGGATCGACCGCATCCCCCAATGCCGACAGCGTGCGCGGCAGGTTCTGCAGCCGGTCGAGCAGAAGCGCGATCTGGTCCGCCACGCCCTGCGCCACCCCGGTGGTGAATTCCGCGATCTGCCGGCCGACGCTGGTCGGTCTCTCCGGCTCCGACGGTGGGGCGGCTTCGGCCTCGCCTGCGGCCGCACCTGTTGCGGCGGCACCGGCCTCGAGCTGTGAGATCAGCGCCTCGCGTGCCGCGTCGTCCCGCAGCAGCTGGATCAACGCTTCGGTGGATGGGGTGCCGGGGGCAGACTGCTCGGCGGCGGCGTCCTCGGCGGGCGCGGAAGGCACGAATTGCGCCTGGGCCGCCACGCCCCAGAACATCAGGCAGAGGATCGCGAGAATGCGCAGCATGATCGAAATTCCTTCGTTCTTTCTTGTCGCCACCAAGCGAAATCCCGCGAATGGCTACTAAGCGCGGCCTCGAATGTCAAAAAACGCGCTCGCGTCCCCGCTTGCTCCTCGTCGCGCACGGGATTATGTAGCGCAAGATGCAAAGGTATTTCGACATGGCCGATCGTGCCCGCCTGCCCTGGCGCTTTCATGCGCTGGGCCTGACTGTCTTCGCGCACCTTTGACGGTTTCGCCGGACGCGCCGCGTCCAGGCCTGCCGACTGCAACCGCAAACGCACCCGTGAGAGAACCCATGTCCGCACCCAAGACGCTCTATGACAAGATCTGGGACGCCCATCTGGTCAGCGAAGAACCCGATGGCACCGGCCTTCTGTATATCGACCGACACCTGGTCCATGAAGTGACCAGCCCGCAGGCCTTCGAAGGGCTGCGCATGACGGGCCGCAAGGTCCGCCATCCCGAAAAGACCATCGCCGTGCCTGACCACAACGTGCCCACCGATCCGACCCGGATCCAGGGCATCAAGGACGAGGACAGCCGCATCCAGGTCGAGGCCCTGCGCAAGAACGCCAGGGATTTCGGCGTCGAGATGTATGACGTGGACGACATCCGCCAGGGCATCGTGCACATCATCGGCCCGGAACAGGGCTGGACCCTGCCCGGCATGACCATCGTCTGCGGCGACAGCCACACCGCCACCCACGGCGCGTTCGGCGCGCTGGCGCATGGCATCGGCACGTCCGAGGTCGAGCATGTGCTCGCCACCCAGACGCTGATCCAGAAGAAGTCCAAGAACATGAAGGTCGAGGTCCGCGGCTCCCTCCCGCCGGGCGTGACCGCCAAGGACATCACGCTGTCGATCATCGGCAGGACCGGGACCGCCGGCGGCAACGGCCACGTCATCGAATACATGGGCGAGGCGATCCGCGCCTTGTCCATCGAAGGCCGCATGACCGTCTGCAACATGGCGATCGAGGGCGGTGCCCGTGCCGGCCTGATCGCGCCGGACCAGAAGACCTTCGACTACGTCAAGGGCCGGCCCCATGCGCCGAAAGGCGGTCAGTGGGAACTGGCGCTGGAATACTGGAAGACGCTCTTTACCGACGAGGGTGCGCATTTCGACAAGGAAGTGATCATGGAAGCATCCGAGATCGCGCCCGTCGTGACCTGGGGCACATCGCCCGAGGATGTGCTGCCGATCACAGGCATCGTGCCGCACCCCGAGGATTTCAAGGGCGGCAAGGTGGAAGCGGCGCGCCGGTCGCTGGAATACATGGGGCTGACCCCCGGCCAGCGCCTGCAGGACGTGACCATCGACACCGTCTTCATCGGGTCCTGCACCAACGGCCGCATCGAGGACCTGCGCGAAGTCGCGCGGATCATGGAGGGCAAGAAGGTCAAGGACGGGCTGCGCGCGATGATCGTGCCGGGGTCGGGCCTTGTCCGCGCCCAGGCCGAGCAGGAAGGCATCGCCCAGAAGCTGATCGAGGCGGGCTTCGAATGGCGGATGGCCGGCTGCTCGATGTGCCTTGGCATGAACCCGGACCAGCTGGCGCCGGGTGAGCGCTGCGCTTCCACCTCCAACCGCAACTTCGAGGGGCGTCAGGGCTACAAGGGCCGCACCCACCTGATGAGCCCGGCCATGGCCGCCGCTGCCGCGATCACCGGCCGGCTGACCGACGTGAGGGAGATCGCCTGATGGAAAAGTTCACCAAGATCGAAGGTGTCGCCGCGCCCCTGCCGCTGGTCAACATCGACACCGACATGATCATCCCCAAGCAGTTCCTGAAGACGATCAAGCGCACCGGCCTGGGCGTGAACCTGTTCGACGAGATGCGCTATGACCGCGAAGGCAACGAGATCGCCGATTTCGTGCTGAACAAGCCGGCCTATCGCAACGCGAAGATCCTGGTCGCGGGCGACAATTTCGGCTGCGGTTCTTCGCGTGAACATGCGCCCTGGGCGTTGTTGGATTTCGGCATCCGGGTGGTTATTTCCACATCTTTCGCCGACATCTTCTTCAACAACTGTTTCAAGAACGGTATCCTTCCGATCGTTCTGCCGCAGGAAGACGTCGACAAGCTGATGGACGACGCCCAGCGCGGTGCGAATGCGGTGCTGACGGTCGATCTGGAAAGCCAGACGATCACCGGGCCGGATGGCGGGTCGATCTCGTTCGAGGTGGATCCGTTCAAGAAGGAATGCCTGCTGAACGGCCTCGACGATATCGGGCTGACGCTGAAACATGAAGGCGAGATTGGCGAATTCGAGCGGCGCTACGCAGCAGCAATGCCCTGGGCCTGAGGCCCGGGCGCTTGGGGGCGGGTAGATGCCAGGCATGTTCTGGCGTCTGCTTGGCGGGTTCGGAAGGGCGGCCGTCGTCATCATCATCCTGGTGATGCCGGCCTTCCTCCTGCCGAATGTCAGCGTCGCAAGTCTCGAGGTGAGCCTTGTCGTGGCCGTAATCGCGGCGGCCCTCACGGTGTTCGAGTACGCCTCGACCCATCCCAGCCTGATCGATTTCCGCTTCGCGCCCCCCTACAACCGAGTACGGTTCCTGTGCTTTGCGGCACAGGTCATCTTGCTTTCCTTCCTGTGCCGGGCCAGCGCCGGGCTCGACAGTTTCGGCCCGGATGTCCTTGCGTTTGCGGACTGGGCCATCGCGATGACCGACTGGCCCCTCAGCCCGGTGCGCATCGTGATCGAGGCGGCGGCGACGATCCCCGATCGCGCCCAGGCGCTTCTGACCGTGCGCGCGGCGGCGGTAAGCTTTCTTTCGTCTTTCGTGCTTCTGATGGGTTTCGCCGCGATCCTCTGGATCGCGCGTTGGCCCGTGGCAAGACGCGACTTCAACCTTTGGATCAACCTGCCCACCTTCACCCCCGGCTATGCCGAAGACACCGAACGGCGCCTGTTCCGCGACGGCTGGTTCAACCTGCTGAGCGGGCTGGCCTTTCTGTATCTTGCACCGATCCTGGTCTTTCGGTTCGGGGGTGGGGCGGCGAACGGCGTCCTGGCGGAATACCAGGGTCTGCTGTGGGCTGCGACCGCCTGGGGTCTGATCGCAAGCTCGCTTGCCATTCGCGGGCTCGCGGTGCTCAAGGTCGCCTGGCTCGTGCGGCGCGCGCGGCGCTAGGGGCGGCACTGCTTCTTGCGGCCCCTGCGGCACAGCTTGCGGCTGAAACCCTGCGGATCGCCACCTACAACGCGTCCCTGACCCGCGCTGGCCCCGGTGTCCTGCTGAAGGATCTGGGCCGGGACGATCCGCAGATCGATGCCGTTGCAGCCGTGATCGCCTATGTCCGCCCCGACATCCTGCTGCTGACATCCATGGACTATGATGCCGGGGGCGAGGCGCTGGCAGTGCTTGCCGACCGGCTGGCGCTGGCGGGCGTATCCTATCCGCACCTGTTCTCCGATGCGGTCAACGCTGGCTGGCCGTCGGGTCTGGACCTGGACGGCGACGGACGTGTCTTCGGCCCCGGGGATGGCTGGGGTTTTGGCCACTTCCCGGGCAGGGCCGGGATGGCCCTTCTTTCAGTGCACCCCGTCGCCGACCTGCACGACTTCCGACTGCTGCCCTGGCAGGATCTGCCGAACGCGCGCCTGCCGCGTCTCGCCGATGGCAGTCCGTTCCCCTCGGCCGAGGCGCAGGCGGCGATGCGCCTTTCGACCACCGCCCATTGGGATATCGCGCTGGCCACCCCCGGGGGACAGCTTCGCCTGCTTGCATCCCATGTCTCTCCGCCGGTCTTCGACGGGCCCGAGCGCGCGAACCTGTTGCGCAATGCCGACGAGATCCGCTTCTGGCACCTTTATCTCGATGGGACGGCCTTTCCAGACGCGGCGGGGACCGCGCGCAGCCTTGAGCCGGGTCCGCTGGTGGTACTGGGCGATCTGAACGCCGACCCCGCGGATGGTGACGGGGATCGGAGCGTCGTCGCGGCACTTCTTGCCCATCCCCGGCTTCAGGATCCGCGCCCCCGCAGCATAGGTGGCGCGTCCGCCGCCGATCCGTCCCATCGCGGCGACCCTTCGACCGACACCGCGGCGTGGTCGCGGCCCGGCGCCCTGCGCGTCGATTATGTCCTTCCCTCCGCCGATCTGCGGGTCACGGCATCGGGTGTATTCTGGCCCGAACCGGGGGCCCCCCTGGCCGACATCGCGGCCCGAGCTTCCGCCCATCGCCTGGTCTGGGTGGATATCGAATGGCCCCCCGTGCCGCTTCCTTGACCGCGCAGGGCAAACTCGCTAGCGAGGCGGCAAAGCAATCCAGAAAGGAAGCCCGGACATGTCGAAACCCTCCCTCCTCATCCTGCCCGGCGACGGCATCGGCCCCGAGGTGATGGCCGAGGTCCGCAAGATCATCGACTGGTTCGGTGCGAAGGGCGGCATCGAGTTCGACGTGTCCGAGGATCTGGTCGGCGGCTGCGCCTATGACAAGCACGGCACACCCCTGACCGACGCCACCATGGCCAGGGCGCAGGAAGTGGACGCGGTGCTGCTGGGCGCCGTGGGCGGACCCAAGTACGACAACCTTGATTTCTCGGTGAAGCCCGAGCGTGGCCTTCTGCGCCTGCGCAAGGAGATGGATCTTTACGCCAACCTGCGCCCCGCGCAGTGCTTCGACGCGCTGGCCGACTTTTCCTCGCTGAAGAAGGACGTGGTCGCGGGCCTCGACATCATGATCATCCGCGAGCTGACGAGCGGCGTCTATTTCGGCGAGCCGCGCGGCATCTTCAAGGAAGGCAACGAGCGTGTGGGCATCAACACCCAGCGCTACACCGAATCCGAGATCGCGCGCGTCGCCCGCTCGGCCTTCGAGCTTGCGCGCAAGCGGTCCAACAAGGTCTGCTCGATGGAGAAGGCCAACGTCATGGAATCGGGCGTGCTGTGGCGCGAGGTGGTCCAGGAGGTGCGCGACGCCGAATACCCGGACGTAGAGCTGTCGCATATGTATGCCGATGCCGGCGCCATGCAGCTGACGCGCTGGCCCAAGCAGTTCGACGTTATCGTGACCGACAACCTGTTCGGCGACCTGCTGTCCGACCTTGCGGCGATGCTGACGGGTTCCCTGGGCATGCTGCCCTCGGCCTCGCTTGGCGCGCCGATGGCCAATGGCCGGCCCAAGGCGCTTTACGAGCCGGTCCATGGCTCGGCCCCGGACATCGCCGGCCAGGGCAAGGCGAACCCGATCGCCTGCGTCCTCAGCTTCGCCATGGCCCTGCGCTACTCCTTCAATGAAGGTGCGGCCGCCGACAAGCTCGAGGCCGCTGTCCAGAAGGTGCTTGCCGACGGTGTCCGCACCGCAGACCTGCTGGGCGCAGAGGGCCGCAGCCCGGTCAGCACCTCCGAGATGGGCGATGCGATCGTCGCCGCGCTCGACGCGATGTGACCATGAGGTGACGTGATGCAGACGGGCGCGCGCGGCGGCGGGCTTCTGGCGCTGGGCGCGTTCGGCATCTATGCCACCCATGACGTGCTGGTGAAGGCGCTGGGCGCCACCTATTCGCCGGTTCAGATCATCTTCTTCTCCGTGGTGTTCGGCTTCCCGCTGGTCACCATGGTGCTGCTCCGGGACCGCACCGACGGCACGCTTCGGCCGCGCCATCCGTGGTGGACGGTGATCCGCACTACATCCGCCGTCATAACCGGGCTCTGCGCCTTCTATGCCTTCTCGGTTCTGCCGCTCGCCCAGACCTACGCCATCCTCTTTGCCACGCCGCTGGTGATCACGCTGCTGGCCGTGCCATTGCTCGGCGAAACGGTGCGCCTGCGCCGCGGGCTTGCCTGCGTCGTCGGTTTCGGGGGTGTGCTGGTCGTGCTGCAGCCCGGGGCCGAACCGCTGGAACTTGGGCATCTGGCGGCCCTGGGGGCGGCGCTCGGCAGCGCGATCTCGGCCATAGCGATGCGCAAGGTGGGCGCGGCCGAGCGGGGCATCGTCATGATCCTCTATCCCATGGCCGCGAATTTCTTGGTCATGGGTGCGCTCATGCCCTTCGTCTACAAACCGATGCCGGGCATCGACCTCGCGATGAGTTTCGGCATCGCTGCCCTGGGCGCAATCGCCACGGTGCTCATCATCCAGGCCTATCGCCATGCCGAAGCCGGGATCGTCGCGCCCATGCAGTATTCCCAGATCCTCTGGGCGTCGGCCTATGGTCTGATCTTCTTCGACGAGACGCCGGGCCCGGCCGTCATCCTTGGCGCTGCCATCATCATCGCCAGCGGCATCTACATCCTCTGGCGCGAAGGCCGGCCCGAGACGCGAAGCCGCCAGAAACCGGTGCTGGGCGCGCTGCATCTGCGGCAGGACACCGGCATTCTTCCGCGCATCGGCCTGTTGCTGGGCCGGGGCCGACGCGACTGACGGGCCGCAATCGACCCCTTGCAAATCACCGGGGGGCGGTATATCGGCTTTCCACGGTCGGAGTGTAGCTCAGCCTGGTAGAGCACTGTCTTCGGGAGGCAGGGGCCGGAGGTTCGAATCCTCTCACTCCGACCAGTTCCCTGGAAATCGAAATTGCGGATCGGCCTTTGACCCGCGCCGGCTCATTCTGCATTCTGGGGCCGAAACAGCGGATTCAGCCATGATCGACAGACGCAGGATGATGATCGCCGGCACGGCGCTGCTTGCCTTCGGGCCGGGGCCCGCCGGTGCAGGGGTTCCGGCGGGCATCCTCGATCATGGCAATCGCGCCCGGGCGGCGGCGGGGCTTGCGCCGCTGCGCGCCTCGGACCGGTTGAACCGCGCCGCCCAGTCCCATGCAGAGGCCATGGCGCGCGCCGGACGTCTTTCGCATACCCTGGGTAGCTCCAGCCCCGTCAGCCGGGCGCGCGGCGTCGGTTACGCCTATCGCAGCCTGGCCGAGAACATCGCCTATCGGACAAGTCCGGGACGCGCCGATGCCAACGCGCTGGCGCAGGTCTTCGTGGAACAGTGGATGGCCTCGCCACCCCATCGCCGGAACCTGCTGAACCCGGCCCTGACAGAGGCCGGGATCGGCGTGGCTGCGGCAGGCGGTCTGGTCTACGCGGTGCAGATGCTCGCGACCCCGCGCTAGGCCTTTTCGGCGTCCATCTCGTCCAGCACCTTGCGGGCGACGCGGAAGCACTCGACTCCCTGCGGCACGCCGCAATAGATCGCCACGACATGGATGATCGCGCGGACCTCGTCCTTCGTCACGCCGTTGCGAAAGGCGCCCCGGAGGTGAACCTCCCATTCGTGCATCTTGCCGAGCGCCCCGATCATGGCCAGGTTCATCATCGAGCGGGTCCTTGCGTCGATCGTGTCGTCGCCCCAGCCGAAGCCCCAGCACCAGGCGGTCATCGCCTCCTGGAACGGGCGGTTGAATTCATCCGCCGCGTCCAGGTTCTTCTGGACATACTCCGCCCCGAGCGTGGCCTTGCGCCGCTCGAGCCCCTTTTCGAACAGATCGTCCATCGCGCGTCTCCTCCCGCTTCGCTGACTGGCGGCAGATGAATCGCGCCGCGCCCCCGCGTCAAGCGCGGAGGCCCACGTCTTCCACTTTCTTCAAATATCCCCGCCGGAGGCATCCGCCGCCCTAGGGCGGCGGAACGCGTCACACGAAGCGCGAGACCAGGTTTTCCAGCCGCTCCTGCTGACCGGAGCGCGGCTGCGGGTCCAGCCCTTCCTCGAGGACGCGGCGGCTGATGCTCTCGAGCGTCCCGTTCGCCAGCATCTCCTGCGCCGCGGCGGTATCCCACCCGGCATAGCGGGCCTGCCGCCGCGCCTCCAGCGTGCCGTCTTCCAGCATCGCCGCCGCCGCCTTCAGTCCGCGCGCGCAGATGTCCATGGCGCCGGCATGGGCGGCCATCAGGTCTTTCGGATCCAGGCTCTGGCGGCGCAGCTTGGCGTCGAAATTGGTCCCGCCCGTTGTGAAGCCCCCGGCCTTCAGGATCTCGTAATAGGCCAGCGCCACCTCGGGCACATTGTTGGGGAACTGGTCGGTATCCCAGCCTGACTGGTAGTCGTTCCGGTTCATGTCGATCGACCCGAAGATCCCCAGCGCGGCGGCCAGCGCGATCTCGTGCTCGAAACTGTGCCCGGCAAGGATCGCGTGGCCCTGCTCGATGTTGACCTTGACCTCGTCCTCCAGCCCGAAATCCTTCAGGAAGCCATGGACCGTCGCGACGTCGTAATCGTACTGGTGCTTGGTCGGTTCCTGCGGCTTCGGCTCGATCAGGATGGTGCCCTTGAACCCGGTGCGATGCTTGTAGTCCACGACCATCTGCAGGAAGCGGCCCGCCTGCTGGCGCTCGCGTTTCAGGTCGGTGTTGAGCAGCGTCTCGTAGCCCTCGCGCCCGCCCCAGAGCACATAGTTCTCGCCGCCCAGCCTGCGGGTCGCGTCCATGCAGGTCTTCACCGTTGCCGCGGCATAGGCGAACACGTCCGGGTCGGGGTTGGTCGCCGCGCCCGCCATGAACCGGCGGTTCGAGAACAGGTTCGCGGTACCCCATAGAAGGCGCGGGCCGCCCGCAGCCATCTTCTCGCCGATGTAGTCGACGATCTCCTCGAGGTTGCGCGTGCTTTCGGCAAGGCTCCCTCCCTCGGGGCGGATATCGGCGTCATGAAAGCAGAAGAAGGGCTGACGCAGGATGGCGAACAGATCGAAGGCCGCGTCGGCCTTGGCCCTTGCCGCGGCCATCGTGTCGCCGAACCAGGGGCGCTCGAAGGTCTGGCCGCCGAACGGGTCGCCGCCTGGCCAGGCGAAGCTGTGCCACCAGGCGACGGCAAAGCGCAGATGATCCTCCATTCGCTTGCCCATCACCACCTCGTCTGGATTGTAATGGCGATAGCAAAGCTCCGCGTTGCTGTCGGGGCCTTCGAAATTGAGCGGGGCGATGCCCTCGAAATAGCTTGTCATGACAGGCCTTTCAGCGATCTGTAGGTTTCCGTGTAGCGGGCATGCGCATCGGCAAAGGCCGCGCGCAGCCCATCTTCGGGGACGATGCGGCGGGCGATCGGGGGCGTGGTGGCAAGTTCCGCGCCTGCCCCCGTCGCCGCCATCATCCCCAGACGCGCGGCACCGAAGGCTGCGCCGTAATCTCCGGCCGCCGGCAACTCGACGGTGACATCCAGCGCCGTCGCGATGGCGGATAGCCAGTAGTCCGACCTGCTGCCACCGCCGACCGCGATCAGCCGTTCGATGCGCGTGCCGGTCGCCGCGAGCGCCTGTCTGCAATCCGTCAGGGCGTGGGTCACTCCTTCCAGCACCGCGCGCGTCAGGGCGGCCGTGTCGGCAGCGTGCTCCAGCCCGACAAAGGCACCGCGGATGGCGGCATCGTTGTGCGGAGTCCGCTCTCCGCCCAGATAGGGCAGGAACAGCGTGCGTCCGGGTGCGCGAAGCGGTCCCAGCCCGCCGGTCAGGCTGGCTGCGTCAGAACCAACCACCCGCGCATACCATTCCAGCGCATCAGTTGCCGACAGGATCACCCCCATCTGATGCCAGGTTCCCGGCAGCGCATGGCAGAAGCTGTGCACCGCCGTCTCGGGCGCCGGGCGATAGGCGTCGTCCGCGGCGAAAAGCACGCCAGAGGTGCCCAGCGACACGAAGGCGGTTCCGGGCTTGACCACCCCCACGCCCACGGCCGAGGCCGCGTTGTCCCCGCCGCCACCCGCGACGATGACCGAGGCGGTCATGCCCCACCGCTCGCCGAGTGCCGCGCGCAGCTTGCCCGAAGGGGTCGAGCCCTCGACAAGGCGGGGCATCTGAGCGCGATCTAGTCCCGAGGCCGCCAGCAGCCCGTCCGACCAGTCCCGCGCGCCGGTATCCAGCCACGAGGTTCCTGCCGCGTCCGACATCTCCGATACGGCCTCGCCGGTCAGCCACAGCCGCAGGTAGTCCTTGGGCAACAGCACCAGCGCCGTGCGCTCGAACAGGTCCTGCTCGTTGCGGCGCACCCATTCCAGCTTGGGTGCGGTGAAGCCCGGAAAGACGATGTTGCCGCTGATCCGCCGCCAGTCGGGGGCGGCGTCCATCTCGGCCGCCTCGACATGGGCGCGGGTGTCGTTCCAGAGGATGCAGGGGCGCAGCACCTCGCCGCTGGCATCGACCAGCACGGCCCCGTGCATCTGTCCCGAAAGCCCGATCCCGCGGACCTTCGACAGGGGTTGCGCCGCCGCCAGCTCGTCCAGCGCGCGGGCGGTCGCGGCAATCCAGTCCGCGGGCGATTGTTCCGACCAGCCGGGATGCGGCCGACTGACCGAGAGCGGGGCCTGCGCCTCGCCCCGGACGGTCTGGGCGTCGTCCATCAGCAGGACCTTGACGCCCGAGGTGCCCAGATCGATGCCAAGGTACATGTCAGGCCGCCTTTTCCGGCGCCTTGCCCAGAATGATCATGCCCAGCAGATCGTCTTCGGTGACATCGGCGATGTTGACGGTGCCGACAAGCTGGCCGTTCTTCATCACGCTGGCCCGGTCGCAGAGGTTCATCACCTGGTGGACATCGTGGTCGATCAGGAAGATCCCGAGGCCCTGGCGCTTCAGTTCCTGGATCAGTTCTGCGACCATCTGCGTTTCCTGCACGCCAAGCGCCGCGGTGGGCTCGTCCATGATCAGGACGCGCGCATTGAAATAGACCGCGCGCGCGATCGCCACGGACTGCCGCTGGCCGCCCGAAAGTGCCGAGACGGGCGACGAATAGCGGCGGAAATTGGGGTTCAGCCGACCCATGATCTTGCGGGTCTCCGCCTCCATCCGGGCATCGTCCACCAGGCCGAGCGGAGAAACCAGTTCCCGCCCCAGGAACAGGTTGGAGGCGGCATCGAGATTGTCCGCCAGCGCGAGGGTCTGGTAGATCGTCTCGATGTTGTGGTTCCGCGCGTCGCGGGGGTTGTTGATCACGACCTTTTCGCCGTTGACCCTGATTTCCCCGCTGTCGGCCTTGTACGCGCCCGACAGGCACTTGATCAGGGTCGATTTCCCGGCGCCGTTGTGACCCAGAAGGCCAACCACCTCGCCGGGGTAGAGATCGACGGTGACATCGTCCACCGCCTTGATGCCGCCGAAAGACAGCGACATGTTGCGCATTTCCACGAGGGGCGTGCCACGGTTCATCACTTGGCTCCCAGACGCTTGCGGTAGATGATGTCGATGAGAACGGCGGCGACCAGCACGCTGCCGACGACGATGTTCTGGAACGGCGCGTCAACGCCGACCATGGCCATGCCGGACTGTAGCGACTGCATGATCAGCGCACCGAGGATGGCGCCATAGATCGTGCCCATCCCGCCAGACAGCGCGGTGCCGCCGATGACCGCCGCGGCGATCACGCGCAACTCGTCCAGCGTGCCGATGTCGTTCGAGTGAAAGGTCAGGCGCGCCGAGGCGACCACCGCCGAGATGGCGCAGAGTGCGCCCATGATGGCGAATACCTTGACGGTCAGCAGCCTTGTGTTGATGCCCGAAAGGGCCGCTGCGTCCGGGTTGCCGCCGGTGGCGAAGATGTAGCGCCCAAGCCGCGTGCGGGTGGCGACGACCGTCATCACGATGGCCACGATCACCAGCAGAACGACCGAATAGGGTACGCCGTAGCCGGTGGTGTAGCCCTCGGGCATCACCTCTCCATTCGCGGCGAACATGCGCTCCAGGCGGGCCTGGGGGATCTCGTAGGCGTTCAGCACCGCGACGAAGCCCAGGATTGCGGCCGAGATGAGAAGTGCCAGCACGGCCTCGGCCCAGAGCGGCTTCACCGGGAAGTCGTGCGCGATCTTGTTGCGCCGCGCGGCCCAGAGCCCCCAGAGCGCGCCCGCGGTGGCGATCAGTCCGAGGATCCAGCTTGCGGTCACGCCCAGCGTGCCCTCTATCCCGCCCAGTTCCAGGAAATTGCTGTCCAGCGGGCCGATCGTCTGACCGTTGGTCAGGTACCAGGCCACGTTGCGCCAGACCAGCAGACCGCCCAGGGTCACGATGAAGGCCGGTATGCCCAGGTAGCCGACCAGCCAGCCGTGAAAGACCCCGATCAGCGCTCCCGCAGCGACGCCCACAAGGATGGTCAGCGGTGCCGTCAGGGGATGGTCCAGCCCCAGGCCCAGCCATTGCGGTGTGATGACCGTCTGCGTCATCGCCATGACCGCCGAACAGGTTGCCAGCAACGAGCCGACGGACAGATCGATGTGCCGGGTAACGATGATGAAGACCATGCCTGTCGCCATGATCGCGACGGAAACGGTCTGGATCGTCAGGTTGAATATGTTGCGCGGGGTCAGGAACCGGCCGTCCGTCAGCAGGTGGAAGCCGATGCAAAGCAGGATGAACGCGCCGATCATGCCCATCAGGCGCATGTCTATTTCAAGCGCCTCGACGAAAGTGCGGCGTTTGGCGCGCGCCGGGTTGGCGGCGGACGTGTCGGTCATGGCCTCTGTCTCCGGGGTGCAGGTGCGCCCCGCCGCGCAGCTGCGGCGGGGCCTGTGTCGCTGCGGGCGCCCGGTCTCGGGCTGCCCGCGCGATCCTCAGTTGCAGGGGGCGGGGCCGCCCGTCACGCCCTGGCAAAGGGCTTCCTGCGTGATCCACCCGGCATCCACGACGACCGAGAGATTGTCCGCTGTGATCGGCACCGGGGCCAGGAACAGCGAGGTCATGGTGGTCCCGCCGGGCGAAGTCCACTCCGCCGCTCCCTCGATGTCGGCCATGGCGGTGCCGCCCGCCAGAGCAAGGGCGATCTCGCCCGCGGCGCGGCCCAGTTCGCGTGCGTCCTTCCACACCGAAACGGTCTGCGTGCCCTGCGCGATGCGGTTCAGCGCGGCATGGTCGCCGTCCTGACCCGACACCGGAACCACCAGGCCCTGTGCCTGAAGCGCCGCAACCGCGCCACCGGCGGTGCCGTCGTTCGAGGCGACGACCGCGTCCACGTCGTTGTTGTTGGCGGTCAGGATCTGTTCCATGTTGCGCTGCGCGTTGGCGGGCAGCCACTGGTCGGTATAGGCTTCGCCGACGATGGTGATGCGCCCGGCGTCGATCGCCTCCTGCAACACCTCCTGCTGACCGCCGCGCAGGAAGTCTGCGTTCGGGTCGGTGGGCGAGCCCTTGATCATGACGTAGTTGCCTTCGGGCGCCGCTTCGAGCACGGCGCGGGCCTGCATGCGGCCGACCTCGACGTTGTCGAAGGTCAGGTAGAAGGCGCGCGGATCCTCGATCAGGCGGTCATAGGCGATCACCGGGATGCCTTCGTCCGCCGCGGCCTGGACCGCCGGGATGATGGCCTGGGTGTCCTGGGCCAGAACGATCAGCGCGTCCACGCCCTGCGCCATGAGGCTTTCGATGTCGGACAGCTGCTTGGCCGAGGACGACTGCGCGTCGGCCGAGACGTATTCGGCACCGGCTGCCTCGAGCGCGGCGACGATGGCCGCCTCGTCGGTCTTCCAGCGCTCTTCCTGGAAGTTGGACCAGCTCACACCGACGGTGATGTCCTGCGCGAAGGCGGACGGAGCGAAGGAAGCGGAGGCAAGGGCCGCCGCCATGAAAAGCTTACGCATATGTTCCTCCCATAAGGCGACACCCGGAATCTCGGGTGCGTGCGGTTTTCCCGCAACGATCGCGAGAATGCCCAAAATAATTCAGTTGTCAAAATTAATTTGACGCGGATCGCAAAATATCTGCTGATACCGCGAGCAGCCCGCAGGAGATGGGCTGATGATGGGCGGAAACGGCTGCTGCACGGAAGGCTTAAATTTGGCTGTCGAAAAAATTGAACCCGAGCGGCAGCTTGCGGACATGCTGGATGCGCAGCCCACGGATGGTTGTGGTCCGATCCGCAAGGGGCCCGGTGCGCCGCCGCTCAAGCAGCAGATCTTCGAGTGCATCCGCTCGGCCGGACGGATCGCGCGGGTCGATGTGGCAAAGGAACTGGGCGTCAGCGCCGGATCCGTCACCACCCTGTCTTCGGAACTGATTCGCGATGGCTTCCTGATCGAGGCCGAGGGACCGCCACGCGACACCGGCCGTGGCCGCCCCCCTGTGGCGCTTGGTGTGCGTCCCGAAGCAGGCCACGTCGTCGGCATCAAGCTGAGCGACGAGATGCACACCGCCGTGGTGGTCGATTTCGCTGGCCGCCCCGTTGCCGAGGCCAGCCTGCCCGCGGCGGTTACCGGCCGAAGCCTGGCGACCACGCTTGACGAGGCCGAGACCATCTTCCGGATGGCGCTGGACCAGGCGAACCTGCCCGAGGGCGCGGTGCAGGCGGCAGGCGTCGGGCTGCCCGGGCTGGTCGATCATGTAGAGGGCATGCTGCTCTGGTCGCCGATCTTCCGCGACCGGCGAGTGCCGCTCAGGTCCATGCTGGCCGACCGCCTGGGCCTGCGGGTACAGATCGACAACGATGTGAACCTGCTGACGCTGGCCGAGCTATGGTACGGCTCCGGCCGTGCGCTGTCGAATTTTGCCGTGGTCACGATCGAGCAGGGCGTCGGCATGGGGCTGGTGCTGGGTGACAAGCTCTATCGCGGCGCGCATGGCTATGGCACCGAGTTGGGCCATACCAAGGTGCAACTCGACGGGGCGCTGTGCCGATGCGGCCAGCGCGGCTGCCTCGAGGCCTATGTCTCGGATTACGCGCTGGTGCGCGAGGCGACCGCGGCGCTGGGGCTTTGGGGGCGCGCCCCCGGTTCAACGCGGGTGCTGCTGGAGGCGCTGTTCGACGAGGCCAA
This sequence comes from Halovulum dunhuangense, assembly GCF_013093415.1. Classification (NCBI taxonomy): domain Bacteria; kingdom Pseudomonadati; phylum Pseudomonadota; class Alphaproteobacteria; order Rhodobacterales; family Paracoccaceae; genus Halovulum; species Halovulum dunhuangense. The sequence goes on from NZ_JABFBC010000001.1 coordinate 376,721, forward strand.
GGCCGGCAACGAGGCGGCGCGCAGCATCTTCCGCCGGGCCGGCCGGTTCCTGTCGGTGGGACTTGCCAATGTCGTGACGCTGTTCGATCCGCCGCTGGTGATCCTGTCCGGGGCACGGATGCGCTACGACTATCTTTATGCCTCGGAGATGCTGGAAGAGGCGCGGCGCCTGACGCTGGACCAGGGTCGCCCGGCAGCCAGGGTCGAGATCCACGCCTGGGGCGACTGGGTCTGGGCGCGGGGCGCCGCCACCCTTGCGCTGGCGGACCTGACCGACGTGCTGATCTCCGGGGAGGCCGCATGATGCGTGCGGCGCTTTTCCTGCTGTTGTGGCCTGCCGTCCTTCAGGCCGGGCCGCGTTTCCAGGATGTGTCGGCGGATCTTCCGGTTGCCCATGTCTATGACGGCGGGTGGGAGCATTTCGTCGGCGGCGGCGTCGCCGTGTTCGACTGCAACGGCGATGCCTTGCCCGAATTCCTGGCCGCGGGCGGCGAGAACCCGGCGCGGTTGTTCGTGAACCGGGGCGGGATGGCGTTTGTCCTTGGAAACGGTATCCCGCAGCTTGATGGAGTGACCGGGGCCTATCCGCTGGACATCGACTCCGACGGGCTGCTCGACCTGGCGGTGCTTCGCGTGGGGCCGAACCTGCTGCTGAAGGGCATGGGCGACTGCCGCTTCGAGGATCGCACCACTGAGTGGGGCTTCGATCCGGGCGACCGCTGGTCGACCGCCTTCTCCGCGACCTGGGAGCCGGGGCAGGACTGGCCGACGCTCGCCGTTGGAAACTACGTCGACCGCAGCGATCCTGCGGGGCCGTTCGAGGCCTGCGACGCAAACACCCTGCACCGGCCGGACGGGACGGGATACGCCACCCCCATCCTGCTGGAGCCCGGGTTCTGTGCGCTGTCGATCCTGTTTTCGGACCGGATGCTGACGGGCCGCGCGGATCTGCGTGTGTCGAATGACCGCCACTACTATGTCCGTGGCGGGTCCGAGCAGATGTGGCGGATGGAGCCGCTTGCCCTGATGGGCCCCGAGGAGGGTTGGCAGCCCATCTCCATCTGGGGCATGGGGATCGCCAGCCGCGACCTGAACGGCGACCGCCTGCCGGAAGTGGTACTGACATCCATGGGCGACCAGCTGATGCTGATCGCCCAGCCCGACGGCAGCTATCGCGGCGCGCCCTATGACATTGGCACCTATGCCCAACGCCCGCATGTTGGCGATGATGGGCGGCCCGCGACGGGCTGGCATGCCGAGTTCGCCGATGTGGACAATGACGGGCGCGACGACCTGTTCATTGCCAAGGGCAATGTGGACCAGATGCCGACCAACGCGATGCGGGACCCGAACAACCTGCTGATGCAAGGGCCGGATGGCCGTTTCACCGAGGCGTCGGTCGAGGCGGGCGTCGCCACGGTCGAGCGTGCGCGCGGCGCGTCGCTGGCGGATTTCGACGGCGACGGGCGGCTCGACCTGGTCGTCGTCAACCGCCGGGCGCCGCTTGAGCTGTACCGGAACGTCACCTCCGACACCGGCAACTGGCTGGCGCTGGAGCCGCGGCAGGCCGGGCCGAACGGCTTTGCGGTCGGCGCCTTCCTCGAGGTCGAGACGCCCGGTGGCGTCACGCACCTGCGCGAGATCACGGTGGGCGGCGGCCATGTCGGCGGGCAGGCCGGGCCGCAGCATTTCGGGCTTGGGCCAGACACTGCGGCAAAGGTCCGGGTGCGCTGGCCCGATGGCGGCGTGTCGGACTGGGTGGGGGTTGAGGCGAACCGCCGCCTCTCGCTGTGGCGCGACGGTGCCGGGCTGGACCTGCGCTAGCGGGTGACAGGCAGGCCGCTCGGCACCGCATCGGGGATGCCAAGAACGCCCGTCTCGGCATTCGGATCCGTCAGCGTGTCGAGAAAGGCCAGGATCGCTGCAAGTTCCGCATCCGACAGCGGCTCTTGCGTGCGGGTGCCGGCGGCGTCCGTAATGGCCTGCATCTCCTCGGGGGAATTCAGGATCGCGAGGTCCTCGACCCCTGCAAGGTCCGGCAGCAGGGCGTTTTCCGGATTGTAGCGCGACAGCGCCGCGGCACCCTCGGCGTGATCCCTTACAAAGGCGCCAAGCTGGCTGTGGCCCCCGGCATGCCCGTATGGCGCGGTCAGCGCGATATTGCGCAGGCTGGGCGTGCGGAAGGCGAAGGCATCCTCGGGGCGGCCGGTCACTTCCATGCGGCCCATGTCCCGATGGTCGCTTTCGAAGCGCGCCACCTTGCCCGGCCCGATCTGTGGCGCAGCCATCGCGTGAAAGCGGTGGTCGGTCAGGAAGGGGCCGGAATGGCAGGTACCGCAACCCGCATCGCCGTAGAACAGAGCCATGCCCTCCCGCGCCAGCGGCGGAAGGTCACCCTCGCCGCGCAGATAGGCGTCGAAGGGGCTGGCGTCCGAGCGCCATTCCAGTTCCATGAAGGCGGCGATCGCGTTCGAGATATCGGTAAAGCCGAGGGGGCGACCGGCGGCGATGTCGGGATAGACGGCGGCGAAGCGCGCCTCGTAGTCCGGGATCGCCCGCACCCGGGCCGAGATCAGGTCCCAGGCACCACCCTCGCCAGTCAGGCGGCCCTGGCGCACGGCCTGCGCGATCTCGTTCTCGCTGTAATGGCCCGCCATCTCGTCGGGGCTGAGGACCGGGAACATGGTCTGCGCGGAAAGGATGCCGTCGAAGCCGACGGTCATGTCGTCCTCCAGCGGGGTGCGGATGCCGGACTTGCGGGCCGGGTCCGCCTCGATCCGCCCGTCATGGAACAGGACGGTGAATTCGTGGGCGCCCAGGTTGAACAGCGCCGGCGCATTCCGGGGGATGCGTTCCTCTGGCAGGTTGTCGGGGTCGGCGACGCGATCGGGCCCCAGCCCCTTGCCGCCATCCCCGATGCCCAGCGACAGCCCGTCCGAGGTGCCGAACCGCGGATGATGGCAGGTGGCGCAGGAAACCTCGCGGTTGCCGGACAGGATCGGGTCGTAGAAGAGCAGCTGGCCCAGCTCCGCCTCGCGGCGGTCCACGGGACGGAACATGTCGTCGGTCACCGGGCCGGGAGGACCGGCAAGCGCGGGTAAGGCCAGAACGAGCAGGGCAACGAGCAAAGCGTATCTCATGGCGAGAGAATACTCTCGCCGTGCAACCGCGCAACGCCTCTTGCGGGCCTAGTCGCGGATGGCGTGTTCAAGGATCACCGGGACGACGATTTCCTCCTCGTCGGCCAGGTGGCGGTCGAGAAAGCCCGCGAAGGCATCGACGGATCGGTGGAAGACGCCCGCCTCGTTCCGGGCCGGCTTGCCGGCGGCAAGCGCCTGTAGCAGCGCGTTCGTGTGCCCGGTCAGGTCCGCCAGCAGTCCATCCATCGCGTGATGGTCCGCGTCCAGCAGCTCGAACGCCTCTTTCAGGCGCTTTTCGCGGTCACAGAGCATCGGGAAGTAATGCGCGTCCTCGATGTTGTGGTGGCCGTGCAGCTCGTTGATGAAGAACCCGGCCAGCCGATAGATGTTCTGCCCGAACTGGCGCGCATCTGCGTTGCGGTCCAGGTAGAGCTTCGTCTCCTGCTGCATGCGCTCCTGCACGTTGCGGAACATCAGGTGGCGGTCCAGCCAGAAGCTGGTCAGCCCGTTGAAGTTGGGATGGCCGGTCCACATCTCGCGCGGGTACTTGTCGGCAAGATAGCGAAGATGTTCGGGCAGGCCCGCCCGGCTGCGCAGGTCGAAGTCCATCGGGGATCGTCCAGGGTTCAGGTTTCCGCGCGCTCCGCCCATCCGGCGAAAATACGCTCGAGCATGACCACGATGTAGTAGAGAACGATGCCGAGAAAAGCCAGCGCGATCAGGACAGCGAACATCAGCGGATAGTCGGCGCTGATCTTGCCCGAGTCGAACAGGTGGCCCAGCCCGCGACCGTGCGGTTCGACGATCTCCATCAGGTTGGTGCCGATGAAAGCCAGCGTCACCGCCACCTTGAGCGCGCCGAAGAATTCCGGCAGCGTCTTGGGCAGGGCGATCTTCCAGAAGATCTGCATTCGCGTGGCCCCGAGTGCCCGCAGGATGTCGCGGTATTCCGGTTCCAGCGTGGAAAGCCCGATCGAGATCGACACCGCGATCGGAAAGAACGAGATCATGAAGGCGATGAGCACCGTGTTCAGGTCGTGCTGGCCGATGAAGATCAACGCGATCACCGGCACCACGGTTGCCTTGGGAACCGCGTTGAAGCCGACCAGCAGCGGGTAGAGCGCGTCCCGCATGGTGCGGGAAAAGCCCATCACCACGCCGAGTGCCACACCCACCACCACCGCCAGCAGCAGGCCCACCACCGTGCGCCAGAGCGTGTCCCAGCCATATTCGAGGAACAGCCAGCGGAATTTCCAGAAGGCAGGGCCAAGGTCCGAGGGCGACGCCATCTTGTAGTTTGGCCACTGGTTGACCCAGACCAGCCATTCCCACAGCAGCACGAAGACCAGCATCGCCGTCAACGGCACGAGGATCTTGCGCAGGTTTGTCATGCTGCCACCCGCCCCTGGGCGATCTTGATCTGGTCGCGCAGGATGTGAAGGTTCTCGGCCGACTCGGCGGTATAGAGATCGTCAAGCGTGCGGTCCGGGCCGAGCGGTACCTCCATCACGTATTGCGTGGTCGCGGGGCGGCCCGACAGCACGACCACCTGGTCGCCCAGGAACAGCGACTCGCGCAGGTCATGCGTTATCAGCACGCAGGTGAAGCTTTCCGCCTTTCGCAGGTCGTGCATGGTCTGCCACAGATCCTCGCGCGTGAAATTGTCCAGCGCGCCGAAGGGCTCGTCCAGGATCAGCACCTCGGGCTTGTGCACGATCGATCGGCAGAGCGAGGCGCGCTGGCGCATGCCGCCCGACAGTTCCGAGGGGCGCTTGTTCTCGAACCCCTCCAACCCGACCAGCCGCAGGAGCGACATGGCCCGCTCGCGCTGTTCGGTCCGCGACATGCTGGTGCCGACGATTTCCAGCGGAAGAAGCACGTTGTCGATGATCGTGCGCCATTCCAGGAGTACCGGGTTCTGGAACGCCATCCCCACCGTCTTGCGCGGGCCGCTCACTTTCTGCCCGTGCAGGCGCACCTCGCCCTGGTCGGGGGTCATCAGGCCGGCGATCAGGCGGGTGAGGGTGGACTTGCCACAACCCGAGGGGCCGACCACGGCGGTGAATGTGCCCGCCTGCGCCCGTATGTTCAGGTCGTTCAGAACGGGAAGCGGACCCGACGCCGTCTTGTAGGCGTGGGTGACGTGCGAAATCTCGATCAGTGGGTTGGGGTCTGGCATGGTCATGCAAGCTGACCCCGGCACGGACGGGCCGCGCCGGGGATCACAAGGTCACTGAAGCATCAGGCTGCCATCATCGGGCAGGAAGGCATCGGTGAAGTAAAGCGACGCGTCGGGCGCATTCTGGAACTCGTAGGTCTCGGCGATCTGTTCCAGTGCACGGGCCATCCGGTCCGGATCGACCTTGCCCATGCCGTTTTCCTTTACCCAGTCGGTCAGCACGGTGTCGCGGATCGCAAGTTCCAGCCGGCGCTGTTCCAGCGCCACGTCTGCGGCGGGGTTGCGTTCCGCCACCATCTGCGCGCCGGCGGCGGGGTCGGCGATCACGTCCTTCCAGCCCTGGGCGACCGCGCGCAGGAAGCCGGTCACCACTTCCGGGTTGGCTTCGGCGAATTCGGTGTTCGCGATGATGACGTTGCCGTAAAGCTCCAGGCCGTGGTCGGCCATCAGGATCACGGCGATATCCTCTTCGGGCACGCCCAGCCGCACCAGGTTGAGGAAGGACGAGAACGAGAAGCCGGTGATCGCGTCGACCTGGCCCTCGGCCAGCATCGGCTCGCGCGTCGGGAAGCCGACCGGCTCTACCGTGATCTGCGACATGTCCAGATCGTTGGCCGAGGCGAAGGCCGGGAACTGCGCCCAGGCCCCGTCGGGCGGCGGTGCGCCCAGCACCTTGCCTTCAAGATCCTTGGGCTCGGTCACGCCCCGGCTGACGCGGCCGACGACGGAAAAGGCGGGCTTGTCATAGACCATCATCACCCCGGTCACCGGTGCGCCGGGGTTCTGGTCGAGAAAGCGGACAAGGCTGTTGATGTCGGCAAAGCCCACCGGGAAGGCGCCTGTCGCCACCTTGGGGATCGCGTCGAGCGAGCCGGAACCGGCCGAGACTTCGACCTCGAGCCCCTCGGCGGCGAAATGGCCGTTGTCGATGGCCGCGAAATACGCGGCGCTGGGCCCTTCGAACACCCAGTCGAGCGCGAAGGGCACCTTGGTCTGCGCCGACGCGACGCCAGCCGCAAGGGCGGCGCCAAGCGTGGCGATGGCGATTGATCTGAACATGAAAGACCCCCTGTTGAACTGGTCCGGGCAAACGTCAGAGCATTGGATGCGGGCCTGCCGCACGGTCAAGGGCAAACGCCCAGCCCGACGGCAAACCGACCCGCCTGCCCGTTAATTGTGCAGTATTGTCAGGACCCGGGCAGCCTGTAAACGAATTCCGCACTCTGGCCGTGAAGGTTGTCGTTGGCGCGCAGGATGACTTCGGTCGTGCCCTCGGGAATGACCACGTCGAACAGGCTGCGGGTAAAGGGCTGTTCCGCGACATGCGGGTGCAGCAGATCCCTCGCCCCGAGCATGGTGCCGTCCGGAAGGTGGACCGTCCAGCCGTCGACGTAATGCTCCCAGCCGGTGTCCGCGTGCTCGACCGTCACATCGAAGCGCCAGCCGAAGCGGCCCTCGCGAGCCTCGACAGCAAGGATCTGCGGCACGTCGGCAAACGCCACCGCGGGAAACATCAGGACAGGGACCAGCCACCTCATCATCATTCCTGTTACCGCGACTGGCGCCCGGCCGCGCATAACCATCGCGTGAGCGGAAAATCCGCAATCCGCTTTCCTTTCGGGGGCCAAGACGGTAAGACACGCCCGCATTTTCCGAAAGGAGTCTCTTGTGGGCTATCGAGTTGTCGTTGTCGGCGCCACGGGTAACGTGGGCCGCGAAATGCTGAACATCCTGGCCGAGCGCCAGTTCCCGGTGGACGAGCTTGCCGCTCTGGCGAGCCGCCGTTCGCTGGGCACCGAGTGCAGCTTCGGCGACAAGACCGTCAAGACCCAGGACCTTGACACCTTCGACTTCACCGGCTGGGACATGGCGCTTTTCGCGATCGGCTCGGACGCGACGAAGATCTATGCGCCAAAGGCCGCCAAGGCCGGCTGCGTGGTGATCGACAACTCGTCGCTCTATCGCTACGACGCCGATGTTCCGCTGATCGTGCCGGAAGTGAACCCCGACGCGATCGAGGGCTATTCCAAGCGCAACATCATCGCCAATCCCAACTGCTCGACCGCGCAGATGGTGGTGGCGCTGAAGCCGCTGCACGATCGCGCGAAGATCAAGCGCGTGGTCGTCTCGACCTACCAGTCGGTTTCGGGGGCGGGCAAGGAAGCCATGGACGAGCTGTGGAACCAGACCAAGGGCATGTATGTCCCCGGTCAGGAGGTCGAGCCGTCCAAGTTCACCAAGCAGATCGCCTTCAACGTCATTCCCCATATCGACAAGTTCATGGAGGACGGGTCGACCAAGGAAGAGTGGAAGATGGTCGCCGAGACCAAGAAGATCGTGGATCCCGCAATCAAGCTTACCGCGACCTGCGTCCGCGTTCCCGTCTTTGTGGGCCACTCCGAGGCGCTGAACATCGAGTTCGAGGATTTCCTCGACGAAGAGGAAGCCCGCGAGATCCTGCGCGAAAGCCCGGGCATCATGGTCGTAGACAAGCGCGAGGATGGCGGCTACGTCACCCCGGTCGAATGCGTGGGCGATTTTGCGACCTATATCAGCCGCATCCGGCAGGATCCCACCATTGAGAACGGCCTGAACCTGTGGTGCGTCAGCGACAACCTGCGCAAGGGCGCCGCGCTGAACGCCGTGCAGATCGCAGAGCTGTTGGGCCGGCGCGTCCTGAAGAAGGGCTGAGCGCAGCCATATCGAAAAAACGGGCCGTCGCCTCCTGCATGGGCGGCGGCCCGTTTCGTCTTGCTGCGCGCGTTGTCAGAAACGCTCGGCCCTGAGCACCTGGCAGTCGGTGATCGACACCACGCCGACATGACGCTCGACCACGGCGAAGGCCGCGTCGAGTAGGGTGTCCACCCGCTCGGGCCGCACGATGCAGACCACGGCAACCATGCCGCCCGCCCGGCTGACCTGCCCTTCGCGGGACCAACGGCCGGACCTGCCGGAGCCGCCCAGCACCGGCAGCACGGTGAAGCCGGTGACCCCCGCCTTCGCCAGCGCCCGGGTCAGGCGTTCCTCCATCGGGGCTTCGATGATGATCTCCACCCGCTTCGCGGCATGGGTCTGCATGCCTCTCTCTCCTTGTCAGGCCACCAGCCCGCCGGCGGCAATGTAGATCGGTATCCCCACCGTCAGGTTGAAGGGAAAGGTCACGCCAAGCGACAGCGTCAGATAGATCGACGGGTTCGCCTCGGGCAGCGCCACGCGCATCGCGGCGGGCACGGCGATATACGAGGACGACGCCGCCAGCGTGACCAGCAGGGCCGCGCCGCCCGCCGACAGGCCCAGCAGCGCCGCGCAGCCAAGCGCCAGCGTGCCACCGATCAGCGGCATTGCAAGCCCGAACAGGATCACCGGCGGGCGCAGTTCGTTGCTGGCGTTGCGGAAACCGCGACCCGCGACCAATCCCATGTCCAGCAGGAACAGGCAGAGCACCCCCTTGAACGGCGCCACGATGAAGCTGGAGATTTCCTCAAGCCCGGCCGGGCCGGTGATCCAGCCGATCGCGAAGGAGCCGACCAGCAGCACGATGGAGCCGTTCAGCAGGATCTCGCGCAGAAGCCCGTCCTCGTTGGGGTGCGTCTCCTTGCGCCCGCGGCTGACCAGCCACAACGCCGACAGGATCGCCGGCGCCTCCATCGCGGCGGCCACGGCGACCATGTAGCCCTCGTACAGGATCCCGGCGCTGCCCAGCGCCGATGTCGCCGCCACGAAGGTGACGACCGAGATCGACCCGTAATGCGCCGCCACCGCGGCGGCATCGACCACCGACAGGCCCGAGACGGTTCGCAGGATGCCGAAGGCGATCAGCGGGATGGCGAAGGACAGTGCCACGCCCGCCAGAAGCGTCGCCACGAGATCTGCTCCGACGCCGCTTTCGGCGACGCTGACACCGCCCTTGAAGCCGATGGCGAACAGCAGGTAGAGCGACAGCGCCTTCGCCGCCGCCTCGGGCACGGTCAGGTCCGAGCGCGCGAGCGCCGCCGCGAAGCCGAGCGCGAAGCTGAGCACCATGGGCGACAGGACGTTGGCGGCGGCGAGTGAGAGCAGGCTATCCATGTCCGTTCCCGAGGTTGACCGGCATCGTTCCGGCGCGATCCATCAGACGTGAAGGAATTTGTCCAGATACGCGTCGTAATGTTCCAGCGCGCCGGTGCCGATATCGTTCCAGAGCCCGTGAAGCGCAAGATCCCCGCTATCCACCCCGTCGCTGACATAGGGAAAGGTCAGCACGTTGCGCAGGCTGACCAGCACCGCCGCCTTTTCCAACGCCTGAAGCCGCGCCGGCTTGTCGTTCATGCCGGCCACCGCCGCGTGCTCTCCTCGCAGAAGATCCAGCCAGCGGCCGACGAAGCTGGTAGGCTCCTCGAGTTCCGCGGCTTCGCCCCGGCACATGCCGTCGCAGGCGTCCACGCCGCCGCAATTGGAATGACCGAGCACAAGAAGATGCGAGACCCGCAGCACCCGCACCGCGTATTCGATCGCGGCGGAAGTGCCGTGCAGGTCGCCGTCAGGGTTGTAGGGCGGGATCAGGCTGGCGATGTTGCGGTGGATGAAGAACTCGCCCATGTCCGCCCCGAAGATCGAGGTGACATGGACCCGGCTGTCGCAGCACGACACGACCATCGCCCTGGGCCGCTGGCCTTCGTCGGCAAGCCGCTTGTACCAGCTGTGGTTTTCCTCGAAATCCGTGGCCTTCCATCCCTTGTAGCGCTGGACAAGGAATTTCGGCAGGGGGCGCGCCGGAAGGGGCATGGCAGGCTATCCTATCGTTTGTGGCCCGAGACTATCGCCTGCCGCCAGACGTGACCAGCCGAAGCTAACCCATTCTTCAATCTTGCGGCCTAGTTGTGGGGTGGGGAAACAAAAGGGGTACGGGCATGGCACAGGTCGTGCGCATCCGAAGGCGTGAGGCCGTGGTTCTGGATCACGGGGTTCTCGCGGCGCTGCGGGCCGATCATGGCCCTCACGGCGGGGCAGAGATCGTCCATGACGCCTGTTTCGGCATTGTCGAGGCGTTGACCCGCTTCGAGATCGCCACCGCCTGCGGGCTGAGGGACGAGGCGAAGGCGCTTGCCGGACGGGTGGCGGGGCTTGCCGGCGGTGTCGGGCTGAGCGGGTTGGCGGCGGCAGCCCGCGCTGCCGAGGACGGGCAGGCGTCGGTCGATACGGTGACGCGCATCGCCACGGCCCAGCGCATGATCAGGGTGGCCGAAGCGGCGCTTTCGGAGGTGCTCGACAGGTCCTGACGGGCCTGCGGGAACCGCTTGGCATTTCCGGTGGCGGGATTAGGCTGTGGCGCGAGCCGAACCAGCCCGAAGGAGTCCCCCCGATGTCCGAACGTTTCGCCGCCCCCGCGCAGGATACCATTCCGCTGCGCGTCCTCTCGCCCGGCGAGGTCGAGGGCTGGCGCGCGACCCTGTCCGGCTTTGAACTTGCCCAGATCGACGCGCATGGATTTTCCGGCAAGCTGGGCGAGGTGCGCATCCTGTTCGATGCCAAGGGTCGCGTCGCTTCCGGTGTGGTCGGCTTCGGCACCCCGAAGGATCGCGCCCGCCAGCAGTACCCGCTGGGCGGCGTTGCCGCCAGACTGCCCGCCGGCACCTATGCGCTGTCGGAAGGGATCGCCGGTGCGGATCTTGAGAATGCGGCGCTTGCCTGGCTGCTGTCGGCCTATCGTTTCACCCGCTACAAGGACGCAAGCGCGCAGGGCGCCCGGCTGGTCGCGCCCGAGGGTCTGGATGCCGCGCGGCTCGAGGCAGAGGCCGCCGCCGTCGCGCTGACCTCCGATCTTGTCAATACTCCTGCGAACGAGATGGGACCGGAGGCGCTGGAATACGCCGCGCTGGACCTGGCCGAGCGTTTCGCCGCGCCGGTTTCGGTGATCCGTGGCGCCGATCTTCTGGCGCGCGACCTGCCGATGATCCACACCGTCGGCCGCGCCGCAGCGCAAGAGCCGCGGCTGATCGATTTCAGCTGGGGCGATCCCTCGCACCCCAGGGTGACGCTGGTGGGCAAGGGGGTCTGCTTCGACACCGGCGGCCTGAACCTGAAACCGGGTTCGTCCATGGGCCTGATGAAAAAGGACATGGGCGGTGCCGCGACAGTGCTGGGGCTGGCGCAGCTGATCATGGGCCTGAAGCTGCCGGTGCGGCTGCGCGTCCTGATCCCCGCTGTGGAGAATTCCGTTTCGGGCCCTTCCTTTCGCCCCGGCGACGTGCTGCGCGCCCGCAACGGTCTGACGGTCGAGATCAACAACACCGATGCCGAGGGCCGGCTGATCCTGGCCGATGCGCTGGCGCTCGCCTGCGAGGAAAAGCCCGAGATCCTCGTCTCGATGGCCACGCTGACGGGCGCAGCCCGCGTCGCGCTGGGCCCCGATGTGCCGCCCTTCTTCACCGATGACGAGGCGGTCGCCACGGATCTTGCCGGCGCCTCTGTCCGCCGCTGGGATCCGCTATGGCGACTGCCTTTCTGGAACCCCTACGAGGAGATGATCGAGCCAGACATCGCCGATCTGGACAACGCGCCGAAGGGCGGCTTCGCGGGGGCGATCACGGCGGCCCTGTTCCTGCGCCGCTTCACCGAAGGCGCGGGCGCCTATGTCCATGTCGACTGCTACGCCTGGACGCCGACGGCCAAGCCCGGCCGACCGAAGGGCGGCGCCAGCCAGGGCGCGCGGGCCCTGTTCGACATGCTGTCCCGTCGCTACGCGGCATGAGCGACCCGCGTCTCACACCGGCCCGGGCGGACCTTGCGGCGGCGCATCTTCGCGGCGTGATCGACGCGCCGCGCTACGCCGAGGGGCGGCCGATGCGGGTGTGCGTGCCGGTGCTGGGAATGACGGCCGACCCGGCGGGACAAGGCGCCTTTGTGACCGAACTGGTCTTCGGCGAGGAAGTGACCGTCTATGACGAGGATCGCGAGACGGGCCTCGCCTGGGCGCAGGTCGTGGCCGACGGCTATGTCGGCTATGTCCGGGCCGAAGGGCTTGAACCGGCCGCCGCTGCCACGCATCTGATCGCCACCCGCAGCGCGCAACTTTATACCGCCCCGCGGCTGAAGCTGCCGCCCGTGCTGACCCTGCCCCACTTGGCGCGGGTGACGGTGGTCCGAACCACGGAGGGATATGCGCAACTCGATGGCGGGTTGTGGTGTCCGCTGCCCTGTCTGACTGGGGCCGCCACGACAGGTCCCGATTTTGTCGCCATCGCCGAACGGTTCCTTGGCGCGCCCTATCTCTGGGGCGGGCGCAGCATCTTCGGGCTGGACTGTTCGGCGCTGGTGCAACTTTCGCTGTCCGCAGCCGGGACTGCCGCGCCGCGCGACTCCGACCAGCAGGAGGCGGCGCTCGGCAATCCGGTCACAGGCCAGTGGCGGCGTGGGGACCTGGTGTTCTGGAGGGGCCATGTCGGGATCATGCTTGACGAAGGCCGGCTGATCCATGCCAATGCGCACCACATGGCTGTCGTGATCGAACCCGTCGCCGACACGATCGCCCGTGTCGCGGGCACCCCGACGGGACAGGTGACTTCGGTCCGGCGACTCTAGTCGCCGACGGCGCGGATCAGCTTCTTCTCAAGTACCCGCAATACGGTGCGCAGGTCGTTGCCGCGCTTCAGCACGCGGCCGTCCATGCCGATCACCGAATACTGCCCCTGCCGCTGGGCGAGCGCGGGGCGCTTCTCGATCCGGTAAAGCGGGTGTTCCGTGGCGCGGCGGAAGACCGAGAACACGGCCACCTCGCGCAGCATCGAGATGCCGTAGTCACGCCATTCCCCTATCGCCACCATCCGCCCGTAGAGCGGCATGATGATCGACAGCTCGTTGCGGTGAAAGCTCACCTGGTCCGGTGTTGTCTGGATCGGGGTGACCGTCGCTAGGGGGGGCTGTACCATACGCAAAACTGTCGGTCATACGACAGGCTTTGGCAAGCCGCATCGCGGCTTCACAAATCCTAATCTGACCACAATTAGAGCAACGCTTTGCCCTGATGGCACGGCATCCAAAGGTTGTGGCTCTTGTGTGAGCTTCGCTCTGGTGCTGCCAGATCCCAGCCCCCACACGGTCTGGCGGCACCAGAGGCAAAAACCCCAACGGTTTCCTCGAATTGCATGACGCGAGCGGTTCTGGTGCTATACCGGCCATAATGTTGTCCCTTGCAACCGAGCCGATCGATGCGTGACTTCCATGCCCCTGAGCGTTCCCTTGTTCTTGCCGTGAACGGCATGGCGGCCACGTCGCACCCGCTTGCCTCGCAGGTGGCGATTGAGCTGCTGCGACAGGGTGGAAACGCCGTCGATGCCGCCATCGGTGCCGCCGTTCTTCTGGGGATATGCGAGCCGCACATGACCGGGCTGGGCGGCGATTGCTTCGTGCTGCTGAAGCGCCCCGGCAGTGACGAGGTGATCGGGCTGAACGGATCCGGCCCCGCGCCGCGTGGCTTCGATGCAGAGCGGCTGCGCGCGGCTGGCCATACCGCGATCCCGCTGCACAGCGCCGATGCGGTGACGGTACCGGGCGCGGTCGATGCCTTCGTGCGGATGGCGCGCGATCACGGGCGGCTGGGGCTTGATGCGGTACTGGCGCCCGCGATTCGATATGCCGAGGAAGGGGTGCCGGTCGCACCGCGGGTGGCCTTCGACTGGGCGGCGGAACAGGGCGCGCTGCAGGGCGCCGCGCGGGATCTGTTCCTGAGCGATGGCCAAGCGCCGCGCCAGGGCCAGATCTTTCGGGCGCCGCGGCAGGCGGCGCTCTTGCGGCGCATCGCGAAGGAAGGGCGCGCGGGATTCTATGAGGGGCCGGCGGCCGAGGACATGGTCGCCGCCCTCCGGGCTGCTGGCGGCAGTCACACGCTCGAGGATTTCGCGGCGGCCGAGACGGAGTATGTCACCCCCATCCGCGGCCCTTATCGCGGAACCGAACTGATCGAACTGCCACCCAACGGCCAGGGGGCCACGGCGCTTCTGATGGCGCGGATTCTGGAGCGGTTCGAGATAGCGACGCTCGACCCGACGGGTGCCGCAAGGATCCATCTTGAGGCCGAGGCCGCGAAGCTTGCCTATGATGCGCGCGACCGCTTCATCGGGGATCCGGCGCTGTCCATGCGGTATCTCGACCATATGCTGAGCGATGACACCGCCGAGGGGCTTGCGGCGCTGATCGATCCCGGGCGGGCGATGCAAGGCCCTGCCGCACTGACCGAGTCGGTGCATCGCGACACGGTCTACCTGACGGTCGTGGACCGCGACCGGATGGCGGTGTCGCTGATCTATTCGCTGTTCCACGCCTTCGGGTCTGGTATCGCCGCGCCCGGGGCCGGGATCCTGTTCCAGAACCGTGGCGCCGGCTTTACCCTTGCGGCGGGCCATCCGAACGAGGCGGGTCCGGGCAAGCGGCCGATGCACACGATCATCCCCGCCATGCTCGCACGCGAGGGGCGCGTTCTCATGCCGTTCGGTGTGATGGGCGGCCAGTACCAGGCGGCGGGGCATGTGCGGTTCCTGTCGAACATGCTGGATTTCGGAATGGACCCGCAGCAGGCGATCAACCATCCGCGCAGCTTCCCGCAGGACGGTGCCTTGCGGCTGGAGCGGGGGTATCCGGCAGCACTTCACGCCGAACTGGCGGCACTTGGCCATCGGATCGAGGTGCCGGATGGACCGATGGGCGGCGCGCAGGCCATCGCGATCGACGATGAACTCGGCATCCTTGTCGGCGCATCCGATCCGCGCAAGGACGGCTGCGCGCTGGGTTACTGAGCGGCGGCTTCCGTGTCGCGGAACTGGAGCGCGTAGAGCTGGGCATAAAGCCCGCCGCGCGACAGCAACTCTTCGTGGCGGCCCTCATCCACCAGCTGGCCGCGGTCCATCACGAGGATGCGGTCCGCATCGCGGATCGTGGCCAGCCGGTGTGCGATCACCAGCGTGGTGCGGCCGTGTGCCAGCCGGTCGAGCGCCGTCTGGATCACCTGTTCGGACCGCGCGTCCAGCGCCGATGTCGGCTCGTCCAGCAGCAGAACGGGCGCGTCCCGCAGCATCGCGCGGGCGATGGCCACGCGCTGGCGTTGCCCGCCCGAAAGGTTGGACCCGCGCGGCCCCGCCGGGCTTTCCAGCCCCTTCGCAAGGTCGCGGGCGAAGTCCGTGACCATGGCGCGCTCGGCCGCGGCCTCGACTTCGCTGTCGGTCGCGTCGAGGCGGCCGAGAAGGATGTTCTGGCGGATCGTCTCGTCGAAAAGCGCCGCGTCCTGGCTGACCTGCGCGAAATGGGACCGCAGGGCGGCGACGTCGAAATCCTGGACACTGGTTCCACCGATGGTCACCCGTCCCGATTGCGGTTCGATCAGGCGGGTCAGCAGGTTGAACACCGTGCTCTTGCCCGCGCCGGAAGCCCCCACGAGCGCGGTCGTCTGACCGGCCCGCGCGGTGAAGCTCAGGCCGCGCAGGACGGGTTGCCCGTCATAGGCGAATTCCACGTTCTCGAAGACCAGATCCCCGTCGCGCGCCGGACGGACGGCAGGCGCGACCGGCCGGTTGATGATCGTCGGGCGCTCGTCGAACAGGGTGTAGAGCCGTTCAAGACTGGCCATGGCCGCCTGGATGAGGCCGCTGACGCCGGACAGCCTGCGCATCGGGTCGAGCAAGAGCGCCATGGCGGTGAAGAAGGACATGAATTCGCCGACGGTCTTGTCCCCGGCGATGATCTGCTGGCCGCCGAAATAGAGCACGCCCAGAAAGCCGATCGCTGCCAGAAGGTCGATCATGGCAGGCATCGCCGCCTGCCGCGCCTGGTTCGACCGTTCGGACTTGAAATAGCGGTCGACGGATTCGGTAAAGCGGGCGCGCTCGTGTTCCTCGAGCGTGTTCACCTTGATCGCGAGGATGCCGTGAAAGATCTCGTCCAGCCGGTTGGATATCCCGGCCGAGCGTTCGCGCGCGGCCCGTGCCGTGCGCCGGATGCCCTTTTGCAGGCGCAGCAGCGGAAGCGCGATCAGCGGCAGGCCCACGAAGACCAGGAGCGCCCAGCGCCAGTCGATCCAGAACACGACCGCCGCAAGGGAGATCATGCTGACCGTGTCGCGGCCGAGTGTGATGAGCACCCCGCTTGCCGCGCCCTGAAGGGCCTGCGCATCGCCGCGCACCCTTTCGATCAGGGCGCCGGGCGGGTTGCGCTGGAAGAACAGCGTATCGAGTTGCAGCAGGTGCGCGGTCAGATCCTTCTGGATCGAGGTGACGATCCGCAGGCCCGTCCGCACCACCAGGTAGCGATGCACGAAGCCGGAAACGGCGCGCAGCGTGAAGAGCACGAAGATTGATCCGGCGATCAGCCCGACCGCGGCCTGGTCCCCGCCCAGGAACACCCGGTCGAACATCGGCTGGATCATGTAGCTGAGCAGGCCCAGCATGCCCCCCTCGATCGTCATGAGAACGAGCGCGACAAGCAGAACGGCCTTGTGACGCGAGATGTATTCCTGCCACACCCGTCCGAGCAGGGCGCGCGGGGGTGTAGGGGCTGGTGTCATTCTCGCAGCAGGATCCTTGTGGCTATGCGTTCCGAGTGCCGGCATTCCTTGAATGCCGCTTCGATACGGTCAGGGGCATACTCTGTTCTGATCCACTCCACAAATCCGATCTGCCGCGCGGCATTGGCTGCTCTGTAGCATTCGAAGAAGGCGTCGAGCACGCCTGCCCGGCTGCGGCGAAAATGGAGGTAGCGCGGCGAAAGCTGGCGGGCGGCTGCCTCGGGCGTCGCGCCCTCGATTGCGAGCATCCAGATCCCGGCGGCAAAGCCGGCGCGATCCGCACCAGACTTGCAATGGATCATCACTGGGCGCTGAAGGGATTTCAGCATGTCGATGAAGTCGAGCAGGGTCTGCGGATCGGGCAGCTTGCGCGAGCTCATGGGAAAGTTTATCAGCCCGACGCCTTCGGCGGTGCAGGCTTCCCTCTCGTAGAAATAGGGGCCGCCCTTGCTCTCGCCACGCAGGTTCACGATCGTTTTCAGGCCCCGCCGTGCCATCCGGCGAACGGTCAGCGGTCCTGGCTGGCTGCCGCATGTCACGCCCTGTGCGATTTCCCGCCGGTTCGGGTTGATCGCCCGCAGGACCCCGTGATCGACGAACATCATGTCGATCCAGGCATGCCAGCGTGCCGAGGGATCATCTAGACGGTCGCACCAACCTTGACGCCACGCGGTCTTGAGTGACCGTCGCGGCGTAGTGCCCGCGATTTCAACCATCTGCAGTGTTCCCCCTAATAATCGTTATTCTCGTCAATCCCTGCACAAGGGGCAACGCCAACAGACTTCCGCTTCAATGAAGCGGGCCACCAAGATCATACTTGCCGTCATTCAGATGGCCGAAGAGTTCGCCGACTTCCGGATGGTCGACAGGTTCTCCGCTGTCGTCCCTGACAAGGTTCTGCTCTGAGACGTAGGCCGTGTAGTAGGACGTCTCGTTCTCGGCCAGGAGATGATAGAAGGGCTGGTTCTTTGCCGGCCGGTTTTCCGCCGGAATCGAGTTGTACCATTCCTCTGTATTGTTGAAGACCGGGTCGACATCGAAGATTACACCGCGAAACGGGTGAAACCGATGGCGGACGACCTGCCCGATAGCGAATTTGGCCTGGGTCTTCAGCATTCCGTCACCTGCACTCATCTCGGGCCCTTGGTAATGGCCAAAGCCGCGTGTGTCCATATCGACGCCATGAAGCAGAGCCGTCAGGTTCTGCCAGACACAACCCTGCCTTGCCGCTTTGCCGGTCGTCATGACGATTCCGGGAAGCCGGATGATCAGTACTTCAAGAATTTGGCAAAATCAGGCATACTGCCCGTCAAAAGTGCAAAAGCACGGATCGAGCAGACATGGCACATTCCTTCAGGCGGGCGCTGACCCGTTTCGCTGTAATTTCCCTTGTGGTCCTCACAGCCTGCTCCGGCGGCAGCGAAGGGCCGCCCAGCAACGCCGAAAATGCGTGCATGATCAAGCGCGAGCGGCCGTCGTGGTTCCGCGCCATGGCGGCCACGGAAAAGCGCTGGGGCGTTCCGGTGAACGTGCAGCTTGCGACCTTCTATCAGGAAAGCTCGTTCCGACCCAAGGCGCGGACGCCACGCCGGTACTTTCTGGGCTTCATCCCTGCGGGCCGCGTCTCGACGGCCTATGGATACGCGCAAGCGATCGACGGCACCTGGGAATGGTATCAGCGCGATACCGGAAAACGCCGGGCAAAGCGGGACCGCTTTGCGGATGCAAGCGACTTCATGGGCTGGTACATGGCCCGCACGACCCAGACGGCCGGCGTGCACCCGCACGATGCCTATAACCAGTACCTCGCCTATCACGAGGGGCACAGCGGGTTTCAGCGCGGCAGCTACAACCGCAAGCCCTGGCTGCAGAATACCGCCGCGCGGGTGCAGTCGCGGGCCAACACTTACGCCGCGCAGCTGGCCAGCTGTTCCTGAGATAAACGGCGAAGCTTCTTGAATTGTTGCGCCTGTCGCCAATATACCGGCGACAGTCGTTTATTGGAGTTCCTGCATGGACAGACTCAGCGAGATGGAGGCTTTTGTCGCCGTCGTGGATCAGGGGGGGTTCACCGACGCCGCGAAAAAGCTGGGAATGTCCAAGTCGGCGATCTCCAAGCATGTCTCATCGCTCGAGGCGCGGCTGGGTGCGCGGCTGCTCAATCGCACCACGCGGCGGGTCAACCCGACCGAGATCGGTCTTGCCTATTACGACCGTGCGACCACGGTCCTGACCGGCGCGCTTGAGGCGGACGAGATGGTCAATGCCATGCAGACCGCCCCGCGCGGGGCGCTGCGCGTGTCCGTCCCGGTCAGCTTCGGCATCAGCCAGGTGTCCGGCCTGGTGGGCGAATTCCTGAACGAGTACCCGGAAGTGTCGGTGAACATGGTGCTCGATGACCGTTTCGTGGAACTGGTCGCCGAGGGCTTCGATGTCGCCATCCGCATCGGCCGGCTGGAGGACAGCACGCTGCGCGCACGCAAGCTGGCCGAAAGCCGGGCGCTGATCGTGGCAAGCCCGGGCTACCTGGCAATGCATGGCACGCCCGAGACCATCGACGATCTGGCCGATCACACGCTGCTTCACTATTCCAACCTGTCCACAGGCAACTTCTGGCGCCTGCGGACGAAATCCGGCGAAGAGCGTCACGTCCGCGTGGGCGGGCGGCTGACCGCGAACAATGGCGAAAGCCTGCGGCGTGCTGCCGAAAGCGGGCTGGGAATCGGGCTGGTGCCGTCCTTCATCCTGGGCCGTGCGGTCGAAGAGGGGCGGCTGGTGGCGCTTCTGCCGGATGTCGAACAGGACATGCTGGGGATCTATGCCGTCTACCCGCCGGGTCGGTTCACCCAGCCAAAGGTCCGTGCCTTCATCGACTTCCTTGCGGACCGTCTGAAGGGCCGTGGCCCGGACGTCTGGCCCGAGTAACGCATCTGCCAGTCAGAATCGTTGCATCGCAGCAGAATTGTTGCAACGCACAAGTACCGGTCCGCCGGCGCAGACGGCCTGCGCCCTTCTCCGGACCGAAGCCACAGGTGGGCATATGGAACTTTCATCGCAGATGATCCTTTTTGCCCGGGTGGCAGAGCAGGGCAGCTTTTCCGCCGCCGCCCGCGACCTGAGCCTGACGCCCTCGGCGGTCAGCAAGCAGATCAGCGCGCTCGAGGACAGTCTGGGGATCCGGCTGTTGACCCGCACCCAGCAGGGCATCTGCCTGACCGAAGAGGGGCGCGTGTTCTACGACCGTTGCCATTCCGTCGCGGCAATGGTCGCAGAGACGCGCGACCTGTTCGAATCGATGTCCGACCATCCGCGGGGCGTGCTGCGGGTGCATTGCACGGTCGCCTTCGGCAAGGCGCAGATCCTGCCGATCCTGCCCGCCTATCTGGAAACCGTGCCGGAGGTGACCGTCGATCTGGAACTGACCGACCGGCAGGTGGATATCGTCAGCGAAGAGGTTGACGTCAGCATCCGGTTTTCCGAGCAGATCGACAATTCGACGCTAATCGCGCGAAAGCTGGCGCCGAACAGGCGGGTGATCTGTGCCGCGCCCTCGTACATAGAGCGTCGTGGCCTGCCGGAACGGCCATCCGACCTGGCGGGACACAATTGCCTGCGCCTGTCCACGGTCGAGAAATGGAACGACTGGCGCTTCGTCGAGGGCGGCGACCCGATCAGCGTCCAGGTGACGGGTAATTTCGAGGCGAACAGCGCCGATGCCGTCTATCACGCGGCGCTGGCAGGCATGGGGATCGCACGGCTTTCCACCTATCTGGTCGGCGACGACATCGCCGAGGGCCGGCTGTTGCGGCTTCTGCCCGACTATGTCCAGACCGGGTCGTCCATCTACGCGATATACCCCGAGCGGCGGAACCTTGCGCCCAAGCTGCGCAGTTTTCTCGATTATCTGACGGGCCATTTCGGCAAGGTGCCACCGTGGGAGCGGCGGGCCGGGCTTTGACCGCAGGGCAAAGCGGCTTTGCCGATTCCGGGGCTGTCGTCCATGGGCTGATCGGTTATTTATCAATCATCGCTTCGGCGATTGCCCGTTCCGGGCATTTCCTCCCTAGACTTGGGCCGCAGTTTTGCGGCCCATTTTTTTTGCCCGTTCCTACCGCGGGATTACCTCGACCCGCCGGTTCAGCGCGCGACCCTCGGGGGTCGTGTTGCTGGCGCGGGGGGCAAGAAAGCCCGCGCCTTCCGCGGACAGGCGTTCGGCGGGGATGCCGTGACTTTCGATCAGCGCACGGCGCACCGCCTCTGCCCTGATGCGGGAAACCTCGATGTTGGCGGCAAGCCCGCCTTCGTTGTCCGTGTGTCCCACGAGGATCACCGAAAGCGCCGGATCCGCGCGCAAGAGGGCCGCCAGCGGCTCGAGAGCCGCGATCGCCTCGGCTTCCAGGCGGCGGGCGCCTGGCGCGAAGGCGACCCTTTCCAGCACGGCCCGCCCCTCCTGTCGCAGCCTGGCCCCCAGGTCGTCCGTCGATGACGGGTTCGCAGCGCCCGTTAGGCCCGACGCTTCCGGTACGCGCAGGACTGGCAGCGCCTCGGCCGCTTCCGTCACCTCTATCGCCTGCACGAAACCGCCGCGTGGCGAGCGTGACAGGATCAGCCCGATATGCGCGCCATCCCGCCGGGCGGTCAGAGCCCGAAAATCGGTCAGATCGAACTCCATCGCGGGGGCCGGGAGCACGCGGTTTGCAAAGCGGAAATCGAAGCCGCCGCAGCCCTCGGACTCGCACTCGAAGACCGGGCGGTATCCGGCACTCTCCAGTTGCGGCCGAAGCCCCCGAAGGACGCTCAGGGGCTCGCCGCTCCCGGCGGGGATGCGCCAGGTCCGGATCAGGACCCGGCCCTCCAGCGTGATGCCGGGGGTGTCGTCTGCGCCGTGCCGCCCGGTCGGCAGGCGCACCGAACCCGGATCCTCGACAAGGCGCGCGGTCTCGACCGTACCCTCGGGCAGCGCCAGCGGCGTTTCCTGCGCCGTTGCCGGGGGCACGAACAGCAGGGCCGCCACGATACAGGCGATGGCTGCGCGGTTCATCTGCCGCGGGCGTGATATTCCGGGTTGGGCTGCATGCCCACCGCCGAGGCAAGCCGGTTCGACATGTTGAAGAATGCGGCGACTGCGGCGATGTCCCAGATGTCTCGGTCCGAGAAGCCGGCATCGCGCAGCTTCCGGCGATCCGCCTCCTCGATGCTGGCGCTGTCCGTGGTGATCCTGACCGCGAAATCCAGCATGGCGCGCTGGCGCGGGCTCAGGTCGGCCACGCGGTAGTTCATCACCAGTGCCTCGCCCAGTTCCGGGTTGCCCGACAACTCGCGTACCGCTGCGCCATGCGCGACCTGGCAATACCAGCAGCGGTTGGCCGAAGAGACCGCCACCGCGATCATCTCCCGCTCGAGCTTGGAAAGCCCGCTCTGCCCCAGCATCAGGTCGTTGTAGACGGCGGTGAAGGCGTTGAGCTTCTCCACGTCGAAGGCATGCGCCTTCAGGACGTTGGGGACTAGGCCCAGCTTCTCCTCGCAGATCCTGAAGTATTTCGCCGTCGCGTCCGGCAACGGATCGACCATCGGCAGGTCCAGCGCGGTCGGACTGTCGGTATCCATATGCATCGCCGTGTTCCTCACTCGGGTGCCTGACGGTAATGATAGTGGCCGACCGGGACCATGCCCAGCCCGACATAAAGCGCGTTCGCCCCCGTATTCGCATCCGTGACCGCCAGCGCAAGTCTGGTGCAACCGTTCTCTGCCGCCCATTCCGCCGCCGCAGCCAGCAGAAGCCGTGCCAGCCCCTGGCGGCGCAACTCGGGCCGCACCTCGATCGCGTGGATCATCGCGATGCCCCGGTCCGCCGCGACGAACGCAACCCCGCCGGGGGCGTCGGATGTCCGGGTAAGCAGATAGGCCTTGGGCACGGCCACCCGGTCCATCACCGCGAGCCGGCCGGGCCCGATGCCGCCCCCGGCCCAGATCTCCGCCATCACCGGCATCAGCAGATCGCCGATCACAGCACGAAAGCCGGGGCCACCTGTCGCCAGAAGTGTCGCGACGGGCGCCATGTAGAGCGTGACCGGATCGACGATCCGGTAGCCCCGCGCAGCCAGCGCGGTATCGAGCGCGCCGCCCTGTTCCCCGAGCATGAAAAGCGGCGTCTGACCCATCTTGCGCATCCGGGTTTCGGCGAAGGCCGGATCTGGATGCGCGGCAACCGCCGTCGCGGCCGATACCCGCTTGCCGCCGCCTGCCCCTTCGCGAAAGGTCCAGCCGCCCTCGGTGAACATCCGCAGTGGCGCCCATGTCGCATCCATGGCGGCCAGCAGATCCGGCAGGTCGGGCGTGTTCGCGGTCATGCGCTCTCCCTCTGGGTTGGGCTCGCGCTGACCGTGCACAAGGCCCCCGGGCTTTTCCAGTCCGTTTTCGGCCAGCCTTTGTCGCATGTCCGAAATTAGTATTTGACCTCGGCGGCTGCCTGGGTATGTTACCGCTAACACACCGGGGCAACCCGGCAGGAATGGGGTTCAGCCTTATTAGGGCCTTGGCTGATACCTCTCCTCTGCAAGGGGTGTTTGCGTGGCTCTCCCCACACGCATCCCTTGCAGATACCCTTTTCGCGGGTCTCGCGCCCCTTGCAGGACGCGCCGCAGCGTGTAGACAGTCGGGCGCACCTTCGACGGGTGCGCCCGATTGGGTTTCACGGGACCGGTTTCGCATCGAAAGGAAAGCCGTCATGACGATCAAAGTCGCAATCAACGGGTTTGGCCGCATTGGCCGCAACGTGCTTCGCGCACTCGTCGAGAGCGGGAGGACGGACATCGAGGTGGTTGCGATCAACGATCTGGGTCCGGTCGAGACCAACGCACACCTGCTGCGCTACGACAGCGTGCATGGCCGTTTCCCGGGCAAGGTCACCGTGACCGGCGACACCATCGACCTGGGCCGCGGCCCGATTCGCGTCACTGCCGAGCGTGACCCCAAGGCGCTGCCCTGGGGCGATGTGGACATCGCCTTCGAATGCACCGGCTTCTTCACCGACCGGGAAAAGGCTGCGATGCACCTGGAGAACGGCTCCAAGCGGGTGCTGATCTCGGCGCCCGGCGCGAATGCAGACAAGACCATCGTCTATGGTGTGAACCATGACAGCCTGAGCGCCGATGACGTGGTGGTGTCGAACGCGTCCTGCACCACCAACTGCCTGACCCCGGTCGCAAAGATCCTGCACGACAATTTCGGGATCGTGTCGGGATTCATGACGACGATCCATTCCTACACCGGCGACCAGCCGACGCTGGACACGATGCACAAGGATCTTTACCGTGCGCGCGCCGCGGCGCTGTCGATGATCCCGACCTCGACCGGCGCGGCCAAGGCCGTGGGCCTGGTGATGCCGGACCTCAAGGGCAAGCTCGACGGCTCGTCGATCCGCGTGCCGACGCCGAACGTGTCGGTGGTGGACCTCAAGGTCATTCTCGAAAAGCCTGCCACCGCAGAGGCGATCAACGCCGCGATGAAGGCTGCCTCCGAGGGGCCGCTTGCCGGCGTGCTGGGCTACGAGGAGGCACCGCTGGTGTCCGCCGACTACAATCACGACTCGCATTCCTCGATCTTTGCCGCGCCGCAGACCAAGGTTGTCGATGGTGGCATGGTTCGGGTGCTGACGTGGTATGACAACGAGTGGGGCTTCTCGAACCGCATGCTCGACACCGCCACCGTGATGGCGAAGTTCATCTGAGGCATCGCCCAAAGTTAAAACTCTAACGATCCGGCCCCACGGGGCCGGATTTTTTTCATCCTGTGTTCAGACTCTCCGGGCGATACCTGCCCGACGCCCGAACGGCATTCCGGCCCGGGCCGGCTGGGAGACTGACGATGACCGATACCGCCCCCCTCCATTCCAAGCCCGGACCCGCGTGATGAGCGCCGGTCTCCGGATCGACGTGCCCGAAAGCGCGGGGCTCGACGCGGCGCTCGCGCTTCAGTCGGCATTGGCGGGCGCTGCCGGCCCGGTCACCCTTGTGGCAGGCGGGGCGCGAAGCCTGTCCACGCCTTACGTCCTGACGATCTGTGCGGCACTTCGCGACGCCAACGGCCCCGCGATCGCGGTCGAGGGCGCGGGCCCCGGCTTCATGGATGCGTTCTCGGATCTTGGCCTTTTTGGCGACCTGATGAAGATGGAGTTCCCTGGATGAGCCGCGTACTTGCCGTGGACGACACCCGCGCCCTGCGCGCGATGCTTGCCGATTGTCTGACCCGCGCCGGACACGAGGTCATTCTCGCCGCCGACGGGATCGAGGCGCTGGACCAGCTGCGCCGCCACAAGCCCGATATCGTCATCACGGATCTGAACATGCCGCGGATGAACGGGCTCGACTTCATCGAGGCGGCCCGCCAGGAGCCGGAGGGGCAGAGCCTGCCGATGCTGTTGCTGACGACGGAAACCGCGCAGGCGCTGAAGGATCGCGCCCGCGCCGTGCGGGCGACGGGCTGGATCACCAAGCCCTTCGATCCCAAGCAGATCCTCTCCCTTGTCGATCAGCTCGCCTGAGGTACCCAGATGGACGAGGACGAGGATTTCGAGGCGCTGTTCTTCTCAGAAGCAAAGGAGTTGCTGGAAGCGCTGATCGAGCATCTGAACCTGCTGGCAGCGGATGCGGGCGATCCCGACACGGTCCACGCCGCGTTTCGCGCCGTGCATTCCGTGAAAGGCGGGGCCGCCGCCTTCGGGTTCGAGCAGCTGATCGGTTTTGCCCACCAGTTCGAAACGGTCATGGACCTGGTTCGTTCCGGCAGCCTTCCCCTCGATGCGGAGCTTTGTGCGCTTCTTCTGCGCTCGGGCGACATGATGCAGACGCTGGTCGAGATGGCCGAGGCAGGCGATACCGGCCCAGCCCCGGGGATGCAGCGGCTTCAGTCCGACCTGGCCGCACGGGCCGGCCTATCGGACGCCCCGAAGCCCGCGCCGGAGATCCCCGACGCCTGCGCCCTTCCCCCGCCCACCCTGCGGGAGGTGGAAATCCGCTTCACTCCCGATGCCGGTTTCTTCGAATCCGGCCACGATATGCTTCGCCTCGTGCGGGCGGCGCGCGAGCACGGGCTTGCCGAGGTGCATGCAACCGGAACGCTGCCCCCGATCGCCACCTTCGATCCGCGCCTGTGCCCGCTTGGCTGGGATCTCATGTTTCGAACGGACCGCCCGGACGATGCCCTGACGGCCTTTTTCGCGATCTACGAACACACCGCCCGGGTCGAGTTTGCCGGGCTTGCGGACGAGCCCGAGCAGGTTGCGCCGGAAGCCCCACCACCACTCGCGTCGGCCGAGGAGGCAGCCCCCTCATCCGGCCCCGCGGGTGCCGTCGGAACCGAGGCCGCGACGCCGGGCAGCCCGACGCGCGGCGATTCGGGCAAGTCGTTGCGGGTGGATATCGTGCGGATCGACCGGCTGGTGAACCTGGTGGGTGAAATGCTCATTACCCAGGCCGCGCTCGCACAGAACCTGTTCGAGGGTGGCGAAGGGCGCAGCCTGGCTGACATCGCCCATACCGTCGATGCCATGTCGCGGCAGCTGCGGGAATTGCAGGAAAGCGTCATGGCGATCCGCGCCCAGCCGGTGCGGTCGGTCTTCCGCCGGATGCCGCGGGTGGTTCGCGATCTTGCCGACAAGCTGGGAAAGAACGCGCGGCTCGACCTCGAGGGCGAGGCCACCGAGGTGGACGCAACGGTGATCGAGGAACTGGCAGAGCCCCTGACCCACATGATCCGGAACGCGATGGATCACGGGCTGGAGGCCGCGGAGGAGCGACTGGCGCTCGGCAAGTCCGGCACTGGCCGGATCCGGCTTGCCGCCGAGCACCGTGGCGAGCGTGTCATCATCACCGTCGAGGATGACGGGCGTGGGGTGAACCGCGAAAGGGTCCTGGCCAAGGCGCTGGAACGCGGCCTTGTCGGACCCGACGACCGCCTGAGCCCCGAGGAGATCGACATGCTGATATTCCACCCGGGGTTCTCCACTGCCGAGGAAATTTCTTCGGTTTCGGGGCGCGGCGTCGGCATGGATGTGGTGAAGAAGAAGATCCTGTCGCTTGGCGGGCGCTTCAGCATGGTCAGCACGCCGGGCCGGGGCACCCGCTTCGACATCACGTTGCCGCTGACGCTTGCCGTCATGGACGGCATGACCATCAGCGTCGGGGATCAGAAGTTCATCCTCCCGCTGTCCGAGGTGATCGAGGCGCTGCATGTCACCGCCGGCAGCGGCAAGCGGCTACCCGACGGATCCAGCCTGCTCGAGCGGCGCGGCGAATATCTTCGCCTCGTCAGCCTGCGCGACGCGCTGTCCATGCCGCCCTCGGACACCGACGGGCAGATGGCCATCGTCGTCGATACCGAAACGTCCGGGCCAGTCGCGCTGATCGTCGACGAGTTGATCGGCCAGCGTCAGATCGTGCTGAAGTCCCTCGAGGCGAATTTCCGCAAGGTCGAGGGCGTCTCGGGCGCAACCATTCTGGGTGATGGTCAGGTGGCGCTTATCCTGGACATCGCCCGACTTCTGCAACTTCAGGGGCCCGGCTCGGGTCCGCGGGAGGTATTCCATTGACCCAAGTACAAGAAACCCTGCCACATCTGCTTGGTCAGGGGCCGGAATCGCATGGTCCGAAGCTGCGCCAGTACGTGACCTTCCTCGTCGGTGACAGCATCTACGGCGTGGACATCAATCTCGTTCGCGAGATCAAGCAGTGGTCGCCCACGACGGTGCTGCCGAACCAGCCGCATTTCACCCGAGGCGTCCTGAACCTGCGCGGCACCATCGTGCCGGTCCATGACCTGCGCGCGCGCTTCGGCGGTGCCATGACCGCCCCGACCGAGACACATGTGGTCGTCATAGTCTGGATCGGGTCCAAGACGGTCGGCATCCTGGTTGACGCGGTGTCCGACATCCTGGGCGTCCCATCCGAGGAAATCCGGCCCGTGCCCATGGGGCAGTCCATGGGCGACATGTCCGCCATCGGGGGGCTTGTCAGCACCCAGGCCGGAATGGTCGCGCTGCTCGATCTGAACACGCTTTTTCCCGGGGGCGACGAGGATGCGTTCTGAGGCGTGCCGGTCATGAACCAGACCGCACCGGTTTCCCCTCCGTCGTTGATGACCGACCGCGATTTCGCGCGCATCGCCGAGCGCATCGCGCGGATGGCGGGGATCGTTCTGGAAGAGCACAAGCGACAGATGATCCATTCGCGCCTGTCGCGCCGGCTTCGTGCCCTGGGGATGGGCAGCTTCACCGCCTATCTCGACCATCTGGACGCAGGAAGGGATCCGGCCGAGCTGCAGGAATTCGTCAACAGCCTGACGACCAACCTGACCTCTCTCTATCGCGAGGCGCATCATTTCGCCCATCTCGAAAAACACGTTCTCGCCCCGCTCAGCCAGCAGACCGCGCCCCGGCTTCGGATCTGGTCGGCCGGTTGCTCGAGCGGGGAGGAGCCAGCCTCCATCGCGCTGACCGCACTGGAGGCGATGGGGAATGCGCCGGCCGATATCCGGATCCTTGCGACCGATCTCGACACGGGGATGCTTGCGCGTGCGGCGGCGGGCCAGTATCCGGCCGACCGCGCGGCGGATATCCCGCAGCGCTTTGCCCGCCACCTTGTCCGGTCGGAATGCCGCCGGTTCGTCTCCCTGCCTCCAGCGGCGCAGGGCATGATCGCCTATCGCTGCCTGAACCTGCTCGAGCCGTGGCCGATGACCGGGCGCTTCGACGCGGTCTTCTGCCGGAACGTCATGATCTATTTCAGCCAGCCGACCAAGGCAGCGCTGATCGACCGGTTCGCCGCGCTTCTGACCCCGGGCGGCTACCTCTATCTTGGCCATTCGGAGTCCATTCTCGGCCAGCACGGCGATCTCGAAGCCTGCGGCGAGACGGTCTACCGGCGGAGAACGCCATGATGCAGGCGATTGGCACCGGCGGGCAACCCGGCCATTTCGACTACCGGGTCGATGCACGGGTATTCCCCGTCCTTCCGGGCGCGCACCGGGTGATTGCCGAGCCAGGGGCGGCGGTCGGAACGCTGCTCGGTTCCTGCGTGTCCGCCTGCATCCGCAACCGCGAGACGGGGCGCGGCGGGCTCAACCATTTCCTGCTTCCCGGCAGCGATGGCAGCCATTCCGCCCGGTATGGGGCCTATGCGATGGAATTGCTGGTCAACGACATCCTCTCGGCGGGTGGCCTGCGCCGCGACCTCGAGGCCAAGGTTTTCGGCGGCGCAGAGGTCATCGGGACCACGACGCGGACCCGGAGCGTCGGCGCCTCCAATGCGCGGTTCGTGCGCGATTACCTGAAGGGCGAGGGCATCGCGATCCTTGCCGAGGACTTGGGCGGCAAGCTGGCCCGAAGAGTCTACTATTTCCCTGACAACGGGCAGGTCCGTGTCCAGTACCTTGCCCAGACCGAAACGCGGCAAGCCGCGCGCAGCGAGGAGGCCTATCGCAACCGTCTCTCCGCCACGCCGCAGACCGGAAGCGTGGAGCTTTTCCAATGATTTCTCCGAGCGGTCCGGTTCGTGTGCTGGTCGTCGACGACAGCGCCCTCATGCGGCGCATGATCCGCGCGGGACTCGAGGCCGGGGCAGACATAGAGGTGATAGCCGAGGCCGCAAACACGGCCGAGGCGCGGCAGATGATCCGCCAGCACGATCCCGATGTCGTGACCCTCGATGTCGAGATGCCGGGCATGAACGGCATCGAGTTCCTGAAGAAGATCATGGAATTGCGGCCCACGCCCGTGATCATGGTCTCGACCCTGACCGCTGCCGGCACCGAGGTCAGCCTCGCCGCGCTTCAGATCGGCGCGATCGATGCGATCCCGAAGCCCTCGGGCCGAGAGGAGGTGGCGAGGTTCGGGCGCGCGTTGCGCGAGAGTGTGCTGCTGGCACGAATGGCGTGGCCGCGCGGGCAGGGTGCGGCAACGAAGTCTGCCCCTGCGGATTCCAATCCGCCGCTGGCGGCGCTGCGGTCAAGACGCATCGCGCGGCCGGAACTGATTGCCATCGGCGCCTCGACCGGCGGTGTGGCGGCTCTGAGCGAGTTGCTTGCGATGCTGCCGCCGACGCTTCCTCCCGTCGTGGTGACGCAGCACATGCCGCCCATGTTCACGGAGCGGTTCGCGGGCCGGCTGGACGCATTGCTGCCGCATGCGGTGTCTCAGGCGGTTCCCGGAGAGGTGCTTGCCCCCGGGCAGATCCGGATCGCGCCCGGCGACATGCATCTGACGGTCGCGCGGGCAGGCGGGCGTCTTGTGACGCGGCTCGATGGGTCCGGCCCGATTTCGGGACACCGGCCATCGGTGGATGTGCTCTTCAATTCCGTGGCGACCGCCGTCGGGGGACGGGCGCTGGGCGTGATCCTGACCGGAATGGGCCGTGATGGCGCAGCGGGAATGCGGGCGCTGCACAATACGGGCGCGTGGTGCATCGGGCAGTCGCAGGAAAGTTGCGTCGTCTATGGCATGCCACGGGCCGCACGGGAGTTGCAGGCCGTCGACGAGGAGGCGGATCTTCCGGGGATTGCGCGGCGCATGAGTGAAATTCTTAACACGCGGTCCGCTATCAGGACCGCATGAGGCAGGAGGGACGGGTGCGATGCCAGCGGCAAAGTCACTGAAGATACTGGTCGTGGACGATCAGCAAAGCATGCGGGGCCTGGCCCGCCAGTGCCTCAAGAAACTGGGGGTGCTGGACGTGGCGCTCGCCGCCTCGGGCGATCAGGCGCTGGAGGTGATGGCACAGCAGAAATTCGATGCCGTGATCTCGGACCTGAACATGCCGGGGTTGAGCGGGGTGGAACTTGCGCAACGGATCAAGAGCCACCCTGTGCTGCGGTCGACGCCGGTGTTTCTGGCCACATCGGAGTCCTATCGCGACCGGGCCAGCGATCAGACGGTCGACCATTTCGTGGCCAAGCCCTTCAGCGTCGCCGACATGCGCGAGGCGATCGAGCAGCACCTGGGGGTCCTGACCTGATCGCCGAGGCATTCGTGGCCAGGCTGGGGGCCCGTGCTCCGGGTGCCCTTTGGCGCGACAAGTGACGCCAGCCGATGGAATCTTGTCCGGTATCGCCCCTGCATGCGCCGGCGCCCGCGCGGCCCCGGCGCATGGATGTCACCCGCGACCCGGCGGCGATGCCGGGGGTGCCGCTTGCCGCCGCGCCGCCTTGAACCCGGCGCGCGACTGTGATCCTGTATCGGCGTCTGCGGCACGACCGCAAAACCGCATCCAGGGGGGAACCCATGCTCGATCAGACCAATCTCGCCGATCTGCTGAAGGATCCGTCGCTGCTGGTGACCAAGGGGTATATCGGCGGCGAATGGGTCGATGCCGCCTCGGGCAAGACATTCGAGGTGACCAACCCGGCCCGTGGGGACGTGATCTGTGCCATCGCCGACATGGACGAGACCGATGCGCGCCGCGCCATCGACGCGGCCCATGCGGCGCAGAAGGACTGGGCGGCGCGCACCGGCAAGGAACGTGCCGCCGTTCTGCGCAAGTGGTACGAGCTGATGGTCGAGAATGCGGACGACCTTGCCGCGATCCTGACCGCCGAGATGGGCAAGCCGCTGGCCGAGGCCAAGGGCGAGATCATGTACGGCGCCAGCTTCATCGAATGGTTCTCGGAAGAGGCCAAGCGCGCCTATGGCGAGACGATCCCCGGCCACCAGCGCGACAAGCGTATCGTGGTGATCAAGCAGCCGGTGGGTGTCGTTGCCTCGATCACGCCCTGGAACTTTCCCAATGCGATGATCGCCCGCAAGGTGGGGCCCGCGCTTGCGGTCGGCTGCGCCTTCGTCGCCAAGCCCGCGGCCGAGACGCCGCTCTCGGCGCTGGCGATGGCCGTGCTGGCCGAGCGCGCTGGCGTGCCCGCGGGCATCCTGAACGTTGTCACCTCGAAGCGCAGCTCGGTCATCGGGCAGGAATTCTGCGCCAACCCCAAGGTGCGCAAGCTGACCTTTACCGGATCGACAGAGGTGGGCCGCATCCTGCTGCGCCAGGGCGCCGATCAGATCATGAAGATGTCGATGGAACTGGGCGGGAACGCGCCCTTCATCGTGTTCGACGACGCGGATCTGGACGCCGCCGTCGAGGGGGCGATGATCTCCAAGTATCGCAACAATGGCCAGACCTGTGTCTGCGCGAACCGCATCTATGTGCAGGCGGGTGTCTATGACGCCTTTGCCGAGAAGCTTTCGGCGGCGGTCGCGAAAATGAAGCTGGGCGACGGGTTCGAGGCGGGCGTCAGCACCGGCCCGCTGATAAACACGGCCGCGCTGGAAAAGGTGGAGGAGCATATCTCCGACGCCGTGTCCAAGGGCGCGAAGGTGGTCACGGGCGGCAAGCGCTCGGCGCTGGGCGGTACCTTTTTCGAGCCGACGGTCCTGACCGGTGTGACCAGCGACATGATGGTCACACATGACGAAACCTTTGGCCCGGTAGCGCCGCTCTTCCGCTTCGAGGACGAGGCCGACGTGATCGCCCAGGCCAACGACACGATCTATGGCCTTGCGTCCTATTTCTATGCCCGCGACCTGAGCCGCGTCTGGCGCGTGGCCGAGGCGCTGGAATACGGGATGGTCGGTGTCAACACGGGCCTGATCTCGACCGAGGTTGCGCCCTTCGGGGGCGTGAAGCAGTCGGGACTTGGCCGCGAGGGATCGAGCCACGGGATCGAGGACTATCTGGAGATGAAATACATCTGCATGTCGGTCTGAACCGGGCGGACGCCGTACCCCGTTGAGGGGGCAGATGCCTCCGGCGGGGATATTTGAAGAAAGTGGAAGGCGGGGTCATGCCGCGCCTTCCACTTCTCGTTTTGGCCTGGCCTAGCCGACGAAGGCCTTCTCCAGCACGAATTCGCCCGGGTTGGCGTTCGAGCCTTCGCGCAGGCCTGCAGTCTCGAGCAGCGCCTTCACGTCGGTGTTCAGGCCCATGGAGCCGCAGATCATCACGCGGTCCGTCTCTGGGTCCAAGGGCGGTGTGCCGAGGTGGTCGAACAGGCGCCCCGAGGCGATCCAGTCGGTGATCCGGCCCGTGTTTGGGCTGTCTTCCTGGGTGGTGGTGGGCAGGTATTTCACCTTGCCGGCGACAAGCTCTCCGATCAGCGGGTCGTCCGGAAGGGCCGCGACAATGCGGCGGCCGTATTCCAGTTCCGCGACCTGCCGGCAGGTATGCGTCAGGATCACCTCGTCGAACTTCTCATGCACCTCGGGGTCGCGCAGGAGCGAGGCGAAGGGCGCGATGCCGGTCCCAGTCGCGACCATGTAGAGCCGCCGGCCCGGCAGCAGCGCGTCCACGACAAGCGTGCCGACGGGTTTCGGGCGCAGGATCACCTGGTCGCCGGGCCGGATCCGCTGAAGCCGGGACGTGAGCGGCCCGTCGGGCACCTTGATCGAATAGAATTCCAGCGTCTCGTCCCAGGAGGGCGAGGCGATGGAATAGGCGCGCAGGATCGGTTTGCCGTTCTCGCCGGGCAGGCCGATCATCACGAACTCGCCCGAGCGGAACCGCAGCGAACGCGGGCGGGTCAGCCGGAACGAGAACAGCCGGTCGGTCCAGTGGATCACCTCGGTCACGTCCTGTGCATCGGGCAGGACGGGGGTGGCGGCGGCGGCCGGGGCGTGCTGGTTCATCGGGGTAATCCTGTCTTTAGGGGGTCTTCAGGCGGCGAAGAGACGGTTCTGGTAGCCCTCGACATGGCGGACGGCCAGCCACTGGGCCTCGGGATTGCGCAGAGCCTGCGCATCCGAAATCGCGATCTCGTCCACGCCGACCCGCAGGGCGGCGCGGAACTGGTCCACCAGAACATGGCCTTCGGCACGGATGCGGCCCCGATAGCCGAGCTGGCGCAGGCGCCGCGCAAGGCTGAAGCCGCGCCCATCCGCGCTGCTGGCGAAAGGAATGATGGCGAGGCTGATCTTGCCGAACCACGGCCTCAGCCGCTCCGGGTCCGCGTCCACCGGCAGGCGCACGCCAAGCGGCACGTCGATGGGCAGGTCCTGCCCCGTCCAGTAGGCATCGAGGTCGAGGATCACGCCGTGGCGTGGGAAGCTGTCGGCGACGAACCCGTCGCGGGTGACGATCTGGGTCATGGATGTCTCCTCTCTTTCCGTTCGGCCCGGCCGTCGGGGCCGAAATGGATGCCGCACTCTGTCTTGTCCCGGCCGCGCCAGCGCCCGGCGCGGGTGTCCTCTCCGGGGGCCACCCGCGTGGTGCAGGGGGCGCATCCGATCGAGGCGTAGCCACGCGCGACCAGCGGGTGGCGCGGAAGGGCATGGCGATCCATGTAGGCCGCGAGTTCCCGTGGCCCCCAGTCGGCCAGCGGGTTCACCTTGATCGCACCCCCGGCATCCTGCTCGAAGGGCCGAAGCCGTGCCCGCGTGCCGGACTGGTACCGCTTGCGCCCGTTCACATGCGCCTCGAACGGGGCAAGCGCGCGGGACAGCGGCGCCACCTTGCGCAGCCGGCAGCAAGCATCGGGGTCGGACAGGTGCAGTGCGTCCCAGGGGTCGCCGGCGGAAAGCGCGCCGGCATCCGGGGTGATGCGGTGCACGTCGGTAAGGCCAAGCGCCGCGCCGAGCCTGCGCTGGTAGTCCAGCGTCTCGGGGAACAGCATGAGCGTGTCGATCATCAGCACCGGCGCATGCGGATTGATCTGCGCCAGCATGTGCAGAAGCACGGCGGACTCCGCCCCGAAGGACGAGACGACCGCGATGCGCCCGGCATAGAGCCTGAGCGCCGCGTGCAGCACCTCGTCCGCGGGGGCGCCTTCGTAGCGCGTGTTCAGGGCCGCGACGGCAAGGTCCGGGGTGAAGCGGATGGAGGGTTCAAGCAGCATCGGCCCGCCGCTCCTGCGCGTAGAGCGCGTCTTTGAAGGGGGCCATGCCCAGCCGGCGATAGGCCTGGAGGAAGGTCTCCGACCGGTCCTCGCGCAGCCGCAGATAGGTCTCGATCAGACGGGTGATCGCCGGCACGATCTCGTCATAGGCGAAGCCGGGGCCGGTCCGTTCCCCAAGGGTCGCTGTCTCGGTTCCGTCGCCGCCCAGGGTGATCTGGTAGTTCTCCACACCCGCCCGGTCGAGACCGAGGACCCCGATATGGCCGACATGGTGATGCCCGCAGGCGTTGATGCAGCCCGAGATCTTGATCTTGAGCGGCCCGATATCGGCCTGCGCATCGAGATCGGCAAAGGTCGTGCCGATCTGCTGGGCGATCGGGATCGAGCGCGCGGTGGCCAGCGCGCAATAATCCATGCCGGGGCAGGCGATGATGTCAGACACAAGCCCGATATTGGCCGTGGCAAGCCCGGCCGCGCGCAGGGCGTCATAGACCGCCGGCAGGTCCGCGCGGTGGACATGGGGCAGGATCACGTTCTGCTCGTGGCTGATGCGCAGCTCGTCATGGGAATACCGCTCGGCGATATCCGCAAGCGCGCGCATCTGGTCCGAGGTGGCGTCGCCCGGCGTCCCGCCCACGGGTTTCATCGAGACGCTGACGATGGCATGGTCCGGATCCCGGTGCGCCATGACATTGGTGTCGATGAAGCTGCGCAGCCCCGCATCCGCACGGGAAAGATCCGGAACCGGTCGCCGGGCAAGTGCCGGCGGCGCGAAGGCGGCCTCGATGCTGGACAGAAGCGCCGGATCGACCGGGGGCAGTTCCGCGCGTGTGCGCTGGAATTCCGCCTCGATCAGGTCTCGGATTTCCTCGAGCCCGGTCTCGTGCACAAGGATCTTGATCCGCGCCTTGTACTTGTTGTCCCGCCGCCCGGACAGGTTGTAGACGCGCAGGATCGCTTCGAGATAGGGCAAGAGGTCGGCCTTGGGCAGGAAGTCCCGGACCACCTTGCCGATCATCGGCGTGCGGCCCAGGCCGCCGCCCACGATCACCTCGTAGCCGGGCGCGCCGGTCTCGTCGCGCAGCATCCGCAGCCCGATATCATGCGCCTTCGTCACCGCGCGGTCGTTGGGGCTGCCGGTGACCGCCACCTTGAACTTGCGCGGCAGGTAGGCGAATTCGGGATGGTCGGTGGACCATTGCCGGATCAGCTCGGCCGTGGGGCGCGGATCCTCGATCTCGTCGGCGGCCGCGCCCGCGAAATGGTCGGCGGTCACGTTCCGGATGCAGTTTCCGCTTGTCTGGATCGCGTGCAGGCCCACATCGGCCAGCGCGTCCAGTATGTCGGGCACGTCGCGCAGCTTCGGCCAGTTGAACTGGATGTTCTGTCGCGTGGTGAAATGGCCGTAGCCCTTGTCCCAGGTGTCGGCGATATGGGCCAGCTGGCGCATCTTGCGCGCGTTCAGCGTGCCGTAGGGGATCGCCACCCGCAGCATGTAGGCGTGCAGTTGCAGGTATAGCCCGTTCATCAGCCGCAGCGGCTTGAACTCGTCCTCGGTCAGGCTGCCATCCAGCCTGCGGGCCACCTGGTCGCGGAACTCGGCCACCCGGTTGCGGACGAAGGCGGCATCGAAATCGGTGTAGTCGTACATCTCGCTCTCCGGTCTTCGGGGCGCGTGTCAGGCGCGGGCCTGTCGGCCATGATGGGGGTAGTTGGAGGGGCCGCGGGTGCGGAAAACCTCGCGGAAATGGACCGGGGCGGGACGGCCGTTCACGATCCTGGCCTCGGCGAGGTAGACACCCACGACCTGCTGTGGAAACCCGCTCGCGCGGGACAGCAGCGCCTGCGCCTGTTCTTCCGTTCCGGCAACGGCGGCGTCGCCATGGTCGCGGGTCCAGTCGCCGCTTTCGGTGAAGTAGACGACATCGCCTTCCAGCAGGTCGTTGCCGGTCGCGATCTTCGGTATGAAGTCCCGGGCCATCAGAGCGCCTCCGCCTGGGGACGAAGCTGTCGCGCCGAAAGTTCCGCCGCGCGCGGGGACAGGCCCAGGAACAGCATCACCGGGCCATGCGGTGCGGCCTCGTCCAGCGCCTGAGGCAGGTCTATCAGCCGGGTCGCGATCACCCGTTGGTCGGGGCGCGAGGCGTTCTCCACCGCTGTCACCGGTGTATCCTCGGGGCAGCCGGCGATCATCAGGCGGCCGCGGATGAAGGTCGAGGCGCGGACCCCCATGTAGATCGCGGCGACCGTGCCGGGCCTTGCCAGTGCGCGCCAGTCGTGATCGGCAAAGCCTTTCACGTCATGCCCGGTCAGGATGCGCAGGCTGCCATTGCGCCCGCGCCGGGTCAGGCTGGTCTTGATCGACGCCGCCGCGGCCGAGGCGGATGTGACACCGGGCACCACCTCGAAGGGGATGCCGGCCGCGTCCAGCGCGTCCATTTCCTCGTCCAGCCGACCGAAGATGCCCGGATCGCCGGATTTCAGCCGGACCACCTTGGATCCGCGGCCATGTTCGACGATCAGCGCGTTGATGTCGTCCTGGCTCCAGGATCGGCCATAGGGGGTCTTTCCGACCTCGATCACCGTGGCTTCGCGGCGGGCCAGTTCCAGGATGGGCTGCGGGACCAGCCGGTCATGGATCACCACGTCCGCCTCGTGCAGCAGGCGGCGCGCCTTGAGCGTCATCAGTTCCGGATCGCCCGGCCCGGTGCCGACCAGCCAGACATGGCCCGTCTCGGGGCCGGCATCGAGTTCTTCGGCCAGAAGCGTCTCCAGCGCGTTGCGCACGGCCGCGTCACCGGATTTCACCGCCTCGGGGCCGCGCTCGAAATAGAAGCGCGACCAGAAGCGGCGGCGCGGCAGGCCATGGCGCAGCGCCTCGGCCTGCGGGCGAAAGGACTGGCCGATCCGGGCAAGGATCCCAAGCGAGGCGGGCAGCCGTTCCTCCAGATCGGCCTTGATCCGGCGTGCCAGCACCGGGGCAGCCCCCTCGGTGCCGATGGCGACGGTGACGGGGTCACGGTCCACGATGGCGGGGGTGATGAACTGGCTATCCTCGAGGTTGTCGACGATGTTGGTCAGCGCGCCCGCGCGCCGGCCGATGGCGACCGCGCGGGCGTCCAGCGCCGCATCCTCGTTCGCGCCGTAGACCAGCGCGGCGCAGACCGCATCGCCTTCTTCGAGGGGGCGCTCGATCAGCGTCAGGCGGCCGTCGGCGGCCCAGTCGCGGACCTGTTCCGCGGGTTCGGTGCCGAACACGCTGATCCGCGCCTCGGTCTTGAGCAGCAGCCGCAGCTTTGCCACGGCGCATTCCCCCGCACCCGAGACGATGACGCGCCGGCCGGACAGGTTCAGAAAGATCGGGAAGTGCCGCATGGGTGAAATCCTTTCTTCGATAAGCTCGAATCTAGTCGAAAGTTCCTGAATTTGGCGAGTATGCCTTGCAAATAAGGAATATGTCCCGGATACTGGGTGCCGCTTGAACACGCGTTCGCCTTTCGGGAGAAGTCTGGAATGTCCATCGCACTCGACCCGCTCGACCGGAAAATCCTCGACGTGCTGCAACGGGACTCTTCCCGTTCTCTCGACGACATCGCGCGCGAGGTGGGGGCGTCCAAGACCCCGGTCTGGAACCGGATTCGCAAGCTGAAGGATGCGGGCGTCATCCGCGGAGAGGTGGCGCTGCTCGACCCCGAGAAGATCGGGCTCGACGCCTGCTTCTTCGTGCTGATCCGGACATCCCAGCACGACAAGGACTGGCTGGAGCGCTTCCTTGGCGCGATCCGCCGCCGCCCCGAGGTTCTGGAGGCGCACCGCCTTGCCGGGGATATCGACTACATCCTCAAGGTCCGGGTGCCCAACCCCAAAGCCTATGACGATTTCTACCGCGCGCTCATCTCCGAGGTGAGCATCTTCAACGTCACCTCCACCCTATCGATGGAAGAGATGAAGAGTACCACCGCGCTGCCGCTGCCGGCCGACGCGGAGTGACGCGCAAGGCCATTGCCGCCCATGACGCTGCGCGCTAGGTCTGCGGGCATGATCGACTTCCGCAGGACAGAGCGCATCCTTGGACGTACGGCGCTCGCGGCGCTTGCGGTGCTTGCGGCTGTGGTGATCTGGACCGTGCGTCCGTGGTCCGGGGATCCGGTGGCCCTGCGGCCCGATACCGGGGCTGCGGCGCGCGACTTGTCCGAGCCCGAGATGGCGGAGGTCCTGATCGCCCTTCTGACCCGCGTCTACGCCGCCTTCGGGCAGGAGGAAGAGGG
Organism: Halovulum dunhuangense; assembly: GCF_013093415.1. NCBI lineage: Bacteria > Pseudomonadati > Pseudomonadota > Alphaproteobacteria > Rhodobacterales > Paracoccaceae > Halovulum > Halovulum dunhuangense. The sequence goes on from NZ_JABFBC010000001.1 coordinate 415,709, forward strand.
CGCGATCTATGACGGCCTTGTCGCCGCCGTCGCGCCCGGTCTGGTAACGGATCTCTATCTCCAGCGCCGCGCGGCGCAGGTGAACGAGCCGCCCGAAATGGCCGGCAGCGCCGAAATCCTGGACGTGACGCTGGACGAGATGACCCTGCTTGGACGCACCGCGGACGGCTACCGTCTCGATGCGACCTGGACGGTCATCGGCATCCTGGGCCACGAGGATCACCGGCATGAACGGGTGAACCGCTATTCCGCGACCATGACGCTGGGCCCTGCCGCGGGCGAGTGGCGGCTGACGGCCTTCGATCTGAACCAGGTGCGCCGGCAGGACGTGCCGCTTTTCCTGGACATGCTGCAATGATCCGCGCCGAGCATCTGCACTTCGCCCATCCCGGCGGCGGCTTCCGGCTGGAAATCCCGCATCTCAACGTCGAGGCCGGAGAGCGTGTCGCCGTGGTCGGCCCGTCCGGCACCGGCAAGACGACGCTCCTGAACCTCGTCGCCGGCATCCTTCTGCCCGGGCGGGGGCGGCTGGTGGTCCATGACACGGAACTGGCACGCCTGTCGGATGCACGGCGACGCGCGTTCCGTATCAACACCATCGGCTTCATCTTCCAGAATTTCGAACTGGTCGACTACCTGACCGCCGCCGAGAACATCCTCTACCCCTATCGCATCACGGACAGCCTGCAGCTGGATCGTGCCGTGCGCAGCCGGGCCGAGGAACTGGCCGCCGCGGTGGGCCTGTCGGACAAGCTGGGGCGCAAGCCCTCGGCGCTCAGCCAGGGCGAGAAGCAGCGCGTGGCGATCTGCCGGGCGCTGGTCACGCGGCCCGCGCTTCTGCTGGCGGACGAGGCGACGGGCAATCTCGACCCGGACAACAAGGAACTGATTCTCGACCTGCTGTTCGCTCAGGCCGCAGCCGAGGGGGCGACGCTTCTGGCGGTGACGCATGACCACGCGCTGCTGCCGCGCTTCGACCGGGTGGTCGATTTCGCCGCCTTCCGGACAAGGGCTGCCTGATGCGGGGGGCGTTCTTCCTTGCGCTGGCCTATCTGCGCCACAACGCGGGCCGCAGCCTGGTGCTGGTGCTGGCGCTTGCCCTGATCCTGTTCGTGCCGGTGGCCACGCGGCTGGTGCTGAACGCCGCCGAAGACCAGCTGACCGCCCGGGCCGAGGCGACGCCGCTGATGATCGGCGCGCGGGGGTCGGCGCTGGACCTGATGATGAACGGGCTCTATTTCAGTGCCGACCGGCCCGAGCCGGTGTCGATGGCCGCCGTGGACAGGGTTTGGGACAGTGGCCTTGCCGTCGCGATCCCGCTCTATGTCCGCTACAGCGCGGGCGGCGCCCCGGTGGTGGGCACGACGCTGGACTACTTCGACTTTCGCGGGCTGGAATTCGCCGAAGGTCGCGGCCTTGCGGTGCTGGGCGAGGCGGTTCTTGGCGCCCGGGCCGCGCAACGTCTGGGCCTGCGGACCGGCGATCCGCTGATTTCCGACCCCGAGAACCTGTTCGACCTTGCGGGCAGCTACCCGCTAGAGATGCTGGTCGTGGGCGTGCTTGCACCGACCGGCACCGCTGACGACGATGCGGTTTTCGTCGACATGAACACCGCCTGGGTGATCGAGGGCCTGGGCCATGGACATGACGACGTGATCGAGCAGGGCATGGCCGTCTCGGTTCAGGACGGCAACGTGCTGGCCAATGCCGCGCTCACGCAGTTCACGCGCATCACGGCCGACAACATAGACAGTTTCCACTTCCACGGCGCGCCGGAAACCTATCCCGTTTCGTCGGTGATCGCGGTGCCCTGGGATGACCGCGCCGGCACCATCCTGCGCGGCCGCTATCTCGGCCCCGAAGAGCAGACGCGCATCGTTGTCCCCGCGCAGGTGGTCGAGGGGTTGTTGCAGACCATCTTCCGCATCGGACGGGTGCTGGACGCGGTGTTCGTGATTGTCGGCGCCGCTGCGCTGATCGCGCTGGGCCTTGCGGTGTTCCTGTCGCTGCGCCTGCGGGCGGACGAGATGGCGACCGCCACGCGGCTAGGCTGTCACCGCCTTGCGATTGCCCGGATGCTGTCGGCGGAAATCATCCTGATCGTCGTCGCGGCACTGTCAGTTGCAACCATATCCGTGCTGGTTACGTTGCCTTACATGAATGACGTTGCCGTCTGGCTGGTCACCAATGCGTAAGGATTACTCATGACAAAACGCCTTCTCCTGCTGACTGCCGCCCTTCTGCCCGCGCCGGCGCTTGCCCATTTCGGCTTGATCCTGCCGCCTGCGTCCATGGTCGAGCAGGAGGATGGCCGTAGCATCGACGTGACCTTCGCCTTCCTGCACCCGTTCGAGCAGTACGGCATGGAACTGGCGCGACCCGAAAGCGTCGTGGTCCACAGCGGGGGCGAGACCACCGACATCACCGCCAGCCTTTCGCCGACCCAGGTCTTCGGCGAGGCGGCCTATACCGCCACGATCGAGTTGGGCCGCCCCGGCGCCTATGCCATCGCGATGAGCCCGCAGCCCTACTGGGAACCGGCCGAGGACTCCTACATCATCCACTACACCAAGACCTATGTCGCGGCCTTCGGCGATGACGAGGGCTGGGATGCGGAACTGGGTCTTCCGACAGAGATCATTCCGCTGAGCAAGCCCCTGGGCCTGTGGGAGGGCAACGTCTTCCAGGGGATCGTCCACCGCGACGGCCAGCCGGTGCCCTATGCCGAGGTCGAGATCGAGAAGTGGAACACCGACAACGTGCCTGCCCCGTCCGACCTGATGATCACCCAGACCATAAAGGCCGATGCGAACGGGGTCTTTACTTACGCGGTGCCGGATGACGGCTGGTGGGGCTTTGCCGCGCTCAGCGAGGCGGATTACACGCTGGCGCGGGATGGCGTGGAAAAGCCCGTCGAGCTGGGCGCCGTCATCTGGGTCAAGTTCGAGGAATGGGACGACTGACATGCGCCGCCTGCTGCTCTCGCTGCCGCTGATGCTTGCCCTCGCCCTGCCTGCGACCGCTCATCGGCTGGTCGTCTATGCCCATGTCGAGGGCGGGGAGATCGTGGTGGAGGCGAAGTTCTCCAACGGAAACCCCGCGAAGCTGGGCGAGATCCGGGTGATCGACGCCGCCGCGGCCGAGCTGGCGGTACTGCCGCTCGATGATGATGGCGAGACGCGTTTCGCCATACCGGCGGGGGCCGGGCAGGGCGTCACCGTCGAGGTGCGAACCGACGAGGGGCACGACGACTACTGGATCCTGTCGCCCGCCGACCTGGGAGTCCGTCAATGAAACGCATCGCGCTGACCATCGCCCTTCTTGCCCTGTCGGGGCCGGCGCAGGCCGACGGACCGCGTATCGCCGCGGTCAGCGGCCCGCTTGCCGACTGGGCGGCGACGCTTGCCGGGGATGCCGCCGAAGTGGTGTATCCGGTGCCCGAGGGCGTCGATCCGATGTTCTGGCGGCCCGCGATCGCTGACATCAGCACGATCCAGTCCGCCGACCTGATCCTTCTGAATGGCGCGGGCTTTGCGCAATGGACGGCGAAGGTGTCTCTGCCGCGCGCGCGCACCATCGTCACATCCGCCGCGTTCGAGGGCGCGCTGATCGAGATCCAGACCGGCGTCACCCATTCCCACGGCGCCGAGGGCGAGCATTCCCACACCGGGACCGCGCCGCAGACCTGGCTCGATTTCGGCCAGGCGAAGGCGCAGGTCGAGGCAACCGCGCAGGGCCTGAACCGCGTGCTGCCCGGTGAGGCCGACGCGATCGCCGCGAATGCGGCTGCGCTGATCGCGGAACTCGACGCGCTCGACCAGCGCGCGGCGTCGCTGGGCGCGCAGCTCGAGGGGCGGACCGTGTTCGCCGCCGTGCCGGGGCTCGAGTATTTCGACCGGGCCTATGGCATCGGGCTGGTGACGCTTGGCTGGGACGCTGGCAATGCCGCGACAGACGCGGAATGGGCCGCGCTGGATGCGCAATTGGCCACCGCGACGGCGCCGCTGTTTCTGTGGCAGGAAGCCCCATCCGACGCCGCGGCCGTCGCGCTGTCAGGGCGCGGCGTGCCTTTCGCGGTGATCGACCCGGGCACTGCAGCGACCCAGGGCTTCATCGCCCGGATGCAAGGCAATCTCGACAGTCTGGAGTCGGCGCTGGCCGGGCAGTGACCCGGCCCGACCGGCTTAGCCGCCGATTTCGTAGGTCAGCGCCGCCCACAGCGTCTGCCAGTGGGCACGGGTAACTTCACGGATGCGCGTGTCGGGTTCGGAGATGTGGACCGCGTTGACCATGAAGGCGCCGGGCTGACGGGGAACGCTCACTTCTCCGTTCGCGTCTGTGCGCAGCTTCAGCTCCTCCACCTCGGTACCGACCTTGTGGAAGACGAAAACCGGCGCGCCGGCTTCCGGCGCGCCGCGGAACAGCAGCCGGAAGCGCATGTCGCCATTGTCGGTGTAGGGATTGGTCAGCGCCACCAGCTCGTAGGACATGCCCACCGCCCTGTCCGATCCCGCGCCGGAGCCGACGCCGACCAGCGTCTTGACGAAGCGGAAATAGACCTCGCGGATATCCTCCTTGGGAAAACCCTTGGCGGCATGCTCTTCCAGCGTCGCCTCCAGACGCTTGCCTTCGAGAAAGATCTTGAACTTCGCCAGGGTAGGGTAGCTGAGCGTCGCAGCGCCCGACGCGTGATAGACCACGTTCAGCCCTTCGGCCAAAGGCGCCGCCTGGATCGCGGGCTTCATGCCCAGCGTGCCAGTCACGGCGGCACGGGTGTCGCCCGCAAAGATCCCGGACTGGCGGTAGCCCTGCTCGGAATAGCCGTACTCGATCCCGAAGAAGTTCTCGCCGTTGATGGCCCGGGCGCGGATCTGCCCGTCCGGCGCGATGGTGTAGTCCTCGGGCTCGAACCAGAACTCATGTGCCGCCACCGGCAGCGTGGGCAGCACAAGGGCAAGGGCGAGAATGGCAAGGCGCATGGGGGATCCTTCCTGCGGTCGTGTCTTCACATTCTTTCAGCTTGGTCCGCGTGCTGCAATCGCCGGTTGCCCGCGGCCATGTCGGGCATGTATCCCTGAGCCCGAAGCCGTCCACCACAACAGGCAAACGGGACCACAGGCGCATGGAACACATTACCGGCAAATCCGTCATCGTAACCGGCGCCAGCCGCGGAATCGGCGCCGCAACGGCCCGCGCCTTCGCGCGGGCGGGCGCGCGGGTGGTCCTGTCGGCCCGCAGCGCCGAGGCGATCGACACCATTGCCGGGGAAATCCGCAAGGCGGGCGGCGTGGCCGTCGCACAGTCGGCCGATGTCGCGAAATGGGACGACGTGGCCGCGCTCGTCGCGCGGGCTCGGTCCGAGTTCGGCGCACTGGACGTTCTGGTCAACAACGCCGGCGTGATCGAGCCGATCGGTCCGCTGGCGAAATCCGATCCCGCTGCCTGGGGCCATGCCGCGGACATCAACTTCAAGGGCACCTATCACGGGCTGCGCGCGGCGCTGCCCGTGATGCAGCGCCAGGGCGGGGGCGTGATCGTCAACCTTTCCTCGGGCGCGGCCACCAGCCCGCTGGAAGGCTGGAGCCATTATTGCGCCGCCAAGGCCGCCGCCGCGATGCTGACCCGCTGCGCCGACCGCGAAAGCCCGGCAAGCATCCGGGTCGTGGGCCTTTCGCCCGGCACCGTGGCGACCGAGATGCAGGTCCGGATCCGCGCCTCGGGCATCAATCCGGTCAGCCAGCTCGACCCTTCGGTGCACATTCCCGCCGAGTGGCCCGCCAAGGCGATCCTGTGGCTTTGTGGCCCCGACGCGGCCGAGTACGCCGGTACCGATGTCAGCCTGCGCGATCCCGAGATCCGCAAGCGTGTCGGGCTGGTGGGCTGACGCGCCAGCCTACAGCCGTTCGGCGAAGCACTGCACGCTGTCGGCCAGCTGCGCGGCCGGCAGGTCGCCGCGGAAGAAGCCCAGGAAGCCTTCCTCGGGGTGCATCAGGTAACTCAGGTTCGTGTGGTCGACGAGGTAGTTGTCCCCCTCGCCCGGCCCTGAAGCATAGACGCGATAGGCGGACTTTGCGGCCTCGACCTGTTCGCGCGTCCCGCTCAGGCCGACCATGCGCGGATGCAGGTAGTCGGTGAAGCTTGCCATGACCTCGGGCGTGTCGCGTTCGGGATCCACGGTGATGAATACCGGGTCGATCATCACGCCGCGCTGTTCCAGCAGGTCAACCGCCTCGGCGTTGCGGGTCAGGTCCAGCGGGCAGACATCAGGGCAGAAGGTGTAGCCGAAATAGACCAGCGTCAGGTCGTCGATCACCTCTGCCTCGGATACCTCGACGCCGTCCTCGCGCATCAGGGTGAACGGGCCGCCGATCAGGTCGCCGCCGCCGGCAACCTGCCCGCCGCCGCAGCCCGCGAACCGGTCGGCGCGGTCGCTCAGCAGGATGAAGCCGGCCGTTCCCCCCAGAAGGGCTGCGACGGCTCCGGCGGCGATCAGGGCATAGGTTCGGGTCATGGTGCAATCTCCTCGGCGCCGATATGGTCCTTCGGTGCCCGCGTCGCAAATGCCCATATCGTCGCGCCGCCCTGATGGAGTAGCTTTCCGCCCATGACGCTTACCCCCGCCTTTCTCGCGAACCCCAGGCCAAGGGCCAGCTCGGTCCGGCTGCGCACGCTGATCTACCTGCGATGGCTGGCGGTCCTGGGGCAGAGCGTGGCGGTCATCATCGCGTCCCAGTACCTGGACATCCGGCTGCGGCTGGATCTGATCGCGGTCCTGATCGGCGCATCGGCGGCGTTCAACATCGGGGCGACGCTGATCCACCCGGAAAACAAGCGCCTGACCCAGCGCGACGCGATGCTGACCATGCTGTTCGACCTGGGCCAGCTGGCGGCGCTGCTGTACCTGACGGGCGGGCTCAACAACCCCTTCGCCGCGCTGATACTTGCGCAGACGATCATCTCGGCAACGGTGCTGACGCTGAACGCGACGCTGTTCCTGGGGCTGGTCAGCCTTGGTGTGATCGGCGTGCTGTCGGTGTTCTACATGCCGCTTGTCCAGTCCGACGGACAGGCGCTGGAAACCCCGCGCCTGCTGATCACCGGCAGCTGGGCCGCGCTGTCGATCGCGGTGGTGTTCCTTGGCGTCTATGCGCGCCTCGTCTCGACCGAGACCTACAACATGTCCGAGGCGCTGACCGCCACGCAGCTCGCGCTCGAGCGGGAGCAGAAGCTCACGGCGCTGGGCGGCGTGGTGGCGGCGGCGGCGCACGAGCTTGGAACGCCGCTTGCCACGATCATGCTGGTATCGTCCGAGTTGGCCGACGAGCTGGAGGACCGGCCCGAGCTGCGCGAGGATATCGAGCTGATCCGCGAGCAGGCGAGGCGGTGTCGGTCGATCCTCTCCTCGATGGGCCGGACCGGAAAGGACGATCTTCTGCTGCGGCACGCGCCCGTAGCCGCCGTCGTCGAAGAGGCGGCAGAGCCGCACATGGCGCGCGGCAAGCGGGTGATCCTGCGTGTGCGCGGTGCCATCGGCGCCGAGGCCGCGCAGGACCAGCCAGAGATCCCGCGCCGGTCGGAGGTCATCCACGGCGTCCGCAACCTTGTCCAGAACGCGGTCGATTTCGCGACCAGCACGGTCTGGATCGACATCGACTGGACCGACGAGCGGCTGATGCTGTGGGTGGGCGATGACGGTCTGGGCTATCCGCAGGATCTGCTTGGCCGGATCGGCGATCCCTTTCTGCGCCGGCGCGGTGCCGGGCGAATGCTGGACGAGGCGCAGCGCCCCGACTATGCCGGCATGGGGCTGGGGCTTTTCATCGCCAAGACCCTGCTGGAGCGGACCGGCGCGAAGCTGACCTTTGCCAACGGAATCCCGGCATCGGGCGCACAGCCCGACCCCGAAGAACGCCGCGCCTCGGGCGCCATTGTCGAGGTGGTCTGGGAGCGCAAGGACATCGAGGTCCGGCGCGAGGACGTGCGCGGCGCCCTGGGCGAGAACCGCCCGGTCGCGACGGGTTGAGGGGAACGGCGGTTAACCGCTGATTAACCTGCTGCGGCGCATCCTTCCTGCGATCTTTTGGGACGTGGTAAGGACATGACTGCCATGACGAGCCTTGTCGGTCTGCTGTGGCGCCGGGCGCGCCCGCGCGATGGTGCAGCCTGCGTGCTGACCTTTCGCGGCGAGACGTTGCGTGGCGTCCGCGGCCGGCCACCCGAAGGGATCGAGCTGTCGGTGGGATGTCACTGGACCGCGCTGGCCACCCTGTTCGGGCCCGAGGTGAAGCCGCTTCTCGGTGCGCTGATGGAACGGGGCGAAGGGTTTCACGCCCACGTCCGGATGGCCGCCGGCGATCTGCTTGCGCTCGAGGGGCAGGTCTCGGGGCTATGCGCGCTTCTCAGCCTGCGGCACGCCACCCCCGGAGAAGGCGTGCTCCATGCCCGTCTGGAGGAACTTGCCTCTTTCGCGACGGTCAGGCTGCGTGCGGAGCGTTGCCCCGTCGCGATGATCGAACTCGACGCGGGCGGCAACGTGCGCTGGTCCAACGCCGCGGCGGCGCCGCTTCTGGGTGCTGCCTTCCCCGGCTCCGACGGGCAATTGCTGCTGCGCAATCCTGACGGTGCGGCGCTGGGCTGGCATGCGATCACCTCGGTGCCCCTGCCGGGTGGCGCGCGGTTGCTTTATCTCGAGAACATCCAGGCCCGCGTCGCCAGCGAACAGGCCCTGCAAGGGCTTCTGGCCACGCTGGCCGATACCTTCGCCCATCTGGGCGAGGGACTTGCCATCTTCGACCGGGAGCGGCGGCTGAGCCTGTTCAACCCCGCCCTTGCCGAGATTTTCGGGCTGGATGCCGCGGGGCTCGCCGCCCGGCCCAGCCTTCGCGAGTTTCTTGCCGCGCTGCGCGACCGGCGCATGATCCCCGAGCCAGCCAGTTTCACCGAGTGGCGCGACAAGCTGATCGCCGCCACCTCCAGCGTGACCGGCACCCCCCACACCGAGGACTGGAGCCTGCCGTCGGGTCATACCCTGCGCCTGACCGTTCGGCCGCATCCCGACGGCGCGGCGGCCTTCGTGTTCGAGGACATCTCGCGCGATGTCGCGCTCGAGCGGCGCTACCGCCGAGAGATGGAGCAGGGCCAGACAACGCTCGACAGGCTGTCCGAGGCGGTGGCGATCTTCGGCCCGTCGGGGCGGCTGGTGCTGGCCAATCCCGCCTTCTGCGACCTGACGGGTCACGGCGGGCTGGCCGACCTTGCCGGCAGTCCGATCGGGGCAGTTCTCGAACGCGCCGAGGCGCATCTGGGTCCGGCTCCCGCATGGGAGGAATGCCGCTCCTTCGCCCTCGATCCCGGTCGCCCGGATCGCTGGGACAGTGTCCTGCCCACCCGCACCGGCGGCTACCTGATGCGCGCCAGCGCCTTGCCAGACGGATCCACCCTGCTCTGCCTGTCGTCCGTTTCCGCCGCCGAGAGCGCCGCCAGCCCGGTCACTGCGCGCGCCACCCTGTCGCGCGCCTCCTGAGGGCGCGCGCCCGGGCTTGCAACGGCGCCTGTGCCCCGCCAGAAAGGGCGGGAGGGCAGGAAAGAGGCGCATCCATTGGGCAAGTCCCTGACACTGGGATCCGAGGCGGAAACCGCCGCGCTGGCCACCCGGCTGGCGCCCGTGCTGCGTCGTGGCGACACGGTGCTGCTGTCCGGGCCCGTCGGTGCCGGCAAGACCGCGTTCGCGCGCGCGACGATCCGGGCCATGCAGGCGGCAGCCGGCCAGACGCCCGAGGAGGTGCCCTCGCCCAGCTACACGCTGGTGCAGGAATATGCGGTCGGCGACGTTCCGGTCTGGCACGCCGATCTCTACCGGCTGTCCGATCCGGACGAGGTGATCGAACTGGGGCTCGAGCAGGCCTTCGCCGAGGCGGTGGTGCTTGTGGAATGGCCTGACCTTCTGGGCCCGGCAACCCCCGAGCGGCACCTTTCGCTGGCGTTCGCGCCGCTGGCCGAGGGGCCCGACCTGCGGCGCCTGACCGTCACCGCGCACGGCCCCGGATGGGAGGCGGCGCTGGACGCCCTGCGGGCAGCATGAGCATGCGCGACGAAGCCATCGCCGACTTCCTGGCCGCCGGTCCGTTCAAGGGGGCGAGCCGCGCGCCGCTGGCGGGCGACGCCTCGAACCGCCGCTACGAGCGGATCAGCCATCCCCGCCTGGGCCGCGCGGTGCTGATGGACGCGCCCCCGGAAAAGGGAGAGGATGTGCGCCCCTTTCTCGACGTGACCGCGCGGCTGCGCGCCCTGGGACTATCCGCACCCGAGGTGCTGGACGCAGACGAGACGCGGGGCTTTCTTCTGCTCGAGGATCTGGGCGACGCTCTTTTTGCCCGCGTGCTCGCCCGCGCCGAGGCGGAAGAGACCGAACTCTATGCCGCCGCCATCGACCTGCTGGTGGCCCTGCATGCAAGCCACGAGGCGGCGGATGGGCTGGCGCCCTATGACCTTGCCACCTGCCGGCGCGAAGCCGCGCTGCTGACGGACTGGTATCTTCCGGCCGCGACCGGCCACACGGTCACGCCGGGGTTGACCGAGGACTATCTGGGGCGGCTGACCCGGGCGCTGTCGGACCTGCCACCGGCCCCGACCGTCTGCGTGCTGCGCGACTACCATGCCGAGAACCTGATCTGGCTGCCCGACCGCAAGGGCCATGCGCGGATCGGCCTGCTCGACTACCAGGATGCGCTGGCGGGGCATCCGGCCTATGACATCGTCTCGCTGCTCGAGGATGCGCGCCGCGACACTTCCGCGGACCTGCGGGCCGCCATGCTCAGCGGCTACGCGGCCGCCACCGGCATGGACCAGGCGGTCCTGGCCCAGGCGTATGCGGTTCATGGCGCGCAGCGGAACCTGAAGATCATGGGCATCTTTGCCCGGCTCTGGCTGCGCGACGGAAAGCCCGCCTATCTGGCGCTCATGCCGCGTGTCTGGGCGCATCTGGAACGTGACCTGTCGCATCCGTCCCTTGCCGCGCTGCGCGACTGGGTGGGCGCCCATGTGCCACCGCCCGAATCCGACCTGATCGCCCGTCTGCGCGGGGCGCGGCCATGACCCCGGACACGGTGATGATATTCGCCGCGGGGCGCGGCACCCGGATGCGGACGCTGACGCAGGACCGGCCGAAGCCGATGATCCCGGTGGCGGGAAGGCCGTTGATCGAGCACGCGCTCGACATGGCGGTGGCGGCCGGGCTGCGCCGGGCGGTCGTCAACACCCATTACCTGCCCGCCCCGCTTGAGGCGCATCTGTCCCGCGAAACCCGGCTTTCCATAACGCTCTCGCCCGAGACGGAGTTGCTGGAAACCGGCGGCGGGCTGAAACGGGCGGCGCCGCTTCTGGGCCTGGGTCCGGTGTTCACGATGAACGCCGATGTGGTATGGCAGGGGCCGGACCCCTTCGGCGCGCTCGTCTCGGGCGGGGTGCCCGGGCCGGGCGGCGCGCGGCTGCTGCTGGTGCCCCGGGCCAACGCGGTGGGGCATCCCGGCGCGGGGGATTTCGCGCTGGACCAATCTGGCCGCCCGGTTCGGCGCGGTGACGCGCCGGAAGCGCCTTTCGTCTATACCGGGCTGCAACTGATCGATCCTGCCGCGGCGCTGGCGGTGCCGGAGCCGGTGTTCTCGCTGAACCGGCTGTGGGATGCGATGCTGGCGCAGGGACGCCTGCGGGCGACGGTCTGGACCGGGCGCTGGTGTGATGTGGGCCAGCCCGGCTCGATCCCGCTTGCCGAGGCGATGCTGGCCGATGGCTGAGCGGCTTTTCCCCGCCGCCGACGGCCCCCGCGTCTTCGGCCTGCCGCCCGGCGTCGATTTCGGGGCCGAGCTTCTGGCGGGCCTGGATGCCCGTATCGCGGATTGGTCGCCCGAGGCCGTCGCGCGGATCGAGGTGGTGGTGAACACCGCCCGCGCCCGCCGACGGCTTCTGGCGCTGGCCGAGGATCGCGGCGTCTGGTTCCCGCCCCGGATCCGCGTGCTGTCGGACATGGTGCGCGACGACCCCGCCCTGCCGCCGCTGCTGCCGCCCATCCGGCGCCGGCTTGAACTGGCCCGGTTGGTCCGCGCCCTGCTGGCCGAGGTGCCCGAGGCAGGGGCCCGCGCCTCTGCCTATGCGATGGCGGACGGGCTGGCCACGATCCTGGCCGAGATGCAGATCGAGGGCGTCTCGTTCCAGCGTCTCGCCACGCTCGATGCGCCGGAGGATGCCGGTCACTGGCAGCGCAGCCTGCGCTTCCTGACCCTGATCCGCCCGGTGCTGGAGGCACCCGAGGGCGATGCCGCCGATCCGGACCGGCGGCTGGCGCTGGCGATGGCGCGGCGTGCCGCGGCCTGGATCGACGCGCCGCCCGTGCATCCGGTGATCGTGGCGGGCTCTACCGGTTCGCGCGGCGCGACGGCGCGTTTCATGGCTGCGGTGGCGGCGCTGCCGCAGGGCGCCGTGGTGCTGCCGGGTCTGGATGCGGAATTGCCTGCCGAAGTCTGGGCGGAACTGGCCGAGGGCGACGCCGCTGCCGACCACCCGCAGGCCGGGCTTGCGCGGTTCTCCGCGGGCCTTGGCATCGCGCCAGGTGCGGTCGAGAACTGGAGCGGGGGCGCCCCACCAAGCACGGCGCGCAACGCTCTCGTCTCGCTGGCGATGCGGCCTGCGCCGGTCACCGACCAGTGGCTGCGCGACGGGCCTGCGCTGGTGCCGTCGCTTGACGCGGCGACCGAGGGCCTGACCCTGATGGAGGCGCGCGACCCGCGCGAAGAGGCCGGGGCGATCGCGCTTGCGCTGCGCCGCGTGCTGGCGCAGGGGCAGCGCGCGGCGCTTGTCACCCCGGACCGTACGCTGGCGCGGCAGGTGCGCGCCATGCTCGACCGTTGGGGGATCGAACCCGATGACAGCGCAGGCCGGCCGCTGGACCTTACCCCGCCCGGCGGGTTCCTGCGGCTGAGCGCGGCCCTGCTGTCCGGACCCGTGGACCCGGTCACGCTGATCGCCCTACTCAAGCACCCGCTGACTGCCAGCACCGAAGGCGCGCGCGGGCGGCACATGCACTGCACCGGCTTTCTAGAACGGCGGTTCCGGTCCGACGGGGGGCCGGTGGCGCATCCGGGTCGGATCGCGGAATGGGCCGGGCATGCGGGCGCACCCCCGGGCTTCGCCGACTGGGCGGCATGGCTGGCCGCCTGCCACCCCGCGCCGCTGAAGGGCGCCCAGCCGCTGGGCGCGTTCCTGACGGCGCATCTGGCGCTGGCCGAGAAACTGGCCGCGGGGCCGGGGCAGATGGGCAGCGGTACGCTCTGGGAGGAAAGGCCGGGACAGGCGGCGCGGCTGCTGGCCGACCAGCTGACCGCCCATGCCGAGGCGGCCGGCGAGATGCCCGTCGCCGAATACCGCGCGCTTCTGCGGTCCGCCATGGCGGGGGTGGACGTGCCCGAACCCGCCTATCTGCCGGATCCCCGCGTGGCGATCTGGGGAACGCTCGAGGCGCGGACGCAAAGCGCCGACCTGATCATCCTGGGTGGCCTGAACGAAGGCACCTGGCCGCGTCTGCCGCGCCCGGATCCGTGGCTGTCGCGGACCATGCGCGCCGCGGCGGGCATGCCCCAGCCGGAACGGCAGATCGGCCTTTCGGCGCATGACTTCCAGCAGGCGATAGGCGGCCCGCAGGTGATCCTGTCGCGCGCGATCCGTGATGGCGAGGCGCCGACCGTGCCCGCCCGCTGGCTGTTGCGGCTGACGAACCTGATGACCGGGCTCGGGCCCGAGGGGGCGGCGGCGTTGCAGGCAATGCGCAGGCGGGGCGATGACCTGCTTGCCGTCGCCAGGCGGCTGGACGACGGCGATCCGTCGATCCGCGCGCGCAGGCCGGCGCCCGTGGTGCCCGCTTCGATGTTCCCGGCGCAGCTTCCCGTCACCACGATCGAACGGCTGGTGCGCGATCCCTATGCCGTCTATGCGCGCCACATCCTGCGGCTGCGCAAGCTGGACCCGCTGGCGCGGGTGCCCGACCACATGGAACGCGGCATCCGCATCCATGCCGTGCTGGAGAAATTCGTCACCCGCACCGCGCAGGGCCTGCCCGCCGATGCCGAAGCGCTGTTCCGCCAGACCGTCGAGGAGGTGCTGGAGGCGACCGTGCCCTGGCCCGCCGCCCGCCGCATCTGGATCGCGCGGTTGCAGGCGCTGGCGGCCTGGTTCGTTCAGACCGAAGCCGACCGCCGCAGGATCGCCCTGCCCCACAGCATGGAGGCGCAGGGCAGCCTGACCCTCGACGGGGTGCCGTGTGACTTCACGCTGACCGCGCGGGCCGACCGGATCGACACGGATGGCGCGGGGGCCGTCGCCATCTATGACTACAAGGGCGGCCTGCCCGGCAAGGAAGAGGCGCGGCTGTTCCACAAGCAGCTGCCGCTTGAGGGGTGGATGGCGCTGAACGGCGGCTTTCCGGACGTGCAGGCCAGCCACGTCGCCGCGCTGACGCTGATCGGCACCTCCTCCGGGGGCAAGCTGCTGGAACTCGATTGCGATGCGGACAGCCTTGCGCAGACCTGGGACGGGTTGCGCCGCCTGATCGCCGCCTATCAGGCGGGCGGCCAGCCCTTCCGTGCGCGGGCGCGGATCAGGAAGCGCACCGACGCGGGCGATTACGACCAGCTTGCGCGGCTGGGCGAATGGCAGGACGGCGATCCGGTGGAACCGGAGGTGCTGGAATGACCCAGCCCCGCGATGCCGCCACCGAGGCGCAGGTCCGCGCCGCCCGTCCCGATGCGACCACCTGGGTTGCGGCCAATGCCGGGTCCGGCAAGACCCGCGTGCTGACCGACCGCGTGGCGCGGCTGCTGCTGCGCGGCACCGATCCCCAGCGCATCCTGTGCCTGACCTTCACCAAGGCCGCCGCCGGAGAGATGCAGAACCGCCTGTTCCGCCGGCTGGGCGAATGGGCGATGCTGGAGGATGGCGCGCTGCGCACGGAGCTTGGCAAGCTCGACGAGGGGGCGCAGGCGATATCCGCCGCGCATCTGGCGCGCGCCCGCACCCTGTTCGCCCGCGCGCTCGAAACGCCCGGCGGGCTGAAGATCCAGACCATCCATTCCTTCTGCGAGGCGCTCTTGCGCCGCTTCCCGCTGGAGGCGGGCGTCTCGCCGCAATTCGAGGTGCTGGAGGAACGGCAGGGCGCGCAGTTGCGCGCGGGCATCCTCGAACGGCTGGCCGACGATCCGGCCAGCGGTTTCGCCGACCTGGCCCCGCATGTGCTGGCCGCCGACGTAGAGCCGGACGGGCTGCTGACCGATATCCTGTCCTTGCGCGACCGCTTCGGCCTCGATCCCGATGGGGCCGAACTGGGCCGTGTCTTCGGGTTGGACCGGCCCGCGCCAGACCCGTTGGCGGTGCTGGACGCAGCGACGCTCGCCACGTTGATCTCCGTGCTCGACGAAAAGGGCGGCAAGGTGGAAAAGACCTGCTGCCTGGCACTGATTGCGCAGCGCGATGGGCTGCCGGGCGCCATCGAGCAGATGCAGGCGGCGTTCCTGACCGCGACCGGGGCGCCGCGCAAGCTGAAGGCCACGAAGGCCGTGGAGGCGGCCCTGCCGCAGACGGGCGATCTGCTTGCCGCCCTCGCCGAGGGGCTGCTTGCGCATCTCGATCACGGCAAGGCGGTGGCTGCCCATGCCAAGGCGCGGGCGCTGATCCGCTTCGGGCGGGTTTTCCTTGATGCCTACGAGGCCGCAAAGCTTGAGCTTGGCGTGCTGGAATTCGATGACCTGATCCGGGGCGCCGACGCGCTGCTGTCGCGGGCCGAGGCGGCGGAATGGGTCAAGTACAAGCTCGACGGCGGGATCGACCATGTGCTGGTGGACGAGGCGCAGGACACCAGCCCCGAGCAATGGCGGGTGATCGACGCGCTGGTGGCCGAGTTCTTCGCCGGGCTGTCGGCCAGGAACGAGGCGCGCACCCTGTTCGTCGTCGGCGACGAGAAGCAGTCGATCTATTCCTTCCAGGGGGCCGATCCCCGCGCCTTCGGCGCACAGGCGACGCGTTACCGCGGCCAGCTTGCGGACGTGGCGCAGGCGCTCGAGGAATGCGACCTGCTGCACAGTTTCCGCTCTGCCCCGCCGGTGCTGGCGCTGGTGGACAAGGTGTTCGAAAGCCGCAGCCAGGCCGAGGGTGGCGGCGGCACGCGGCACATCCCGTTCCACGGCGACATGCCGGGCCGGGTGGAACTCTGGCCCTTCGTGACCCGCGACGATGCCCCGGACGACGCCGAGTGGTGGCAGCCCATCGACCGGCCGCTGCCGTCCGATCCGCCGCAGGTGCTGGCGGCCCGGATCGCCGCGCGGCTGCGCGACATGCTGGACCGCGGCGCGATGCTGCCGCTGAAGGGCGGGGCCGCGCGCCCGGTCTCGGCCGGCGACGTGCTGATCCTGGTGCGCAGTCGTGGCACGCTGTTCCATGCGATCCTGAAGGCGCTGAAGGACGCCCGGATCCCCGTGGCGGGCGCCGATCGGCTGAAGGTGATGGCACATCTGGCGGTGCGGGACCTGTTGTCGCTGCTCAAGGCGGTGGCGACCGAGGGCGACGACCTGTCGCTGGCCGAGGCGCTGCGCTCGCCACTGATGGGCGTGTCCGAGGCCGGGCTCTACCGGCTTGCGAAGGACCGCCGCGGAACGCTGGCCGAGGCGCTGGAACAGGCGGGCGAGGATCATCCGCTTGCCGTCGCGGTCTGGCGGGATCTGCGCCGGCAGGCCGATTTCCTGCGCCCCTACGAGATGCTCGAGCGGGTCCTGATCCGTCACGGCGCCGCCGCCCGCATCCGTGCCCGGATGGGCGCCGAGGGAGAGGAGGCGGTGGCGGCCTTCCTTCAGCTGGCGCTGGATTACGAGCGGGTCGAGCCGCCCAGCCTGACCGGCTTCATCGACTGGCTGTCCTCGGCCGATCCCGAGATCAAGCGCCAGCTCGATCCGGCCTCGGGCGAGGTGCGGGTCATGACCATTCACGGCGCCAAGGGGCTCGAGGCGCCCATCGTCATCCTGCCCGACACCGCGCCGCCGCGTGGCAACCGGGGCCGGTCGATGCTGCGGCCGCTTGGGGCAAGGGCCGTGGCGCTGGCCGGCACCGCCGCCGACCGGCCGCGCGCGCTGGCGCAGGTCGAGGAACAGGCGGCGGCCCTTGCGCAGGAGGAACGCTGGCGTCTGCTTTACGTTGCCCTGACCCGCGCCGAAAGCTGGCTGATCGTGGCCGGTGCGGGCGACAAGGAGGGCGATCCGGAAACCAGCTGGTACGCCGCGATCCGCGATGCCATGGCGGCGCTGGGCCCGGTGGAAGCGGCGGACGGTGTGCAGGTACTGTCGAGCGACTGGCCCGAACTTCCGGCGCAGCGGCCGCGCGACGCGGCCCCGGCAGCGCGGCAGCCCTTGCCGGACTGGGTGCTGGAAAGGCCCGAAGCCCCGCCAGCCCCCGAACTGGCGCTTGCGCCATCGCGCGAGGGTGCGGCGGCCAAGGATGCCGCGGTGCGGGCTGCGTCCGAGGCGACGCAGGAGGCGGCGATGCTGCGCGGCACGCGGCTGCACCTGCTGCTGGAACACCTGCCGGGGCGGGATCCGGCCACGCGCGACGCCCTGGCACGGCGACTGCTCTGCGAGGGGGACGAGCCTGCGACCCCCGAAGAGGCGGCGGCGCTTCTGGCAGAGGCGGCGGCGCTGGTGGACGATCCCGCGCTGGCCTGGATCTTTGCGGATCACGGGCTGGGCGAGGTCGCGCTGGCAGGGCGGGTCGATGCGTTGGGCGGGCGTATCGTGCGCGGCCAGATCGACCGGCTGCTGCCTGGGGCAGAGGAGGTCTGGGCCATCGACTTCAAGTCCGACGCCTTCGTGCCCACGACTGCGGATGAAATCCCCGAGGCCTATGCCGTGCAGATGGCGCTTTACCGGGCGGCGCTGGGCCAGATCTATCCGGGCAGGCCCGTGCGCATCGCGCTGCTCTGGACCCGTGCGCGCCGCCTGATCGAGGTGCCTCTGGCCCGGATGGATGCGGCACTGGCAACGCTCGGGGGGCATTGACCCGCCTCTCCGCGCTACTTACGTTGTGGCCAACGCGAATGATCGCCGCAAGATATGGAGGCCAGCAATGGCAACAGTGAAAGTGACCGACGGCACCTTCGAGGCCGAGGTCGTGAATTCCGACATCCCCGTCGTGGTGGATTTCTGGGCCGAATGGTGCGGCCCCTGCAAGCAGATCGGCCCGGCGCTGGAAGAGCTGTCCGTGCTCTACGAGGGCAAGGTCAAGATCGCCAAGGTGAACGTGGACGAGAACCCCGGCGCGCCGAGCCAGCTGGGCGTGCGCGGCATTCCGGCGCTGTTCCTGTTCAAGGATGGCAAGGTCGTGTCGAACAAGGTCGGCGCCGCGCCCAAGGCGGCCCTGCAAAGCTGGATCGACGGCGCTGTCTGATCCGCGCCGTCAGTGCTGGAACACACGAACCCCGGCGGTCCTTCGCCGGGGTTTTTCGTTTATGGACGCCTCAGCCGTTCTCGCGCAGGACGCCGCCCGCAAGGTAGAGCGAGCCACAGATCAGGATGCGCGCATCCGGGGCGCTTGCGGTGATGGCGCGGATCGCGCTAGCCACGTCCTCGGCCCGTACGACCTCGGAAAATCCTGCGCGCGCGGCGGCCGCGGCCGTGGCGGCGGCGGGCAGGGTGGCGGTCTCGCCCGGGATGCTGACGGCATGCAGGCTTTGCGCCACGCCGGCCAGCGGCCGGAGATAGCCCTCGACATCCTTGGTGGAAAGCATGCCACAGATCAGGTGCAGCGGGCGCGGGGACAGCCGCGTCACCGCCTCGGCCAGGGCGATCCCGGCGGCCGGGTTGTGCCCGCCATCGAGCCACAGTTCCGCCCGCCCCGCCAGGTCCACCAGCGGCCCGCGCCGCAGATGCTGCAACCGCGCGGGCCAGACCGCATCGGTCAGCGCCCGCTCGGGATTGCCGCGGCCAAGCAGCTTCAGCGCGGTGATCGCCGTGCCCGCATTGACCACCTGGTGCGCCCCGATCAGCCGCGGCAGCGGCAGGTCGATCAGCCCGTCCCCGTCCTGATAAGCGGCGCGGCCATGTTCTTCCCAGATCTGCCAGTCGCGGTTGCCGACGCGCAGCGGCGTGCCCAGCCGGTCGGCGGTGGCAAGGATCACCTCCTCGGCCTCGGCCACCTGGGGGGCTATCGCCGCCGGCACGCCGGGGCGCAGGATGCCTGCCTTTTCGCCGGCGATGGCGGCGATGGTGTTGCCCAGGTATTGCTCGTGATCGCGCGAGACGGGCGTGATCACGCAGACATCCGGAGAAATGACGTTGGTCGCATCAAGCCGGCCGCCAAGGCCCACTTCGATCACGGCGAAATCCGCGGGAACGCGGGAATAGGCCAGAAAGGCCGCCGCGGTCGTGATCTCGAAATAGGTGATCGGCGCACCGCCATTCGCGGCCTCGCATTCGGCCAGCATCTCGGCCAGGAAATCCTCGCCGATGGTCTCGCTCGCGACGGTGATCCGCTCGTGAAACCGCGCCAGGTGCGGCGAGGTGTAGGCGTGGACCTTCAGCCCCTCCGCCTCCAGCCCGGCGCGGATCATGGCCTGGGTGGAACCCTTGCCGTTTGTCCCCGCGATCAGCACCGAGGGCGGCAGCTTGCGCTCCGGGTTGCCCAGCGCGGTGAGGATGCGTTCCATCCGGCCAAGGGACAGGTCGATCACCTTGGGATGCAGCGTCATCAGCCGCGACAGCAGGCTGTCGCTGGGCTCGAGCGTCACTTGGTCTTTTCCTTGTCCGCGGCCTTTGCCGGCTCCGGCTTCGGCGCAGGAAGTTCCGCCGCGGCAGGGGCGGGCAGGTCGCCATGCACCATCGGCGGCTGCTTCATCAGCATGTGCGTGATGCGGCCCAATTCGTAGCGCATGTCCTTGCGGCTTACCACGCGGTCGATCATGCCGTGCTCCAGCAGGTACTCGGACCGCTGGAACCCCTCGGGCAGGGTTTCGCGTATGGTCTGCTCGATCACCCGCGGCCCGGCAAAGCAGATCAGGGCGTTCGGTTCGGCGATCTGCACGTCGCCAAGCATCGCGTAGCTGGCGGTCACCCCGCCGGTGGTCGCGTTGGTCAGGACGACAACATAGGGCAGCCCCGCCTCCTTGAGCATCTGCACCGCCACTGTCGAGCGCGGCATCTGCATCAGCGACAGGATCCCCTCCTGCATGCGGGCGCCGCCGGCGGCCGAGAACAGGATGAGGGGGCATTTCAGCTTCACCGCGCGTTCGGCCGCGGCGATGATCGCGTTGCCGACATACATGCCCATCGAGCCGGACATGAAACGGAAGTCCTGCACCGCGATCACGGTCTTCATCCGACCCAGTTCGCCCTCGGCCACCAGCATGGCGTCATGGCCCTCGCTGTCCTTGCGGGCATCGCGCAGCCGGTCGGTGTATTTCTTCTTGTCGCGGAAATGCAGCGGATCGGCCAGCGGCTCGGGCACCGGGACGTCCACATAGATCCCGCCGTCGAACAGGTTCGCGAACCGCTGCCGCGGCGAGATGTACATGTGGTTGTTGCAGTTCGGGCAGACGTTCAGCGCGTCCGACAGTTCCCGGTGGAACAGCATCTGCCCGCACTCGTCGCATTTCGTCCACAGGTTCTCCGGCACCTCGCGGCGCGAGAAGAGAGAGTTTATCTTCGGGCGGACGTAGTTCGAGATCCAGTTCATGGCCGGCTGCCCCTTGCTGCTGGTCGGCGTCTGTTTACTGCCCTCTCACCGGGGTTGCAATCGCGCATCCCGGCGGCGGATCAGCAGCAGATAGACGCCGTAGGCCGCCAATATAAGCCCGATGTTCAGCAGGATCATCGGCCGCACCGTCGCGATGTCGCTCAGGTCGATCGGGTGCAGCCACAGGCTCAGCGCGCCGAAGGGCCCCGGCACCGCCACGATCAGCAGGCCGAGGCAGTTGTTGGCGAAGTGGATGCCCGTCGCCGCTGCGATCCCACCGGTGCGGGCGGTGACATGGCCCGCGATCACCCCGATCAGCATGGGGGCAAGCAGCACCAGCCAGCCATTCGCGCCAAAGGCGGCGGCGTTGGGCAGGTGCAGTGCGCCGAAGATCACCGCCGGCCCCCCGATCCAGATCAGCGGGCTGCGGAACCGCGCTGCAAGCTGGCTTTGCAGGTAGCCGCGGAACACGAGTTCCTCGGCGAAGACCTGGACAAAGGTCGCGACCAGCGCCGGGGCGAGCCAGAACAGCCAGACCCCGAGAGAGAGGTTGCGGTTGTAGTCCTGGAAGACATGCGAAATCCCGACCGCCCCGATCCCGAGGGCGAGAAAAAGCGCCGAGACGTGGAAGAACTCCCGCCAGGCGAAGCCGCCCTTGCGCGACAGGATCGGCCCGAGGCGGCTGCGATGCAGCAGCCGAAGCCCGAGCATGATCCCCAGGATGAAACCCGAGAAGGTCAGCAGGATCGCCACCAGCGACAGCGGGCTGCCCATGCCCGCTATCTGCGCAAGGGATTGGCCGAGGGGGGCGCCGGTCGCCAGGCTCGATGCCTGCGCGAAGATGTAGAAGATCGCCACCGTGGCGGCGGTCTGCCCCGCAACAACGAAAGCCCCCGTCAGCAGCCAGCGCCAGAGGGTGGCGCGGCCTGCCAGCGGGGCGGTCTGGTCGAGATAGGCTTGGATCGCGGGGCTCATGGCCCGACGCTTAGCAGCAAGCCCGTGGGACGGCACGAAAATTCGCCGTGAACCGGCCGCCGCTTGAGATTTGTTGCCGCCCCCCTTATGGCTGGCGCAGGTTCATTCTCGCAGGGGAGGCGCGGATCATGACCGCCAGCCGTTTCGACAAGTCCAGACTGCCCAGCCGCCATGTCACCGAGGGCCCCTCGCGCGCCCCGCAGCGGTCCTATTTCTACTCCATGGGGATCTCCGAGGAAGAGATCCATCAGCCCTGGGTGGGCGTGGCGACCTGCTGGAACGAGGCAGCCCCCTGCAACATCGCGCTGAACCGCCAGGCCCAGGCCGTCAAGATGGGCGTGAAGAAGGGCGGTGGCACGCCGCGCGAGTTCACCACCATCACCGTGACCGACGGCATCGCGATGGGGCACGAGGGGATGCGCTCGTCGCTGGCCTCGCGCGATGCGATCGCGGACACGGTCGAGCTGACCATGCGCGGGCACTGCTATGACGCGATCGTGGGCCTTGCGGGCTGCGACAAGTCGCTGCCGGGGATGATGATGGCGATGGTGCGGCTGAACGTGCCGTCGGTGTTCATCTATGGCGGCTCGATCCTGCCGGGCCGGCTGAACGGCAAGGATGTCGTGGTGCAGGACGTGTTCGAGGCGGTGGGCCAGTTCGCCGCCGGCAACATCACCGCGGCCGAGCTCGATATCCTCGAGCGTGTGGCCTGCCCCAGCGCCGGCGCCTGCGGCGGGCAGTACACCGCCAACACCATGGCCTGCGTGTCCGAGGCGATCGGTCTTGCGCTGATGAACTCGTCTGGCGCGCCCGCCCCCTACGAAAGCCGCGACCAGTATGGCGAGGCGTCGGGCGTGTCGGTGATGACGCTGATCGAGAAGAACATCCGCGCCCGCGACATCGTTACCCGCAAGAGCCTGGAAAACGCGGCGCGTGTCGTGGCCTGTACCGGCGGCTCGACCAATGCCGGCCTGCACCTGCCGGCCATCGCGCACGAGGCGGGGATCGACTTCGACCTGTTTGATGTCTGCGACATCTTCCGCGACACGCCCTATTTCGTGAACCTGCGCCCGGGCGGCGATTACGTCGCCAAGGATCTTTACGAGTCGGGCGGCGTGCCGGTCGTCCTGAAGGAGCTGCGCAAGGCAGGGCTGATCCACGAGGACTGCATCACCGCGTCGGGCCGGACCATGGGCGAGGAGCTGGACCTTATCACCCGCGAGGCTGACGGCCGCGTGATCTATCCGATCGAGACGCCGATCACCAAGACCGGCGGCGTGGTGGGCCTGAAGGGCAATCTTGCGCCCAACGGCGCCATCGTGAAGGTGGCGGGCATGGCGGCCGAGAACCAGGTCTTCACCGGTCCGGCGCGCGTCTTCGAATGCGAGGAAGACGCCTTCGAGGCGGTGCAGAACCGCGAGTACGAGGAAGGCGAGGTCATCGTGATCCGCAACGAGGGACCCGCCGGCGGCCCCGGCATGCGCGAGATGCTGGCCACCACCGCCGCCCTGTCCGGCCAGGGCATGGGCAAGAAGGTGGCGCTGATCACCGATGGCCGCTTCTCGGGCGCGACGCGGGGCTTCTGCGTCGGCCATGTCGGCCCCGAGGCTGCCCATTGCGGCCCCATCGCGCTGCTGAAGAACGGCGACATGATCACCATCGACGCGATCAAGGGCGAGCTGTCCGTGGCGCTGTCCGATGCGGAACTCGAGGCGCGCAAGGCCGACTGGAAAGGCCCGCGCGACACGATCTATGCTTCGGGGGCGCTGTGGAAATACGCCCAGCTCGTGGGCGAGACGCACCTGGGCGCTGTCACCCATCCGGGCGGCAAGGCCGACAAGCATGACTACTTCAAGCTGTAGGAAACTTACCGGGGCCGCGGTTTTCGCCGCGGCCCTGCTTTCGGGCTGCGCGGCCAGCGTTACGGGGCCCGACCGGGCCTCGCTGCGGGTCGAGGGCGCGCGCGTGACCGTGGTCGCGCCCGAGGGGCTCTGCATCGATCCCGAAAGCCCCGATGTGGCCCGCGCCGGGGGCTACCTGCTGATCGGCGAATGCAGCCTGTTCGACACCTCTGCCGAGGCGGGCCGCGCCCTGCCCGGCGTGATCACCGTCAGCATATCGTCCGGCGGGTTGCCCGGCGATCTGGACCAGCTTGAGGCGTTCCTGACCGGGCCCGGGCTTGCCGGGCTCAGCCGCACGGCGGATGCAGGCACGGTGCGGGTGCTGGACCGGCGGCGCACCGACAACGCGCTGTTCCTGAAGCTGGCCGACAGCAGCCCGGCGCGCGCAGGCGGGGCGGACGAGGATTACTGGCGGGTGTTCTTCCCGGCCGGACCGCGGCTGGTGACAGGCGCGCTGGTGCCGTTCTCGGATGCACGGATTTCCGATGGCACGGCGCTCAGCCTGCTCAGCGCGCTGGAGGTGAACACCGCCGCTGCGAACCCCAGACCGCCTGCCCCCGCCGCTGAACCGGCGGCGCCAGATGCCGGCTGACGGCGCCCACCCGCTTTACCCGCATCTCTTCACCCCGATCATGCTGGGGCCGCTGACCCTGCCCAACCGCGTGGTGATGGGGTCGATGCACACCAATCTGGAAGAAGGCGGCGACTGGGCGCGGCTGGCCGCCTTTTACGAGGAGCGCGCCCTTGGCGGTGTCGGGCTGATCGTGACGGGCGGGATCGCGCCCAACCCCGAGGGGGCGGTGTTTCCCGGTGCGGCGGGGCTTTTCACGCCGCACGACATCGCGCGCCATCGGCAGGTGACCGGCCGGGTGCACGACGCCGGCGGGCGCATCGCCATGCAGATCCTGCATGCGGGGCGCTATGCCTATGGCGCGGATTGCGTCGCGCCCTCGGCCATCCGCGCGCCGATCGCGCCGCACACGCCGCGGGCGCTGGATGCCGCGGGGATCGAGAAGCAGATCGCCGATTTCGCCACCACCGCCGCCCGGGCCCGCGAGGCGGGCTACGACGGGGTGGAGGTCATGGGCTCCGAGGGCTACCTGCTGAACCAGTTCCTTGCCCCCCGCACCAATCGCCGCGACGATGACTGGGGCGGCGACGCCCTGCGCCGGATGCGGTTCCCGCTGGCGGTGCTGGACCGGGTTCGGCGGGCGGTGGGTCCGGATTTCCTGGTCATCTTCCGCCTGTCGCTGGCGGATCTTGTCCCGGACGGATCGGACTGGGCGTCGGTCGTGGCACTGGCCCGGGCGGTGGGCGCGGGCGGCGCCGACGTGATCAATTCCGGCATCGGCTGGCACGAATCCCGCGTGCCGACCATCGCCACCTCCGTCCCGCGCCGCGCCTTTGCGGATCTCTCGGGGCGGCTAAGGGCCGAGACGGGGCTGAAGGTGATCGCCTCGAACCGCATCAACACGCCCGAGGTGGCCGAGGCGGTTCTGGCCGAGGGCTGCGCGGACCTCGTGTCGATGGCGCGGCCCTTCCTGGCCGACGCCGAGTTTGTCGCCAAGGCCAGGGACGGGCGCGCGGACGAGATCGCGCCTTGCATCGCCTGCAACCAGGCCTGCCTCGACCATACCTTCGCCTTGAGGCCCGCCTCCTGCCTGGTGAACCCCCGCGCCTGCCACGAGACAGAGCTGGTTTACACGCCGGCCGAACATCCCCTTTCGCTGGCGGTGGTGGGTGCCGGGCCCGCCGGGCTGTCGGCGGCGCTGACAGCGGCCGGGCGTGGCCATCGCGTGACCCTGTTCGAGGCGTCGGACCGGATCGGCGGGCAGCTTCAGCTTGCGCGCCTCGTGCCCGGCAAGGAAGAATTCGACGGGCTGATCGCCTGGTACGAGCGGCAGCTTGCGCTGTCCGGCGTGACGCTGCGCCTGGGCCACAGGGCCGATGCGGCGGCGCTGCATGGGTTCGACCGGGTGATCCTTGCCACCGGCGTGCGGCCGCGCGATCCGGGCATTCCGGTGGAGGATGGGGCGCAGGTCCTTCTCTACGCGCAGGCGCTGGCCGCCCCGGACCAGGTCGGCGCCCGTGTCGCCATCATCGGCGCGGGTGGGATCGGCTTCGACGTCGCGACACGCCTTGCCCATGCCGAGGGCACGCATCCGGCGCTGGACCTGCCGCGCTGGCGGGCGGAATGGGGCGTGGCCCCGCCTTGGCAGGCGGCGGCGGGCCTGATCCCCGCGGCGCCGCGGTCAGCGGCACGCCAGATCACCCTGATGAGCCGCAGCCCCGGCCGTCCCGGGCGAGGCCTTGGCCGGACCACCGGATGGATCCACCGTGCGGAACTTGCAGCCCGTGGCGTGCGGATGCTGGGCGGTGTCAGCTACGAGCGCATCACGCCCGAGGGTGTCTGGATCCGGCGCGATGAACGGTCGGAGCTGATCGCGGCCGATACCGTCGTCATCTGCGCAGGCCAGGAACCCGAGCGGGGTCTGGCGGATGCGGTGCAGGCCGATCTGATCGGTGGCGCGGACCGCGCGGAGGAGCTTGACGCCAAGCGCGCCATCGACCAGGCGGCGCGGCTGGCTGCCCGGCTCTGACCTGCGGCCTCAGTTGCGCGGGGCGCGCCAGCCTGCCGAAAGCGCCTCTGCCTCGTCGCAGAACCAGCGCTCTCCCCTGCCGGTGTCGATCCGGGTGCGGGAATAGTCCCGCGACCAGGGCGTGTGGTAGATGCGGTCGCCCCTGGAATTGATGTTGCCCTTGATCGGGCAATCGGTGTCGGGGGCCGCGGCATCAGCCACGGCCCATTTCTCGGCCCGGAACTCCCAGGGATAGACGAACTGACCGGACCACAGGCCCCGGCCTTCCTTCTCGGCCTCGATCTGGTCGGCGGCGTAGTCGTCGCCATAGCGGGTGAAGGCGAATCCGTAGCCGGCCCGCACCAGTTCCGCCGCGATGTCGCGGCCCTGCGCATGGCAGCGGGCAAGGATGCGCCCGTAATCGTCGCGCCCGTCGGCATCGCAGGTGACGGCCCCGTTGCCGACGATCTTTTCCAGCGCGGCCCGCGCCTCGGCCCCGCAGTTGAACGCGCGGCCCGTGCGCGACAGGCAGTCCTGCCCCATCTCGGGCGCGTCCATGTTCATCAGCCGGATCTTTTCGTCGCCCAGTTCCAGCGTGTCGCCGTCGATGATGCGTGGCTTGGCCGGCCCCATCGCAGAGAGCAGCAGGATCGCAACCACGGCCAGCGCCAGGCGACCCGGTCCCGGCATCCCAGCCCTCATCCGACTTCCACGCGCCGGCGGCGCAGCCGGGTTTCGTCGCGGATGCGGTCCATGATGCCGACCAGTTCCTGCGAGATGCCCGGCTCGGACAGCGCGTGACCCGCGTCGGGGATCATGGTCAGGCGCGAGCCGGGCCAGCTGTCATGCAGGCGCTGTGCAGTCACCGGCGGGCAGACCATGTCGTAGCGGCCCTGCACGATGTAGCCGGGAATGTGGCGGATGCGGTGCATGTCGCGGTGGATCTGGCCGTCGCTTTCCAGAAAGCCGCCATTGATGAAGTAATGGTTCTCCAGCCGCGCGAAGGCCCGCGCGTAGCTGGCCGAGGGCACGCCGCGCGCGCCGTTCGAGGACAGGACCGCCAGCGCGCTTTCCCACCCGGCCCAGGCGCGGGCAAAGCGGATCTGCTCGGACTCGTCGGGGCCGAACAGCCGTCTGTTATAGGCCGCGATCAGGTCGCCGCGTTCCTCCGCCGGGACCATGTGCGCGAAGGCGCGCCACTGGTCGGGCCAGAATGCGCCCGCCCCGCCGCCGTAGAACCAGTCAAGCTCGGACCGGGTCATGGTAAAGACGCCGCGCAGGACCAGCGCCTCGACCCGCTCGGGGTGGGCCTGGGCATAGATCAGCGCAAGCGTCGCCCCCCACGAGCCGCCGAACACCACCCATTTGTCGATGCCCAGCGCGGTGCGGATCCGCTCGATATCGGCGACCAGGTCCCAGGTGGTGTTGTTCTCGACGCTGGCATTGGGGCTGGACCGGCCGCAGCCGCGCTGGTCGAACAGCACCGCGCGGTAATGCGAGGGGTCGAAGAAGCGGCGCATCCCCGGCGAACAGCCGCCTCCCGGCCCGCCATGCAGAACGACGACCGGCTGCCCGTTGCGGATGCCGCATTCCTCGAGATAGATGCGATGGCCGCCCGGCATGTCCATGACCTGCGCGCGGTAGGGTTCCCGCGGCGGATACAGGTTGCGCCTTGGTGCCGCGTCTTCTGTGCTATGGGTTTCCGGCATGGTCCGACGTGCTAGAAAGAGTTGAACAAACAATCGCAGGTCGGGCCCATGAGTGCAACGCAAGAGACCACCGTCGACGACAGTGAAATCGCGAAGTTCGAGGCGATGGCCGCCGAATGGTGGGATCCTCACGGGAAGTTCAAGCCGCTTCACATGCTCAACCCGACGCGGCTCGACTACATCATCGACCAGATCTGCGCCGAGTTCGGGCGCGACCCCAAGGCGCGGGCGCCCTTTGCCGGGTTGCGGATTCTCGATATCGGCTGCGGCGGCGGACTTCTGTCCGAGCCGATGGCGCGGCTGGGCGCCGAGGTGGTGGGGGCGGACGCGGCCGCGCGCAACATCCCCGTCGCCCGCATCCACGCCGAGCAGTCGGGCCTGAACATCGACTACCGCCACACCACCGCCGAGGCGCTGGCCGAGGCGGGAGAGCGGTTCGATGTCGTCCTCAACATGGAGGTGGTCGAGCATGTGGCCGATCCGCTGGTCTATCTTGCCGCCTGCCAGCAGCTTCTGAAACCCGGCGGGCTGATGGTCTGCTCGACCCTCAACCGCAATCCGAAAAGCTACATGATGGCGATCATCGGGGCCGAGCATGTCATGCGCTGGCTGCCCAAGGGCACCCATGACTGGAAGAAGTTCATCACCCCGGACGAGCTGTTCGACCTGCTGCGCAAGGCCGGGCTCGACCCGGTGGACCGCAAGGGCTTCGTGTTCAACCCGGTTGCCTGGTCCTGGCGCATCTCGGATCGCGACCTGAGCGTGAACTACGTCACCGCCAGCATCAAGCCCGGCTCAGTCGGCGGCTGACAGCAGCGTCCGCAGCCTGCGCAGGAAGGGCAGGGCCGCGCGCACATTGGCCGGTCCCAGTTCCTGCATGGCCTTTTCCAGCAGGGGCGCCACGTTGGAAATCGCGTGATCGCGGGCGCGCAGCCCGGCCGGGCTGATCGCCACGAACTTGCGCCGCGCATCGTCCCAGTCCGGGCGGATATGGACGTAGCCTGCCCGCTCCATCTTGCCCAGCGTGTTGGTCATGGCGGCCTTGGTGACGTGAAAGACCCGCGCCAGCTGCGCCGGCGTGCGTTCTGCCTGGATACCGGCAAGATAGTTGAGCAGCGTGAAATGCGACAGCTCCATGCCGCGCGGCAAGGCCCGCGACAGGCGCGCGCGCATCAGCTGGTCCACCGTCGCTATCTCGGAAAACAGCCCGATGGCCAGCGGGTCGGTTTCCTTGCGGTCGTTCATTGCGCCCCGGGGCCCTCGTATTCGCGGTCGTGCCGCAGGCTGGGAACACGCTGCCGCGCCGCCGCGACCGCGTCGAGGTCCAGATCGACGCAGGCGAAACCCGCTTCGCGGCCCATATCCAGCAGGATCCTGCCCCAGGGATCGACCACCAGCGAATGGCCATGCGTCTGGCGCTGCCGGTCGCCCGGCCGGGCGGCATGGGTGCCGGTCTGGGCGGGCGCGATGACGAAGCAGCCGGTCTCGATCGCGCGGGCGCGCAGCAGCGGCTCCCAATGCGCCTCGCCGGTGGGGCGGGTAAAGGCCGAGGGGATCGAGATGATGCTGGCCCCCGCCTGCGCGAGCTGCCGGTAGAGCGCGGGAAAGCGCAGGTCGTAGCAGATCGTCATGCCCAGTCGCGCGTCGCCCAGCGGGGCCAGGGTGGCCCGGGTGCCGGGGCGGTAGCCGTCGGATTCGCGGTAGGATTCGCTGCCCAGGTCCACGTCGAACATGTGGATCTTGTCATAGCGCGCCGCGATCCGGCCCTCGGGGGTCAGCAGGATAGAGCGGTTGGCAAAGCGCGGCTCCTCGGTGCGCAGCGCGAGCGAGCCGATCAGGACATGGACGCCCAGTTCCGCCGCCAGTGCCGAAAGCGCGGCCAGCGTCGGGTCGTCGGCCTCCTGGCGCAGGACTTCCTCCTGCCGGGCGCGCGAAAGCGAGATGCAGTTCGTCACCTCCGGCGTCGCGATCAGCGTCGCGCCATCGGCCGCGGCCTGCCGGATCAGCCCTTCGGTCACGGAAAGGTTGGCGGCCGGATCGTCCGACGAGGTCAGCTGGATCAGGCCCGCGCGCATCCTGCGCTCAGCCGGCCAGAAGCGGGTCGAGCTTGCCGGCGCGATCCAGCGCCGCCATGTCGTCGAAGCCGCCAACATGGGTTTCGCCGACGAAGATCTGCGGCACGGTGCGGCGCCCATGCGCGCGCTGCATCATCGCGGCGCGCAGGTCGGGATCACGCGAGACATCGATTTCGGTGTAGCTGATGCCCTTCCGGGCCAGCAGGGATTTCGCCGCCGCGCAATAGCCGCAAAGCGGGGTGGTATAGATTTCGACGGGTTTCATCGACGGGCCGCTCGCCTCCGGTTGTGCAAGGGCATCTATATATGGGCAAAGCCCTCCCTTGCAACGCGGGCCACCACCAGCACGTCCACCCGGGCCGCGCCGGCCGCCCGTGCGGCGGCGGCGCAGGCCGCAAGGGTGGCGCCGGTGGTCATCACGTCGTCGATCAGCAGGACGCGGGCCCCGGGGATCAGGTCGGCCCGCGCGGGGTTCGGGGCCATGACGGCGGCCAGCCGCGCGAAACGCTCTTCCCGCGTGGCGCCCTTCAGCGGCAGCGTGGCGCGCTGGCGCAGCAGCAGGTCCGGCACGACCTGTCCGCGCGCGCCGAGTTCCGGGCGGCGCACCAGTTCCGCCGCCTGGTTGCAGCGCCTGCGCAGCAGCCTGGACCAGTGCAGCGGCACCGGGGCCACGACATCCGCCTCGGCCAGCAGGTCCGCCCCGGCCCGCGCCAGCCAGCGCGCCAGCACCGGTGCCAGGTCCAGCCGGTCGCGGTGTTTCAGGCGCAACAGGATTTCCCGCGCCGGTCCCTCGTACAGGACGGCAGCCCGGCCGTGATCCCAGCCGGGCGGGCGGGTGGTGCAATCCTCGCAGCGGGGGCGCTCTCCGGGTGCGGCGGTGGGCACGGGGGTGCCGCAACAGTCGCAGGCGGGTCCGGTGATGAAGCGCGTCGCCGCCCAGCAGTCCGGGCAGAGGCCATGCGCCGCGTCGGTCGGTTTCCGGCAGCCGGCGCATTCGGGCGGGAAGATCAGGTCCAGCAGTCGGGCGGCGGTGCCTGGCATGGGCTTTCCAATCGGGTTCCGGCTCTTTACATCCCCGGCCAGAGAGGAGCCCGAAATGCCCCCGACCGAGACGCCCCGCCTGACCGACAGAGCAGCACTTGCGCGCCAGCGCGACCGCGCGCGGCGTGAAGGCCCTGCCGATTTCCTTCAGCGTGCCGCGGCGGAGCAGGTCTCAGAAAGACTGGCCGAGGTTAACAGGCAGTTTCGCGATGTGGCCGTGATCGGGCCGATGGCGGAACTCTGGGCCGGGGTGCTTGCGGAAGCCGCCGGCATCGCCGCGCCGCGCTGCCTGCCGGATACCGAGGTGCTGGATCTTGCCCCCGCCAGTCTGGATCTCTGCATCCATGCGCTCTCGCTGCATTGGGCCGATGATCCGGTGGGCCAACTGGTGCAGATGCGCCGTGCGCTGCGTCCCGACGGGCTGATGATCGCGGCGCTGTTCGGCGGCCAGAGCCTGTCGGAGCTGCGCGCCGTCCTGGCCGAGTCGGAAGTGGAGACAAGCGGCGGGCTGAGCCCGCGCATAGCCCCGATGGCCGAGATCCGCGACCTGGGCGCGCTGCTGCAACGGGCGGGCTTTGCCTTGCCGGTCGCGGACAGTACCCGGCTGACCGTGACCTATGCCGATGCGCTGGCGCTGATGCGCGACCTGCGCGCGATGGGGGAAGGCAACGCGCTTGCCGCCCGGAACCGCCGCATGCCGCCGCGCAGCCTGTTCGCCCGCGCCGCGGCCCGCTATGCCGCAGCCTTTCCGGCCGACGATGACCCCTCCCGCATCCGGGCCACCGCAGAGATCGTGGTGCTTACCGGCTGGGCCCCTGACGACAGCCAGCAGAAGCCGCTGCGCCCCGGTTCGGCACGGGCGCGGCTGGCCGATGCGCTGGGCACGGTCGAGAAACCTGCCGGCGAGACGGCGCCTGCGACAGGGGGGCGCGGCAACCGGACCGATTGACGCCGCCGGGTGGCGTCTTATTTCGCGTCAAACCAATGGAAGGACGGGCAAGCATCATGTATGACGCTCAAATGTCGTCGGAAAAGAAAATCCTCGTTCATCCCGGAGAGGGCCGCCTGGCCCATGCCGGTTCGGATCACCCCGCAGTCGCGCGAGCAAAGATCGGCGTCATTCTTGCAAATCTGGGCACGCCGGACGCGACCGATTACTGGTCGATGCGGCGCTACCTGAACGAATTTCTCTCGGACCGCCGGGTGATCGACTATTCGCCGTGGCTGTGGCAACCGCTTCTTCAGGCGATCATCCTGACCAAGCGCCCCTTCTCCTCGGGCGAGGCCTATCGCGGGATCTGGAACACCGAGCAGGACGAAAGCCCGCTGCTGACGATCACCAAGAACCAGACCGCCAAGGTCGCGGCCGAGGTGCAGGCGCGGTTCGGCGAGGATGTGATCGTCGATTTCTGCATGCGATACGGCAACCCCTCGACGAAGTCGGTGATCGAGAAGATGAAGGACCAGGGCTGCGAGAAGATCGTCTTCTTCCCGCTCTATCCGCAGTATTCCGCGCCGACCACCGCGACCGCCTGCGACCAGGCCTTCCGGGTGCTGATGAAGATGAACTGGCAGCCCTCGATCCGGACGGTGCCGGCCTATTACGACCACCCCCTCTACATCGAGGCGCTGGCCCAGTCGGTGGAGCGGACCTATGCCGGGCTGGAACGGCGGCCGGATATCCTTGTCACGTCCTACCACGGGGTGCCCAAGCGCTACCTGATGGAGGGCGACCCCTATCACTGCCAGTGCCGCAAGACCTCGCGCCTGCTGGGCGAGCGGCTGGGCTGGGAAAAGGAGCAGATCCGCGTCACCTTCCAGTCGAAATTCGGTCCCGAGGAATGGCTTCAGCCCTATACCGTCGAGGAAGTCGCGCGGCTGGCCGAGGCGGGGATGAAGAACATCGCCATCATGGCGCCCGCCTTCTCGTCGGACTGCGTCGAGACGCTGGAAGAGATCAACGAGGAGATCAAGGAAAGCTTCGAGGAAGCCGGTGGCGAAAGCTTTACCTACATCCCCTGCCTGAACGACGACGATGCGCATGTCGCCATGATGATGGCGATCATCGAGCGCGAGACGGCGGGCTGGATCGGCCGCTGACGCGGCCGGTCTGCCAGTTCAGGCCGCCGAGGTCGCACCAGCCTGGAAGGCCACCACCTTGCGCGGCAAGGGCGATACCGGCATGCCGACATATTCCGCGTCACCCACCCGCACCACTTCCCGTCCGTCCGGCAGGCGTTTCACGAACTCGCCCTGAACCGAGATGTGGCTGGAAGTCACGATCGTCCTGTACATCGGCGCTCTCCCTTTGGGCGGATCTGCTCATCGATTGGGCAGATTGTTAACGCCTATGTGACGCAACGCACAAGCTGCGTTCGGCCGGTCCGCGACAATACCGCGCAGCTGTGGCCGCGCTGCCGCTACAGCCAGTCGCGCAGGATCGGGATCAGGGGAATGTCCGCCGGCGGCATCGGGTAGTCGCGCAGCGCGTTGGGGCGGACCCATTTCAGCACCTGCCCTTCCCTCGCCACCGGGGTGCCGTTCCACTTCCGGCAGGCGAAAAGCGGCATGAGCAGGTGGAAATCCTCGTAGCCATGCGAGGCGAAGGTCAGCGGCGCCAGGCAGCTTTGCCAGGTGTCGATGCCCAGTTCCTCGTGCAGTTCGCGGATCAGCGCCGACTCTGGCGTCTCTCCCGGCTCGACCTTGCCGCCGGGGAACTCCCAAAGCCCCCCCATAGGCTTGTGCTCCGGGCGCTGCGCCAGCAGCACCCGGCCGTCAGGGTCGATCAGCGCGACGGCAGAGACGAGGACCGTCTTCAAGAACGGTAATCCGCGTTGATCGAGATGTAGCCATGCGTCAGGTCGCAGGTCCAGACCGTGGCCTTGCCCTCGCCCAGGCCGAGACCCACCCGGATCACCAGCTCGGCCCGCTTCATGTAGGCCGCGCCATCCGCCTCGCGGTAGCCCGGCGCGACCCAGCCATCGGTCGCCACCAGGATATCGCCGAAATGGATCGTGATGCGGTCGCGGTCCGCGGGCTCGCCCGCCTTGCCGATCGCCATGACGATGCGGCCCCAGTTGGGATCCTCGCCGGCGATGGCGGTCTTGATCAGCGGCGAGTTGGCGATGGACATGCCGATCCGCTTGGCCGAGGCGTCGGAAACCGCGCCCTCGACCTGCACCTCGACGAATTTCGTGGCCCCCTCGCCGTCGCGCACCAGCTGCTGCGCCAGGTCCAGAAGCACCTCGTGCAGCGCCGCGCGGAAGGCCGTCGCATCCGCGCTGTCCGCCCGGTCGATCGCGGGCGCGCCCGCGCGGCCCGTCGCCGCCAGCAGCAGGCTGTCCGAGGTCGATGTGTCGCTGTCCACCGTGATCGCGTTGAAGGTCACGTCGGTCAGCTCGCGCAGCATCTGCTGCAACACGGGTTGCGCCACCGTCGCGTCGGTGAAGACATACGCCAGCATCGTGGCCATGTCCGGCGCGATCATGCCCGAGCCCTTGGCGATGCCGGCGATCTGCACGGTGGTGCCGCCGATCCCGACGCTGCGCGCGCAGCCCTTGGGGAAGGTGTCGGTCGTCATGATCGCCTGCGCGGCGTCCCCGATGCCATCCCCGGACAGATGCGCCACCAGCTCGTCCAGCTTCGCGGTAATGCGCTCGGCCGGCAGCGGCTCTCCGATCACGCCGGTCGAGGACAGGAAGACGTGCCGCTCGGGGATGCCCAGCGCGGCCGCAGCCGCGGTGGCGGTGCGCTGCGCCGCTTCCATCCCGTTGCGCCCGGTAAAGGCGTTGGCGTTGCCAGAGTTCACGACGATGGCATAGCCCGCCTCGCCCTGCGGCCCGGCGGCAAGGTTCTCTTCGCACCACAGGACCGGGGCCGAGCGGGTGGCCGATCGTGTGAACACCCCGGCGATGGTGCTGCCGGCCGCGATCTCGGCCAGCATCACGTCGCGCCGGCCCTTGTAGCGGACCCCCGCCTCGACGGCGGCGAAGCGCACGCCCGCGATCGCGGGCATCTGCGGAAAGCCGCCCGCGGGCGCGAGCGGCGAGACCGGCAGCGACTTGGCCATCTGGCTTACTCCGGCAGGATGCTGTCGTCGCGCACGACCGAGGGGTCGATGCCCTCGATCAGCAGTTCGGGCGATGCGGTTTCGCGCAGCGCCGCGATGCGGTCGGTGATGGCCTGCTGCTGGACCTGCTGCGCAAGCTGCGGGCGCACTTCCTCCAGCGTCGGGGGCGGCACCTCGCGGGTTTCGTTCAGGCGCACGACATGCCAGCCGAACTGGGTCTCGACCGGCTCGGAGATGGTCTCCGGCTCCAGCGCGGTGACCGCGGCCTCGAATTCGGGCACCATCATGCCGGTGCCGAACCAGCCCAGGCTGCCCCCGCGGCCCTGCGCCGACGGATCGGTGGAGCGTTCCTCGGCCAGCGTGGTGAAATCGGCGCCGCCCTCGATCTCGGCGATGATCGCGCGCGCCTCTTCCTCGGTCGCCACCAGGATGTGCGAGGCGTTGTATTCCGTGGTGGGCTGCGCGTCGCCATAGGCCGCGTCATAGGCGGCCTGAACATCGGCGTCCTCGACCTCCTGGGCCAGCAGCGCCTGCAGCACGGCCGATGCGTTCAGCGCACGACGCTCGTTCTCGAGCGACAGGCGCACCGCGTCGGGCACGTCCAGCCCGTCCAGTTCCTGCGCCAGCAGGTGCTGGTCGATCAGCTGGTCGATGATGCCCTGGAACAGGATGTCGTCGGGCAGCTGGCCCACCTGTGCGGGCAGGTCGCGGCGTACGACCAGCACATGACCCATGGTGAACTCGACATCGCCCACGCGCGCGACGACCGTGTCCGCGGTGACGGTGGGGGCGGCTTCGGTGGCGGCTTCCGGCGCCGCCGCGTCCTGCGCGGCAAGCGGTGCCGCCAGCCCGAGTGCCAGCGCGGTCATCAGGGCGGTGCGGGAGACAAGGGGTCTGCTCATGAACTCTCTCTTCTGTCTGAGCCGCATCTGGCGGCGCGGATGGGCCCCGGGCGGGCGGCGTTGACAGGCCAGTACGCGCCGCTTACATGGCTTTCGACCCCTATCGGGGCGCGCGTCCGACCGTTCCGTTCCATGTATCCCCTGGGCACTGGACGAGCAAGGCCGCTCGCCGCGCCCGCCACGGATGATCGGCCCGCCGCCGGGCCGCAGCAACGGAAACGGACAGTTCATGCTCGGTCTCGGGACGCTCCAGAAGAAGGTCTTCGGCACGCCGAACGATCGCAAGGTGAAATCCATCCGGGGGATTGTCCAGCGCATCAACGCGCTGGAGCCCGAGTTCCAGAAGCTGACCGACGAGCAGATCCGCGGCAAGACCGACGAATTCCGCGCCCGCCTCGCCAAGGGCGAGACGCTTGACGACCTGCTGCCCGAGGCCTTTGCCAATGCCCGCGAGGCGGCGTTCCGCACGCTGGGCCTGCGCCCCTACGACGTGCAGCTGATGGGCGGCATCTTTCTCCACCAGGGCAACATCTCGGAGATGAAGACCGGCGAGGGCAAGACGCTCATGGCGACCCTGCCCGTGTATCTGAACGCGCTGACCGGGCGCGGCGTGCATGTTGTCACCGTGAACGACTACCTTGCGCGGCGCGACGCGCAGTGGATGGGGCAGGTCTACCAGGCGCTGGGCATGACCACCGGCGTGGTGGTGCCGCAGATGGCGCCGGACGCGAAGATGGCGGCCTATCGCTGCGACGTGATGTACGGGACCAACAGCGAATTCGGTTTCGACTACCTGCGCGACAACATGAAGACGGACCTGAAGGACGTCTTCCAGCGCGACCACTATTTCGCGATCGTGGACGAGGTGGACTCGATCCTGATCGACGAGGCGCGCACGCCGCTGATCATCTCGGGCCCGACCGAGGACCGCACCGATCTTTATGTCAAGATCGACGCCATCATTCCCGAGCTTCAGCCCGAGCATTACGAGATCGACGAGAAGGCGCGCCAGGCGACGCTGACCGAAGAGGGCAACGAATTCGTCGAGCAGCGGCTCCGCGCGGCGGGTCTTCTGGACGACGACGCATCGCTTTATGATCCGGAAAGCGCCTCGCTCGTGCACCACGTCAACCAGGGCCTGCGGGCGCACAAGCTGTTCCAGCGCGAAAAAGACTACATCGTGCGTGGCCAGGACGTGATGCTCATCGACGAGTTCACCGGCCGCATGATGGAGGGCCGCCGCCTGAGCCAGGGCCTGCACCAGGCGCTGGAGGCCAAGGAAGGCGTGCCGATCCAGCCCGAGAACGTGACGATGGCAAGCGTCACCTACCAGAACTATTTCCGGCTTTACGAAAAGCTGGCGGGCATGACCGGCACCGCGCAGACCGAGGCCGAGGAATTCCTGACCATCTATGGCCTTGGCGTGGTCGAGATCCCGACCAACCGGCCCATCGCCCGCGAGGATCTTGACGACCGCGTCTATCGTACGCAGCGCGAGAAATACGCCGCCGTGGTCGAGCGTATCAAGCAGGCCCATGAAAAGGGTCAGCCGATGCTGGTCGGCACCATCTCGATCGAGAAATCCGAGATGATCTCCGCCATGCTCAAGCAGGAAGGCATCCCGCACCAGGTGCTCAACGCCCGCTTCCACGAACAGGAGGCAGAGATCATCGCCAAGGCGGGGCTGCCGGGCGCCGTGACCATCGCGACCAACATGGCCGGCCGCGGTACCGACATCCAGCTGGGCGGCAACATGGACGCCGAGATCCAGCGCCGCATCGCCGAGGCCGGCGAGGATGGCGATCCGGTTGCCATCCGCGCCGAGGTCGAGCAGCAGATCGCCGAGGCCAAGAAGAAGGCGATCGATGCGGGCGGCCTGTTCGTGCTGGCCACCGAACGCCACGAAAGCCGCCGGATCGACAACCAGCTGCGGGGCCGTTCCGGCCGGCAGGGCGATCCGGGCAAGACGCTTTTCTATGTCAGCCTCGAGGATGACCTGATGCGCATCTTCGGGTCCGACCGGCTCGACGGCATGCTGAAGCGGCTGGGCATGGAGGAAGGCGAGGCCATCATCCATCCCTGGATCAACAAGGCGCTGGAAAAGGCGCAGAAAAAGGTCGAGGCGCGCAACTTCGACATCCGCAAGAACCTGCTGAAGTTCGATGACGTGATGAACGATCAGCGCAAGACCATCTTCGAGCAGCGCCGCGAGATCATGGAGGATGACGACGTCTCCGAAACGATCAAGGACATGCGCGACCAGGTGATCGACGACCTTGTCCACGAGCATATCCCGCCCAAGGCCTACCCCGACCAGTGGAACATGGAAGGGCTCTATGCCGAGGTGATGCGCGTCCTGAACCTCGATCTGCCGATCATCGCCTGGGGCGAGGAAGAAGGCGTGGACGACGAGGTGGTGCGCGAGCGCCTGGTTGCCGAGGCCGACAAGGCCGCCGCCGACAGGGTCGAGCGCTACGGTGCCGACACGATGCGGCGGGTGGAAAAGCAGCTGCTGCTGCAAACGATCGACACCAACTGGCGCGAGCACCTGGTGACGCTGGAGCATCTGCGCCAGGTCGTCAGCTTCCGCGGTTATGCCCAGCGCGATCCGCTGAACGAATACAAGACCGAGGCCTTCACCCTGTTCGAGCATCTGCTCAACCGCCTTCGGGTCGAGGTGACGCGCCAGCTGTCGCATGTGAAGCTGCTGACCCCCGAAGAGCAGCAGGCGCTTCTGGCCCAGATCCAGGAAAACCAGCGCCGCGCCGCCGCGCAGGCCGCGGGCACGGCGACGACAGCCGGTTCGGCCGCGGCCACCGAGCCAGCAGCCGAGGGCGAGACCGCGACCGACGAGCTGCCCGCCGAATGGGCCACGACCGGCCGCAACGAACCCTGCCCCTGCGGCTCGGGCAAGAAGTTCAAGCACTGCCACGGCAGTCTGCTCTGATGCCGGTTGGCGGTCGGCGACCGCCACCGCTGCATCGCCCAGGCATGCTGGACGGGCGGAACCCGGGCCGCTCGGCTGACCGCCAGGCTGCGACGGCGCGAATCTCCGGCACGCGCCTGCATCTCGGCGCTTGCCGATATCGCCGGGATTTGCGTCAAACTGGCCGGATTATCCCGCGCAAGCGGTCGAATCCACTTATTCCCGCCGCAGTTCTGCGCTACATATAGATATGTGACGAGTACGCGGTTCCACGTCTGGTGGCCTGTTGTGCGAAAGGCGCACAACGTTAACACCTGTGGATAACCACCTTACCTG
The DNA here is from genome assembly GCF_013093415.1 of Halovulum dunhuangense. NCBI lineage: Bacteria > Pseudomonadati > Pseudomonadota > Alphaproteobacteria > Rhodobacterales > Paracoccaceae > Halovulum > Halovulum dunhuangense. The sequence continues at coordinate 454,976 of NZ_JABFBC010000001.1, forward strand.
TAAAGCGTTTTTCGCTATTCTGGCGTGGCTGGAATGTGTGTGGGAAGGAGGCATGCGTGAAACTCGACGATCGTGCCATGACGATTCTCACGGCGCTGCTGCTCCTTGTCGGGGTCGGCGCTGTCATGCAGGGCGGTGGCGGCCTTCTGGGCGGCGGCGCCTATCAGGCCAATTCCGACAACTTCACCCTGCGGGCCGGCCGGGTCCAGACGCTTGACGTCCTGCTGAACGACCTCGGCACCGACCGGATCGACCCCGCCAACCTGCGCGTGGCGCAGCAGCCTTCCTGCGGATCCGCGATCGTGATCGACGGCGCGATCCAGTATTCGGGCAGCGACGTCTGCTCGGGCAAGGCCAATTTCACCTATTGCGTGGCCGATGGCGAAGAGTGCCTGCCCACCATGGTCAACCTAACGCTGCTGCGGGTGGAAAACGACGCGGTCGCGACCGGGGGGGCGGGCGGCGCGCCGGTGTTCATCGACACCATCGCCCAGGCCGCCGCGCCACAGGATGCGGAACAGACGGCGCTGAAGCAGCCGATGCGTCTGACACTGCCCGCCAATGCCGAAGTCATCACGCCCTCGGCCGCGACCGAGGCCGTGCGCCGCATCGCGGGCGAGTCCTCGGGCACGGCGATCGAGGCCTCCGACGCCGCCGAAACCACCGTCATCGTTGCCAACACGGCCGCCCGTTCGGGGCGTGTCGCGTTCGAGACAGCGACGCTCGATGCCCCCGACATGGCGGCCGAAGGTGCGGGTGTGGTGATTGCCGCGCCGCGCACCGCCGAAAGCCCCCGCCCCTCTGCCGCTGCGCCGTCCGGCCTGGCCCTTGCCGCGCCGGGGCTGGCCCCGCAGGGCGGTGCCGGTTTCACCCCGCCGACGCCGGCCTCCCGCGCCGAGGAACCCGCCATCGCCACGGCGACCCCGCCCCTGTCGGCCCCTGAACCCGATACGACCGAGATCGCGCGCCTGCCGCAGCCGGAAGCCGCCGACGCCCCTGCGCCGGTCCTGTCCGATGCGATCGCCGCGCCCGGGAAACCGGCCCCGCAGGAGGAAGTCCTGGCAAGCGCCCCGGAAGCCCAGGTCGCCGAGCCCCAGGGCTTTGCCGCGCCGGCCGAACCGGCGGATGATGCGGGCGTGCTTGCAAGCCTGGCCCGGTCGAACACGGTCATCGGCGCCACGGTGTCGGCGGCCAAGGCGCTTTTTGCCCCCTCGACCCCGACCCCCCGCGAGACGGCCGTCGTGGATGGCCGGACCGCGCCGCGGCCGGACGGCATGGCCGCGGTCGCGACGCTCGGAACGCCGGGCGGATCGGCCGGTGCCCCCGTCGAAGCCCCGGCATTGCCGCAGGCAGGCGAGGCGCCGCGCCCGAGCAGCCTGCCGCAGAAGGTGGAATTCGCGGCGCTCGACAGCAGCGACGCCCCGTTCGAGCCGCGTATCCTGCGGCGCGAACAGGCAGCGCCGGCGCTTGACCTGCCACGCTACACCGCGGACCCGGCCGCCACGGCCGCCTGTGCCGTCGATCTGGCGCTTCAGGTGCAGATCGGGGCAGAGATCGTCGGTTCGGTATCCTCTCCCTGCCGTCCGGACAGCCCCTTCATCGTCGAGCATGAGGGCCTTGCCTTCACCGCGTTCACCGATGGCGACGGGGTCGCCAATTTCGTGGTTCCGGCGCTCGTGACCAACGCGACCGTGCGGGTCAGCTTTCCCGACGGTGCCGCAAGCGATGCCCGCGCCGTGGTCGAGGGGATGACCCGCATGACCCGTGTCGCGGTGGTCTGGGCCGATCCGGTGGATGTCGATCTGCACGCCAGCGAGTATGGCGCGGCCCGGGGCGCGGACGGCCATGTCTGGGCCGGAAACGCGCGGAACTACCGCCTGGCGCGGCGCAGCGGCGGCGGCTATCTGACCGCGCTCGGCCCGCTGGACGGCGACGGTATCCGCGCCGAGGTCTACACCCTGTTCGAGACGCTGCGCACCGAGGCCGGGGAAATCACCCTCGATCTGGTGCCTGTGGCCGACGCCTGCGCCGCCGAACCGGTCATCCGGGTCCAGCGCTCCGAAGGGGCAGAGATCGTGGCGACCACCGACATGTTCCTCGACGCCGTGACCTGCGGCACGCAGCAGCTTGCGGGGCCCGGCGCCGGCCTGTCCGCGATACGACTGGCGGGGCAGCGGTAGTTCCGGCCGCCCTGCCGCTAGAGCAGCCCCATCGCACGGAAGCTTGCGTGCCGCGCCTTGCCCACGACGATGTGGTCATGCAGCACGATGCCCAGCGCGTCGGCGGCATCGGCCACGCGCTGGGTCATCGTGATGTCGGCGGAACTCGGTTCCGGGTCGCCCGAGGGGTGATTGTGCACCAGGATCAGCGCCGAGGCGCCAAGTTCGAGCGCGCGCTTGACCACCTCCCGCGGATAGACCGGCACATGATCGACAGTGCCCTGGGCCTGCGCCTCGTCGGCGATCAGCACGTTCTTGCGGTCGAGGAACAGCACCCGGAACTGTTCCGTCTCGCGGTGGGCCATGGCGGTCTTGCAATAGGCCAGCAGCGCATCCCAGGACGACAGCACGTCGCGGCCAAGCACGCGCGCCTGCGCCAGCCGATGCGCCGCCGCCTCGACGATCTTCAGCTCCTGGATCACGGCCGCGCCGACGCCCTGCACCTCTGCCAGGCGGACGGCGGGGGCGGATATCGCATGGTTGAAATCCCCGAACCGCGCCAGCAGCGCCTTGGCCAGCGGTTTCACGTCGCGGCGCGGGATGGCCCGGAACAGCACCAGCTCCAGCAATTCGTAATCCGCCAGCGCCGCCGGGCCCCCGCGGTGGAACCGCTCGCGCAGCCGCGCGCGGTGCTGCGCGCCCTCTGCCTGTTCCGAGGCCGGGCCTGCCAGCGGCAGCAACGGTGCTTCGCCAAGATCGCGGGGGGGATGGGGCTTTCTCATGTGCGCAGTCTGCACATGGCCGCAGTTAACAGCCGATTAAGCCACTGGCATTCCAGCATCTGATCGGGGAAAACTCGGATCGAAGCAGCGACAGGGCAGGCATGGACTGGAGACCACCGCGACTGGTGCGCAACCTCGAGGACCGGATCACCGGTTTTCAGGTATTGGGAGAGCGCAGCTCCGGCACCAACTTCGTGACCCAGCTTCTGTCCCGCAACTTCGACGGCGTTCCCCGAAATCCCGCCTATGGCTGGAAGCACGGTTTCATCGACCGCCGGGTCGCCGCCACGGACGGGCTTCTGACCGTGCTGGTCTATCGCCACCCGCTGCGCTGGCTGCAATCGATCCACGCCCGCCCGCTGGATCTGAGCCGGTCCATGCACGGGCTCGGCTTCGCCGCCTTCATCCGCCACGAATGGCAGGGCGCCTTTCAGCGCGAGGATGGCACCGAAGAGCCCTCGACCGCCGACATGGAACCGAAGGCCCGGGTCAATTTCGCAAACGCCATGCGCCTGCGCGCGGCCAAGATCGGCTATTTCGAGGAAATGGCGGAAATGCCCGCCCGGATCGCCTATCTCCGCTACGAGGACGCCAACCGCGACCCGCGCCGCACGCTGAACGCGCTGGCCGAGGGGTTCGGCATCCCGCTCGGGCCCTACGCCCCGGTCGAGACGTTCAAGGGCATCACCCGCAGCCCCTATGTGCCCAAGCAGATGCCGCGCATCGCGCCGGGCGACCTTGCCTTCATCCGGCAGGAGCTGGACCTGGGCCTCGAACGGCGCATCGGCTACGACCTTGCCGACGTGCCGCGATTCGACGGCTTGCCCGGCTGGGATCCGCGCAGCCTCAGATCGCTTCTGCGGGCTGTGCGTCCCAGGTAGGGTGGAAACGGCCGGCGGGCGACAGGGTAAAGATTTCCACCCCGTCCTCGGTCACGCCCACCGAATGCTCGAACTGCGCCGAAAGCGACTTGTCCTTGGTCACCGCGGTCCAGTCGTCGGCCAGCACCTTGGTCTCGGGCCGGCCCAGGTTGATCATCGGCTCGATGGTGAAGAACATCCCCGGCTCAAGCCGCGGACCGGTCCCCGGGCGACCGTAATGCAGCACGTTGGGCGCGGCGTGGAAAACATGGCCCAGCCCGTGACCGCAGAAATCCCGCACCACCGAGGTGCGCTCTCCTTCCGCATAGCTCTGGATGGCGAAGCCGATATCGCCAAAGGTATTCCCCGGCTTCACCGCGGCGATCCCGCGCATCAGCGCCTCGTGGGTGATCTCGATCAGCCGCTCGGCCTTGCGGCTCAGCTTGCCCGCGACATACATCCGGCTCGTGTCGCCGTACCAGCCGTCCAGCACCACGGTCACGTCGATGTTCAGGATATCGCCGTCCTTGAGCCGCTTTTCCGACGGGATGCCGTGGCAGACGACGTGGTTGATCGAGATGCAGCTCGCGTGGCGATACCCCTTGTAGCCCACCGTCGCCGACACCGCGTCGCCATCCTTGACCATCTGGTGGATGATCGCGTCCAACTCCTGCGTCTCGACGCCCGGCACCACATGCGGGGCGATGCGGTCGAGGATATCCGCCGCAAGGCGACCCGCCTTGCGCATCCCCTCGAAATGCGCGGGTTCATAGATCCGGATGCCGTCCCGGTTCAGGCGGCCGGGGTTCACGATGTCCAAGGGCGCTCCATGCTGTTCGGGGCCATGAGGGCCGCCTATCGTCTGGCCTGCAATTTGGGAGAAACCGGCCCCGAGTTCAACCCGCCACCGCAACCGGCAGCGCCCGGTCCAGCCAGATGCCCTGCGTGGTGATCCGGGTCGCATGGCAGAGCATCTCGACGCCTGCCGCTCGCGCCCGGGCTGCCGCGGCCGCATAGAAGGGGTCGATGTCGCCTGCCAGCGCCAGCCGGTCGCAATCGGTGCGCTGCACGACGTACAGCATCACCGCCCGGTGGCCGGCTGCGACCATCGCCGCCAGGTCGTCCAGGTGCTTTGCCCCCCGCGCGGTCACGCTGTCGGGAAACTCGGCCAGCGTCCCGTCCCGGCGCAGATGGACGTTCTTCACCTCCAGGTAGCAGTCCGGCAGGCCCGGCGAACTCAGCAGGAAATCCACCCGGCTTCGTTCCCGGTAGCGGACCTCGGGGCGGAAGGCGGCATAGCCGGCGACCGCCGGGATGCGCCCGGCCGCCAGCGCCTCGGCCACCACGCGGTTCGGCACGCCGGTGTCGATCCCGGCCATGTGCCCGCCCGGCAGTTCCACCAGCTTCCAGGAATAGCGCAACTTGCGCGCCGGGTTCGTGGCCGGTTCCAGCCACACCGTCGCGCCGGGATCGGCCACGCCCAGCATCGCGCCGGGATTGGCGCAATGGGCCGTCGCCTCGCGCCCATCCTCCAGCGTGACGTCGGCCAGAAAGCGTTTATATCTGCGCAGCAGCCGGGCGCGGATCAGGGGGATGTCGAACTCCATGCCGATCGCGTAGCGTCATGGCGCGCAGGACACAAGAAACGGAGCGCATCGAAATGCCCAATCCCACCGCCGCCATGCTCGTCATCGGGGACGAGATCCTGTCGGGCCGTACCCGCGATTCGAACATGTACCACCTGGCCGGGCGGCTGACCGAAAAGGGGATCGACCTGAAGGAAGTGCGCGTCGTCTCGGACGACCGCGCCGCCATCGTGGCGGCAGTCAAGGCGCTGAGCGCGGCCCATGACCATGTCTTCACCTCGGGCGGGATCGGGCCGACCCATGACGACATCACCGCCGACTGCATCGCCGAGGCGTTCGGCGTCGGCATCGACGTGCGCGAGGATGCCCGCCGCATCCTTGCCAGCCACTACCCCGAGGGAGAGGCGGCGCTGACCCCCGCCCGCCTGCGCATGGCCCGGATCCCCGATGGCGCCGTGCTGATCGACAACCCGGTGTCAAAGGCGCCGGGTTTCGCCATCGGCAACGTGCATGTCATGGCGGGCGTGCCCAGCGTGTTCGAGGCGATGGTCGAAAGCGTGCTGCCGTTGCTGACCGGGGGGGCGCCGCTGATTTCGGAAAGCGTGCGCATCGACCGGGGCGAAAGCACCGTGGCGACCGAACTGGGCGACATCGCCGCCCGCTTCCCGCAGGTGTCCATCGGCTCCTACCCGTTTCAGCGCGACGGGCGCTACGGCACCAACATCGTTCTGCGCAGCGCCGACCGCGCGGCCCTCGATGCCGCCACCAACGACGTGCGGGCGCTGGTGGACTGACGCACCCGCGTTGTCACGCCCGCCCCGGGACGCTAGGAAGAGGCACCGGGCGGGCGTGATGGAACCGGTAGACATATCAGACTTAAAATCTGTGGGCCTTTTGGCCGTGTGGGTTCGAGTCCCACCGCCCGCACCAGCCGCCAGGCGCCTTGTGCGCCGATGATCGGGACGCTGTCGGTCCCGTCCGCCGCTCAGGCCGACAACTCGTTGCCGTGCGCGCCCCAGATCAGCTGCCGCAGCCCCAGCGCCGCGCCCGCGATGATCGCGGCAAACGTCACCGGCGCGCTGTAGGCCAGCAGCGAGAAGGCCGACAGCCCCTGCCCGATGCTGCACCCGACCGCCGTCACGCCGCCGGTGCCCATCAGGAACGCGCCGATCATCTGGCGGCGCAATTCGCGCGGATCCTCGCAGGCCTCCCAGCGGAACTGGCGCTTCATCAGCGACCCGAGAAACGCCCCCGTCGCGACCCCCACGACCGATCCGATGCCGAAATTCAGCGCCGCCCCCGAGGTGGTCATGGCGTAGATCAGCGTCTCGCCCAGGGGCCCGGAAAAGCTGTGGGTGGTCACGCGCACCGGCTCGAACCCGGTGCTGGAAATCCATTGCGTCCCGGCCCAGCCCGACACGATGGCAAGCCCGACCGCCACCGCCCAGGCCAGCTTGCGCCAATCCGCCCGGAACCGGGCCGAGGACAGCGCCAGCGCCAGCAGCAGCGCGCCTGCCACCACGCCGAACAGCGTCGGCGAAAGCCCCGTCGCCCGGCTTGCCAGATGGGCAAGGCCCGGAACCTCTGCGGCCAGTTCCTGCGGGAACAGCCAGACCCGCAGCATGCCCGTCGGGCCCGCGATCGCCATGTAGGCCGACACCGCCATCACCAGCAGGATCACGAAACTGCGCATGTCCCCGCCACCCGCGCGCGCCAGCGCGCCGTAGCCGCAATTGCCCGCCAGCGCCATTCCATAGCCGAACATCGCCCCGCCCACGATGCTGGCGATGGGGTTCCATGCCGGCATCAGGAAGATCGCCTCGCGCGGATCGAGCCGGCCCAGCCCCATCAGGGCGAAGCTGCCGATCATGGCCACGCCGATGGCAACCAGCCACATGCGCATCCGCCGGTCGTCGCTGCCGTAAAGCCAGTCCTCTATGGCGCCAAGGGTGCAGAACCGTCCCAGGCGGGCGGCAAGCCCCAGGACGACGCCGCCGGCCAGACCGATGAGCGCGGTCAGCTGACCGTCGGTGATCAGGTCCATCATTCCCTCCCGCCGGCCGCCCGGACCCTTCTAGCGGGGGTCCTTGTCGCGGCAGAACATGTCGTAGACGACCTCGATGATCCGCCTCGGCCGATCATCGGTCAAGCTGTAGTAGATCGCCTTTCCGTCGCGACGCGCCTTGACCAGGCCCTGAAGCCTGAGCCGCGCCAGCTGCTGCGAGACGGCCGCCTGCCGCGCGCCCAGGAACTGCTCCAGCTCGGTGACGGACTTCTCGCCGGTCAGCAGGTAGCACAGGATCAGCAGGCGGCTTTCCTGCCCCAGCGCCTTGAGGAATTCCGACGCGTCGGTCGCGGCAGAGACGATCTTCTCGATCTCGGCCTCGGACAGGTCGTCCGAAAGCACGGGAAGTGGCGCCAGCCCCTCCATCGTCAGAACGCGATCAGGTCGGCGATGGCCTCGATCCCGGCGCGGGCGCAGGCGTCGTCGGCCTCGGGGGTCGGCGCGCCGGAAATGCCGATCGCCGCGACGATCGACCCTTCGGCCGATTCGACCGGCACCCCGCCACCCAGCGGCAGCGCCTGGCTGATGTGGCGGATCCCGCCCGACACCGTCTCGGGCCGGGTGTTCTGGTCCAGCGTCACGGTATCGGTGCGGAAGCTGGCCGCCGTCCAGGCCTTGCGCATCGCCGTCTCGTGGACATGGGCGCCGGCAAAGCGATCCCTTAGAAAGATCTGCGGCACGCCCATCCGGTCCACCACGGCGACGCCGACCTGGAAACCCTCGGCGCGGCAATGCTCAAGTGCGGCCTGCGCCATCTCCAGCGCGACCTCGGGCTTCAGCATCTGGAAATCGACATAGGGGCTGTCGTCCTGTGCGAGTGCCGGGCCCCCTGCCGCCAGCATCAGCACCGCCGCAAGCATCGACGAACGGATCATCATCCTTCTCCCTCGTTGTTGTTGGGGGTCCGTGGCAGCTCGTCCACCAGCCGCGTCAGCAGACCCCAGAAGAAATCCTCGCCCGGATAGCCCTCGATCCGGCCGATCTCGGCGCCGTCATGCACCAGCACGAAGGTCGGCGTATAGACGATCCGCCCGATCTCGGGCAGGTCCGCGGGCATCGGGGCCGCGATCGACACCCGGCGCAGCGGCGCGCGCTCACCCTCCGCCGTCTTCGGATAGATCGGCCCGATCTCCTCGGTCCATTTCGCGCACCAATAGCAGCCCGGCGCGTCGAACATGACCAGCTCCTGCGCGCCCGCGAAAGCGGGGCCCAGGGCCAGGGCCGCCGCCAGGGCGGCGCGGGTCGTCAAGCGGCGCACGAACAATTCCTTTGACCTTTCACTTACGCAATATTTAATACGAATATGTTGTTCGATCAATCGAAGGATCAAGGTGCATGTTCGACATCTCCTATGCCGGGGCAGGATTCGCCGGCCTGCTGTCGTTCCTGTCGCCCTGCATCCTGCCCATCGTGCCGTTCTACCTCAGCTACATGGCGGGTGTCTCGATCAATCAGGCCAATGCCGACGGCACCCTGACGCCGGCCGTCCGCCGCAAGGCGATCCTCGGCGCGGTGTTCTTCGCCGCGGGCGTCATCACCATCTTCATGGGGCTCGGCGCCACCGCCAGCCTGTTCGGGCAGATGGTCCGCGAGTGGTTCACCGTGCTGAAATACGCCGCCGCCGCGATCATCTTCGCGATGGGGCTGCATTTCCTGGGCGTCATCCGCATCGGCATCCTCTATCGCCAGCTGCGCGCCGACAGCGCCGGATCGACCAGCTGGGGGCTTGTCGGCTCCTTCGTGATCGGCATGGCCTTCGCCTTCGGCTGGACACCCTGCGTGGGTCCGGTGCTGGCCGCGATCCTGTTCACCGCCGCGGCCGAGGAAAGCGCCCGGCAGGGGGCGATGCTGCTCTTCGTCTATGGCGCGGGCATGACGTTTCCCTTCATCCTGGCGGCGGCCTTCATCGGGCCCTTCATCCGGTTTTCCCAGCGCTTCCGCCGCCATCTCGGCTTGATCGAAAAGGGGATGGGGGTTTTCCTGATCCTGTTCGCGGTGCTGATCGCGACGGACAGCATCAACTACATCGCGCAATGGATGCTTTCCATCGCGCCCGACATCGGCGTCCTGCGTTAAGGACCAAGAGGGAGGAACTCATGCGAAAGATGCTTCTGGCGATCCCGCTTCTGCTGGCCTGGGCCGCGACCGCGCTTGCGGTCGAACTGGGCGATGACGGCCTGCACAAGACGCCCTGGATGCGCGACACCTTCAAGGATCTGCGCGAGGACCTGGCCGAGGCCAATGCCGAGGGCAAGCGCCTTGCGGTCATCATCGAACAGCGTGGCTGCATCTACTGCACCCGCATGCACGAGGAAGTGTTCCCCGTGCCCGAGATAGACGCCCTGCTGAACGAGAAGTTCTTCTTCGTCCAGATCAACATGTTCGGCGACATCGAGGTGACGGACTTCGACGGCGAGAGCCTGCCCGAGCGCGAGATCACCCGCAAATGGGGCGCGCTGTTCACGCCCACGCTGATGTTCTTCCCGGAATCGGTCGTGGACGGCGTGACCGCCCAGCAGGCCTCCGTCGCCACCATGCCGGGGGCCTTCGGCAAGGGCACGACCTACAACCTGCTCAACTGGGTGCTGGAGCATGGCTACGAGGGCGAGGAGAGCTTTCAGAAGTATCATGCCCGCAAACTTGCGGATTCCCCGGTCGGTGAATGAGGGCGCCGGCCGGCATATCATTAAATTCGTCGATGCGAATTTAATGATGGACAAATCTGCCGCACCGGCGGTACGCTCTCGCATACAAACAAGAGTCTGGGGAGGGATGGGATGAAGATCTGGCTCAGCGCCGCAATAGCCCTGGCAGGCGTCTCGGTGGCCGCCGCCGAGGTGATCGAGCCCACGGATGTAAGGTTCGAGAACGGGGCCATCATGGAATCGTTGACCGGCGTGCCCGGCGATCCGGCCGAGGGGCGCAAGGTGATGAACCGCGGCGCCGGCAACTGCATCGCCTGCCACGAGGTGTCCGCCCTGTCCGACCTGCCCTTCCATGGCGAGGTCGGCCCGCTGCTCGACGGTGTCGGCTCCCGCTGGACCGAGGCGGAACTGCGCGGGTTGGTGGCCAACCCCAAGATGATGTTCGAGGGAACGATCATGCCCGCCTTCTACAAGACCGAGGGGTTCATCCGTCCCGGCGAAGGCTATACTGCGAAGGCACCCGAGGGGCCGCTCAAGCCGATCCTCTCGGCGCAACAGATCGAAGACGTGGTCGCGTTCCTGATGACGCTGACCGACTGACACCGGAACCCGCAAGGAGACCCCAATGATCCTGACCAGACGTGCAATCATGCAGATCGGGGCGGGCGCGGCCGTGGCCGCCGGCCTGACCCCGTTCATGGCCTCGGCCAAGAAATATGACGATGCGCTCGCCGAATTCACCGGCGGCGCCGAGGTGATCGACGGCGAGATCGAGCTGACCACGCCCGAGATCGCCGAGAACGGCAACACCGTGCCCGTGTCGGTCGCGGCGCCCGGCGCGGCGATGATCGCCATCTTCGCCGACGGCAACCCCGAGGCCGAGGTCGCGGTGTTCACCTTCGGCCCGCTTGCCGGCTCGCAGGCCGCCTCGACCCGCATCCGGCTAGCGCAGACGCAGAACGTCATCGCGGTCGCGCAGATGGGCGATGGCAGCTTCCGCCGTGTCGCCCGCGAAGTGAAGGTCACCATCGGCGGCTGCGGCGGCTGATCCCAGGGACGTAAGGAGAAACATCATGGCAACCGGAGTTAAACCCCGCGTCCGCGCACCCAAGACCGCCACCCCAGGCGAGGTCGTGGTCCTCAAGACGCTGATCAGCCACCCGATGGAAAGCGGCCAGCGCCGCGATTCCGATGGCAACATCATCCCCCGCTCGATCATCAACCGCTTCACCTGCACCTATGGTGGCGAGACCGTGATCGAGATGGAACTGCACGGCGCGATCTCGACCAACCCCTACATCGAGTTCGAGGCGAAGGTGCCCGCCTCCGGCGAGTTCGTCTTCACCTGGTACGACGATGACGGCGACGTCTACGAAGAGCGCGCAGAGGTGACCGTCGCCTGACGGTCGCCACCACAACACAAGAACAATACCGGGAGGGACTGGCGTGAAACAGGGAACGAGGCTGCTGCTGGCCACTGCATCCATCGCGATCATGGCCACGGGCGCGGCGATGGCCGACGAGGATGCCGAGCTGGTGATCAACGGCGAGATCGAGATGATCGAGCGCACCACGCCGCCCGCCCATCTGGATGGCGCGCTGGGCGACACCATCATGTCGGGCTGGATCTTCCGCGAGGACGAGACCCAGGCCTTCCAGATGGACGACTTCGAGAACCCGGCGATGATCTACGTCGACAAGGCGATGGACATGTTCGAGACGGTGGACGGCGCCGCCGGCCAGGCCTGTTCTTCCTGCCACACGGACGTGGCCGAGTTCGAGGGGCTGCGCACCCAGCTGCCCCGCGTGAACGAGGCGACCGGCAAGCTCGAGACGATGGAGGATATCATCAACGGCTGCCGGACCGGGCGGATGCAGGCCGACGCCTGGAAATGGTCCAGCGAGGAAATGCAGTCCATGGTCTCGCTGATCGGTCTCCAATCCCGCGGCATGCCGATGGACGTGGCGATCGACGGCCCCGCCCAGAGCTTCTGGGAAGAGGGCAAGGAGATGTACTACACCCGCTACGGCCAGCTGGAACTGTCCTGCGCCAACTGCCACGAGGACAACTGGGGCAACATGATCCGGGCCGACCACCTGAGCCAGGGCATGACCAACGGTTTCCCGACCTATCGCCTCAGCGCGACGCGGCTGATCTCCCAGCACAACCGCTTCCGCGGCTGTATCCGCGACACGATGGCGGAAAGCTTTGCCGAAGGCTCGGACGAGTTCCGCGCCCTCGAGCTGTATGTCGCCTCGCGCGGCAACGGTCTGTCGGTGGAAACCCCGGCCGTCCGTCAGTAACGACAACCGGACCCCAGCCGGCCCCACCCTGCCCGGAGCGATCGCCGGGCAGGGCACGGGGAAGCTGTGTCCATCAGAAAGGTGCGACGATGATTTCGCGCAGGGATTTCCTTCAGGCCGGCATGGCCACCGCCGCACTTTATGGGGCGTCGGGCTACGGCAACTGGTCGCGGCTGGCGGCCCAGCAGGCCCTGACCCAGGACGAGCTTCTGCGGTTCGACACCACGGGCAACGTCTCGCTCATCCACATCACGGACATCCACGCCCATCTGCGCCCCGTGCATTTCCGCGAGCCCAGCATCAATCTCGGGGTGGGCGAGGCGCGCGGCCTGCCGCCCCACATCACCGGCGCCGACTACCGCCGCATGTACGGCCTGGATGACGGCAGCCCGCTTGCCTACGCGCTGACCCATGACGATTTCGCCGCGCTCGCCCGGACCTATGGCCGCATCGGCGGGCTCGACCGCGCCGCGACCGTGGTCAAGGCGATCCGCGCCGACCGCCCCGATGCGCTGCTTCTGGACGGCGGCGACACCTGGCAGGGCAGCTACACCGCGCTCAGGACCGATGGCCGCGACGTGATCCGCGCGATGAACCTGCTCGGCGTCGAGGCGATGACCAGCCACTGGGAATTCACCCTCGGCATCGACCGCGTGACCGAGATCGTCGAGAACGAGCTCGACTTCCCCTTCCTCGGGGCCAACATCTTCGACACCGAATGGGACGAACGCGCCTACGAGCCCTACCGCTTCTTCGAGCGGGGCGGCGTGAAGATCGCCGTCATCGGCCAGGCCTTTCCCTACTTGCCCATCGCCAACCCCAGCTGGATGTTCCCGGGCCTCTCCTTCGGCGTGCGCGAGGAAAACATCGCCGAACTGGTGCAGGAAGTGCGCGACCAGGGCGCGGGGCTGGTGGTGCTGCTCTCGCACAACGGCTTCGACGTGGACCGCAAGCTGGCCGGCAACGTGCCCGGCATCGACGTGATCCTGACGGGCCACACCCATGACGCGCTGCCCGAGCCGGTGATCGTCGGCAAGACGCTGCTGATCGCGTCGGGCTCCCACGGCAAGTTCCTGACCCGCCTCGATCTGGACGTGCAGGACGGCGCGGTGAAGGGCTTTGCCCACAAGCTGATCCCGCTCTTCTCCGACGTGATCGCGCCCGACCCCGAGATGGCCGCCCTGATCGCTGAAGAGCGCGCACCCTACGAGTCGGAACTGACGGAGGTGCTGGGCCAGACCGACTCGCTTCTCTACCGGCGCGGCAATTTCAACGGCACCTGGGACGACCTGATCTGCCAGGCCCTGCTCGAGGAACGCGAGGCCGACATCGCGCTTTCGCCCGGCTTCCGCTGGGGCGCATCCGTCCTGCCCGGCGCCGACATCACGCGCGAGGATCTCTTTTCCGTCACCTCCATGAGCTATCCCAGCGCCTACCGTTCCGAAATGACCGGAGAGATGCTGCACGCCATCCTCGAGGACGTGGCCGACAACCTGTTCAACCCCGACCCCTATTACCAGCAGGGCGGCGACATGGTCCGTGTGGGCGGCATGGGCTACCGCATCGACGTCACTCAGCCGATGGGCAGCCGCATCACCGAAATGACCCTGCTCAAGACCGGCGAAAAGCTGGATCCGGCGAAATCCTACGTCGTGTCCGGCTGGGCCAGCGTGAACGAGGAAACCGAGGGCCCGGCGATCTGGGACGTGGTGGAATCGCATATCCGCCGCCTCGGCACGGTGACACTCGAACCCAATACCAGCGTGGACGTCATCGGGGGCTGAGGCCGGCCCCCGGCGCGAGATTCATTTGAGAAAGGTGCAATCCATGTCGGAAAGATCTGGAAAGACCGGTTCGACGCGGCGGGAGTTTCTCTCGAAATCCCTCGTCGCGGGCGGGGCGGCGATGGTGGCCGGAAAGGCCGCGGCGGCGGGCGATCCCGCCATCACCCAGGTGCAGCCCTGGGCGCAGATGCTGGGCGAGGGGGTGGATGCCCGCCCCTACGGCACGCCCAGCCCGTTCGAGGCGCATGTCGTGCGCCGCAACGTGCCCTGGCTGACCGCCGATCCGGTCAGTTCGGTCAGCTTCACCCCCCTGCACGAGCTTGACGGGATCATCACCCCCAACGGCCTCTGCTTCGAGCGCCACCACGCCGGCATCGCCGAGGTGGATCCGGGCGAATACCGCCTGATGATCAACGGCCTGGTGGACCGCCCGCTGGTGTTCACCCTTCAGGACCTGCTGCGCTTCCCGCGCGAGAACCGCGTCTATTTCCTCGAATGCGCCGCCAACTCGGGCATGGAATGGCGCGGCTCGCAGCTGAACGGCTGCCAGTTCACCCACGGCATGATCCACAACGTCATGTACACGGGCATCCCCCTGCGGCTGTTGCTGGAAGAGGCGGGCGTGAAGACCTCCGCCGCCTGGATCATGCCCGAAGGCGCCGACGCCGCGGCCATGACCCGCTCCATCCCGCTGGAAAAGGCGATGGACGACTGCCTCGTGGCCTTCAGGATGAACGGCGAGGCGCTGCGCCCCGAACAGGGCTATCCCGTCCGCCTCGTCGTGCCCGGCTGGGAAGGCAACATGTGGGTCAAGTGGCTCCGCCGGATCGAGGTGGGCGACCAGCCCTGGCACCACCGCGAGGAAACCTCCGCCTATACCGACCTGATGCCCGACGGCCGCGCCCGGCGCTTCACCTGGGTGATGGATGCGAAATCCGTCATCACCAGCCCCAGCCCGCAGGCCCCGATCACCCACGGCCCCGGCCACACCGTCATCACCGGCGTCGCATGGTCCGGCCGCGGCGCCATCCTGCGGGTGGACGTGACGCTCGATGGTGGCATCACCTGGCACCAGGCGCGCATGTCCGGCCCGTCCTTCGACAAGTCGATGCACCGTTTCTATTACGAATTCGACTGGGATGGCCGCCCGCTTCTGCTGCAAAGCCGCGCCATGGACTCCACCGGCTATGTCCAGCCGACAAAGGAAAAGCTGCGCGAGTTGCGCGGCCTGTCTTCGATCTACCACAACAACGGCATCCAGACCTGGGCCGTGAACGAGCAGGGAGTGGCCGAGAATGTCGAGATTTCTTGAGCTGACGCTGGCCGCGACGCTTGCGGCAACCCCCGTGCTGGCCGACGGCTTCGGCCTCGGGCGTGACGCGACCCCGGACGAGGTGGCCGCCTGGGACATCGACGTGCGCCCCGACGGCCAGGGCCTGCCCGAGGGCCGCGGCACCGTGGCCGAAGGCGAGGAAATCTTCACCGCCCAATGCGCCGTCTGCCACGGCGATTTCGGCGAAGGCGTGGGCCGCTGGCCCAACATCGCCGGCGGCCAGGGCAGCCTTGCGGACGAGGATCCGGTCAAGACCGTGGGCTCCTACTGGCCCTATCTCTCGACCGTCTGGGATTATGTCCACCGCGCCATGCCCTTCGGCAACGCCCAGTCGCTGACCGATGACGAGGTCTATGCGCTGACCGCCTACATCCTCTATCTCAACGACGTGGTCCTCGAAGAGGATTTCGAGTTGAGCCACGAGAACTTCACCGAGATCCGGCTGGAGAACGAGGACGGCTTCTACATGGACGATCGGGACACGCTGGAAGTGCCCCAGCTGACCGGCGAGCCCTGCATGGAGGCCTGCAAGCCCTCGGTCGAGATCACCATGCGGGCCCGCGTGCTCGATGTGACCCCCGACACCGCGGACGACGACGCGGCAGCCGCACCCGCCGCCGAAACGGCCGCCGCCGAACCCGCGCCCGAAGCCCCGGCCGAGGAATCCGTTGCCGCCCTCGACCCCGAACTGGTCGCCGCCGGCGAACGCGCCTTCCGCCAGTGCTCGGCCTGCCACCAGATCGGCGAGGGGGCCACCAACCGCGTCGGCCCGCATCTGAACGACCTGTTCGGCCGCACCGCCGGGGAAATCGACGGCTTCAACTACTCTCGCCCCTTCCAAGAAGCCGGCGAAGCTGGTTTAGTGTGGAACGACGAGACGATAGCGGCGTTCCTCGCGGACCCGCGCAACTATGTGAAAGGCACGCGCATGTCCTTCCGGGGCCTGAAAAGCGAAGACGACGCAGCGGCGATCCTTGCCTACCTGAAGTCCTTCGACGAGTGACCGGATGAAGGCATACGGACTGCTCGCGATCATGGCCACGGTCTGGGGATCCCAGGCCGTGGCCGCCGACGTTCTGGGCGACGCCGCCAGGGGCGAGACGCTGTTCCGCCAATGCGCCACCTGCCACCAGATCGGCGAGGGGGCGGCCAACCGCGTCGGCCCGCATCTGAACGACCTCTACGGCCGCAAGGCCGGCAGCCTCGACGACTTCCGCTATTCCGACGGCATGGTCCGCGCCGGCACCAACGGCCTGGTCTGGGACGCCGAAAGCCTCGACGCCTTCATCGAGAAGCCCCGCGCGCTGGTCTCCGGCACCCGGATGAGCTATTCCGGCATGAGGGATCCGCAGGACCGCGCCGACCTGCTGGCCTGGCTGCGCGGCCATTCGGCCAGCCCCGCCGACATCCCCGAAGCCGAACCCACCGCCCGCGCCTCGGATCACGACCTCGACCCCGCGATCCTCGCCATCGCGGGCGACCCGGCCTACGGCGAATACCTTGCCGGGGAATGCACCACCTGCCACCAGCGCGACGGCAGCAACCAGGGCATCCCCTCGATCACCGGCTGGCCGGTCGAGGATTTCGTCGTCGCCATGCACGCCTACAAATCGAAGAAACGCATGAACCCCGTCATGCAGACTGTCGCCGGAAGTCTTGGCGACCAGGAAATTGCGTCCCTCGCAGCGTATTTTGCGAATCTGGACCAATAAGATCGGAATACCGCACAGTGTTCTGAAATCGTTCTTGTCTCCGTAGCGTTCTTACGGAAACCAGAGTTGCAACAGGAGGATTCAATGAAACTTACCAGACGCTTGTTCGTCGGCGCATCCGCTGCCAGCGCCGCCTCGCTGTCGGCCCCGATGGTGATGGGCCAGGCCCGGCCGCGCGTCGTGGTGGTCGGTGGCGGCTCCGGCGGGGCCACCGCCGCGCGCTACATCGCCAAGGACAGCCAGGGCGCGATCGACGTGACCCTCGTGGAACCCAGCCGCGAATACTACACCTGCTACTTCTCCAACCTCTATCTCGGCGGCTTCCGCGAGCTCGACTCGCTGGCCCATGGCTACGGCACGCTGGCGTCCGAATACGGCATCAACGTCGTGCACGACTGGGCCGTCGGCGTCGACCGCGAGGCGCGGACCGTCAGCCTCGCCGGTGGCGCGACCCTGCCCTATGACCGCCTCATCCTCAGCCCCGGCATCGACTTCGTGGATGGCGCCGTGCCCGGCTGGGATCTCTCGGCGCAGGACGTCATGCCCCATGCCTACAAGGCCGGCACCCAGACCGCCCTGCTGAAGGCCCAGGTCCAGGCGATGCCCGAAGGCGGCGTCTTCGCCATGGTCGCGCCCCCGAACCCCTACCGCTGCCCGCCCGGACCCTACGAGCGGGTCTCGATGGTCGCGCACATGCTGAAGGCCAACAACCCGACCGCAAAGATCCTGATCGTCGATCCCAAGGAAAGCTTCTCCAAGCAGGGCCTCTTCGAAGAGGGCTGGCAGAAGCACTACACCGGCATGATCGACCGCATCGGCCCCGATTTCGGCGCCACCAACGTCGAGGTGCGCCCCGACACCATGGAAGTGCTGATCGACGGCGTGGCGGAAAAGGTCGATGTCTGCAACGTGATCCCGGCGCAGAAGGCCGGGCGCATCTGCGAACTGGCGGGCATCACCGACGGCAACTGGGCCCCGGTCATCCCGCACACCATGCAGAGCCGCATCGACGAGAACATCCATGTGCTGGGCGACGCCTCGGCGCAGGGCGACATGCCGAAATCCGGCTTCTCGGCCAACAGCCAGGCCAAGGTCGCGGCGATGGCGGTGCGCGGCGCGCTGACCGGCTCGCAGGTCTTCCCGGCCCGCTTCTCCAACACCTGCTGGTCGCTGATCGCCACCGACGACGGCGTCAAGGTCGGCGCCAGCTACGAGGCCACCGACGAGAAGATCGCCTCGGTCGAGGGCTTCGTCAGCCAGACCGGCGAGGACGCGGCGCTGCGCAAGCAGACCTACGAGGAGTCCATCGGCTGGTACAACGGCATCGTCGCCGACATGTTCGGCTGACCGGATCCGGTTCTCCGGGACACGAAAGCCGCCCCTGCGAGGGGGCGGCTTTTTCTTTGGGAGGTGACGTTTGGGGAACAAGCGGGGATTGCGTCTTGATGGAGCTACGTGCTTGCGTTCCGGGTGTGGAGGGTTACCAGGGCTGCGGACCATTGCGGCCCTTAGCCGCCGGTCAGCCAGTCGGTCGGCAACCTCCAATGCGGTCGCTCAGGCGTGGCGAAGCAATGGACATTTGCAGCCCAAAGCGGACACGTAGTTTCAGATGCGTACGAGATTCGCGTGCTGCAAAATAAAGTTATTGAATTGTTTTCCTAATTTGGAAGGACCGTAACCTTCTTTACGATGGTTCGGACTCCTGCATGTGCATACGCGGCCTGTGCTAATTTTATGGCGCCAGCATCTTGCGAAAGGAACAAGTCACAGCCAGCAGCCTCTTCGATGTGTCGACAATCACGGAATTGCGCTCGTAGGCGTTTTCTTCGGTCTGACTGGCTGCCCTTCTTTACAGCGGGATCTCTACCAACACCCTGACAAAAAAGTAAAAATAATAGACCAGTCAGCGCGCCATGTTCCTGATAAGCACCGGTCGGCCAAGTTCCTTTTGGAAACATTTCGCTTAAGTACTGCGCTGCTTCATCCCCAGCTTCTGAGAAGATGAAATCTACAACTTTGTCGGGATCGAGTTTGTCAATCTTACCATACCTAATGTTCCATTCGTGCGCGGTTTGAGGTTGTTGTTCCATGCCTTCGCGTTTCAACTTTTTCAAATCTATGGATATCAAGGGCTCCAAAAGCTGCTGACGGGCGGATGCCGCCGTAAGAAGCCCAAGAGTTTCACGCTCGGCCTCCTCTGCCCAGAGGGCGATGTCTTCTTCTAGTTCTCGCATCAACTCTTCAGCTTCAAACTCGCCGAGCCAGCCCAAGACATACTGTAACAGCACCATTTGACCGTGGAGCAAGCCAAGGCATTTTGTCGCAAAGTCGATTTCTCCTAATATCAACTCTTCCGCCATGTTTGGTTTTGCTTCGCGGTGCTGCGCTAAGCGCCCCTTTGGCTGAAGGTGATACCCGTTCAAATCATTGAGAATGCGAACGTATTGCGCAGGCTCATAGAATGCACGGCATTCTTCAACGTGAACATCTGAATAGACAAATGCGGCCCCAAACTCTCGAAATCGTTCTAGCGCTCTTTCAAGCTCTTCTTTCTCAGGCTGCCCTTGTCGAAGAGAGCCGAGAATATTTTGGTCTAAATATATGGTGAGTTTCAATATTTCATCCAAAATACATCTCAAATGACATGATGCGAAATTTATATACAAAATCAGGATACAAGATAATGACGACCGGTAACATAAGCAAATCGCACAGTTTGCCTGTATTCAACCGTTGACGTGTGCCAGACTGTGCAAAGCCCGCTCCCTGCGCACTGCCGCCGGGTGAAGAAGGCTGGCGACCGGCAGTTTATTCCATATGCTTCGGATGCTTCGGATGCGTCGCTGCACGGTCACAGTCAGCTCCCAGCCCTTCACGACCGGACCACCGCATCAAGCTTAACCAATAAACGAGGTCCAGCTTTTGCCGCAAAGGGTCTGTCAAGAGCTTAGGATGCCTCTCGCCACTGTAACACTGACACGCCGACCAAATGGATGCCGGGCTAGTAGTTCCAATGTTAGTCTTAGAAGGCTGGTGCCGCTGAAGGGACTCGAACCCCCGACCCCATCATTACGAATGACGTGCTCTACCAGCTGAGCTACAGCGGCGCCGAGGCGGGTTCTAGCGGCAAGGGGCGGGGCCTGCAAGCGTCTTTCGCGGGCCCCGCCGCTGCCCTTTTCACAACTCGCCCAGGTTCTCCGAGGTGCGCACCGGTTCCCGCCGCGGTGTCGCCGTGTCGTTTTCCGCGTCGCTGTCCTGCGGCGCGGGCTTGGTCTCGGGCCTCGCCGGTTTCGCGGTCTCGGCCTTCTGCGCGGGGGGCGCGTCGGCGATCTCGGCGTCCTCGGCCTTGGGGGTCGGGCGCCGCGGCGCCTCCGCCTTCGGCTCGGGGGCAGGGGCAGGCTCGGGCTCGGGTTCGGGCCGCTGCAGCGCGCCCACGATCAGCGGCAGCATCGCGGTGCCGCTGCCGGCCTCCTCGGCGGCCGGGGGCAGTTTCCAGCTCAGCGTGTCGAAGGACTGGCACTGCTCGCACACCGGCGCCCAGCTGCCATGGGCGGTGTTGCAGGCTTCGCAGACCCAGGCCTCGCCGCGCGGGGCCTCCAGCGCCTTGGCCAGCCAGCCGCGCACCACGCTGTCGGGCGCGCCCTCGCCCCGCTCGATCGCGGCCATCAGCGCCAGGCTGCGCGTCGTGGGCTGCGTTTCCGCCAGGTCGCCCAGCGCGCGGCGCGCCCCCGGGAAATCCTCGGCCGCAAGCGCCAGTTCGGCCGCGACCATCCGTGCCTCGGGGTGGTCGGCGCGCAGCTTCAGGAACGGATCGAAGCGCTTGGCGCGTGCGGAAGGCGTCTCTCCGGGCTCGATCGCGGCAAAGGCGGCCGCCAGGTCGGGGTGCGGCGCGTCGGTCCAGGCCTTCTTCAGGATGCGCGCCGCCTGCCGCCCCTCGCCCGCCCTGGCGTGCAGCTCCGCCGCCAGCGCCGCGGCCGGGGTAAAGCCCGGCGACAGCTTGTTGGCGGCATAGGCCGCCTCGCGCGCCTTGGCCTCGTCGCCACGCGCAAGTGCCGCGCGGGCATCGGCCAGCGACAGCACCGCCTCGCGCCTGCGGCCGACATCCCTGGTCAGCGCCGCGGTCCGCACCTTGGCCGCCAGCGTCTTGCGCGCGCCGGCCCAATCCTCCTTCTGCGCCTGCAGCCGGAACAGCGTGTCGATCGTCCCGCCATGGCGCGGCTGCAACGCGAACGCCTTCTCGGCCAGCCTCAGCGCGGTGTCGGTGTCGCCCTCGTCCAGCTTCTGGCGCAACAGCCCCTGCACGCCCAGGAACCGCGTCCGGTCGTCGCCCAGCATCTCCTTGTAATAGGCCAGCGCCCGGTCCTTGTTGCCGCCCAGCTCCGCCGACTGCGCGTTCACCAGCCGCGTGAGTTCCGGCCGGTCCAGCAGCCGCTCCGCCTTTTGCGCGGTGATCTGCGCCTTGCGCGCGTCCCCCGTCGCCAGCGCGATCAGGCTCTCGCCCAGCGCGTCGAAGCCGCGCCTTTCCCGGTTGCGGTCGAAATACCTGGATATCGCCGTCTGGTCCCCGGTCAGGAACCGCAGCACCGCGACCAGCAGCCCGACGATCCGCAGGATCGCCCAGGCCAGCAGCATCACCACCACGAAGCCGATCAGGAAGCCCAGCGGCGAAAGCGCGATCTCCCGCCCGGCGAAGGCGATGCGCACCTCGCCCGGGGTTTCCAGGACCAGGCTCGCCCCCCAGGTCAGCGCGGCGGCCACCCCGATGAACACGAGGATCTTGATGATGGACCAGATCATGGCTGGCGTCCTTTCCCGATCAGTTCACGGCGCCGGCGGCGGACAATTCCGCCAGCCCGGCTTGTGCGGCCAGCCGCGCCTCGGCGCGGGCGATCCAGCCCTCCATCGCGGCAAGCGCCGGCTCTGGCAGGGCGCCCAACTCGTCCAGCGCCGCCGTCAGGTTGTCCCGGCGCAGCGCATCCTCGGCCCGGCTGAGGATCGCGTCGGCGTCAGATCCCTCCTGCGGCGTCAGCGACCGCGTCGCCACCTGCGCCTCGAGGAAGGCGCCGAAACGCCCGGCCAGCCCCGAGCCGCCCTCGGCCCGGATCACGGCCCGGATCGCCTGGTGCGCCGCATCGGCAAAAGCCGTGCGCAGCGTGCCCAGCGTCGCGACCCCGCCCTCGGCGCTGGCACGCAGCCCCTCGGGCACCGCCGCGCCGCTGTTTTCCTCGAACGAGGCCAGCGCCTCGGCATAGGGCTCGCCCGAGCCCAGCGCCGCCCGCATCGCGGTCAGCGCCGCCTCGCTCAATGCCGCCGAGCGCACCGTCGTCGCCGCTTCCTCGGCGGCGGCCACCTCGGCCTCGGCTTCGGACAGGCGGCGCGCGACCGCCGCCTCCACATCGTCGATCCGCTGGGAAATCGCGCCCTGCCGATCGGCCAGCGCGCCAAGCTCCGCGCGCAGCCCCTCGATCACCGCCAGGTCCGCCTCGCCCAGCGCGGCGGGCGCCGCGGCCCCCGTCTCGACAGAGGCCAGCTCCGCCGCCAGCCCCTCCAGCCGCCCCTCGACAGTCGCAAGCCGGCTTTCGATGCTGGCGCTGTCGGCGGCCGCGACCTGGTCGGCCAGCGCCGCCAGCCGCTCTTCAAGCCGCGCCTCCACCGCCGCCGCGGCGGCCTCGGCCTGCGCCGCCGCGGTGTCCGCGTCGATCCCGGCCGCGATCCCGTCGATCCGCGCGGAAAGCGCCGCCTCGACTTCCGCGATGCGCTGAACGCTCATCGCCTCGCCGGGCATCAGCCACGCCTTCACCGCCCCCAGCCCCGAGGGCAGGTGCGGCGCCACGCGCGGCCCGGCCCACAGCGCCAGCGCCCCGCCCACCAGCAGCAGGATAAGCCCGGTCAGCGCCTTCGACGCCAGCGAGCGGTGGCTTTCCTCGTCATGGTCATGCGCGTCCTGGTCCCGCGCGCCGCCGCCCGCGGGGGCCGGTTCCGCCGACGCAGGCGCGGCCCCGCTTGCGACCAGGGGCGACGCGGCAAGCGCCGCGTCCAGCGCCGCCCGACGCTCTTCGGCCGCGTCCGCGTCATCATCCCCGGCACGCCGGGGCGCATCGCCATCCGACGCGTCCCCGGCCACCGCATCCCCGCCGGTATCCGCGTCGTCCTTCGGCGTTTCGGGCAGGCCAGTCCCGGAAAGGCCAATCCCGGAAAGGCCAGTCTCCGGAAGGCCAGTCTCCGGAAGTCCGGTCGCTGCGTCCTTCTCCTCGGGATCGGTGGGCTTTTCGCTGTCTTGGGGTGATTTCGCCATGAACGCGCGGTTCCATTCCATGATGCCGGGGCCCCGGCGGGCTAGGTGACGCCAGAATCCTTACCGGCCATCTATACCCGCCAAAGTCTAGTGCTGGCTTTGCGATGTCTCAACCCAAAGGCGCTGATTGCGCGCATTCAGTCCCGTGCCTCGGCCAGCAACGCCAGCATCGCCGCGGCATCCGGCCGGGCGGCCACCGCGCAGGCGTGACCCGGAAACACCCGCGCCACCGCGTCGCTGATGCACAGAAGCCGGGTCGCCCGCGGAATGCCCGCCGCGCCCGCCGCCTCGGCCAGAAGCCGGGCACTGCGCGGCGAGAACAGCATCACCGTATCGAACAGCCCGTCGCGCAGCCCGTGCACCACCTCGTCGGCCAGCGGCACCGCGACCTGGTCGTAGATCACCGCCTCGGCCGCGTCATGGCCCGCGGCGCGCAACGCCCCGGCCAGGTCCGCCGCCGCATGGGCGCCGCGCAGGTGCAGGAACCGCCGCCCCGGATCGGCTGGCAGCGCCGACAGCCGCGCCGTCAGTTCCGCCGCCGACGCCCCCGCCATCGCGGCCCGGAACCCCGCCTCCAGCGCCGCCCCGGTCGTGGCAGGCCCGACGCAATGCGCGCGCAGGCCCCGGATGGCGCTCAGGCGCAGAAACCCCGCAACCCCGTTGGCCGACGAAAACACCAGGTCCGTCACCCCCGCCATGTCGGGCGGCGCATCGCGGAAACGGATCTCCATCAGGGGCACGGCGACGATCTCGAAGCGCCCCGGAAACTCCGCCTCGACCGTCTCGGCGAACGCCTCGGCCTGCCCCGCGGGGCGCGGGATCAGCAGCCGGGGCCGAGGGGCATGTTGCGCGCTCATCCGTCGGGTGTTACCCGGCGCATGGATCTTTCGCAACGGGAGCGAGGAATGCCCGGCCCCAACCCCACCCCCGGTCTCTGCCTCGGCATCGAGAGCAGCTGCGACGAGACCGCCGCCGCGGTCGTGGGCGCGGACCGGCGCATCCTGTCCTCGATCATCTTCGACCAGACACTGCTTCATGCCGATTTCGGTGGCGTGGTGCCGGAAATCGCCGCCCGCGCGCATGCGGAACGCGTGGACATCTGCGTGGCCCAGGCGCTGTCGCGGGCCGGCGTCACCCTCGACGACATCGACCTGATTTCCGTGACCGCCGGGCCGGGGCTGATCGGCGGCGTGCTGTCGGGCGTGATGTGCGCCCGCGCGATATCCGCCGCACGCGGCATCCCGCATCTCGGCGTGAACCACCTTGCGGGCCACGCGCTTACCCCGCGCCTGACCGACGGGATCGCCTTTCCCTACCTGATGCTGCTCGTCTCGGGCGGGCATTGCCAGTTCCTCGCCGTCGATGGACCCCGCGCCTTCCGCAGGCTTGGCGGCACCATCGACGATGCCCCCGGCGAGGCGTTCGACAAGACCGCCAAGCTGCTCGGCCTCGGCTATCCCGGCGGCCCGCTGGTCGAGAAAGAGGCAGCCCAGGGCGATCCCGCCCGCTTCGACTTCCCGCGCCCGCTGCTGGACCGCCCCGGCTGCGACATGAGCTTTTCGGGGCTCAAGACCGCGCTGCGCCGCGCCCGCGACCTGATCGTGGCGGAAAAGGGCGGGCTGACCCGTCAGGACCGCGCCGATCTCTGCGCCGGCTTCCAGGCCGCCGTGGCCGAGGTGCTGGCCGAAAAGACCGCCCGCGCGCTGGCCGAATTCGGCCGCCCCGGCGGCGTGCTCGCGGTGGCGGGCGGCGTTGCCGCCAACACCGCGATCCGCACCGCGCTGACCGGGGTCTGCGACCGCGCCGGCGCCCGCTTCCTCGCGCCGCCGCTCGCGCTGTGCACCGACAACGCCGCGATGATCGCCTGGGCCGGTCTGGAACAATGGGCCGACGGCGCGCGCCCCGACGCCGCCATGGTCGCCCGCCCGCGCTGGCCGCTCGATGCCGGGGCAGAGCCGCTGCTGGGGTCCGGCAAGAAGGGGGCCAAGGCATGAGGCCCGTCGCGGTGCTGGGCGCGGGCGCCTTCGGCACCGCGCTTGCCATCGTCTGGGCGCGCGCGGGGCTCGACGTGCGGCTGGTCGCACGGCCCGAAACCGCGCCGCTGTTGCAGGCCGCGCGCGAGAACCAGCGCGCGCTGCCTGCCATACGCTTTCCATACACTTTGCAGACGCTTTCCAGCCCCGAAAACCTGCCCTCCGACAGCATCCTCGTGCTCGCCGTTCCGGCCCAGGCGACGGGCGCCTATCTGGCGCAGCACGCCGCCACCCTGCCCCCCGGCGCACCGCTGGTGCTGGCCGCCAAGGGCATCGACCTGGACAGCGGCGCGCTGCTGACCGACGTGGCCGCAAGGCATTGGCCCGACAGCGAAATCGCCGTTCTCAGCGGCCCCGGCTTCGCCGCCGAACTGGCCGCCGGACTGCCCACCGCCCTGACGCTGGCCGCCCGCGATACGGGCCTGGCAGGGACCCTGCAAACCGCCCTCTCCACCCCCGAACTGCGCCTCTACCGCTCCACCGACCGCATCGGCGTCCAGCTCGGAGGCGCCCTGAAGAACGTCATAGCCATAGCCTGCGGCATCTGCATCGGCGCCGGCCTCGGCGACAGCGCGCGCGCCGCGCTGATGACCCGTGGCTACGCCGAAATGTTGAGGCTGGGCCTTGCTTTAGGCGGCGATGCGCGCAGTTTCCAGGGCCTGTCGGGCCTTGGCGATCTGGCGCTGACAGCCACCTCCGGCAAAAGCCGCAACTTCGCCGCGGGCCTTGCCATCGGCGCGGGGCACCAGCCGGAACGGGGCCGCACCATCGAGGGGTTGGCGACCGCCCGCGCCGTGGTGAGCATGGCCCGCAAGCTGGGGCTGGAACTGCCCGTGGCCGAGGCGACGGTCGCCGTTCTCGATGGCCGGCTTGGCATCGACGCGGCGATGGAAGGACTGCTGACCCGACCCCTGAAAGAGGAAACCTGAGCATGGAATTCGCCCTGATCTGCATCGACAAGCCCGACCACCAGGACCTGCGCGCCCGCACCCGCGAGGCGCACCTGGCCTATGTCCGCGAGACCGGCGTCGTCCGCATCGCCGGCCCCTTCCTGTCGGATGCGGGGGCGATGATCGGCTCGCTCGTCATCCTGTCGGTGCCGGACCGCGCCGCGGCCGAGGACTGGTCGGTCAACGACCCCTATGCCAAGGCGGGCCTTTTCTCCGATGTCACCGTCCACGCCTGGAAGCAGACCGTCTGAGGAACCCCATGCAGTACTGGCTTTTCAAATCCGAACCCAACACCTGGAGCTGGGACGACCAGGTCGCCAGGGGCGACGCCGGCGAGGAATGGGACGGTGTCCGCAACTACCAGGCGCGCAACAACATGCGGGCGATGCAGATCGGCGACCTGGGCTTCTTCTACCACTCGATGAGCGAGAAGGCCGTCGTCGGCGTGGTCGAGGTGGTCGCGCTGGCGCATCCCGACAGCACCACCGACGATGCGCGTTGGGAATGCGTGGACATCAAGGCGGTGGCACCCTTTCCGACGCCCGTCACGCTGGAAATGTGCAAGTCCGAGCCGGCGCTGGAAAACATGGTGCTGGTGAACAACTCGCGCCTGTCGGTCCAGCCGGTCACGGCCGAGGAATGGGCGCATGTCTGCCGGATGGGCGGCTATCAGGACCGCTGAACCAGCGGGCCCGCGCGCCCCATGATCGAGGGGCGCGCGGATCGCATCTCAGTAGCGGTACTGCTCGGGCTTGAACGGGCCTTCGGTGGTCACGCCGATGTACTCGGCCTGTTCGCTGCTCATCTTGGTCAGCTTGGCGCCGATCTTCTCCAGATGCAGGCGGGCCACCTTTTCATCCAGGTGCTTGGGCAGGACATAGACCTTGTTCTCGTACTGCTCGCCCTTGGCCCACAGCTCGATCTGCGCCAGCACCTGGTTGGTGAACGACGCGCTCATCACGAAGGACGGGTGGCCGGTCGCGTTGCCCAGGTTCAGCAGGCGGCCTTCGGACAGAAGGATGATGCGGTTGCCCGAGGGCATCTCGATCATGTCCACCTGGTCCTTGATGTTGGTCCACTTGTGGTTCTTGAGCGCCGCGACCTGGATCTCGTTGTCGAAATGGCCGATGTTGCCGACGATGGCCATGTCCTTCATCTCGCGCATGTGCTCGAGGCGGATCACGTCGCGATTGCCGGTGGCGGTGATGAAGATGTCTGCGGTAGAAACCGCTTCTTCCAGGGTCACCACCTCGTAGCCGTCCATCGCGGCCTGAAGCGCGCAGATCGGATCGACTTCCGTGACCTTCACGCGGGCACCCGCGCCGCGCAGCGAGGCGGCGGAACCCTTGCCCACGTCGCCATAGCCGCAGACCACGGCGGTCTTGCCGGCCATCATCACGTCGGTGGCGCGGCGGATGCCGTCGACCAGGCTTTCGCGGCAGCCGTACTTGTTGTCGAATTTCGACTTGGTGACGCTGTCGTTCACGTTGATCGCCGGGAAGGGCAGGCGCCCCTGCTCCATCAGCTGGTAGAGGCGGTGCACGCCGGTGGTGGTTTCCTCCGACACACCCTTGATCGCGTCGCGCTGTTTCGCGAACCAGCCGGGGCTTTTCGCCATGCGCTTGCGGATCTGGGCGAAGAGCGCGACCTCCTCGTCGGATTGCGGGACGGCGATCAGGTCATCCTCGCCTGCCTCGACCCGTGCGCCGAGCAGGATGTAGAGCGTGGCGTCGCCGCCATCGTCGAGGATCATGTTCGCCGTTCCCCCGGGGAAGTCGAAGATCCGGTCGGCATAGTCCCAGTATTCTTCCAGCGTCTCGCCCTTGATGGCGAAGACCGGCGTGCCGCCCGCTGCGATCGCGGCGGCGGCGTGGTCCTGGGTCGAGAAGATGTTGCACGAGGCCCAGCGCACGTCCGCGCCAAGGGCTGTCAGCGTCTCGATCAGCACGGCGGTCTGGATCGTCATGTGCAGCGAGCCCGCGATCCGCGCGCCCTTGAGTGGCTGGGCCGCGCCATACTCCTCGCGCAGGGCCATCAGGCCCGGCATCTCGGTTTCGGCGATGGTTATTTCCTTGCGGCCGTAATCGGCGAGCGCAATGTCCTTGACGATATAATCCTGGGCCATGTGTCGGCGTCCTGTCTGTAATCCGGGCGGTTCCCGGCCCATCTAGCACCGCTACCCCCGCCCGACAACGGCGGGCGCTTGCCGCAGGGCTTGCATGGCCCTGTCTGCGCTGACATATCGCGCATCTGACCCGCAGAACGGACCGATCCATGACCCCGACCCGCGCCTGGCAGAGGATGCTTTCCGGCCGACGGCTGGACCTGCTGAACCCCGCCCCCCTGGACATCGAGATCGAGGACATCGCCCACGGGCTGTCCTTCGTGGCGCGCTGGAACGGGCAGACGCGGGGCGAGTTTCCCTATTCGGTGGCCGAGCATTCGCTGCTGGTCGAGGAACTGATGGAACTGGTCGCGCCCAAGCTGTCGCTGCGCTGGCGGCTGGCGGCGCTGCTGCACGACGCGCCGGAATATGTGATCGGGGACATGATATCGCCGGTCAAGGCAGCGGTGGGACCGGACTACAAGGCGATGGATGCGCGGCTGGCGGCGGCCGTCCATCTGCGATTCGGCCTGCCGGCCGAGGTGCCCGCCAGCATCAAGGCAAGGATCAAGCGGGCCGACCGTGTCAGCGCCTGGCTGGAGGCGACGCAGATCGCGGGCTTTTCCGAGGCCGAGGCGAACCGCTTCTTCTCGCGCCTGCCGCCGGGCTTCGATCCCACCACCTACCGGCTGAACCCGCGCCCGCCGATGGAGGTGAAGCGCGATTTCCTGGCCCGGTTCCATGCGCTTTCCGCGGCGCTTGGCGGGACCGGCGCGCGATAGGGGCTGGTCAGCCGCAGCGCGCCTCTCCTAGTCTGGGACGGGCTTTCGGCTGATGGGGGCGGCATGACGGAAATTCGCGAGGGGGCGCTGGCGTTCGACGCGTCCCGCATGCTGATCGGGGGGGCGTGGTCCGCGGCGTCCGCCACGCTTGGGCTCGAGGATCCCTCGACCGGGCAGGAGATCGCCCGCATCGCGCGCGGGACGCCGGCGGATATCGATGCCGCGGTCCGGGCCGCGCGCACGGCCTTTGCGGGCGACTGGGGCGCGCTTTCCGCTGCCGGGCGGGGGCGGCTCCTGTCGCGGCTGGGCCAGCTGGTCGCGGCGCGGGCCGAGGATCTGGCCCGGCTCGAGTCACGCGATGTCGGCAAGCCCCTGGCACAGGCCCGCGCCGATGCGCTGGCGCTGGCGCGCTACATGGAGTTCTACGGCGGCGCGGCCGACAAGCTGCTGGGCGAGACGATCCCGTTCCAGCCCGGCTACACCGTCTTTACCCTGCGCGAGCCGCATGGCGTCACCGGGCATATCGTGCCCTGGAACTACCCCATGCAGATCATCGGCCGTTCGGTCGGCGCCGCGCTGGCCGCCGGGAACGCCTGCGTGCTGAAACCGGCGGAAGAGGCGTGCCTGACCGCGCTTGCCTTCGCGCAGCTTGCCTGCGAGGCGGGGTTTCCGCCGGGCGCGCTGAACGTCGTGCCGGGGCTGGGCAAAGAGGCGGGTGCCGCGCTGGCCGCGCATGGCGGCGTCGATCACATCTCCTTCACCGGGTCGGTCGGGGTGGGGGCACGCATCCAGGCGGCGGCCGCGGCCAATATAGTGCCGGTCACGCTGGAGCTGGGTGGGAAAAGTCCGCAGCTGGTCTTTGCCGACGCCGATCTGGACGCGGCGCTGCCGTTCCTGGTGCGGCCGGGCATCCAGAACGCGGGCCAGACCTGTTCCGCCGCCAGCCGCATCCTGATCGAGCGGCGCATCTTCGACGATGTGGCCGGGCGCATGGCCGAGGCCTATCGCGGGCTGCGGATCGGGCCGGCGCTGTCGGATCCGGATGTAGGCCCGCTGGTCTCGGCGCGGCAGAAGCGCATCGTCGAGGGGTTTCTCGCGGGCCTGCCTGAGGGGGCGGTGCTGGCACGCGCGCCGCTTCCCGCAGACCTGCCGCCGGGCGGGCATTACATCGCCCCCGCGCTGGTCGCGGGGGTGGATCCCGCCGACCGGATCGCGCAGGACGAGGTGTTCGGCCCGGTGCAGGTGTTGCTGCCTTTCGAGGACGAGACCGAGGCGCTTTCCATCGCGAACGGCACCGAATACGGGCTGGTCGCGGGCATCTGGACCCGCGACGGCGCGCGCCAGTTCCGGCTGGCACGGAAGCTGCGGGCGGGGCAGGTCTTCGTGAACAATTACGGGGCCGGCGGTGGGGTCGAACTGCCCTTCGGCGGGGTCGGGAAGTCGGGTCACGGGCGCGAAAAGGGCTTCGAGGCGCTTTACGGCTTCACCACGCTCAAGACCGTTGCGGTGAACCACGGCTGAGGCTTGCCAGCCGCCCCGCAGGCGGTCAGGCTGGGGCAAACCGCACAGGGGGATGCGATGCGACTGAAGGGCAAGACCGCCATTGTCACAGGCGGCGCCTCGGGCTTCGGGGCGGGGATCGTGCGTCGCTTCGTCGAGGAAGGCGCCGACGTGATGATCGCCGACATCAATGCTGCCGCCGCCGCGGACCTGGCCGAGGATCTGGGCGCGCGCCACCAGCAGGTCGACGTGGCGCGGTCCGAAAGCGTGGCCGCAATGGCCGTGGCCGCGCGCGACATGTGGGAGCGGGTGGACATCCTGGTCAACAATGCCGGGATCACCCATCTGCCGACGCCGCTGGAAGAGGTGACCGAGGCCGAGTTCGATCACGTCCTGGCGGTCAACGCGAAGTCGGTGTTCCTGACCGCGAAGCATTTCGTGCCGGCGATGAAGGCTGCGGGAACGGGCGCGATCCTGAACGTCGCCTCTACCGCCGGGCTGAGCCCGCGGCCGCGACTGAACTGGTACAACGCCTCCAAGGGCTGGATGATCACCGCGACCAAGGCGATGGCGGTGGAGCTTGCGCCCTTCGGGCTGCGGGTGAACGCGCTCGCCCCCGTGGCCGGGGAAACGCCGCTTCTGAAATCCTTCATGGGCGAGGACACGCCCGAGATGCGGGCGAAGTTCCTGGCCACGATCCCGCTGGGCCGCTTCTCGCAGCCCGAGGACATGGGGGCGGCGGCGGCATTCCTGTGCTCGGATGATGCCTCGATGATTACCGGCGTCGCGCTCGAGGTGGACGGGGGGCGCTGCATCTGATGCGGCCGGGTCCGCTGAACCTGATCACCGACGTGGCGGGACTGAGGGTCGGGAACGCCTCGGATGCGCGGGTCAAGACGGGGGTCACGGTGCTGACCGCCGACGCGCCCTTCACCGCCGGGGTGGATATCCGGGGCGGCGCGCCCGGCACCCGTGAGACGGACCTGCTGGCCCCCGACAAGACCGTTGCCGCGGTGGATGCGCTGGTGCTGTCCGGCGGCTCTGCCTACGGTTTGGATGCGGCGTCGGGCGTGATGGAGGGGCTTGCGGCGATGGGGCGCGGCTTTGCCGTCGGGCCCGCGCGGGTTCCGATCGTGCCGGCGGCGATCCTGTTCGACCTGCTGAACGGCGGCGACAAGGACTGGCCGGAAAACCCGTATCGCGCCCTGGGCCGCGCCGCGCTGGAGGCGGCCGGCACGAATTTCGCCCTTGGCACCCAGGGGGCGGGCACCGGCGCGCTGACCGCGCGGCTGAAGGGGGGGCTCGGCTCTGCCTCGGCGGTGCTGCCCTCGGGGGCGGTGGTGGGCGCGCTGGTTGCGGCCAATCCGGTGGGCTGTGCGAGCATGCCCGACAGTCGCCATTTCTGGGCCTGGCCCTGGGAGGAGGACGCCGAATTCGGCGGCCTCGGCGCGCCGTCGCATCGCCCGCGGTCGCTGGGCCTGCGGGACACCAAGCTGGCCCGCGACCGAAGCGCCACGACAATCGCGATCGTGGCGACCGATGCCACGCTGGACAAGGCGGGTTGCGCGCGGCTGGCCGTGGCGGCCCATGATGGGTTGGCCCGCGCGATAGCGCCCTCGCACACCCAGATGGACGGCGACCTGGTCTTCGCCCTGTCGACCGGGGCCCGCCCCATGCCAGACCCGACCGAAACGCTGCTGCTGGGCCATGCCGCGGCGATCACGCTGGCCCGGGCGGTGGCCCGCGCGATCCATGGCGCGACGCCCGCACCGGGCGATGTGCTGCCCGCCTGGTGCGAGCTTTGAGGGCAACGCGATGCCCTCGGCCCGCCGCTAACCCGTGTCGGCGCTGAACGCGTCCGTGCCGGTGCCAAGCTGAAGGATGCGGGCCAGCCCCTCCCGGACCGCCGGGGGGGGTGGCGCGGTAAGTTTCAGCACCCGGTCGTTGTCATAGCGACCCAGCCGGCCCGTCGCGATGGTCGCCTCGTATTCCGTGCCGAGCGCCTGCACCAGCCGCACCTGGTCCAGCGCCGAGCGCGGCAGCGGCAGGATCTGCCCGATCTCGAGCGCCTCCACCTCGGAAAGCGGCAGTTCCAGCCTGTGCAGCATGCCATGAAGCGGCACGATCGCCTCGGCCGCGCAGCGCCGCATCTGACCCAGCCACAGATCGTTGGGTGGAACGTGATCGGTCACCTCCTGGCGCATCACCGCGGCCCGAAGCACGTCGAGGATCGACAGTGGCATGATCAGGTCGAACTCGCCCGAGCGCGCCGCCTCGCCGATATCGAGGCTCACGCGGATCAGCATGACATCGGCCGAGGCCGGGGCGATCCGGACCGTGTTGATGTCCTGCTTGTGGCCGAGAATGCGGAACCCGGCCTCCAGCGGGACGCCGACGCTTTCCTCGACCGCGCGGGCAAAGGCGCGCAGCACGGCGTCGAACACGTCCATGCAGAGCTGCGCGTCGATGGCCGAGAAGCTGCGCGTGGTGGGCTGCGGCGCCATCGCAGCATTGCCGCCCATGCGCATGTCGACCACGTGATAGACCAGGTCCGAGCCAAGGTTGATCAGCGCCATGCGGTCGCTCGCCTCGGCCTCGACCACGCCCAGCATCGAGGGAACGGGGATCCGCTCCAGCACCTCGGCCAGCTTGGTGACCTCGCAATCGAGGATCAGCGCGCCCACGATCGTCTTCAGGATCGGGCGGAGATTATCCTCCAGCACGCGGCCGAAATTCTCTCCGACCAGTTCCAGGTCGGGCAGGGGAGAGCGTCCGACCCTTCGGCTTCCCAGCTTGCGGGCAAGCGCGCCCATGTCGCCGTCCATGCTTGTCCTCTTGTGCCGATTCCCGTTCAGCATCGGGCAGCGGTATTTCCGCGGGGTTAATCCGGCGTCGGGCCGAATGGTTCGAATTCTCTGCATTTTGCCTGACGCGGCGGGCGTCGCGGTAAGGATCCGGAAACCTCGCGCCGCGAGGCTCGGGCCAAGCTCTTGCAGGGAAGGGATGGCATATGGCCGAGGAAGGGGCGCGTCCGATCATCGTTCGGCGCAAGAAGGCGGCCGAGGCTTCGCATCATGGCGGCGCATGGAAGGTGGCCTATGCCGATTTCGTGACCGCTATGATGGCATTCTTCCTGCTGATGTGGCTTCTGAACGCCACGACCGAGGATCAGCGCAAGGGGCTTGCGGACTATTTCAACCCCTCGATCCCGGTGCATCGCACATCCGGCGGCGGCGACGGCCCCTTCGGCGGCTCTTCGGCGCTGTCAGAGGATGTGATGGCGCAAGCGGGCAAGGGGGCCACGCGCGACCGGCCCGCGGCAGAACGGCAGGCCAGCGGCCAGACGGGCGTCGAAGCCGACCCCACCAGTGAGAATAGGGTCGAGGATGCCGGCCTTGACGGCATTGCCGAGGCGCTGCTGGCCCGTGGCGGCGAAAGCGAGATCGCCGACCGTCTTCTTGAACATGTGCGCATGCGGCGCACCGACGAGGGGCTGGTGATCGAGCTTGCGGAATTGCCCGTCGCGCCGCTTTTCGAGGGGGACAGCGCGCTGCCTACCTCGCGCATGCTGGATCTCGTGCAGCTGATCGTGCCGGTGCTCGGGCTGGTCACCAACGCGGTGGCGCTCGATGCGCATCTGGAACAGGGACCGATCATCCGGCCCGAGCTTCCCGGCTGGGAGCTGACCGCCGCCCGCGCCATCGCCATGCGCGGGCTCTTGTCCGAGGCCGGGGTAGACCCGGTGCGCTTTGCCCGCGTCACCGGCGAGGCGGATCGCGCGCCGGCCCGCGCCGACCCGCGCGACATTCGCAATCGGCGGGTAGAGATCATCCTGCTGACCGACCGCGGGACCCCCGCGCCATGAGCCCGCCCCCGTTAGGCGCGCGTTAATCGCCCCCTGCGCAGAGTGGGCCTATCGGCGCAAGTGACCCGTTGGGTCGTGTACGCCTCCCGGAAAGGACATTGCATGAGCATCTCTTCCTCCCTGAACGCCGGCGTCAGCGGTCTCTCCGCGAATTCCAGCCGCCTTGCGACAATCTCGGACAACATCGCGAATTCGGGGACCTACGGATACAAGCGCGCCGATGTGGATTTCTCCTCGGTCGTGATCAGCCAACGCGCGGGCACCTATTCGGCGGGCGGGGTCCGGGTGGACACCTTCCGCGATGTCGAGGCGCAGGGGCCGCTCGTCTCCACCGACAATCCGACCGACCTTGCCGTGGGCGGGCGGGGCATGCTGCCCGTCACGCTTCTGACCGAGGTGGACGCGGCCGATGGCACCTATCCGTTCCTGCTGACCTCCACCGGGTCGTTCCGCCCCAATGCCGATGGGTATCTCGTGTCCGAAAGCGGCCTCGTGCTGATGGGCTGGCCAGCGGACGCCGATGGCAACATCCCGGTGCAGCCGCGTGACAGTGCCTCCGGCCTCGATCCGGTGATCGTGAACCGCAACCAGTTCTCGGCCTCGCCCACGACCGAGATGACGCTGGGCGTAAACCTGCCGGCCGAGGCGACGCAGGCCGGTGCGGCCGGCATCCCACTGGAAGTCTCGACCCAGTATTTCGACAATGTCGGTGCTTCGCAGACGCTGGTGACGACCTTTACCCCGGCCGTCCCTGCGGTCGGCCAGTCCAACAACTGGACGATCACCATGACAGACATGGCACAGGGCGGCGCGGTGGTGGGCACCTTCTCCGTCGCATTCGATGCGACCGCCGGAACCGGCGGCACGATCCTGTCGGTGACCCCCGCGCTGGGCAGCTTCGACCCCGCGACCGGAATCGCCTCCGTCACCACCGCAAGTGGGCCGCTTTCGATCGATCTTGGCATCCCCGGAACGGGGTCGGGGCTGACGCAGCTGTCGGCCGATTTCTCGCCTGCTGGCGTCACCCGCAACGGCGCGGCCGTCGGCACGCTGACCGGTGTGAACATCGACCCCGAAGGCATGGTCATCGCCACCTACGATTCGGGCTTCACGCGCGTCATCTACCAGGTGCCGATCGTGAACCTCGCCAATTTCAACGGACTCCGGGCCGAGGACAACCAGGCCTTTTCGGTCACCCGCGAAAGCGGCCCCTTCTACCTGTGGAACGCCGGCGAGGGGCCGACCGGGCAGATGATCGCCTATGCGCGCGAGGAATCGACCGCCGATATCGCGGCCGAACTGACGCACCTGATCGAGACGCAGCGCGCCTATTCCTCCAACGCCAAGATCATCCAGACCGTAGACGAGATGCTGCAAGAGACGACCAACCTGAAGCGCTAGGACGCGAGACCCGCCGGAGGCCTGTGCCATGAGCCTTTCCACCGCCCTGAACAACGCCCTGAGCGGGCTGAATGTCAGCACCCGCGAGGCGGAGCTGGTGGCGACCAACATCGCCAATGCACAGACCCCCGGCTACACCACCCGAACCGCCGAACTTTCGGCCGTCATCGTCGGGGACACCGGCGCCGGTGTCAGGGTGACGGGTGTTACGCTTGTCGAGAATGCGGCCGCCATCGCCGAACGGCGCAGGGCCGATGCCGCCCTCGCGCTTGGCAGCACCGAGGCCGGGGGGCTTGCCATGATCACCGATCTCATGGGCCTGCCCGGCAGCGGCACGGCGCTGGCCGACCGCGCCGCCGCATTCGAGACCGCGCTCATGGCCGCCGCGAACGATCCCGCCTCGGATCATCGCCTGGCCGAGGCGGTGGCGGACGGCGCACACTACGCCGAGGCGATCGCCGCCCTCTCGACCGAGACGCAGAGCGCGCGCCTTGCTGCCGACACCGAGATTGCGGGCCAGGTCGCGCTGGTGAACCAGAACCTCCAGTCGATCGAGATGCTCAACCGCGAGATCCAGATGCGCAGCTTCGCAGGGGGCGACGCCAGCGCTCTGGTCGACGCGCGCAAGGCGCTGATCGACGAGGTCTCGGCGATCCTGCCGATCCGCAGCGCGACCCGCCCACATGGCGCGGTCGCCCTGTTCACAGAGAATGGCGCGACGCTGATAGATGGCCAGGCGGCGACTCTGGGCTTCAGCCCCACGGCCACGATCACGCAGGACATGACGCTTGCCTCTGGTGCACTGTCCGGACTGACGCTGGACGGGCGCCCCTTTGGCATCGGCGCGAGCGATCGCAGCGGCGCGGGCGACGGCGGCTCGCTGGGTGCGCTGTTCGTGTTGCGCGATACGACCATGCCCGCGATCGCCGACCAGCTCGACAGACTGGCCGAAGATCTTGTCCAGAGGTTCCAGGCGGCCGGGCTCGACCCGTCGCGCGCGCCGGGGGACCCCGGGCTTTTCACGGATGGAGGCGCGTTCTACGATCCGGCAAACCGGTCCGGGCTTGCGGGCCGGATCGAGCTCAATGCGGCGGTTGTCCCCTCTGCGGGAGGAATGCCCAGCCGCCTGCGCGACGGTCTTGGCGCCACCGGACCCGGTGAGATCGGCGACGCGCGGCTACTTTCCGAGTTGTACAGTGCCGCGCGCGCCCCGCGTCTTGCCGATCCTGCGCTGGGCATTTCCGGCAGCCGCGGTCTGTCGGAAATGGCGGCCGGGCTGACCAGCCTCATGTCCTCCCGCCAGCAACGGGCCGAGCAGGCCATGGGCCATGCCGCCGCGCTTCATTCCACGCTGCGCGATGCGGAACTCTCGGTCTCGGGCGTGAACACCGACACCCAGATGCAGAAGCTGCTGCTGGTCGAGCAGAGTTACGCTGCCAACGCCTTTGTCCTGTCCACGATCGACGACATGATCCGCCGCCTGATGGAGATCTGAGCCATGCTGTCTGCGCCCCTTCCCGATCTGTTGTCGTCCCTGCGCCTGCAGGACCAGTCCGGTCGCCTGCGCGCCGCGCTGGATGCGGCCGGGCAGGAGCTGACCACCGGCATGCGCACCGATCTTGCCGCCCATACCGCGGGAGAGCTGTCCCCGGTCTTCGGCATCGACGCGGCGCTGAACCGGATCGAGGCGCGCCAGCGTGATCTGGGACTCGCCGGTGCGCGGGCCGGCGCGGCGCAATCCGCTCTTGGGGTGGTGCAGACCACTGCCGGGGACTACGGTATCGGCCTTCTGGGTGCCATCGACCGGGGTGACGCCGTGTCGGGGTCAGCCTATGTGGCGGAGGCGCGCGCAGCGCTCGAGACCGTGATCCAGGCGCTGAACGCGCAATTCGGCGGCCGGGCTCTCTTTTCCGGTGCCGCCCCCGACCGTGCGCCCCTCGCAGGAGCCGAGGCATTGATCGCGTCGCTTGCCCCTGCCCTTGCCACGGCCGGGACACCCGCTGCCGCGCAGGCCATGCTCGACGATTTCTTCGACAGCCCCGGTGGTGGGTTCGAGACGGCCATCTATGGGGGCGCCACGCAGGATGCGGCCGGCGTCGCGCTTTCCGACACGCGGGTCGAGCATTTTCTGCCACGGGCGGATGCGGAACCGTTGCGTGCCACGCTGAAGGCGCTGGCAGCGATCGCCACGGTCGATGTGACCGGCTTTGCCGCCGATCCCGATGCTCGCCAGGCCCATCTTTCGCAGGCGGCGGGGGCGCTGATCGCCGCGCGTGACGGCGTGACCGGGATGCGCGCAAGTCTGGGCACCTCGGAGCAGGCCATTGCCGAGGCAGCGGAACACGGCATTGCAGAGCGAGCGAGCCTGGGCCTTGCCCGAAACGCGCTTGCCGGGGTCGACCAGTTCGACGCGGCCGCGCGCTTCACCGCGCTGGAGGGCCAACTCGAGACGCTGCACCTTGTCACCAGCCGGTTGTCGCGCCTAAGCCTTGCGAGTTTCCTGAGATGATCCTGCGCTTGCTCGTGCTGCTCGCACCATTGTGTCTGTTGCCGGTCCTCGCGTCGGGAAGCGAGGCACGGATCAAGGACCTGGTAGAGTTCGACGGCGTGCGCGGCAACGACCTGGTCGGCTATGGCCTGGTGGTGGGCCTGAACGGCACCGGCGACGGGTTGCGCAACGCCCCATTTACCGAAGAAGCGCTGGTCAACCTGCTCGAGCGGCTGGGCGTGAACGTGAGTGGCGAACAACTCCGCGCACGCAACGTCGCGGCAGTGCTGGTGACCGGCGTGCTGCCGCCGTTTGCCCGCACCGGATCGCGGATCGACGTGACGATTTCCACGGTGGGCGACGCGTCGTCCCTGATGGGGGGCACGCTGGTGATGACCCCGCTCAGTGCCGCCGACGGGCAGATCTATGCGGTGGCCCAGGGTTCGGTCCTGTCCGGCGGGCTGGTGGCGCAGGGACAGGCCGCGACCCTGACCGAGGGGGTGCCCACCTCGGGCGTGATTCCCTCGGGGGCCCGGGTAGAGCGCGAGATCGACTTCGCGCTGAACGAGCTGCAGGAGATGCGGCTTGCCCTGCGCGACCCGGATTTCACCACCGCTGCCCGGATCGAGGAAGCGATCAACGCGGCGATGCCGGGTCGGCTTGCACAGATGATCGACAGCGGAACCGTGCGGCTGGACCTGAGCGTGGGCAAGGCGCCGGACGTGGCAGGGCTGATCGCGGCGATCGAGAACATCGAGGTGAGACCCGACCAGAAGGCGCGGGTGGTCGTCGACCAGCGCTCGGGCACCATCGTGCTGGGTGACGACGTGCGCATATCGCGTGTAGCGGTGACGCAGGGAAACCTGACGCTGCGGGTGCAGGAATACCCTATCGCGGTGCAGCCCAATCCCTTTTCGCCGCGCGGCGAGTCGATCGTTCTGCCCCGAACCGAGATTGAGCTTGGAGAACAGGGCGCTCCGGGTCTTGCGCTGGTCGAGGACAGCGTATCGCTTCCCGAGGTGATCGCCGGGCTGAACGCCCTGGGCGTATCCCCGCGCGAGATGATCGATATCCTCAAGGCGATAAAGGCTGCCGGCGCGCTGCATGCGGATTTCGTCGTGCAGTAGTGGCCTGGCCCGCCCATGGCTGCCAGCCCCGTGTCGGGGCGCGGGGATCGCCGGGCAGATCCGGAAGCGGTGCGCTCGGGTTTCGTGCGAGTGCCGGAACGCAGAAAGCCCGCGGCCGCGCAGGAAGCGGCGCCCTGGTCATGTGGGGTGAACTCCGCGACCACCGGGTTTGCCGGATGATAGCCCCGTGCCGCGCGGCTGCGCCCCCTGCGGCCCGAGGCTGCTGGCTGCGGCAGGAGGCGAGCGATGGCATGCTGCGTCGCGCCGCTTGGGGAATGCGTTGCTGTGACGATACCCCGGAGCAGGATTGTTCAGACTCGTCGGCCTTTGGTCGAATGAACCTGCCTTTCGGATTGCCCGGCGTCACCCCCTTCCGGGTCCTCCGGGTCCTCCGGGTCCTCCGGGTCCTCCGGGTCGTCAGTCCCAGGTTCTGCGGGTGCGGTCCTGACGCAAGGTCATTGTCCGGTGCCGGCCGGACCCATCATCCTCCTGCTTGTCTTTGTTTGGCGCTTTGCTAGGGAGAAACGTCCCTTTCCGGAAAGCCCCAGAATGCCGCGCCTGAACCCCCTTGCCGCCCTCAGGGTCGTCTTCGCGATGAACGCGCTGGGCATCGCGGTCTGGTTTCCGCGCATCCCGGACGTAAAGGCCGATCTGGGCGTCGACCTGCTGACGCTTTCGATCTGCTTCTTCATGCTGCCACTCGGAACCATGGCGGGTTTTTTCGTGGCGCCCCGCGTGCTTGCACGGCTGGGGGTGAAACGGGTCTGCAGCCTGGGCGGACCGGCCTTCATCCTGCTGTTCGTGCTGCCAGCGCTTGCCCCCTCGGCGCTGGCGCTTGGGCTTGCCCTGTTCGTGGTCGGACTGGTCGTGGCCCCGGTCGAGGTGGCGATGAACGCCAAGGCGGCCGAGATCGAGCGCGTGCGCGGCCGCCGCATCATGGCCGGTTGTCACGGCGCCTGGAGCGTCGGGTCCATGTCGGGGGCGCTGATCGGCGGTGGCGCGGCTGCGCTCGGGCTGAGCTTCCTGGCCCAGCAGATGCTTCTCGCGCCACTTTTCGCGCTGATCGCCTGGCGCGCGGCGCTGGCCCTGCCGGATGACCTGCCGGGGGATCCTGCCGCCGTCGCGGGTCGGCCCCGGTTGTCGCTGCCGCAAGGCGCGCTGCTGGCGGTCTGCGCCCTGCCGCTGGGCGCGCTGATGATCGAGGGCGCGATGATGGAATGGTCGGCGCTGTTCCTGCGCGGCGATGTGGGGTTGGGCCCCTTTGCCGCCGGTGCGGTCTTTTCCTGCTTTGCGCTGGCCATGGCCACGGGGCGCTTTCTGGGCGACGGGCTGGCCGAGCGTCTGGGCGCCGGCCGGGTGCTGGTCGGATCCGCCGCTCTGGGCACGCTGGGCATGTTCGGCTTTGCCATGGCCGGCGGGCTGGTCCCGGCGCTAGTCTGCGCGCTTGTTCTCGGGCTGGGCGTGGCCAACATCTACCCGCTGGCCATGTCGATGGCCGCGGAAGTGCCCGGCCGCGCGCCGGGGGACGCGATCGCGACCGTGGCCTTCATCGGCTTCACCAGCTTCCTGGTCGGCCCGCCGCTGATCGGCACCGTCGGCAGCCTGCTGGGCCTGCCGGTCGCGCTGGCGCTTCTGACGCCGCTCGCGCTTTATCCGTTGTTCATGGCGCGGGGGGTATTGCCCGTCCTCGCCCGGCCAAGACAGGCCTGAGCCATGGCCCGCCGCCCCGAAGCCATCGTCTTCGACATCGGCAACGTCCTGATCGAGTGGAACCCCGAGCGGGTGTTCGACGAGATCATGGGCAGCCGGGCCGCGCGCGAGGAATTGTTCGCCACCGTCGATCTGCACGGCATGAACGACCGCATCGACCGTGGCGCACCGTTCCGCGAGACGGTCCATGCCGAGGCGGCGAGGCATCCGAGGTTCCGCGCGCAGATCGAACAGTGGCATACGCGCTGGCTGGACATGGCCTCGCCCGCGATCGAGGGGTCGTGGCGGATCCTGCGCACGCTGCGCTCGCAGGGCGTGCCGGTCTTCGCGCTGTCGAATTTCGGTATCCAGACCTTTGCGCTGGCCGAGGGGGTCTATCCGATCCTGAACGAGTTCGACCGCCGCTACCTGTCGGGGC
This sequence comes from Halovulum dunhuangense, assembly GCF_013093415.1. NCBI lineage: Bacteria > Pseudomonadati > Pseudomonadota > Alphaproteobacteria > Rhodobacterales > Paracoccaceae > Halovulum > Halovulum dunhuangense. Next base: position 496,879 of record NZ_JABFBC010000001.1, read on the forward strand.
AGATGAAGGTGATCAAGCCCGATCCCCGCATCTACGAGATGGTCGAGCAGGACTGCGGCCTGTCGGGGGCGCAACTGTTCTTCACCGATGATCGCGCCGACAACATCGCCGCCGCCGATGCGCGCGGATGGCAGACCCACCGGTTCACGAACCCCGAGGCGCTGGCCGGGGCACTGCGCGCGCGGGGCTTCCCGCTCTGAGCCGAGGTTCTTGCCGCGGCGGCATCCTTCCGCTAAGGAACCGCGTCCGCCTTTCGGGGCGGAATGAAGTCTCCGCAACCTTCTAAAAAACGGAAAACGCACATGTCCCGTGGAATTCTAGCCGCCGTGGCCGCCATGGCCGCGGTGGTCGTCGCGTCCAACATCCTTGTCCAGCACCTGTTCGGCCAGTGGCTGACCTGGGGTGCGTTCACCTATCCGCTGGCCTTCCTGGTCACCGATCTGACGAACCGGCTTCACGGTCCGGCCGCCGCACGCCGCGTGGTGCTGGCCGGCTTCGCGACCGGGGTGGTCTGTTCGCTGATCGGCAGCCAGATCGAGGGCGAGTACGGCCCGCTGGTCAGCCAGCGCGTCGCCATCGCCTCGGGCACCGCCTTTCTGGTCGCCCAGTTGCTGGATGTCGGCATCTTCCAGGCACTGCGCAAGCAGGCATGGTGGAAGGCGCCGCTGGCAAGTTCCGTCCTGGGAGGCGCGGTCGATACGGCGCTGTTCTTCTCGATGGCCTTCGCCGCCAGCCTGTCGGCGCTGAACCCGGTCGAGGACGTGTCCTGGGCGGGCGAGGTTCTGCCGCTGCTGGGCATGGGCCCCGAGGCGCCGCTCTGGGTGTCGCTTGCGGTTGCCGATTACGGCGTCAAGCTGGGCATCGCGATCCTCGCTCTGATCCCTTTCCGCCTGCTGGTCCGGCGCCTGCGCCCGGTGGAAAATCTTTGACTTTCGCCCCTGCCGTGGCACCATCGACAGCAACGGCAACCAGCGAAAGGAGGTGATCCGATGTCTATGGGGATTTTCGGAACAAAGGTCGGGTTCGTGCAGGAGGTTGCGCGCTGACGGACAGCTCCGGCGGCGACGCGGCCCCCTGACAGGGGCCTTCCTGCCCGGCAATTCCGAAAAATCGCTGAAACGGGGCAGGCCGCGGCATCCGCGGCCTGTTCCATTTGCGGACCTGGATGCGCCCGACTTGGCATTCGTGCCCCGGATGCCTATGTGGTCCCACCCAAGGGCGCCATGGCCGCAGCGGCCGACGCCCGAAGTTCGGAGACATGCCATGACCATTGCAGGCCAGATTGCCTGGGACGATACCGTTCTGCCCTTCCAGCTCGACCGTGCGGACACCCGCGGTCGCGTCGCACGTCTGGACAAGACGCTGGAGCAGGTGCTGGATCAGCATGCCTATCCGGCACCGGTCGCGGCCCTTGTCGCCGAGGCGACGCTTCTGACCGCGCTGATCGGCCAGACGGTGAAGCTGCGGTGGAAACTGAGCCTTCAGATACGCGGCGACGGGCCCATCCGGCTGATCGCCACCGACTACTTCGCCCCCGCATCGGAGGGCGAGGTCGGGCGCCTGCGCGCCTATGCCAGCTATGATGCGGACCGGCTCGAGGGGCTTTCTGGCAATCCCTTTGCCGGGCTGGGCAAGGGCATGTTCGCCATCCTGATCGACCAGGGGCCGGGAACGGTCCCCTACCAGGGGATCACGCCGCTGGCGGGCGGCTCGCTCGCGTCCTGCGCCGAAACCTATTTCGCGCAGTCCGAACAGCTGCCGACACGCTTTGCCCTGGGCATGGCCGAAAGCTTCACGCCCGGCCATCCCGGCGCGTGGCGCTCGGGCGGGGTGATGATCCAGCACATGCCCAAGGCGTCGCCCTTCGCGCAGGGCGGGGCGACCGGCGAGGGCGGGCTTCTGACCGCCGACGACATCCTGACGGGTGACGAGGCCGAGGACTGGAACCGTGTGACCACGCTGCTCGAGACGGTGGAACTGACCGAGCTGGTGGGGCCTCATGTGACGCCCGACCAGCTGCTGGTGCGGCTCTTCCATGAAGAAACGCCGCGCGTGTTCGAGGCGCAGCCGGTGGCCTTCGGCTGTACCTGCTCGCAGGAAAAGGTGCAGCAGTCGCTGTCGATCTATTCCGCCAAGGACATCGCCCACATGACCACGGACCAGGGCACGGTGACTGCCGACTGCCAGTTCTGCGGCGCGCATTACGTGCTCGACCCCGAGACGCTGGGTTTCGAGGCGAAGCGCTGAGCGCGGGCTTGCGCCGGATGCGGCGCGGGCCCATCTTGCCAGCGATGACGCTGCATGACCTGACCCTTGACCGGCTTTCGCGCGCGCTGGATGCGCCACGACCGGGCGCGTCCTCGGATTACGACCTGAACCCCGAAATCCGCGCGCATCTGCCCGAGGGGCGCAGCCTGCGCCCCGCCGCGGTGCTGGTCCCGGTGGTCGAGCGTCCCGCGGGGCTTTCGGTGCTGCTGACCCGCCGCTCGGTGCGGCTGCGCCACCATCCCGGCCAGATCGCGTTTCCCGGCGGGCGGATGGACCCGGGCGATGCCAGCCGCTGGCATGCCGCCCTGCGCGAGGCCCGCGAAGAGATCGGCCTTGCCCCGGAACTGGTCGCGCCGCTGGGCCGGCTGGACCGGCACGAGACGGTGACCGCCTTCGATGTCGAGCCGCATGTCGGGCTTGTCCGCGGCGATTTCGTCGTAACCCCCTGCGAGGACGAGGTAGCCGAGGTCTTCGAGGTCCCGCTGGCCTTCGTGCTGAACCCCGCGCATTTCCAGACCCACAGCCGGATCTGGCAGGGGACGCCGCGGCAATACTGGGCGGTGCCGTACGGGCCCTACTACATTTGGGGCGCCACCGCCCGCATGCTGAAAGGCTTGTCCGAGCGGGTGCTCACGGCATGAGCGGTCCCCTTGCCGCCGAGGACTGGCTGCGCAACCCCGGCACCCAGGGCGTGCTGGCCATGCTGGAGGCGGGCGGCCACCAGGCCTATTTCGTGGGGGGCTGCGTGCGCAACGCGCTGCTGGGCTGGCCCGTGGCCGATATCGACATCGCGACCGATGCGGAACCGGCACGGGTGACGGAACTTGCGCGGGCCGCGGGCCTGCGCTGCGTGCCCACGGGGGCCGAACATGGGACGGTCACGGTGCTGAGCCATGGCCCGCACGAGGTCACCACCTTCCGCCGCGATCTGGAAACCGATGGCCGCCACGCCGTCGTGGCGTTTTCCGACAGCCTGGAGGAGGATGCGGCACGGCGGGATTTCACCATGAACGCGCTTTACGCCGACCGGCAGGGCGCGGTGCTCGACCCGATGGGCGGGGGGCTTGCCGATCTGCGGGCGCGGCGCCTGCGCTTCATCGGCGATCCCGCCGAACGGATCCGCGAGGACGGCCTGCGCGTTCTGCGTTTCTTCCGCTTCAGCGCGATCTATGCCGCGCCGGGCGCCCCGCTCGACCCCGAAGGGATGGCCGCGGTGACCGCCGCCCATGCCGCGCTGCGCCCCGTGAGCCGCGAACGGATCGGGGCAGAGATGCGCAAGCTGCTGGGGGCGGCAGATCCGGTGATCGCCCTGGAGGGCATGGCCGCAAGCGAGGTGCTGGAAGAGGCGCTGCCCGGCGCGAGGGCGGAACTGATCCGTCCGCTGGTCGAGGCCGAGCGAAAGGCGGGAAAAGCGCCGCGCTGGATCCGGCGTCTGGCGGCGCTGGGCAAGGGCGACTGGGCCGCTGCGCTGCGCCTGTCACGCGACGAGGCGCGGGCGCTCGCTGCGATCCGCGCCTGCCGTGCGGCCGATCTGCCCCCCCATGCGGCTGCGGCCGAACATGGGGGAGAGGCTGCGACCGACGCGGTTCTGATGACCGCGGCAGAAGGTGCGGAAACCCCCGCGAATTGGCAGTCCGACATCGCCCTTGGTGCGGCTGCGCAGTTCCCGCTGCGTGCCGCGGACCTCATGCCGCCGCTGGAGCCGGGGCCGCAACTGGGCGCGACCCTTGCGCGCTTGCGGCAGGCCTGGATCGACAGCCGCTTCACGCTTGACCGCGATGCGCTTCTGCAACATTGGCGTCAGGGGTGCTGATCAGCCCCGGCGGTTGTCCTGCCGCTCGGCCCAGATCTTGCGCAGGGGCACCACGACACGCACCGCACCTTCATAGATGAAGGGCAGGTAGAGCAGGCCAAAGGCAACAAGGTGAAAGAACACCAGCCACCGCCAGCCAAGGAAATCGATCAACTCGAAAAACATCGCGCGCTCCTGTCAACTTCGCGTGACACTTTAGTGCAATATCGCCCGAGGGCAATGGATTCGCCGTTCACTTCGTGGTGGGGTTGTGGCTGCCGCTCAGGGCCACTTCGCGATCGGTGGCAGGCTCATCAGCACGGCTTCGGGGTTGTGGCCGGTCTGCAGGCCGAACTGGGTGCCGCGGTCGTAAACCAGGTTGAACTCGGCGTAGCGGCCGCGCTTGACCAGTTGCCATTCGCGGTCGGCTTCGGTCCAGGGTTCCTTCAGGTGCTTTTCGGTCAGCGGCACGAAAGCGTCGATGAACGCGCGGCCCACGTCCCGGGTGAAGGCGAAATCCGCCTCCCAGTCGCCGGTGCAGTGATCGTCGTAGAAGATGCCGCCGACGCCGCGCGCCTCGTTCCAGTGGCGGATCATGAAATAGTCGTCCGCCCAGGCCTTGTAGCGCGGGTAATAGTCCGGGTCGTGGCGGTCGCAGGCGCCTTTCAGCACCTCGTGGAAGAAGGCGGTATCCTCGGCCACCTCGACCATCGGGTTCAGGTCCGAGCCGCCGCCGAACCACCAGGCGCCGGGGGTCCAGAACATGCGGGTGTTCATGTGCACCGCCGGCGTCTTGGGCGAGCGCATGTGCGCGACAAGGCTGATGCCGCTGGCCCAGAAGCGCGGATCCTCGATCAGGCCGGGGATCTCCTTGCGGGCGGAAAGGCTTCGGCTGGCCTGCGCCCCGAGCGTGCCGTAGACGGTCGAGATGTTGACGCCCACCTTCTCGAACACGCGGCCGCCGCGCATCACGGACATCACGCCGCCGCCGGCGTCTTCCTCGCCCTCGCCGGCGCGCCGGGTTTCCTTGCGCTCGAAACGGCCGGCAGGCAGGTCGGCGTAGGGGCCCCAGTCCTGTTCGTCCTCGAGCCGTTCGAAGGCGGCGCAGATCATGTCGCGCAATTCGGCGAACCAGGCGGAAGCCCGTGCCTTTCGTTCGTCGAAATCGTTCTGCGTCATTCCCTGCCTCCGGCCATTCGTCACCGGCTCACCAAACGCCGCCCGTCGGGCGGTGTCAACTCGATGCCGGCTGACAAGTCGGGGGGAATCGTGTAAGTCGCGCACCGAAGCTGATGGAGGGTGCTGAATGACGTTTGACCGGACCGCAGAACTGGTGTGACCACCGGTCCGGAGGGGCCGCGTGTCCCGCACCGTCATTCGAACTATCCTTTTCCGCGCGAGGAGCGCCCATCATGTTTCGCCGTTTCGAGAACCTTGTCGATCCCTTTGCCGAGCCGCCCGCGGGCACGCCGCCTGCGACCTTGTGGGCCTATCTGCGGACCCAGCTCGTCCCGTTCCGCCGCCACCTGATCTGGATGGCCGTGGTCGGCGCCGTCGTTGCGCTGATCGAGATGGGGCTGATCTTCTACTCGGGCCGCGTCGTGAACCTGATCACCGATGCCGAGCCCGCCGCCTTCTGGGCCGAGCACGGGCTGGAGCTGACCCTGGCCGCCCTGTTCATCCTGTTCCTGCGGCCGCTGATCATGGGGCTGAACCACCTGCTGCTGGAGCAGACGCTGGCCGGCAACATGCAGGAGCAGGTCCGCTGGCGGGCGCACCGGCATCTGCTGGGCCAGTCGGCGGGGTTCTTCCAGAACGATTTCGCCGGGCGGCTGACCAACCGGGTGATGCAGATGGGCCCGGCGGTCGAGGATTCCGTGCACATGTTCTTCGACGGGATCTGGTACGCGCTGACCTATGTCGCGGGCGCGCTGATCATCCTTTACGGCATGGACTGGCGCATCGCGCTGCCGCTGGGCCTGTGGCTGGTCGCCTATGTCGCCTACAGCCGCAACATCGCGCGGCGCGTCGGCGCTGCCTCCGAACGGTGGTCGGATGCCCGCAGCCTGGTCACCGGGCGGGTGGTGGACGCCTATACCAACATCGAGTCGGTCAAGCTGTTTGCCTCCAGCGGCCGCGAGGAGGCCTATGTCCTGTCGGCCATGCGCCGTCTGCGCCTGCGCTTCCAGCGCTTCCTGCGGCTGATGACCGAGATGACCTTCGTGCTGAACGTGATGAACGGCTTCCTCATCGTCGGTGTCACGGGGGCGGCGGTGCTGCTGTGGACGCGCGGCGCCGTCACCGTGGGCGAGGTAGCCGCGGCCGCCGCCCTGACCATCCGGCTGAACGGCATGTCGGGCTGGATCATGTGGGTGACCATCCGCCTGTTCGAACATGCCGGCGTCATCCGCGAGGGGCTGCGCTCGATCGCCCGGCCGCAGACGGTGGTGGATGTCCCCGGCGCACCGGCGCTGGCGCTGTCGCGCGGCACCATCGAGTTCCGCGACGTGCATCACCATTATGGCCGCGGCCATGGGGGGTTGTCGGGCGTCAACCTCCGGATCGCGCCGGGGCAGAAGGTGGGCCTTGTCGGGCGCTCCGGCGCGGGCAAGTCGAGCCTCGTGAACCTGCTGCTGCGGTTCCGTGACGCCGAGCAGGGGCAGATCCTGATCGACGGGCAGGATATCGCCCGCGTGACGCAGGAAAGCCTGCGCCGGCAGATCGGGATGGTCACGCAGGACAGCAGCCTGCTGCACCGCTCGGTGCGGGCGAATATCCTCTATGGCAATCCCGACGCGACCGAGGATCAGATGATCGCCGCCGCAAGGCGGGCCGAGGCGCATGACTTCATCCAGACGCTTCAGGATCGGCATGGCCGCACCGGCTATGACGCGCAGGTGGGCGAGCGGGGGGTGAAGCTGTCGGGCGGCCAGCGCCAGCGCATCGCCATCGCGCGGGTCATCCTGAAGGACGCGCCGATCCTGGTGCTGGACGAGGCGACCTCGGCGCTCGACTCGGAAGTCGAGGCGGCGATCCAGGACACGCTTTACGGCGTGATGGAGGGAAAGACCGTCATTGCCATCGCGCATCGGCTCTCTACCATTGCGCGCATGGACCGGATCGTCGTTCTGGACAATGGCCGCGTCGTAGAGGACGGCACCCATGACGCGCTGCTGGCGCGCCGCGGCATCTATGCCGGGCTCTGGGCCCGGCAGTCGGGCGGGTTCCTCGGCATGGATGCGGCCGAATGATGCGAAGCCCCTTCCGCCTGCTGACCCGCCTGATCGACCCCTTCGCCCCTGCCGAAGGCCCGCCGCCACGGCGCATCCTGCCCTTCACCCGCTGGGCCCTGCGCGGCGCGGGCCCCGCGCTGCTGCTGGCAGCCTGCGTCAGCGTGCTGGCCGGCACCTCGGAACTGGTGGCCGCGTGGTTCACCGGCTGGGCCATCGACACCGCGCTGGCGGCGGGGCCGGGGTCTTTTCCCGGTGCGCTCTGGGGGGTTCTGATCGGGGGCGTGGTGTTCTTCGCGCTGGTCCGCCCGGCGGTCTTCGCGATCGATGCCTCGATGTCATCGGTGCTGGTGCAGCCGCATCTCTTCCCGCTGGTCCTGAGCCGGATCAACCGGCATGCGCTGGGCCATTCCATGCGCTACTACGAAAACGACTTCGCCGGCCGCATCAGCCAGAAGGCGATGCAACTCTCGCGCGCGCTGACCGACGTGGTCAGCGAGTCGATCGACGTGGTCATCTACACCATGGCGATCTTTGCCGGCTCCATCGTGCTTCTGGGCGGGATCGACCCGCGCATCCTGCTGATCTTCGCGGTCTGGTTCGCGCTCTATGCCGGCTTCCTGCGGTTCTTCATCCCGATGGTGCGCAGTCGCGCCGCCGCCCGCGCCTCGGCCCGTGCCGTGGTGACGGGGCAGATCGTGGACACGTTGTCCAACATCGCCACGGTCAAGCTCTTCGCCCATGACGATGTCGAGGATCGCGCCGCGCTTGACGCGATGGAGCGGTTCCGCGCCCGCGGCGTCGATTTCGGCGTGATGTCCGCAAGCTTCCGTTTCGTGCTGATGACGCTGGGCGGGCTGCTGCCGCTCTCGACCATCACCGCGGCGCTGTATCTCTGGTCGGTCGGCATCGCCACTCCGGGGGACATCGCCATGACGGCGATGGTCTCGACCCGGCTTGCCCAGATCACCAACCGCGTCAGCATGGCCGGGGTCAGCATCTTCGCCAATATCGGCGAGATCGAGGACGGGATCGAGACGCTCGCCCAGCCGCACGAGATCACCGACCGCCCCGGCGCGGTGGCAAGTGTCGCGGGCCGCGGTGCCGTCGCCTTCGACCATGTGACCTTTGCCTATGGGGGCAAGGTCGCGGCGCTGAGGGATTTCAGCCTGAACATCGCGCCGGGCGAAAAGGTGGCGCTGGTGGGTGCATCGGGTGCTGGCAAGAGCACCGTCACCTCGCTGCTGCTGCGGCTCTACGACACCGAGAAGGGGCGGATCCTGCTCGACGGGGTGGACGTGCGCGACATGACCCAGCACGCGCTGCGCGACCGGATCTCGGTCGTCCGCCAGGAAACCACCATGTTCAACCGCTCGGCGCTGGACAACATCCGCTATGGCCGCCCCGAGGCCACCGACGAAGAGGTGTTCGAGGCCGCCCGCCGTGCCGAAGCGCATGACTTCATCCTTGCCCTGAGCGATCACAAGGGCCGCCAGGGCTATGCCGCCCGGCTGGGCGAGCGCGGGGTCAAGCTGTCGGGCGGCCAGCGCCAGCGCATCGCTCTGGCTCGCGCCATCCTCAAGGACGCGCCGGTGCTGGTGCTGGACGAGGCGACATCGGCGCTCGACAGCGAAGTGGAAGCCAGGATCCAGCACTCCCTCGATGCCGTGATGACGGGCAAGACCGTCATCGCCATCGCCCACCGGCTCAGCACGATCGCCGCGATGGACCGCATCGTGGTGATGGACGCAGGCCGGATCGTCGAACAGGGCACCCATGACGAGCTGCTCGCGCGCGGCGGGCTCTATGCCGGGTTCTGGAACCGCCAGTCGGGCGGCTTCCTGGGCCGCACCGCCGCCGAATAGCGATGGCGCAGCGTCTGGATCAGGCCATGGTGGCGCGGGGCCTCGCCGACAGCCGCGCCCGCGCGCAGGCGCTGATCGCGGCCGGCGCGGTCACGGTGGACGGGGCGGTCGTCACGAAACCCGCCGCCCGGATCGCGGAGCAGGCGATCGCCCTTGCCGCCGATCCGCTGCCCTGGGTGTCGCGGGCCGCGCTGAAGCTGGTCCATGCCCTCGACCATTTCGCCCTTTCGCCCGAAGGCGCCGTCTGCGCCGATATCGGCGCCTCCACGGGCGGCTTTACAGAGGTGCTGCTCGCGCGCGGGGCCGCGCGCGTGATTGCGGTCGATGTCGGGCATGGGCAGCTGCACCCGCGCCTTGCCGCAGATCCGCGCATCGAGAACCGCGAGGGGGTGAACGCCCGCGCCCTGGCGCCCGGCGACCTGCCGCCGCTCGATTGGGTGGTGAGCGATCTCTCCTTCATCTCAACCACCAAGGCGCTGGCCCCCGCGCTTGCGGCGGCCCGGTCCGGGGCCAGGCTTGTCACGCTGGTGAAGCCGCAATTCGAGCTTTCGCCCGGCGACATCGGCAAGGGCGGCATCGTGCGTGATCCCGCCCTTCACGCCCGCGCGGTCGAGACGGTGCTCGGCTGGGTGAAAGCGCGGGGCTGGCAGGTAACGGGCGTCACCGACAGCCCGATCGCCGGGGGCGACGGCAACCGCGAATTCCTGCTCGCCGCCCGAAAGCCGGGCTGACCGCCCGAATTCCACTTTCTTCAAATATCCCCGCCGGAGGCATCCGGCGCCGGCCACAGGCCCAGGGCCGCGGGTCAGGCCAGCGCCATCAGTCCCTCCATGTCGAGCGGCGCGTTCACCATCCTCAGATGACCGTTCGCACCGACGGGCCAGGCGTCGCGCGGCCTGTCCCAATACAGCTCGACACCGTTCTCGTCCGGATCGCGCAGGTAAAGCGCCTCGCTCACCCCGTGATCGGCGGCCCCGTCCAGGTCGATTCCGGCCGCGGCGACACGGCGCACCGCCTGCGCGAGGTCCCGGCGCGTGGGATAAAGAAAGGCCGTGTGGTACAGCCCGGTATGCCCGCGCGGCGGCGGCGTGCCGCCCAGGCTGTCCCAGGTATTCAGCCCGATATGGTGGTGGTAGCCGCCCGCCGACAGGAAAGCGGCGCCGGGGCCGTAGCGCTGCACCAGGTCAAGGCCCAGCACGTCGCGGTAGAAGGCGATCGCGCGGTCAAGGTCCGCGACGCGCAGATGGACATGGCCGATCCGCAGCCCCTCGGGGGCGGGCGGCAGGGCGGGGCGTTCGGGGGTCATGTGGCTCTCCTTTGTTTCTTCAGGGAATATAAGGAACAAGCCTGATCTGCATAAGAACTGAAATTCGACACAATCGGTTGCGTCTTTCGCCGCGCCCCGCGCGCGGATAAAAGGCGCCCATGGACGGGATCGCGATCGAACGGCTGGGACATGAGGGCGACGGCGTGGGCGGCGGGGGTTATCACCCCTTCACCCTGCCGGGAGAGACCATCCTGTCCGGCGATCCGCCCAAGATCCTGACCCCGTCGCCGGATCGCGTCGCGCCGGTCTGCCCCCATTTCGGCCGCTGCGGCGGCTGCGCGCTGCAACACGCCTCGGATGATTTCCTCGCCCGCTGGAAGCAGGCGGTGGTCGAACGCGCGCTGGCCGCACGCGGCCTGTCCGCGCCGTTCCGCCCCATCGCCGTGTCGCCGCCCAACAGCCGCCGGCGGGCGACATTCGCCGGGCGGCGCACGAAGAAGGGCGTGCAGATCGGCTTTCATGGCCGTGGCAGCGACCGGATCGAGGATGTGACCACCTGCGCCCTGGTGCGCCCCGGCATGCTGGCCCTGCGCCCGGTGCTGGAGGAGATCACCCGCCTTGGCGCCTCGCGCAAGGGCGGGTTGCGGCTGCTCGTGACCGAATGCGACGGCGGCTGGGATATCGACGTCTCGGGCGGCAAGCCGCTCGAGGGGCCGCTTGCCGCAAGTCTTGCAGCCCTTGCCGGGCGCGCCGATCTGGCCCGGCTGTCCTGGGAGGGCGAGGTCGTGGCCTTGATCCGCCCGCCCGCGCAGGTCATGGGCCGTGCGCGCGTCGTGCCGCCCCCCGGCGCGTTCCTTCAGGCCACGCCCCAAGGCGAGGCGGCACTGGTCGCCGCCGTGCGCGACGCGGTGGGCGATGCCGGGCGGATCGCCGATCTGTTCGCGGGCTGCGGCACCTTCGCGCTGCCGCTGGCCGAGCGGGCAGAGGTGCTGGCGGTCGAGGGCGATGGCGGAATGCTGGCGGCGCTGGAAAAGGGCTGGCGCGAGGCCGAAGGGCTGAAGGCGGTCCGGATCGAGACGCGCGACCTGTTCCGCCGTCCGCTGGAGCCGCTGGAGTTGCGCGGCTTCGATGCCGTGGTGATCGACCCGCCGCGCGCGGGATGCGAGGCGCAGGCGGCGCGGCTGGCGGCATCGCGCGTGCCGGTGATCGCCGCCGTGTCCTGCAACCCGGTCACATTTGCGCGCGACGCGCAGGCGCTGGTGGCGGCGGGCTACAGTCTTGACTGGGTGCAGGTGGTCGACCAGTTCCGCTGGTCGGGCCATGCGGAACTGGTGGCGCGGCTCAGCCGAACAGTTGCCGGCTGAGCGCCGGGAAGTCTGACGCCACCACATCCCAGTCCTGCGCGGGCCCGAGGTCGGACTGCCGATCCGGGCCGTATTCCATGGGGCGCGGCACGAAGGCAGTGGCAAGCCCGGCTGCCCGCGCTGCCTCCAGGTCGTCGTTGTGCGCGGCGACCATCATCACACTCTCGGGCGCCAGCCGCAGCGCCGCGCAGCTGGCAAGATAAACCCCCGGCCTGGGCTTGTAGTCGCGCGCGATCTCAGCCCCGAGGATGCAGTCCCACGGCAGCCCGGCATGGCGCGCGAGGCGCGTCATCAGCGCGATCGAGCCGTTCGAGCAGGGGGCGATGATGGCATGACCGCGCAGGTCGTGAAGTCCCGGCACCACGTCGGGCCACGGATCCAGCCGTTCCCACGCACGGTTCAGCCCGTCGCGGTCCGGCACCGCCAGCCCGAAGCGGCCCAGCACGAGGTTCAGGTTCTCGCGGTGCAGGTCGTCCAGCGCGACATAGTCGCGGTTGCCAGCCCGGATCCGCTCCATCGCCGGCTGGTATTCGCCCCGCCAGGCATCGGCCAGCGCCAGCGCGTCGGCACCCGGCAGCACGGCGGCTAGTTCCCGCGCGATGCAGGTGCGCCAGTCCACGCAGGTGCCGAAGACATCGAAGATCAGCGCCTCGGGCCGCATCAGGCGTCAGTCGCCGACGCCGATCACGCCCTGGTTCACGCCGACATGCCCGCGATGCAGCAGGATGTGGTCGAGCAGCACACAGGCCATCATCGCCTCGCCCACCGGCACAGCGCGGATGCCCACGCAGGGGTCGTGGCGGCCCTTGGTGACGATCTCGGCGGGCTCGCCTGCCTTGGTGATGGTCTTGCGCGGGTTCAGGATCGACGATGTCGGCTTGACCGCGAAGCGCAGAACCACGTCCTGCCCGGTGGAAATCCCGCCCAGGATACCGCCCGCGTGGTTCGAGCTGTATTGTGGCTGGCCGTCGTTGCCCATGTAGATCTCGTCGGCATTCTCGATGCCGGTCAGGCCAGCGGCGTTCATGCCCTCGCCGATCTCGACGCCCTTCACGGCGTTGATCGACATGGCGGCGGCGGCAAGGTCGGTGTCGAGCTTGGCATAGATCGGGGCGCCCAGCCCCGCGGGGACGCCCTGTGCCACCACCTCGATCACGGCACCGACGGAGTTCCCGGACTTGCGCAGCGCATCGAGGCTTTCGGCCCAGCGCGCGGCGGCGTCGGCGTCGGGGCACCAGAAGGGGTTCTGCTCGATCTGCTGGAAGTCGAAGAGGCTGCGGTCGATCCCGTCGCGGCCCATCCGGACCATGTAGCCGGCGATCTTCAGCCCCGGCACAAGCTGCGCCAGCGCCGCGCGGGCAAGCCCGCCGGCGGCAACCCGTGCGGCCGTCTCGCGCGCCGAGGAGCGGCCGCCGCCCCGGTAATCCCGGATGCCGTATTTCTGGAAATAGGTGATGTCCGCATGGCCCGGGCGGAACTTCTCCATGATCTCGGAATAGTCCTTGGACCGCTGGTCGGTGTTCCGGATCATCAGCTGCACCGGCGTGCCGGTGGTGACCCCTTCGAACACGCCGGACAGGATCTCGACCTCGTCGGCCTCGCGCCGCTGGGTCGTGTACTTGTTCTGCCCCGGCTTGCGCCGGTCCAGCCAGTGCTGGATCTGCGCCGCGGTGATCGGCACCCCCGGCGGCACCCCGTCCACCGTCGCGCCGAGCGCGGGCCCATGGCTTTCGCCCCAGGTGGTGACGCGGAAGATGTGGCCGAAGGTGTTGAAACTCATTGCATGGCTCCGGGCGGGTGGTTGCGCTTGGGTGTAGCGCAGAGGCCGACGTCAGGAAAGCCTTGGCTGTCCCGGACGGCGGGACTAGATCAGATCCAGGCGCCCATTCCGGCGCACAGGCATGGCCCGCGGGGCCGGAGACAATCGTTATGGCATTTCAGGATCACGCAACGCCCGGGCAGATCCCGGCCTTCGTTCTGCCGCTTCTGCTGGCCTGCGCGACGCTGACGGTGATGGCCGGGGCCACCATCGCCCCGTCGCTGCCCGGGCTTCTGGAGCATTTCCGCAGCGTCCCGGATGCCGCCACGCTGGTGCCGCTGATCCTTACGGTGCCGGGGCTGGCGATCGCGATATCCGCGCCGCTGTGCGGCGTGCTGGTGGACCGGATGGACCCGCGCAAGGTGCTGCTGGGGTCCATCCTGCTTTATGTCGGGGCCGGAAGTTCGGGCCTGTGGCTTGACGGGCTCATGCCGATCCTTGCCGGAAGGGTGCTGCTGGGGCTTGCGGTCGGTGGGGTGATGACCGCCTCGACCACGCTGATCGCCAACATCTTCACCGGGCCCGAGAGGGGCCGGGTGCTGGGCTACCAGGCCTCGGCCATGGGGTTCGGCGGCGTGATCTTCATCCTGGGCGGCGGGCTTCTGGCGGATGTCAGCTGGCGCGGGCCCTTCGCGATGTATCTTGTTCCGCTGGTGCTGCTGCCGCTGGTGTTCACCACGCTTCCAGCCCCCACGCAAGGAGGCGAAGGCGGCACCGGCGACGGCGGGCGCTTTCCGGTGGCTCTGGCGCTGCCGATCTATGCCAGCGCCTTCGCGGCGTTCCTGATCTTCTACATGATCCCGACGCAGTTGCCCTTCCTGATCGAGGATCTGGGCGCGGCCCGCGCCTCGACCGCCGGCTATGCCATCGCGGCGATCACGCTGGTATCCGCCACCGTATCGGCATTCTTCGGGCGCATCCGCGCGCGGCTGTCGCCGCTGGCGATCGGCGCGCTGGGCTTCGGCCTGCTGGCGCTGGGCTATGCGCTTCTGGCAGGGGCCGGCACGCTGGGCGTCGTGTTCCTGCTGGCGCCGCTGGTGGGCGCGGCGCTGGGCGTCGTGATGCCCAACCACATGACCTGGCTGATGGGGCGCGTCCCGCCGCAGATGCGCGGACGCGCCAGCGGGTTCATGACGATGTCTATCTTCCTGGCGCAGTTCCTGTCGGCCTTTGCGGGCGCCGCGCTGGTCGGCGCAGGGGGGCTGGGCGGCGCGTTTCTCGGCATGGGGGCCGTGTCGGGGCTGGTCGCGCTGGTCTATGTTGCGGCGATCGCCCTGTCCCGACGCGCCGCTTGACGCGGGCGGGGGCCGGGACATACACAGGCACGCACGACCTCGGGGTGCCCTGTCAGGGCTGAGATGCGGGTGAACCCGCGAACCCGTCGAACCTGAACCGGATCGTACCGGCGTAGGGAAGGTGAGACAGGGATGAAACCTCCACCTGCCTTTCGCCGCAGCAACTGGAGGATGCCGATGCTTCGCCTTTCCCTCTCGGCTGTGGCCCTGCTGACCGCAAGCGCGGCGGCGGCGCAACAGCCTGTCCTGACCGTCTATGCCTATGACAGCTTCACCTCGGAATGGGGGCCCGGCCCGCAGGTCGAGGCTGCGTTCGAGGCGGAATGCGGCTGCGACCTGCAACTGATCGGCGCGGGCGATGGCGCGGCGCTTCTGTCGCGGCTTCGGCTGGAAGGGCCGAACACCCAGGCCGACGTTGTGCTGGGGCTCGACACCACGCTGACCGCGATGGCGCGCGAGACGGGTCTTTTCGCGCCCCATGGCATCACGCCCGAGGGGCTGACCCTGCCCGTGGACTGGGACGACGCCGACTTCCTGCCCTTCGACTGGGGCTATTTCGCCTTTGTCCACGACACCACCACCCTGCCCAACCCGCCCGAAAGCCTGGCGGAACTGGCGGCGTCCGACATCAGCGTGGTGATCCAGGATCCGCGCAGCTCTACCCCGGGGCTGGGCCTGCTGATGTGGGTGAAGTCGGTCTATGGTGACGAGGCGCCCGCCTTCTGGGAGGCGCTGGCGCCGCAGATCGTGACCGTGACCGCCGGCTGGTCCGAGGCCTATGGCATGTTCCTCGAGGGCGAGGCGGACATGGTGCTGAGCTACACCACCTCGCCCGCCTATCACCTGATCGCCGAGGAGGACGACAGCAAGGCCGCCGCCGCCTTCGACGAGGGGCATTACATGCAGATCGAGGTGGCCGGGAAACTTGCTTCGACCGACCAGCCGGAGCTGGCCGACCGCTTTCTCGCCTTCATGCTGAGCCCCGCCTTCCAGGAGATCATTCCCACGACCAACTGGATGTACCCGGCGGCCCTGCCGGCGGGTGCGTTGCCCGAGGGGTTCGAGCGCATGATCACGCCCGCGACGGCGCTGCACCTGCCGTCCGAGGAGGTGCCCGCGCTGCGTGACGAGGCGCTGGCCGAATGGCTCGCCGCGCTGGCGCGCTGAGCGCCTCGACGCTGCTGACCGGGGGTCCGGTGCTGGCACTCGTGCTGGCGCTGGGCCTCGTGCCGGTGATCGTTCTCGCAGGTCTTGATGGGGCCGGCACCCAGGCGCTGGGGCCTGCCGACTGGGCGGCGATCCGCTTCACCCTGGTGCAGGCGACGCTGTCGGCGGCGATCAGCTGCGCGCTGGCGGTGCCCTTTGCCCGCGCACTGGCGCGGCGCAGCTTTCCGGGCCGAAGGGCGATCGTGGCGCTTCTGGGCGCGCCCTTCCTGCTGCCGGTGATCGTTGCGATCCTCGGCCTGCTTGCCGTCTGGGGGCGCGCCGGGGCCGCAAGCGACCTGAGCCGCGCATTCGGAGGCCCGGTCCTGTCGATCTATGGCCTGCCGGGCGTTCTGCTGGCGCATGTCTTCTTCAACGTGCCGCTGGTGACGCGGCTGCTGCTTCAGGGCTGGCAGGCGATCCCGGCCGAGCGGTTCCGGCTGGCGGCCCAGCTTGGCATGGGGCCGGGTGCCGTGTTCCGCCTGCTGGAGGTGCCGCTTCTGCGCGCCGTTCTGCCCGGCGCTTTCCTGCTGGTGTTCCTGCTGTGCATGACCAGCTTTGCCGTCGCGCTCGCGCTGGGGGGCGGGCCGCGCGCCACGACGATCGAGCTGGCGATCTATCAGGCGCTGCGCTTCGATTTCGACCTGGGCCGGGCGGCGCGGCTGGCGCTGGTGCAGTTCGCCCTGTGCGGTGCCGTCGCGGGGCTGGCCCTGTGGCTGGGCCGGCCCGGCGCCTTTGGCCGTGGCATGGGCCGCTTCCGCCGCCGCTGGGATGCCCCGGGGGGCGCGGTGCGGGTCTGGGACGGTACGGTGATCCTGCTGCTTCTCGGCTTCCTGTTGCCCCCGATGGGGTTCGTTCTGGGCCGTGGTGCTGCGGCGCTGGTTTCCGGTCCGCCGTCTGGCCTGTGGGAGGCGACGGGCACCAGCCTTGCCCTTGCGATCTGCTCTGCCATTGGGGCGACGCTTGCGGTGCTGGCGCTCGCCGGGCTGATCACCGCGCTGCCACGGGGTCGTGGCGCGGTGGTGGAGGGCATCGGCCTTCTGATGCTGGCGGCATCCCCCTTCGTGATCGGGACCGGGCTGTTCGTGCTGCTGCGCCCTGTCATCGATCCCTTTGCCTGGGCGCTGGTCATCACCGGCGTGATCAACGCGGCGATGAGCCTGCCTTTCGGCCTGCGCGCGCTGGTCCCCGCCATGGCCGCCGCCCGGGGAGAATATGGCCGGCTGGCGGACAACCTGGGGATCACCGGGCTTGCCCGGCTGCGGCTGGTGACACTGCCCCTGATCCGTGGGCCGCTCGGCTTTTCCGCCGGGCTGGCGGCGGCGTTGTCGATGGGGGATCTGGGTGTGATCACCCTGTTCGCGCCCCCCGGGGTCGAGACGCTGCCGCTTTACATGTACCGGCTGATGGGGGCCTATCGCATGGATGACGCGGCAGGGGCGGCGCTGTTGCTGCTGGTGCTCAGCCTGGCGGTATTCTGGGTCTTCGACCAGGGAGGGCGCGATGGATCTGCGGCTTGAGGGGCTGCGCCTGACATGGAGCGGCTTTTCGCTCGAGGCCGATCTTGCCGTGCCGGAAGGCGACTCCGTGGCCGTGATCGGGCCATCGGGTGCGGGGAAATCCACGCTGCTGGCGCTGATCGCGGGGTTCGAGGCGCCGGACACCGGCCGCATCCTGTTCGGGGGCGACGACCTGACCGCGACCGGCCCGGCCGCAAGGCCCGTGACGATGGTGTTCCAGGACAACAACCTGTTCCCGCATCTCAGCCTGTCTCGGAACGTGGGACTTGGCCTCGATCCGTCGCTCAGGCTTGACCGGGCGGGTTGGGCGCGGGTCGAGGCGGCATTGGCGGAGGTGGGGCTTGCGGGACTGGGGGATCGCAAGCCGGGGCAGCTTTCGGGCGGTCAGCAAAGCCGCGCGGCGCTGGCCCGCGCCTTGTTGCGCAACCGGCCCATCCTGCTGCTCGACGAACCCTTCGCGGCGCTTGGACCGGCGCTCAGGCGCGAGATGCTGGACCTGGTGGCCCGGATCCGGGCCGAGCGGGGCATGACGCTTCTGATGGTCACGCACGACCCGGAGGATGCGGCCCGGATCGCGGCGCACACGATCTTCCTTGCCCATGGACGTGCGGCGCCGCCCGCGCCGACGCGGGCCCTGCTGGCCGATCCGCCCCCTGCGCTGGCTGCATACCTGGGTTCCGATTAGCCTGCTTGCCGGCTTGCCCGTCGATCTGCGATGCTTTCCCCCGGCGCTGTCTTGGGGAGGGCGCATGCTCAGACCGAAGATCCTGACGACCCTGCGCGACTACAGCCTGCCGCTGTTCCTGTCGGACCTTGGCGCGGGCATCACGGTCGCCATGGTGGCGATTCCGCTCAGCATCGCCATCGCCATCGCCTCGGGGGCAGAGCCGGCGCAGGGGCTGGTCACTGCCATCGTGGGCGGTTTTCTCATCTCGCTTCTCGGCGGCAGCCGGGTCCAGATCGGGGGACCGACGGGCGCGTTCATCGTGGTGGTCGCGGCGGTCATCGCCGAACATGGCTATGCCGGGCTCGTGACCGCGACGCTGATGGCCGGGGCGATCCTGCTGCTAGCGGGGCTGTTCCGGCTGGGAAGCCTGGTGCGTTTCGTGCCCGAGGCGGTGATCAACGGCTTCACCATCGGTATCGCCGTCATCATCGCCGCGGCCCAGATCCGGGATCTGTTCGGGCTTTCGGTAGAGACAGTTCCCGCCGCATTCCTTGAAAAGCTGCCCGTGCTCTGGGCCGCGCGGGACAGTGTCGACCCCGTGGCGCTTGGCATCGGGCTGGCGGCGCTTGTCTCCATCGTGATCCTGCGCCGCGCGATGCCGCGCTTTCCCGGGCTTCTGCTGGCGGTCGCCGGTGTCTCGGCCATCGTCGCGCTGGCCGATCTGCCGGTGGCAACGATCGGGTCCAGCTTCGGTGCCCTGCCCGACCGGCTGCCGATGCCGGGGCTGCCCGATCTCTCGCCCGCCCGGCTGGTGGAGCTGTTGCCGTCGGCGCTGGTGATCGCCTTTCTGGCCGGGGTCGAATCGCTGCTGTCGGCGATGGTGGCGGACCGGATGATCGGTGGCGCGCATCGGCCCAATGCCGAGATGATGGCACAAGGCGCGGCCAATATCGGCTCTGCCCTGTTCGGGGGCCTGCCCGCGACCGGGGCCATTGCCCGGACGGCGACCAATGTGCGCGCAGGCGGCAAGACGCCGGTCGCAGGGCTGGTGCATGCGCTGGTCATCCTGGCGGTGATGATGCTGGCGGCGCCGCTTGCCGCCTATCTTGCGATGCCGGCGCTGGCCGCGGTGCTTGTGCTGACGGCCTGGAACATGAGCGAGCCGCACAAGTGGCGCGGCTACATGGCGGCCCGACCGGGCGATCGCGGGCTGCTTGTGGTCACGCTGCTGCTGACCGTTCTGGTCGACCTGACGGTCGCCATCGGCGTGGGCGTCGCCGCGGGCCTTGCACTGCGGCTCAGGCGTCGTGGTGTGCCGGAAGCGGACTGGAGCGAGCGGGACATCCGCGACAAATAGAAAAGGGCGGGATCGATGTCCCGCCCTTTCCCGGTTGCCGCGTGGCCGGATCACTCTGCCGGGGCGTTTTCCTTACGGTGCTTGACCGGGGCCCAGAGCTTCTTGTTGGACAGGTACAGAAGCACGGTCAGAAGGCCGAGGAACAGCACGGCCGTGATCCCGGCGGTCTTGCGCGCCTCGAGCTTCGGTTCCGCGGCCCACATCAGGAAGGCGGCGACGTCCTGCGCCTGCTGTTCCAGCGTTGCCTCGGTTCCGTCGGCATAGACCACGTCATCGCCCCAGAGCGGCTGGGACATGGCGAAGTAGCCGCCATAGGCCTCGTTCTCGTAGAGAATGACGCCCGCCTGCTCCTGCTCCTCGCCGGTGTAGCCTGCCAGGACCGATGCGATGTATTCCGCGCCACCCATGCCGTTGACCAGCTGGCTGATGCCGGTGCCCGCGGGGCCATGGAAGCCCGCGCGCGCCTTTGCCATCAGGCTGAGGTCGGGCGCGTTCGACAGGGCCGAGCCGGGGAAGTAGTCGGTCGGTATCGCCGGCCGCTCGTCACCGGGAAGCGCCTCGGGCCCGGTATCGGGCACGAAGAAGTTCTCGGCATAGGCGCGGACCTCGGCGTCGGTGTAGCCCAGATCCTCGAGCGCGCGGAACGGCACGTATTGCAGGCCGTGGCAGCCCGAGCAGATCTCGGTATAGACCTGAAGGCCGCGCTGCAGCTGGTCCTGGTCGTAGGAGCCGAACGGCCCCTCGAAGGAGAAGGCGTAGTCGGTGACGTGGCCCCCGGTCCCCGCCGCGAAGGCAGAGCCCGCGGCGAGGGTGACGGCGGTGGCCGCCGAAAGGATGAAGGTCTTCTTCATGGCTCTAGTCCTCTCTCGCCAGCTCATTCCGCCGGTTCCGGCTTGTAGTGGCGGTTGAAGTCCTGCTCGATCGTCTCGGGCTGCTCCAGCGGCTTCTCGATGACGCCCAGCACCGGCAGGATCACCAGGAAGTAGGCGAACCAGTAGGTCGAGGCGATCAGCGAGATCGTGGCATAGGGCTCTTCCGCCGGCATCGCGCCACACCACATCAGCAGCATGAAGTCGGCCACGAGGATCCAGAACCAGATCTTGAACTGCGGGCGGTAGCGCCCCGAACGCACGCTCGACGTGTCGAGCCACGGGGCCGCAGCCATCACCGCGATCGCGCCGAACATCGCCACCACGCCGAAGAACTTGGCGTCGATGATGCCGCCGGTGATGAAGCTGGTGAACTGGACCAGCCACACGTCGGCGGTGAAGGCGCGCAGGATCGCGTAGAAGGGCAGGAAGTACCATTCCGGCACGATATGCGCGGGGGTCGCCAGCGGGTTCGCCTCGATGTAGTTGTCCGGGTGGCCCAGGTAGTTCGGCATGAACGCCACGATCGCCGCGAAGACCGCCAGGATGAGGGCCAGCGCGAACAGGTCCTTGATCACGAAATACGGCCAGAAGGGCAGCGTGTCCTTCTTCGCCTCTTCCTTGGAACCGCGACGCACTTCCACGCCGGTCGGGTTGTTGTTGCCCGTCGAATGGAACGCCCAGACGTGCACGATCACCAGGCCCAGGATCAGGAAGGGCATCAGGTAGTGCAGCGAGAAGAAGCGGGTCAGCGTGTAGTTGTCCACGGCAGGTCCGCCCAGCAGCCAGGTCTGGAGCGCCGGGCCGACGCCCGGGATCGCGCCGAACAGGCCGGTGATCACGGTCGCACCCCAGAAGGACATCTGCCCCCAGGGCAGCACATAGCCCATGAAGGCGGTGCCCATCATCAGCAGGTAGATCAGCATGCCAATGATCCAGGTGATCTCGCGCGGGGCCTTGTACGAGCCGTAGTAGAGACCGCGGAAGATGTGCAGGTACACGGCTATGAAGAACAGCGATGCGCCGTTCATGTGAATGTAGCGCAGCGCCCAGCCGCCGTTCACGTCGCGCATGATGTGCTCGACCGAGGCGAAGGCCAGATCGACATCCGGCGTGTAGTGCATCACCAGGACGATGCCGGTGACGATCTGCAACACAAGGCAGAACACCAGCACGATGCCCCAGATCCACATCCAGTTGAGGTTCTTGGGCGTCGGGATGGTCAGCGTCGAATGCAGAAGGCCGAGGATCGGCAGGCGGGTTTCGACCCACTTCTCGGCGTTCGTCTTCGGCTCGTAATGATCGTGCGGAATACCACTCATCTCTCTCGCTCTCCCTTAGCCGAGACGGATGACCGTGTCGGAAATGAATTCCGCCTGCGGCACCGGAAGGTTCGTGGGTGCCGGGCCACGGCGGATGCGGCCCGAGGTGTCGTAATGCGACCCGTGGCAGGGGCAGAACCAGCCGCCGAAATCGCCGGCCTCGCCAAGCGGCACACAGCCGAGATGGGTGCAGACGCCGATCATCACGAGCCACTCGCCCGCCTCGTCCAGGCTGCGGTTCTCGTCCGCGGCAGAGGCTTCTGCGGGCAGGTTGGCGTTCGCTGCCAGCGGGTCGGGCAGGTCGCCCAGATTGACGTCGCGCGCGGCGGCGATCTCTTCTTCCGTGCGACGGCGGATGAACACGGGCTTGCCCTGCCACAGCGCGGTGATCTGCTGGCCCGGCGCTACCGCGCCGACATCGACCTGGATAGAGGCCATGGCCTGCACATCCGCGCTGGGGTTCATCTGGTTGATGAGCGGCCAGACGGCGGCGCCGACCGTGACCGCGCCGGCCGCCCCGGTGGCGACGTAAAGAAAGTCGCGGCGGGTACCGGTATCTTCTTCGACGTGGGACACGCGATATCTCCATTGGTGTCAATTCTTCGGCTTGCCGCCGGGCACCCAAGCACATAGATGCGCAAAGCCGGGGGCCTGGCAGGTCACCCGGCTACCTAATCCAACACCCCGCGCGGGTCCAGCGGACTTTGCGCCGCAGTTTCGGGCCGGTCGCGCGCCCGTGACCCGGAAGGACATGCAGAACCCCCCGCCCATCCGCCTTGCGGCCTATCAGCCGGACATCGCGCAGAACCTGGGCGCGATGATCCGGATTGCCGCCTGCTTCGGCCTGCCGCTCGACGTGATCGGGCCCTGCGGCTTTCCGTTCTCGCTGCGCGCGCTGCGCCGCACTGCCATGGATTACGCCCGGATCGCGGATGTGACGGACCATGACGACTGGGCAGCGTTTCGGTCCGCGCAAGAGACGCGCCGCCTGGTGCTGCTCAGCACGAGGGGCGCGGTGCCGCTGTGGGATTTCGCGTTCAGACCGGGCGACACCCTGCTGGTGGGACGCGAGAGCGCGGGCGTCCCGGCCGAGGTCCACGCAGCCGCGGATGCCGCGGTGGCGATTCCCATGCCGGGCGGCGGCCGGTCGCTGAACGTCGCGGTAAGCTGCGGCATCGCCGCGGCAGAGGCCTTGCGCCAGCTGCGCGGCTGAAGCCGATTCGCCCGCCTCAGGCCCGGCGCGCGCCGATCCGGGCGACGCCCATCACTTCCAGAACCTTCGCCTCGATATCGGGGGCGTTGAGCTTCGCGATGGCATACATCGATGCCGGGCTGTCATGGTCGATGAAGGTGTCGGGCAACACCATCGAGCGGAATTTCAGCCCGTGGTCGAAGATGCCTTCCTCGGCCAGAAGCTGGGCGACATGGCTGCCGAAGCCGCCGATGGCGCCTTCCTCGATGGTGATGAGCGCCTCGTGGTGGCGGGCAAGCTGAAGGATCAGCTCGCGGTCCAGCGGTTTGGCGAAACGCGCATCCGCGATGGTCGGGCGGATGCCACGCGCCTCCAGCGACTCGGCGGCGACGAAGATCTCCTGCAGGCGGGCGCCGAAGTTCAGCAGCGCAACGCCATTCCCCTCGCGCATCAGGCGGCCCTTGCCGATTTCCAGTGGTGTGCCGGTTTCCGGCATCTCGACACCGACCCCCTCGCCCCGCGGGAAGCGGAAGGCGGACGGCCGGTCGTCGATCGCGGCGGCGGTGGCGACCATGTGCACAAGTTCCGCCTCGTCCGCTGCGGCCATCACCACGAAATCGGGCAGGTTTGCCAGGTAGGCGGTGTCGAAGCTGCCCGCATGGGTCGGCCCGTCGGCGCCCACAAGCCCGGCGCGGTCGATCGCGAAGCGCACCGGCAGGCGTTGCAGCGCCACGTCATGCACGACCTGGTCATAACCGCGCTGGAGGAAGGTGGAATAGAGCGCGCAGAAGGGTTTTAGGCCGCCCGCCGCCATGCCCGCGCAGAAGGTGACCGCGTGCTGTTCCGCGATGCCCACGTCGAAGCAGCGGTTCGGGAAGCGTTCCGCGAACAGGTTGAGCCCGGTGCCGTCCGGCATCGCGGCCGTGACCGCGGTGATCAGCGGATCGCGTTCGGCCATCCTGATGAGGGACTGGGCGAAGACCTTGGTGTAGCTCGGCGCGTTCGACGGCGCCTTCTTCTGCTCGCCCGTGATGACGTCGAACTTGGCCGTCGCATGCCCCTTGTCCGAGGCGCGTTCGGCCGGGGCATAGCCCTTGCCCTTCTTGGTCAGCGCGTGGATCAGAACGGGGCCGTCGGCCCGCATCTTGACCGTGCGCAGAACCGACAGAAGCTGGCCCATGTCGTGCCCGTCGATGGGGCCGACATAGGAAAAGCCCAGCTCTTCGAACAGGGTGCCGCCCACGGTGACGGATTTCACCAGTTCCTTCGCCCGGCGCGCGCCTTCCTGGAAAGGCGGCGGCAGCAGGCTGATCGCGCCCTTGGCGGCGGACTTGAATTCCTGGAACGGCGCGCCCGCGTAGAGCCGCGAGAGATAGGTGGACATCGCGCCCGTGGGCGGGGCGATCGACATCTCGTTGTCGTTCAGGATGACGATGAGCCGCTTTTTCAGGTGGCCGGCATTGTTCATCGCCTCGTAGGCCATGCCGGCGGACATCGACCCGTCGCCGATCACGCAGATGACGTCGCCGATGCCGTAATCGGGCGATCCGCCCAGGTCGCGCGCCACGGCGAAGCCAAGCCCGGCCGAGATCGAGGTCGAGGAATGGGCCGCCCCGAACGGATCAAAGGGGCTTTCGGTGCGCTTGGTGAACCCCGACAGCCCACCTCCCTTGCGCAGGGTGCGGATGCGCTCGCGCCGGCCGGTCAGCACCTTGTGCGGGTAGCACTGGTGGCTCACGTCCCAGATCAGCTTGTCCTTGGGAGTGTTGAACACGGCGTGGATCGCGACGGTCAGCTCGACCACGCCCAGCCCGGCGCCCAGGTGGCCACCGGTCTCGGACACGGCAGAGATGGTTTCCGCTCGAAGTTCATGCGCCAGCTGCGACAGCTGCGCGTCGCTCAAGCCCCGCATGTCGGCGGGTGTCTGAACCTTGTCGAGGAGCGGAGTGTCAGGGCGGATTGTCATTCTCTCTCTCCGGGCATCGTGTCCTTCCCCGGCTTCGCGGGCGGTAACGCCCGGAAATGCCTTCAGTTATTCCGGCTGATCGCGAATTCCGCCGCAAGGCGAAGGTTCTCAGCCGCAGAGCCGTAGGGACTCAGAGTGTCACATGCAGTTGACACCAAGTCACGCGCTTTCTTGCGCGCCCCCTCCAGTCCCAGAAGCGAGACGAAGGTGGCCTTGCCGGCGGCCCCGTCCTTGTGGGTCGCCTTGCCCATGTCGGACGCTTCCGCCGTGACGTCCAGGATGTCGTCCTGGATCTGGAAGGCGAGGCCGAGTTCCGCGGCAAATTTGACCAGGTTCGAGACGTCCGACTTGCCGAGAATCGCCCCCGCCTCGCAGGACCAGCCGATCAGCGCGCCGGTCTTGAGCGCCTGCAGCTGCGCCACCTGCTCGAAGTCGAGCGGGGCTGCGGCGGTTTCGGCTGCAATGTCCAGCGCCTGTCCCGCCACCATGCCGCCCGCCCCCGCCGCCTGCGCGAGGCGCAGCATCAGCCGGGTGCGGATCAGCGGGTCGGGGGCCGTCTGTGGCGCGGCCAGTATCTCGAAGGCCAGCGATTGCAGCGCATCGCCGGCCAGGATCGCGGTTGCCTCGTCCCACAGCTTGTGCACGGTGGGTTGGCCGCGGCGCATGTCGTCATCGTCCATCGCGGGCAGATCGTCGTGGATCAGCGAATAGGCGTGGATGCACTCGACGGCCGCGGCAGCGCGGATTGCCTGCGGCTTTGGAACCCGGAACAGCCCGGCGCTTTCCAGCACCAGAAAGGCGCGCAGGCGCTTGCCACCCGACAGGGTGCCGTGGCGCATCGCGTCGGCAAGCGGTGTGCCGACCGGTGGCAGCAGCTTGTCCAGCGCCTCCTCGACCGCGGTGGCGGCCTGGCTCAGCGCCGCGTGGAACTGGAGATCGCGGGCCGTGGCCATCCGCTCAGTCCGGATCAACCGGGGTCAGCCCGGTCGCGGCGCCATCGGGGCCACGGGTGATCTGGGCGACCTTTTCCTCTGCGGCGGCCAGCTTTCTCTCGCAATGCGCCTTGAGCTTCGCGCCGCGTTCGTAAAGCAGGATCGACTGTTCCAGAGGGATGTTCCCGCCTTCCAGGTCAGAGACGACGGTTTCCAGTTCGGCCAGCGCCTGCTCGAAGCTCATCTTTTCGATCGGCGTGTCGTTCATTCCCCGCGCTCCATCAGTGTCTCGACATGGGTGGCGGCCGAAGCCGCCAGGGCGTGAAGATCATATCCGCCTTCCAATGTCGAGACGACCCGCCCGGCGGCATGGCGGTCGGCGACATCGCAGATGGCGTTGGTGACCCAGGCAAAATCCCGTTCCGTCAGCCGCAGGTTGGCAAGCGGATCGTCGCGGTGGGCGTCGAAGCCGGCGGATACGAGAATCATCTCGGGCGCCGCCGCTTCGAGTGCGGGCAGAACGAAAGTCTCCCAAGCCTGGCGGAAACCGGCGCCATCGGTGCCGGGCAGCAGCGGCACGTTCAGCACGTTGTCATGGGCGCCCCGTTCATGCGCGAGTCCGGTGCCGGGATAAAGCGGGCTCTGGTGCGACGAGGCGAAGAAGATCCGTGCGTCGTTCCAGACCAGGTCTTGCGTGCCGTTGCCGTGATGAACGTCGAAATCGACGATCGCCACCCGCGACAGTCCCCGTTCCAGCGCGTGCCGCGCGCCGATCACGACGGTGCCGAACAGGCAGAAGCCCATCGCCGTTTCGCGTTCGGCGTGGTGTCCCGGCGGGCGCGTGGCGCAGAAGGCGTTGCGCGCCTCGCCGTCGAGCACCGCATCCACGGCCCGCACGATGCCGCCGGCCGCCCTGAGCGCCGCCTGCAAGGAGCCGGGCGACAGATGCGTGTCCGCATCGAGCTGGGCAAAGCCGTGCGACGGCACGGCGGCGCGGATGCGGTCGAGATGGGATTGCGGATGTGCCAGCCGGATCTGCGCGTCGGTGGCAAGCGGCGCCTCTTCGCGCAGGAGCGCGTCGAAGGCCGGATCGGCAAGCGCCGTGCGCACCGCCTCGAGTCGCGCCACCTGCTCGGGATGCCCCGGCGGCGTCACATGGTGCAGGCAGTCGTCATGGGTCACAAGCAGCGTCGTCATCGAGGCACGGCCTTTCGGTCTGGGGCCGCCATACTGTTGCGAAGCGATGCGGCGTTCAAGCCGAAGCACGCACCGAAGACCCTGGCGCTGCCGACCGGGTTCAGGTCTTGCGGCGGAGCCGGATCACGACGTCCACCTTGCAGATCTCGGCCCCTTCGGGCGCGTCCGGCAGCGCCTCGATCCGGACGCTGTCGGCAGGGGCGTCGGTCAGGTGGCCGTCATCCTCCCAGAAGAAGTGGGGATGATCGTCGGTGCGGGTGTCGAAATAGGAGCGGCTGCCGTCAACCGTCACCTCGGTCATCAGCCCCGCCTGACAGAAGGCGCGCAGCGTGTTGTAAACGGTCGCCAGCGACACCCGGTCGCGGCCCCGTGCGGCGGCTTCGTGCAGGCCTTCGGCGGTGACATGCCGGTTGCGTCCGTCGCCGACAAGCAGCCGGGCGAGCGTCAGGCGCTGTCGCGTGGGCCGCAGCCCCGCGGTCTGCAGCCATTCCGACGCGCGGCGGCGTTCGATGTCGTCTTCGCGCAATGCCATGCGGTCCTTGCTCCTGTGCGCGGGCGGGTCCAGTCCCGGTCTGGCGCGCACGTTTCCAGAGTATGTGCGACCCGCCCCCGGTGCTGTCAAGCTTGCACCCCGCGCGACACGGGTGATAGAGCGTTTCAGAAAGTTACAGAACCACGGAGCACTGCCTTAATGACCGGACTGCCGACCAGCTTCGACTTCGACGGTCTCATGCGTTGCGCACGCGGAGAGATGTTTGGGCCCGGCAATCCGCAGCTTCCCGCGCCGCCCATGCTGATGATGGACCGCATCACCGACATTTCGGCGGATGGCGGAACACACGGCAAGGGCCATGTGGTGGCCGAATTCGACATCCGCCCGGACCTGTGGTTCTTCGAGTGTCATTTCATCGGCGACCCGGTGATGCCTGGCTGCCTGGGCCTCGATGCCCTGTGGCAGCTGACCGGCTTCAACCTGGGCTGGCGCGGCATGACCGGCAAGGGCCGGGCGCTGGGCGTCGGAGAGGTTAAGTTCACCGGCATGGTGACGCCGGAGACGAAGCTCGTCACATACGAGGTGGATTTCACCCGCGTCATCGACCGCAAGCTGAAGCTGGGCTTGGCCGACGGCGTGATGAAGGCCGATGGCGAAACGATCTACACCACCAAGGACATGAAGGTCGGCCTGTTCACCGAATGAGTCCGCGCCCGGTCCGCCGATGAACTTCCGGCGAGGAATTTGAAGAAGGGGAGCCGCACATGCGCCGCGTCGTCATAACCGGGATCGGGATCGTCTCCTCGATCGGCAACAACGCCGACGAGGTGAAGCTCTCGCTGAAGGAGGGCCGGTCGGGGATCGAATTCGCGCCCGACTATGCCGAACACGGCTTCCGCAGCCAGGTGCACGGCCGCCCGAAGATCGACATCGCGGAGCATGTCGACAAGCGCGACCTGCGCTTCATGGGTGACGGGGCCGCCTTCAACTTCATCGCCATGCAGCAGGCGGTCGCCGACAGCGGGCTCGAGCCGAACGAAGTCTCGAACGAGCGCACCGGCCTGGTGATGGGCTCGGGCGGGCCGTCCACAAGGAACTTCTTCCAGGCGCATCAGATCGTCATCGAGAAGGGCAGCCCAAAGCGGATGGGACCCTTCATGGTCACCCGCTGCATGTCCTCGACCAATTCGGCCTGTCTTGCCACGCCGTTCAGGATCAAGGGCGTGAACTACTCGATCACTTCGGCCTGCTCGACCTCGGCCCATTGCATCGGCAACGGAGTCGAGCAGATCCAGTTCGGCAAGCAGGACATCGTCTTTGCGGGCGGTGGCGAAGAACTGGACTGGACGCTGTCCTGCCTGTTCGACGCCATGGGCGCCATGTCCTCGAAATACAACGACACCCCCGAGACGGCCAGCCGCGCCTATGACGAGACGCGCGACGGCTTCGTGATCGCCGGCGGCGGCGGGGTCGTGGTGCTCGAGGAATACGAGCGCGCCAAGGCCCGCGGTGCGAAGATCTACGCCGAGGTGACAGGATACGGGGCCACATCGGACGGCTACGACATGGTTGCCCCCTCGGGCGAGGGCGGCGAGCGGGCGATGCGGCTTGCCATGTCCACGCTGGGCGAGCGCAAGGTCAGCTACATCAACTCGCACGGCACCTCGACCCCGGTCGGTGACATCTCTGAGGTGGAGGCGATCCGCCGCATCTTCGGAAAGGGGACGACCCCGCCGGTCAGCTCGACCAAGTCGCTGACCGGGCATTCCCTGGGCGCGACCGGCGTGCAGGAGGCGATTTATTCGCTGCTGATGTTGCAGGACGATTTCATCACAGCCAGCGCGAACATCACAAAGCTCGACCCGGCGCTGGAACCGGGCGAGGTCGTGACAGAGCGCATCGACAACGCCGGTCTCGATACGGTCCTGTCCAACAGCTTCGGCTTCGGTGGCACCAACGCGACGCTGGCGCTGTCCCGAGTACAGGACTGACCCGGATGCCTGAACTCATGAAGGGCAAGCGCGGACTGGTGATGGGCGTTGCCAACGAGAAGTCCATTGCCTGGGGCATTGCCAAGGCGCTGCATGCCGAGGGGGCGGAACTGGCCTTCACCTACCAGGGCGATGCCTTTGGCCAGCGGGTGCAGCCGCTGGCGGCAAGCCTGGGGGCGGAACTGGTGCTGCCCGCGGATGTGCAGGACGGAGCATCGCTCGATGCGGTGTTCTCGACGCTGGCCGAGAAATGGGGCCGGGTGGACTTCCTCGTCCATGCCATCGCGTTTTCCGACAAGACCGAGCTTTCCGGCCGCTTCGTCAACACGAGCCGGAAGAACTTCCTGAACTCGCTCGACATTTCCTGCTATTCGCTGGTGGACCTGACGCGCCGGGTGGCGCCGCTGATGAAGAATGGCGGGTCGGTCGTGACGCTGACATACCTGGGTGCGCAGCGGGTGACGCCCAACTACAACGTGATGGGCGTGGCCAAGGCGGCGCTGGAATGCGCGGTGCGCTACCTGGCGAACGACCTCGGCCCGGACGGTATCCGCGTGAACGCGATCAGCCCGGGCCCGATGCGCACGCTCGCGGGCGCGGCGATCGGTGGCGCGCGCAAGGTGTTCCGCAATTCCGAGATGAACGCGCCCCTGCGCGGCAATGCCACGCTCGAGGCGGTGGGCGGAACGGCTGTCTATCTTTTGTCGGATCACGGAGCCTGCACCACGGGCGAGGTGATCTTCGTCGATGGCGGTTTCCACGTCACCGGCATGCCGCAGGTCGAGAACCTGTAGGACTTGGGGTAGCTGCCCGGATCGGAGGAAAGCGCATGACCATCCGTGCCTGCGTGTTCGATGCCTATGGAACGCTGTTCGACGTGACCGCAGCCGCGAGGCGGGCCGCCGGAGAGCCGGGACAGGAGCGTCTGGCCGAAGCCTGGCCGCGGCTGGCCGAGATCTGGCGCGCGAAACAGCTTGGCTACACCTGGCTGCGGGCCGTGACCGGCGCGCATGCCGATTTCTGGCAGGTCACGGGCGAGGCACTTGATTTCGCCCTGGAAGCGGTTGGGCTGCACGGGGATGCAGTGCTGCGCGACCGGCTGATGATGCTCTACCGCACGCTCGACCCCTATCCCGAGGTGCCGGCCATGCTGGCCGCGTTGAAGCGGGCGGGCTTCGCGACCGCGATCCTGTCGAACGGGGCACCTGAAATGCTGGCGGCCGCGGTCGAGAGCGCCGGGATCGGCGACCGGCTGGACGATGTGCTGAGCGTGGAAAGCGTCGGTGTGTTCAAGCCGCATCGCTCTGTCTACGAGCTGGTCGGCGCCCGCTTCGGAACCACGCCGCGCGATGTGCTGTTCGTCTCCTCGAACGGGTGGGATGCGGCGGCGGGGGCGGGCTACGGCTTTCGCACCGCCTGGGTGAACCGCGCGGGCGACCCGATGGACCGGTTGCCCTGGCGACCCGAGACGGTGCTTCCCGACCTTTCCGGCATACCCGACCTGGCGGCCAGGCTCTGATGCAGCGCTTCACCACCTCGGACGGGCTGTCGCTTGCCTTTCAGGTGTCGGGCGAGGGCCTGCCGCTTCTGTGCCTGCCGGGGCTGACGCGCAACCACCACGATTTCGACGATCTGCGCGCAGTGCTGCCCGAGGGGCTGCGCATGATCGCGCTGACCAGCCGCGGACGGGAGCCTTCGGATTTCGCGCCGGACCCGATGAGCTATGACATCCCGACCGAGGCGCGGGACGCGTTGGAACTGCTGGACCATCTGGGCATCGCTCGGGCGGTGATCCTGGGTACCTCGCGCGGGGGGCTGATCGCCATGGTGATTGCGGCGCTGGCCCCGCAGCGGCTGTCGGGCGTGCTGCTGAACGACATCGGCCCCGAGATCGACGCGGACGGGCTTTCGCGGATCATGGACTATCTGGGCCGCCGGCCGGCCGCGCGCGACATGGACGCGCTGGCCGTGAAACTGGCCGAGACGATGGGCGCGGGCTTTCCCGATTTCGATGCTGCCATGTGGGACAGGCTTGCCCGCCGCTGGTACCGCGAGGATGCGGAAGGCATTGCGCTTCGCTACGACCCGCGCCTGCGCGACGCGGTTCTTGCCAAGGGGGCCGCGCCCGATCTGTGGCCGCTTTTCGATGCGCTGGCGGGCATCCCGCTGGCCGTGCTGCGGGGACAGCATTCCGACCTGCTGCGCGCGGACACGCTAAGGCAGATGCAGGCGCGCCGCCCCGATCTGATTGCCGCCACGGTGCCCGGCCGTGGGCATGTCCCCCTGCTGGACGAGGCGGAAAGCCTGGCCGTCCTTAACACCTTGGTCGAAAGGGTCCGCACATGAGCGACTTCACCATGATCCTCGAAGCCGACCGCCGGCTTGGCCCGGTGGTCCGGCGCACGCCGCTTCTGTCCTCGCCTTTCCTCGACGAGATCGCGGGCAAGCGCGTGCTGGTCAAGGCGGAGTGCCTTCAGCACACCGGATCCTTCAAGTTCCGCGGCGGCTATTCGGCCGTCAGCGCGCTGGACCCCGAGATCCGGTCGCGGGGCGTGCTGGCCTATTCCTCGGGCAACCACGCGCAGGGGGTCGCACGCGCGGCGCAGATGCACGGGGTGCCCGCGGTCATCATCATGCCCTCGGACGCGCCGGCGCTGAAGATCGCGAATACCCGCGCCATGGGGGCGGAGGTCGTGCTCTACGACCGCGCCGGCGAAAGCCGCGAGGAGATCGGCAACACGCTTGCGCGGGATCGCGGGCTGACGCTGATCAAGCCTTACGACGAGCCGCAAGTCATCGCCGGACAGGGCACCTGCGGGCTGGAAATCGCGGCCCAGGCCATCGAGGAAGGCGTGCGGGATGCCGATGTGCTGGTCTGCTGCGGTGGCGGCGGGCTCAGTTCCGGCATTGCACTGGCGCTGGAAGCCGATGCGCCGGGCCTGCGCGTGCGCACCTGCGAGCCCGAGGGCTTCGACGACACCGCGCGCAGCCTGGCGAGCGGCAGCCGGCAGTCCAACGCGGCCGCGACCGGGTCGATCTGCGACGCGATCCTGACGCCTTCGCCCGGAGAGATCACCTTTCCGATCCTCAAGCGGCTGGCCGGGCCGGGGCTGGCGGTCAGCGATGCGGAGTGCCGCCGCGCGATGGCGCTGGCCTTCCTGCGGCTGAAGATCGTGGTCGAGCCTGGCGGCGCGGCGGCGCTGGCCGCGGCGCTGTTCCGGCCCGATCAGATCCCGGGGGACACCGTGATCGCGGTGGCCACGGGGGGCAACGTGGATCCCGCCCTGTTCGCCGACGTGCTGGCGAACGATCTCTGAAACGTTTCAGGGCGGCAGCCTGTGATGGCCGCCGCCCCGTTCATCCCTTGCGGGACGGGTGTTCCGCTTGCGCGGATCAGTCTTCGTTGGCCTCGAAGAAAGCCTGCGCCGCGCGCGAGGTCTCGGTGCCGGCATTGGTGTCGACCGACAGGATCGCCTCGATCTGGCGCTGCTGCACGCTGGTCGCCTCGTCGCTGTTGATGACGGCGAAGATCTGCGCCTTCTGGGTCGCGGTCAGCGCGTCGGCATCGTAGGTGGCCAGCGGCGTCGAGAAGGTGTTCGCAAAGGCGGCACCAGCGGTCAGGGTCAGGGCGGCGGCAGTGATAAGAGCGCGTTTCATGTTGAAACTCCTTTGAGTGATTGTTTCGCGTTTTTTCCGTTTTTCGCCAGTTGCGGCGACACGGCTGATATCTACCCGGAGCCAGCTAACTTCAACTCACGAACCGGGACACGGCCAATCACACAGCCTTGAAACAGGTTGCCCCTTGACAGAACTGGGCAACGGATTGTTTCGCAGTAAACATTAAGTATCTGAAATCGTTGCGTCAACTTCGGCGCGCATGTCGCCGTTCCGTGATCCCCGGCGGTCCGGATCTCACGCGGCCGCGACTGCCGGGCCGGGTTTCCGAAACTTGGCGCTTTGATGACGGATCGTTTCCGAAACGGAAAACGGTGATTTTTGCGCCTCCGGGGGCCGCGGGGGCCGTGAAAGCCCCCGCGTTTCGGGCGTCAGCCCTGCGACTCGCCTGCCGCCATCGCCCTGGCGCGGTCGCGAAGCGGGCCTTTCTGGATCTTTCCGGTAGAGGTCCGGGGCACATCGCCGAAAACGACGTGGCGTGGGCACTTGTAATGTGCCAGCCGGTCGCGGACGAAGGCGATCAGCGTCTCGGCCGTCGCCTCGCGCCCCGGCTTCAACTCGACGAAGGCGCAGGGCGTCTCACCCCATTTCGGATCGGGCATCGCGACCACGGCGGCGGTCTGCACCGCCGGATGGGCGAAGAGGGCGTCCTCCACCTCGATCGAGGAGATATTCTCGCCGCCCGAGATGATGATGTCCTTCGCGCGGTCACGGATCTGGATGTAGCCGTCGGGCTGCACCACCGCCAGATCGCCGGAATGGAACCAGCCGCCGTTGAGGGCGGCATCGGTCGCGTCCGGATCCGCAAGGTAGCCCTTCATCACGATGTTGCCGCGAAACAGGATCTCGCCCATCGTCTCGCCGTCATGGGGGACTTCCTCCAGCGTGTCGGGGTCGGCCACGATCACCGCTTCCTCCATCAGGTAGGCGACACCCTGCCGCGCCTTCAGCCGCGCCTGTTCGGCGATGGGCAGGCGGTCCCATTCCTCGTGCCAGGCGCAGGCCACGGCGGGGCCGTAGACTTCGGTCAGGCCGTAGACATGGGTCACCTCGAAGCCCTGCTCGGCCATGGATTGCAGCACCGCGGCGGGTGGCGGGGCGGCCGCGGTCATCACCTTGCAGCGATGCGAGAACTCGCGCCGTTCCTCGTCGGTTGCGTTGATCATGAAGGACAGGACGATCGGCGCGCCGCAAAGATGGTCCGCACCATGCACGGCGATCCCCTCGTAGATGCTGGCGGCGCTCACCTGCCTTACGCAGACATTGGTGCCCGCGCGCGCCGCGATGGTCCAGGGAAAGCACCAGCCGTTGCAGTGGAACATCGGCAATGTCCACAGATAGGTCGGGTGCATCGGCATCGACCATTCGAGCGCGTTGTTCACCGCGTTCAGATAGGCGCCGCGGTGGTGATAGACGACGCCCTTGGGTCGCCCGGTCGTGCCTGATGTGTAGTTGATGGAAATGGCGTCCCATTCATCCGCCGGCCCCTCCCAGGCGAAATCGGGATCACCGCCGGCAAGGAAGGACTCGTAGTCCTGCGCGCCCAGCAACTCGCCCCCTCCGGCGGCGGGATCATCGATATCGATCACCATGGGCGCCGCCTTGCACAGCGACAGCGCCTCGCGGATCACCGCAGAGAAGGCGCGATCGGTGATCAGCAGCTTCGCCTCGGCATGGTCGAGGATATAGGCCACCGTTCCGGCATCGAGCCGCGTGTTGACGGCGTTCAGCACGCAGCCGGCCATCGGCACGCCGAAATGGCACTCGTACAACTCGGGCGTGTTCACCGCCATGACCGCCACGACGTCGCCCTTCTGGAGCCCCTCGCGGCGAAGTGCCGAGGCAAGCCGCCGGCAGCGCTGATAGGTTTCGGCCCAGCTGCGGCGCAGATCGCCATAGACGATGGCGGTGCGGTCCGGAAACACCTGCGCGCTGCGCCGCAGGAAGGAAAGCGGCGAAAGCGCGACATGGTTCGCCGCGCGGCGCGGCAGGGCATCGTGGGCACGGGGCATCTGGCAATTCCTCCCTTGGCGGTTGCCAGCCATGACAGGCGGAAACGGCGGCCCGCGCAAGCCCCGACTTCCAGGTCTAAGGCATCGTCGCCGAGTCACGCGATATTGAGACGCGGGGCGCGCCCCCGCCGCGGGTTTCGCCGTATCTTATACCCCGGAAACGACGGAGTCCGTGCCATGAAGCGACGTGCCTTTCTCACCATCGGTCTTGTCACCGCGGCCACACAGGCGACGGCGCTTCCCTTCGACCGGCAATGGTTCACCCAGGGCTTTCCATTCCGTCGGCAGACCCGCTTCGGATTGCAGGGAGAGCGGCTGACCGTCGAAAGCGATGCGGGCGTCGCGCTGGTGCTTCGCAAGCTGGATCCGTCGCTCTGGGGCGCGCGCAGTGCTTCGTGGCGCTGGGACGTTGCGCGCAGCGTTCCACCCACGGACCTTGCCCGGAAGGGTGGGGATGACCGAAACCTGGCGCTCTATTTCGCCTTCCTGCCCCGCGCCCGGGCAGAGGCGCTGATCGACGCGCCGCCGCGCCGGGTATTGACCGACGAGGCGGCGACGACGCTGGTCTATGTCTGGGGCGGGATGCGGGACCGTGGCACCTTCATCCAGAGCCCCTACCTGGGTGCGCGCGGCATGACGGTCGTGCTGCGCCCGGCGGCACCCGGCAGCCATTCGGAGGAGGTGGATCTGGCCGCGGATCACCAGCGCGCCTTTGGCACGGCGCCAGAGGCGTTGTTCGGCATCGCCGTCTCGGCAGATGCGGACGACACCGGCAGCGCCATCGCCGGCAACGTGTCCGACCTGCGACTGGGTTGAGCAAGGGGCCGCCCTTGCCAGCCGGAATGGGCCCCGGCATAGTCTGCCCGCCAATCCACACAGGGATGATTGCACCATGAAAGCCTTTGCCATTCTTGCCGCGGGCCTTGCCGCGCTCGCCAGTGTCGCGCCTGCGCAGGACCTGCCCGATCTTCAGGGACGCGAGGTCGTGATCGCGACCGAGGACGCCTATCCGCCGCTGCAATTCGTGGACCCCGCGACCGGGGCTGCGATCGGCTGGGAATACGATGCCATCGCCGCCCTGGCCGAGCGGCTCAACTTCGTGCCGGTCTATGAAAAGGTGTCCTGGGACGCGATGATCGCCGCCGTCTCGCAGGAACAGTTCGACATGGGCATGACGGGCATCACGATCCGCGAGGATCGGGCCGAGCAGGTGGATTTCTCGGATCCCTACATGCGGTCCGAGATGTTCATGCTGGTGCGCGCCGACGAGGACCGTTTCGCGGATGCCGCTTCCTTCGCCGCGGACGCGGATCTGCTGATCGGGGCGCAGGCCGGCACGACGCCCTTCTATGTCGCGGTCTACGAGGTGCTGGACGGCAACGAGTCGAACCCGCGCATCCGCCTGTTCGAGACGTTCGGCGCCAGCGTGCAGGCGCTGAGGGCCGGGGACGTGGACCTGGTGCTGACCGATGGCACCGCCGGGCAGGGCTATGTCCGGGCCAATCCGGACAGCTTCAAGCTGGTGGGTGATCCGCTGGGGTCCGAGGATTTCGGCTTCATCTATCCCAAGGGCTCGGACCTGGTGCCGGTCTTCAACGCCGGGATCGCCGCGCTTGAGGCCGACGGGACGCTGGATGCGCTGAACACCAAGTGGTTCCTCGACTACAGCTTCGGCCAGTGAGCGGCCGCGCGTGAGCGCGCCTTCGCGACAGGACCGGCCCGACTTCCCATGGTGGCTTGTCATCCTGGGGGCGGCCGGGCTGTGGCTGGGCTGGCGCGTTCATGCCGACGACCTGCATGCACAGATCTTCGCGACGCTCTGGCGCGGGGTGGGGGTCACGCTGTTCGTGACGGCCGTGGCCTTTTCCGCGGCCTGCGCGATGGGGCTGGTGCTGGCCGTGGCCAGCCTGTCGCGGCTGGCCCTGCTGCGGCAGGGGGCGCGGCTTTACATCGAGGTGGTGCGCGGCATCCCGATCCTGGTGCTGTTGCTCTATGTCGCCTTCGTCTTTGCCCCGGCGCTGGTTGCGGCGGCCAATGCGGTGCTGGAGCCGCTGGGCTTCGAGCCGCTGAGAACGCGCGACCTGAGTTTCCTGTGGCGGGCGATCATCGCGCTGGCGATCGGGTATTCGGCCTTCATCGCCGAGGTGTTCCGCGCCGGCATCCAGTCGGTGGACCGCGGCCAGATCGAGGCGGCCGAGGCGCTGGGCCTGAACCGCTGGCAGCGGTTCCGGCTGGTCGTTCTGCCGCAGGCGCTGCGCACCATCCTGCCCCCCTTGGGCAACGACTTCATCGCCATGGTCAAGGACAGCTCGCTCGTTTCCGTGCTGGGGGTGGCGGACGTGACCCAGCTGGGCAAGGTCTATGCCGCGGGTTCCTTCCGGTATTTCGAGACCTACAACATCGTCGCCTATATCTACCTGCTGATGACCATCGGGCTCAGCCTGGCGTTGCGGCGGATCGAGCGTCGGCTGCGGGCGCGTCACTCCTGAGCCGCGCGCGGGGCGGTCGCCGGATGCCTCCGGCGGGGATATTTGAGGAAAGTGGAAGGCGGGCGGCTTGCCTTGACGCCTTTGCGGCAGTATCCGGGGCAAGATTGTTGCGTGAAGGGAGGCGGCCTTGGCCCAGGACGATCCGCAGCTTCTTGTATCGACCGAATGGCTGGACCGCCATCTGGGCGCGCCGGACCTGAAGGTTCTGGATGCCAGCTGGTATCTGCCGGCCGAGGGGCGCGACCCGAAGGCGGAATATGACGCGGGCCATATCCCGAGTGCACGCTTCTTCGACATCGACGAGATCTCGGATGCGAAATCGGACCTGCCGCACATGGCGCCGCCGGTGGAGAAATTCGTCAGCCGCATGCGGGCCATGGGCATCGGCGACGGGCATCGCGTCGTCGTCTATGACGGTGCGGGGCTGTTCTCGGCCGCGCGGGTGTGGTGGCTGTTCCGCCTGTTCGGCAAGCGCGACTGCGCCGTGCTGGACGGTGGCCTGCCGAAATGGAAGGCCGAAGGCCGGGTGCTGGAGACCGAGCCTCCGCAGCTGCGCGATCGTCATTTCACCGCGCGGCGCGACGCGAGCCTGGTCAAGGACGTGACCCAGGTCGCCGCCGCCTCGAAGCTGGGGGACTGGCAGATCGTCGACGCCCGCTCGCCTGGGCGGTTCCGCGGAGCGGAGGCGGAGGTGCGCCCCGGCCTGCGCTCGGGCCATATCCCGGGGGCGAAGAACGTGCATTATCGCCAGTTGCTGAACGACGACGGCACCATGAAGTCCGAGGAAGGCCTGCGGCTGGCTTTCCTCGCGGCGGGCGTCGATCTGGCGCGGCCCGTGATCACCAGCTGCGGGTCGGGTGTCACGGCGGCGATCCTGAGCCTGGCGCTCGAACGGCTGGGCCATCCGCAGCACGCGCTTTACGACGGTTCCTGGAGCGAGTGGGGCATGTATGGCGACCTGAAGGTCGAGACGGGATGACGGAGCTGCCGGCCGGGTCGGAGGTGGAGGTCATCATCACCTGTCTGGAGATGACCACGCGCCCTGAGGGGCCGCGGCCCGACATGCCGATGGGCCCGCCCATGGCGCTGCTTTCGGCCGAGGCGCCGCCGGCATGGTACTTCCTGGATCTCTATCGCGCGGTGGGACAGGACTACGAGTGGACCGACCGCTTCGAGGACGATCCCGAGGATCTGCGCCGTTGGCTGGCCGACCCGCAGGTCACGCTCTGGACACTGATGCGGTCCGGCTGGCCGGCCGGCTTCTTCGTGCTCGACGGTCGGGCCGAGGGCGAAGTGGAACTGAGCTATTTCGGGCTGGTGCCCGAGGCCGTGGGGATGGGCCTGGGCCTGTGGCTGCTGCGGACGGCGGTGCATCTGGGCTGGGACCGGCCCGGCATCCGCCGGCTGATGGTGGAAACCTGCACGCTGGACCATCCGCGGGCGCTTGGCCTATATCAACGCGCCGGATTCGAACCCGTATCACAGGCGCGCAAGACCCGGATCCTGTCGCGACCGCGCCAAATGACGCCCCCAGGGAGGAGCACCGAGGACCATGCTTGAAAAGCTGACCCCGCAGCCGCCGGACAAGATCATCGAACTGATCGGCATGTACCGCGCCGATCCGCGCACCGAGAAGGTCGATCTTGGCGTCGGCGTCTACAAGGACGAGAAGGGCGCAACCCCGGTCATGCGGGCGGTCAAGGCGGCCGAGAAGCGGCTGCTGGAGAGCCAGACCTCGAAGTCCTATGTGGGCCTTCTGGGCGACCTCGATTTCAACGCCGCGATGCGCGGGCTGGTCCTGGGCGATGCGGTGCCGGCCGGGCGCGTGGCCGCCGCGCAGGCGCCAGGCGGCACCGGGGCGATCCGTCAGCTGCTGGAACTGGTGAAGCTGGCGAACCCGGGCGCCAAGGTGTGGTATTCCGATCCGACCTGGCCGAACCACCCCGCCATGGTGCGTCATGTCGGGCTTGCGTCCGCGACCTACCGCTATTTCGACAGCGCGACCTGCACCGTCGATTTCGCGGCGATGATGGCGGACCTGGACGGGCTTTCGGCCGGCGACGTGGTGATCCTGCATGGCTGCTGCCACAACCCGACGGGTGCGAACCTGGATGCGGCGCAGTGGGATCAGGTCACCGACCTGCTAAACGCGAAAGGCGCGATCCCGTTCATCGATTTCGCCTACCAGGGTTTTGGTGACGGGCTGGATGCGGATGCGGCGGCGGTGCGCCGGATGGTGACGCGGGTGCCGCAGATGCTGATCGCGGCCAGCTGCTCGAAGAATTTCGGGCTTTACCGTGACCGGGTCGGCATCGCCATGGCGGTGGCGCAGGACGCGGCGACGGCCGACCTGGCCAAGGGCGCGCTGTCCTCGCTCAATCGTCTGAACTTCTCTTTCCCGCCGGACCATGGCGCGAAGGTGGTCGAGATCATCCTGAACGATCCCGAGCTGCGCGCCGACTGGCAGGCGGAGCTTGAGGAGATGCGGACGCGGATGCTGGAACTGCGCGCAGGGCTGGCCGAGGCGCTGCGGCGCGAGACCAATTCCGACTCCTTCGATTTCGTGGCGCATCACCGCGGCATGTTCTCGCGCCTGGGCCTGAGCCAGGAGCAGGTGATGAAGCTGCGCGAGGAAAGCGGCATCTACATGGTCGGTGACAGCCGCGTGAACATCGCGGGCCTGCCCGCCGACAAGCTGGATGCGCTGGCCAAGGCGATCGTGCGGGTCGCCGGGTGACATGCCCTCCCGCGCGCATGCCGCAGGGTATGCGCGCGGGCCTCAGGCCGCGCTGCGGGCCGCCGGGCGCAGCAGGATGCGGAACCGTGCGCCGCGCGTTGATGGCATGATCCGCAGGTCGCCGCCCAGGTTGCGCATGATCTCGCGGCTGATGGGCAGGCCGAGGCCGGCGCTGCCGGCAAGGGTCACTTCGCCCAGTCGGGTGAATTTCTCGAACACGCGTTCCCAGTCGCCGGGCGCGATGCCGGGGCCGTCATCCTCGATGTCGAGCGCCACCTGATCGGGCGCCACGATCGCGCGGATGCGGATTTCGCCGCCCTCGCGGGCGCCGTATTTCACCGCGTTGGTCACCAGGTTGATGATGACCTGCGCGAGGCGGTCGAAATCGGCGCGCACCGGCGTCTCCATGCCGTCGGGCTCGACGACCAGGCGGGCGCCCGAGGCCGCGCGCAGGCCTTCGGTGCTGATCGCGGCGCTTTCGACGGCGGCGCCGAGCGCCACGTCCGTTACCTTGAGCCGGGCCTTGCCGCTTTCGAGGAAGCTTAGGTCGAGGATCTCGTCCAGCAGCCGGGTCAGGCGCTGGCTTTCCTCGTGGATGATGCCCACGAAACGCTGCACGTCGCCGCTGTCGAGGTCCGGTCGCTCGCGCAGGATCTCGGCGAAGGAACGGATCGAGGTCATGGGCGTGCGTAACTCGTGGCTGACCTGGCTGAGGAAGGCGTCCTTCTGCGCGCCGACCTCGGTCAGACGGGCATTGGCGCGGCGCAATTCGCCGGCTGTCTTTGCCAGTTCCTTCGACTGGCGTTCCAGCTGCTGGCTGTATTCCACGATCTGCGCCGTCTCGTCCGCCATGCGGATCAGCTCGTCCACCGATATCTGCCCGCCGCGCGTGATCTGGCTGACCATCGCATGGGCCGATGCGGCGCCGACGGAGCCGGCCAGTTCCCGCTCTATCCGGGCGATCAGCGCATCGTCGGCCTCGGGCAGGCCGGCCGGCTTCGATTGCGCCCGTGCCGCCTCGGCGAACAGGCGGTGGGCGGTTTCGGTGCCGAGGATCCGCTGGGCAAGGGTGAACAGATCCTCGGAGGTGGCCGAGCGCGGCAGGACCATGGCGCCCGTGCCGCCCTGCCGGTGTGCATCCACGAATTGCGCCCCCTGCACCCGCTCCAGAAGCCGGGGGCGCGTCAGAAGCGAAACGGTGACGAAGCCGATCACGTTCAGCGACAGGCTCCAGAAGGTGGCATGGACCAGGGGATCGCCGAAATCCTCGCCGAACAGGGCCTGCGGCCTGAGGCTTGCGATGCCGAACGGCCCTGAGGCGATGGCGGACGAGGACAGGAGGAACCCGCCCTCGAAGCTGGGCAGAAGAAGCGTATAGGCCCAGAGCGCGAAACCGAGGCCGATGCCGGTCATCGCCCCGGCCCGGTTCGCGCCCCGCCAGTAGATGCCGCCGATGAGGCTGGGCAGGATCTGGGCCACGCCGGCAAACGAGATCAGGCCGATGGATGCCAGGGCCGCCGATCCCCCGGTGATCAGGAAATAGAGATATCCAAGCGCGAGTATCGCGCCGATCGAGACCCGCCGCGCCATCAGCACGACAGAGCGGACATCGCCGCTGGTCTGGGTGCGGGACTTGTCCATTGCCAGCCAGACGGGCACCACGACATGGTTCGAGATCATGGTGGATAGCGCGATGGCCGAGACGATGACCATCGAGGTCGCGGCCGAGAAACCGCCAAGGAAGGACAGAAGTGCGATCCCCTCGGAACCCTGCGACAGGGGCAGCGTCAGCACATACAGGTCGGGGTTCGCCCCTTCCGGCATCAGCGCGCGCCCGGTCACCGCGATGGGCAGCACGAAGAGCGAGATCATCAGCAGATAGGCGGGAAAGGCCCATGCCGCCGTGGCAAGGTGGCGCTCGTCGGCGTTCTCGACCACCATGACCTGGAACATGCGTGGCAGGCAGATCACGGCGGTGGCCGAAAGAAAGATCAGCGTGACCCAGCGCGGGCCGAATACGCCCTCGTGCGGGCCGCTTTCGGGCAGCACGGCAAAGGTGGGGCCCGGCCCCGCGTTCAGTCCCCAGACCACGAACACGCCGACCGTCACGAGGGCGACCAGCTTGACCACCGCCTCGACCGCGATGGCCGAGACGACGCCGAAATGCTTTTCGTTGGCATCGATGGTCCGGGTTCCGAACAGGATCGCGAACAGGGCCAGTCCGGTGGCGAACCAGAAGCCGGTCACGGCGGGGCCCGCCGCCGTCTCGCCGCCGATCGCCGCGATGCTCAGGGTGAGGGACTGAAGCTGGAGCGCGATGTAGGGCGTCGTGGCGATCACGGCGAGCAGCGTCACGATGACGCCCAGCGACGCGCTCTTGCCGTAGCGCGACGAGATCAGGTCGGCGATCGACGTGATCCGCTGCGCCTTGCCGATCCGCACCAGCTTGCGCAGAAGGAACCACCAGCAGAACATCACGAGCGACGGGCCGACATAGATGGTGACGTATTCGAGCCCGTTGCGTGCCGCCGATCCGACCGCGCCATAGAATGTCCAGCCCGTGCAATAGACCGACAGGGACAGCGTGTAGACGATGGGAGAGCGCAGCCAGAAATGGCGGCCCCGCGCGGCGCGGCGTTCGGCCCAGAAGGCGATTAGGAACAGCGCGAGGCTGTAGAGCAGGCAGACCGTGACGAGGATGTCGAGCGTCAGCATGGGACGGTTCCTCGCGGGCTATTCCGGCTCGCCCGTCCCGTATAGGCGCCTGGCAAGATACAGCGTGCACAGGATCAGCCCGGCCCAGACGCTGAACACATAGAGATAGACCGCCGGGATCCCGAGGATGCGCGGAAATCCCGCTACGATGTTGAGCACGGGCGACACCAGAAGAAGCACGCCCAGGATGGGAAGGAACGCCGCCGCATCCTCGCGCTTGTGACGCTCTAGCGCCCGTTCGGCCAGATCGGCGTTTTCGCCGCGCCGGGTCATTGGCCCGCCAGCCGCTTCACGGTCGCCACGACCTCGGCGTTGGAGAAGGGCTTGGTCATGAACTCCGTCACGCCCAGCTCGGCTGCGGTGCGCCGGTCCTGGGCCTGCCCCTTGGCCGTCAGCATCAGGACCGGGGGACGCGGGGTCTGATCCGGGCCGAGCGCGCGCAGATCGCGCAGGATGTCGAAGCCTGATCTGTTGGGCAGCATCACGTCCAGGATCACGACGTCCGCCCTGCTGTCGGCCACACGTTCCATCGCCAATGCGCCATCGCTTTCGACCACCACCTCGAACCCTTCATGGGTCAGCAGGAAGCGAAGCGCGTCGGCGATGTTCGGTTCGTCCTCGACGATCAGGACCCTCTGGGCCAAGTCACATTCCTCCCCTCCGGCTTTGCCGGGCCGCGGATTTTTCCGCTGTTATCCAAATGTTTTACGAACTCGCCTGCGCGCTGTCACGGAAAACATCCCCCGGGTGCGCAACTCACCCGATCAGGGGCCGTTCCACTCTGGCGGTGCAGTCCTGCCGCGTGCAGATCCTGCAGGCGGTGCCTACTTCTCGCAGGGGCATCGGGGGCAGGTCGGGCAGGTCGCGCTCGCCCGCGATCAGCATGGAGGCGGCGATGTCCGCAGACTGGCCGAAGCGGGGCGGGGTACGGGGCGCTGCATGGGTGCAGGTCACGAAGGTTGCGCCATTATCGTGCCGGATACGTTCGAGGATCGGCTGGCCGGGGCGGGCAAAGCCCTGGAAAAGTGGCCACAACGGGCAGGCATTGCCGTGCCGTGGCAGCGCGAAGTCTGCCAGCGGGCGGCGCAGCAGCGGATAGCCGGATGCGCTGACGACGATCAGCCCGAAGTCGGGG
Organism: Halovulum dunhuangense; assembly: GCF_013093415.1. NCBI lineage: Bacteria > Pseudomonadati > Pseudomonadota > Alphaproteobacteria > Rhodobacterales > Paracoccaceae > Halovulum > Halovulum dunhuangense. The sequence continues at coordinate 541,251 of NZ_JABFBC010000001.1, forward strand.
GCGTCGATCTTCGGCCGGCGCAACACCGACAGGCGGCGGAACACGGCGGGGATATCCACGCCGAATGCCTGCGCCAGCGTCGTCGGATCGAAGCGGTGCGCGCTTGCGGCTTCGGCAAAACGGTGCAGCGGCATCGCCCGCGCATCCGCTGCATATGCCAGCAGATGCGCGCGGATCAGGTGCTGTCCGCTACCCCCCGGAACGTCCGTGGCCAGATGGGCGTCGATCGCCGACTCCATGGTGCCTGTAAAATCGGTGTCGGACCGGGCTGCCGCGTCCTCTGCCGCCTCGTCGAGCCAGTGGAAAACATAGGCGTTGCGCGCGAGATACTGGTCGCGCGTCTCTTCGGCGGTGGCGGCCAGGTCCGTGCGCGCCGCCGCCGCGCCCAGGTAGTCGGCCAGCGCCTGCGCCGCCTCTGACAGGCGCTCGCTTTCCGCGTGCATGCTTTCGAGAAAGCGGCGCCCCTGTGCCGGGTCGATATTGGCGACCTGCGTCATGATCCCGGCGGCCGAGCGGATCGCGGTGATATTCGAGAGCATCGCGTGCACGGTGTCCGACAGGAACGGGTCGTGGGTCAGGCGGTCGGACAGCGCCGCGATCACGCCGCGCTGGTCCCGGTCCCGGGTCTTGAGCGTCACCAGAAGCTGGGCCCAGTCCTCGAAGCGCCCGGCAAGCGCCTCGGCGGTCTGCGGGTCCGCCCCTGCCTCGGGGTGTTCGGCGGCTGCCGCCTTCAGGTCCGGTACCAGCCCCGGGGCGCGCCCCTCTGACAGGTCGGCGGGCCGGAGGCCCAGCGTTTCGGCGATGGCGTTCAGGGTCGCGCCGCCGATTCCGCGGCGATTGTGCTCGATCAGGTTCAGGTAGGATGGCGATATCCCCACGGCCTGCGCCAGCGCCACCTGGGTCATGCCGATGCGGATGCGAGCCTCGCGGATTCGACTTCCGGCAAGCGATGCGGCCATGGCGAGCGCCTTTCCAATCAAGTGCTTGCTGCGACGCAAGGTAAAGTAATTTACAATGTTGCAGTGCAGCTATGCAAAAATTTTACAAAAAAACTGTTCATGCGCAATGATTTATTGCGTGATTGACAGGTCCGGCGCGATACTGCGGCGTGCAGGAAAGCACCGGCCCGCCTGTGGTCGATAGAAGATATCCTTGGGAGGATCGCGAATGTCTGGAAACAAACTCAATCGCCGTGGGCTGCTGAAATCGGGCGCCGTGCTTGGTGCAGGGCTTGCGATGCCCACCATCTTCACCAGCTCTGCCCGCGCGTTCACGAACGAGCCGACGGGCTCGAACGTCGTGCTGGGCTTCAACGTGCCCCAGACGGGCGCCTATGCCGATGAGGGTGCCGACCAGCTGCGCGCCTACCAGCTGGCGGTCGAGCACCTCAATGGCGAAGGTGACGGTGGCATGCTGAATACCTTCACCTCGAAGGTGCTGGACGGGACCGGGATCCTTGGAAAGCGTGTCGATTATGTGACCGGCGACACGCAGACCAAGTCCGATGCGGCCCGCGCGAGCGCGCAGTCGATGATCCAGAAGGACGGCGCAGTCATGATCTCCGGCGGCTCGTCGTCGGGTGTGGCGATCGCCGTGCAGGGTCTTTGCCAGGAGGCCGGCGTCATCTTCATGGCCGGTCTGACCCACTCGAACGACACCACCGGCAAGGACCGCAAGCGCAACGGCTTCCGTCATTTCTTCAACACAGAGATGTCGGGCCGCTCGATGGCCCCGATCCTCGAGGCGAACTACGGCACCGACCGCAAGGCCTATCACCTGACTGCCGACTACACCTGGGGCTGGAGCCAGGAAGGGTCGATGAAGACCTACACCGAGGCGATGGGCTGGGAGACCGTGGCCGCCGTGCGGACCCCCCTGGGCGCGACCGACTACTCGCAGTATCTGACGCCGGTGCTGAATTCCGGCGCTGACGTGCTGATCCTGAACCATTACGGCCGCGACATGGTCAACTCGCTGACCCAGGCGGTGCAGTTCGGCATGCGGGGCCGCGAGGTGAACGGCAAGCCGCTCGAGATCGTGGTGCCGCTCTACTCGGAACTGATGGCGCAGGGTGCGGGCGAGAACGTGCGCGGCATCTTCGGTTCGGCCAACTGGGACTGGAAGCTGCAGGATGACGGCACCAAGGCCTTCGTGAAATCCTTCGGCGAGAAGTATGGCACCCCGCCGAGCCAGGCGGCCCATACAGGCTATGTGCAGGCGCTGCTTTACGCGGACGCCGTGCAGCGCGCCGGTTCGTTCAACCCCTGTGCCGTGGTCGAGGCGCTGGAGGGCTACGAGTTCGACGGCCTGGGCGACGGTCCGACGCTGTACCGGGCCGAGGATCACCAGTGCATCAAGCAGTGTCTGGTGGTGCGCGGCAAAGAAAACCCCACCGACCAGTACGACCTGCTGGAGATCGTCGAGATCGTCCCGGCCGAGCGTGCCGGCTACCCGGTGGACCACCCCGACTTCCAGGGTGGCGATCTCGGCGCCTGCAACCCCGGCGCCTGATCCGGATCGCGTGACCGGCCGGCCGTCCCGTCGGGGCGGCCGGTCCTGCCGTCCTGTCGGACGGCCCATCCAAGCGGGAAACACTCCATGGACGCCATTCTCCTTCAGATCGTGAACGGCCTCGACAAGGGCAGCGCTTATGCGATGATCGCACTGGGCCTGACGCTGATCTTCGGCACGCTCGGGGTCGTCAACTTCGCCCATGGGGCGCTCTTCATGGTCGGCGCCTTCTGCGCCGTGGTCATGGACCGGATCCTTCGGCTGTCCACCGTCAGCGTCGATCCGACCAGAACCGACTTCCTGGGCAACCCGCTCAAGGTCGAGACGCCCTACGTCCAGACATGGTTTGGCGATTTCGGCGCCACGCTGATCAATTATTCGGTGCCCCTGTCCATCCTGCTTGCGATCCCGGTGATGATCGTGGTCGGCCTTGCGATGGAGCGTGGCCTGATCAAGCATTTCTACAAGCGCCCGCACGCGGACCAGATCCTGGTGACATTCGGCCTTGCGATCGTGATGCAGGAGATCATCAAGGCGATCTTCGGCGCCAACCCGATCCCGCAGCCAGCACCCGATGCGCTGCGCGGGGCGCTCGATATCGGCCTGTGGCTGGGCTTCGAGGCGAACCAGGTCATCTATCCCATCTGGCGCTTCGTCTATTTCATCTTCGCGGTCGTGCTGATCGGCGGCGTGATCCTTCTGCTCAACTACACCACCTTCGGCATGGTGGTGCGCGCCGGCATGGCCGACCGCGAGACGGTCGGACTTCTTGGCATCGACATCGACAAGCGTTTCACGGCCATGTTCGGACTTGCGGCCATCGTGACCGGGCTTGCCGGCGTGATGTATGCGCCGATCGTCAGCCCGGACTATCACATGGGGATGGACTTCCTCGTGTTGTGCTTCGTGGTCGTCGTGGTCGGGGGCATGGGCTCGATCCCCGGCGCCGTCGCCGCGGGCTTCGTGCTGGGCATCCTGCAAAGCTTTTCGGCCATGAACGAAGTCAAGGCCATCATCCCCGGCATCGACCAGATCATCATCTACCTTGTCGCCGTCGTCATCCTGCTCACCCGGCCCCGTGGCCTGATGGGCCGCAAAGGCGTGATGGAGTAACCGGCCATGACCAGCACAAAGACCAACGACGCGCTGCTGTTTGTTGCAGTGGCCATCGCGGCCCTGGCCGCGCCCCTGATCCTTGCACCGTTCGGGGCAGGCTATCCCGACCTGATGCAGCGCTTCGCGATCTACGGGATCTTCGCGATCGGCTTCAACATCCTGTTCGGGCTTACCGGCTATCTGTCTTTCGGGCACGCTGCGTTCCTGGGTGTCGGTTCCTACTCGGCGGTCTGGATGTTCAAGCTACTCAGCATGAACATCGTTCCGGCCATCGTGCTCGGGGTGGTGATCTCGGGGCTCTTCGCCCTCTTGATCGGCTTCATCTCGCTGCGGCGGTCGGGGATCTACTTCTCGATCCTCACGCTGGCCTTCGCCCAGATGAGCTACAACCTTGCCTATTCGGTGCTGACCCCGATCACCAACGGCGAGACGGGATTGCAGATCCTGCTGTCCGACCCGCGTGTGCTGGACGGGCCGTCCAACGGATCGCTGCCGGTGACGATGCTGTTCGGGCTGGAAATGCGTGATGTGTTCTGGAATCCGACCGTCTTCGGCTATGAGCTGCAATTCAGCTACGGCTACTATGTCTGCGCGCTCATCATGCTTCTGTCGTTTTACATCTCGATGCGGATCTTCCGTTCGCCCTTCGGCATGATGCTGCGCGCGGTGAAGACCAACCAGAACCGGCTCAGCTACACCGGGATCAACACCCGGCCCTACACGCTGGCCGCCTTTGTGATTTCCGGCATGTACGCGGGTCTTGCGGGCGCGCTTCTGGCCTCGATGGATCCGCTGGCAGGGGCCGAGCGGATGCAGTGGACCGCCAGCGGCGAGGTGGTGCTGATGGTGATCCTGGGTGGTGCCGGAACCCTGCTCGGGCCGGTCCTGGGCGCGGGCTTCATCAAGTATTTCGAGAACATCCTGTCGAAGATCAACAGCAACACGCTGGACGGCTGGTTCGCCTTCATGCCGCAGGGCATGGGCGATGCGGCGGCATGGCTGGTCAGCCCCTTCGTCGGTTCGGGCTGGCACCTGACGCTGGGGGTTCTGTTCATGATGGTCGTCATCTTCCTGCCCGGCGGGCTGATGGAGGGGGCGCAGCGCATCATGAACCTGGTATCCGGAAAATCCCGCAAGCGGGCTGGCGAGGCGACCGCCTCGACCCCGGCGGAATAAGGAGCGGGGCGAATGGGTATCCTCGAGGTCCAGAACGTGAACAAACGCTTCGGCGGCCTGCAGGCGTTGAACAACGTGAACCTCAACGTTCAGAAGGGCACGGTCCACGCGATCATCGGCCCGAACGGTGCGGGCAAGTCCACCCTGCTGAACTGTTTCGTCGGGCGGCTGACGCCCGATACCGGGTCGGTGATGTTCGATGGGCAAAGCCTGCTGGGGCTGACACCGCACCAGATCAACCAGACCGGCGTGAGCCGTGTGTTCCAGACGCCCGAGATCTTTACCGACCTGAGCGTGCTCGAGAACGTGATGATCCCCGCCTTTGCCAAGCGTGACGGGTCGTTCCGGCTGAACCCCTTCGGCAAGGTGCAGTCCGAGGCCGAGATCCGCGACCATGCCGAGGAGACGCTGCGCGACATGGGACTTGCCGACAAGCGCAACATGCTGGCCAGCGAGATGTCGCGCGGTGACAAGCGACGGCTGGAAATGGCGATGTGCCTGGTCCAGGATCCGAAGCTGCTTCTGCTGGACGAACCGACCGCCGGCATGGCGCGAGCCGACACGAACAGGACCATCGACCTGCTCAAGCATATCGGCGAGACGCGCGGCATCACCAAGGTGGTCATCGAGCACGACATGCACGTCGTCTTTTCGTTGGCCGACACGATAACGGTTATGGCGCAAGGCGCCGTGATCGTCGAGGACAAGCCCGAAAACATCAAGGGTCACCCGAAGGTGCGGGAAGCCTATCTTGGGGAGGCGCAGGTATGACGCTGCTCGATACAGATTACGACAAGATCCGCACCGGGCATAAGGACCGCCAGGAGCCGGCCTATTTCCAGGTTCATGCGGTCGAGGCCTATTACGGTGAAAGCTACATCGTGCAGGGGGTCAGCTTCAACGTGCACGAGGGCGAGATCCTCGCGCTTCTGGGCCGCAATGGCGCGGGCAAGACCTCCACGCTGCGGGCCATCGCGCGGGTGGACAATCCCGCCCTGCGACATGGCGAGATCTGGCTCGACCATCAGCCGCTGCACAAGATGAAGGCGCATCAGGCATCGGCTTGCGGTGTGGCGCTGGTCCCCGAGGATCGGCGCATCATTCCGGGACTGACCGTGGAAGAGAACCTGCAACTTGCGCAGATCGCCCCGCCGGTGGGCTGGTCGATCCAGCGCATCTACGAGCTGTTCCCGCGCCTTGGCGAGCGGCGCAAGCAGGAGGGCGTGACCCTTTCCGGGGGCGAGCAGCAGATGCTGGCGATCGGCCGGGCGCTGGCGCGCGACGTGAAGCTGCTGCTGCTGGACGAGCCCTATGAGGGGCTGGCGCCGGTGATCGTGCAGGAGATCGAGCGCACCCTGAAAGAGATCAAGAGCCTTGGCATGACGACGGTCATCGTCGAACAGAACGCCATCGCGGCACTCAAACTGGCCGACCGGGCGGTGATCCTCGACATGGGGCAGGTGGTCTTCGACGGCGCCGCGCAGGAGGTTCTGGACAACACCAAGCTGCGTGAAGAGTATCTCGCCATCTGAGCTTGGCCCCGTGCTTCCGGCGCGGGGACGGATCGAAAAGACGAACCAGGGACGGAAACGCCATGGCTGACAAGACCTATCCCCCCTCCGCCGAGATGGCGGCGGCGGCGCATGTGAATGCCGAGACCTATGCCGAGATGTATCGCCGGTCGATCGCGGACCCGGAGGGGTTCTGGGCCGACGAGGGCAAGCGCATCGACTGGATCAAGCCCTTCACCAGGGTGAAGAACGTCTCCTTCGCTTATCCCGACGTGTCGATCCGCTGGTACGAGGATGGCACGCTGAACGTGGCGGCGAATTGCGTGGACCGGCATCTGGCGACGCGGGGCGACCAGACCGCGATCATCTGGGAACCCGACGACCCCAAGGATGCCGCCCGGCACATCAGCTATGCCGAGTTGCACGAGCATGTGTGCAGGTTCGCCAATGTGCTGAAGTCGATGGGCGTCGAAAAGGGTGACAGGGTGGTGATCTACCTGCCCATGATCCCCGAGGCAGCCTATGCCATGCTGGCCTGCGCGCGGCTCGGGGCGGTGCATTCGGTGGTTTTCGCCGGCTTTTCGCCCGACGCTCTGGCCAACCGCATCGACGATTGCAAGGCGAAGGTCGTCATCACCGCCGACGGCGCGCCGCGCGGCGGGCGGGTCACGAACCTGAAGGACAACGTCAACCAGGCGCTGGTGAACTCGAACACCGATCCGCTCTGCCTGGTGGTGCGGCGGACCGGGCAGCAGGTCGCCTGGGTGTCGGACCGCGATCGCTGGCTCCACGAGATGGAGGCCGAGGTTTCCGCCGACTGCCCGCCGGCCGAGGTGGGCGCCGAGGATCCGCTCTTCATCCTTTACACCTCCGGCTCGACCGGCAAGCCGAAGGGGGTGGTGCACTCTTCGGGCGGCTACCTGGTCTATGCCGCGATGACCCAGCAGATCACCTTCGACTACCATGATGGCGATATCTACTGGTGCACGGCGGATGTGGGCTGGGTCACGGGGCACAGCTACATCGTCTATGGCCCGCTCGCGAACGGCGCGACCACCCTGATGTTCGAGGGGGTGCCGACCTACCCGGATGCCAGCCGGTTCTGGCAGGTCTGCGAGAAGCACAAGGTCAACCAGTTCTACACCGCACCGACGGCGATCCGCGCGCTGATGGGGCAGGGCAACGCCTTTGTCGAGAAATGCGACCTGAGCTCGATCAAGGTTCTCGGCACCGTGGGCGAGCCGATCAACCCCGAGGCCTGGAACTGGTACAACGACGTCGTCGGCAATGGCCGCGTCCCCATCGTCGATACCTGGTGGCAGACAGAGACCGGCGGCCACCTGCTGACCCCGCTGCCCGGCGCGATCGCGACCAAGCCCGGCTCGGCCACGCTGCCCTTCTTCGGCATCGAGCCCGCTGTGCTGGAGGCCGAAAGCGGCAAGGAAATCGCCGAGACCGAGGCGACCGGCGTCCTGTGCATAAAGGACAGCTGGCCGGGCCAGATGCGCACCGTCTGGGGTGATCACGAGCGCTTCGTTTCGACCTATTTCGAGCAGTACAAGGGATACTACTTCTCGGGTGACGGTTGCCGACGCGATGCCGACGGCTACTACTGGATCACCGGGCGCGTGGACGACGTCATCAACGTGTCCGGCCACCGGATGGGTACCGCCGAGGTCGAGTCGGCGCTGGTCGCCCATGAAAAGGTCGCCGAGGCAGCCGTGGTGGGCTATCCGCACAAGATCAAGGGCCAGGGCATCTATGCCTATGTCACGCTGATGAACGGGGTGGCCCCCACTGACGATCTGCGCAAGGAACTCGAGGCATGGGTCCGGCGCGAGATCGGGCCGATCGCCAAGCCCGACCTGATCCAGTGGGCGCCCGGCCTGCCCAAGACCCGCTCGGGCAAGATCATGCGCCGCATCCTGCGCAAGATCGCCGAGAACGATTACGGAGCGCTGGGCGACACATCCACCCTTGCGGATCCCGGCGTGGTCGAGGACCTGGTCGAGAACCGGATGAACCGGGACTGAGAACGGCCTCTTGCGGCGGTCGGCACGTTCCGGCCGCTGGCGCCCCGTCCGGGTTGCGCTCGGGCGGGCAGCGTGCTTGATTTCCCTCGAGCAGCGAGAGGAAATTTCAATGCGTGGATTTGCAGCCTTGATCTGTGTGGGGGTGCTCGCGGCCTGTGGCGCTGGCGGTCCCGTCGGCATCGGTGGCTCGGTCGAGATGTCCGACACCTGCGATGCGCGAAGCCAGCGTGGGCTGGTGGGCGATGTGATCACGGATCGTGCCGCCATCGCCGTCGCCGCCCCGAAGGTTCGCTTCATCGGGCCGGGTGATTCCGTGACGATGGACAACCAGCCCGACCGACTGAACATAGAGCTTGATGCGCAGGGTGTGGTCACGCGGGTCTACTGCGGCTGATCTCAGTCTTCGGGCCCATCCTCGGCGATCATCTGCGTCTGGCCCTGGCGCGTCATTTCGCGGATCAGACGCACCACTTCCTGCTGGGCGCTTTCCCCTTCGCGGGGCGTCACCTCGGGCATCGCGGACAGTTCTTCCGCCAGCCGCTCTGCCAGCCGGCGCGACAGGTTCTGCAGGATGAACTCCGCCGAGGGGTTGTTCTGTGCCTGCCCCCATTTGAGCGCGGTGAGCAGGGTCTGCTCCTCGATTTCCTTGGCGATGACCGGGATCGAGCGCGGATCGACGCGGTTGCGGATATCCGCGAAGGTGAACATCGTGCGCAGCACTTCCTTGTGTAGTGCCGGCCGCTCTCCTTCGATGAAGTCGAGGAACTTTTCCCGCCCCTCCGAGGACATGTTGTTCATCATTCCGGCGATGATGTCTGCCGGCTTGCGCGAACGCTGGGTGCGCTGCAGGGCGGACAGGAAATCGCTGGCGATCACCCGCTCTACCATTTCGGCGACCAGCGGGTCCGGGGTCGGCACCGGGGACAGGCGCAGCACGGTCAGCTGGGCGAACTCCCGGTCCAGCCGCTCGAGCACCGCCGCTGCCTTGTCGGGGCGCAGTTCCGACAGGATCACGGCGGCTGTCTGCGGATGCTCGGCACCGACGAAACTGGCCAGAGCCGCGGTCGAGACGTCGTTCAGCTGCTTCCAGGCGCGGCGAGTGTCGCCCCCTTCGACATCCAGCATGATCTTCTCGATGGTGTTGTCGTCGAGCACCTCGGACAGAAGCCTTCGGGCGGTGTGACTGCCGCCCGAGACCTCTTCCTCGGTGCCGATGGACAGCAGGAACTCGGCGATGACGCTGTCGAGCATTTCCTTCGGAATATGCTCCAGCCGGCTGATGGCGATGGCGGTGCGGGTCAGCGCTGCCTCGCTCATGTTCTTCAGGAACTCCGAGGCCACCTCGGGACCGATCGCGGCCAGGATGATCGCCGCCTTCCGGATCGGGGTAAGGTCGCGGTACTTCTGGCTTGCGGAATCGCGCATCGCCTCCCAGGGCTGCGGCAGGCCTTCGCCGGTCTGCGGCACCATCAGCCGCGTGCCGGTCGGATCCGGCTGAGCCATGTCGCGGCCTGAGTTGCTCATGGCGCATAGCTCCGTACCATCGCGCCGGCCAGCAGCGACCAGCCGTCGGCAAGCACGAAGAAGGCCAGCTTGAACGGCAGCGACACGACGGCCGGTGGCACCATCATCATGCCCATCGACATCAGGATCGCGGCGATCACAAGGTCGATGACGAGAAAGGGCAGGAAGACCAGGAAGCCGACCTCGAAGCCGCGCTGGATCTCTGACAGAAGAAAGCCCGGCACCAGAAGCGACAGGTCTGGCGAGACGCCTGCCTCGGGCAGCGCGCGGCCCGAGGACTGCGCCAGCAGGCGCAGGGTTTCGGGATCGGTCCGCCCTTCCATGAAGGTGCGGAACGGGGCGATCCCCTGCCGGAACGCGGTTTCCGCGTCGATCGTGCCGTCAAGCGCCGGGCGCACTGCCGTGGTCCAGGCCTCGGTGAATACCGGCTCCATGACGAACCAGCCTGAAAGCAGCCCAGATCATAGCTGCGGGCGCCGGCAGCGTGACGGGTGCGGACATAGTCCAGCGCCTGCTCCGGACTGTCGAACCACTTGCCCTCCCCCTCCATGTTGACGGTCCAGGGCCAGGGCAGGTGCCGCCCGTCCAGGGTGCGCCCCGTCTCGGTCAGGGCGATCGCGCGCAGCACAGCGAACGGCACGCCGATTGCCTGTGAGGCATGAAGCGCCGCCTCTTCGCAGATGGCCGCGATCCGAGCGTCCGCAAACGAGGCGCGGGGAACCAGCGCCATCAGCAGGACAAGCAGGCAGGACAACAGGCGGGGCAAGCGGGGATTCTCCTCCGGGGCGGGCCGTGTACAGGCCTAGCCTCCAACCGCTTGCGAAAGCGTAAAGAAGAGGTGGTCTTCCGTCAGGCGCCGCGCCGCCAGAGCGGGCGCACCCGAAGAAACGCGCGGTAGCCCAGTTCCAGCAGATCCACCAACGGGCGGCGGTCCAGGATCACCGCGATCCGGCGCAGCCTGGGGCTGGCCCGCCAGACTGCCAGGAACGCCCGTGCGCCGCTGGTCACCGATCCGTCCGTGCGCCGCACATGGAAGCGGGCAAGGGCCTCTTCCCGGGCGATGCCGGGCAGTACCGCATCCGGGGCCGTCACATCGGTGAACAGGGTCGACTCCAGTCCCCTCATCTGGCGATAGACCGCAATTTCACGGCGGCAGATCGGGCAGCCGCCATCGAAATAGATCTCTTCCGCTGCTTGCGGATCGTTGGGTCTGTTGCTCATGAACCCGCAAATAGCCCTGCGTCCGCAGCGCGCAAGGCGTTGCGCCCGCGGCACCGCGTCCTATCTGGCGGCGCGACCCAAGGGAGAGCCGCCATGTCCGACGCCTTCGATTTCCTGCCCATCACCCGCGCCCATGCCCTGGCGCGGCTCGAGGCGTTCCGCCCCCGCATGGGGCGCGCCTATGCCGATGGGCGCAATCACGACCTGGGCCCGCGCGACCGGTCCAACATCTCGTGCCTGTCGCCCTATGTCCGCCGGCGTCTGGTGACGGAGGAAGAGGTGGTCGCTGCCGCGTTGGGCGCGCACAGCCCCTCGGCGGCCGAAAAATTCGTGCAGGAGGTCGTCTGGCGCGCCTATTTCAAGGGCTGGCTGGAACAGCGGCCATCGGTCTGGACAGGCTACCGCACGGGCCTTGCGCAGGATCTGGCGCAGGCGAGGGGCAATGCCGGTCTGCGCCGCGCCCTGGCGCAAGCCGAGGAGGGCGGCACCGGCATCGGCTGTTTCGATGCATGGAGCGCGGAGTTGCGCGCGACGGGCTATCTGCACAACCACGCGCGGATGTGGTTCGCCTCGATCTGGATCTTCACCCTGAAGCTGCCCTGGCGGCTGGGGGCGGATTTCTTCCTGAGGCATCTGCTGGACGGCGATCCGGCGTCGAACACGCTGTCCTGGCGCTGGGTGGCAGGGCTGCACACGCCGGGCAAGAACTATGTCGCGCGGTCCTCGAACATCGCGAAACATACCGAGGGGCGCTTTGGCGGGATCCACGGCCTTGCGCAGGATCCGCCGCCGCTGTCGGGCGACGACAACCCGCCGCGCGGGGCGCTGAGGGATTTCGCCACACCCAAGCCGGGTGCGGTGCGGGTGCGCCTCCTCACCGAAGAGGACGGCCATGTCGAAAGCCTGCCGCCACTCGCGACGGCGGCCACCGCCACGCTGCGGCTGACCGACCGGCGCAGCCCGCGCGACGTGGCCCGGATGGTTGCCGATGCCGATGCCGCGGGACTTGCAGATGCCGCCATGCGGGCCGGAGGCGCGGCCGCGGCGTTCGAGATGCCCGGACCCGATCAGGTCATCGCCTTCGCGAAGCATCACGGCGCGACCGAGATCGTGACCGCCTACCTGCCGGTGGGCTGGGTGCGGGACTGGTTCGACCAGGCGCGCCCGGCCTTCGAGGCTGCGAACCTGCGGCTGGTCGAACAGCGGCGCGACTGGGACGCCGCCTTCTGGCCGCATGCGACCGCCGGTTTCTTCAAGGTGAAGGAAAGGATCCCCGCGGTGCTGCGCTCACTCGGACGCGGCCCCGGCGACCTCCCCCTCTTCGCGGCCGCCGAGAAACGATAGGATAATTGCGGCGAACAGTTCCGGCGCCTCCTCGTGCATCAGGTGGCCCAGGTCGGGATACCGGATCAGGCGGGCTGCCGGCATGCGCCTTGCCTGCGCGATGGTGGTCTCGGGCGGCACTGCCCGGTCGCGCAGCCCGATGCCAAAGAGCGTCTGCGTCGCGATCGAGGGCAATGCCGCGATCAAGGGCGCTAGGTCCCAGCGCGCCATCATGCGCAGCGTGCCCTCGACATGGCGGCTGTCCGAGATGAGCCGCTGGTAAAGCGCAAGTCCGCGCGCGTCGATCCGGCTGCCAGTTCCCTCGATCAGGCTGCGCACCGCGCCGGGGCGGGATGCGGTTCGGGCAAAGACTGGGGCGGTCAGCGGGTTCAGCACCAGGAGTTTCGCCAGCGGCGGGAACAGCAGGCCCGCCAGCCCCTGGAACGGCATCAGCGCCGCGTTCAGGCCAAGGATCCGGGGCACCTTCAGCCCATCGGCGGCCAGCCGCAACGCGATGGCAGCCCCTGCCGAATGACCCACGATCAGATCTGGGGCGAAATCCTCCTGGCGCAGCAGCTGGGCGACATCCTCGGCCATCTGCGGCAGACCGCTGCGCCCGGATGGCGACAGCTTGCTGAAGCCGTGGCCGGGCAGGTCGGGCGCAAGGATCTCTGCATGGGGCAGCAGCAGTGGGATCAGGTCGCGCCAGCTGTGGCTCGAGGCGCCGGCGCCATGGAGCAGCAGCAGACGCGGCCCCGACCCGCCGCGCTGCACATGCCAGCGCAGGCCCGGCGCCGGGACCATCCGGCTGAGCTGGCGGTTCGGCCAGTCGCCCCCGTCTTTCGCCCAGTCCATCCGCTCAGGCCGCCCCTGGAACGGGTGTCAGCGCCGCGCGCAACGTCGCGTCGAGCGTGCGCGCGTCCGCCCGTGGCATCGGCAGGTACAACGCCCCCATCGCTGCCGCGAGCGCCTTCGCCGCGTCCTGCGGGCGGGGCGAGGTATCGAGCAGCAGCGCCGGCGTGCCGGCCGCGCGCAACATCCGCGCCGCCGCCAGCGCGTCGTTGCGCGCCGTCTCGCGGCCGGGCGTGCCATCGCGGGCGATGTTCGCGCGCCCGTCGGTCAGCAGCGCCACATGCGGCATCTGCCCGCGCCGCCGCAGTCGGTCGGCCAGCAACGCCGCTGCCTCGATCCCTGCGGCAAGGGGCGTGCCGCCGCCGCCGGGCAGCGCCGAAAGCCGACGCTTGGCCTGCACCAGGCTGCGGGTCGGCGGAAGAAGCAGCTCGGCCGTCTCGCCGCGAAAGGCGATCAGCGCCACCTGCTCGCGGCGGACATAGGCCTCGGCCAGCATCAGTTCGATCGCGCCCTTGGTTTCTGCCAGCCGCGTCATCGCCGCGGAGCCCGATGCGTCGACGGCGAAGATCACCACCTTCTCGCGTTTCTCGTTGAACTGGCGGATGCGGAAGTCGTCGGGCGTGACGATCACCCGACCCGGAGCAGTGCCGGCCATGCCCCGCCGCAGCGGCTGCCACGGCGCGGCCGCGCGAAGCGTCGCGACCAGGTCAAGCCGCCCGCCGCTTCGCGGGTCGCCGCGCCTGGTGCCGGCGGGCCTGCCGCGCGTCTTGCTGCGCTGGTCATCACCGGCGCCGGCGCCCTGTGCGTTCGACCCCCGGCTGAGTGCGCCGGCGGCGGCGAGGCGGCTCAGCAGGTCCGGGGGGATCGCCGCCTTGACAGCCTCGAGCAGCAGTTCCTCGGGAATCTCGAGCGGTTGCGAGCGGCCTTCGCTTTCGTCCTGATCCTGCTGGCTGGGCTCGGGCGGCGGGGGCGTCTCTGCCGGGGGCTCTTCCGTTTCGGCCTCGGGCAGGCGCCGGGCGCGCGGGGCGAGCACGAGTGCCGCCGCCAGTTCCGCCTCGGCCACGCCGGCCTCGGCCTTGCCGCGCAGCGCCGCCGCGGCGCGGGCGCAGCGCAGGGCCAGAAGCGGGGCGCGCAGCGATCCGATCCCGAATGCAGCGGCGGCGCCGGTCAGCGCCTCGGACAGATCGTCGGGCACCTGCACGCGGGCCAGCGCGTCCCTGGCAAGGGCACATTCCGCAGCGTCGAAGCCTGAAAGCGGCACAGCCCGGTCGCGCAGGGGGCTAGGGGCCAGCGCCACGGCGAATGCCAGCCGGTCGGCAATGGCTGGCGGAACCTGATCCTCCTCGCCCTCATCGAGTGCGACAAGCGCGAAGCGCGCGCCGGCGTCCATCGCCTGGCCGAGACGCGCGGCCAGGCCGACGGTCATCCGCTCGGCCATCGGAACCACAAGCGTGCCACGGCCCATGTCGGCCAGCAAGCCGGCCGCATGGACGGGCCGTCCCGCCGCCAGCGTCGCGGCAAGGTCGAGCCCGCCGAAGATGCGGTCCTCTCCCGCATCCACGGGGAGTCGGCGGGACGCATGCCCGGAAAGCGCCAGCGCCGCGGCGATCCACGCCTCTCGCGCCAGACAGGCGCGGGCGCGCAGCAGGATGCCGCCCAGCCCGGGATCCACCGCCAGCAACGCCGCGGCCCAGTCGGCGGGCGGGATGGCGGGGGTGTCGGTCACGCGGGCAGAACCTCGTCGATGATGCGCTGGACGCGGGTGGTGGACCCGGCCTCGTCCAGCGGATCGCGCCGCAGACGGTGACGCAGGGCAGAGGGCGCGACGCTGCGCAGATGCGCGCCGGTCACTGCATCGGCGCCGTCAAAGGCAGCCAGCGCACGGGCGGCGCGCATCAGGGTCAACTCTCCACGCAGGCCATCAGCGCCAAGGGCGATGCACAGTTCGGCCGTCTTTTCCAGGATGGCATCCGAGACCGCGACCGCGCCCAGCCGTTCGCGCGCGGCCATGATCTTCTTGCGATGCCGCGTATCGGCCGTTCGCCATTTCTTCAGGAACGGCGCGGGGTCACGCTCATAGGCGTCGCGGCGGCGGATGACCTCTACCCGTTCCCTGATGTCGCGGGGCGAGGCGACCTCGACCGAAAGGCCGAAACGATCCAGAAGCTGCGGCCGCAACTCGCCTTCCTCCGGGTTGCCGGAACCGACGATCACGAATTTCGCCGGGTGGCGCAGGGAAAGCCCCTCGCGCTCGACCACGTTCTCGCCGCTGGCGGCCACGTCCAGCAGCAGGTCGACAAGATGATCCTCCAGCAGGTTCACCTCGTCGATATACAGATAGCCGCGATGGGCGCGCGCCAAGAGACCCGGCTCGAACGCCTTTTCGCCGCGGGTCAGGGCGCGTTCCAGGTCGAGCGCGCCCACGACCCGGTCCTCGGTCGCGCCAAGCGGCAGGTCCACCACCGGCGCGGGCCGCGTCTGCGCGGTCTTCTTCGGATGCGCGCCGCAATGGGGGCAGGCCGGATCGGGGGCGGCAAAGGCGCAGTTGTAGGGGCAGCCCGCCACCGCTTCGATCGGGGGCAGCAGTGCTGCAAGCGAGCGGACGGCGGTGGACTTGCCGGTGCCGCGGTCGCCGAAGACCAGGACTCCGCCGATGGACGGGTCGATCGCGGTCAGGGTCAGCGCCTGCTTCATCTCGTCCTGTCCGACAATGGCGGAGAAGGGGAAAGGCTGGATGGTCATGTTCGGGATCGTCTTTCTATTCCGCCGCCTGCAGCGCCGAAAGGCGTTCGAGCGGGTCACGCCCGCCCCAGCTGCCCTCGGACTTGAGTATGGAGAACCTTGCATAAAGCTCTTCGGCAAACCAGTTGCCGGCGCGCACCGCGGCAATGGCGCGCGCATGCGGCCCGTCCGCGCGGGCGAACGCCGCCATGGCACGCGTGTCGGGCCAGATCGAAAAGGTCATCTGGTGCAGCCATGGCACCTCGCCGACGCCCTGCTTGAAGATGACGTTGGCATCGCCGCCTATCGCGCGCTGGATGTCGGGCACCCGGCGCCAGAACTTCAGCAGCACCGGCAGGCGCACCGTGGCGCGGGTCAGGGCCACCACCGCCGTATCGCCAACCGGTCCGCGTGGCTGGAACGGCATCTGGCGCGACCAGGCCCCCCAGGCAGAGCGCGGGGTCAGGTGGATGGTCCAGACCTCGTCGGCGCGGGCGCGATAGCGGCGAAACACCGGCGCGTCGCGCGTCTGCCGTTCGGCCGTGGCCAGGTCCGGCCAGGTGGTCAGGATCACCACGGCGCCGGTATCCGGCTTCGGCGTGAATCCCTCTCCGGTTCCCGCGCCCATAAGCTTGAAGAACCCGATTCCCTCGGTCCGCGCAAGCGGCCGCCGTGCCAGCGCCATCTGGGCAAAGGCCCAGAGCCGGTGACGCAACGGGCGAAACCGGAAAAAGCACATCGTGACAACCTGACCTGACAGATTCGGTGCCGATGTTGCGGGTGAGTTCCTCGTCATGTGGCTAGTGTTGCACTGAAATTAAGGCCTGGGAAGGGGTGGCGAGGGAGATTGTCAATTTAAGTGGACACTGCTACCGTGACTTCATGCAAAAGCGCCTCGATCCCGAGAGTCTCGTCCTTGCCACCGACCCGCGCCCGCTGGCGCTGGTGATCGGGGCAGGTTTTGGTGGCCTTGCCGCCGCGATCCGGCTGGGGGCGCGCGGCTACCGCGTCCAGGTGCTGGACCGGTTGGACATGCCGGGGGGCCGCGCCTCGGCACGGCACCAGGGCGGGTTCCGGTTCGACCTGGGCCCGACCATCGTCACGGTCCCTCAGGTCTTCGAGGATTTGTGGCGCATCGCCGGGCGCCGGATGGCGGACGATATCGAGCTGAAGCCGCTCGATCCCTTCTACACGATCCATTTCCCTGACGGAGAGACCTTCACCGCGCGGCAGGACACCGAGGCCATGCGCGCCGAGGTGGGGCGCCTCTCTCCGAACGATGTCGCGGGCTACGAAAGGTTCCTGGCCGACGCCGAAAAGCGCTACTGGTTCGGGTTCGAGAACCTGGGCCGCCGGCCGATGCACAAGCTGGCCGATCTGATAAAGGTGCTGCCGACCTTCGGGATGCTTCGCGCAGACAGATCCACCTATGGGCATGCCGCCGCGCGGGTGCAGGACGAACGGCTGCGCATGGCGCTCAGCTTCCATCCGCTCTTCATCGGGGGCGATCCGTTCCACGTCACGTCAATGTATGTGCTGGTCGCCCACCTGGAAAAGGCGTTCGGCGTGCATTACGCGATGGGCGGCGCGGGCGCGCTGGCCGAGGCGATGGCGGGACTGGTGCGGCATCTGGGCGGCGAGCTGCGCCTGGGCGTCACCGTGGACGAGATCCTGACCCGCGACGGGCGGGTGCGCGGCGTGCGGCTGGGCGATGGCGAGGAAATCCTTGCCGACACCGTCGTCAGCAACGCCGATGCGGGCCACACCTATACTCATCTGCTGCGCAGGATGCCCAAGCGGCGCTGGTCGCCGGCGCGGCTCACGCGCACGCGCTGGTCCAACGGGCTGTTCGTCTGGTATTTCGGCACCAAGGGCACGCGCGAGCTCTGGCCCGATGTCGGGCACCACACGATCCTGAACGGCCCGCGTTACCGGGGCCTGGTCAAGGACATCTTCATCGAGGGCAAGCTTGCGGACGACATGAGCGTCTATCTGCACCGCCCGACCGTCACCGACCCGAGTGCCGCGCCGAAGGGCGGCGATGCCTTCTACGCGCTGGTGCCGGTCCCGCATCTGGGCTTCGACAACCCGGTGGACTGGGCCGCCATGGCCGAGCCCTACCGACTGCGGCTTCAGGACATGCTGGAACAGAGCGTGCTGCCGGGTCTGGGCGCGCATGTTGCCGAAAGCCATGTGATGACGCCCGAGGATTTCCGCACGCGCTACCTTTCGCCCCATGGCGCCGGCTTCTCGATCGAGCCGCGGATCCTGCAAAGCGCCTGGTTCCGTCCGCACAACGTCTCGGAAGAGGTGCGGGGGCTTTATCTGGTGGGTGCGGGCTCGCATCCCGGCGCGGGCCTGCCGGGCGTCATTTCCTCGGCCGAGGTGCTGGACAAGCTGGTCCCCGATCCGGTGCCGGTCGCATGATCGCCCCCGCCGACATGGAAGCGTGCCGCGTCGCGATCCGTCACGGATCGAAGTCCTTCCATGCCGCATCGCGCCTGCTGCCGGCCCGGGTGGCAGAGCCGGCGCTTGCGCTTTACGCCTTCTGCCGGCTGGCGGACGACGCGGTGGACCTGGTCGACGAGAAGTCCGCCGCCGTCCTGCGGCTGAAGCGCCGGCTGGACCTGGCCTATGCCGGGACGCCGGCCGACACCGCCGCCGACCGCGCCTTTTCCCAGATGGTCGCCGCGACCGAGATGCCCCGTGCCCTGCCCGAGGCGCTGATCGAGGGGTTTGCCTGGGACGCGATGGGCCGCCGCTATGACACCCTGTCCGAGGTGCGGGCCTACTCCGCGCGCGTCGCCTCGACCGTGGGGGCGATGATGACGGTGCTGATGGGGGTGCGCGACGCCGATGCGCTGGCGCGGGCCTGCGACCTGGGTGTCGCGATGCAACTGACCAACATCGCGCGCGATGTGGGCGAGGATGCGCGCGAGGGACGGCTCTACCTGCCGATGGACTGGATGCGCGAGGCGGGGCTCGATCCCGACGGGTTTCTGGCCGATCCGCGCCCCAGCCGCCCGCTGGCACTGGTCGTCCACCGGCTTCTGGCCGAGGCGCAGCGGCTCTATTACCGGGCCGAGGCGGGAATCGCCGCGTTGCCTGCGGGCTGCCGCCCGGCGATCTTTGCCGCGCGGCACATCTATGCCGCCATCGGGGCCGAGGTGCGCCGAAACGATTACGACAGCGTCACCTGCCGCGCCCATACCGGCAAGGCCCGCAAGCTGGCGCTGGTGGCGAAGTCCTACGCCTCCACGGGGGTGACGCTGACCATGCCGCGCTCGGCTGTCCTGCATGCGCCGCCCCTGCCCGAGACCGCGTTTCTCGTGACCGCGGCCCACCGGCCCGCCCAGCGGCGCGGTGTCTTCGACATAGGAGAGCGGCTGACCGGGCTTGCCGACATCCTGCTGGAACTCGAACGGGTCGAACGGGCCCGCAAGCGCGCCTGACGCGTTGACTTCCCCCTGCCGAAAGGCAGATGTGGGACAGTGGCAGTGGTTGCCAGGGGGATTGCGCGTGGATTGGCTGACCTTGGGGGGGTATGTCCTGGCGGCGATGGCTGCCGGATCGACCGGTGCGATGTTCAAGCCGGGTGAATGGTACAAGCGGCTGACCAAACCATCCTGGACCCCGCCCGACTGGCTTTTTCCCGTTGCCTGGACAGTGCTCTACGCCGCAATGGTCGCGGCGGCGTACCGGATGGCGAAGTCCGGCGACCCGCTGGCGCAGCCTGCGCTTGCCTTCTGGGCGGCGCAGATCGCCTTGAACGCGGTCTGGTCGCCCGTCTTCTTCGGCGCCCGCCGTGTCGGCGCCGCCCTGGTCGTCCTGTCGGGGCTCTGGCTGGCGGTGGCCGCGACGGTGGTGCTGTCCTTCCGGGTGGACCTGCTGTCGGGGTTCCTGTTGCTGCCCTACCTGGTATGGGCCAGCTATGCAGGGGCGTTGAATGCGTGGATCTGGCGCAACAACCCCGGCGCGAAGGATCTCTAGACCGGGAAGCGCGCCCTGCGCGGAACCCGCACCGCAAGCATCGGCTTCAGGAACGGGCTCGCAAAACGGTCCAGGTCAAGCGCCTCGTGGACGCCCGTCACGTCTTCGCCATTGATGCGGCTGCGCACGACCGAGCGGGTGTAGAAGGGCGCGTCCAGCATGGGGGCCACCTGCCGCGGCTGGTAGCCCGGATCGGCCCGCATCTCGCGCCGAACGGTCCACCGGCTGCGCGCCATCCGGGTCAGCGGCGGTGCCTCGATCGGGGTCACGCTGCCGTCCCTGCCGAAATGCAGCGCCACCTGAAGCGTGCCGCCATCGCGGCGTTTCGCGTCGTAGAATGCGACGGTGCCGTCGCTGACCGGCATCCGCGCCCAGGTCCAGTAGCTGAAATCCGCCTCCAGCGCGCGGGTACCGAAATTCGCGTCGAAGTAGCCGTGCCCCTCCCAGCGCCAGCCGGGCCGCTCGATATCCACCGAAATCGAGGCGCCGGGGGCGAAGGGCCGCCACAGATGCGCGCCCTGCGCGTCAAGCCGCACCTCGGCCGGGGTGATCGCATCGGGCGTCAGGCGCACCTGGCCGCGGATCCGGTTCATGTGGGGCGTCGACATCTCGTCGATATCGACGACCAGCACGCCGTCTTCCCAGTGGATCCGGCTCGGCCCGACCTGGAACATGTCCGCCGTCTGCCGCACCGCGCTGGCCCCGCGCTCGGTCATGGTCCAGCGCCCGCCGGGGCCGTAAAGCGCCACGTTGATGCAGGAGTGATCGAGCGGGTTCTTCCGGCCGGCCCAGGCATACCAGGGCGAAAAGACCGAGCCTATGAAGCCGATGATCGAGATGCCGCGGAGGCCGTCGTCGGAGAGCCCGTCGACATACCACCACGCGTAGCCGTCCGGCGCGACGGTGATGTCGAAACGCGGTCGCAGAGTATCGCCGCGGCCGCCTGCCGACCCGAAAGCGCCGCCATCGGCACCCCCGGCCCCGGATGTACCGCGCCCCCCGCCAGGTAAAGCCCGGGCAGCATCGTGCGCGCCTTCGGCCTGCGGAAGGTCGCCATCATCCCGTGCGGCGCCGCCCCGTAGATCGCCCCGGCCGTTCCCGGGAACAACTGGGCGAAATCCCATGGCGTCGTCAGCGCGTTCTCTGCCCGAGGCGGGGAGATCGCGATCCCGGCCTCGTTCAGCCGGTGAAAGACCCTCGTCTGGCATTGTTGCATCTCCTGCTCGGTGGGGGTGACGACATCGCCTTCGGCGGGGGCGTTCATGATGATCTGGAAGCGTTCGGGCCCGGCGGGCGCGCCGCCGTTGCCGCGGTCCTGCGCACAGATATAAAGCGTGGGATCCTGCGGCAGGCGGCGCAGGCGGAAGAGATCGGCGAACTCGCGGCGGTAGTCGTCGCTGAAGAGCACGTTGTGATGCGCAAGTGGCGTATCGCCCGCCTCGGCGGCAAAGGTCCAGACCCAGGCCGAGAGCGAGCGCCGGTTGCGGGGACGCGGCGTTCCCGCGCGGCGGGCGGCCGAGCCCAGCAACCCCGCGTCCAGGGCAACGGGATCGCCATTGAACAGCACGGCGCCCGTGGGAAGCCTTGTGCCGTCGGCCAGCATCACCGCTGCGGCGCGGCCGTCCTGCACCTCGATCCGTTGTGCGTCCGATCCGTAGCGGAAGCCGACGCCGCGATCGCGGCACAGGGTTTCCAGGCTGCGCGCCAGCGCGTGCATGCCCCCCTCGACCGCCCAGACGCCCTGCGCCTCGGACTCCCAGACCAGCGCGAGGATCGCCGGGCTGAGATAGGGCGAGCCACCAACATAGGTGGCGTAGCGCCCGAATAGCTGCCGCAAGCGCGGATCGCCGAACGCCCCCGCCAGAAGTCCCGCATAGCTGCGTGTCGGCGCCATGTCCGACAGGATCCCCGGCAGGTGCTTCATGCTTGCCGCGCCCACCGACAGCGGGGTCGGGTCGGGATGCGTCATCACCGGGTCGCGAAAGGCCTCGAAAAGGCGCGCCGCCCGGTCGGAGAAGGCGTCGAATTCCCGCGCTGCCCCCGCACCGGCGAAATCCGCGATCGCGTCGCGCGAGCGGGCGCGCTCGGCAAACAGGTCCAGCGCCGGGCTTCCCCGCCAGTGATGCCGCGCCAGCACCTCGAGCCGGGTCAGCGCCACATGCGCCTCGAGCGATTCGCCCACGGCGTCGAAAAGCGCCTCGAAAACCCATTTCATGGTAAAGACCGTCGGTCCGGCGTCGACCGGGCCGGCCATCGTGTCGATGGTGCGCATCTTGCCACCCGGCCCTGCCGCCCGCTCCACAACCGTTACGGGCAGCCCTGCGTGGGACAACTCAAGCGCGGCGACCAGCCCGCCGATCCCGGCGCCGATCACGACGATGTTGTCCCGGTGGCTGTGCACACGGCGCTCCTGTTGCAGGAATTGACAGACCGGCACAAACTGTCCAGACTGAGTTACACTATGCTGTCATAACAAGTGGACAGTTTCAACGCCACTTCTGACGCCTTGGCAGAGTTGGCCCCAGACGGAGACGCGCATGCCGGACCGCATAGAAACCGCCCTCATGGCTGCGCTGACCCATGCGTCGGGTCCATCGGCGCCGCCGCTTCTGGCTGGGGCGCTACAGCACGCCGTCTTTCCGGGAGGCGCACGCGTCCGCCCTCAGCTGTGTCTTGCGGTGGCAGCCGCCTGCGGCGACGACCGGCCCACGCTCAGCGATGCCGCCGCCGCCTCGATCGAACTGATCCACTGCGCAAGCCTTGTCCATGACGACATGCCCTGCTTCGACGATGCCGACTTGCGGCGCGGCAAGCCCACGGTGCATGCCGCCTATTCCGAGCCGCTGGCGCTGCTGGCCGGTGATGCCCTGATCGTGCTGGCCTTCGAGATACTGGCCCGCGCCGCCATCAGAACCCCCGCGCGTCTGCCGGGGATGGTGGTAGCTCTTGCCTCGCATACCGGAATGCCGGGCGGCATCTGTGCCGGGCAGGGCTGGGAAAGCGAGGCGTCGGTGGATCTGTCGCTCTATCACCGGGCCAAGACCGGGTCGCTGTTCGTGGCCGCGACCACGATGGGTGCGCAGGCCGCCGGGGCCGAACCCGAGCCCTGGGTTGAACTGGGCGCCCGCATCGGCGAGGCATTCCAGGTTGCCGACGATCTGCGCGACGCGCTGCTGACCCAGGATGAGCTGGGCAAGCCCGCAGGCCAGGACGTGGCGCATCACCGCCCGAACGCGGTATCGGAACTGGGCGTGAAGGGCGCCGTGCAGAAGCTGCACGATATTCTTGGCGGGGCTATCGCCTCGATTCCCTCCTGCCCCGGCGAGGCGCGATTGTGCGAGATCGTCTCGGCCCAGGCCAAGCGCCTGACGCCTGTCGAATTCGCCCGTGCGCTGGCCTGAGGTGACGCTGCCGGCCGATCCGCCGATGCGGCAGCCGGGGGTTCTGTCGCGGCTGGCCGACCGGCTGCGGCGCTGGCGGGACGGGCTGATCGCCGACCCCGGCTTCCAGGCCCGCGCAACCGCCTTTCCGCTGACCCGTGGCATCGCCAACCGGCAGGGCGCCGCGCTGTACGACCTGGTGGCGGGGTTCGTCTATTCGCAGGTTCTGCTTGCCTGTGTGGAGCTGGACCTGTTCCGCCGTCTTCGCGCAGGCCCTCTCGACGCCCAGACGCTGGCGCGCGGAACGCCACTCGATGCCGAGCGTATGGCCCGGCTGGCGCAGGCCGCTGCCGCGCTGGACCTGATGCGGGTGCGGCCGGGCGGGCGATATGGTCTCGGCCCGCTGGGCGCGGCGCTTCTCGGCGCCCCCGGGGTCGAGGAAATGGTCCGCCACCATCCGATGTTCTACCGCGATCTCGCCGACCCGCTGGCGCTTTTCACCGCGCCCCGGGACAGCACCGAGATCGCCCGCTTCTGGTCCTATGTCGGAGAGCGTGGCGTCGGCCATGAGGATGCCGCCGCCTATTCGCGGCTCATGGCTGCAAGCCAGGCGATGGTCGCGGCCGAGACGCTGGCCGTGCATCCGATGCGCGATGTGTCGGTCCTGATGGACGTGGGCGGCGGCGAGGGGGCGTTTCTTTCGGCCGCGCTTCGGGCGACGCCGGGTCTGCGCGGCATTGTCTTCGACCTGCCGCCAGTGGTCGCGCGTGCACGCGCAGCCATGGATCTGGCCGGATTGTCCGACCGCACACGGGTAGCCGGCGGCAGTTTCCTCGAAGACCCGTTGCCGGATGGCGCGGATGCCGTCTCGCTCGTGCGGGTGCTTTACGACCACGACACGCCAAGCGTGCGCCGAATCCTCGCGGCCTGTCTCGCTGCGCTTCCGCCGGGTGGGCGCCTGATTCTCTCGGAGCCGATGTCGGGTGGCGATCATCCGACCAGGGCGGGAGACGCGTATTTCGGGCTTTACACCGCGGCCATGACCAGCGGGCAGCCCCGATCGGCCGAGACGCATATTGCCTTGCTGCGCGAGGCCGGGTTCAGCGAGGCGAGGCTGCTGTCCGCGCGCCAGCCGTTCATCACGCGCGTGATCGTCGCCCGTCGCCCTGCACGCTGACAATGACACCTTGTGTAAATTGCACGGAACGTAATCATTGTTTGACAAAGCAAAGTGTCAGGCTAAACTGACAACAAGCGATGCTGGCTGTGCCACGCGGCCGCAGTGTTCCGGAAAAGGAGGGAGGCGATGGATACCCAAGCCGTTTTGATGCGCGCCCCGCGATCCCTCTCTCTGGAATCGCTGCGGCTTCGCCAGCCCAAGGTCGACGAGGTCGTGGTGGAAGTCCTGCATTCGGGCATCTCCACCGGAACCGAAAAGCTATTCTGGACCGGGCGCATGCCCGACTTTCCCGGCATGGGCTATCCGCTGGTCCCCGGCTACGAGTCGGTCGGAGAGGTGGTCGAGGCCGGGGCGCTTGCCGCGCTCAGACCCGGAACCCGTGTCTTCGTTCCCGGCGCGGATTGCTACGAAGGCGCACGCGGCCTTTTCGGCGGCGCGTCCGCCAGCATCATCACGGCGGCCGACCGGCTGGTGCCCGTCGATCCGGCCCTGGGCGAAGCGAGCGCACTGATCGCACTCGCGGCAACCGCACGCCATGCCATCGCGGGTATGACCACCGCGCTGCCCGAGCTGATCGTCGGCCACGGCGTGATGGGGCGCCTGCTGGCGCGGCTGACGATTGCCGCAGGCGGGCGTGCCCCGACGGTGTGGGAACTCGATCCTGCCCGGCGGCTGGGCGAATTCGCCTATCCGGTCCTGCATCCGGACGATGACTGCCGGATGGACTACGCCACGATCTATGACGCTTCCGGTGACGCGGGCGGGCTGAACGGCCTGATCCGTCGACTGGCCAAGGGGGGCGAGATCGTCCTCGCCGGATTCTACGCCGAACCGCTGAGCTTTGCTTTCCCGCCCGCCTTCATGAAGGAGGCGCGGTTGCGCATCGCCGCGGAATGGAATCGCCAGGACATGCTGGCCACGAAGATGCTGATCGAGGAGGGGCACCTCAGTCTCGACGGGCTGGTGACGCATCGCGCCGCCGCCGGGGACGCCGCCCAGGCCTATGTCACCGCCTTCGAGGATCCGGCCTGTCTGAAGATGATCCTGAACTGGAAGGCTTCCGCATGACCGCCCTCGACGACCGTATCCCCGTGTTGACCGACGACGCGATCGCTACCAACGACCAGCGCCTGCGCGACGAAGCCAGCGCGCCGCTTCCCGAGATCCCCCAGGCGGAACCCACCAAGAAGACGCAGATCATCGCGATCTACGGCAAGGGTGGCATCGGCAAGAGCTTCACGCTGGCCAATCTCAGCCACATGATGGCAGAGCGCGGCAAGCGCGTGCTGCTGATCGGCTGCGATCCGAAATCCGACACCACGTCGCTTCTGTTCGGCGGCAAGGCCTGCCCGACCATCATCGAGACCTCGACGAAGAAGAACCTTGCGGGTGAGCCGGTCAAGATCGGCGATGTCTGCTTCAAGTCTGGCGGCGTCTTCGCGATGGAGCTGGGCGGCCCCGAAGTGGGGCGCGGCTGCGGCGGGCGCGGCATCATCCACGGCTTCGAGCTGCTGGAAAAGCTGGGCTTCCACGACTGGGATTTCGACTACGTCCTGCTTGACTTCCTGGGCGACGTTGTCTGCGGCGGCTTCGGCCTGCCGATCGCGCGCGACATGGCGCAGAAGGTGATCGTGGTCGCGTCCAACGACCTGCAATCGCTTTACGTCGCCAACAACGTCTGCTCGGCCGTGCAGTATTTCCGCAAGCTGGGCGGCAATGTCGGCGTCGCCGGCATGGTCATCAACAAGGATGACGGCACCGGAGAGGCGGCCGCCTTTGCAAAGTCGGTCAACATCCCCGTGCTGGCCGCGATCCCTGCCGATGACGACCTGCGCCGGAAATCCGCGAATTACCAGATCGTCGGCACCGATGCCGGACCTTGGGGCGCGCTGTTCGGCGAACTGGCCGACAGCGTCGCGGAAGCGCCGCCCACCCATCCCTCGCCGCTCGATCAGGACGGACTCCTGGCGCTGTTCTCGGCCTCGCAGACCGGTGCCGACGTGGTGCTGGAGCCTGCGACGGATGCTGACATGCGCGGCAAGTACGCGGCTCCGCGCGAAAGCCTGGAGGTCGTTTACGACGATGTTTGACCTCGACGCCCTGACCGCCGCCGATCGCCTCTTCGCAGCGCTGCCCGACCAGGCGCAGCCCGCGACAGACACGCGAACCGCAATGCCCCAGACACGGGAAGATCCCCGGCGCTGTCCGCATCTGCGGCTGGTGGCAGGGTCCGAGGTGGCGTCATGACGGACGAGATCCGCTACGACGCCGCGAACGAAGCGCCGGTCCTGACCGGCAGCACGACCGCCCCGGCCGATCCGCAGCCGGGAACCGCCGATGGCCTTGGCTGCCACGCGGGTGCGGACGAGATGCGGAAGGCTGCAGAGATGTCAGGCAAGTCCGACATCCTGGAGCAATACGCGAAGGACTACCCGACGGGGCCGCACGACAAGCCGCAAAGCATGTGTCCTGCATTTGGTTCCCTTCGGGTAGGGCTGAGGACGCGGCGGGTGGCGACTGTTCTCTCTGGTTCAGCCTGCTGCGTCTTCGGCCTGACATTCGTGTCCCACTTCTACGGGGCGCGCAGGTCGGTGGGATATGTCCCCTTCAACTCGGAATCCCTGGTGACCGGCAAGCTGTTCGAGGATATCCGCGACGCCGTGCACGAGATGGCCGATCCCGAGCATTTCGATGCGATCATCGTGACGAACCTGTGCGTGCCGACTGCCAGCGGCGTTCCGCTGCGCCTGCTTCCCAAACAGATCAACGGCGTGCGCATCGTGGGCATCGACGTGCCGGGTTTCGGCATCCCGACCCATGCCGAAGCCAAGGACGTGCTGGCCGGCGCCATGCTCGCCTATGCCCGCGCCGAGGTGAAGGCCGGCCCGGTACCCGCCCCGCGCGGTGCGCGTTCCGACCGTCCGACCATCACGCTTCTGGGCGAGATGTTCCCCGCCGATCCCATGAGCATCGGTCGCATGCTGGAGCCGCTAGGCCTTGCAGCGGGGCAGACCGTGCCGGTGCGCGACTGGCGCGAACTTTACGCGGCGCTCGACTGCTCGGCCGTGGCCGCGATCCATCCTTTCTATACCGCCGCCGTGCGCGAGTTCGAGGCGGCGGGCCGCCCGATCCTCGGCTCTGCCCCCGTGGGGGTGGACGGAACCGAGGCCTGGCTCAAGGCGGTGGGCGACATTCATGGCGTGGCAGCCTCCCGTGTGGATGCGGCGCTCAACACCCTGCTGCCCGAGATCCGGTCGGCACTCCTGGGTGCGCCGATCGACGGAACCATCACGCTTTCCGGCTACGAGGGGTCCGAGTTGCTGGTTGCCCGCCTGCTGATCGAAAGCGGTGCGCGGGTTCCTTACGTCGGTACCGCCTGCGCGAAGTCGCCCTGGTCGGCCGATGATGCAGCCTGGCTGCGCGCCCGCGGCGTGACCGTTAAGTTCCGCGCCTCGCTCGAGGATGACTGCGCCGCGATGGAGGGGCTGCGCCCCGACCTTGCCATCGGGACCACCCCCGTCGTGCAGAAGGCCAAGGAGCTGGGGATCCCCGGGCTCTACTTCACCAACCTGATCTCTGCCCGCCCGCTGATGGGCGCCGCCGGCGCCGGGTCGCTTGCGACCGTGGTGAACGCGGCCATGGCCAACAAGGGCCGCATGGACCGCATGCGGGAATTCTTCGAAGGCGTCGGCCATGCCGACACCGCCGGCGTCTGGGAAGGCGCGCCGAACCTGCAACCGGATTTCCGGGCTCGCCAGCAGAAGAAGCTGGAAAAGCAGGCCCGCGCCGCCAAGGCCGAGGAGATGATCTGATGGCCCGCACCCAACCATGTTTCGCGGGGGGCCGGTCATGCTGATCCAGGATCACGACCGCGCGGGCGGCTATTGGGGCGCAGTCTATGCCTTCACCGCGGTGAAGGGGCTCCAGGTCGTCATCGACGGGCCCGTGGGCTGCGAGAACCTGCCGGTCACCTCCGTCCTGCACTACACCGACGGCCTGCCGCCGCATGAATTGCCCATCGTCGTCACCGGCCTGGGCGAGGAAGAGCTGGGCCGCGCCGGAACCGAAGGCGCGATGAAGCGCGCCTGGGGCACCCTCGACCCGGCGCTTCCCGCGGTGGTCGTCACCGGCTCCATCGCCGAGATGATCGGCGGCGGCGTCACCCCGCAGGGAACCAACATCCAGCGCTTCCTGCCGCGTACCATCGACGAGGATCAGTGGCAGGCCGCCGACCGGGCGATGACCTGGCTCTTCACCGAGTTCGGGATGACCAAGGGCCGGATGCCGCGCATCCCCGTCCGTCCCGAGGGGGCGAAGCCGCGGGTCAACATCCTGGGCCCGATGTACGGCACCTTCAACATGCCGTCCGACCTGGCCGAGATCCGGCGCCTGGTCGAAGGGATCGGCGCCGAGATCAACATGGTCATGCCGCTTGGCTCCCATCTGGCCGACATGGCGAAGCTGGTCGATGCCGACGTGAACGTGGTCATGTACCGCGAATTCGGTCGCGGCCTGGCCGAGGTGCTGGGCAAGCCCTATCTCCAGGCGCCCGTGGGCATCGAGTCGACCACGGCCTTCCTTCGCAAGCTGGGCGACCTGCTCGACCTTGATCCCGAGCCGTTCATCCAGACCGAGAAGCATTCCACGATCAAGCCGGTCTGGGATCTGTGGCGCTCGGTCACGCAGGATTTCTTTGCGACGGCCAGCTTCGCGATCGTCGCCAACGAGACCTATGCAAGGGGCATCCGGAATTACCTGGAAAACGATCTGGGCCTGCCCTGCGCCTTTGCCGTCGCCCGCGTCGCCGGTCGCAAGACCGACAATGACGCGGTGCGCGACCTGATGCACGAGACGCGGCCGCTGATCGTGCTCGGGTCGATCAACGAAAAGATCTACATGGCCGAGATGGGCGCTGGCTTCGGGCCGCGACCGGCCTTCATCGCGGCGTCCTTCCCCGGCGCTGCGATCCGCCGGCACACCGGGACGCCCTTCATGGGCTATGCCGGGGCGACCTGGCTGCTTCAGGAAATCTGCAACGGGCTGTTCGACGCGCTGTTCCACATCCTGCCCCTGGGCAGCGAGATGGATGCCGGCGCCGCCACCCCCACGACGCTGCGCCGCGACCTGCCATGGGACGCCGAGGCGCAGCGGCTTCTCGACGAGATCGTCGCCCGCCATCCGATCCTGACCCGGATCTCGGCGGCGAAAAACCTGCGCGATGCGGCCGAGAAGGCCGCGCTCGATGCAGGGGCGGACCGGGTCGCCGCCGAACAGGTGGCCGCACTCGCACCCGCCAAACGGGTTCCCGACAGGAAGGAGAACTGACAATGCATGCCAGATCCCAACATCTCGCCCATGCGAGACCGCGATCGCAGGGCTTCGAGTACGCGCTCTACTTCGCGCTGGTCTTCGCCATTTCGCTGATCCCCGCCGCAGCCCGCATGGTGCTGCCCCGGCGCGGTCAGCCCCGTCGCTTCTTCGTTACCGATGCCTGGTCTCGTGCCGGCGAGGTGACGCCGAAGATCTTCTCGGCCCTGTAACAGGGGCCGGGAACCGTCATCCGAAGGGTGGAGACACCTGCCGGATAGCCCAGTCCCGCATGGGGCAGGGCACCCTGGCCGCGAGGGTTCCGCGGCTCGGTCTGACCATCCAGGAGGATAGTTTATGGCTGACAATACTGGCCTGTCGTTTACGGGCCTGACCGATGACCAGGCGCAGGAACTGCACAGTGTCTACATGAGCGGTCTGACGCTTTTCAGCGTCGTCGCGATTGTTGCTCACCTTGCGGTCTTCATCTGGCGGCCCTGGTTCTAAGGAGATGGACATGAGCAAGTTCTACAAGATCTGGCTGGTGTTCGATCCCCGCCGCGTTTTCGTGGCGCAAGGGGTCTTCCTCTTCCTGCTGGCAGCGATGATTCACCTCGTCCTGCTGAGCACGGATCGCTACAACTGGTTCGAAGTCGCCGACGCCAAGTACGCGGCGGAATGATCCGCCCCGACTGAAGCCTCTGGCGGCTCTCTTCCAGTTGAAGTGGGCTCAGAAATTGCCGCGGGCGGGGAACCTCCCGGCCGCGGCAGACATGAACCAATGACGGCATGGGCCCCCTAGGCACCGGCCGCCCAAGCGGAGACAGAAGTATGGCTTTGCTCAGCTTCGAAAGAAAATATCGCGTCCGCGGGGGGACGCTCGTCGGCGGTAACCTGTTCGACTTCTGGGTCGGCCCCTTCTATGTCGGCTTCTTCGGCGTAACGGGGTTCTTCTTTGCCGCCCTCGGCACGATCCTGATCTTCTACGGCGCGGCCCTCGGGCCCACCTGGAACCCCTGGCTCATCTCGATCTACCCGCCCAAGGTCGAGGACGGCCTTGCCTTCATGCCTCTGATGGAGGGCGGCCTCTGGCAGATCATCACCATCTGCGCGATCGGCGCCTTCGTGTGCTGGGCACTCAGGGAAGTCGAGATCTGCAACAAGCTCGGCATGGGCTATCATGTGCCCTTCGCCTTCGGCGTCGCCATCCTTGCCTTCGTGACGCTGAACGTCATCCGGCCGATCCTGATGGGCGGCTGGGGTTATGCCTTCCCCTACGGCATCTGGACCCATCTCGACTGGGTTTCGAACGTGGGATACGCCTATGGCAACTTCCACTACAATCCGGCGCACATGCTGGCGGTGTCGCTGTTCTTCACGACGACCCTGGCGCTTGCGCTGCACGGCTCGCTGATCCTGTCGGCCACGAACCCCACCGAAAGGGAAGTCCGGTCCCCCGACCATGAGGACACCTATTTCCGGGATTTCATCGGCTATTCGATCGGCCCGCTCGGCATCCACCGCTTGGGCCTTCTGCTCGCGCTGAATGCCGGTCTGTGGTCGGCCATCTGCATCGTCATCTCTGGCCCGCTCTGGGAAGATCAGTGGATCTACTGGTGGGACTGGTACCTGAACCTGCCCTTCTGGGCGGACCTGTAAGGAGGGTGTGAAAATGGCGCTCGAATATCAAAACATCTTCACGCAGGTCCAGGTACAGGGTCCACCCGAATTGGGCATGGGCGTGGAGAAGGGGTGGAATACCGACCGCGTCGGAACGCCCGCCTTCTCCAAGCTGGCCGGCTGGTTCGGCAACGCCCAGCTTGGCCCGGTGCATCTTGGCTTCTTCGGGGTCATCGCCCTGGTGGCGGGCGCGCTCTGGTTCTTCATCGTGGGCCTGAACTTCTGGATCCAGGTGGACTTCAACCCGGCGCGCTTCCTCAAGGAGCTGTTCTACCTCTCGCTCGATCCGCCCACCGAGAACTACGGCCTTGGCATGGCCCCGCTGAACGAAGGCGGATGGTGGCTCATCTCCTCCTTCTTCCTTCTCGTGTCGGTCCTGGCCTGGTGGGTGCGCAGCTACTCGCGGGCACGCGCTCTGGGCATGGGCTACCATGTCTGCTGGGCCTTCGCCTCGGCGATCTGGCTGTTCCTCGTCCTC
Source organism: Halovulum dunhuangense (assembly GCF_013093415.1). Taxonomy (NCBI): domain Bacteria; kingdom Pseudomonadati; phylum Pseudomonadota; class Alphaproteobacteria; order Rhodobacterales; family Paracoccaceae; genus Halovulum; species Halovulum dunhuangense. The sequence goes on from NZ_JABFBC010000001.1 coordinate 573,254, forward strand.
GGCCTGATCCGGCCGCTGATGATGGGAAGCTGGGCAGAGGCGGTTCCTTACGGGATCTTCCCGCATCTCGACTGGACCAACAACTTCTCGCTGACCTACGGGAACCTGTTCTACAACCCGTTCCACGCGCTTTCGATCGTCTTCCTCTACGGCTCGACCCTGCTCTTCGCGATGCACGGCGCCACCATCCTCGCGGTGACGCGGGTCGGCGGCGACCGCGAGATCGAGCAGATCGTCGACCGCGGCACGGCGTCGGAACGTGCGGGCCTGTTCTGGCGCTGGACCATGGGCTTCAACGCCACGATGGAAGGCATCCATCGCTGGGCCTGGTGGTTCGCGGTGCTGACCACCCTGACGGGCGGTATCGGCATCCTGCTCACCGGGACGGTCGTGGACAACTGGTACGACTGGGCGGTGGAACGTGGCTACGGCCCGGTCTATGGCCCCGAGATCGAGATCCCCGGCACAGGCGGATAAGCTTTCGCGGCGCGCGGGGGGCGACCCCGGCGCGCCGCAGCAAGACCCCTCCCCCGTGTCACCAAATATGCGCGGGATACCTGGCCGCATCGGCAACGATGCGGCCTTTTTGCATTCTCAATACGCGAAATCAGGGTCGGGATACGGGAATGGCGGGGCGCGCTGCGCCCCGTCCGGCTGTCAGCCGCGCAGGGCTTTCAGCATCACGTCCACATTGGCCGGGTCCGCCTCGGGCGTGATCCCGTGGCCAAGGTTGAAGATATGCGGCCCATCGGCAAAGGCCTCGACGGTTTCCCGCACGGACCGCACAAGCGCATCGCCCCCGGTGACCAGCAGCATCGGATCGAGGTTGCCCTGGACGCAGGTCAGCGGCTGGAGGTTCTCGGCCGCCCACCGGGGATCGACATTGGTGTCGATCGCACAGGCCGCAACACCGGTCGCCTTGACGAAGGGGATCACCTTTTCACCCGCCTGTCGCGGGAAGCCGATCACTGGCACGCCGGGCGCCACCGAATGGATGCGGTCGATGATCCGCCGGGCCGGTTCCGTGGCGTATTTCTCGAAAAGCCCGCCGGGCAGGGCGCCGGCCCAGCTGTCGAACAGCTTCACCGCCTCGGCCCCGGCCTCGATCTGGGCGATCAGGTATTCCGCCGTCGCCTCTGTCAGCAGGTCCATCAGCCGGTCGAAACCCTCGGGGTCGGCATACATCATCCGCCGCGCGGGGCCCTGTTCCTTGGTGCCCCGACCGGCGATCATGTAGGTGGCGACGGTCCATGGCGCGCCGGCAAAGCCGATGAGCGTCGTCTCTTGCGGCAGTGCGCGCGAAAGGATGCGCACCGTTTCATAGACCGGGGCAAGCGTCTCGTGGATGTCCTCGATCGGCTTCAGCCGGTCCAGCTCGGCCCCCGAGGTGATGGTGGACAGCCGCGGCCCCTCGCCATCGACGAACCACAGGTCGGCGCCGAGCGCCTGCGGCAGAAGCAGGATGTCGGCGAACAGGATCGCGGCATCGAAGCCGTAGCGCCGGATCGGCTGGAGCGTCACCTCGGCTGCCAGCTCGGGCGTGTAGCACAGATCGAGAAAGCTGCCCGCCTGCGTCCGCGTCGCGCGGTATTCGGGCAGGTAACGCCCCGCCTGTCGCATCATCCACACGGGCGGCACGGGCAGCGTTTCGCCCGCAAGCGCACGCATGATCGACTTTTCGTTTCGCTGCATCAGACCCTCTCTCGATGTCACGCGAACCTTACAGGTCACTGTGCCCGAGGGAAAGACCGGATATCCCGATTGCGCCTTCCAGAGCAGCGGGTTAGGGTCATTGTCATGCAAGGATTACACCCCTCTGAAAAGCACCCCCTGCGCATCGGAACCCGCGGCTCGCCGCTGGCGCTGGCGCAGGCACGCGAGACCCGTGCGCGGCTGATGGCGGCGCATGACCTGCCCGAGGCCGCGTTCGAGATCGTGGTCATCAAGACCACCGGCGATCGTGTGCTCGACCGCCCCCTGGGCGAGATCGGCGGCAAGGGGCTGTTCACCCGGGAAATCGAGGATGCGATGCTGGATGGAAGCATCGATATCGCCGTCCATTCCATGAAGGACATGCCGGTGGACCAGCCGGACGGGCTGGTGCTGGACTGCTACCTTCCGCGGGAGGATGTGCGCGATGCGTTCGTCTCGCTCGCCTGGGGCGGGATCGACGCGCTTCCGCAAGGCGCGGTCGTCGGCACATCCAGCCTGCGGCGCCGGGCGCAGCTGAAGCACCGCCGTCCGGATCTTCAGGTGGTCGAATTCCGGGGCAACGTGCAGACCCGGTTGCGCAAGCTTGGCGATGGGGTGGCGGTCGCGACCTTCCTTGCCATGGCGGGGCTGACCCGGCTTGGCATGCTTCGGGACGTGCCTCACAACCCGATCGCCACGGACGACATGCTGCCAGCGGTCGCCCAGGGCGCAATCGGGATCGAGCGCCGCGCCGATGACGCGGCGGTGGCGGCGCTGTTGTCGCCCATTCACGATACCGACACCGGCCATCGCATGGCGGCTGAGCGGGCGTTTCTCCGGGGCCTCGACGGGTCGTGCCAGACCCCGATCGGCGGGCTGGCGGAGTTCGATGGCAAGGGCGGCATCCGCCTGCGGGGAGAGATCATCCGCCCCGACGGATCGGAAAGCCTGACGCACGAAATCAGCGGCCCGATCGCGGATGCGGCCGCCATGGGCGCCGCCGCGGCCGAGGCCCTGCGCAGCCGTGCAAGCGCGGATTTCTTCGCCTCCTGACCTGATTCGTGGTATCGTTACGGTTGTAGTAACGATCACGCGGGGCTGTTTGCCCCGATCAGGAGTGCGCCATGACGCGTGTCTTCGCCGTACCCAATCCCAACTATGCCAACATCACGGTCGAAGTCATCCAGTCGCGCGCGCTGGCGGACCTGCTGGTCTATCGCAACGACAAGGCGGTGTCCGAGGCGCATGACGAGTCGATCTGGACCTTTGTCGAACAGCGCCAGAACGCGCATATCGCCGTGTATTTCACCCATGAGGGGCGGGGCATGGCGCATCTGCGCATCGCCTATGTTCCGAACGCGACGCTTGCCGGCTGGATGAAGCATCATCGCCTGCGTGGCAGGCTGAACCGGCGCCACCCGGAGCTGGCGCTGGGCTGACCCTCAGGCCAGCGCGCCGAAGATCTGGTCGGCGTGGCGGTCCAGGTAGATGCGCAACCAGGGCGTGAACAGTTCGGGCGTGGCTGCGATCCGCTCGCGCAGCGCATCCAGCGTGATCCAGGCGGTATCCATCACCTCCGACGGGTCGGGGTCGAGCGGGGGCCTGCCCTCGACCACGAAGATGCTGACCACCTCGTGCTCGGTCAGGCCGTTGCCGACGTCGGCGCGGTATTCGACCGTGTCGCGGGGCAGGGGTGTCAGCCCCTCGATCCCCAGTTCCTCGCGCAGGCGGCGCAGCGCGCAGGCGGCCATGTCCTCGCCCCAGGCGGGATGCGTGCAGCAGGCATTCGCCCAGAGTCCGGGCGTGTGGTACTTGCCCAGCGCGCGGCGCTGGATCAGCGTCTGCTCGCCATCCATGACAAAGACCGATATCGCCGGGTGGCGCAGCCCGCGGCGGTGCACCTCCAGCTTGTCGACGGGTTCGAGCTTTCCCTCGATCCAGGCGGGGATCAGGTCCGTCATGAGGCGGGGATCAGCCGCGTCAGGTGGCCGATATTCTTCGCCATGATCCGCAGATGCGCCATCGGGCGGGCGCGGACGAGTTTCTTGTTCATGTAGGCCTCGAATGTCAGGCGCTGCACGTCGATGTCGCGGCACAAGGTCACGAAACGCTCGCGCCGATCGTCCGACCTGTACCATGTGTCCTGCATGACGCGCAGCACCCGAAACACCATCTTGTGTTCCTTCATGAAGAAGCGTCGCGCGAGTTTCAGATCCGCCGCCCGGCCCGAGGCAAGGCAGGCGCTGGCCGCCATCGCGGCGAAGCGTCCGCCGATCATGGCGTAATAGATCCCCTCGCCCGAGGAGGGGGCGACGACACCGGCAGCATCTCCCGCCAGCACCACGTCGCGCCCGTTGTCCCAGCGCTTGAGCGGCTGAAGCGGGATCGGTGCGCCCTCGCGACGGATCGTCTCGCACTCCGTCAGGCCCGACGACTCGCGCAGGGCTGCGGTCGCCTGTTTCAGATCGACGCCCTTGACGCCGGATCCCATGCCCACGCTGGCCTGTGCCCCATGCGGAAAGACCCAGCCGTAGAAATCGGGCGAGATGCGCCCGTCATAGATCACGTCGCACCGCATCGGATCATAGCCCACGGTCCCGCCCTCGGGGGCCGCGATGATCTCGTGATAGGCGATCACATAGGGGATCGTATCGCCGCCCGGCACCTCGGCGCGGGCCACGTCTGACCGGGCACCGTCGGCGCCGATGATCAGCTTCGTTGCGATCGGTTCCGCCGCCTCGGACCCGCGCGGGCGGTACCATAGCCTTGTGCCGTGTTCGTCGCGGCTGATCCGCATGAAGGTGCCGGTCAGCCTTGTCGCGCCCGCATCGGCCGCACGCTGGCGCAGGAACTCGTCGAAATGCTCGCGATCCACCATGCCCACATAGCCGTTCTCGATCGGGATATCGACCTGCTGCCCGGTCGGAGAGATCATTCGCGCGGTACTGATACGCGCCACGATCTGTTCGTCGGGAATGTCGAAATCCTTGATCAGCCGTGGCGGCACCGCACCGCCACAGGGCTTGATCCGCCCGGCCCGGTCCAGAAGGGCCACGCGGTGCCCCGAACGGGCAAGATCCTCGGCCGCGGTGGCGCCGGCCGGACCGCCGCCCACCACGATCACATCGAAATCCATGCTCATTCTCCCGGCATCAGGGCCGCATCTGCGCTTGGCGCGTCGCGGACGGTTATCTTGAGGGCTAGCAGGGCGGATATCAGGAATACCCCGCCCTCGAGGATGAACACCGTGCCATAGGCGGCGGCGTCGTTGCCGATCAGCGCCCGGGCGATATCGACGGCGACGGTGCCGAGAAACGCGCCGATGCCGAAGGCGATGGCTTGCGCTGCGCCGAAGACGCCCATGCGCAGCCCCTCCTGCGGGCGGCTTCCCTCCGAGGCGATGCCCATCATCGCAGCGATGGCGGCGACCGCGAAGGCGCCGTTCGCAAGGCCGAGGATGAAGATGTTCGCCCCCAACGGCCAGCCGGAACCGACCTGTCCGCCGAAGCCCAGCGCGATCAGCGCGACGCCCGAGGCGATGCAGCCGCCGACGATCCAGCCCCGCGTCGGCACTGGAAGGATGCGCCGCGCCCAGGTGGCGGAGGCAAGGACCAGGATCATGCCAAGAAGGGCGCCCTGATGCAGCTTGGAACCCAGGGCCGTGCTTTCCCCCGGCGTCATCCCGAAGACATGGCCGGCAAAGGGTTCCAGGATCAGATCCTGCGCATTGTAGGCGAACATGGCCGCGAAGACGAAGATCGCGAAGCGGCGGGCGCGGCTGTCGGCCCAGATTTCGGCCAGCGCCTCGGAAAAGCTGCCGCCACGCGCCTGTTGGGCTGCTGGCGGGGCACCGCGCTCGATCCCGACGATGCCCAGAAGCGCGAGGGTGACGGCGACCGCGCAGACGATGCCGGTGATGGCAAGCAACCGCTCCGGGCTGTACGGGTCGAGCTTCAGCCCCACAGTCGCCCCGGTCAGGGCCAGTCCCGCGATCATCATGATCCACACCGCGGACCCGGCGGCGGCCTTGCGCTCGGGGGCTACCCGCGCGGCCAGAAGCGCCAGCAGGTTCGTGCCGGCGGCGCCGATGCCCACGCCGATCGCCAGGAAGGCAGGCACGGCCGCGGCGATGCCCAGTGCCGCATGCGACGCCATCAGCCAGACCGACAGCGTGGCCCCCATCCCGCCCATCGCCAGAACCACGACGCCGCCCACGATCCACGGCGTACGGCGGCGCCCCAGGTCGGCGCCATGGCCGAAATGCGGGCGCAGGAACTGCGTGGCGTAGTAGATCGCGAACAGGAGTCCCGCCAGCGTCGCGGGAAAGGCAAGCTCGACCACCATCACCCGGTTGAGCGTGGTGGTCGTCAGCACCAGGACCGCCCCAAGCGCCATCTGCACAAGGCCGAGACGCAGGATCTGGAACCAGCTCAGGTAGTTCATGCCATGCCCCCCAGCGCAAAGGCCGCGACCAGCATGCCCAGGACATAGAGCATCACGCCGGTTGCGTTGTACCAGGGCGCCAGCCCCTTCGGATCGCGCAGCAGACGCGCCATCGCCGCGCCCTGCGCCAGCAGCAGCGCGGTCACGATCGCCGCGTGTATCGGGCGGTCCCAGGCGAACAGCAGGCCGATCACCATGACCTGTGGCACCGCCATCACCCAGCAGGCGACACGCGCGGCGCGTTCGGGGCCCAGCGTGACGGGCAGCGATCGCAGGCCGGTGCGGGCGTCACCCTCCAGCGCCTTGAAATCGTTGAGCGTCATGATCCCATGCGCCCCAAGCGCGTAAAGCGCCGCTATCGCCACCACCTCCCAGCGGGGGGCGCCTGCGGCCATGACGGCGGCGCCGGTGAACCAGGGCAGCCCTTCGTAGCAGAGCCCGACGACGCCTGGCCCCCACCAGCCCGACCGCTTCAGCCGCACCGGTTCGGCGGAATAGGCCCAGGCGCAGGCAACGGCGACCAGTGTCGCGCCGAAACCCCAGGGGCCCAGCGGTATGGCGATGAACAGGGCGAGCAGGCTCATGGAAAGCGCGATCCACAGGCCCCAGCGGCCGGGCATGCGGCCCGAGGGGATCGGGCGGTCGGGCTCGTTGATGGCGTCCACATGGCGGTCGCACCAGTCGTTGGCGGCCTGGCTCATGCCGCAGACAACGGGACCCGCCAGCACCACGCCCAGGGCGACAATCCCCCAGCGGTCCGCAAGCGGCTGCCCCGAGGCGACGACCCCGCACATGTAGGCCCACATCGGCGGGAACCACGTCACCGGCTTGAGCAGTTCGAGAACCACCCGCGGATGCGGTCTTGCGCCGAGTCGTATTTCTGAACTGACACTCATGTGTCAATTAAACACGACACTTGCCGTCTTGGGAAGTGCGGCGTTGCGCGCCCGGCCCTAATCTTCCTGATCGATCAGCCCGAAGCGGCGCAGCTTGACGTAAAGGCTCTGTCGCGACAGGCCGAGCATCTCGGCGGCGGCGGCGCGGTTGTTGTTGGTCAGCCGGATCGCCGTCTCGATGCACAGTTTCTCGACCACGTCGGTGGTGGAGCGGACGAGTTCCTTGAGCGGGGTCGAGCCGACCAGTTCGATCACATGCTCCACCGCTTCTGTCGAGACGGCGGATCCCGCGTGGCGCGAGGCCTCGAGCCGCGTCACGTCGCGGATCAGAAAGGCGAATCCGGGGGGCTGCTGGTCGGGCAGATAGGTGGTCGAGATCTCGACCGGCACCTGCGCGCCGAATTCGGTGCGGATCGTCGTGCCATAGACCGAAAGCCGCCCCGTGCGTTCCGCATTGGCGGTCATCACGTCCAGGTCGACGCTGGGCCGCCCCAGGAAATTCCCGAGGCTCACGCCCCGCAGACGTTCGGGCACCGCGACATTGGCCAGCGACTGAAAGGCGGCGTTGCTGCGCAGGATCGCGCCTTCCTTGTCGGTGAAGACGATGGCATCGCCCGAGCGCTGGTAGAAATCGACCATGGCGCCCGCAAAGGGCTGGGGCGTGTCCGAGGCGGATTCGCTTGCACGCAGGCGGCACAGGATCAGCGTGTCCGATACCGACCGGAACAGAAGCCCGTCCAGCCAGATCTGCCGGCCATCCGCCTTCAGCGTGACCGAGGTGGATTTCTGCCCGCCCTTGCTGCGCACCGCATCCAGCAACTGCTCCAGCGCGGGTTGCGAGGCGGCGGTGATCTTGTTGCTCAGGCTCCGGTTCACCAGGTCCGGCGGCTCGCGGTCCAGAAGCCTTCCGGCGGCGCTGTTGGCATCCACGATCCGGCCGCTGTCGGCCGACAGGATCACAAGCGCGTCGGTCCCGGTCTCGAACAGGACACGGTAGCGGCTTTCCACCTGGCGGATCCGCTCGTAATCCTGCTCGATGGTCAGCTGCGCCTGGACCAGCTGCTGTTGCAGCAGTGCCAGATCGCGCTTGTCCCGTCCCAGAAGCAGGTAGCCGCCATCATTGGCGCGTTGGGCGGCATAGCTGACCGCAAGATTGCTGTCGGCCAGGAAGCTGTGGTTCACCTGCCGCCAGCGCACCGGCTTGTCGGTCGTCGCCGCGTCGATCAGGGCGTGGAACTTCGGAATGCTTTCAGGGGTGAGAGACGCCTCGAACAAGGTGCCCCGCAGGTCCCTCATTTCGCCCGCGGCGAACGCTTCGGCGCCAAGATGGACATGCGTGATATGCAGGTCCGCGCTGAGGACTACCACGAAGTCGCTGGAGGCCGCGACCATCGCGAGGATCGCCTCCGCGTCAACGGCCAGCATCCCTTCGGACGAAGGTTGGTGGAATCCCGACTTGTTCACAACATGTTCCATTCTGGCGCGCAGCGGATGTGTAAACCCTGATGAACCTTGTCCATATATCTAGACAGGCACAAGTGCAAAGCGCTCTAGCAATATCGGCAGCGGGGCGCTTTGCCGCCCCAGCACGATGTCGGCACCAAGGCGCTGCGCCATCTGTTCCGGGTCGTCATGGCCCAGCCAGCCGCCCACGACCACGCTGGCATGGTCCTGCATCCGGCGGCACAGCTTTATGGCATGGATCAGCGCCGGAATGCGCGCCCAGGTGCAGGCGCTGAAGCCGACAAGATCGAATCTCTGCGCATGAAGCGCCGCGGCCAGTGATGCCTCGTCCCCGCTCAGATCGAGTCGCACCAGCCATCCGGCGCGGCGCATCTCCTGTGCGGTCAGCATCAGACCGAGCGTATGATCCTCGCCCGGGGCGCGGGCCATCAGGATTCTCGGAAGAGCCGGGCCGCTCGCGACTCGCGCAGGCGGCGGTGACATCATCTCGCGCGCGATCCGGGTCAGGTTGCCCATGGCATGGGTGACCTGCGCAAAGCTGAGCGTGTCTTCCTCCCAGGCGCGGCCCAGCACTTCCGCCGCCCCGGCGATATATCCATTCAGCAAACGCTGCTCGGTCACACCGTGATCCATCAGAAGTTCCGCATAGCGCCGCGCGCCATCGGACGTGTCGCGCAAGGTTTCTGCCGCGAAATGCTGCGATATGAGCGATGAGACTTGCGGCGACGACGTGTCCGAGACCCGCGCCAGCGCCTGGCCGGCCAGAAGCTCAGGAAGAGAAAAGGTGGCAGCGTCAGTTCTCGATCGTTTCGCTATGATTTCTAGCAACGACATTTCGCCGGACCCCTTGGTTCGGGCGGACGGGCAGCGCATCATGTTTGGCGCACGGTCCATCGGCGTCTGCAAAAGATCATGTGCGCCGCATCATGTCAAGCAGATATGACATGCCTGATCGGTCGACCGTCTGGACAGGCCGGCGCGGCCCGGTTTTCCGGGGAAACCCTTGGAATCGGCCGGACTGTCAATCTGCACATATGTAAGTTTAAGTTGACAATGTACCTGCCTGGCTTACCCTGATCCAGGCACGGTCCCGAATAAAGCGTCACTTGGCGCGGGGGCTGTGGCTTAAAAGGATGCGTCAACAATGCTTTACACTGCGGAACAGCGCCAGCGACGGGATGCCACGCCCTGGACCCTTGTCCAGGGGATTCTCGCGCCGGTCCAGTTCCTTGTCTTTCTCGCCAGCCTCGGCCTCGTGCTGCGCTATCTCGCGACCGGTGCGGGCTACGAGCTGGCCACCGCCTCGATCCTGCTCAAGACCGCGCTGCTCTACACGATCATGGTCACCGGCGCGATCTGGGAAAAGGTCGTCTTCGGCCGGTATCTCTTCGCGCCCGCCTTCTTCTGGGAGGATGTGGTTTCCATGGCGGTGATCGCGCTTCACACCGCCTATCTCTGGGCGCTTCTCTCCGGTGCCGTCCCGGCCGCGCAGATGGCGCTCGCGCTGGCCGCCTATGCCGTCTACGTCCTGAACGCGACACAGTTCCTGCTGAAACTGCGGGCCGCCCGGCTTGAACAGGCGGCCGACCCCGGCCGGCAGGGGGTGGCGGCATGACGCTCGCGACCGCACAAAGCATCGGCTGCGGCGACGCCCCCGTCCTGAAGGAGCGGGGCCAGCGCGAGGTATTCTGCGGCCTGACCGGGATCGTCTGGCTCCACCGCAAGATGCAGGACGCCTTCTTTCTGGTGGTTGGCAGCCGCACCTGCGCGCATCTGCTGCAATCCGCCGCCGGCGTCATGATCTTTGCAGAGCCCCGCTTCGGCACCGCCATCATGGAGGAAAAGGACCTCGCCGGTCTTGCCGACGCGAACGAGGAACTCGACCGCGAGGTGGCGCGCCTCCTGGCCCGTCGGCCCGACATTCGCCAGCTCTTCCTCGTCGGCTCCTGCCCGTCCGAGGTGATCAAGCTGGATCTTTCCCGTGCCGCCGAACGGCTCAGCGCGAAACACGCGCCGGCCGTCCAGGTCGTCAACTTCTCCGGCTCCGGGATCGAGACGACCTTCACCCAGGGCGAGGATGCCTGCCTCGCCGCGCTTGCGCCCACCATGCCCGCAACGGACGAAGAGCAGCTTCTGATCGTCGGCGCGCTGCCGGACGTGGTCGAGGATCAGTTCAACCGCCTGTTTGCCCAGATGGGCCTGCGCAATGTCCGCAGTTTCCCCGCCCGCCGCGCCGCCGACATGCCGGCGGTGGGGCCGAACACCCGCTTTCTTCTGGCGCAGCCCTTCTTGGGCGACACGGCCGAGGCGCTGGCCCGGCGCGGCGCGACACATCTGCCGGCGCCCTTCCCCTTCGGCGCCGAGGGCACCGCGCTCTGGCTCGAGGCCGGGGCCCGGGCGATGGGCGCCGACCCCGCCACGATCGAGGCCGCCATCGCCGCGCCGCAGGCCCGCGCCCGCGCGGCGCTGGCCCGGGTGGCCGCCGACCTTCGCGGGCGCTCGATCTTCTTCTTCCCCGACAGCCAGCTGGAAATTCCGCTCGCCCGCTTCCTGGCCCGCGAATGCGGCATGGTCCCGCTCGAGGTGGGCACCCCCTTCCTTCATCGCGGCGTCGTCGGCCCGGATCTCGACCTGCTGCCCGCAGGCCCCACCCTGTCCGAGGGGCAGGACGTCGACCTGCAACTCGACCGCGCCCGCAAGGCCCGGGCGGATCTGACCGTCTGCGGCCTCGGCCTCGCCAATCCGCTCGAGGCGCAGGGCCTGACCACCAAATGGGCGATCGAGCTGGTCTTCTCGCCCATCCACGGCTTCGAGCAGGCCGCCGACCTGGCCGAGCTTTTCGCCCGGCCCCTGCGCCGCCGCGGCCTGATCGAGGCAATGCACCCGGCGAGGGCCCTGTCATGAAGCTGTCGGTCTGGACATACGAAGGCCCGCCGCATGTCGGCGCGATGCGCGTCGCCACCGCCATGAAGGGGCTGCACTACGTTCTGCACGCGCCCCAGGGCGACACCTATGCCGACCTTCTGTTCACCATGATCGAGCGGCGCAACCACCGTCCGCCGGTGACCTATACCACCTTCCAGGCGCGCGATCTGGGCTCGGACACCGCCGACCTGTTCCGCACCACCTGCCTAGATGCCTATGAGCGCTTTCGCCCCGAGGCGCTGATCGTCGGGGCCTCCTGCACGGCCGAGCTGATCCAGGACGATCCTGGCGGCCTGGCCGAGGGGATGGGTCTGCCGATCCCGGTGATCCCGCTGGAACTGCCCAGCTACCAGCGCAAGGAAAGCTGGGGCGCGGCAGAGACCTTCTACAGCATCGTCCGCGGGCTGGCCCAGCCACGCGCCCGGACCGAGTCCGTCAGCTGCAACATCCTCGGTGCGACCGCGCTTGGCTTCCGCCACCGCGACGACGTGGCCGAGGTGGCGAAGCTGCTGACCGGCCTTGGCATCGCGGTGAACGTGGCTGCCCCGCTCGGCGCCAGCCCGTCCGACATCGCCCGCCTGGGCGCCGCGCATTTCAACGTGATGCTCTACCCCGAAACCGGGGAAACCGCCTGCCGCTGGCTGGAGCGGGAGTTCGACCAGCCCTACACCCGCACCATCCCCATCGGCGTCGGGGCCACCCGCGATTTCGTGGCCGAGGTGGTCCGCCTCGCCGGGCTGCCCGAAGGGACGCAAGCCGATGAAAGCGGCCTGCGGCTGCCCTGGTGGTCGGCCTCGGTCGATTCGACCTACCTGACCGGCAAGCGCGTCTTTGTCTTCGGCGACGCGACCCATGCGCTGGCCGCCGCCCGCGTCGCCCGCGACGAGATGGGCTTCGAGGTGGTCGGCCTTGGCTGCTACAACCGCGAGTTCGCCCGCGATGTCCGCGCCGCTGCAAAGGATTACGGGCTCGAGCCGCTGATCTCTGACGACTACCTGGAAGTAGAGGCCGCCATCGCCGAGGCACAGCCGGAGCTGATCCTGGGCACCCAGATGGAGCGTCACATCGGCAAGCGGCTCGGCATCCCCTGCGCGGTGATCTCGGCCCCCGTCCATGTGCAGGACTTCCCTGCCCGCTACGGGCCCCAGATGGGTCATGAGGGCGCGAATGTCCTCTTCGACACCTGGGTGCACCCGCTGGTCATGGGGCTGGAGGAGCATCTTCTCCACATGTTCCGCGACGATTTCGAGTTCCACGACGCAGCCGGCCCCTCGCATCTCGGTGGCCATGCGGTCGCGGCGCCCCCGGCGCCGGCGGGCGAGGAGGGGTCGATCCCCGACGAGCCCGCGGCCCCGTCACCCGCAGTCGAGCCCGGCGCCACCATCTGGGCGCTCGAGGCCGAACGAGAGCTGCGCAAGATCCCCTTCTTCGTACGAGGCAAGGCCCGCCGCAACACCGAGGCTTATGCCGAGGCGCGCGGCATCCGGGCGATCACCCTCGATACGCTTTACGAGGCCAAGGCGCATTATGCTCGATAACGGATCCCATTTCCGCGCCCAACGCCCGCTCAACGTGGTCATCGTGACCCTCGACAGCCATCTCGCGGGCCCGGCCGAGCGGGCAGAGGCACAGCTTGCGCGCAGCATTCCGGGCCTGTCGCTCAGCGTGCACGCCGCCGCCGAATGGGCCGAGAACCCGGCCGCGCTCGATGCCGCCCTGGAGGCGATAGCGACCGGCGACATCATCCTCGTGACGCTGATCTTCCTGGACGAACATATCCAGGCGATCCTTCCGGCCCTGACCGCCCGCCGCGATCATTGCGACGCCATGATCGGCTGCATCTCGGGCGCGGACATCGTTCGCCTGACCCGCCTCGGCGGCCTCGACATGAGTCAGCCCGCCTCGGGTGCCATGGCGCTGCTGAAGAAGCTGCGTGGCAGCCGCAAGCCATCGGGCGAGTCGGGCGCCAAGCAGATGAAGATGCTGCGCCGTCTGCCGCGCATCCTGCGCTTCATCCCCGGCAAGGCGCAGGACCTGCGCGGTTATTTCCTGACCATGCAGTACTGGCTGGGTGGCTCCGACGAGAACATCGTCGCGATGGTCGGCTATCTTGTCAGCCGCTACGCCACGGGGAAATCCGCCGATGCCGCGCGCGGGCTGAAGGTCGCCGCGCCGGTCGAGTATCCCGACACCGGGGTCTATCACCCGCGCATGGACGGGCGTATCGGTACCGATCCCGCCCGCCTGCCGAAGCCGGCGGTCGAGCCCAGCGCCACCGTCGGGCTTCTGCTGCTGCGCTCCTATGTGCTGGCCGGCGATACCGCGCATTACGACGCTGTCATCGAGGGACTCGAGGCGCGCGGCCTTGCCGTCATTCCCGCCTTTGCAGCCGGTCTGGACGGCCGCCCCGCGATGGACGACTACTTTGCCGCGCCCACCGGGGCAAAGGTGGATGCGCTTCTGTCGCTCACCGGGTTCAGCCTGGTTGGCGGCCCTGCGTATAACGACAGCACCGCCGCCGAAGCGGCGCTCGCGCGGCTCGACGTGCCCTATGTCGCGGCCCACGCCCTCGAGTTCCAGACGCTCGGCCAGTGGCAGGCCAGTGCCGGCGGACTCGGCCCGGTCGAGACGACGATGCTGGTCGCGCTGCCGGAAATCGACGGCGCCACCAATCCGCAGGTCTTCGGCGGCCGGCTTGGCCTGGATGGCTGCGAGGGGTGCGACCGCCGCTGCCGCCCGGGTGCCGAGGCGCGCGCCATGTCGCCCTGCCATGAACGTATCGGCGCCCTGTCGGCGCGCGTCGCGAAACTCGCCGCGCTGCGCCGTTCGCGGCCCGCCGCCCGCAAGGTGGCCGTGGTGCTCTACGGCTTTCCGCCCAATGCGGGCGCGGTCGGCACCGCCGCCTATCTCTCGGTATTCGAAAGCCTCTACAACACGCTGCACGCCATGGCGGCAGAGGGATACGACCTTGAGCCGCCCGCCAGCGTGGACGCGCTGCGCGAGACCGTGCTCAAGGGCAATGCCGCCACCCACGGACAGGAGGCGAATGTCCTCCACCGCATCCCCGCAGACGACCTGGTGGCGCGCGAGCCCCACCTGCGGGAGATCGAGGCCCAGTGGGGCCCCGCCCCGGGCCGCGCCCAGTCCGACGGCAGCGGCGTCTTCGTCCTTGGCGCGCGCTTCGGCAAGGTCATGGTCGGCATCCAGCCCGCCTTCGGCTACGAGGGCGACCCGATGCGCCTTCTGTTCGAGCGCGGCTTCGCCCCGACCCATGCGTTTTCCGCCTTCTACCGCTACCTGCGCGAGGATTTCGGCGCCGATGTCGTGCTGCATTTCGGCATGCACGGCGCGCTGGAATTCATGCCCGGAAAGCAGGTCGGCCTGGGCTCGGCCTGCTGGCCCGACCGCCTGATCGGCGATCTGCCCAACGTCTATCTCTATGCCGCCAACAACCCCTCCGAGGCCTCGCTCGCCAAGCGGCGTTCCGGCGCCATCGTGGTCAGCCACCTGACCCCGCCGCTGGGCCAGGCCGGGCTCTACAAGGGACTCGTGGAACTCAAGGCCAGTCTCGATCACTGGCGCCGTGCGGCCCCCGACGCGCCCGAGCGCGGCGATCTGGCCGACATCATCCGCGCCCAGGCGCAGGCGCTCGACCTGGTCGGTCCCGACCGCGACTGGATCAATGCCGAGCTTGAGATCGGGCAGCTCTGGACCCGCATCCTCGACACCGAACAGGCGCTGATCCCGCAGGGGCTGCACGTCGTGGGGGGCGTGCCCGATCCGCGCGAACTGGCCGGCATGCTGGCCGCCATGGCCGCGACCGAAGGCGCCGATCCCGCGGTGATCGAACGCGCCGCGACGCTTCTGCCCATCGACCACGAAACCCCCGCGCTGCTGCGCGCCCTTTCGGGCCGCTACATCCGCCCGGTGCCGGGCGGCGATCTTCTGCGCTCGCCCGAGATCCTGCCGACGGGCCGGAACCTCCACGCCTTCGACCCGTTCCGCATGCCGACCGCCTTTGCCGTGCAGGACGGCCGCAAGCAGGCCGAGCGGCTGCTCGCAGCCCATGCGGCCACCGGCGGGATACCGCGCAGCGTGGCGATGGTCCTGTGGGGGTCGGACAACATCAAGTCGGATGGCGGGCCGATCGCCCAGGCGCTGGCGCTGATGGGCGCGGTGCCCCGCTTCGACAGCTACGGCCGGCTCTGCGGCGCGGTCCTTATCCCTCTGGCCGAGCTGGGCCGGCCGCGGATCGATGTGGTGATGACACTTTCGGGGATCTTCCGCGACCTGCTGCCCCTGCAGACCCGCCTCCTGGCCGAGGCTGCCTGGCGCGCCGCCACCGCGGACGAGCCGCTGAGCCAGAACTTCGTGCGTGCCCACAGCCTGCAATATGCCGAGAAGATGGGCGTCGATCTGGAAGTCGCGGCGCTTCGCGTCTTCTCCAATGCCGAGGGCGCCTATGGGGCCAACGTCAACCAGCTGATCGACAGCGGGGCCTGGACCAGCGAAGAGGAACTCGCCGACGCCTACGAGACCCGCAAGGGCTTCGCCTATGGCCGCGACGGCAAGCCCAAGGCGCAGGGCGCGCTGCTCAAGGCGGCGCTGGCGGATGTGGACCTGGCCTACCAGAACCTTGAAAGCGTCGAGCTGGGGGTTACCACTGTCGATCATTATTTCGATACGCTGGGCGGGGTTGGCCGGGCAGTGAAGCGTGCCCGCGGGGCGGCGCCCGCGGTCTATATCGGCGACCAGACCCGGGGCGACGGCAAGGTGCGGACGCTGTCCGAACAGGTCGCGCTGGAAACCCGGACCCGCGCGCTGAACCCGAAATTCTACGAAAGCCTGCTCAAGCACGGCCACGAAGGCGTGCGCCAGATCGAGGCGCATGTGACCAACACCATGGGCTGGTCCGCCACCACCGGACAGGTCGAGCCCTGGGTCTACCAGCGCATCACCGAAACCTTCGTGCTGGACGAGACGATGCGCCGGCGCCTTTCCGAACTGAACCCGGCCGCCTCGACCCGCATGGCGAACCGCCTTCTGGAGGCGCATGAGCGCGCCTACTGGTCGCCCGACGACGCCACGCTGGACGCGCTGCGCCGCGGTGCAGAGGAACTCGAGGACCGGCTCGAAGGCATAAACCTGCCGGAGGTGGCCGCCGAATGAACGATCACAGCGACATCCGCGCCGCGGCACACCCGCAGGCAAATGGAAACGCCCCGGACACGATCCGGGGCAGCGCGGCCGCAGGCTGCAGCGAAGGAGTGACAGATGGCACCGCTTGACAAGGCCCCGCGGCTGCGCGGCGAGGATGGCGATGGTTCGGTGCAGGTGCACCAGGACATGTCGATCAAGATCGACGGGGCCAAGGTGTTCGCGGTCTACGGCAAGGGGGGGATCGGCAAGTCCACCACCTCCTCGAACCTCAGCGTTGCCTTTTCCAAGCTCGGGCACCGGGTGCTCCAGATCGGTTGTGATCCCAAGCACGATTCGACCTTCACCCTGACCAAGAAGCTGATGCCGACGGTGATCGACGTGCTGAAGGACGTCGATTTCCACGCCGAGGAACTGCGCCCCGAGGATTTCGTCTACGAGGGCTACAACGGCGTCAAATGCGTGGAAGCCGGCGGCCCCCCGGCGGGTACCGGCTGCGGCGGCTATGTCGTCGGCCAGACCGTGAAACTCCTGAAGCAGCACCACATGCTGGAAGACACCGACGTGGTGATCTTCGACGTCCTCGGCGACGTGGTGTGCGGCGGCTTCGCGGCGCCCCTTCAGCATGCCGACCGGGCGCTGATCGTGACCGCAAACGACTTCGACTCGATCTACGCCATGAACCGCATCATCGCCGCGGTGCAGGCCAAGTCGAAGAACTACAACGTGCGCCTTGCCGGCTGCGTCGCCAACCGTTCGAAGGACACCGACGAGGTGGACCGCTACTGCGACACGGTGGGCTTCCGCCGGCTGGCCCATCTGCCCGATCTCGACTCGATCCGCCGCTCGCGGCTGAAGAAATGCACCCTGTTCGAGATGGGCGACGACGAGGAAACCGTCGCCGTGCAGAAGGAATACATCCGGCTTGCCGAAATCCTCTGGGCCGGGATCGACCCGTCGGCGCCGGCGCCGTTGGAAGACCGTCACATCTTCGAATTGCTGGGGTTCGACTGATGCCCGAGACCTACGACGCCACCCGCGGCCGGCTGGAGGCCTATTTCGACGGCACCGCCAACGAGGCGTGGAAACGGCTGATGTCCGACGCGCCCGTGAGCCGCATCCGCCAGACGGTGCGCGCGGGCCGCGACCGGATGCGCGCGGCGCTTCTGGCGCAGCTGCCCGCCGACCTGCACGGCGCGCGCGTCCTTGATGCCGGCTGCGGCGCGGGGCAGCTTTCCGTCGAACTGGCCGCCCGCGGTGCCGAGGTGGTCGGCGCCGACATATCGCCGCGGCTGCTGGAACTTGCCGACAGCCGCACGCCCGAGGGGCTGCGCGGGCGCATCACCTATCGCGCCGGCGACATGCTCGACCCGGGCCTGGGGCGGTTCCACTACGTCGTCGCCATGGACAGCCTGATCCACTACGCCGTGGACGACATCGCCGCGGCGCTGGCGCGGCTGGCCCCGCGGGTGGATCACGGCTTCGCCTTCACCGTCGCCCCCCGCACCCCCGCGCTCAGCGCGATGCACCTGGCGGGCAAGCTGTTTCCCCGTTCGGACCGCTCGCCCGCGATCCAGCCCGTCGGCACCCCGGCGCTTGCAAAGGCCGTGGCCGCCCGGGCCCCGCTGTCCGACTGGATGCTCGCACCGGGCGTCCGGGTCTCCTCGGGCTTCTATATCTCCCAGGCGATGGAGCTTCGACCGGCATGAGCAAGGAACGCCATCCCCTCACCCGTTTCACCCTGGAAATGCTGCCCTTCGCGGATGCGGCCAGCGATGGCCTGCCGCTGCGCCGGCTTCTGCGGCTTTCGCTTTTCCAGGTGTCGGTCGGGATGGCGACCGTGCTGCTTCTGGGCACGCTCAACCGCGTGATGATCGTCGAACTTTCGGTCCCCGCGATGCTGGTTGCGCTGATGATCGCGCTGCCCGTCCTGTCGGCGCCCTTCCGCGCGCTGCTCGGCTTTCGATCCGACACCCACCGCTCGGCCATCGGCTGGAGGCGGGTGCCCTATCTCTGGTTCGGCTCGCTCTACCAGTTCGGCGGCCTTGCGATCATGCCGTTTGCGCTGATCCTGCTGTCGGGTGACCAGACCCACGGCCCCGCCTGGGCCGGAGAGGTGATCGCCGCCGTGGCCTTCCTGATGACCGGCCTCGGTCTGCACATGACCCAGACCGCGGGGCTGGCGCTCGCCTCCGACCAGGCCACCGACGAGACGCGGCCGCGGGTGGTGGCGCTGCTCTACGTCATGTTCCTTGCCGGCATGGCGGTTTCCGCCCTGCTGTTCGGCCTGCTGCTGGCGGACTTCTCGAAGCTGCGGCTGATCCAGGTGGTGCAGGGCGCGGCCGTGGTCACGCTTGCGCTGAACCTGGTGGCCCTGTGGAAGCAGGAAAAGATGTCCCCCATGAGCCGGGCCGAGCGCGAGCGGCCGCGCCCGCCCTTCCGTGCCGCCTGGGCCGACCTGATGGCGGGCGGGCAGGCCGGACGGCTTCTCCTGGTGGTCGCACTCGGCACCTGTGCCTTTTCCATGCAGGACGTGCTGCTCGAGCCCTATGGCGGCGAGGTGCTGGGCCTCAGCGTCGCCGCGACAACGGTGCTGACCGCGCTATGGGCACTGGGCGCGCTGGCGGGCTTTGCCCTTGCGGGGCGCTGGCTGTCCACCGGGCGCGACCCGGCCCGGCTGGCCGCCGCCGGCTGCATGGCCGGCGTGGTCGCCTTCTCGGCGGTGGTGTTCTCCGCGCCCATGGCCGCCCCGGCGCTTTACTTCACCGGCGCCTTCGGCATCGGCTTCGGCGCCGGGCTGTTCGGGGTCGCGACACTGATCTACGCCATGGCCATGCCGAAATTCGGCACCGCCGGCGCCGGCCTTGCGCTGGGCGCCTGGGGCGCCGCGCAGGCAACCGCCGCGGGCGTCGGCATCGCGCTTGGCGGCACGCTGCGCGACGGCTTCGCGACGCTTGCCCAGACCGGCAGCCTGGGCCCCGCGTTCAGCGCGCCGCACACCGGCTACACCTTTGTCTACCACCTCGAGATCGGGCTTCTGTTCCTGACCCTCGTCGCCATAGGGCCGCTCGTCCGCACCGGACGCGTGCCCACCCCAGATCCGCGCGGAGCCAAGCTCGGGCTCGCGGAATTCCCGTCCTGACCGCAAAGGAGGACCCAAGACATGAGCGAACCTATCTTCGGCAACTTCGACCTGGCGCTGATTGCGCTGTATCTTTTCTGGGCGTTCTTCGCGGCGCTCATCATCTATCTCCAGCGCGAGAACATGCGCGAGGGCTACCCCCTGGAGATGGAGGATGGCAGCCTCGCCCCGAACCAGGGCCCGTTCCCGGTTCCCGACAGGAAGAAGACCTTTCACCTGCCGCATGGCCGGGGTGACGTGACCGTGCCGGACGACCGGGTGGAAACCCGCGAACTGGCGCTCCACCAGCCGATCCCCGTTTCGGGCTACCCGTTCGAGCCGACGGGCGATCCGATGGCCGATGGCGTGGGTCCCGCCTCCTGGGCGGCGCGGCAGGACTGGCCCGAGCTTGACGGCCACGGCCATGTCAAGATCGTGCCGATGCGGATGGCCGAGGCCTATCACCATGCCGCCGGGCGCGACCCGCGCGGAATGGACGTGCTCGACCGCCACGGCAAGGTGGTGGGCAAGGTCACCGACATGTGGGTCGACAAGCCCGAATTGCTGGTCCGTTACCTGGAAATGGAACTGCCCGATGGCGGCCACCGCCTGATCCCGATCAACTCGGCACGGATCATGCGCAAGGGCGTCAGCGTCCGGAACCTGACCGAACCGTTCTTCGCACGGGTTCCGACCACCAAGTCCGACAGCCAGATCACCCTCCTCGAAGAGGAAAAGATCATGGCCTTCTACGCCGGCGGCCAGCTTTACGCGGGCTGACCCCGGCCAACCGCGCCACGGAAGGAGAGAGAGCCGATGGCACATGACGACTTCGCAACAGAGCCCCATCGCGGGCTGGACCGCCACCTGCCGGAGGGAGAGACCATTCTCTGGCAGGGGCAGCCCCGGGCCTGGGACCTGGCCTGCGCGGCGATGTCGCTGCGCTGGGTCATTGGCTACTTCCTTCTGCTTGCGGCGTGGCGCGGCATTGCGCTGGGCGGAACCGAAGGGCTCGAGGCGGGGCTTCGCGCCGTCTCGTGGTATCTGGTGGCAGGGGCGCTGACCTGCGGGATCATCCTGTTGGGCGCCTGGGTCTTTGCCCGCACCACGGTCTATACCATCACCTCCAGCCGGGTGGTGATGCGGATCGGGGCGGCGCTGACCGTATCGCTGAACCTGCCCTACAAGTGGATCGCCCGCGCGGATCTTGCGCTGGCGAAGAACGGCAGCGGGTCCATCCACCTCGACCTGAAGGGAGAGACGCGCTTTTCCTATCTCGTGCTCTGGCCGCATGTGCGGCCCTGGCAGATGCGCCGGCCCCAGCCCACGCTGCGGGCCATTCCCGACGCGCGCAAGGTTGCGGCCATCCTGGGCGCCGCAGCCGAGGCACGGGTCGGCGAGATCACTTCGGACCTCGGAACCGACGACGCGGCGATGCCCGCGCCCGCCGGTGCCGTGGCCGCCGAATAGACGGAGGCAGCAATGCAGACCCGGACCGACATCCCGATGCGCGTCTCCGACCACGAACAGATGATCCCCAAGGTGCTGCTGCGCGCCATGGCGGGGCTTGTCGTCATCACGCTGGCGCTGGTCAGCTTCGCGGTCCTGACCGACCGCCCGCCCGAGGCGCAGACGCATACCGCGCCCGTGGCGAAATCCCTTCTGATCCAGATCAAGGAAGGGCCGGAGAGTTCCGTGATCGTGACAGACATGAACGGGAACCTTCTCTCCGACAGCAGCCGGCCCGCGGCCGGCTTCCTCTCGGTGGTCCATAGCGCCCTCGCCTTCGAGCGAAAGCGCCATGGCGTCACCGGGGAACCGCCGGTTCACCTCGTCCGCTTTGCCGATGGCCGTCTGGGCCTGAGGGACGATGCGACCGGCTGGAAGATCCATCTGACCGGCTTCGGTCAGGACAACCACCGCGTCTTCGCGGCCATACTGGCCGAGTAGCTCGCGGAACAACGAACAGGACAGGAGAGAGACATGGGACTGTTCAAGCGACTTCAGGAGGAGGCACCCTGCACGGTAGAGGTGTCGCACACCTTCGACAGCCTCCACGCGCATGTGCGTTTCGACAACGGCGCGGTGATCCATCCGGGCGACGAGGTGCTGGTGCATGGCGCGCCCGTCATGGCGCCCTATGGCAGCATCATCACCGAAAACCGGACCGCCACCATCACCCGCGCAACGCCGCTGGAGCGGCTCTGGACCCGCATGACCGGAGATTTCGAGTTCATGGAACTGTGCGAGTTCTCCTTCTCCGAAGAGGTGACGCTATGAACGCCCATACCGAATTCACGTCGCAGACGACGCAGGCGATGGCCGAGGAGACGACGCTTCTCAACCCGCGCTTCTACACCACCGATTTCGAGGAGATGGACGCGATCGACGTCACCCCGGTCCGCGGCGAGTGGGATGCGCTCCTGGCGCAGATGCGTTCGGATCCGAACAAGGCCCACTTCAAGAAGAACGCCGAGTGGGACCAGATCGACTGGGAGGGGATGGAGCCTGAGCTCAAGAAGGAGCTCATCGACTTCCTCGTCTCCTCGCTCACGGCCGAGTTCTCGGGCTGCGTGCTCTACAAGGAAATGAAGCGCCGCGGCTCGAACAAGGACATCTGCGAGTTGTTCACCTACATGAGCCGGGACGAGGCGCGGCATGCGGGCTTCATCAACGACGCGCTCAAGGAGGCGGGGATCGGCGTGAACCTGGGCTTCCTGACAAAGTCCAAGAAATACACCTATTTCCGGCCCAAGTTCATCTACTACGCCACCTATCTGTCCGAAAAGATCGGCTACGCCCGCTACATCACCATCTTCCGCCACCTGGAAAAGCACCCCGACCGGCGCTTTCACCCGATCTTCAAGTGGTTCGAGCAGTGGTGCAACGACGAGTTCAGCCATGGCGAGGCCTTCGCGCTCCTGATGAAGACCGACCCGAAGCTGACCTCCGGCATGAACGCCTACTGGATCCGGTTCTTCCTGGTTGCGGTCTATGCCACCATGTCGGTGCGCGACCACGCCCGCCCCGCCTTCCACAAGGCGCTGGGGGTGGATATCGACCAGTACGACCACGAGGTGTTCCGCAAGACCAACGAGATCGCGCGCCAGATCTTCCCGATAGAGATCGACATCGACCACCCGCGCTGGGCGCGCGGGCTGACCTCGATGCAGCGGATCTTCAAGGCGATGGAAAGGGCGCACGCGCAGGGCGGACTTGCCGGCCGGCTGCGCAAGGCGGCGCTTTCGGCGCGGGCGGCCGCGGTGTTCCTCAACCTCTACACCATCCCGGTGAAGAAGAACGTCGTGCCCGAATCCTCGCGCCTGGTGCCGGCCTACTGATGCGCACCCTGAGCCCATATCGCGCTACGCGCCCCGGCCATCGCGCCGGGGCCCCGGCTCGTGGGCCGGGGCGCGCCGCACCCCGCCAGCCGGGGGCCGCACGATGATCTGGGCCGCCGTCGCCTATGCCGTGTTCCTCTGGTGGTTCGCCACCGGGGCGATCCTGTTCATCGTCAGCCGCGCCGAACGCGAGGGCCGCGACGGCTATGTGAACGCGGTGGTGATGGCGGTGCCCGTGCTCATGCTGGGCTGCATCGGCGTCGCGGTCTCGCTGTCGGAGACCGGCGTCCATGGCGCCTATCTCGGCTTCACCTCGGCGCTGCTGATCTGGGGCTGGTTCGAGATGGCCTTCCTTGCCGGCGTCATCACCGGCCCGAACCTGCACCCGACACCCCTGAACACCGCCGGGTGGGAGCGGTTCATCCGCGCCTGGGGCGCGATCGCCTATTCGGAAATGGCGCTCATCATGGCGGCCATCCTGATCGGCGTGCTGTCGGCCGGGGCCGAGAACCAGATCGCGCTCTGGACCTATCTGGTGCTGTTCTGCGCCCGCATCTTCGCCAAGCTGAACCTGTATTTCGGGGTTCCCAACATCAATGACGAGTTTCTGCCCGGCCCTGTGCGGCACCTGACCACCCATTTCCGCCGGGCGCCGATGAACGCCTTCTTCCCCGTCTCGGTGACCGCGCTCACCTTCGCGCTGGCCTGCTGGATCGAGCGCGCGCACACGATGCCCGCGGGTTCCGGCGCCGAGACCGCCTTCGTTCTTCTCGCGGCACTGACCGCGCTCGCCTTGCTGGAGCACTGGTTCATGGTGCTGCGGCTTCCCGATGCGGCTTTGTGGCGCTGGCTGTTGCCCTCGCCCAAGGACGACAAATATGCAAAAAGGTCCGAACCGGCCCAAGCAGAAGGTCCCTGAGACGATGAATTTCGACGCCCTGTTCAATGCCCAGCTCGACGCCCTCCGCAAGGAAGGCAACTACCGTGTCTTCGCCGACCTGGAACGCTATCGCGGCCAGTTCCCCAAGGCGCGGAACCATGCGGGCGGGGCGGAACGGGACGTGACGGTCTGGTGCTCGAACGACTACCTGTGCATGGGCCAGCACCCCAAGGTACTCGAGGCGATGCACGAGGCGCTGGACAAGTCGGGCGCAGGCGCCGGGGGCACGCGCAACATCTCGGGCACCAACCACCACCATGTCCTGCTGGAACAGGAACTGGCCGACCTGCACGGAAAAGAGGCGGCGCTGCTGTTCACCTCGGGCTACGTCTCGAACTGGGCGACGCTGTCCACCCTGGGGTCGCGGCTGCCCAACGCCGTCATCCTGTCGGACGCGCTCAACCACGCCTCGATGATCGAGGGCATCCGCCACGCGCGCTGCGGCAAGAAGATCTGGAAGCATAACGACGTCGAGGATCTGCGCCGCCAGCTGGCCGACTGCCCGGCGGACGCGACCAAGATCATCGCCTTCGAATCGGTCTACTCGATGGATGGCGACATCGCCCCCATCAAGGAGATCTGCGACGTCGCCGACGAATTCGGCGCCATGACCTATATCGACGAGGTGCACGCGGTCGGCATGTACGGCCCGCGCGGCGGCGGTGTTGCCGAACGCGAGGGGCTGATGGACCGCATCACCCTGATCGAGGGCACGCTGGGCAAGGCCTTTGGCGTGATGGGCGGCTACATCACCGGCTCGACCGCGCTGATCGACTTCATCCGCTCCTTCGCCAGCGGGTTCATCTTCTCGACCGCGCTGCCGCCGGCGGTGGCCGCAGGCGCCCGCGCCTCGATCCGGCATCTGAAGGTGTCCGAGATGGAGCGTGCCCGCCAGCGCCAGCAGGTCGCCAAGCTGCGCGCGCGGCTGGACGAGATCGGCATCCCGCACCTGCCCAACCCCAGCCACATCGTCCCGGTGATGGTCAAGGATCCGGTGAAGTGCAAGATGATCTCGGACGTGCTGCTCGACCGCTATGGCATCTATGTCCAGCCGATCAACTACCCGACCGTGCCCAAGGGGACCGAGCGGCTGCGCTTTACCCCCGGCCCGGGCCACACCGACGCCGATCTCGACCGGCTGATCAAGGCGCTGCACGACCTGTGGTCGCAATGCGCCCTGTCGCGGGCGGTGGCCTGATCCTGCGCGTGAGCGTCGTTTCCCTTGCGTAGCAATATTTTATTTTGACTGCGCCAACCGCCGCATTATGTCCCGCATGGGACAAGTCTGGGAGGCTTATATGAAATATTCCCTCACGATCGCCGCTGCCGCCGTTCTGGCTGCCGGCACCGCCTTTGCCGGCGAACACGCGTCGGGCGACGCCGCCGCGGGTGAATCCGTCTTCAACCAGTGCTCGACCTGCCACCAGATCGCCGATGGCGACAACGTGCTGGCCGGCCGCGGGCGCAACGGCCCGAACCTGTACGGCCTTTTCGGCCGCCAGGCAGGCACCGCCGACTTCAACGGCTATGGCGACAGCCTGGTCGCGCTGGGGGAAGCGGGCCTCGAGTGGAACCAAGAGGACTTCGTCGCCTATGTGCAGGACCCGCGCAGCTTCCTTCAGGAAAAGCTGGATGATCGCGGCGCCCGCACGCGCATGAGCTACCGCCTGCGCGGCGAGGACGACGCTCGGAACGTCTGGGCCTATATCGTCAGCCTCGGCCCGGCACCGGCGAACTGAACCCGATACGGCCCGGTCCGGAACCGGCCCGGAAAGGCCCGCCCGAAATGGCGGGCCTTTTCCGTTTCCCGCGCCGTTCCATCACCGTCGGTGATGGACGGCGCCCGGGGATTTCATCGCCCTGACGCCACGCGTCGATTGATCGGGCATCGTCCCGCGCCTATAGCGTTTGGCGAAAGGCATTTTCATGGCGCAGGCATTCGTATCAGACCCCGGCATTTCGCCGCCGGGCCGGCAGGGCTGGCCCGAGCACATGCGCGCGACGATCCGGCTGGGCCTGCCGCTGATCGGCACCCAGCTGGCGCAGCAGGGCCTGACGATCACCGACACCATCATGCTGGGCTGGCTGGGCGCCGAACCGCTGGCCGCGGGCGTGCTGGCCACCACCCTGTTCTTCATCGGCTTCATCCTCTGCACCGGCTTCGCCCATGCGGTGATGCCGCTTGCCGCCAACGCCGAGGGGGACAACGATACCCGCGGCGTGCGCCGCTCGGTCCGCATGGGGCTCTGGGTGGTGATGCTTGTCGTCACGTTGACCATGCCCGTCCTGTGGCACACCGAGGCGCTTCTGCTTGCCCTCGGGCAGGAGCCGGCGCTTGCCGCGTTGGCGCAGGACTACATGCGCATCGGGCAATGGGCGCTTTACCCGTCCTTGGGCGTCATGGTGCTGCGGTCCTATCTCTCGGCGCTGGAACGCACCGGCATCGTGCTCTGGGCCACGCTGGGCGGGGTGGTGCTGAACGCGGTGCTGAACTGGACCCTGATCTTCGGCAACCTGGGGGCACCCGCACTGGGCATCCGCGGCGCCGCCATCGCCACGCTGGGCACCTACTGCCTGATCCTTGCGATCATGCTGGTCTATTGCACCCGGGTCCGCGCGCTCAGAAAATACGAGTTGTTCGTCCGCTTCTTCCGCCCCGACTGGGCCGCCTTCCGCGAGGTGATGCGCCTCGGCGCCCCGATCAGCGCCTCGCTCATCGCCGAGGTGGGGCTCTTCGGGGCCTCCTCGATCATGATGGGCTGGATCGGGACCGTGCCGCTGGCCGCCCACGGCATCGCGATCCAGGTCATCTCGGCGCTGTTCATGGTGCCGCTGGGGCTGATGATGGCCGGCACCGTCCGCGTCGGTCGCGCCCATGGCGCCCGCGACGCGGTGGCGCTGGACCTTGCCGCGAAAGCCGTGCTGCTTCTGGCGGTGGGCTTTGCCATCCTTTCGGCGCTGGTGCTCTGGCTGCTGCCGGAAACGCTGATCGGCCTGTTCATCGACCGAGAGAACCCCGCCGCGGCCGAGATCCTGCAGGTGGGCGTCGTCCTTCTGGCGGTGGCCGCCGTGTTCCAGATCGTCGATACGCTCCAGGTCGTGTCCGCGGGGCTTCTGCGCGGGCTCAAGGACACGCGCCGGCCCATGGTGATCGCCGTGTTCAGCTAC
This sequence comes from Halovulum dunhuangense, assembly GCF_013093415.1. Classification (NCBI taxonomy): domain Bacteria; kingdom Pseudomonadati; phylum Pseudomonadota; class Alphaproteobacteria; order Rhodobacterales; family Paracoccaceae; genus Halovulum; species Halovulum dunhuangense. Next base: position 600,401 of record NZ_JABFBC010000001.1, read on the forward strand.
TGGGGCGTGGGCCTGCCTGTGGCCTATGTGCTGGGCTTCCCGCTGGGCCTGGGCGGCGTCGGCATCTGGGCCGGGCTTGCGGCCGGGCTTGCCTGCGCCGCGGTGCTGCTGACGCGCCGCTTCATGCGGCGCAACGCGCTGGGCCTGGTCTAGGCCGCCTTTGACGTCTCTTCGGCGGTCAGGATCGCAAAGATCGCCTGCGCGTCATGGGTCGAGCGGATCTTGGCGCAGGTATCGTCCGAGCGAAGCAGCCGCGACACCCGCGCCAGCGCCTTCAGATGCTCGGCCCCCGCATCCTCGGGGGCGAGCAGCACGAATACCAGGTCGACGGGCTTGCGGTCGATCGAGCCGAAATCGACCGGCGTCTCAAGCCGCAGGAACATGCCCTTGACCCGCGCCAGCCCAGGCACCCGCGCATGGGGAATGGCGATGCCCCGGCCCACGCCCGTGGGACCGAGGCTTTCGCGTTCAAGCAGGGCAGACAGTGTCGCCTGTTCATCCAGCCGGAACCGGACGACCGCACCCTGGGCAATCTCCTGGAACAAACGCTTCTTGCTCTGCACGCGAAGCGGAGAGATGACCGCCTCGGGCAGCAGAATATCGGTTATTTCCATGGGGCGCCGCCCCTCCTGCTCGTTTCCGCGTCAGGTGGCTCCGAAGTTCCTCGGATCGACCCAACCGATGTTTCCGTCCTCGCGCTGGTAGACCACGTTGATGCCGCCATGGGCATCGTTGCGGAACACCAGCAGCGGTGCGCCAGCCAGCTCCATCTGCATGACCGCTTCGCCGACGGAAAGGGACTGAACCTTCGTCTCCATCTCGGCAACGATCATGGGCTGAAGCGACTCCGGTTCGGTGTAACCCTCGTCATCCTCCGAACCGCGGTCGAGGATATACGCCGCCGCGCCGAAGGCTTCAATAGGCTCCGCCCGCTTCACATGGTGGTCCTTCAGCCGCCGCTTGTAGCGCCGCAGCTGCTTTTCCATACGCTCCAGCGCCCCTTCGAAACTGTCGTAGATATCGGTCGCCCGCCCCTTGGCCTGAACCGTCAGGCCGGTGGACAGATGCACCGAGGCGTCGCAGAGGAACTCGTGCCGGTCCTTCGAGAAGGTGACGGTCGCCTCGACGGCGCGGCTTGCATATTTGCCGACGCCCTCGGTCAGGCGATCGTTGACGTGTTCGGTCAACGCATCGCCGACATCGATTTGCTTGCCATGGACCTGGATTTGCATTTTCGCTCCCTATTCCAGCCGATCGATCCGCGTTTTCCTCTATCCCGGTCCGAGTTTAGCCCCGGTTACCGGATCCTCAGCCGACACAGGTCAATTCCGGCGCGGAAAATGGCCCGCTGTCCGGCCGCAAGGCGCGGTTGTCGAAGGGGAAGCTATGGTGCGCAGATCGACCATACATCAAAGTTAGGCAGGGATCGGGCGCCGCGCAACGGTTTTGCGCTTCAGATCCGGAAGCCTTCGCCCAGATAGACCCGGCGCACATTGTCGTCCTGCACCACCTGTTGTGGGCTGCCGCTCATCAGTACCGTGCCGTCATGCAAGATGTAGGCGCGGTCCACGATCTCCAGCGTCTCGCGAACGTTATGATCCGTTATGAGTACCCCGATGCCGCGGGTCTTGAGCTGCCGCACAAGGCTGCGGATCTCGCCCACGGCGATCGGATCGACCCCGGCAAAGGGCTCGTCGAGCAGCACGAAGCTTGGCTGGCTGGCCAGGCAGCGCGCGATCTCCACCCGCCGCCGCTCGCCGCCGGACAGCGACACCGCAGGCGCCCGCCGCAGATGGGTGATCGAGAATTCCGCCAGCAGATCCTCGAGCATCCTGTCGCGCTTGGTCCGGTCATGCTCGTGCAGTTCGAGGATCGCGCGGATGTTGCCCTCGACCGACAGCCCGCGAAAGATCGACGCCTCCTGCGGCAGGTAGCCGATGCCCTTGCGCGCGCGCTGGTACATCGGCAGAAGCGTCACGTCCTCGCCATCCAGCAGCACCGTCCCCGCCTCGGGCGTGACCAGGCCGGCGATGGAATAGAAGCAGGTCGTCTTGCCGGCGCCGTTGGGGCCCAGCAGCGCCACCACTTCGCCGCGGAGCACCTTCAGCGTCACGTCGCGCAACACCGGGCGCTTCCTGTAGCTCTTGCCAAGGTTGAACACCTCGAGCCCGCGCCCGCCCTCCTTCAGCGTCAGGCCCTGTTCCACGCTCACGGCTCCCGGCGCGGGTTCAGCACCGTCTGCACCCGGCCCTCCATCCGTGCGGTCCCGGTGGTCAGGTCGATGCGCAGCGCCTGCCCCGCCAGCACGTTCTCGCCCTGGGTCAGCAGCACGTCGCCCGACATGGCGACCTCGCCTGAGCTCACGTCATAGCGCGCCTCCTGCGCCTCGGCCGCCTCGGCGCCATTGGTCAGCAGCACGTTGCCGCGCGCCTCCATGCGCGCCACCTCGCCGCCCTGCGCGCCGCCCTCGGCATAGAAGACGGCGATCCGGTCGGCCTGCATCCGCAGCGTGCCCTGCGCCACCTCGACCGTGCCCTCGAAGATGGCGCTGCCGTCCGACTGGTCCAGCGTCAGGCTGTCGGCCGCGATCTCGACCGGCAGGCTGGAATCGTGCACGAAGCCGCCGAAGGGCAGGGTGGCCTGCGCCAGCGCGGCACCCGGCAGCGCCAGCACCGTCAGAAACACAGCGGTCGCGATACGGCCCATCAGCGTCATTCGCCCTCTCCCATCTCTCCGGGTGTGTAGCGGAGTGTCACGCCCCCGGTAAAGCGCATCAACGCGTCCCCTCGGGCCGCATCCGGGTCCGAGGGCTCGATCACCATGCCGCCCGCCTCGATCCGGCCCGCGGGTCCGGTCACTTCCACGGGGCCGTCGGCGGTCAGCCGCGCCGCCGCGACATCGACCCGCGCGACCGGCGCGCTGGCGTCGTACCCCTCCGAGGTGGTAACCCGCAGGCCATCGTCGAATCGGATCATCCCCGCGCCCATGTCGATGTCGGCCGATGCCGCCTCCAGCGTCACCACCCGCCCGTCCACATAGATCACGCGGCCGGTCAGCGCGCTGACCCGGGCCCGCGTGATCGACAGGTCCTCGGGCGCCACCTGCGCCGCCCGGAAGTCGTACTGGTCACCGCCCAGGCTGACGCCCGACAGCCGCGGGCCGGTCACGATCAGCCCGCTGCGCATGGCCTCCATGTCGGACTCGGTGAAACGCAGCCCGGGCCCCAGATCATCCTGTTGCCGCCAGAAGATCACCGCGCCCAGAAGCGCCAGCGCCACCAGCGGCAGCACGATCTTCAGCCAGCCCACCACCCGCGTGCGCCGCGACGGACGTGCGCGCCGGTCGGGCCCGCCCTCAGCCAAGGCCCGCCCGCAGGCAATCGTGGATATGGATGATGCCGACCGGCTGGTGGCCGTCCTTGGCCACCACGAACAGCGCCGAGATCTTGTCGCGGTTCATCCGCGCCAGCGCCTCGGTGGCCAGCTCGTCCGGCGCGATGGTCTTTGGCCGCGCGGTCATCACCTCGCCGGCGGTGCACTGCATCAGCCGGTGCATGTTGCGCCGCAGGTCACCATCGGTGATCACGCCCACCAGCGTGCCCGCCGAATCGACGACGCCGGTCAGCCCGAAGCCACGCGCGCTGATCGACAGCAGCGCATCCGACATCGGCGCGTCGGGCGCGACCAGCGGCAGCTCTGCCACGCCATGCATCAGGTCCGACACCGTGGACAGAAGCGCGCCCAGCTTGCCGCCGGGGTGGAACTCGCGGAAATTCTGCGGCGTGAAGGCCCGCTGCTCCATCAGCGCCACCGCCAGCGCGTCGCCCAGCGCCAGCGTCATCGTGGTCGATGTGGTCGGCGCCAGCCCGTTCGGGCAGGCCTCTGGCGCGCGGGGCAGGACGATGCCGTGATCGGCCTTTCGGATCAGCGTGCTTTCCGGGTTCGAGGCAATCCCGATCAGCGGGATACCGCGCGCGCGGGTAAAGGCGATCAGGTCCGCAAGCTCGGGCGTCTCGCCCGAATTGGACAGCAGCAGGACCACGTCGTCGCGCGCGATCATGCCCAGGTCGCCATGGCTTGCCTCGGCCGGGTGCACGAACAGCGCCGGCGTGCCGGTCGAGGCCATGGTCGCCGCGATCTTGCGCGCGACATGACCCGACTTGCCCATCCCGCTGACGATCACCCGCCCGGTCGCGCCAAGGATCACCTCGACCGCCCGCGCGAAGGACGCGTCGAGCGATGCTGCCAGCAGCGCCAGCGCGTCCGATTCGGTCCGCAACACGCGGCGGCCGCGTTCGATCATGGCGTCAGGCGTGTGGGCATCCGGGGACATGGGCCAAGCCTAATGCGAGAATATGTCGATTTCCGGCCAGCCGGACAGGTCCAGCGCCGCCCGGTGCGGCAGGAAGTCGAAACAGGCCTGCGCCAGTTCCATCCGCCCCTCGCGGGCCAGCATCTCGTCCAGCTTTTCCTTCAGGCGGTGCAGGTGCAGAACGTCCGACGCGGCATAGTCCAGCTGCGCCCGGGTCAGCGTCTCCGCACCCCAGTCGGAACTTTGCTGCTGCTTCGAGATGTCCACGTCCAGCAACTCCTGCAAGAGCTGCTTCAGCCCGTGGCGATCGGTGAAGGTGCGCACCAGCTTCGAGGCGATCTTGGTGCAATAGACCGGCTGCGCCAGCACGCCGAATCGGTGCTGAAGCACGGCGATGTCGAAGCGCCCGAAATGGAACAGCTTCAGCACCTCCGGATCGGCCAGCAGCCGCTCCAGGTTTGGCGCCCGCTCCTGGCCCTGCGCGATCTGCACCATGTGCGCGTCGCAGTCGCCTGCCGAAAGCTGCACCACGCACAGCCGGTCGCGGTGGGGATTCAGGCCCATCGTCTCGGTGTCGATGGCGACCACCGGCCCCAGGTCGAGCCCGTCCGGCAGATCATTCGCGTGAAGATGGTTGGCCATGCTCGTCCCCGACCTCTGTCCCCGTCTGGCGTCAGCCACGCTGCGGGGCGTCGGGGGTTATGGTGCCCAGGAGAAGACTCGAACTTCCACTTCCGTTAGGAAACTGGCACCTGAAGCCAGCGCGTCTACCAATTCCGCCACCTGGGCAGGTGCCGTCTGTGAGGCGGGTTACTATCTCTGGCCGCAGGGCGTGTCAACGGGCTGTCACAGCTTTTATGCGGCAATTTCCGCCCATCCCGCGACGGGCCGCCACGGCGATTTGACCACCCCCCTCGGGCAGGGCATCGTAACAATGCAACACCGCCCGCGTTTCGGCGCGTGGCCCCGTTGAGCCCCCCGTCGCCACCCGCTAAGGAACCGGCGCAAGGTTGTAGAGAGAGCGTACCATGATCCCCCAGAGTCCCATCGTGACGATCTTCGGCGGTTCCGGCTTCGTTGGACGCTACATCGCACGACGGATGGCCCGGGCGGGATGGCGGGTGCGCGTCGCCGTGCGCCGCCCGAACGAGGCGCTGTTCGTCCGCACCTATGGCGTCGTGGGCCAGGTCGAGCCGGTTCTCGCCAACATCCGCGACGACGCCTCCGTCGCCGCCGCCATCGCGGGGGCGGACGCGGTCGTCTACAGCGTCGGCATCCTCGCCCCCAGCGGCAAGCAGACCTTCGAGGCGGTCCAGGCCGAAGGCGCTGGCCGCGTCGCGCGGCTTGCCGCCGAGGCGGGCGTCACGCGCTTCGTCCACATCTCCGCCATCGGCGCCGACGCGAACAGCCCCAGCCGCTATGCCCGCACCAAGGCCGAGGGAGAGGCGAACGTCCTTGCCCACCAGCCCGACGCGGTGATCCTGCGCCCCTCGATCGTGTTCGGCACCGAGGACCAGTTCTTCAACCGCTTCGCCGCCATGGCCCGGATCAGCCCGGTCATCCCGGTGATCGGCCCCGACACCCGCTTTCAGCCGGTGTTCGTGGACGACATCGCCGCCGCCGCCGAAAAGGCGCTGGTCGAGGGCGTGGCCCCCGGCGTCTATGAGCTGGGCGGCCCCGAGATCGCGACGTTCCGCGGCCTGATGGACCGCATGCTCGGCGTGATCCGCCGCCGCCGGCTGGTGCTGGCGGTTCCCTTCGGCATCGCGAAATTCCAGGGCCGCGTCTTCGACATCCTGTCCAGGGCCAGCGGCGGGCTGATCCCGGCCCCGGTCACCTATGACCAGGTGCTCCTGCTGGAACGTGACAACGTCGTGTCGCCCGATGCGCGCGGCTTCGGCGATCTGGGCCTTTCGCCCACCGCGATGAACTCGGAACTCGCCGATTACCTGACACCCTACCGGCCTTATGGCCAGTATGCGCGGATCACCGACTCGGCCAAGGATCTGCGCGGCTGAGCCTCAGCCGTAGGCGACCGCCAGCAGCACCACGCCCAGCGCCACGCGGTAGACGACGTAGGGCGTGTAGCTGACGCTTTTCAGAAGCCGCATCATCAGGGCCAGCGCGGCCAGCCCCGCGACGAAGGACAGCCCCGCCGCCAGCGCCACCTCGCGCCCCAGCGCCAGGTCGCCGCTGCGCGCCAGTTCGCCCAGGAGCAGCACGCCGGTCATGGCGATGGTCGGCACCGACATCAGCATCGCGATCCGCGCCGCCGCCCCCCGCTCGTATCCGCAGGCCAACCCGCCGCTGATCGCCGCCCCCGACCGCGAGGTGCCGGGGATCAGCGCCAGCGCCTGCCACAGCCCCATGCGCAGCGCGTCCTTCATGGTCCATTCGCGCGCGCTCTTGCCGCTGCCGCCGCGCCGGTCCAGCCACCACAGAAGGATGCCGAAGACGATCATCGCCCAGCCGATCACCGCGACCGAGCGCAGCATCTCGACCAGCCCGGTCAGGTGCAGCACGATGCCGGCCAGCCCGACGGGGATCGTCGCAACGATCAGGCACAGCGCCAGATGCGCCTCGTAGGTGGCCAGCCGCCCGCGCAGGATCTGACCCAGCCCCGTCAGCGCCTGGCCCATCTCGGCGCGGAAATACAGCACCACCGCCGCCAGCGTGCCCAGATGCACCGCGATGTCCAGTTTCAGCTCGTCCGCGCTGCCGCCCATGTAGTCGTGCACCAGCACCAGATGCGCCGAGGATGACACCGGCAGGAACTCGGTCAGTCCCTGGATAAGCGCGAGCATCGCGATCAGCGAATAGGGCATGGGGGAAGGCACCTGTCGAAAAGCCTGCCGCCCCGTGCTATCAGAGCGGCGTCACAGCGGCAATCGCGGAGGATAGGTCCGCAAAGTTACCTAATTTGCCGCATCCGCGAAGAGACCCGACCAGTCTCACGGCGAAAATATTGATAATAGGTCAGTCATACTGACTTTATCGCTCAGGCAAGCTGATGTATGAGGCATCTTCTCGGAAGCTGGTCCAGTGGGACGCAGGGAGGAAAGTCATGGCTCAACAGCGGATGCTTCGGTTCATCGATGTCGCGCGGGACATGCCGGACAAACGTCCGGCCGATGCGCGCCGTGCCGACTTTCACGAGATCTATGCCGAATACGCCGACGCCAAGGCGAAGGAGCAGGCCAGCCGCTGCTCGCAATGCGGCGTGCCCTATTGCCAGACCCATTGCCCGCTGCACAACAACATCCCCGACTGGCTGCGCCTGACCGCCGAGGGCCGCCTTCAGGAGGCCTATGAAATCAGCCAGGCCACCAACACCTTTCCTGAGATCTGCGGCCGCATCTGCCCCCAGGACCGCCTGTGCGAGGGCAACTGCGTGATCGAGCAGTCGGGCCATGGCACCGTAACCATCGGCGCGGTCGAGAAATACATCACCGACACCGCATGGGAAGAAGGCTGGGTCCAGCCGATCCGCCCCGCGCAGGAACGCCCGGAAAGCGTCGGCATCATCGGCGCCGGCCCCGGCGGTCTTGCCGCCGCCGACATGCTGCGCCGGCGCGGATTCCAGGTCACCGTCTATGACCGCTACGACCGCGCAGGCGGGCTGATGACCTATGGCATCCCCGGCTTCAAGCTGGAAAAGGACGTGGTCATGCGCCGCAACGCGCAGCTTGAGGAGGGCGGGATCGAACTGGTCCTGAACTGCAATGTCGGCGAGGACATCTCTTTCGAGGAGATCCGCGAGAAGCATGACGCCGTGCTGATCGCGACCGGCGTCTACAAGTCGCGCGAGCTGGGCGGGCCGGGCGCGGGCCTCAAGGGCATCGTGCGCGCGCTCGATTTCCTGACCGCCTCCAACCGCCGCGGCTTTGGCGACACCGTGCCCGAATTCGAGAGCGGCGAGCTGAACGCCGAAGGCAAGCGCGTCGTCGTGATCGGCGGCGGCGACACCGCCATGGACTGCGTGCGCACCGCCATCCGCGAGGGCGCGACCAGCGTCAAATGCCTGTATCGCCGCGACCGCGCGAACATGCCGGGCAGCCAGCGCGAGGTCGAGAACGCCGAGGAAGAGGGCGTCGAATTCGTCTGGCTGACCGCCCCCAAGGGATTCACCGGGTCCGATCACGTCACCGGCGTGCGCGTGTCGAAGATGCGCCTGGGCGCCCCCGACGCGACCGGGCGCCAGTCCCCCGAGGAGATCGAGGGCGCGGACTACACCGAGGACGCCGACCTGGTGATCAAGGCGCTGGGCTTCGAGCCCGAGGACCTGCCGAAGCTGTGGGGCCAGCCGGGCCTGGAGGTGACGCGCTGGGGCACGATCAAGGCCGATTTCGCCAGCAAGCAGACGTCCATTCCGGGCGTGTTCGCGGTGGGCGACATCGTGCGCGGCGCATCGCTGGTGGTCTGGGCCATCCGCGACGGCCGCGACGCCGCCGAGGCGATCGCCGCGCATATCGATGCGCAGAAGAAGGGCGCCAGCGTGGCGGCGGAGTGAGGCCGCCGCGGCGCGGTATGTTCGGCGTCGGGAACCCGTCTGGAAAGCGTATTGCGACAGAAACGCTCGGCCGGGTGAACGCAGGATTAACGGGTCAGGACGCCTGACCGGAACTGGAGGGCGCGAGCCATGAGCGAGAAGAGCGGGGGATGCCTGTGCGGCGCCGTGCGCTTCACCGCGCGCGACGTGCCCGCCCGGTTCGGGGTCTGCCATTGCCCGATGTGCCGGCGCTGGACCGGCTCTGCCCTGCTGGCGGTGACGCTGCCCGAGCGGAATGTGCGCTGGACCGGCGCCGAGCACATGGCCGAGCGGCAGACCACGTCCTTCGGGCGCCGGGGCTGGTGCCGCGAATGCGGTAGCGGGCTGTGGTTCAAGGTGACCGCCGACAGCCCCTACAAGGGCGAGATCGACCTGCCCATCGGCCTGTTCGACGACCCCGACGGCTTTAACATGGCCAGCGAGATCTACATCGACCACAAGCCCGACAGCTATGATTTTGCCGGCGCGGGCCGGAAGCAGCTGACGCGGGCCGAGTGCGTCGCGATTTTCCCCCGTCTCGACGGGGAATGATACCGTGTCAAACGACCAGCCATCGCCCCAGCCGGGCGAGAAGGAGCGCGCAATGACCAATTTCGACGAAAGCTGGGCCGCCCGCCACGAGGAAGCGCGGAAGACGCTCGCGGAGACCGGGCTCTACCGCGAGGACGACGAACATTCGTCCTGCGGCGTGGGGCTCGTGGTGACGCTGGACGGCAAGCCGCGCCGCCAGGTGGTCGAGGCCGGGATCACCGCGCTGAAGGCGGTCTGGCACCGCGGCGCCGTGGATGCCGACGGCAAGACCGGCGACGGCGCCGGCATCCTGGTGCAGATCCCCCGCGCGTTCTTCCTGGACCAGGTCCGCCGCACCGGCCACGAGCCCGGCGACGAGCTGCTGGCCGTGGGCCAGGTGTTCCTGCCGCGCACCGATTTCGCCGCGCAGGAGACCTGCCGCACCATCGTGGAAACCGAAGTCCTGCGCATGGGCTACACCATCTACGGCTGGCGCCACGTCCCCGTGAAGGTCGAGGTGCTGGGCGAGAAGGCCAACGCCACCCGCCCCGAGATCGAGCAGATCCTGATCGCCAATTCCAAGGGCCTGTCGGAAGAGGCGTTCGAGCGCGAGCTTTACGTCATCCGCCGCCGCATCGAGAAGGCCGCCGCCGCGGCCCAGGTGCCCCAGCTTTACATCTGTTCGCTGTCCTGCCGTTCGATCATCTACAAGGGCATGATGCTGGCCGAGCAGGTCGCCGTGTTCTACCCCGACCTGATGGACGAGCGGTTCGAAAGCGCCTACGCCATCTATCACCAGCGCTATTCCACCAACACCTTTCCGCAGTGGTGGCTGGCCCAGCCGTTCCGCATGCTTGCCCATAACGGCGAGATCAACACCATCCGCGGCAACACCAACTGGATGAAGAGCCACGAGATCCGCATGGCCTCGGACGCGTTCGGCGAGTACCAGGAGGACATCAAGCCGATCATCGCGTCGGGTTCGTCGGATTCGGCCGCGCTGGACGCGGTGTTCGAGGTGATGGTCCGCGCCGGGCGTTCCGCGCCGATGGCCAAGACCATGCTGATCCCCGAGGCCTGGTCCAAGACCGCGACCGCCATGCCGGACGCCTGGGTGGACATGTACAACTATTCCAACGCCGTGATGGAGCCCTGGGACGGGCCCGCGGCGCTGGCCATGACCGACGGCCGCTGGGTCTGCGGCGGGCTGGACCGCAACGGCCTGCGCCCGATGCGCTATGTCGTCACCGGCGACGGGCTGCTGATCGCCGGTTCCGAGGCGGGGATGGTGCCGGTCGAGGAGTCGAGCGTCCGCGAGAAGGGCGCGCTTGGCCCGGGCCAGATGATCGCCGTCGACATGGCGGAGGGCAAACTCTACCACGACACCGAGATCAAGGACCGGCTGGCCGCCAGCCAGCCCTTCGGCGAGTGGATCGCCAAGGTCGTGAACCTGAACCAGACGCTGTCGACCGTGGCCGAGAAGCCGCTTTTCACCGGCAACGAGCTGCGCAAGCGCCAGATCGCCGCCGGCTACTCCATCGAGGAGCTGGAGCAGGTGCTGGCGCCGATGGCAGAGGACGGCAAGGAAATGATCGCCTCGATGGGCGACGACACGCCGCCGGCGGTGCTGTCGCGGATCTACCGCCCGCTGAGCCACTATTTCCGCCAGAACTTCAGCCAGGTGACCAACCCGCCGATCGACAGCCTGCGGGAAAGCCGGGTGATGAGCCTGAAGACCCGTTTCGGCAACCTCAAGAACGTGCTGGACGAAAGCTCCAGCCAGACCGAAATCCTGGTGCTGGAAAGCCCCTTCATCGCCAACCAGGAATTCGCGGAGCTGATCCGCGTGTTCGGCGACCAGGTGGCGGTGATCGACTGCACCTTCCCCGCCGGTGCCGGGCCCGACGCCCTGCGCGAGGGGCTGGAGCGGATCCGCGCCGAGGCCGAGGATGCCGTGCGGTCCGGGGCCGCCCACCTGGTGCTGACCGACGAGCACCAGGGCCCCGACAAGGTGGCGATGCCGATGATCCTTGCGGCCAGCGCGGTGCATTCGTCGCTGACGCGCAAGGGGCTGCGCACCTTCTGTTCGGTGAATGTCCGGTCCGCCGAGTGCATCGACCCGCATTACTTCGCGGTGCTGATCGGCTGCGGTGCGACCACCGTGAACGCCTATCTCGCGCAGGACAGCATCGCGGACCGCGTCGCCCGCGGGCTGATCGACGCCACCCTCGAGGAAGCGATGCAACGCTACCGCGAGGCGATCGACGCGGGGCTGCTGAAGATCATGTCCAAGATGGGCATTTCGGTGATCTCGTCCTATCGCGGCGGCCTCAACTTCGAGGCGGTGGGCCTGTCGCGCGCGATGGTGGCGGAATACTTCCCCGGCATGCACAGCCGCATTTCCGGCGTGGGCCTGCACGGCGTCCAGATGAAGCTGGAGGAAGTGCACGCCCGCGGCTGGCGCGGCGGCAACGACGTGCTGCCGATCGGCGGCTTCTACAAGGCGCGCCGCTCGGGCGAGAAGCACGCCTGGGAAGCGCAGTCCATGCACATGCTGCAATCGGCCTGCGACCGCGCGTCGTATGACCTGTGGAAGCAGTATTCCGCCGCGATGCGGGCGAGCCCGCCGATCCACCTGCGCGACCTCCTGGACTTCAAGCCGGGGCTGAAGCCGATCCCGGTCGAGGAAGTCGAGTCGATCACCGCGATCCGCAAGCGGTTCGTGACGCCCGGCATGTCCTTGGGCGCGCTGTCGCCCGAGGCGCACAAGACGCTGAACGTCGCGATGAACCGGATCGGCGCCAAGTCCGACTCGGGCGAGGGCGGCGAGGATCCGGCGCATTTCCACCCCGAACCCAACGGCGACAACCCGTCGGCCAAGATCAAGCAGGTCGCATCGGGCCGGTTCGGCGTGACCGCCGAATACCTCAACCAGTGCGAGGAGCTGGAAATCAAGGTGGCCCAGGGCGCCAAGCCCGGCGAGGGCGGCCAGCTTCCCGGCATCAAGGTGACGGAACTGATCGCGCGGCTGCGGCATTCGACGCCGGGCGTGACGCTGATCAGCCCGCCGCCGCACCACGACATCTATTCGATCGAGGACCTGGCGCAGCTGATCTACGACCTCAAGCAGATCAACCCGCGCGCCAAGGTCTGCGTCAAGCTGGTCAGCCAGTCCGGCGTCGGCACCATCGCCGCCGGCGTGGCCAAGGCCAAGGCCGACGTGATCCTGATCTCGGGCCACAATGGCGGCACCGGGGCCAGCCCGGCGACCTCGATCAAGTATGCCGGCCTGCCGTGGGAAATGGGCATCACCGAGGCGCACCAGGTGCTTGCGCTGAACAACCTGCGCGACCGGGTGACGCTGCGCACCGATGGCGGCCTGCGCACGGGCCGCGACATCGTGATCGCCGCCATGATGGGCGCCGAGGAATACGGCATCGGCACCGCGGCCCTGATCGCGATGGGCTGCATCATGGTCCGCCAGTGCCAGTCGAACACCTGCCCGGTGGGCGTCTGCACCCAGAAGGAAGAGCTGCGCGCCAAGTTCACCGGCACCGCGGACAAGGTGGTGAACCTGATCACCTTCTATGCGCAGGAGGTGCGCGAGGTGCTGGCCTCGATCGGGGCCCGCTCGCTGGACGAGGTGATCGGCCGCGCCGACCTGCTGACCCAGGTCAGCCGCGGGGCCGCGCATCTGGACGACCTGGACCTGAACCCGCTGCTCATCTCCATCGATGCGGAACAGGAAGTGGTCTATGACCGCAACAAGCCGCGCCAGGACGTGCCCGACACGCTGGACGCCCAGATCGTCGAGGACGCGCAGCCCTTCTTCAAGGATGGCGAGAAGATGCAGCTGTCCTACTCGGTGCAGAACACCCACCGCACCGTGGGCACGCGCGTGTCGAGCCACATCGTCAAGCGCTTCGGGATGCGCAACGCGCTTCAGCCCGATCACCTGACGATCAAGCTGTCGGGCTCGGCCGGCCAGTCGCTGGGCGCCTTTGGCGCGCCGGGTCTGAAGATCGAGGTCCATGGCGACGCCAACGACTATGTCGGCAAGGGCCTGTCGGGCGCGACCGTGGTGGTCCGTCCGGCCCTGGCAAGCCCGCTGAAGGCAGAGGACAACACCATCATCGGCAACACCGTCCTTTACGGTGCGACCGACGGCTACCTGTTCGCCAACGGCCGCGCGGGCGAACGCTTCTGCGTCCGCAACTCCGGCGCGCAGGTGGTGATCGAGGGCTGCGGCTCCAACGGGTGCGAGTACATGACCGGCGGTGTCGCGGTGATCCTGGGGTCGATCGGCGACAATTTCGGCGCCGGCATGACGGGGGGCATGGCCTTCCTCTACGATCCCGAGGGCGAGGCGATGCCGCGGCTGAACGACGACACGATCCTTGCCCAGCCGGTGCGCGCCGCCCATTGGGAAGGCGTGCTGCGCGGGCTGATCGAGCGGCACCTGGCCGAGACCGGAAGCCAGCGCGCGACCGAGATCCTGCGCCACTGGGACCAGGCGCTGCCCGCCTTCGTCCAGATCTGCCCGAAGGAGATGGTCAACCGGCTGGAGCATCCGCTGTCGGACGAGGCCAGGGCGATCCCCGCCGAATAAGGCGCGGCCGTCACGGGTTCGTCACGGGGCTTTCGGGGCCGGGCGGGGGAAACCCTGCCCGGCCCGTTTCGTCCGGCGGGGGGCAGACGCCTTGCCCACGGGTGCCGGCGGCAGTTTTCGACGCATCGGTTTACCGTTTCTTCAGCCCTTGCGCCCGAAATGGACCCGTCACCAGCACAGGGCCAGGACATGCGCGACCCCTACATCTTCAGCCGGATGCACCGCATTCCCGGCTATCTCGATCCCGGCGACGCGCTGATCCTGCGCGCCCTTCTCGGCCATCAGAACGCCAGCGGCTACCGCGGCGGGGCGGCGGAAATCGGCATCTACTACGGCCGCTCCTTCTTCCTGATCGAGCGCCAGCTGCGCACCGACGAACGCGCGCTCGCCATCGACCTGTTCGATGCGGGCGACCAGAAGTCCGGGCGCAAGCGACTGGAATCCTTTACGGAAAGGGCGCGCGACATGGGCTGTGTGCTGTCCGAGGGCCAGGTGATCCGCGCCGACAGCCGGACGCTTGCGCCCGAGGACATCATCGCCCGGATCGGCCGCGTGCGGATGTTCTCGATCGACGGCGGGCACGGGCTTGCCCATGTCCGCGCCGACGCGGATCTTGCCGCCGCCACCCTGTCGCCCGAGGGGGTGATCGTCTTCGACGATTTCTGCAACCCCGAATGGCCCGAGGTGACGGCCGCCATCCTCGATTTCCTGCGCGCCAACTGGGACCGGCTGCGCCCCTTCGCCGTCAGCCAGAAGAAACTCTATATCGCACATACCGGCATCGGCGCCGAGTATGGCGCCGCGCTCGACCGTGCCGAAGGCCTGCGCCGGCTGCCCCGCGCGCCGGTGAACCTGTTCGGCCATACCGCGCTGCGCGTGAGCCACCGGCTCTGGCAGCGCATCGGCTACGAAATCCTCTGCCGCATGGGATTGGGACGGATGAGCGCGATGCTCTATTGACGAAGGCTTCCCTGGTGCGCGCGCGCCGGGTGCTGGTGGGGCGCCTTTCGGCGACGCCGTGGCCCGGCTGCGCGGCCTGACCGTCACACAAAGCGCCAGCGTCGTCGCGCCGGAGCGCGATGAAACCGTTGCGCCCGGGCTGGCGTGATGCCACATGGGGCCTGTTCCGAAGCCCGAAAGCCCCGCCCGATGCCCCAGACCACCGCCTTGCCGGCATGAAGCCCCTGCGCCTGATGCGCCGGCTGCTTCGACGGTCGGCGAAGCCGGTGGCGATCGGGCTTGCGGCCGTTGTGGCGCTTGTCCTGATCCTGCGTTTCGTGCCCCCGGTAACCAATCTCTACCAGCTTTCGGAAAGCTGGCGGCTGGGCGGGATCGAGCGGGACTGGGTCGCGCTGCGCAGCCTGCCGTCGCATGTGCCGCTCAGCGCGGCGGCGGCGGAGGATGCGAATTTCTGCGTGCACTGGGGCTTTGACCTGGACGCGATCCGCACCGCGGTGGCCGGCGGCGCGCGGCGGGGTGCCTCGACCGTCAGCCAGCAGACGGCGAAGAACGTGTTTCTCTGGCAGGACCGGTCCTGGGTCCGCAAGGGGCTGGAGGTGGGTTTCACCGTCCTGATCGAGGCGCTCTGGTCCAAGCGCCGGATCATGGAGGTCTATCTGAACGTGGCCGAATTCGACGAGGGCGTGTTCGGGATCGAGGCCGCCGCCCGGCATTACTACGGCGTTGCGGCCGCCGATCTGAGCCGGGCGCAGGCCGCGCGGCTGATGGCGGTGCTGCCCGACCCAAAGCGCCGCAGCCCCGCCGCCTCGGGCCGGTCGCGCCAGATCGCGCAGGGGGCCGACACGCTGGCGGTGGACGGGCGCGGCTTCTGCCTGCTCTGAGGCTGGCACAATAGCGCCGGCGGCCGCGCACCCCGTTGCAAGAGCCGCGCGCGCAAGGCATTAGAGTGCGATGCGACGCCTTTATCATCAGCCCCTGTCCCCGTTCTGCCGCAAGATCCGCCTGGTTCTTGCCGAGAAGAAGATCGAGGTCGAACTGGTCGAGGAAAAGCCCTGGGAGCGGCGGCTCGACTTCCTGCGGCTGAACCCCAGCGGCAAGGTGCCGGTGCTGCGGATCGACGGGCTGGTGCTGGCCGAAAGCGGGGCGATCTTCGAATATCTCGAGGAGGTCTACCAGACGGCGCAACTGCTGCCCGACACCCCCGCCGAACGCGCCGAGGCGCGCAGGCTGGCGGCGTGGTTCGACGACAAGTTCCACCACGAGGTGACGGTCAACCTGCTTTACGAGCGGGTGAACAAGCGGCTGGCCCGGTCGGGCTATCCCGAAAGCGCCCGGATCAAGGAGGGCGCGAGGAACATCAAGTACCACCTCGACTACATCGGCTGGCTGATGGAGGGGCGGCGCTGGCTTGCGGGCGACCAGCTGTCGATCGCGGATTTCGCGGCGGCAGCCCAGCTGTCCTGTCTCGATTACATCGGCGACGTGGACTGGTCGCGCAGCCCGGCGCTGAAGGAGTGGTACGCCAAGGTGAAGTCGCGCCCGGCCTTCCGGTCCTTGCTGGCCGACCTGATCCCCGGCTTCACGCCGCCGCAGCACTACGCCGACCTGGATTTCTGAGATGAGCCCGGATCCCGCCCGGCTGCGCGACGCCCTGAAGGCGCGGGCAGAGGCGGAGGGCTTCGCCGCCTGCGGCATCTGCCGGCCCGACGCGATCCCGCAGGCGCCCGAACGCCTGCGCGCCTTTCTTGCGGCGGGGCATCATGGCCAGATGGGCTGGATGGCCGAGCGGGCGCACTGGCGCGGCGATCCCGCGGCGCTGTGGCCCGCGGCGCGGTCGGTCATCATGCTGGCCGAGCCCTATACGCCGCCCGGCGATCCGCTGGCGCTGCTCGACCATCCCGAGCGCGGCAATGTGTCGGTCTATGCGCGGGGGCGGGACTATCACGACCTGGTCAAGAAGCGGCTCAAGCGGCTGGGGCGCTGGCTGGTCGAGGAAAGCGGCGCCGAGATCAAGGTCTTCGTGGACACCGCCCCGGTGATGGAAAAGCCGCTGGCGCAGGCGGCGGGGATCGGCTGGCAGGGCAAGCACACGAACCTTCTGTCGCGCCGGCTGGGCAACTGGTTCTTCCTTGGCGCGATCTTCACCACGCTGGAGCTGCCCGTCGATCCGCCCGAGGTGGACCATTGCGGCAGCTGCACCGCCTGCCTGGATGTCTGCCCGACCAAGGCATTCCCGGCGCCCTTCCGGCTGGATGCGCGGCGCTGCATCTCGTACCTCACGATCGAGCATGACGGCCCGGTGGACGAGGAGCTGCGCGCCGGCATCGGCAACCGGATCTATGGCTGCGACGACTGCCTTGCGGTCTGCCCCTGGAACAAGTTCGCGGTTCAGGCGCGCGAGGCCGGCTACTGGGCGCGGGCGGAATTGCAGGCGCCCCGGCTCGACACGCTGGCGGGGCTGTCGGATGCGGATTTCAGGACCGTGTTCAGCGGCTCTCCGATCAAGCGGATCGGGCGCAACCGCTTCATCCGCAACGTGCTATACGCCATCGGCAATTCCGGCCGGCCGGACCTGGCGCAGGCGGCGCGTCCGCATCTGGGCGACCCGGATGCGACGGTGCGCGATGCCGCCGAATGGGCGCTGGCAAGGCTTGGCGCCTAAAGCGCCATGTCCTGCAACGCGGTCTGCGCGGCCAGCGCCTCGGGCGTGCCGGGGGCCTGGCGGATGACGGCGAAGAAGTGATCCGCCGCCTCGTGCAGGGTGCCGCCCGCCTGGGCGAGAAGCCCGCGCTCCAGAAGAATGGCGGGGCTGTCGGGCAGTTCCGCCAGGTCGGATGCCGCCCCTTCCAGATCGCCGGTCAGCCGCCGGGCCTGCGCGCGCAGCAGAAGGGCCGCGGCATCGCCGCCATGGTCGTGCCCGGCATGGTCGTGGTCGAGCGCCGCATCGAGCAGGGGCAGCGCGGCCTGCGGAGCGCCGAGGGCCAGTTCCATCTCGGCCAGTTTCAGCGCCAGCGCGCCGTCCTCGGGCGTCAGCCGGTGCGCGGCCGACAGGGTGTCGCGCGCGAGCGCGTCCGCGCCCAGCCGCCACCAGAGCGCGCCGGCCTCGGCCAGGACGCCGGCGCGGGCTGCCGCCGCCATCCCGGCATTGGGATCCTGGCCAAGCGCGGTCAGGGCGCGGGCCGCCGCCTCGTTCGCGCCAAGCGCCTGAAGGGCCGCCGCCTCGCACAGCCGGGCCGGGGTGCCGCCGCCCGCGATGCGCCAGGCGGCGGCCTGTTCGCGCGCGGCCGCCGGATCCGCCGAAAGCGCCGCGGCGCAGCTTGCCTCGCTGTCGATCTGTGCCATGGCGGGAGTGGCGAGAAACAATAGCAGCAGCGGCAGGCGTCGCATTCCGGACCCATCCTTGTTAGACACATCGGCAGGAACACTAGGCGGGATGCGGGGCGCTGACAAATGACGAAACGACGACTTCTGTGCCTGGGCTTCGGCTATACCGCGCAGGTGCTGGCGCGCGCCCTGCCGCGGGACGCGTGGGACGTGACCGGCACGACGCGCGACCCCGCGGGGCTGGACCGGATCGCCGCCCAAGGCGTGGAGCCGCTGCTCTGGCCGGGCAGCGACCCGGGCCCCGCGCTTTCGCAGGCGACGCATGTGCTGTCATCCGTGCCGCCACGGGAGGCGGGCGATCCTGCCCATGACCTGCTGAGCGCGCATCCGGGCCAGATGCCGCGGCTGGAATGGGTGGGACTTCTGTCCACCACCGGGGTCTATGGCGATCACGGCGGCGACTGGGTGGACGAGGAAACGCCGCTGGTGCCCGCGACCCATCGCGGCGGCCTGCGGGCGGTGCAGAACGACGCCTGGCTGCGGCTGTGGTCGGAACACGGGCTGCCGGTCCACATCTTCCGGCTGGCGGGGATCTACGGGCCGGGGCGGTCGGCGCTGGACCGGCTGCGCGACGGGACGGCGCAGCGCATCGTCAAGCCGGGGCAGGTGTTCAGCCGCATCCATGTCGAGGACATCGTGCAGGTGCTGCTGGCCTCGATCGCGCGGCCGCATCCGGGGCGGGCCTATAACGTGGCCGATGATGAACCGGGGCCGCCGCAGGACGTGATCGAGCATGCGGCGAAGCTGCTGGGCCTGCCGGTGCCGCCCGACATTCCCTTCGACCAGGCGGATCTGTCGCCCATGGCGCGCAGCTTCTATGCCGACAACAAGCGGGTGCGGAACGACCGCATCAAGGCGGAGCTTGGCGTGCGGCTTGCCTATCCCACCTATCGCGATGGCCTTGCGGCCATACTGGCAGCGGAAAGGCAGAGCGGCGGCAACTAGGTCTTGTGTTGCGGGTAACGGTCGTGGAAAACGATTCCAATGCGGGCAGGGGTGACGATGGTGAACAGGTTTCGCGACAGTGTGGCGGTGGCGGCGCTGGCAGCCGCGGCGGCGGTGCCCGCCTCGGCCCAGACCTACAACCTTTACGGGGCGCCCGGCCTGATCGACATGCCGACGGCCGAAAGCCTGCCGGACGCGCAGGTCGGCCTGAGCCTGGGGTTCCTTGGCGAGACGCAGCGCACCGGCGTCGGCTTCCAGATCACGCCGGGGGTGCATGGCACGCTGCGGGTGGGCACGATCCAGGACGACCCGTCGGGCACCGAGCTGTCCTTCGAGGGGTTCGACCTGCAGTTCCGCCTGATCGAGGAAAACGGGATGCTGCCCGCCATCGCGCTGGGCCTGCGGGACTTCCTGGGCGACGGGCCCTACGGGGCGGAGTACCTGGTCGCGACCAAGACCGTCGCGCCCGGGCTGAAGCTGAGCGGCGGGATCGGCTGGGGCCGGCTGGGCAGCTCTGACGGGTTCGACAACCCGATCGGCGGCAATGTCCGGGGCGGGCCGACCACGCCCAGCGGCCAGCCGCAATGGGACAGCTATTTCACCGGCGAGGCGGCTTTCTTCGGCGGGCTTGAGTGGGCGACGCCGGTGGACGGGCTGACGCTGAAGGCGGAATATTCCTCGGACGCCTACGCGCCCGAGGTGGCCGGCGGGTTCGAGCGGGACTCGTCGTTCAACTTCGGCCTGACCTATGCGCCGAACGAGAACGTGCAGCTTTCGGGCTACTATCTTTATGGCTCGACGCTGGGGGTGCAGCTCAGCCTGACCGGCAACCCGTTCGATCCGCAGGCGCCGCAGGATCTGGGCACCGCGCCCGCCCCGGTGCGCGCCCGTCCCGACGATGCGCCGCGCGGCACGGCCTGGGCCCGGAGCACCGAGAACCGCGACCGGATCATAGCCGCCGCCGCCAAGGTGCTGGAGGCGGACGGCATCCTGATCGACCAGGCGCGCATCGCGGGCGACGAGATCGAGATCCATATCGAGAACACGCTGATCCAGCGCGAGCCAAAGGCCATCGGCCGCACCGCGCGGGTGCTGGCGCTGGTGGCGCCGCCCTCGGTCGAGACGTTCCGCATCACGCCCGTGGTGGGCGATCTGCCGGTCAACACCGTCGTGATCCGCCGCAGCGACCTGGAGGCGCAGGTCGATCAGCCCGATGCCGGGATGCTGAGCTGGCAGACCACGGAACTGGAAAACGCCCGCGCCAGCATCCTGGGCGATGACGTGTTCCTCGCCCCCGAGGGGCCGCGGTTCTCGTGGTCGTTCAACCCATCGCTTCCCGTGAACCTGCTCGATACCGATGACGGGTTGCAGCTGGACCTGCTGTTGTCTGCGCAGGCAAGCTACCGGCTGGCGCCCGGCCTGTCGGTCACCGGCGAGGTCAGCCGCTTCCTGGTCGGGACCGATCAGAAGACGGTGTCCACGTCGACCAGCACGCTGCCGCGGGTGCGCTCGGACAGCGATCTCTACTGGTCTGGGCGTGATTTCGACCTGAACCGTCTGACGCTCGACTGGGTGGCGAAGCCGCACGAGGCGATCTATACGCGGCTTAGCGCCGGCCTGCTGGAGCGGATGTTCGCGGGCGTCAGCGGCGAGGTGCTCTATGCGCCCGCCAACAGCGATTTCGCCTATGGCGCGGAACTGAACTACGCCCGCCAGCGCGATTTCGAGGGGGCGTTCGACCTGATCGACTACGACGTGGTGACGGGCCACGGGTCGGTCTACTGGGACACCGGGTTCCGCGGGATCGAGGCGCAGCTCGATGTCGGGCGCTACCTGGCGGGCGATTACGGCGCGACCGTGTCGCTGGCGCGGCGCTTCGCCAATGGCTGGGACGTGCGCGGCTATGCGACCCTGACCGAGGTCGGTTTCGACGAATATGGCGATGGCAGCTTCACCAAGGGCTTCGAGGTGACGATCCCGCTGGGCTGGACGCTGCCCTTCGAGACGAAGTCCGAATCGCGGGTGGAACTGTTGCAGGTCGACGGTGACGGGGGCGCGCGGCTCGATATCCGCGGGCGGCTCTACGACCGGATCCGCGATCTCGACCGTCGCTCGCTCGAGGATGGGTGGAGCGCGTTTTGGCAATAAGGCCCGCCCTTCTGGCCGCCCTTCTGGCGGTCGCGCTGGCAGGTTGCAGCAGCGGTGGGCGCAGTCCCGTGCTGGGCGCGGTGATGGACCGGTTCCTGCCCTCGGACGAGGAAGAGACGGCCGCGGCCGGTTCGGCCCCCGCGCCGCAGCTGACGCGCGAGGCGATCCGCGCCGCCGGCACACCGATGGTGCGCGGCCGGCTGGTCGACGAGAATGCCCGCTCGGTCCTGTCGGCGGTGGCGCAGAACGGCAGCTACACCACCTATATCTCGCGCTTCGGGCAGACGCTGACGATCCGGGGCGGCTCGCTCATCACGGCCAGCCGCGGGCTGGGTTATGACCTCTTGTCGGTGGCGACCAGCCCCGCCGACCCGGCGGTGCGCCCGCGCCCGGTGGCGCAGTGGCCGGCCAGCATCACCCGCACCTACCGCTTCCCCGCCGAGGGGCCGGACGGCGACGCGCGCACCGTGACCTGCCGGTTCGTGCCGGGCGAGCCGCGCGAGATCGAGATCGTGGAGATCACCTATTCCGGCACCCAGGTCGAAGAGATCTGCGAGGGCGACGGGCTGTCCTTCACCAACTACCACTTCGCGGAAAGCGAGACCGGCTTCATCCGCCGTTCGCTGCAATGGCTGGGCCCCGATCAGGGCTTGATCGACCTGGAGATCCTGGCCGCCGCGGCGGTGCCGGGCTGACCGGGCTGACCGGACAGGCCGGGATCCGGCCTGTCCGAACTTCGCACCGAGCCAGGCAGGGGTCAGTTCACGATGGGGTCGGTGAGCGGGGCGGTCTGCGGGTTGCCGCCATTCCCGCTGTCGCTCGAGGCGATGGCGATGCCGACCACCACGACGGCCAGCAGCGGGACGATCCAGCCGGCGTTCGAGCCGCCCATCGGCTCTTCCACGACAACGGGCTCTTCCGGGGCGACGAAGACTTCGACGTTGCCGGCGAAGGCAGGGGCAGCGGCGAACAGCACGGCTGCGGTAAGGGCAAGGTTCTTCATATCGATCTCCATCAGGGTGCTACCGCGCAAAGCGTTAAGCATTTTGCGCCACCGATCACCAGGAAATGCGTCCGCATGAAAAAAAGGGCAGGCACTGTTGTGCCTGCCCTTCACCCAAGGTGGGTCGTTTACAGCGGCTGCTCAACAGGGGTGGGGCTGCCGCCGCTGTCGCTCGATGCGATGGCGATGCCGACGACGACGAGGGCCAGCAGCGGGACGACCCAGCCGGCGTTCGAGCCGCCCATCGGCTCTTCCACGACGACGGGCTCTTCCGGGGCGACGAAGACTTCGACGTTGCCGGCGAAGGCAGGAGCAGCGGCGAACAGCACGGCTGCGGTAAGGGCAAGGTTCTTCATTTTGCGTTCTCCATGGATCAGGCGAAACATGACAGCGTCCCGCACGGTTCTTGTGCGATGCCACCAAGAGGCAGCCTTAGCCAATTCGACCCGACAATCACGAGAAAAAGCATTCGGAACAAAAAAAGGCAGGCGCTGTTGCGCCTGCCCTACGATTTCCCGAAGGAAATTTGCTTATTCGGAAACGGCGATCGCGACGCCGGCCACGACGACGGCCAGCAGCGGAACGACCCAGCCGGCGTTCGAGCCGCCCATCGGCTCTTCGACGACGACGGGCTCTTCGGGGGCGACGAACACTTCAACGTTGCCAGCAAAAGCGGGCGCAGCGGCGAAAAGGACCGCGGCGGTCAGGGCGAGTTTCTTCATTTTGGTCTCCTATGGCCAAATTCTAAGCGTGCCCTTGGGGCGGGCGATGCGCGTCAACCGGTACAGCGTCTTGTCTTTTCATTCAACGCACTGCCCGGTGGTGTGATCCAAATCGGCCCGATTGTGCTTTTGCTGCAATAGCGAGCCGGTCCGGACGGGTCCTCAGATGATCAGCACCTGCGTGCCGACCTGCGCCATGCCGAAAAGTTCGGCGATGTGTTCGTTGTACAGGCCGATGCAGCCATTCGACGACTTGCGCCCGATCTTGCGCGTGTCGTTGGTGCCGTGGATCCGGTAGTACTGCCAGCCGAGGTACAGCGCGTGCGTCCCGAGCGGGTTTTCCGGGCCGGGGCCGACATAGGCCGGCAGGCTCGGGTTGCGCTTGAGCATGTTCGGCGTGGGCCGCCAGTCGGGGCCCTCGCGCTTCTGCACGACGCTGGTCTTGCCGGTGCGGGTCAGATCCTCGCTCAGCGGGACCGACACAGGGTAGATCTTGTAGGTGCGCTCGTCCTCGGACCAGTAGTGCAGGGCGCGCGCGTTGATATCCACAAGGATCGCGCCGTTGTCGAGCGTCACGAAATGATCCGACCATTCGCGCGACAGGAAGCCCGAGACGCGGCGCTGCAACCCGGCCTCGCGGATGCCCATGAGCTGAGAGTTGTCGAGTGTCAGGCCGGCGACGGGTTCGTTCGCGGCCTGGCTGACGGTCGCGTAATCGTCCATCAGCGCAGAGGCCTCGCGCGAGCAACCCGCGACGGCCAGACCGGTGCCCGCCCCGAGCACCATGCGGGTCATCTCCCGCCGGGTGAGAAGAGGCTGTGATTTGGTCATGCTTCACCTTCCCGTCTTTTAACGGACTGCAAGGAACTTACCGGATAATCGCGAAGCGGTCCGAAAAGTCCACCTTTCCCGCACGCCCCCCCGGTCACTGCATCGTGATGGCAAGGCTCCGCCGAAGCGGAGCGCAGACCGGGCCGGCGGGTAAACAGCGTTTGAACCGGCGGGAAGATGCCGCTAATCAGGTCAGGCATTGCGAAAGGCAGGGAAAGACATGGTTTCACGCGGCATCCGGGCGTTTCTGGTTCTTCTCGCGGTGGCGGCCTGTACCCCGCCCGAACCCGAGTCGGTGAACGGCATCCGGATCATCCAGGACAGCGAGGTGAACGGGATCCTCACCGCGCATGTGGACGGGGTGAACGCGTTTCGCGGAAGCCGCGGCCTGACCCCGGTGCGCCTGTCCTCGCAGCTGACCGCCGCCGCGGCGACCCATGCCCGCGACATGAGCGTGCAGCGGCGCGCCTGGCATTTCGGATCCGACGGCACCTCGCCACGCGACCGCGCGCTGCGCGCCGGCTTCCAGGGCGAAGTGCTGGGAGAGAACATTTCCGAATCCTTCGACGATGACGTGTCGGTGCTGCAATCCTGGCTGAACGACCCCTTCACCCGCCGGGTGATGGAGGCGCCGGAGGCCGACAGCGTCGGCTTTTCCTTCTACCAGGAGCCCAACGGCAAGCTGTGGTGGGTGCAACTGCTGGGCGATTCGTCCAGCCGGCCCGCGGTCGGGGCCGGGCTTGGCGGCGCGATGTCCGTTCCGGGATCGTGACGCGGTCTAGGCCAGGATCGTGACCGGCGTGCCCATCGGCACCCTGGCATAGATTTCCTCGACTTCCGGGTTGCGCACGGCGATGCAGCCCGCCGTCCAGTCCCGCTGCAGCCGGCCGCGAAAGCCGTTCGGCTCTCCGTGGATGAAGATGTCGCCGCCCGGATCGACGTTCAGCGCGCGGGCGATCTCCATGTCCTGCTGGTTGGGGTAGTTGATCCCCAGGCTCAGGTAATAGGCGCTGCGCGGGTTCTTGCGGTCGATGAAGTACTCGCCTTCCGGCGTGCGCCCGTCGCCCGACAGGTTCTTGTGCCCCTGCGGCGCAAAGCCCAGGTCGATCGCGAATTCGCGGATCTGCTTGCCGCTCTGCATCAGGTAGAGCCGCCGCTCTTCCTTCAGCACATAGACATGGTCCGCGCGCGACAGCGTGGAATAATCCCTGCCCGCGCAGGCGCTCAGGCCGAGGGCGCCCAGCCCCAGCACGAGAGAGCGCCGCGTTGCCGATGGTCCTGTCATCGAAACTCTACCTCAGATGGATTGCCTGCCTTGTGCCGCCTCTGACGGGCGCTGTCCGCACAGGGTATCGCAAGCCCGGCGTCTCGGGCAAGCGGGCATGGACTTGATCCAGATCAAGGGCTTGTGCGCCCACTGGCGCAACATCGCCGCAAAACGGGCCAGGAAAAGGGGTGGCCAGCCCCGGCTCAGCCATGGGAGGGAATGATGGAACACACGGCAGACGCGCGCGACGGGATCGAGATCCGGACCATCGGCCTGCCCGATGTCACGGCCGCCCTGGCGCAGGGATGGTCCGATTTTCGGCGCGCGCCGGCCTTCGGCCTGTTTTTCGGGGCCGTGTTCTCGGCCGTCGGCGTGGTGATCTGCCTGCAACTCGTGGTCTGGGGCACCAGCTACTGGGCGCTGCCCATCATGGCGGGCTTTCCGCTGATCGGCCCCTTCGCCGCCGTCGGGCTTTACGATGTCAGCCGCAGGCTGGAGCAGGGCGCGTCCCTCGACTGGGGCGAGGTGCTGGGCGTGATCGCGCGCGAACGCGGGCGGCAGATCCCGTCGATGGCCTTCGTGACGCTGTTCTTCTTCCTTGCCTGGGTCTATTTCGCGCATCTGATCTTTGCCCTCAGCTTCGGGCTGGCGGCCCCCGTGACCGGCGGCCCCGTGGAGATGCTGACCAGCCCGCCGGGGCTGGTGATGCTGGCGGTGGGAACCGTGGTGGGGGGCGGTCTGGCGCTGCTTCTGTTCGCGATCACCGTGGTGTCGGTTCCGATGCTGCTTGACCGCGAGGTGGACGTGATCACCGCGATGATCACCAGCGTGCGCACGGTGGTCGAGAACCGGGGCCCGATGCTGGCCTGGGCCGCCGCGGTGGCCGGGCTGAGCGCGCTGGCGATGATCCCGCTGTTCCTGGGCATGATGGTGATCTTTCCGGTGCTGGGCCATGCGTCCTGGCATCTCTATCGGCGGGTGATCGGCCCGGCCGCCTGAGCGCCGCGCATCCGGCCGGCGCCGGATGCCTCCGGCGGGGATATTTGGGGAAAGTGGAAGGCGCGGGCACTGGACTGTGCGCCGCGGCGCGCCTAGCTGTCCGGAGGACAGACAGGAGCGCCGCCATGACCAACCCCCTGACCCGGACCTGGACCACGCCTTTCGGGCTGCCGCCCTTCGCCGAGATCGCCGACGATCATTTCGCGCCCGCCTTCGAGCAGGGTTTTGCCGAGGCGCGCGCCGCCTACGAGGCGATCGCCACCAACCCGGCGGCGCCCGATTTCGACAACACCATCGCGGCGATGGAGCGGGCCGACGCGCTTCTGGACCGGGTGGGGGCGGTATTCTTCAACCTGTCCTCGACGGATGGGAACGAGGCGCGCCGCGCGCTGCAACGCGACCTGTCGCCGAAATTCGCGGCGTTCCATTCCGACATCATGCTCGACCCGCGCCTGTTCGCGCGCGTCGAGGATCTGTGGCAGCGGCGCGACAGCCTGGGGCTGGACGAGGAACAGGCGCGGGTGCTGCTGCTGACCCGGCGCGGCTTTGTCAGGGCGGGCGCGCAGCTGGGCGCCGAGGACCAGGCGCGGCTGCGCGCGGTCATGCAGCGGCTGGCCAGCCTTGGCACGCAGTTCGCCCAGAACGTCCAGAAGGACGAGGAGGACTGGGTGATGGAACTGGCCGAGGCGGAGCTGGAGGGGCTTCCGGGCTTCCTGCGGTCGGCCGCGCGGGCGGCGGCGGCCGAGCGCGGGCGCGCGGGGCATGTCATCACCCTGTCGCGCAGCCTGATCGTGCCGTTCCTGCAATTCTCGCCCCGCCGCGACCTGCGCGAGCGCGCCTTCCGAGCCTGGGCCGCGCGCGGCGAGATGCGGCCGGAGACCGCGACCCTGCCGATCGTGGCCGAGATGCTGGCCCTGCGCGAGGAGCGCGCGCGGCTGCTGGGTTATCCCGATTTCGCGCATTTCAAGCTGGAAACCGAGATGGCGAAGGCGCCCGCGGCGGTGCGCGACCTGCTGACCGCCGTGTGGGAGCCGGCCCGCGCGCAGGCGTTGCGCGACGCCGCGCGGCTTTCGGAGATGCTGTCGGCCGACGGGATCAACGACGCGCTCGCGCCCTGGGACTGGCGCTACTACGCGACCATCCGCCAGCGCGAGGAGCACGCCATCGACGAGGCGGAGGTGAAGCCTTATTTCCAGCTCGACAACATGATCGCGGCGGCCTTCGACTGCGCCACGCGGCTGTTCGGGCTGAGCTTCGTGCCCCTCGACGTGCCCCTGCATCACCCGGACGCCCGCGCCTGGGAGGTTCGCAAGGGCGCGCGCCACATGGGTGTGTTCATCGGGGATTATTTCGCCCGCGGCCCCAAGCGCTCGGGCGCGTGGTGTTCGCGCTTCCGCGACCAGTCTAAGCTGGATGGCGAGGTGCGGCCCGTCGTGATCAACGTGTGCAACTTCGCCAAGCCGCCCGCGGGGGAGCCGGCGCTGCTGACCTTCGACGATGCGCGCACGCTGTTTCACGAGTTCGGCCACGCCCTGCACGGGCTTCTGTCGGACGTGACCCACGGATCCGTCTCGGGCACGTCCGTCGCGCGCGATTTCGTGGAACTGCCCTCGCAGCTTTACGAGCACTGGCTGGCAACCCCCGAGGTCCTGTCCGCCCACGCCCGCCATGCGGAGACGGGCGCGCCGATCCCCGAGGATCTGCGCGACCGCCTGATCGCGGCCGAGAATTTCGACCAGGGCTTCGCGACCGTCGAATACGTCGCCTCGGCGCTGGTGGACCTGGAGTTCCACACCGGCCGCGCGCCGGCCGATCCGGCCGCGCGCCAGGCAGAGATCCTTGCGGGCCTCGGCATGCCGGGGGCGATCACGATGCGCCACGCCACGCCGCATTTCCAGCATGTCTTTGCCGGGGACGGCTATTCCTCGGGGTATTATTCCTACATGTGGTCCGAGGTGATGGACGCGGACGCCTTCGCCGCCTTCGAGGAGGCCGGCGACATCTTTGACGCGGCGACGGCGACGGCGCTGGAAACGCATATCTATTCGGCCGGTGGATCGCGTGATGCCGAGGCGCTTTATACCGCCTTCCGGGGCCGCCTGCCCGGGGTGGAGGCGCTTCTGCGGCAGCGGGGCCTGGCAGCCTGACGGAATAGTGAGGGGTCGTGTATTGGCGAATACTTGCCGGCTGGGGGGAAAATTTCCTGATGTTTTGATTATTCCGGCATTTCCGGCAATTTCTCCTTGTGCCCGATTTTGTCGGGCAATATATGGCGCGCATTGAATTCATGGGCGACGTGGCCATATTTCTGGCCTGTAGTGCCTGTGCGATTCATCCGGGAGAAAAAGGAAAGACTGGCATGGCCGAACAAGACACCATCGACAAGGCGGAACTACTGGCGCTCAGCGCGGAAGTGGTTTCCTCCTATGTCGGCAACAACACCGTGGCGCCCGAACAGGTGACCGAAATGCTCAAGTCGGTGTATCAGACGATGAGCACGCTGGGCGGTCCCGTCGAGGAAGAGCCCGAGCAGCTGGTGCCCGCGGTTCCGATCAAGAAGTCGGTGACCGACGACTACATCATCTGTCTCGAGGACGGGAAGAAGCTGAAGATGCTGAAGCGCCACCTGATGGCGGCCTACGGCATGACGCCCGAAGAATACCGCGAGAAATGGGGCCTGAAGGCCGACTATCCGATGGTCGCGCCGAACTATGCCGCCAAGCGGCAGGAACTGGCCAAGAAGATCGGTCTGGGGCGCAAGCCCCGGAAGTGACCGGTGCCCCCGGCGATTGCAGGCCGGGGGATCGCGCGATATGTAGCGGCGGCGCGTCGGGGACGGACCCGCGCGCCGCCGATCGCTTTTGAAGGGGCCCGCCATGACCGCGCCGAAGAAGCTGTTCATCAAGACCTATGGCTGCCAGATGAACGTCTATGACAGCGAGCGGATGGCCGGGGCGCTGGCCGCCTCGGGCTACGAGACGGCCGAGCGGCCCGAGGATGCCGACCTGATCCTGCTCAACACCTGCCACATCCGCGAGAAGGCCGCGGAAAAGGTCTATTCGGAACTGGGCCGCCTGAAGCCGCTGAAAGCCGCGAAGCCGGACCTGAAGATCGGCGTCGCCGGCTGCGTCGCCCAGGCCGAGGGCGAGGAGATCATGCGCCGCCAGCCCGCCGTGGACCTGGTCGTGGGCCCGCAGGCCTATCACCGCCTGCCGCAGATGGAGGCGACGTTGCGCGAGGGCGGGCGCGCCATCGACACCGACTTCCCCGAGGAAGACAAGTTCGACCACCTGCCGGCCGCCCGCGGGCCGAAGGCGCGGCGCGCGCCCACCGCTTTCCTGACCGTGCAGGAGGGGTGCGACAAGTTCTGCGCCTTCTGCGTGGTCCCCTACACCCGTGGCGCCGAGGTCTCGCGCCCCGCCAGCCGCATCCTGTCCGAGGCGCGCGACCTGGTCGAGCGCGGCGTGGTCGAGATCACGCTGCTGGGCCAGAACGTGAACGCCTATCACGGGCAGGGGCAGGGCGGACCATGGAGCCTTGCGCGGCTGATCCGCGAGCTGGCCGGGATCGACGGGCTGAAGCGCATCCGCTTCACCACCTCGCACCCCAACGACATGGGCGACGACCTGATCGCGGCCCATGCCGAGGTGGACAAGCTGATGCCCTACCTGCACCTGCCGGTGCAGTCGGGCTCGGACCGGGTGCTGAAGGCGATGAACCGCAAGCACACCGCGGCGCAGTATCTCGACATTCTCGCCCGGATCCGCGCGGCCCGTCCCGACATCGCGCTGTCGGGCGATTTCATCGTGGGCTTCCCCGGAGAGACGGAAGAGGATTTCCGGGCCACGCTCGATCTGTGCGAGAAGGTGCGCTATGCGCAGGCCTATTCCTTCAAGTATTCCGCCCGCCCCGGCACCCGGGCGGCAGGCCGCGACGACATCCCCGAAGAGGTGAAATCCGAACGCCTCGCCCGGCTTCAGGCGGTTCTTGCCCGCCACCAGGCCGAGTTCCAGCAGGCGATGGTCGGGCGCACCCTGCCCGTGCTGCTGGAAAAGCCGGGCCGGATGCCGGGCCAGATGGTCGGCCGGTCGCCATACCTGCAGGCCGTGCACATGAAGGCGGGGCAGGACCAGGCCGGGCAGATCGTGCAGGCGCGCATCGTTTCGGCCGAACCGAATTCGCTGGCCGCGGAACTGGCCTGAGCGCCCGCTTGCGTGACGCTTCCGTGAAATCCGACGCCCGCCCGGGTGTTTCCCCTTGCCAGCCGCGTCGGCCCTGGGGCAGCATGGGGCAAAGCTGACGCCCATGGATGGAGAGACCTTGGCGACCCAGGCCCTGACGGATACTTCCGGCCCGCAGACGCTCACCGAGCGCCCCCTCAGCTTCCCGGACAACCGGCTCCTGATCGCCTTGTGCGGCGAGTTCGACCGAAACCTCGCGCAACTGGAACAGGCGCTCGGCATCATCATCACCCGCCGCGGCAACCAGCTTGTCCTGCATGGCGAGGGGGATGCCACCGACGCGGCCGAGCGGGTGCTGCGCGGCCTTTACCAGCGGCTCGAACAGGGGCGCACGGTGGAACCGGGCGACGTGACCGCCGCGATCCGCATGGGCGGCCGCAGCGGCGAGGGGACGACCCCCGCCGACCAGCTGGAGATGTTCCAGGGCGACCAGGTCGAGATCCGCACCCGCAAGAAGATCGTGGAACCGCGCACCGCCGCGCAGAAGGACTATGTGCGCAACCTGTTCACCCACGAGCTTGTGTTCGGCATCGGCCCGGCGGGCACCGGCAAGACCTATCTGGCGGTGGCCGCGGCCGTGTCGATGTTCCTCGACGGCCATGTGGACCGGATCATCCTGTCGCGCCCCGCGGTCGAGGCGGGCGAGCGGCTGGGCTTCCTGCCCGGCGACATGAAGGAAAAGGTCGATCCCTACATGCAGCCGCTTTACGACGCGCTGAACGATTTCCTGCCCTCGAAGCAGGTCCAGAAGCTGATCGAGGAAAAGCAGATCGAGATCGCGCCCCTCGCCTTCATGCGCGGCCGGACGCTGGCCAACGCCTTCGTCGTGCTGGACGAGGCGCAGAACGCGACCACCATGCAGATGAAGATGTTCCTGACCCGCCTGGGCGAGGGGTCGCGCATGGCGATCACCGGCGACCGCACCCAGATCGACCTGCCGCGCGGCGTGCCCTCGGGCCTGCTTGAGGCGGAGCGCGTGCTCGACGGCGTCAAGGGCATCGCGATCTCGCGGTTCAAGGCGGTGGACGTCGTGCGCCACCCGCTGGTCGCCCGCATCATCGAGGCCTATGAGGCGGCAAGCCCCACCGATGCCTGATCCCGCCACGGCGCCGGTCGTCGATCTGGAGATCGAGGATCCGCGCTGGAACGACACCGATCTTGCAACGCTGGCGCCGCGCGCCGTGGCCCTTGCGCTCGACGCCGCCGGCATCCGGACCCGCGCGGTCGAGGTGGTGATCCTCGCCTGCGACGATGCCGAGATCGCCACGCTCAACAGCCGGTTCCGCGGCAAGTCCCAGGCCACCAACGTGCTGTCCTGGCCCGCGCTCGATCTCTTTCCCGACACGCCCGGCGGCGCGCCGTCGCGCGTGATCCCGCCCGATCCCTTCGGCGCCACCGGCCTGGGCGACATCGCCATCGCCTTCGAGACCGTGACCCGCGAGGCGCATGAGGGCGGCATTCCTCTGGATCATCACATCCTTCATCTTATTTTACATGCCTGTCTGCATCTTCTCGGCTATGATCACGTCGATGACGCGGATGCGGATGTCATGGAATCCCTCGAGGTGGCGGCCCTTGCCTCGGCGGGAATTGCGTCACCATATTAGGGCCATGTGAAACAAGGGGGCGCGCGGTGCAAGCCGCCGCCCGGAACAGGAGCCATGGGCGACAATAGCGACGGGTCTTCTACTGCGGCGCAGGGCGCGCAGCAGTACTCGGACCAGAATGACGAGCGGGACCAACCTTCCTCCGGTCCCTTCGGGTTCTTCAACAGACTGTTCGGCATCGAACCGGAAAGCCAGGAACCGGAACCGGAAAGGCGGCCAAGCACCGCCCCGGCCCCCGACGGCCACCAGGCGATGATGAGCAATCTCCGCGAGATGCGGAACACGCGGGTCGAAGACGTGGCCGTGCCGCGCGCCGACGTGGTCGCCGTGTCCGACACCGCCACCCTCGACGAGGTGGTGGAGGTGTTCCGGCAAAGCACCTATTCCCGCCTGCCGGTATTCACCGACACGCTCGACAGCCCGATCGGCTTCGTCCACCTCAAGGACATCGCGCTGGCCTATGGCTTCAACGGCCACGGGGCCGAGTTCGATATCCGCGCGCTTCTGCGCCCGCTTCTCTATGTGGCGCCGTCCATGCCCATCGGCACGCTTCTCCAGAAGATGAAGACAGAGCGCATCCACATGGCGCTGGTGATCGACGAATATGGCGGCGTGGACGGGCTTCTGACCATCGAGGACCTGATGGAGCAGATCGTGGGCGAGATCGCCGACGAGCACGACACCGAGGAAGCCGCCCTCTGGATCGAGGAAGCCCCCGGCGTCTATCTCTGCTCGGCCCGCGCGCTGGTCCACGAGTTCGAGACCATCGCCGGCGTCGACCTGCTGACCGACGATCTGGACGAGGAGATCGACACCCTGGGCGGGCTGGTCATCATGCTGGCCGGCCGGCTGCCCCTGCGCGGAGAGATCATCCCGGATCCCGCTGGCCATGAATTCGAGATCGTCGATGCGGATCCGCGCATGGTCAAGCGCGTCCGCGTGCGGCTGCGCCCCGACACCGCGCTCGACCGAGCCGCCGAATAACCCGTGATCGCGGCCGCGTCGCAGGACTGGCTTCGCGCCCGGCCGCGCCTGCAACGCCGGGCCATGGCGCTTGGTGCCGGGGCCGCGATGGGGCTGGGCCACGCCCCCTATGACCTGCCCTTCGCCGCGCTGCTCGCGCTGCCGCTCCTGTTCCACCTGTGGCAGACCGCCCCCGGCTGGCGCGGGGCCGCGATGACCGGCTGGCTTGCCGGCACCGGCTATTTCGGGCTGACGCTGTCCTGGATCGTCGAGCCGTTCCTGATCGACGTTGCGCGCCACGGCTTCATGGCGCCCTTTGCGCTGGTGTTCATGGCCACGGGCCTTGCGCTGTTCTGGGCGCTGGGCTTCGGCGTTGCGCGCCGCGCGGTGCCGCACGGGCGCTGGGCCGCCGCCCTCGGGCTGGCCACGGCCCTCGCCCTGTCCGAGGCGCTGCGCGCCTTCGTGCTGACCGGCTTTCCCTGGGCGCTGCCCGGCTATGCCTGGACCGGAACCCCCGTCGCGCAGGCCGCAGCCCTGGTCGGCCCGCACGGGCTGACCGCGCTGGTGTTGCTGCTATGCCTGCTGCCCGCGCTGCTTCGGCCCGCCCCCGTGCTGCTGGGCCTGGGCGGGCTTGCCGCGCTGTGGGGGGCGGGGGCGATCCGGCTGGCGCAGGCGCCCGCCATCGCCCCGGATGCGCCGGCGATCCGCCTCGTGCAGCCCAACGCCTCCCAGCAGCTGAAATGGCGGGGCGACATGGTGCAGGTCTTCTACGAGCGCCAGATCGCCTTTACCCAGGCCCCGGCCGAGGCGCCGCTGGCCGCCGTGATCTGGTCTGAAACCGCCGTGCCCTTCCTGCTCGACGACCGGCCCGACCTGCAGGCGGACATCGCCGCCGCCGCCGGTCCCGGCACGGCCGCCATCCTCGGCATCCGCCGGCTCGAGGGGGCGGAGAACTGGTACAACACCCTCGCCGTGCTGGACGCGGCCGGCGGCACGCTTGCCAGCTATGACAAGCACCACCTCGTGCCCTTCGGCGAGTACATGCCGCTGCGCGACCGGCTCCGCGCGCTGGGCCTGTCCTTCCTGGCCGACGGGCTTGTCGGCAGCTTTTCCACTGGCCCCGGCCCGCGCCTGCTGAGCGTGCCGGGCCTGCCGCCCTTCCAGCCGCTGATCTGCTACGAGGCGATCTTCCCGCACCAGATCCTGCGCGGCCCCGACCGCCCCGACTGGCTGCTTCAGATCACCAACGACGCCTGGTTTGGCAGCTGGAGCGGGCCCTACCAGCACCTCGCCCAGGCCCGGATGCGCGCGATCGAGCAGGGCCTGCCGCTGGCGCGCGCCGCCAATACCGGCGTCTCGGCGATGATCGACGGGCATGGGCGGATCACCCGGGCGCTGCCGCTGAACGTGGCGGGCTTCATCGACGCGGCCCTGCCGCCGCCCCTGCCGCCCACGCCCTATGCCCGGCTGGGCGATGCCCCGGTGCTGGCGGCGCTGCTGGCGCTTCTTCTCACCGCGGCCCTGACCGCCCGTCGCCGCGGCTGAGCCGCCCCCGTGCCACATGCGGCGGTGGCGCCCTTGCAGGGGCGGGCCGCGCGCTGTCCCGCGGCCTGGCCTCCCGGGCATGGGGTCCGGGCCGCGGACCCTGGGTTGGGGCAAGGCTTCGGTCCGATCGGGAAGGGGGGCGAATGCCGCCCCGCCGCTTCCGTTGGGCGACAGGGGGGCGCCGCTCACGGCCCGTTGTCGCCGGGTCCGCCATCCCGGCCGACCGCCGACAGACATGCCCCGGACCCCGGGGTCCGTGATGCCTGCGGGGCCAGCCCCGCCCGTCGACCGGGGGGTGCATGCATGCGCACCCTGCGCCGCCCGTCCGCGCGGGCGGCAGTGGGGCGCACCGGGTGCGGCGCCACGGCGTGGGCCGCGCCGATCGACTGTCCCCGGCGCCGCCCGCCGATCGCTGCGGCAGGCGGCCAGCCCCTTCCGGAACGCACCGCCCCCGCCGCCCGTGGCCGCGATGGGGCGGCGGGCTTCCTTCCACACCATCCACCCTATGCAAATCCCCACAGACAACGGGGCGCGCCGCATGCGCGCCCTGTCCCGCGCGGTGCGGCTCTCCCCGATCCGGGCAGCCTGCAATGGCCACCGCGCCGCAGGTCCGCAACCCCACCGGCCAGGCCGCACGATCCGCGACCCGCGTGTCCCGCGGCGGCCATTGCAGGCTGTCCGTGCCCCTGCTAGACGCGCGGCCATGAGCACCAGCGACGATCAGACCGGACCGGATGTCCCCCAGCGCGAGGATGGCGCGCCCTGGCGCAACTTCTACGGCCGCCGCCGTGGCAAGCCGTTGCGCAAGGGGCAGGTGGAACACCTGGAACATACGCTGCCGCGCCTGGCCGTGCCGAATGTCGGCTGGGACGAGAACCCCGCGCGTGCGCCGCTCGATCTGCCCGCGCTGTTCGGACGCCGCGCGCCGCTGGTGCTGGAAATCGGCTTCGGCGGCGGCGAGCATCTGCTGGCGCTGGCCGCCCGCCACCCGGAGACGGATTTCATCGGCTGCGAGCCCTTCGTGAACGGCGTCGCGATGCTGGTGCCCCGCATCGACGAGGCCGGGCTCACCAATGTCCGCCTGCATGCCGGCGATGCGCGCGACATGCTCGACGTGCTGCCCGCGGGCTGTCTTGCCGGGTGCTACCTGCTCTATCCCGATCCCTGGCCCAAGAAGCGGCATCATCGCCGCCGCTTCGTCCAGCCCGAAACGCTGGGTCCGCTTTCGCGCGCGCTGGCGCCGGGGGCCGAGTTCCGGGTCGCGACCGACATTCCCGACTATGTCCGCCACACGCTCGAACAGGTGCAGGCAGCCCCCGAATTCGAATGGCTGGCCGAGGGGCCGCAGGACTGGCGCGCGCCATGGGACGGCTGGCACCGCACCCGCTACGAGACCAAGGCCCTGCGCGAGGGCCGCGTGCCCCACTACCTGCGCTTTCGCCGCCGCTGAGGGCGCGCCCGCTCAGAAGCTGGACCAATCCTCGCTGTCCGCGACAGAAAAGGTGCCCCCCTCGCGGCCCGAGGCCGCCGCCTTGCGCGGTGCGCGCGCCGGGCTGCGCGGTGCGTCGGCCCCCGCCACGCGGGCGGGGATCGCCGCGGGCGGGGGGGAAGGCGGCTCGTCCGCGTGTTCGAAATAGTCCCGGACCGCGGTATCCTTCCCGACCGGCGCCAGGCCCAGCCCGTCCAGCCGGAACCGACCCACCACGTTGGCAAGCAGCCCCGCCTGTTCGTTCAGCGCGGCGGAACTCGCCCGGCTGCGGTCGGCCAGTTGCACGTTCTCCTGCGTGCCGGTGTCCATCTGCGCCACCGCGGCCGAGATCTCGGCGATCCCGGTCGCCTGTTCGCGGGTCGCGCGCGTGATCTCGCCCACGCTTTCCGAGGCGGCGGCGATGGCCTGGGTGATTTCGTCAAGGACGCCGCCGGCGCGGTTCACCCCGGCCACCCCTTCCCGCACCTGGCCCGCGCTCAGCGCGACGATGGCCGAGATGTCCTTGGCCGCCTCGGACGTCCTGCGCGCCAGTTCGCGCACCTCCTCGGCCACCACCGAAAAGCCGCGCCCCGCCTCGCCCGCGCGGGCGGCCTCGACCGCGGCGTTCAGCGCCAGCAGGTTGGTCTGCGACGCGATGGTGCCGATCACGGCGATGGTTTCGGCGATGCGGCGCGAGCCATCCTCGATCGCGTCCATCGATGCGACGGCCGCGGTCACCACCTCCTGCCCGCCCTGCGCCCGCGCCCGCGCCTGTTCGGCCAGTTCGGCGGCGCGCGCGGCGTTGGCGGCGTTCGCCTTCACGTTGGCCGACATCTCTTCCATCGTGGCCGAGGTCTGCTCCAGCGAGGCGGCCTGCGATTCGGTTCGTTCCGCCAGCGAACTCGCGCCGTCCGACACCGCCTCGGCGGCGCCGCCCAGCTGGTCCACCGCGCCGCGCAGCTGGAGGATCACTTCGCGCAGCGTGGTTACGGTCGCGTTCACGTCGCCCTGCAATTCCGCGATGACGCCCGAACGGGTGCCGGTCATCGTCCGCGTCAGATCCCCGTCCGACAGCGCGCGCAGCACGGTCTGCAGGTCCGCGATGGCGCTGCCGACCGATTCCATCAGCCGGTTCACGTCGCCGGCCAGGTCCGCCAGCACCGGATCGTCGAATCGCCGTTCGACCCGGCCCGCGAAATCGCCCGCCACCGCGCCGCGCACAACCTCGCCCAGGCCGGCGCGCAACTCCTCCATCATCGCGCGGCGCGCGGCTTCCTGCGCCGCGCGGTCGCGGGCGGCCTGCCCTTCGGCGGCGCGCGCGGCAAGTCCCGTCCTGCGGAACGCCTCCACGCTGCCGGCCATGGAGCCCAGCTCGTCGTGCCGTTCGGCGCCCGGGATCGGTGCGTCGTAATCCCCCGCCGCCATCGTCGTCATCCGCGCCTGCAAGGCCGTCACCGGCCGGCTGAGCGAACGGCCCAGCAGCAGGCTTGCCAGCACCGCGAGCGCCAGAACCGCCAGGCTCGAGCCCAGCATCAGGTCGCGCATCCGCCCGATCGGGGCCAGGATCGCGGCCAGGTCCGCCTCGGCGACCGTCACCCATTCGAGGCCGAAGAAGGGCACCGCCGCGGCCCCCACCAGCGCCGGCGTGCCCGCCAGGCCCGGCCGCTCGGTCACGACCGGACCCTCGACGGTGCCGATCTCGGTTGCCGACAGATCCAGCGCGGGCGACAGCAGATCCCCGGCGCCGGCATGGCCGCCGCCCGTCCGCAGAAGCCCGTCGCGCCCCATGACATAGGCAAGCCCCGCGGTGCTGAGCGCCAGGTGCGGGATCTCGAATTCCAGCACCATCACCCCCGAGGGGCGCAACTCGCCGCTCAGGGGATCGACGCTGTCCACGCGCATCGCGGCGAATGCCTCCGGCGTGCCGCCATTGGCCGCGTAGGGGGTGAAATCCACCGCCACCGCCGTGCCGGGGCCGGCCGCCATGGCCGCGTGATACACCTGCGCAAGCGGGTCGGGAGTGCCCGGCGGCGGCAGGCTCACCGCGAAATCGTCGGCCTTTGCCACGGTATATACCACCCGTCCGGTGGCATCGATCATCAGCACGTCGGCATAGCCGCCCTTTTCGCGAAAGCGCTGGAGGATGGGGTGATCGGCGGCGTGCCGGCGCCCGTAATCGCCCGACTCCCTTGGCGAGAGCAGCGCGGTGCGCCCCTCCCGCGGGACCGACAGAAAGGCCTCGCGCAGCGTGGCCACGTCCTGCTGGCTCATGGCGTAGGAAAACCCGTCGATCATCCGCGTCCGCCCGGCCTGGAGCGCAAGGTAATCCAGGTCCGCGGCCACCCCCTTCTCGAAGGCGCGGATCCGTTCGCCGGCGACCCGCGTCTCCACCTCGATCAGGCGGACGACCTGCCCCCGCAGCGCGTCGCCCGCGTTCACCAGCCCCAGCACGGTGACCGCGGCCGAGGCCAGCGCCACCAGCGCCATGACGGTCAGGCCGATGCGCAGCTTCATGGATCTGAGGGCAGGCAGGCGAAGCGATCGGGTCATCATGTCCTCGGGGCTTACGGTGCGTCCCCCCCGCTCCTAGCGCCATGGTCTTAACCGGCGATTACCGGGATCGCGGCTTGCACTGGGGCCTCCATCGGGTATCAAGATCCCGGTCTGGCAGGGGAGAGGCGGATGCGCTTCACGGTGGCGATCGACGGGCCCGCGGCGGCGGGCAAGGGCACCATCGGCCGCGCGGTGGCGCGGGAATACGGCTTTGCCCATCTCGACACCGGGCTTCTCTACCGCGCCGTGGGACTTGCCGCGCTCGAGGCGTCGGACGGGGTGATCGACCCGGTGCTGGCCGAGAGGATCGCGACGGAACTGACCGAGGACGACCTTGCCCGCCCCGACCTGCGCGGCTCGCGCGCCGCGCGCGCCGCCTCCAAGGTGGCGGCGCTGCCGCGGGTGCGCGCGGCGCTTCTCGATTTCCAGCGCCGCTTCGCCCGGCGCGAGGGGGGCGCGGTGCTCGACGGGCGCGACATCGGCACGGTGATCTGCCCCGAGGCCGAGGTGAAGCTGTTCGTGACCGCCAGCGAGGAGACCCGCGCCGCGCGCCGCCATGCCGAGCTTTCGGCCGCGGACCCCGCGCTGACGGTCGGGCAGGTGCTGGCCGATCTGCGCAGCCGCGACGCCCGCGACAGCCAGCGCGCCGATGCGCCGCTCAGGCGGGCGGACGATGCGGTCTTGCTCGACACCACCGAATTGTCTATAGACGCAGCCGTCGCCGAGGCCACGGCGCTGATAAGAGCAAGAATCGAGCAGGGTCGGGACTAAGCCACCGGCCCTTTGCTTTTATGAATACCGTGGCCCCATGACCCATGGATGAAAGACCGGCGGAACCAACCGCCTGGCCAGAAAACCCCGCAAAGGAAACCAAACCTGCATGTCTGCTAAAAACTCGCTTGATGAATTCGAAGCCCTCCTGAACGAGACCTTCGAACTCAAGACCCCCGACGAGGGTTCCGTCGTCAAGGGCACTGTCCTCGCCATCGAGGCCGGGCAGGCCATCATCGACATCGGCTACAAGATGGAAGGCCGGGTCGACCTCAAGGAATTCGCCAAGCCCGGCCAGGACCCCGAGATCACCGTCGGTGATGTCGTCGAGGTGTATCTGGAGCGCGTCGAGAACGC
The DNA here is from genome assembly GCF_013093415.1 of Halovulum dunhuangense. Taxonomy (NCBI): domain Bacteria; kingdom Pseudomonadati; phylum Pseudomonadota; class Alphaproteobacteria; order Rhodobacterales; family Paracoccaceae; genus Halovulum; species Halovulum dunhuangense. Next base: position 640,144 of record NZ_JABFBC010000001.1, read on the forward strand.
CGCCGGCGAAGCCGTCATCAGCCGCGAGAAGGCCCGCCGCGAAGAGGCGTGGGACCGCCTCGAAAAGGCCGCCGAGAACGAAGAGCGCGTCAAGGGCGCCATCTTCGGCCGCGTCAAGGGTGGCTTCACCGTGGATCTGGGCGGCGCCGTGGCGTTCCTGCCCGGCTCCCAGGTCGATGTGCGCCCGGTGCGTGACGCCTCGGCGCTGATGCATGTCGAGCAGCCCTTCCAGATCCTCAAGATGGATCGCCGCCGCGGCAACATCGTCGTGTCGCGCCGCGCGATCCTGGAAGAAAGCCGCGCCGAGCAGCGCGCCGAGATCGTGGCCAAGCTTCAGGAAGGCGACGTCGTCGACGGCGTGGTGAAGAACATCACCGAATACGGCGCCTTCGTGGACCTGGGCGGCGTCGATGGCCTGCTGCACGTCACCGACATGGCGTGGCGCCGGGTCAACCACCCCTCCGAGATCCTGTCGATCGGCGAGACCGTGAAGGTCCAGGTCGTCAAGATCAACAAGGACACCCAGCGCATCAGCCTCGGCATGAAGCAGCTGCAATCCGACCCCTGGGACAACGTCGAGGGCCGCTACCCGCTGAACAGCGTGCACACCGGCCGCGTCACCAACATCACCGACTACGGCGCGTTCGTCGAGCTGGAGCCGGGTGTCGAGGGGCTGGTGCACGTCTCCGAGATGAGCTGGACCAAGAAGAACGTCCATCCGGGCAAGATCGTCTCCACCTCGCAGGAAGTGGAAGTGATGGTGCTCGAGATCGACACCGCCAAGCGCCGCGTGAGCCTCGGCCTGAAGCAGACCCAGGGCAACCCGTGGGAAAACTTCGCCCGGACCCATCCGAACGGCACCCAGGTCGAGGGCGAGATCAAGAACATCACCGAATTCGGTCTGTTCGTCGGTCTCGAGGGCGACATCGACGGCATGGTTCACCTGTCCGACCTGGACTGGAGCCGTTCCGGCGAGGAAGCGATCCAGGACTACCACAAGGGCGACGTCGTCAAGGCCGTCGTCACCGAGGTGGACGTGGAGCGCGAGCGCATCTCCCTGTCGATCAAGGCGGTCGAGGGCGACCCCTTCGCCGATGCCGTCGCCGGCGTGAAGCGGGGCCAGGTCGTCACCGTGACCGTCACCAAGATCGAGGATGGCGGGATCGAGGTCGAGTACGACGGCATGAAGTCCTTCATCCGCCGCTCGGATCTCAGCCGCGACCGCGCCGAACAGCGCCCCGAGCGTTTCTCGGTCGGTGACAAGGTGGATGCCCGCGTGACCAACATCGACGCCAAGACCCGCCGTCTGGGCCTGTCGATCAAGGCGCGCGAGATCGCCGAAGAGAAGGAAGCCGTGGAACAGTACGGCTCGTCCGACTCGGGCGCCTCGCTGGGCGACATCCTTGGCGCCGCCCTGAAGAACCAGGGCGAAGACAAGTAAGAACGTGGACGCGATCACACGCGACTTCTACGAGGAGCGGCGCCGCAAGTGGCGCCGCTCCGCCTTCTGGCGGGGGGTGCTGGCCACCGTCCTGCTGATCGCGGGCAGCCTTGCCCTTGCGGGCTGGTTCCTGCGCGACGCCCATCCGGTCGGGCCGCACATCGCCCGGGTGGAAATCTGGGACGTCATCTATTCCGACCCCTGGCGCGACGAGATGCTGGTCGAGATCGCCGAGGATGACGACGCCCGCGCCCTGATCCTGAACATCGACAGCCCCGGCGGCACCGTCGTCGGCTCCGAGGCGCTGTACCTTGCCATCCGCCAGGTGGCCGAGGCCAAGCCGGTCGTCGTCACGATGGACGGGGCCGCCGCCTCCGGCGCCTACATGGCGGCCATCGCGGGGGACCACCTGATCGCGCGCGGCAACACCATCACCGGCTCGATCGGGGTCATCTTCGAATACGTCAACTTCGCCGAACTCATGGACCGCGTCGGCGTCGGGGTAGAGACGATCCGCTCTTCCGACCTCAAGGCCGACGCCTCGCCCCTGCGCGAACTCAGCCCCGAGGGCCGCGCCGCCGAACAGGCGCTGGTGGACGAGACGCAGGCGTGGTTCCGCGGCCTTGTCGCCGAGGCGCGCGGCCTCGAGGGCGCGGCGCTGGACGCGGTGACCGACGGCCGCACCTTCACCGGCCGCATGGCGGTCGAGAACGGCCTGATCGACGCCATCGGCGGCGAGGCCGAGGCGCTCGACTGGCTCGAATCGGTCGAGGAGGGCCTCTCCGAGCTGCCGGTAGAGACCTGGGCCCTGCCGGAAGAAGAGGAAACCCTGCTGCCGCGCTTCCTCGGCGCGGTGCTGGGCCTCGACACCCGCCTTCCCGACCTGTCCATGCCGAACGGGCCGCGGCTTATGGCGATCCTCAAATAAGGACTGCATTTTTCCCGGCCATGCGTTAAATCTGGGGCAGGAACGGGCTGGCCCCCGCCGGAGGGCCTGAAAGGAAACGGGATCCATGATCAAATCCGAACTGATCCAGAAGATCGCCGAGGAAAACCCCCATCTCTATCACCGCGATGTCGAACGCATCGTCGGCACGATCTTCGACCGCATCATCGAGGCCATGGCCGACGGCAACCGGGTCGAGCTGCGCGGCTTCGGCGCCTTCTCGGTCAAGAAGCGCGACGCCCGCATCGGCCGCAACCCGCGCACCGGCGAGTCCGTCCCGGTCGAAGAGAAATACGTCCCCTTCTTCAAGACCGGAAAGCTCTTGCGCGACCGGCTGAACGGCCAGGACTGACCCCGACAGAAGAAAGGGACGCACCCGTGCTGCGCACGATCAAACTCGTCTTTCTCGCCATTCTCATGCTTGCCATCGTCACGCTGGCGCTTGCCAATCGCGGGCCGGTGACGCTGAACCTGCTGCCCGAGGGCGTGGGCGCGATCCTGCCGCTCTCGATCGAGCTGCCGATGTTTCTCGTGATCCTCGCCTCGATCCTGACCGGGCTTCTGATCGGCTACATCCTCGAATGGCTGCGCGAGCACAAGCACCGCCGCCTTGCCGCCGAAAAGCAGCGCGAGGCGCAGCGCCTCTCGCGCGAGGTCGAGACGCTCAAGAAAAAGCACCTCTCGCCTGAAGACGAGGTGCTGGCGATCCTGGACAAGTCCACCCGCAATGCCTGACGGTCCGGGCCCGGTCCGGGTCAAGATCTGCGGACTGACGCGGGCCGGGGACCTGGCCGCAGCGGCGCGGCTGGGCGCGGCCTATGCCGGGTTCGTCTTCTTCCCGCCCTCGCCCCGCAACCTGTCGATGGACGCGGCGGCCGCCCTTGCAGCCGGCGCCCCCCCGGGCATCGCCAAGGTGGGGCTCGTGGTCGATCCCGACGACGCGCTGATCGACGCGCTGGCGGACCGGGTCGCGCTCGACATGCTGCAACTCCACGGCCACGAGACGCCCGAACGGGTCGCCGCCATCCGCGCCCGCAGCGGCCTGCCGGTGATGAAGGCGATCGGCGTGGCCGACGCGGCCGACCTGAAGGCCATCGACCTCTATTCCCGCGTCGCCGACCAGCTTCTGATCGACGCGAAACCGCCAAGGGACGCGGCCCTTCCCGGCGGCAACGCCCTGTCCTTCGACTGGCGCCTGATCCAGAACCGCCGCTGGTCCCTCCCGTGGATGCTCGCGGGCGGCCTGACCCCCGACAACGTGGCAGACGCCATCCGCCTGACCGGCGCCCGCCAGGTCGACGTCTCCTCCGGCGTGGAACGCGCCCGCGGGGTGAAGGACGAGTCCCTGATCGCAAGCTTCATCGCCGCAGCAACGGGGACCGCGGCGCCTGTTTTCAGGTGAGGGGGGGGCATTTGCGGGCGCGCCTGACTTGACGTTCTGCGCCTGATCGTCGGGCAAGGTGCCATACACTCTCCATACACCTGCCATACGCTTTCCAGACGCGGCTTTTTCCCGTCTCGACCCGGGCCCCCATCCCCGCTATGTGTTTCTCCGAATTCCGACAGGAGGGTCCGATGGCGTCCGAAATGCTCAACTCCTACCGCACAGGCCCCGACGAGCGCGGGCGCTTCGGGATCTTCGGCGGGCGCTTCGTGTCCGAGACGCTGATGCCCCTGATCCTCGACCTGGAGGCCGAGTACACCCGGGCCAGGACCGACCCGGACTTCTGGGCCGAGATGGATTTCCTGTGGAAACACTATGTCGGCCGCCCCTCGCCGCTCTACCATGCCGAGCGCCTGACAGAGCGGCTGGGCGGGGCCAGGATCTACTTCAAGCGTGACGAGCTGAACCACACCGGCGCGCACAAGATCAACAACGTGCTGGGCCAGATCCTGCTCGCCCGCCGCATGGGCAAGACCCGGATCATCGCGGAAACCGGGGCCGGCCAGCACGGCGTGGCGACCGCCACCGTCTGCGCCAAGTTCGGCCTGAAATGCGTTGTTTTCATGGGCGCGACCGATGTCGAGCGGCAGAAGCCCAACGTCTTCCGCATGAAGCTTCTGGGGGCCGAGGTGGTGCCCGTCACCTCTGGCCGGGCCACGCTGAAGGACGCCATGAACGAGGCGTTGCGCGACTGGGTGACCAATGTGCGCGACACCTTCTACTGCATCGGCACGGTCGCTGGCCCGCATCCCTATCCGGCGATGGTGCGCGATTTCCAGTCGATCATCGGCAAGGAAACGAAGGAGCAGATGCAGGAGGCCGAGGGCCGTCTGCCCGACAGCCTGGTCGCCTGCATCGGCGGCGGCTCGAACGCGATGGGGCTGTTCCACCCCTTCCTCGACGACACCTCGGTGCGCATCATCGGGGTCGAGGCCGGGGGCCACGGCGTCGACGACCGGATGGAGCATGCGGCCAGCCTGACCGGCGGGCGCCCCGGCGTGCTGCACGGCAACCGCACCTACCTGCTGCAGGACGAGGACGGCCAGATCATCGAGGGGCATTCCATCTCGGCCGGCCTGGACTATCCCGGCATCGGCCCGGAACATGCCTGGCTGCACGATATGGGCCGGGTGGAATACGTCTCGGTCACCGACGAAGAGGCGCTTTCCGCGTTCCGGCTGAGCTGCGAGACGGAGGGAATCATCCCCGCGCTCGAACCCAGCCACGCCCTGGCGCATGTCGCCAAGATTGCGCCGGAGCTGCCGAAGGACCATATCATGGTGATGAACATGTGCGGCCGCGGCGACAAGGACATCTTCACGGTGGCCGAGGCGCTGGGCGTCTCGATGTAAGGCTGGCCTTACGATTCCTCTGGACGCGGGGCCCCGAAAGGCGCATGAGGCGCGCTTGAACGGCCGGTGCGGCTATGCCCCGGCCCGAAACGAGGGATAGAAGAATGTCTGACTTCCAGATCGGCGATATCGTCGTTCTCGCCGCTGGCTCCATGCGTATGGCCGTCGAGGGTGTGGATGACGAGGTGGTGCACACCGTCTGGTGCCACGAGGGCACCATCGGGCGCGACAGCTTTCCGGCCGCGCTGCTGCGCAAGTGGGAAGTGCGCGAGGAAAGCTCCCATGGCGACCGCGGCGGCGACCGGCCCCGCAAGCCCTATGGCGGGGATCGCGGCGGCGACCACCGCGGCGGCGACCGGGGGGGCGATCGCGGTGGCGACAAGCCCCGCGGCAAGCCCGGCTGGGACGGCAAGCCGCGCGAGAAGAAGTTCTTCCGCAAGGATTGAACCCGAACAAAGGCGCCCCCGGGCGCCTTTTTCATGCCTGCCCGCGCAGGCCCGCGCGCCTGCGCCCATGGCGATCCGGACCCCCAAATTTCGCGTCTGCCCGCCATAAACCCCGGTTTATGCGCACTGGCCTAATGTTGGATTGCCCCGGATTAAACCTGAGGTGACTGGCCGGGCGGTGAATTCCGGCTTTCTCTGGAACCAGTCGGACAGGATCCGGCTTGCATTGAACCCGGGCCAGTCCGGAAAACGCAGAAAGGCAACAGCCATGAAGAACATCGCCAAGATCGGAACATTTGCATTCCTTATGGGCGCCACGTCGCTGAGCGCGCAGACCGTGTCGCTGGAAAGCGTCATCGGCATCCTGAACGACCAGGGCTTCACCAGCGTCGAGATCGACCGCGTCAATGGCGAGGTGCGGATCGAGGCCAAGGGCGCCGGGCTCGAGCGCAAGATCGTCTACGGCGCCGACGGCACGATCCTGTCCGACGTCACCGAGAACGACGATGACGATGATGACGATGACGACGATCTGGACGATGACGGTCTGGATGACGACGACGATGATGATGACGATGATGATGACGACGATCGCGACGACGACGACGATGATGATGACCGCGACGATGACGATGATCGCGACGACGACGATGACGACAGCGACGACGACGACGACGACGACGATGATGATGATGGGGATGACGACTGATCCGACCCACATTAAGGTCTGAGCCGCGATGCCAGGCGCCCGCGCCTGGCATTAGCGTGGACAGCCGGGAGCGCAAGATGCACCGAATGCAGCCACCACGAAAGACCCCGCGCCGCGTGCTGGTCGCGGCGGCTGCGGGCATGTTCGTGCTTCTGGTGGCGGGCACCACACCGGCGGCGGCGCAGGACAGGGTGCTGCCGCAGGTCATCAGCCAGCTCGACGAGCAGGGTTTCGAGGTGATCCGCGTCCAGCGCACCTGGCTTGGCCGGGTCCGTGTCGTGTCCCGCTCGGGGGAATACGAGCGCGAGATCGTCTACGTCCCATCGACCGGCGAGGTGTTGCGCGACTACTGGCGGCCGCTACGGCGGCAGGGGGGCGATGGCGCGGACAGGTTCGACGGCGGGCGCGGCGATGACCGCGACGACCGGGATGATGACCGGGACGACGATAACGACGATAATGACGACGACGACGACGACAGCGACGACGACGACAGCGACGACGGTGACGACGACGACGACGACGACGATTGAGCAGGCGGTTGCGGATGCGGGTTTCGGGAGGGCTGAAGACGTTGCCGCGCTGGCTGTTGTGGGTGCTGGTGCCGATGCAGGCGCTGTGCTCGGGGTTCTTCATCTGGGATATCGCCGTCGGCGTCTTCGGCCTGCGCAGCCAGCCGATCAGCTGGCAGTACCGCGAGCTGATCGAGATCGGCGCGGCAATCGGGCTTGTCAGCGGTTTCGGCATCGGCCTTGCGGCGCTGGTGCTGACCCTGCGCCGGAACGAGGCGATGGAAGGGCAGATCCGCGCCGCCTCGGCCGCCTTTGCCGAACTGCTTGACGAGCGTTTCACCGGATGGGGCCTGACCCCGGCCGAGCGCGACGTCGCGTGGTTCACCCTGAAGGGCTGCACCATTGCCGAGATCGCGGCCCTGCGCTCCACCTCGGAAGGAACTGTCAAGGCGCAGAGCAACGCGATCTATCGCAAGGCGGGTGTCGCGGGCCGGGCACAGCTTGTGAGCCTGTTCATCGAGGATCTGATGGAGGCGCGCCCCGGCCCGGATGCCGGCTGAGGGCGATCACGTTCCCTCACCATCGCGTGACGCGGCGGGCTTCGGGGAAACCCCGCGCGCCATCCTGACGTGGCTTTTCCTGACCGCGCAACGGGCGCGGCTGGAAAGACCCGAAGGAGAAGACGACATGACCCTGAAGCACAAGATCGCTGTGGCAGCCCTTGCGGCGCTGGTCGCGGGTGCGGCGCAGGCCCAGATGATGCGGAACCCGGATGTGGGCGGCGCGCCGATGTTCGCGGATCGCAACATCGTCGAGAACGCGGTCAACTCGGCCGATCACACCACGCTGGTGGCCGCGGTTCAGGCGGCCGAACTGGTGGATACGCTGGCCAATGGGGGCCCCTTCACCGTGTTCGCGCCGGTGAACGCGGCCTTTGCGGCGCTGCCCGATGGCACCGTCGAGACCCTGCTCGAGCCCGAGAACCGCGGCCAGCTGACCAAGGTGCTGACCGCCCATGTCGTCGAAGGCACGCTGACGCGCGCCAGCATCGACGAGGCGCTGGCCGCGGGCGGCGGCCGCACCGAGCTGGTGACCGTCTCGGGCGACGCGCTGGCGGTCGAGAAGCGCGGCAACACCTATTACGTCATCGACGAGAACGCGAACGGCGCGCGGGTGACCATCGCCGACGTGATGCAGTCGAACGGTGTGATCCACGTCGTGGACAAGGTGCTTCTGCCCCGCTGAGGGCAATCGCGTGGGGGGCGGCGTTGCCGGTCCCCGCGCCCGCTAGCGGCGGAAGTGGTCCGCCAGCCGTTGCAGCGGGTTGCGGGTGTCGGGCTTCGGCGCCTCTGCCGGTGCCGGGGGCGCTGCCTGGGGCTTCGGCGCGGGCCTGGCCGCAGGCCGGGCGGCCACGGCGGTCTGGAAGCGGCTGGCGTCGCCCGCCACCAGGTGCGGCACGGCGCGGCCGATCCCGTCCAGCAGGTCCGTCAGCCAGTCCTCGTCGGCCTTGGCAAAGGGGCTGAGAACGTAGTGGCTGACCAGCGCCTTGTCGCCGGGATGGCCGATCCCCAGCCGCACGCGCAGGTAATCCGCCCCGATATGCTGGTGAAGCGAGCGCAGGCCGTTGTGGCCGGCGTGCCCGCCGCCGGTCTTGACCCGCATCTTGCCGGGCGCAAGGTCCAGCTCGTCATGGAACACGATCACGTCGGCCGGCGTCAGCTTGTAGAAGCGCATCGCCTCGCCCACGGATTGGCCGGACAGGTTCATGTAGGTTTCGGGCTTCAGGAGCAGCACCTTCTCGGTGCCGATGGTGCCCTCGGCGACCTGGCCCTGGAACTTGGCGCGCCACGGGCCGAAGCCCTGGGCGCCGGCGATGGCGTCCACCGCCATGAAGCCGATATTGTGCCGGGTGCGGTCGTACTTGGCGCCGGGATTGCCGAGGCCGGCCAGGATCTTCATCGCGTGCCCCTCTCGAAATGAAAAGCGCGCCGCCCTTTCGGACGGCGCGCCGGATCTAGCACGGATGTGCCGCGAGGGCTATCAGGCCTCTTCTTCTTCCGCGGTTTCCTCTTCGGCTTCGGCCGAACGCAGGCCCGACGGGGCCGCGATGTTGGCGATCACGAAGTCACGATCGGTGATCATCGGGCGCGTGCCTTCCGGCAGCGCGATCTTGGAGATGGTCAGGACGTCGCCGATGGCCATGCCCGACAGGTCGGCGGTCACATGATCGGGAATGTCGCTGGCGGTCACCTTCAGCTCGACTTCCGGGCGCACCACGGTCAGAACGCCGCCGCGGCGCAGGCCGGGGCAGTTGTCCTGGCCGATGAATTCAACCGGGATGTAAAGGTTGATGCGGCTCTTCGGGCTCAGGCGCAGGAAGTCGATATGGGTCGGCAGATCCTTGACCACATCGCGCTGGACCGAGCGGCAGATGACGCGCTGTTGCTTGCCGTCAACGTTCAGCGTGATCAGCGTCGACAGGAACTTGCCCGCCTTGAGCAGCTTGATCAGCTCGTTGAACTTGACGTTGATGGTGACGGGCTCTTCCCCGCCGCCATAGATGACACCGGGCACAAGGCCCTCACGACGTGCCGAGCGGGCGGCCCCCTTGCCTGTCCCCGCGCGCGTCGTGGCGTTGAGAACCGGGCTCTCTTTAGCCATGACTTATCTCCTGTTTTCCATATTCGCGGGGTCCTCCAAGGGTGGGCCACCCGCGACAGGCGTGTCCCTTACGCGAAAGCGCCCGGCTTGGAAAGCGGAATCGGGCCGGGGCCGCGGTGCCGCATTGCGCGCGGGCGGCGCGCGCCGTAATCACGGGCGCGGAGAATGCAAAGCCGGGGTCACGCCATGCCTGTCATCACCACGATCGAGGATCTGCGCCAAATGGCCGAGCGGCGCGTGCCGCGGGTCTTCTACGACTACGCGGACAGCGGGTCGTGGACCGAGCAGACCTACAGGGCGAACTCGTCGATCTTTCACCAGATCCGCCTGCGCCAGCTGGTCGCCGTGAACATGCAGGGGCGGTCCACCCGCACCACCATGGTGGGCCATGACGTGGCCATGCCGGTGGCCCTTGCGCCCACCGGCTTCACCGGCATGCAGCACGCCGATGGCGAGATCCTGGCCGCCCAGGCGGCCGAAGCGTTCGGCGTGCCCTTCACCCTGTCCACCATGTCGATCTGCTCGATCGAGGATGTGGCGATGGCGACGACCAGGCCGTTCTGGTTCCAGCTTTACGTCATGCGCGACCGCGAGTTCGCGGCCAGCCTGATCGACCGGGCCAAGGCGGCGGGCTGTTCCGCGCTGGTGCTGACGCTGGATCTTCAGCTTCTGGGGCAGCGGCACAAGGATCTGAAGAACGGGCTGGGCGTGCCGCCGCGGCTGTCGGTGGCCAACATGGTCAACATCGCGATGAAGCCGCGCTGGTGCATGGGGATGCTCGGAACCCACCGGCGGACATTCCGCAACATCGTGGGCCACGCGAAGGGCGTGGACAACCTCAAGACCCTGTCGGAGTGGACGGCCGCGCAGTTCGACCAGGCGCTGACCTGGGACGACATCGACTGGATCCGCGACCGCTGGGGCGGCACCTTCATCATCAAGGGGATCATGGACCCCGAGGATGCCCGCCGCGCCGCCGACAAGGGCGCGGACGCGATCATCGTCTCGAACCATGGCGGCCGGCAGCTCGACGGTGCGCTGACCCCGCTCGAGGTGCTGCCGCAGATCGTCGATGCGGTGGGCGACCGGACCGAGGTGCATCTGGACAGCGGCATCCGTTCGGGCCAGGACGTGCTGAAGGCGGTGGCGATGGGCGCGAAGGGCACCTATATCGGCCGCGCCTTCCTGTACGGGCTGGGCGCCATGGGCAAGGCGGGCGTGACCAAGGCGCTGGAGATCATCCACAAGGAACTGGACACCACGCTTGGACTGGTCGGGCGCACCGATATCCACGACCTGAACATGGACAACCTGATCTTTCCCCACCAGGTGCCCGAACCCTTCGGCCCGGCCAAGTGGAAAAAGCGCGCCAGGGCGAAGTGACCCCGGCGCGCCCGGCTCAGGCGGTGTGCGCGCCCTCGGCCAGGCCGCGGACGAAGTCGAGCACTTCGGCCACGCTCTTGCCGGCGGCCAGTTCCGCCACGATGGCCGAGCCCACCACCGCGCCGTCGGCCACGCCGGCGATCTCGCGCGCGGACTGGGCGGTGCGGATGCCGAAGCCCACGCAGACCGGCAGGTCGGTCGAGCGCTTGATCCGCGCCACTTCCGGGGCCACGTCGGCGGCGCTGGCGGCGGCGGCGCCGGTGATCCCGGTGATCGAGACGTAGTAGAGAAAGCCAGAGCTGTTCTCGAGCACCTTCGGAAGCCGCCGGTCGTCGGTTGTCGGCGTGGCGAGGCGGATGAAGTCGAGCCCGGCGTCGCGCGCGGGCAGGCACAGCTCGTCATCCTCCTCGGGCGGCAGGTCCACCACGATCAGGCCGTCGATGCCGGCGGATTTCGCCTCCCGCAGGAAGGTCTCCACCCCCATCGAGTAGATCGGGTTGTAATAGCCCATCAGCACGATCGGCGTGGTGTCGTCGCCCTGCCGGAAGGCGCGGGCCAGATCCAGCGTGCGGCGCAGCGTCATGCCCGCATCCAGCGCGCGGGACGCGGCCAGCTGGATCGCCGGGCCGTCCGCCATCGGATCGGTGAAGGGCAGGCCAAGTTCGATCACGTCCACACCGGCGGCGGGCATGCCGCGCACCAGTTCCAGAGAGGTGTCGTAATCCGGATCGCCGGCCATCACATAGGCCACGAAGGCGCGCTTCCCCTCGGCCTGAAGCCGCTTGAACGTGTTCTCGATCCGCGTCATCGGCGCCCCCGGTCCTGCTGGAATTCCTGAGGCCCTGTCTTTGCCGAGCTTGGCCCGGAAATCAATGGGGCGCGGACGAATCCCCGTCTAGCGGTCCGCGTCGGGGTCGTCGTCCTGCCGTCGCAGCATGTCGTGCACCAGCGCCGCACGGCCCGTCAAAGGGCGTCGCAGGTCGCCCATAACGTCATCGGCGCCGGCCAGGTAGGCTGCGACCTCCTCCAGTTCCGCGACGGTCGCGCCGCTGGCCAGGATCTCTGCGACCAGATGCGCGTCCAGCGGGCCGAGGATGTGCGTCACGTCGCGGGCGCCGGGTTTCATGGGCTTTCCACCTTGCGGGGTCACGGGACCACCGCGATCTCGTTCTCGACCTGGTCGACGCCCAGCACGGCCCAGGCATCGCGTTCCGCAAGCTGGCTGAGGGCGCGGCTGCGCAGGGCCCCGGTCAGTCGCACCACGCGTCCGCGCACGCCGACGCGGATCTGGCCCGCGTCCAGATAGGGGTCGGTTTCCAGCACCACGCGCACCGCTTCCTCCAGCCGGATCGGCGCGTCCTCTTCGGGCGGGTCGGCCTCGAGCCCGTTCACCACGTCGCGCACGCCCGGAACCCACCAGCACATCGCGCCGGCAAGGCGCTTGCCGACAAGGCCGCCGACCGTGCCGTTCAGGATGACCACGCCGCGGCGCACCTCGATGTCGATGCGGTGGCGTGCGGTCAGCGGGTCGCCCGCCACGACGGCGAATTCGGGGGCGTTCGCCATCCGCTCGACCGCCATCTCGCGGATGAGATGGCCGGAAAAGGCGGGGGCCGCCCGGAAGAAGCGTCGCAGATGCGAACGGATCTGGCCGTCGCCCATGCGCACTGCCGGGGTGACGCGCAGCCGGTCCACGATGGCGCCGACCTGTGGCTGGGCGGCGAGGATCGACAGCGCGCGGCGCTTGGCGGCGATGTCCGTCACCTCGGCGGAAATGGTCAGCGTGCCGTCGGGATCAAGGCGCAGGATCTCGGGGTGGAAGCGCGGACCGAGACGCGGCTCTGCCCGAAGCGCGCCGCGCAGACTGTCCAGAACGTGTTCGGACCCTGGCCCGGACTCGGTGGCCCGCATCTCTCCCATCGGCGTGTTCCCGTCGCAGCTACATGCAGGACACTAGGGCCATCCGTTACCCCGCCATTGACGGGGATCAATCGCCCGCGGCGATATATCCCGGCGAAAATATCGCTTGATCGGGGTCGGGATCCGTGCCGAACTCTCCGGGTGAACATATCGAAAGAGACGCCATGCATGCCCGTCTTGCCGCCCTTGCCCTTTGCGCGACCACGGCCATGCCCGCCGCGGCCGGGGATGTCACCGTCTTCGCCGCCGCCAGCCTGCGCACCGCGCTGGACGGGATAGCGGCCGGGTGGAAGGCGGAGACGGGCCACGCGGTCACCCTGTCCTACGCGGGCAGTTCCGCCCTTGCCCGCCAGATCGAGCAGGGGGCGCCGGCCGATATCTTCATCTCGTCCAGCGTCGACTGGATGGATCTGCTGGAGACGGAGGCGTTGCTGGCCCCCGGCACGCGGCGTGACCTGCTCGGCAACACGCTCGTGCTGGTGGCGCATGGGCCGGACGCCGCCCCGGTCGGGATCGGCCCTGCGCTGGACCTGCCCGCCCTGCTGGGGCCGGAGGGCCGGCTTGCCATGGCGCTGGTCGATGCGGTGCCCGCCGGGGTCTATGGCAGGCAGGCGCTGGAAAGCCTGGGCCTGTGGGAACGGGTGGCGCCGCAGGTGGCGCAGTCGGACAATGTGCGCACGGCGCTGGCGCTGGTCGCATCGGGCGAGGCGCCGCTTGGCATCGTCTATGGCTCGGACGCGGTGGCGGAGCCGGGGGTCAGCGTGATCGGCACCTTCCCTGAAGACAGCCACGCCCCGATCGTCTATCCCGTTGCGCAGACGGCGGACAGCGACAGCGCCGCGGCGGCGGAGTTCCTGGCCCATCTGGGCAGCCCCGCGGCTGCGGCGAGTTTCGCCCGTCAGGGGTTCATCGTCCTGGAGTGACGCACGCTGATGGGGTTCCTGGGACCGGAGGAATGGCAGGCGGTCGCGCTGTCGCTGAAAGTGTCGCTCTGGGCGACGCTGGCCAGCCTGCCGCTGGGCATCCTCGTGGCCCATGCGCTGGCGCGCTGGCGCTTTCCGGGCCGGCAGGTGCTGAACGGGCTGGTGCACCTGCCGCTGATCCTGCCCCCGGTGGTCACGGGCTACCTGCTGCTGATCGCCTTCGGGCGGCGCGGGCCGTTCGGCGCCTTTCTGGAAGAGACGTTCGGCATCGTGCTTGCCTTCCGCTGGACCGGGGCGGCGCTGGCGGCGGCGATCATGGCGTTCCCGCTGATGGTGCGCGCGATCCGGCTGTCGATCGAGGCGGTGGATCCGAAGCTTGAACAGGCCGCCGCGACGCTGGGTGCGTCGCGGCCCTGGGTGTTCCTGACGGTGACGCTGCCGCTGATCCTGCCGGGGATCCTGGCCGGGGCGATACTGGCCTTCGCCAAGGCGATGGGCGAGTTCGGCGCGACGATCACCTTCGTGTCGAACATCCCCGGACAGACCCAGACCGTTCCATCCGCGATCTACGCCTTTCTCCAGGTGCCCGGCGGAGAGGGCGCGGCGATGCGGCTGGTGATGGTGTCGATCGCGCTGGCGCTGGGGGCGCTCTTGCTGTCGGAGTGGATCTCTACCCGCGTCGCGCGCAGGATCGCCGGGCGATGAGCCTGTCGATAGCCATCCGCCATGCCTTTGCGGGCTTCAGCCTGGATGTCTCCTTCCAGGCGCCGCCGGGCGTGACGGCGCTGTTCGGCCGCTCGGGCGCGGGCAAGACGACGGTGGTGAACGCGGTGGCGGGGCTGTTCCGCCCCGATGCCGGGCGCGTCGCCGTGAACGGATGGGAGATGTTCGACACCGCCGCCGGGCGCTGGCTGCCGCCGCACCGGCGCCACCTGGGCTATGTCTTTCAGGAGGGGCGGCTCTTCCCGCATCTGACGGTGCGGCAGAACCTGACCTATGGCCGCTGGTTCGCGGGCGGGCCCCGGGACGCGGCCGAGGTGGCGCGCATCGTTGCCATGCTGGGCATCGACAGGCTGCTGGACCGTCGCCCCGCGGCGCTGTCGGGCGGCGAGAAGCAGCGCGTCGCGATCGGCCGGGCGCTTCTGTCCCATCCGCGTCTTCTGCTGATGGACGAGCCGCTTGCGGCGCTGGACGAGGCGCGCAAGGCGGAAATCCTGCCCTACCTGGAGCGGCTTCGGGACCAGACCGATATCCCCATCCTTTATGTCAGCCATTCGGTAACAGAGGTCGCGCGGCTGGCCACCACCGTGATCGCGCTGGAGTCAGGGCGCGTGGTCAAGCAGGGCCCCGCGGCCGAGGTGCTGGCCGACCCGCAGGCGGTGCCGGCGCTGGGCGTGCGCGAGGCGGGCTCGGTGCTGGCCGGGCGCGTGCTGCGCCACGACCCCGACGGGCTGAGCGAGATCGCCGTCTCGGCCGGGCGCTTCTTCCTGCCGCAGGTCGCGGCAGAGCCGGGCGCACAGGTCCGCATCCGCATCGAGGCGCAGGACGTGATCCTGTCGCGCGGCCGGCCCGAGGGCCTGTCGGCGCTGAACATCCTGCCCGCCACCGTCAGCGAGGTGCGCCGCGGCACCGGCCCCGGCGTGATGGTGCAGCTGCGTGCAGGCGACGACCTGATCCTTGCCCGCATCACCCGCCGCTCGGCCGACCTGCTGGGCATCGCGCCCGGCATGACCTGCTTCTGCATCGTCAAGTCCGTGGCCATCGCACGGCGCAACGTGGGCCTGATCCGCGGCGATGCGGTCTGACCGGCCCGCTTGATCCAGCGCAAGGACCGTCCCTTTCCCCGGATTATGGTCCCCCTGAGAGGAAATCACGGAGGGGCATGCCATGAAGCTTCAGCAGGGGCGAAAGCCCGAGCACTACATCGCCGCGCCCGAGGCGGTGGGCGTGTTCGACAGCTACGAGAAATTCCAGGCCGCGATGTACGACCTCCTGATCGCGGGCTTCAGCCGGTACGACATCAGCGTGCTGGCCCGGCAGGAGGTGCTGGAGGAGAAGTTCGGCAACGCCTACTGGCGCGCGCCCGATCTGATGGACGACCCCGACGCGCCGCGCGCGGCCTTCATGTCGGAGGAGGCCGAGGGAGAGCTGGAGGGCGCCATCGTCGGCGGGTTCCTGTTTCTCGGCTCCTACATCGCGATGGCGGCGCTGCTCACGCCGGCCAGCACGCTTGCGGCGTCCGTCGCCGCGGTGGCGATCGGCGGCAGCCCGGCCGCGGTGATCGGCGCGCTGCTGGCGCGCCGGGTGCACGGGCAGCACAAGGACTACTACGCCAACCAGATCGCGCATGGCGGCATCCTGATGTGGGTGCGGGTCCGCGACGACCGGCACCGCGACATGGCGGTCCGGATCCTTCAGGGGCATTCGGGCCGGGACGTGCATGTCCATGACTGGAGCGAGGCGTGATGTCTTTCGGCCATGACGGTTGATGCCGGCTGATCCGGTCCTGCTGGGATTCCTGGCCGCGCTGGCCGCGGGCGCCATGACCGCCGTCGGCGCGCTGCCGGTCCTGACGGGGCGCGGCGTCTCGGCGCGGGGGGCGGATGCCATGCTGGGATTTGCCGCGGGGGTGATGCTGGCCGCGTCCTTCTTCTCGCTGATCCTGCCGGGGCTGGGCCATGCCGCGGACCAGGCGCCGGGCAACAGGTACTGGCCCGCGACCGTCGCGGCGCTGGGCGTTCTTCTCGGCATCGTGCTGTTGCTGGCGCTGGATCGTGTCCTGCCGCACGAGCATTTCCAGAAGGGCCGCGAGGGTCCGGTGGCGCAATCGCTGCAACGGGTCTGGCTGTTCGTGCTGGCGATCACCATCCACAACATCCCCGAGGGGGCGGCAGTGGGCGTTGGCTTTGCCAGCGGCGACATCGCGAAGGGGATGACGCTTGCCGCCGGCATCGGGCTTCAGAATGCACCCGAGGGGATGGCGGTGGCGCTGGCGCTTTCGGGGCTGCATTTCCCGCCGCGGCTGGCCTTTGGCATCGCCGCCGCGACCGGCGCGGTGGAACCCGTCGCGGGGCTTCTGGGGGCCTGGGCGGTCAGCCTTGCCGCGCCGCTTCTGCCCTGGGGCATGATGGTGGCGGCAGGCGCGATGATCGGCGTGATCGTGCAGGAGATCATCCCGGAAACCCAGCGCCGCGGTCACGCGCGACAGGCCATGACGGGCCTTGGCGTCGGCCTGTCGGCGATGATGTTTCTCGACATCGCCTTCGGGTGATGGATGCCGGATTGACCTGGCTCAATGCGGGTTGGCCGCGGTGTGTCATCAAGTGCGGGCGGGCCTGTCCGGCCCGCTTGATCCCGGTGCAGGGGCGCATATGCGCTCCTGTCGTGGCAGGCCCGCTGGCGGCGGCGGACTGGCCCTGCCGGTCACGGCGCGCCGGGGGGCGTCACGAGTAGCGGGTCCGGGGATGCTCTCCCGCCCCGGACCCAGTTCACTCAGGCCGCCAACTGCGCGGGGGCGGTCCCGTTCGCGGTGATGCGCTGCGTCATGCGCCCCTCGGCATCCATCGCGAAGAGCGCGATCCAGCCGTTGCCCACCAGCCTTTGCAGGTCCGGGTGCCGCGCGACGATGGCGGCGATGGCGTCGGCGGGGGCCTCGGCCATGACGGTCAGGCGCAGCGGTTCGTGCACCAGGCGGCTGCCGTCATGCAGCGACTGGATCGGCAGGCCCGGCCTGATATCGCCCTCGGCCCCCTCGCGCACGGCGATGCCGCCCACCACGTCATGCAGCGTCTTGTCGCCCGCTCCGAAGATGCGGTTGTCCACCGCCGAGCCGTAGTATTGCAGCGCGATCCAGCTTGCCACGACCACGGGCGCGGTCAGGATCGTCTCGAGCGTGGCGAAGCCCCGGTCCTGGTGCCAGTCGTAGTCGTGCAGGAAGGCCCGGCCGTCGAGCCGCGCGCCCGCGGTCCGCGACCGTGGCGCGGCGATGAAGGCGGCGCAGCCCGCAAGGCCCCATTCCGGCCGCGTCTCTGCCCAATGAAGCGCCCGCTCGAAGGCGTCGGTGGCATTGCCGCCCCGTTCCGTGCGGCAAAGCGCGCCCGCCGCGTCGAGCCAGGTGCGGATCTCCGACAGCGTCGCCGCGTCCAGCCCCTCGTGGCCCAGCAGGGTGACGCGGTCGGTGGTGGTGTCGTGCAGCGCGGGCGCGAAACGCGTGTCCCCGGGGATCGCGATGCCGCGGGCGGCCAGCCCGTCCCGCGTCCGGGGGTCGTTCAGAAGCCCGCAGAGCACCTGCGCGTTCACGTCCCCCGGCTGACCGCCGCAGGCGCCGCAATCCAGCCCCCGCGCATGGGGGTTGTTGGTGCTGGTCGCGCCGTGGCCTGCGATCAGCACCACGGGCGCGAACCGTTCCGTCAGCGACATCGCCCGCAGGATGCCGGCGGCCAGATCCGCCCGCGCCTCGGGGGCGATATGGGCCAGTTCCGGCGCCGGCTTCGCGGTTGGCTGGGCGGGCCGCGCCAGCGCATCGCGCAGCATCCGCCCGGCATGGGCCAGGCCCAGCGTCTCGACGAAGCCGAAGCAGGACACGCCGCCCGAGCGGAAGCCCTTCAGGATGCCGCCGAAATGGCGTGTATCCCGCGCCCGCGGCCGGGCGGCGGCGTCGGCGTCCACATCCAGCGCCGGGGCAAGCAGCACCGGGCATTGCGCGGTGGGAACGGGATCGCCGGCGGCAAAGCGCGCCAGCGGCAGGCCGAAGAAGCCCGCGACGCCCAACGTCTCGATCCCGCTGGCCTGCGCCTCCAGCGCCCGCCGGAACGGCTCGGACCGGACGTCGATGCAGAAGGCGGCCTGCAACCGGGGCCTTGTGTCGGGCGTCTTGCCGGGGGCTTCCTGAAGCCGCGCGACAAGGTTCCGGCGATAGGCGGCCTCGGCCGCGGCCTGAAGGGTCGCGTCGATGGCGAAGGCGTTGGCGTCAGGGGTCTTGATCGCCTGCACGGCCTGCGCCCATGCGTCGGTGAAGCCGGGCCGGTCCGCGAAGATCCGGTGCAGCGCCAGGTCCTGCGCCAGCCGGATCGCCAGCAGGCCGGTCAGCGCGTCGTCGGTCTTACCCTTCTGCGCGGCCTTCCAGGACAGGTGCCGGGCAAAGCCCGCCCAGCCGGGCAGGCCCATCAGCAGCCGGTGGAAGTACAGCTCCCGCGCCGCGGCGGGCAGGCCCAGCAGGCCGGGGGCCGCGAGGATGATGCCCTCGCCGGTGTCGGGCAGCGCCGCCAGCGCCGGCCGGAAGCCCTTGAGCCCGGCCAGTTCGGGCGTGGCATCCGAAAGCGCGCTTTGCCGCCAGTGGGCAAAGGCGGGCAGGTCCCGCTGCGGGTCGGGCCACTGGGCCTGGCCGGCGTCGAAGCGCTCGGCCGCCCAGACCGACAGCCGCGCGGTCAGGAAGCCCGTCCAGTCGCGGCCGTCGAGCGCACCGGCGGTGTCGGTCACCGTCGCGATGGGGGTTGCCTGCGGCGCAGGCTCCCGCGCTGCCGCAAGCAGTGCCTCGGGGGTTTTCGCGGCCCCGGTCTCCGCCAGCGCCTGCACCAGGTCGGCGGCGGTGATCTCGCCCGCGTCGATCCGGGCCAGGATGTCTGCCCGCGGGCGGGTCAGCCGCGCGCCGGCCACCGCCGCCATGCGGGCGGCGGCATCGGGCAGGGCGTGGTCGCTCAGGCCCAGGAACGGGTTCACCGCGACAAAGGCGTCGAGCGTCCAGAGCGGGGCGATCCGGTTGCAGGCGGCGTGGGCGTCGTCGAGGATGGCGTCGGTCATGGCGGTTCCTCAGGCTTTGGGCGCGGGCAGCGCGCGGGTCAGAAGCGTGTCGAGATAGAGTCCACGGGCCAGGTGCAGCCGCAGCGCGGCCCAGCCGGCGCCGGTTCGGCCCGGCGCAAGGGTCTGCACCAGCCCCGCCGCCGCGAAGGCCGCGGTGCCAAGGGCCAGCGCCGTCAGCGCGGCGGGCGACAGCGCGGGCGGCTGCGGCAGGCCGGCGAAGAACGACCCGGCCGCGGCATGGACGGCAAAGTAGCCCGCCGTCACCAGCGCGGCCGTTCCCAGCCCGCGCGGTGCCAGCCTGGGCGCGGCAAGCGCCGGGGCCAGCAGCGGCAGCAGTCCCGCGCCCAGCACCGCCCCCAGCGCCAGAACCTGCGGGTCGCTGGCCGGGTTCAGCCCGAAGGCGGCCCCGATCGCGGCCACCAGCGCCGTGGACAGCGCGAGTGCCGCAAGGGCTGTGGGCAGGGTCGCCCGCGGCGCGCCCGGACGGATGGCGCGGATCGTCTCGACCGCGCTGCCGGCCCGCAGGAAGGCATGCGCCTTGTAGATCGAGTGGGCGACGATGTGCAGCAGCGCCAGCGCCCACAGGCCCAGTCCGCATTGCATCAGCATGAAGCCCATCTGCGCGATGGTGGACCAGGCCAGCGCCTGCTTGGCCGAGCATTGCGTAAGTGCGACCAGCCCCGCGACGATGGCGCTGGCGGCACCCGTGACGGCCAGCAGCGTCATCGCGGCGGGGGCGGCCGACAGGATGTCCGACAGCCGGATCAGCATGGCGCCACCCGCGTTGACCAGCCCCGCATGCAGCAACGCCGAGACCGGCGTCGGCGCGTCGATCACCCGCGTGAGCCAGCCATGCACCGGCAGCAGCGCCGATTTCAGGATCGCCGCCAGCGCCAGCAGCAGGGGGGCCGCGGTGGGGACATCCGCGCCCTGCCGGATCGCATCGGAGATGGTGGCGACATGGGCGGTGCCGAAATGGGCGGTCAGCAGCGCCACCGCCACGACCAGCGCCGCGTCGCTCAGCCGCGCCAGGATGAACTTGTGCCGCGCGGCAAGCCGGGCCGCGGGGCGTTCCCTGCGGAAGGTGAGCAGCCCGTGCAGCGCAAGGCTCATGCCGATCCAGGCCAGCGCCATGAGCACCAGGTTCCCGGCGATCACCAGCGTGGTGACCATGGCGAGCGTCAGCGCCAGCCGGGCGAGGAAGACGTGCCGCCTCGGGTCTCCGTCAAGGTAGCGGATCGAGAAGGGCAGGATCACCGCGCCGAGCCCCGTCACCAGCGCCAGCAGTGCCGCGCTGACCGGGTCCAGCCGGAAAAGGTAGCCGTCAGCGGCCCCGGTGGCGGCGACGAGCGCAAGCGAGGTCAGCGCCGCCGCGACCGCGGTCAGCGCCGCGGCGCGCAACCCGCGCAGCGCCGCCGGTCCGCGCACGGCGAGGCTTGCAAGGGCGCCGGCCAGCAGCGCCAGCGGGGCAAGAAGCGGGATCAGGGTCAACGTGGGCATCACGGTCCTCCGGAAAATTCCGGCTGGGGGTAGCATGGCGATTTTGATAGTTTAAATTCATTGTTTGTCTCAAATCGTTCGTCATGGGTGAATGATGGCTGCGCTCAACTACAACCATCTGCGCTATTTCTGGGCTGTCGCGCATGAGGGGCACCTGACCCGTGCCGCCGAACGGCTGGCGGTGTCGCAATCGGCGCTGTCGGTGCAGATCCGCAAGCTGGAGGACCAGCTGGGCCACCCGCTGTTCGAACGGCGGGGCAAGGCGTTGCACCTGACCGAGGCGGGGCGCATCGCGCTGGATCACGCCGACCGGATCTTTGCCACCGGCACCGAGCTTCAGGCGACGCTTTCGGCGCGCGAGCGGGCGCGGCAGGTGTTGCGGGTCGGCGCGCTGGCGACGCTGTCGCGCAACTTCCAGATCGGCTTTCTCGCGCCCCTGATCGGCCGGCCGGAGGTCGAGGTGGTGCTGCGCTCGGGCAGCCTGTCGGACCTGCTGGCCGGGCTGGAGGCGCACCGGCTGGACGTGGTGCTGCTGAACCAGGCGCCGCCCCGGGACGCCGCCACGCCCTGGATCGCGACCGCGCTGGCCGCGCAGCCGGTCAGCCTGATCGGCACGCCCGCGCGGATCGCGGGGCGCCGCGACATCGGCGCGCTGTTGGGGGCCGAGCCGGTGCTGCTGCCCACCATCGAGGGCACGATCCGCGCCGGGTTCGACGCGCTGATGGCGCGGCTGGGGATCGCGCCCCGGATCGCGGCAGAGGTGGACGACATGGCGATGATGCGGCTGCTGGCGCGGGCCGATGCCGGGCTGGCGGTGGTGCCGCCCATCGTGGTCCGCGACGAGCTTGCGCAGGGGCTGCTGGTCGAGGCGGCGCCGCTGCCGGGCATCATCGAAAGCTTCTTTGCCGTCACGCTGGAGCGGCGCTTTCCCAATCCCCTGCTGGGGGAGTTGTTGCAGCCCCATGCCGCGCCGGACGAGGCGGTCACGCGGTAGGAAAGCGGTCCCGCGTGCGGTTGGCGAAGGCGACCAGCGACAGCATCACCGGCACCTCGACCAGCACGCCCACGACGGTGACAAGCGCCGCGCCGGACCCCAGTCCGAAAAGCCCGATCGCCACCGCGACCGCCAGTTCGAAGAAGTTCGACGTGCCGATCAGCGCGCAGGGCGCGGCCACCTTGTGCGGCACGCGCCACGCCCAGGCCGCGCCGTAGGCCAGCGCGAAGATGCCGTAGGACTGGATCAGGATGGGCACGGCAAGCAGCGCGATCAGCAGCGGCCCGGCCAGGATCACCGGCCCCTGGAAGCCGAACAGCAGCAGCACGGTGGCCAGCAGCCCCAGCATCGAAAGTGGCTTGATGCGGCGCGAGAAGGCGTCGACCGCCGCAACGCCGCCGCGCGCGATCAGCACCCGCCGCGTCAGCCCCCCGGCCAGCAGCGGGATCACGACATAAAGGGCGACCGACAGAAGCAGCGTCTGCCACGGCACCGCGATGTCGGTGACGCCCAGCAGGAAGGCGACGATGGGGGCAAAGGCAAAGACCATGATGACGTCGTTCAGCGACACCTGGACCAGCGTGTAGGTGGCGTCTCCACGGGTCAGCTGGGACCAGACGAAGACCATCGCCGTGCAGGGCGCTGCGCCCAGCAGGATCAGCCCGGCGATGTATTCCGGCGCATCCTCGGCCGGGATCAGCCCCGCGAAGACATGCCTGAAGAACAGCACGCCAAGCGCCGCCATGGTGAAGGGCTTGATGAGCCAGTTGACGACCACCGTGATGACCAGCCCCTTGGGCCGTTCCGCTACGCCGCGCAGGCTGGAGAAATCGACCGCGACCATCATCGGATAGACCATCGCCCAGATCAGGACGGCGACGATCAGGTTGACCGAGGCGATCTCGGCCCGGGCCAGCGCCGCGAACAGGCCCGGCAGCAATGTGCCGAGTGTCACGCCGACAACGATGCACAGGCCGACCCACAGGCTGAGATAGCGTTCGAACAGGCTCATGGTTGCGTGGCGGCTCCCTTGTTTTGCCGGCCAAGCGTTAGATCGGGCCGCGCCCGCCTGCAAGCGCGCAGGCGCCGGCTTGCGCCCGGACCGGGGGCGCTGGGCAGCCTGACGCTCCGGCGATCTCCTTGCGCTGCCGGCCGTGGCTCAGGGTAGCGGCCGCAGGACGGGCGGTTCCGGATCCGGGGCCAGCCAGGCGTGGCCATTCGGCCCCAGCGTCAGCCGGTCCTCTGCCAGCGTCGCGCCCGCGCAGGGGCCGTGCAGTCGCGCCGCGCCGTCGAGGGTCAGGCGCACCGTCCGGGGCGAGAGGTTGAACAGGCAGGTCAGCGCCCCTGTCTCGTGCCAGCGGCGGAAGCCCAGCACCGGCTCGGGCAGGTCGAGGAACTCTGTCCGGCCCCGCCCCAGCGCCGGCGTCGCGCGGCGAAAGGCCAGAAGCGCGCGGTAGGCGTGCAGGGTCGAATCCGGCGCTGCCTCCATGAGGTCCACGGCGCGGGCGGCCTGGGCCGGCTTGACCGGCAGCCAGGGCGTTTCGGTGCTGAAGCCTGCATTGGGCGCCGCCGCTTCCCAGACCATCGGCGTGCGGCAGCCATCGCGGCCCTTGTAGTCGGGCCAGAAGCGCAGGCCGGGGGGATCGACGATCTCGTGATAGGCCAGCTCTGTTTCGGTCTGGCCCAGTTCTTCCCCCTGGTAGAGGCAGACCGCCCCCTCGAAGCTGAGCAGCATCGCGGCGGTCAGCCGCGCAAGGCTGTCGCGGTCGTGCCCGTGCTCTGCCCAGCGAGAGACGTGGCGGATCACGTCATGGTTGGAAAACGCCCAGCAGGGCCAGCCGTCGGGGGCCTCGGCGAAAAAGCCCTCGATGATGTCGCGGAAATGGGCGGCGCTGAAATCCGGGCCCAGCATCTCGAAGGAATAGGCCATGTTGAGCTTGTCGTTGCCCGAGGTGTAGGCGCCCATGATCCGGGCGGCGCCCTTGCCTTCGCCCACCTCGCCCACGGTCATGCGGCCGGCATACGCGTCGGTCATCGCGCGCACGCGGCGCAGGAAGCCCACCGTCTCGGGGCGGGTCTTGTCGTAGACGTGGCGCTGCGCCTCGTAGGGGTTCGCCCAGGACGCATGCGGCTTGTCGGGATCGGCGGGGTTGTCGCGCAGTTCGGTGTCGTGGAACGGGTAGTTGATGCTGTCCAGCCGGAAGCCGTCCACGCCGCGATCCAGCCAGAAGCGCATCGCGTCGAGGATCGCGTCCTGCACATCCGGGTTGTGGAAGTTCATCTGCGGCTGCGACGACAGGAAGCTGTGCATGTAGTACTGGCGCCGCCGCGGCTCCCATGTCCAGGCGGGGCCGCCGAAGACCGACAGCCAGTTGTTGGGCGGCGTGCCGTCGGGCCGCGCCTCGGCCCAGACATACCAGTCGGCCTTTGGCCCCGTCCGCGACAGCCGGCTTTCGGCGAACCACGGGTGCTGGTCCGAGGTGTGGCTCGGCACCTGGTCGATGATGACCTTCAGCCCCAGCGCATGGGCGCGCGCCAGCAGCGCGTCGAAATCCGCCAGCGTGCCGAACAGCGGGTCCACGCCGCGATGGTCCGAGATGTCGTAGCCCATGTCGGCCATGGGCGATGTGAAGAAGGGCGACAGCCAGATCACGTCCACCCCCAGCGAGGCAACATGGTCGAGCCGCCGGGCGACGCCCCTCAGATCGCCGATGCCGTTGCCGCCATCGTCCTGGAACGAGCGCGGGTAGATCTGGTAGATCACCGCGCTGCGCCACCAGTCCTGCATCTCCGGTGCCATCTTCTGCCCGCCTTTTCCCTTGCCTGTCGCGGCGCACGCTACACCAGCCGTGAAGGGGCCTCAAACCGTTTTGGATCGACAACTGCGGCGGCTTCGCGGGCTTTGTGGGGCCATGGCAGGCGGATCCGCGCCGGGATCGGGTCGGCCTGACTTGAAGCTGCGTCCGGCAGGGATACCTCTGCCCGGACACAAGGCTGGAAGGATTGCCCATGTTTGCCGTTGAAGTCCGCGACCACATCATGATCGCCCACTCGCTGCCCTCGCCCGTGTTCGGGCCCGCACAGGGGATGCATGGGGCCACCTTCGTGGTGGACGCGGCGTTCTTCACCGAGGATCTGGACGAGAATTCGCTGGTGGTGGACATCGGCCTGGCGACCGAGGCGCTGACCGCGGCACTTGGCCCGCTGCGCTACAGGAACCTTGACGAAGTCGAGGCGTTCAAGGGCCGCATCACCACCACCGAGTTCCTGTGCCACCACATCTGGACCGTGGTGCGCGACGCGGTGAAGGCGGGCAAGCTGAACGATGGCGGCCGGGTCAGGCGGCTGCGCATCAGCCTGGAGGAAAGCCACGTCGCCCGCGGCTGGTACGAGGCGGATATCTGAATGGGGTTTTCCCCTGACTGGCTTTCCCTGCGCGAACCGGCGGACCACGCTGCCCGCGACGCCGCCCTGCTGAACGCGGCGGCCGGGGCGGCGGGGCGCGCGCCGGTGGTTCTCGATCTGGGTTGCGGGACAGGCTCGACGATCCGCGCCTTCGGCACGCGGCTGCCCGAAACCACGCGCTGGCGGCTGGTCGACCTGGACCCGACGCTTCTGGAACATGCCGCGCGGCAGGCTCCGCAGGCGCAGACCTTCAGGTTGAACCTGTCGGACCTGGATGCGCTGCCGCTGGAGGGGGTGACGCTTGTCACCGCCTCGGCGCTGCTGGACCTGATGCCGCGCGACTGGGTGGCGCGGCTGGCCGACAGGCTGGCGGGGGCGGGCTGCGCCTTTTACGCGGCGCTGAACTATGATGGGATGATGCGCTGGACCCCCGCGCATCCCGACGATGCGGGCATCACCGACGCCTTCAACCGCCACCAGCGCGGCGACAAGGGGATCGGCCCGGCGCTGGGCCCCGATGCCGGTCCGGTCGCAGCCGAGCTGTTCCGCGCCCGGGGGTTCGAGGTGCGGCTGGCCGACAGCCCATGGGTGCTGGGGCCGTCCGAGGCGCGGCTGCATGCGGAACTGGCGCAGGGGATCGCACGGGCCGCCGAAGAGACGGGGCTTGCCGCCGACGCATGGGCCGCGGCCCGGGCCACCCCCGACTGGGCGGGGAGTGCCGTGATCGGCCACTGCGACCTGCTGGCGATTCCCGGCGCATGACGCTCGCGGCTTCGTGACAGGGTGATGACAAGCGACCCGGCTGCGCTAACTCTCCTCTCGAAAGGCGTTCCCGGAAGGAGACCCTGATGCTGGCGATCGACGCGACCCCGCGCCTGTGGGCACATCTGCTGGACCTGCGCGCCGGCCAGGCCGTGGCGGACAGACCGGAATGGACCGCCGCCGAACGCGCCGCGCTTGAACTTTACGCCCCCATCGCCCGCCGCGATACCGCCCCGCTGGTGCTGGGCCAGATCGGGCAGTCGCTGGACGGGCGCGTGGCGACCGTGACCGGCGATGCGCGGGACGTGTCCGGGCCCGACGGGCTGGTGCACCTGCACCGTATCCGGGCGCTGGTGGATGCCGTGGTCATCGGCATCGGCACCGCGCTGCACGACACGCCGCAACTGACCGTGCGGCTGGTCCCCGGCGACAGCCCGGCGCGCGTGGTGATCGACCCGTCGGGGCGGCTGCCGGACGATGCGCCGATGCTGGCCCCGAACGGCGCGCGGCGCATCGTCGTGCAGGCCGTCGACCGCCCGCGCCCCGCAGGCGTCGAGGTGGTCCGGCTTGCCCGGACCGGCGAGCGCCTGCAGCCTGCGGCGATCCTTTCGGCGCTGCGCGAGCGGGGGCTGCACAGCATCCTGGTCGAGGGCGGCAGCACCACGCTTGCGCATTTCCTGGAGGCGGGCTGCCTCGACCGGCTGCATGTCGCGGTGGCGCCGCTCATCATCGGGGCGGGGCCCGCGGGGCTGACCACCAGCCCGGTGGAGCGTCTGTCGCGCGCGTGCCGCCCGGTGACGCGGGTTTACGGGTTGGGCAGCGACGTGCTTTTCGATTGCCAGATGCCCGAGGCCGAGACGCAAGGCGCCCGGCCCCGGGGGGGCGCGCGGGCAGGCCTAGACGCCGCCGTCGCGAGCCATGGTCCAGCGATGCAGCCAGACAGGTGAGGCAGGCGCGCCATCCGCGCCGCCGATCACCAAGCGCAGTTCGGCCACCGTCTGCCCCTCTGCCGGCGTGAACAGGAAGCTTGCGCGGTAAAGCCCCGGCTCGCCCGGCGCATAGAAGCTCTGACCGGTGATCTGGCCCTCGCCCGACAGGCTTTCGATTTTGAGCGACATGGCCGCGGGATCGGGCTGCACGCCGTCGGCGCGGTAATCCACCACGAACAGCCGCGCGCCGGGGGTCAGCGGATCGCGTCCGCTGCGGCTGGCCGCCACGGCCAGCGGGAAGCCGTGGCCGGGCTCGGCCGCACCGCTCCAGACCAGGCGATAGGCGAAGCGGTATTCGCCGCCCGCCATCAGAGGCTCGGCAGGCCGCCAGAAGGCGACGATGTTATCGTGGTACTCGTCCGCCGTCGGGATCTCGACCAGCGTCACGGCGCCCGGCCCCCAGTCGCCCACCGGTTCCACCCAGGCCGAGGGGCGGCGGTGATAGGCGGCCTCGGGGTCAACGTAATCCTCGTAGTCGCGCAGGGTCTGCAACAACCCGAAGCGCCGCGGCCCGGTGTCCGAGAAGGCCGAGATCTGGAGTTGCGCCGGGTTGGAGAGCGGCCGCACGACCGTCTCGCCGGCGCCGTTCTCGATCCAGAGCACGTCGCTGTCATGCACCGCCGGGCGGAAATCATCCGCGACCGAGCGGCGCAGCGGCCCGAAGAAATACATCGAGGTCAGCGGCGCTATGCCCGCCTCGGCGATGTTGCGGCGCGGGAAGAGCGTCAGCTCGCAATCCATCACCGTGGGCGCGCCCGGGCGGATCGCGAAGATCAGCGCGCCCGTGGCCGACGGGCTTTCGATCAGCGCGCCGATGCGCACGGCGCCCTGTTCGGTCGGGTCCACCTCCAGCCGGGTGAAGACCGGGAATTCCTCGGGCGTGGATCCGCCGGTGCCGAGCGCAAGGCCGCGGGCCGACAGGCCATAGACCGTATCCGCGGGCAGGGCGCGGAAATAGCTTGCGCCCTGCATCACGAGGAACTCGTCCCAGATGTCCGGCCGGTTGAGCGGGCCGCGCAGGCGGATGCCCGAAAAACCCATCTCCTCCATGCCGGGTGCCGGCTGCGGCGGTTCCGGGAAGTAGCGCGGCTCGAAGGTGAAGAGCGAGGGGTCGAAGTCGAGCGGCGTGTCCTGTCCGGGAACGACCACCTCGACGCGGTCGCGGAAGTAGAAGCCGGGCGGCAGCAGGTCCATGCGGACGCCGCCGCCAATCTCCAGCTCGCCCGCGCCGCCGGGGCGGGGGCGGATGCCGCGGAAACTGTCATAGGTCAGGCTGTCGAAGGGCGGCACCAGCGCGATCGTGGTGTCGCGATGCGGCGCTTGCGACAGGCGGCGCGCACGCTCGATCAGCGCCTCGGGCGAGACGTTGGCCATTGCCCGCAGCCTCGGCATGGCCGCGGCGACGGCGGCGATCCCGCCAAGCAGGACCGCACGGCGCGAGGGTCTGAGGATGGTCATGCCCGGCCCTCCGCAGCCACGAGATGGGCAATCCGCGCCCGCGGCGCAGGCCGCTTCGGCGCATCCATGAAGCGCAGGATCAGGGGGGCCGCCACCAGCGGCAGCGCGACCGGCGCCAGCAGCAGGGCCGCCGCCTCCGGCGCATCCGAGAACCAGGCGGCCAGGGCGATCAGGGCAAGGCCGGACAGGCTTTCCCAGCCACCGCGCGGCAGGCTTATCAAGGGGCGGCGCTGCGGGCCCTTCCAGCCGCAGTCGCGGCCCAGCAGCACCTCGGCCACGGCGCGGCTCTGGTTCAGCATCACGATGGGGGCGATCAGGCTCGACAGGGCCAGTTCGGTCAGGCCGGCGCGCACGACCAGCCAGCGGGCACGGCCGCGCCGCCGCGTGACCCACTCGCCGATGCCGGCCAGCTTCGGCACCATCAGAAGGGCCAGCGCCCCGGCCAGCGGCCAGCCGGCATTGCCCCCAAGTTCCACGCCGCCCAGCGCCAGGATCAGCACCATCGCCAGCCAGATCGGCGCCGACAGGTAGGACTGGATCCCGCCCATCAGGTGCAGGCGGCTGATCGGGTGCAGGCCGCGCGCGCCCAGCAGGCGTACATGCTGCAGGTTGCCCTGGCACCAGCGGCGGTCGCGGCGGTGGAACTCGCCCAGCGTCTCGGGCGCTTCCTCGGCACTGCCGAGGGTCGAGGGCTCCACCTCCACCCCCCAGCCTGACCGGCGCAGCCAGGCGGCTTCGATGAAGTCGTGGCTGAGGATCGGGCCGCCGAAGGGCGCCGGGCCCGACAGCGGCGCAAGCCCAGCCGATGCCGCGAAGGCGCGCACGCGGATCAGCGCGTTGTGGCCCCAGAAGTTCCCCTCGGTGCCGGTCCAGCCGGCAAGGCCGCGGGTGAAGCCCGGGCCGCACAGGCGCGAGGACAGGCGCTGCAGCGCGGCGAAACGGCTTTCGCCCGAGACGAGCCGCATGCCGGTCTGGATCAGGCCCAGATGCGGGTTCTGCTCCATCCGCCACTGAAGGGCGCGGATGCGGTCGGCGGTCATCTGGCTGTCGGCGTCCATGACCAGCATCGTCTCGTAGACCGAGCCCTGCCGTGTCACCCAATCCGCGACGTTGCCGGGCTTGCGGCCGACATTCTCGGTCCGGCGGCGGTAGTGGATGCCGTGCTGGGCGGCGAGGGGGGCGAGGATCTGCTCCTCTGCCGCGGCGGCCTCGGGGGTGCGGGTGTCGGACAGGATCCAGATGTCCGTGCTGCCGCCAAGGCCCGACCGGTCAAGGTCGCGCCGCAGCGCCGAAACGCGGCGGGCGATTGCCAGCGGCGCCTCTCCGCAGACGAGCCACAGCACGGCGATGCGGCCCGCAGGTTGGAACGAGGCGGGGACGGGGGCGGCGCGGCGCCGCTGGCCAAGGCCCAGCAGCGCCATGGCGGCACCGGCGGCGATGTAGGCGGCGTTCAGGCCGAACAGGGCGACGAGCAGCGCCACCACCGGCGCGGGCCCATCGATCGCGGCCAGGAACGCGGCGGTCAGGGGCAGGGCAAAGGCCGCGGTCAGGGCGGCAAGCCGCAGCCGGGCGCGACGGACCGGGCGGTCCGCTTCGGGCACGCCGGGTCCGGTCAGGACCCGCTCACCGGGGCTGCGCGGCGGCATCTCCAGAGCCGCGGGCACAGGCCAGCCGGTTCTTTCGATTTCTGTCACTTCGGACAGGGTCATTGCGCGCAAGATGGGTCTCCCTCGGTTGAGTGCGGCGCTTGCAAATAGTGAGTGCCGTGAAACCCACAAGCCCCCCCGCGCCGACTGCGCGGGTTACCGCGCAAATGGCGGCCAAATGCGCGAAAACACGCCATCCTTGCGCAAGATTGCGTGATGAAGTGCCGCTCCGACATGGATGGCGACCAGTCCGATGACCACCAGCCGGGCCGTCGCATGCGCCGCCTTTGCCGTCTCGGCGAGTGAGTCGGACCGGGGAACGAGCGGGGGGATCCCCAGCGCGTCCAGTGCCTCGATCGGGAAGCCCCCGGCGCGGACGCGGACATAGCCGCTGAACGCCATGAACAGCACCGCCGCGTAAAGCGCCCAGTGCGTCAGCCCGGCGATGCGCGCCTGCAGTGGCGGCACGCTTTCGGGCAGGGGCGGGGCAGGGTGCGTCAGACGCCAGCCCAGGCGCGCCAGCATCAGCAGAAGGATCAGCACGCCCACGTTCTTGTGAAAGATGAACAGCGCATCCTGGGTCGGACGCGCAAGCCCCTCGGTCAGCATGTATCCGCCAACCGGCAGCGTCGCGATCACCAGGACCGCAACCGCCCAATGCAACACGCGGGCCGTTCTCGTATATTTCTGCACGACCATGGCGCACCTCCTACCCTATCGGAAATTAGGTCCCGGCGCGCCTGTGTCCATGCTGCCCATGGCTTGAAGCGCGCCGGCCGGCGCTAGATTGACCGCATGAAGGATCGGGAACTGCAATGAGCGACGCGCAGCTGGAAAAATCATTCGCGAGCCCGGCGCCCACCCCGCTGGTGCAGGGCGGCGCCGTGGTCCTGGCCTCGGTGGTGCTTGCGGGCGGTGTCGCGTCGCTGCTGGGCGGCGCCATCTGGGTCGCCGCGGCCGTCGCGGCCGTCGGGGGGGCAATCGCGCTGGCAGGGCTTGCCCGGCATTATCCGCACCGGCGGCTTGGTCTTTGCAATGTCGTGACGCTTGCGCGCGGCGGGCTGGTCGCGGGGCTTGCCGGGCTGCTGGCGGCGCCGCAGGTGCTTGAGGGGTTCGTGGCGTGGGCGGCGCTTGGCGTGGCGCTGCTGGCCCTTGCCATGGACGGGCTCGATGGCTGGGCCGCCCGGCGGGCTGGCCTGTCCTCTGATTTCGGGGCGCGGCTCGACATGGAGGTGGATGTGGCGCTGGGCCTGATCCTGGCGCTTCTTGCCTGGCTGTCGGGCAAGGCGGGGTTCTGGGTTCTGGGTCTGGGGCTGATGCGCCATGTCTTCGTGGCGGCCGGCTGGGTCTTGCCTGCGCTTCAGGGGGCGCTGTTCCCGTCGTTCCGGCGCAAGCTGGTGTGCGTGATCCAGATCGCCGCGCTGATCGCGCTGATGGCGCCGGTGGTGCAGCCGCCCCTGGCCGGCTGGATCGCGGGAGTGGCGCTGGCCATCCTGGGCGCCTCGTTCCTGCGTGACGCGGTCTGGCTTCTGGCACGGGGCCGCCGGGCATGAGCCGGATCGCGGCACTCGCTGCGGCGGCGCTTCTGCTGCACCTGGTGCTGATCCAGCCCAACCATCCCGATGCGATGGCCTGGAATGCGCTGTTCCTGTTCCCGCTGGAACTGCCGGTGATGCTGCTGGCGCTGATCGCGCTGCCCGCGGGGGCGCGGCTGACGCAGGGGCTGCGGCTGCTGCTGGTCGCCGTACTCATGGTGATCGCGCTGGCGAAGCTGGCCGACTACGGCACCTTCATCGCCTTCAACCGGGGTTTCAACGCGGTGGTGGACTACAACCTGATCCACGCAGCCTGGGTGCTGGGCAGTGGCAGCATCGGGACGCCGTTGGCCGCGCTGGCCGTGGCCGGTGCGCTGCTGGCGCTGGCGCTGGTGGCCTGGGCGCTCTGGTGGGCAACCGGACGCTGGGCGCGGTTGCGCCCTCCGCCTGCGCTGGCGCTGGTAGCGGGCCTTGCGCTGGTGCCTGCCACCGGGCTTGCGGTGGGCGAGATCGGGCAGGCCATGCGGGCGTGGTCGATGCCGTTCCAGGCCCCCGGTGCCGCCTTTACCGCGCGCGTCGGGATCGAGCGGGTCGCGCTGTGGCGCGAGACGCTGTCCGATCTGCGGGACTTCCGTCGCGCCGCGACCGAGGATCCCTATGTCGGGCGCCAGGGGCTGCTGTCGGCGCTGGACGGGCGCGACGTGCAGCTGATCTATGTCGAGAGCTACGGCCGCTCCAGCTTCGAGAACCCGCTCTACCGCCCGACCCACGCGGGCACGCTGCGCGCGGCCGAGCCGCAACTTGCGGCGGCGGGGCTTGGGATGCGCTCGGGCTGGCTGACCGCGCCGATGGTGGGCGGGCAGAGCTGGCTTGCCCATGGCAGCGTCGCCTCGGGGCTCTGGACCGACAACCAGGGCCGCTACCGCGCGATGATCGCAAGCCCGCGCCGGACGCTGTTTCATTTCGCGGCGCAGGCCGGCTACCGCACGGCGGCCGTGATGCCCGCGATCACCATGGCCTGGCCCGAGGCCGGGTTCTTCGGCTTCGACGCGATCCATGCGGCGGCGGACCTGGGCTACCGGGGCTTGCCCTTCAACTGGGTGACGATGCCCGACCAGTTCACCCTGTCGGCATTCGACCGGCTGGAGCGGGAGGTGGCGGACCGTCCGCCGCTGTTCGCGCAGATCGCGCTGATCTCGTCCCACGCGCCCTGGGTGCCGGTCCCCGACCTGGTCCCCTGGGATGCGGTGGGCGATGGCACCGTGTTCAACGCGATGGCGCAGGCGGGCGACCCGCCCGACGTGGTCTGGCGCGACCATGACCGGGTGCGCGAACAGTACCGGCTGGCGATCGACTACACGCTTCGGACGGTGACGGACTATGCCGCACGCGTGGCCAACGACGCGCCGCTGATGATCGTGCTGGGCGATCACCAGGCCGCGCGCTTCGTCTCGGGGACGCAGGATTTCGACGTGCCGATCCATGTGATCGGGCCGCCCGAACTGGTCGAGCGTTTCGCCGCCTGGGGCTTTGCCGAGGGGCTGATCCCCGACCCGTCAACGCCCGCGCTGCGGATGGACGCGTTCCGCGACCGTTTCCTCGAGACCTTTACCGACGGCGAGTCATGAGGTTCTGGCGGCTGGCGGTCCCGCCGCTTCTGCTGCTGGCGCTCTGGCAGGTGGTGGACGGGCCGGCCGCGCTGGCCGCGCTGCGCGGCGTGGACCCGCTGCTGTGGCTGGCCGCGCTGGCGCTGCTGAATGTCCAGATCCTTGCCTCGGCCCTGCGCTGGCGGCTGACCGCCGGCTTTCTTGGACAGAGCCTCGGGCGCGGGCAGGCGGTGGCGGAGTACTACCTTGCCACGCTGGGCAACATGGTGCTGCCGGGTGGCGTGCTGGGGGATGCCGGGCGTGCGGTGCGGGCGCAGTCGGGCGTGGGGCTGGCGGTGGCCGCACAGGCGGTGATGATCGAGCGGCTGGCCGGGCAGGTGGCGCTGTTCGCGCTGCTGTTGCCGGCGCTGGCGCTGCTGCCGGGGATCGCTGCGGGGCCGGTGCTGGCGCTGGGCGTGCTGCTGGGGGCGGGGGCCGTGCTGGTGGTGGCGGGACCGGGCTGGGCGCGGCGGTTCGGGGCGCAGATGCGGCGTGCCTGGCTGTCGCCCGGCGCGCTGCCGCGCCAGCTGGCGCTGAGCGCCGTCATTCTTGCCGCAAATATCGGCGCCTTCGCGCTGTGCTCGGCCGCTGTCGGCGCGCCGCTGGGCGCGCTTGCGCTGGTGCTGGTGCCGCTGGCGCTGCTGGCCATGCTGATCCCGCTGTCGGTCGGCGGCTGGGGCCTGCGCGAGGGGGCGGCGGGGCTGCTGTGGCCCCTTGCGGGCGCGACTTCCGAGGCCGGGATCGCCGCCAGCATCGCCTTTGGCCTGGCCGCGCTGGCCTCCGGTCTGCCGGGGCTGCTGGTGCCGCTTCTGCGCCGTTAGCGCGCGGCGGCCAGCCGGTCGGCCACCAGTCGGGCTGTGTCTGCCCAACTCGGCAGCGCCTCGGCCGCGGCGCGGGCGGCGGTGGCGCATTCGTGGCGCAGCGCGTCGTCCACCAGTATCCGGCGCAGGGCCCTCGCAAAGGCGGCCGCGTCGTCCACATCCACCAGGATGCCCGCCCCCGCCGGCACGGTATCTGGCACGGCCCCGCCACGGCAGCTGACGATCGGCAGGCTATGGCCCAGCGCCTCGCCAAAGACCATGCCGTAGCCTTCGTAGCGGGTGGCGAGCGCAAACAGGCTGGCGCTGCGATAGTGCTCTGCCAGCGTCTCGTCGGGTACCTCGCCCAGGATGCGCACGCGGTCGTCCAGACCCAGATCGGCCCGCAACCGGGGCAGGGCCGCGACCACCGCCGCCTCGTGCGGGCGGCCGATGATGGCGGCCTGCCAGTCCAGATCCGCGATGCGGGCAAGCGCGTCCAGCAGCACGTCATGCCCCTTGCGCGCGCAGAGAATGCCCACGGACAGGATCAGCGGCGGCGTGGCCCGTGGCGTGTGACTCGGGGCGGGCAGGGAAAAGCCCGGCAGGGCGATGGTGACCCGGTCGGCCGCCGTGCCGTATTCCGCGCGCAGGACGGCCGCAGTATGCGGGCTTGGCACCAGGACCTGGCGCGCCAGCGCAAGGTTCGCCTTCTCCCGTGCCGCCATCCGGGCAGCCAGGTCAGCGGGCAGCCCCGCCTCCAGCGCCAGCGGGTGGTGGACAAGGGCCGTCATCGGGGCTTTCACCCCGGCCAGGGCCTCGGTCTGGAACGCGCCATAGGCAAGACCGTCCACGATCACGGGCGTTGCATGATCGAGCGCCGCCAGCCGGTCGATGGCGGCCTGCATGGTGCCCGCGTCGGGATGCGGCCAGCCGTCGCCCAGTTCCAGCAGGTGCACGGAATGGCCAAGCGCCTCGAGCGCGCGGATCAGGTGCAGGTCGTAGAGGGTTCCGCCGGTCCGCGTGGTGATGCGGCCGGGCACGGCGAAGGCGAGCTTCATGTCAGGCTTCCGGCGTGTCGAGCCGGGCATAGAGATCGCCGTGCTTCTCATCCGGGCTGCGCGCGGCAAGCCAGGCATCCGCCTGTGCGGCATCGCGCCATTCGGGCCAGAGAAAGCGCCCCTCCTCGCCGCGCACCACGTTGTAGCGGTAGTGGCCAAGCGCGCTCAGCCGTTCGATCACGTCGCGCGCCATCCTGGGCAGGCCGGGCAGGTATTCGACGGCGACCTGCGGCACGGGCTCGCCAAGGCCCTGAAGTACTTCCAGCTCGAACCCCTCGACGTCGATCTTGATGAAGGCGGGCATGCCGTGCGTCGCGATCAGCGCGTCGAGCGTGGTCACCTGCACCTGCTGGACCGCATCCCAGCGCACATGCTCGAAACCCGGTGCGGCGAGGGCCGCGTCGGCAAAGCCCGCCTTGACCGACGAGACCGTGGGATGCAGCCGGGACACGGCCATCTGCGCCACGGTTTCCTGCGGGCCGGCGGCCATTTCCAGCAGCACCACGTCGCGCGGCAGGGTGCGGCGCAGGAAGGTGGAAAAGGGCGCCTGCGGCTCCAGCGCCACGACACGCGCGCCCGCCCGGCGCAGGGCGCGGGTACGGTTGCCGACATGGGCGCCGATGTCGAAAACCAGGTCGCCGGGCTTCAGGATCCCGGCGTAGAA
The DNA here is from genome assembly GCF_013093415.1 of Halovulum dunhuangense. Taxonomy (NCBI): domain Bacteria; kingdom Pseudomonadati; phylum Pseudomonadota; class Alphaproteobacteria; order Rhodobacterales; family Paracoccaceae; genus Halovulum; species Halovulum dunhuangense. Next base: position 676,137 of record NZ_JABFBC010000001.1, read on the forward strand.
CCGGGTCAGCGCCCGCTGGCGCAGCGGGTTGCCGTAATAGATCGCCAGCGACCGGGCCAGCCCGATGGCGGAACGCAGCGTCTCGTTCATGTAGCGGACCCCGGGTAGCGGATACGATGGCAGAGCGTCGCCGGATCGTCGAGGATGCGGGCATATTCCTGCACAAGGTCGTCAAACGCCGTCTCGCCCGAGATCAGCACATCAAGCGCGGGGTCCCCCAGCAGCGACAGCGCCTTTTCCATGCGCCGGCGATAGTCCCAGCGGGGCGCGCGGGCCGGCGGGATGCGCCCGACCTGGCTGCCGACGATCCGAAGCCGCTTGCTGTGAAAGGCGCCACCAAGGGGAACCGGGGTCGTGCCGCTGCCGTGCCAGCTTGCCTCGACCACCGTGGCCTCGAGCCCGGCAAGCGCGATCGAGGTGGCAAGCCCGGACGCGCTGGCGCTGGTGTGGATCACGGCATCGCAGCCCGTTGGGGCTGCATCCGGCGTGGAGTATGCGCAACCCAGGCTTTCGGCGATCTTCGCACGGTCCCGGTTCACGTCGACCAGCGTCACCTCGGTTCCGGGGATACGGGCGGCAAGCCAGCCCGCCAGCGCGCCGACGACGCCGGTACCGATCACGGTGACACGGTCGCCCGGGCCGATGCCGCTGTCCCACAGGATCGTCAGCGCGGTTTCCATGTTCGCGGCCAGGATCGCCCGCGCGGGGGGCACGGTTTCGGGCACGGGCACGGCCGCCTGCTCGGGAATGGCGAAGCGCGCCTGATGGGGATGCAGGACGAACACGGCCTGGCCCGCATGGGCGCCGGACAGCGCGCGGCCCACGGCGCAGTAGCCGTATTTCACCGGATGCGGGAAATCGCCCTCCTGGAAGGGCGCGCGCATCCGGGCCTGTTCTTCGGAGGGCACGCGCCCCTCGAAGACCAGCCGTTCGGTTCCGCGGCTGATCCCGGTATAGAGCGTTTCGACCTCGATCAGGTCACTGCCGGTGGCAAGTCCGGTCTGGCGGATCTCGACCTGGCGCGGGCCGGTGATCCAGAGGGCGGGGGCGCTGTGCATCGCGCTTACAGCATGTGCCCGGACTTGAGCGCCTTGGTCGCCAGGTAGGCGGCATTGTGCGCGGTCTGCCCGACCTTCAGCGGCACACGCTCCACCACCTCGATCCCGTGATCGCCCAGCATCCGCACCTTGGAGGGGTTGTTGGTCAGCAGGCGCACGCCGCTGAAGCCCATCTCGCGGAGAAGTGACGCCCCGATGCGGAAATCGCGCTCGTCATCCTCGAAGCCCAGGCGGTGGTTCGCCTCGACCGTGTCGAAGCCCTGATCCTGAAGCGCATAGGCCCGCATCTTGTTGGCAAGCCCGATGCCCCGCCCTTCCTGGTTGAGGTAGATCAGCACGCCCGCACCCTCGGCGCCCATGCGGTCCAGGGCTGCGGCAAGCTGCGGCCCGCAATCGCATTTCAGGCTGCCCAGCACGTCACCGGTGAAGCAGGCCGAATGCAGCCGCGCCAGCACCGGGCGGTCCCGGGGTGGCGTGCCGATCTCAATGGCGTAGTGCTCGATGCTGCCGTCCCCGGGGCGGAACACATGGACGCGCCCGGCCTCGCTTGCGGTCATCGGCAGGCGGGCGGTGGCCACCGGCGAGAAGGGCAGCGCGCGCGCGAGTTCCGGCGCCAGCAGCGCGATATCCGCCCGGCTAAGCCCGAGAGAGCCCGCGATTGCCGCGCCTTCGGGCAGAGTGACCATGACCACGGCGGGCAGAAGCTGCGCGGATTTCGCCAGCGCGATCCCCACACGGTGCAGGTCCGAGGCGCCATCCCTCAGGCAGTGCAGCGGACCCTGGGCCGGAGAGGAAAGATCGCCCGACGGGTCGCAGACAGCGTGGAACCAGCCGAGCGTCGCGTTGGCAGGCGCCAGAACGCGCGCCAGATCGCCGTCATAGGCCCGCGCCTTCAGGCTTTCGGCGCGGTGGGCGGTGATCGCGAGTTCCAGCGCCCCGCCGATCTGGCGCATCGCCTCCAGCCGCTCGGCGGTCAGCATCTCGGCCGCGACGACCAGTGCCGCGCGTTCGCCTCGGCACAGCACGACCGGCAGACCCATGCGCAGGTCGGCGCGCAGGCGGTTCAGCGTTTCGGCGGCGTTGGGGGCAAGGGCGTTGCGGCTCATCAGCATGGGCGAATTCCTGTTGCAATGACCACGGCACCTAGTCCCGTGACGCCGTTTGGCCAGTCATCCTGCAGGCAGATATGGGGCTCCTGTCGAAAAAGTGTCATCGGTTGGCGGGATCACGCCAACAGCAGGGCGAGCCATGCCGTCGCCAGCGCGACGAAGGTCACGAAAACCATCGCGCTGGCCGCATCCTTTGCCTTTGCGGCAAGCGGGTGGTGGTCCGGGCTGGCCTTGTCCGTGACCGCCTCGATCGCGGTGTTGCCCAGTTCTGCCGCCAGCAGCAGGAAGCCCAGCACAAGCACGAGGGCCAGTGCCGCGCCGTCCATCAGCGCCAGCGCCGCAAGGTCCGATGCCGCCACCAGGGCCGTCCACTGACGGAACGAGGGCTCGCTTTTCCAGGTCTCGCGGAGACCGGCAATCGAGTAGTGCAGCTTGCGCTGCACCAGGCGGGGCAGATCCTCGTCGGCGTCGGTCGGTTTCATGTCCACTTGTCCTGCGCGTGATGGGCCCGAGTGGCAGATGGGGTCGCCCCCGAGGCGCGGCAAGGCTCAGGAAGGCGTTCGCGGCGGCGTCGTCTCGGACAGCTTGAGGCCCAGCCGGCCCAGCGTGTCGATCAGCGTCTGCAGGGCCTGCGGGTCCATGTCGAGGCAGGTCGAGATGCAGTCGGGGATGGCGGCGGCCCGTTCCGCGATGCGCTTGCCCTCTTGCGTCAGGCCCACCACGACCCGGCGCTCGTCCTCGGGCATGCGGCGGCGAGAGACGAGGCCCATCGCCTCGAGCCGCTTGAGCAAGGGGGACAGCGTGTTGGTGTCCAGCATCAGTTCGGCCCCCAGCGCGCCGACGCTGCGCCCATCCTCGCGGATCAGCGCCAGCAGCACGAGGTATTGCGGATAGGTCAGGCCGAGAGGCTCGAGGATCGGCTTGTAGAACCGCGTGAAGGCGTGGCTTGCAGCATAGAGACGGAAGCACAGCAGCGTCTGGGGATCGGGTCGCTCGGACATGGGACTGCCTTTGTCGCTTTGACCAGAGGGTAGGTCGCGCGCGACAGGAGCGCAAGCGATTGACCCGGGCATCGGGCGGCACATATCCCATCGTGCGCGATATAAACGCAAACGATGGAATCGCGTGCATATCAACTGCGAAACAAGGAGAAGCCCATGAGCGTCAACATCCTCTACCGCACCGAAGCCACTGCCACCGGTGGCCGCGACGGCAAGTCGGCCACCACCGACGGCGCGGTGGACGTCCGGCTTGCCACCCCGAAGGAGCTGGGCGGCGCCGGGGGCGAAGGGGTGAACCCCGAGCAGCTTTTCGCGACCGGATATGCCGCCTGCTTCCTGGGCGCGCTGAAGTTCGTGGCCTCGCAGGAAAAGATCGCCGTGCCCGAGGCGGCCAACGTCACCGCGAAAGTGGGCATCGGCCCGCGGGTCGATGGCACGGGCTTCGGGCTGGACGTGGCGCTGACCGTCGAGTTGCCCGGGATCGAGGCGGAAAAGGCGGACGATCTGATCGCCCGCGCGCATGTGGTCTGCCCCTACTCGCACGCCACGCAGAACAACATCGCCGTCACGCTGACCCGCGCCTGAGGATCCATCCCATGCTGACACGACGTTCCTTCGGGCTTTCCGCCCTCGCCGCCGGTGCCTCCGGCATCGCGCTGCCGGCCCTGGGCCTTGCGCCGCAGGCCGGCGTGCAGGTGCCCGGCATCTATCGCCGCCGCATCGGCGATTTCGAGATCACGGCGATCAATGACGGGTACACCGCGCTTACCGCCGACCTGTTCTCGGGCGTTCCGGCCGGGCAGATCGAGGCCGCGCTGGCCGCGGAAGGGCAGGGCACGACGATGCCCACCGCCGTCAACACTTTCGTGGTCAACACCCCCACCGCCACCTGGCTGGTCGATGCGGGCGCCGGCGTCTCGGCCGCCTTCGGGCCGAACCTGGGCCGCACCGTCGAACTTCTGGCGGCGGCGGGCATTTCGCCCGAGCAGATCGACGGCGTGATCCTGACCCATGCCCATATCGACCATGTCGAGGGGCTGGTGGATGCAAGCGGCAATGCCGTGTTCGCCAACGCCGAGATTGTCCTGCGCGAGGTGGAGCGGGCCTTCTGGTTCGATGACGGCATGCTCTCGCAGGCGCCCGAAGCGGCGCGCGGCCTGTTCGAAAGCGCGCGCCGGTCGCTGACGCCCTATGCGGATCGCACCCGGCTTGTCACAGGTGGCGAGGTTGCGCCGGGGCTGGAGCTGATCCACGCGCCCGGCCATACGCCCGGCCATTCGGTGCTGCATGTGTCCAGCGGCGACGACCAGCTGATGATCCTGGCGGACAGTTTCCATAACGCCGCCATCCACACCGCCTATCCCGATGCGGGATTCGGCTTCGACACCGATGCGGCGCTGGCCGCGCAGTCGCGGCGGGCGCAGTTCGACCGGGTCGCGGCCGATGGCCTGCTGGTGGCGGCGACGCATGTGTCCTTTCCCGGCTTCGGCCGGATCGTGGCCGAGGGTGATCGCTACCGATATCTGCCCGCCGAGTGGAGCTTTCCGCTCTGACGGCGGTCGGGGCGGCTCTGGCGGCCGCCCCGTTCCCCTTATCCGTTCCTGTTGGGGGAAAGCGCCCGCAGTGCGGGCAGCCCCACGCCGGTCGCGTCGAACCCGCCATCCGAGGCGATGGTCTGGCCGGTGACATAGCTCGCCCTGTCCGAGCAGAGGAAAACGATCACCTCGGCGATTTCCGCCTCCTGCCCGTAGCGGTTGAGCGGGATGGCGTCGTGATAGGCTGCGCGGATCTGCGGCGTGTGCACCGCCAGTGCCAGCTTGGTATCCACCGGCCCCGGCGCGACGCAATTCGCCCGCACGCCGTGGTCCCCCAGTTCCGCCGCCTGCTGGCGGGTCAGGTGGATCACCGCCGCCTTGGATGTGCCATAGGCGACCCGCAGCGTGCTGGCCCGCAGGCCCGAGATCGAGGCCACGTTCACGATCGCCCCGCGCACGGTCTTCAGATGCGGGATCGCCGCCTGCGACATCAGGAACACCCCGTCGAGATTGGTCGCCATCACCTGCCGCCAGGTGGCGAAGTCGGTTTCTTCCAGAGGGCGGAAATCGGCGACGCCCGCATTGTTCACCAGCGCGTCGATGCGTCCGAATTCGCCCGCGACCTGCCGGGTCATCGCGGCTACCTGATCGGGGTCGGACACGTCGCAGGCGACGGGCAGCGCGCCTTCGAGGCCCTCGGCCGACTGGTGCAGCGCCTCGGCGTCGCGGTCGATCATGGCGACGCGGCGGCCTTCCTTCAGGAACAGTTGCGTGGTGGCAAGCCCGATGCCGCGGGCGGCGCCGGTCACGAGTGCGGTCTTTTCGGTCATCTGGTCCGGTCCCCTGTTCGGCCGCGGGCGGTCAGTTCAGCCACGCGACCAGGAATTGCGACATCGAGGGCACGGCGGCGATCACCGCCAGCCCCACGAGGCTTGCGATCAGGAAGGGCAGCGCGCCCCACGCCACCCGCTCGATCGGGAGCCTGGTGACATTCGCCGCGACATAAAGATTGATGCCCACCGGCGGCGTGATCAGGCCGATGGCCAGGTTCACCATCACCAGGACGCCGAACCAGACCGGATCCCAGCCCAGTTCCCGCACCACCGGCATGAAGATCGGCAACGAGATGAACATGACCGTCACCGCATCCATGAACATGCCCGCCAGCAGCAGGATCAGCATGATCACGAGCAGGATCACCCATTCATTGTCCGACAGGCCGAGCAGGGCGCCCGAATAGCTGCCGACCAGATCCTCGACCGTGACGACCCAGCCGAACAGGCTGGCATAGGCGACCACCAGCATCACCACCGCAGAGGATGCCGCGGCATCGCCCAGCGCGTCATAGAGCCCGCGAAGCGTCAGCGTGCCGTATGCCAGCGCGCCGACGGCCAGCGCGTAGACGGTGGCGACCAGCGCCGCCTCGGTGGGGGTGAAGATCCCCGAATAGATGCCGCCCAGGATCACCACCGGCGTCATCAGCCCCCAGAAGCTTTCGCGGAAGGCCTTGCCCAGGCGGCGACCATAGGGCAGCCCGGGATCCGGCGCGGGGCAGAGCGCGGCAAGGCCGGGGCTGCCCGCTGGCCTGGCGCCGCGCGTGGCAAGGGGCAGGACGGCCAGCATGGCAAGTCCCATGAACAGACCCGGCACGATGGCCGCGATGAAAAGGCGCGAGATCGACGCCTCGGCGATCACACCGTAGATCACCAGCCCGATCGAGGGGGGGATGACGATGGACAGCGCCGCCCCGGCGCATACGAGACCGGCGGCATAGGCGCGGCTGTAGCCGTCCTCTTCCATTCCCTTGATGATCATCGGGCCGATGGCCGCGACGGATGCCGGTCCGGAGCCGCTGACCGCGCCCCAGAACAGGCAGACCACCGTGCCGACCACCCCCATGCCGCCCGGCAGGGTTCCGATCAGCACCCGGAAGAAGCGGATCATACGCTCGGCGATGCCCAGCGTGCCCATCAGGGTCCCGGCAAGGATGAAGAAGGGGATCGCCAGAAGCGAGAACTTGGTGACGCCGGCGGCGATCAGGTCCCCCGCCAGTTCCAGCCCGAAGCCGATCCGCCACATGGCATAGACCGCCGACAGCCCCAGCGCGAAGGCAACCGGCACCCGGAGCGCCATCAGCAGGAAGAACAGGACGATCATCTGCGTCCCGGCAGAGATGTCGGAAAGCGCCTCAAACATCGGGGATCTCGTCCTTCGCGCGGCCTTTCAGCACCTCGAGCGCGTGCTGGATGTAGCGGACGATGATGAGCGCGAAGCCGAAGGGCAACGCCGCCTGATAGTACCAGGCCGGCAGCCCCAGCGCATAGGAGCGCATGCCGTTGCCATAGAGATTGGTCAGCGCCTGCCAGGAGAACCAGGCCGACAGCGCGAGCAGCCCCACCGTCAGCAGCACCGACATGAGGAAGAGCGGCTTCCACAGCGCCCTGGGCAAGGCGTCATGGACCAGCGTCACGGCCAGATGCTCGCCCCGCCGCGCGGCGATGGCGCCGCCAAAAACGGTCAGCAGAAGGAAGCCGTTGGTGAGCAACTCCTCGGTGGCGGCCAGCGACAGGTTGGTGCCGTAGCGGACGACCACGTTGGCAAAGCCCAGCGCCGTCATGCCGAGAAAGATCACCGCGCAGATGATCTTTTCCGCGTCGCGCAGAAGAAATCCCATGTCGAGGCACCCCGGAGAGTTCAGCGCCGGGCCGGCCAGGACGGCCGGCCCGGTTGTGTCCGGCTCAGTTGGCCGCCGAGATGGCGTCCTGGAAGGCGGTGACGAGTTCTTCGCCGACCTTGGCCGCCCAGGTGTCAAAAGCGGGTTTGGTCGCGGCACGGAAGGCTTCCAGCTCTTCCGCCGTGGGCTCGTAGACCTCCATCCCCTTCTCGCGCAGGAACTCGATGCCCGAGGCCGTGCTCTCGCGGGTGATCTGGCGCTGATAGGCCATCGCTTCCTGCGCAGCGTCGCGGATGTGGGCCTGCGTGTCGGCGTCGTAGCTGTCCCACTTCGCCCTGGAGATGCCGAGGAACACCGGATCGTAGGAGTAGTGCCACGCGGTCAGGTACTTCTGCACCTCGTAGACCTGCTGCGGGATGATCACGGCGCCGATCGGGTTCTCCTGCCCGTCAACGACTCCCTGCTGGAGCGCGGTCATCGTCTCGCCCCACTGCATCTGCTGGGGGTTCGCGCCGAGCGCGTTCATCACGTCGATATACATCGGCCCGGCGACCCGCATGTTCAGGCCCTGCATGTCCTCGGGCGTGCGGATCGGGCGGATGTTGTTGGTCACCTCGCGGAAGCCGTTCTCGCCCCAGGCCAGCACGACGATGCCCTTTTCCAGCAGGATGTCGGCCAGCATCTGGCCCGGCGCGCCCTGGGTGGTGGCATCCACCTGCTCGTAGCTGGAGTAGAGATAGGGCAGCGAGAAGACCGCCATCTCGGGCACCAGTGGCGTCACGTTGATGGCCGAGGTCACGACCAGGTCGAGCGCGCCACGTCCGACCATCTCGGCCTGGCGCATCTGGTCGCCGCCCGACAGCTGGGCGTTGGGGAAGACGCGGACATCGATCTCGCCGCCGGTCTTTTCGGCCAGGAGTTCGCCGAATTTCTCGGCGCCCTTGTGCCAGGTGGTGGCGTCGCCGGTGTTGTGGGACAGGCGCAGCGTCTCGGCCGAGGCCGCGCCAACCATCATCGCCCCCGCCAGAAGCGTGGCCAGCGCGCTGCGGCCGAACTTGGCAATACTCATTCTTTCCTCCTCGGTGATGGGCCCGGTGTCGGGCCATATCCGTCTGGCCGCTTCTTCGGGCGGCGTGCGTTCACATGATGGACCGATGAAAATTCCAATGACAACAGGAAAATTGCAAAATACCCTTGTGATCTGTGAATAAGGCGTAACTTCCTGCGTATCGCGAGAAACTGACAGAATACGGGTTCATATAGTGGAACAGGTTGTGGAGAGGCGGCTGAGCGGCGCGCAGAGCGTGGACCGGGCGCTGGCACTGCTCAGCCTGATCGGCCGTCATTCCCGGGAAGGGGTTTCGCTGTCTGAACTTGTCGTGCAGTCCGGGCTGAACAAGGCCACCGTCCGCCGTCTGCTGCTGGCGCTGATACGCGCCGGGCAGGTCGAGCAGGATGGCGACAGCCGCCTCTACCACCTGGGCGAGGAGGCCTATGTGCTGGGGCTGATGGCGGCGGGGCGGCATGGCCTGCTCAAGACGGCCATGCCCAGCCTGATGCGGCTGGCGCGATCCACCGGCGACGCGGCCTTCGTGTCGGTGCGGCGTGGCGCCTTTGCCGTGTGCCTGCACCGCGAGGATGGGCCGCACCCGATCCGGACCTATGCGCTGATGCCGGGCTACCAGCATCCGCTGGGCGTGGGGGCGGGGTCGCTTGCCATGCTGGCCGCGCTGCCCGACGACGAGGTGGAGGCGGTGCTCGACACGAACGCGGCGCTGCTGTCGGAAAGCTATCCCAGGCTGTCGGCGGAGGTGCTGCGCCGCCATGTGGCAGAGACCCGCACAACGGGCATCGCCCTGAACCCCGGCCTCATCTTCGAAGATTCCTGGGGGCTGGGCATTGCCCTTCGCGGCCCTGACGGCGGCCTTGCCGGGGCGCTGTCGCTGGCCGCGGTCGAAAGCCGGATGCGAGAGTCGCGGCGTGCCGAACTCGTCCCGCGGCTCAGGCAGGAAGCGTCAGAGATAGAAAACAGGCTCGCGCAGTCCTACGCTGCGCGTCCGGGCCATCTGGAGAGGAAAGAGAGATGACCAAGGCGCAGATCGTCGGCTGGGGGCATACCGCCTTCGGCAAGTCCGAGCATCCCGACACCGAGGCGCTGATGGCCGAGGCCGTCGCCGCGGCGCTGGATCATGCGGGCATCACGCCCGAAGACGTGGACGGGTTGTTCGTGGGTGTCTTCAACAACGGCTTCTCGAAGCAGGATTTCCAGGGCGCGCTGGTCGCCATGGGGGACGCGCGTTTCGCCCATGTGCCCGCCACCCGCTACGAGAATGCCTGCGCCACCGGCTCTGCGGCCCTGCACGGCGCGCTCGATTTCATCGATGCGGGCCGGGGCCGGATCGCACTGGTCGTCGGCGCCGAGAAGATGACCGCCACCCCCAACCCGGAGGTGGGCGACATCCTTCTGGGCGCGAGCTACCGCAAGGAGGAGGCGGACGCGGAAGGCGGCTTTGCCGGATTGTTCGGGCGGATCGCCGACAGCTATTTCCAGCGCTACGGCGACCGGTCGGAAGAACTGGCGATGATCGCCGCGAAGAACCACGCGAACGGCATGGGCAATCCTTACGCCCATCTGCGCAAGGATTTCGGGGTCGAGTTCTGCAACACCGTCTCGGAAAAGAACCCGCGCGTCGCGGGCCCGCTGCGGCGCACCGACTGCTCGCTCGTGTCGGACGGCGCGGCCGTGCTGGTGCTGGCCGATGCAGAGACGGCGGCCGGCATGGCGCGCGGCATCGGCTTTCGCGCCCGCGCGCAGGCCAACGACATCATGGCGATGTCGCGCCGTGACGTGCTGGAGTTCCGCGGCGCGCGCATGGCGTGGGACAAGGCGCTGGCCGAGGGTGGCGTCGCCATCGACGATCTTTCGCTGGTCGAGACGCATGACTGCTTCACCATCGCCGAGATGCTGGAATACGAGGCGATGGGGCTGGCGGCGCCAGGGCAGGGCCACCGGGTGATCCGCGAGGGCATCACGCGCAAGGATGGACGGCTGCCGGTCAACCCCTCGGGCGGGCTGAAGTCCAAGGGGCATCCGATCGGGGCGACGGGCGTGTCCATGCATGTCATGGCCGCGATGCAGCTGATGGGCGAGGCGGGCGACATGCAGATCCCCGGCGCGCGGCTGGCCGGGGTCTTCAATATGGGCGGCGCGGCGGTCGCCAACTACGTTTCGATCCTGGAGCGGGTGAAATGACCATCGACCTGTCGCAGGGCGTCACCCCGGTTTCCACCCGGGTGATGAACCTGTCGCATTTCCTGACCGAAAGCGCGCGGCGGCTTGGCGAGGATGTCGGCTTCGTCTGGGGCGAACGGACCTGGTCCTGGGCCGAGATGGAGGCCCGGGCCGCCGCTTTTGCCCATGCGCTGACCCACGAGTTCGGCGTCAGAAAGGGCGACCGCATCCTCGTGCAATCGGCCAACTGCAACCAGATGTTCGAGGCGATGTTCGCCTGCTGGCGGGTGGGCGCCGTCTGGGTACCCGCGAATTTCCGCCAGTCGCCCGAGGAAGTGGCCTGGCTTGCGGGTTCGGCGCAGGCGCGCGGGCTGATCTGCGGCGCGCGCTTCGCCGGGCACGCCGCCGCCTGCGCGGGGCAGGTGGAGTTCACCATCGCGCTGGGCGAGGCCGGTTTCGCCGAGGACTACGAGGCCATTGTCGCCCGCAACATCGGCATGCGCCCCGCGCCGGTGGTCGTGCAGCGTGACGATCCGGCGTGGTTCTTCTTCACCTCCGGGACCACCGGCCGGCCCAAGGCTGCGATCCTGACCCACGGGCAGATGGCCTTTGTCGTCACCAACCACCTGTGCGACCTGATGCCGGGGACCGGGCCCGGGGATGCATCCATCGTGGTGGCGCCGCTGTCGCACGGGGCGGGGATCCACCAGCTGGCTCAGGTGGCCCACGGGGTGAAGACGATCCTTCCCGCGGGCGAGAAGTTCGACCCCGAAGAGGTCTGGCGCCTTGTCGAGCACTGGCGCGTCACCAACGCCTTCACCGTGCCGACCATCGTGAAGCTGCTGGTCGAGCATCCGGCCATCGACCGCTTCGACCATTCCAGCCTGCGCTATGTCATCTATGCCGGGGCGCCGATGTACCGGGCCGACCAGGTCCGGGCGCTGGAAAAGCTGGGGCCGGTTCTGGTGCAGTATTTCGGGCTGGGCGAGGTGACGGGCAACATCACCGTGCTGCCGCCCGCGCATCATCACCCGGAGGATGGCGCCATGCGCATCGGCACCTGCGGCTTCGCCCGCACGGGAATGCAGGTGCAGATCCAGAACGACCGCGGCGAGGAGGTGGCCATCGGCGAGACGGGCGAGATCGCGGTGATCGGGCCGGCGGTGTTCGCGGGCTATTTCGACAACCCGGATGCCAACGCCAAGAGCTTTCGCAACGGCTGGTTCCTGACTGGCGACCTGGGCCACATGGATGCCGAGGGCTTCGTCTATCTGACCGGGCGGGCGTCGGACATGTACATATCCGGCGGGTCGAACATCTACCCGCGCGAGATCGAGGAAAAGCTGCTTCTGCACCCCGACATCTCGGAGGTGGCGGTGCTGGGCGTGCCCGATCCGGTCTGGGGGGAGGTCGGGCTGGCCGTGTGCGTCGCGCGTCCGGGCGCGTCGCCCGAGCCGGAGGCGGTGCTTGCCTGGCTCGAGGGGCGTATCGCGCGCTACAAGGTTCCGCGCAGCCTGGTGTTCTGGGACGAGATGCCGAAATCGGCCTATGGCAAGATCACCAAGAAGATGATCCGCGAGGAGTTGCTTGCACGGGGCGAACTGCCGGGCGTGGCCGCGTGAGGGACGCGCCGGGCCTGCAAGCGATCCGCCATCCCGGTCCGGCCAGCGCCGAGCGGGCGTCGGTGGTGGCCTGCCGGGCACACCCCGTGACGGTAACGCTGAGGGCGGGGCAGAGCTTTGGCGATGCCCTGGCCGACGGGTTCGCCGCCCTTGGCTTTTCGGCGGGGTATCTGCGGCTTGAGGCCGTGCCGATGCGGCGGCTTTGCTTCGTGCAGCCTGCGCCTGCGCCGGGCGATGGCCACGCCGCATGGTACAGCGCCACCGTGACGTTGGGCGCGGGGGCCGTGATCCGTACGGGCGGTGTGCATCTGGGCCTGCGCGACGGGCAGCCTTTCACCCATTGCCACGGGATCTGGGCCGGTCCGGACGGTGTCGGAAGGATGGGGCACCTTCTGCCGCAGGACAGCATTGTCGGGGCCGATTGCGCGGTCGCGGGCTGGGGCATTTCCGGCGCACGGCTCGAGGTGGCCGAGGATCCCGAGACGCGCTTTGCCCTGTTCCGGCCGCGCGCTGACGGCGATCCCCGGTCCGGCGGCGGACGCGCCTTGCTCTGTAGCCTGCGGCCGAACCAGGATCTGGGCCAGGCCACCGCGGCGCTGGCCGCGCGCCACGACATGGGCTCGGCCAGGATCGAAGGGATCGGCAGCCTCGTCGGGACGCAATTCGCGGATGGCCCGATGCTCGAGAGCTATGCGACCGAAATGCTGGTGACCGAGGGCCGCGTCACGGGGGCGGGGGCCCGGATATCCGCCGCCTCGGTCGGCTTCGATGGCCGCTTTGCCCAAGGCAGGCTTGCGGCAGGGCGCAATGCCGTCTGCGTCACGGTCGAGCTGCTGCTGATTGGCGACCGATAGCCGCGTCGGAATATCAGAACAGAAGCCGGATGAACTCGAGGATAAGCGCGCCCTTCACCGCAAGCACAAGCGCGGCACCGCCCGCCAGGGCGATCGGCACCCAGAGCGGCACCTTCCTGCGCGGCGCCGGCGCCGGGAAGAGCCGGCTTTCCACCCGGGAAAAGACATTCGGGGCGCGCACGGGCGTGAAGCCGCTGTTCATGGGCGCCAGCATGCGGATCCACTCGTGATAGCTTTCGCGAAGGGCTGGTTCCCGCTCGATCCGCCGCTCGAGGGCGCGGGCCGCGCGTCGCGAACTCAGGCCGAGCACATACTCGGCCATGTCGGCATCGTCTTCGAAATCCGCCAGGCCCATCATTCGGGCGCCTCGCCCTGTCTGCGGCGCATGCAGCTGCGCAAGTTGATCAACGAGCGTCGCAACCAGGTCTTGACCGTGTTGATCGGCATCTTCAGCCGATCGGCCAGTTCCTGGTAACTTGCCCCCTCCAGATACACGGCCTGCACGGCCCCGGCCCGCGCGGCATCCAGTTCCCCAAGGCAGGCGCTGAAAGCCTGCCACATCTGTCGTCCCGAGACGTGCTCTTCGGCCCCGACCTGATCCGCAGGTGGATCGATTTCGGGATCCGCCAACGGCAGAGCGCGCTTATGGGCCCTGAGCCTGTCGATGGCAAGGTTTCTTGCGATGACGACCAGCCAGGCAGCGGCGCCGACCTGGCCCTTTTCGAAGAGATGCGCCTTGTTCCAGACCCGGATATACACGTCCTGAAGCGCGTCCTCGGCCTCGCTCCGGTCGCGCAGCATCTTGATCAGGACCCCGAAGGCGAGATCGGATGTCGCCTCGTAGAAGTGGCGGAATGCGGCCTTGTCCCCGTCACGGATCGCGACGAGCCACCGGTCCAGGTCTGTCGCCGCGCGGTGTTCACTTTCATCCTTCTGCCACATTCCGCAACTATGAGATGCAGATCTCGAATTGCAAACATGGTCAGGTTTTATTTGCGACCTGGGGGTTAGTATGGGTGGCGCTTCATTTTTCGGAACGGTCAAGGGACGGGTCATGCTGACCGCATTTTTCGGGCTGCATGCCCCGCTTGTCGGGCTTGCATTCCTTGCCGCAGTGACCGGTGTCGGCCCGATGCTGCCGGTGCTGCTGACGGCGTTCGTCTCGACGTTGCTGGGTGTCGGCATCACGCTGTTCGTGCTGCACGGCATTCTGCAGCGTGAGTTCCCGTCTGGCGGACGCAGCGGCGCTGCCGCGTTGCGCAAGGCGTGATCGTTGAGTTTGGAATGTGCCCCGTCCACTGGACGGGGCACATCGCCAGCCAGCGCGGCTGAGGGGGAACTTGCCGTCTCCTCTGGCTGGTTTCGCTTGTTCATTTTACCAGTCGTCCCGTGCCGCAGGTCACTTCGAGCAGTTCCAGTTCGGCAACTGCGACGTTCAGATCTACAAGCCCGCCGTAGATCTCGTCCACCAGCGTGCCGGCCGGGCCAAGTCCCGCGAAGACGTCGTCCACGGCGCTTGAAAGCTGGCCGAGCAGGGCGTTCAACGTGCCGGTGACCCCCGTGACCAGGCACAGAAGCCCGTTGCAGCCGTTCTCTGACGCGATCGTCTGAGACACCGCATCGAGCAGACCGGAGGTCGCCTCTCGCAGGGATCGGGTGATGCTGTCATCGTTCAGGAAGCCCTGGGGCCGGATTTCCTGTGCCTCTTCCGCCTGGTATTGCGCATGGGTGAAGGCACGACGTTCGGTGGTGCGGTCGAAGATCAGGCTCAGCCCCTCGGCCAGTTCGCCGGGGTCGGCGATCTGCGGCAGCAGGTTCAGCACATCCACCTCGAGGTAGAAGTCCAGAAGCGATGCGTTCACCGGATCGAAGACCGCCACCTCGTCCCCTGGCACCTTCGAGCAGGCGTTGCCCGCATCGGTCAGCGTCGCGCTGGCTGCGGCAACATCGATCGAGGTCCTCAGCGTGAAGACCCCCGCCACATCGATCACGTCGAGATCGAGCTGGATCTGCGCCGTGCGCGCGACCGCGTTCGGATCGCCCGGTGTGGCGCCGAGCACGATCTGGCGCGGATCGCCCACCGTCAGGGCGGCGTCGACGACCCCCACGCCGCCAAGATCGAGACCGACGCCGACATCTGCCACGCGGGTCGTCAGCAGCTCGGCGGTGGCAAAGGCAAGGTCGGCCACGCTCAACTCGATCGGCGGCAGCGGTGATGCGGCGCGCAGCGCCCGCAATCCCGGGGCGAGATAGATGATGTCCGCCAGCACCATGGTCTCTCCGGTGTCGGGAACCGGGGTGCCGGTGACGGCGCCGAGGACATCGGCGACGGGAAGCTGCGTGTCGAGGATATCGCCATAGGTGACGGCGCTGCCGCTGGGCTTCAGCAATTCGACCTGCGTCGCAAAGCCACCGAGAAATTCCTCGGCCGTGAGCCGTACATCGACCGCGGCGCCCTGGCAGAGCGCGTCGAGTTCGGTGCCGATCAGCGGCCGCAGAACCCCATCCAGCAACGTCGCACTCAGCAGGCAGTTCGACAGGGCAAAGGATACCAGCGGCGGGGCAAGCTGGCCTACGGCCGTGCGCTGCACCCCTTTCAGCCCCGGCGGCATGAAAAGGTCGATGATGAAGAAATCCACTTCCGAGCGGACGCGCACCTCGAAGGCATCGACACCGACCAGGCTGAGCTGGTCGTCGGCCGCGGTGAAGCCGGTGGCGTGGGAATAGGTTCCCAGCACGATGTCGGCGTCGCGCAGCGGCAGGGTGTCGTAGCCATCGTTCGCCTCGACCGTGGTGCGGACCGCGTCGCGCAATTCCTCGGCCGTGGTCGCCGCCCGGAGTCCGGACAACACGCCCAGATCCGCCTGGCCCTGAACATAACGTTCCTGGGCGTTAAGCTTTGTCAGGTCGATGCCAAGGCCGACCGAGAAGAGGATCAGAGGCATGAGCAGCATCACGAAGGCATTCAGCGCCCCCGACTCGTCGTCGGCAAAATCCGACAGCCGCTTCTTCCGGGGCCAGTACAGGGCCAGCATGGCTACACCTGCAGGATCGATCTGCGGGTGACCGACTGAAGCTCAAGCCCGATCAGGCGGCCCATGCGGCTGAGGAAATCATCCTCGAAGTCATAATCGACCGACACCTCGATGAGGGAACTGACGGGATCGATGCTGCAGTTCACATCCGCGATGCGACCAGGCTCGAGCCGGGAAAAGTTGTCGGCGAGCACGTCCAGCCGCTCTGCCAGCAGACCCTGGCAGAAGTCCGGATAGACGTCGGGCTGGTCGAAGAACACCAGCGAGGCGCGCGCAAGCTCGAAGCTGAGTTGCTGAACCTCGGATATCGTGGCGATGAACATGCTGGCGGTGAAGACCAGCAGCAGGAAGCCCATCAACATCGGAAAGATGATAACGAACTCGACGGTCACGGCCCCATCTTCCGCCGTGGCGAAGCGTCGGATGGAGCGGCTGGACCCGCGGGCCCGATATTTGGCCGCGACAGTAACGGTGCGGGCAAAACGCCCAACGCTCTTCGAATGTAACATAATCCACCCATTATGTGCGTCGGAGAAGTCGGTCATGTGTTGCGACGACCCGCGCAGCTGTGTTGTTTCACTCGGGTGGTGATTTTTTCTTTGCGGCTATTGCCGGTTCCGGGGGCGGGCGATCGTCCGGCTGTGTTGGCGCGCCCTTCAGGCGGGCTGCGGGGAAGGGCCCTGCGCACGAAGACGTGCGGCCGCGACGGTGGACAGCCCGAGCATCACGGCCGCGGTGCCCAGCACAAGCGCCAGCCCGCCCAGCTGATAGGTCACGCCGGACAGAAGCGTGCCGGTCAACCGGCCCGCGGCATTCGCCATGTAGTAGAACCCCACATCCATCGTGACCCGCTCGGCCCGCGTGAAGGCGAGGATCAGATAGGAGTGCAGCGCGGAGTTCACGGCGAAGATCGCCCCGAACACCAGCAGCCCCGCGACCAGCGTCGCGGTCAGCCAGGGGGCCGGGCCAGGCGCAAGCCAGACCGCCAGCGCAAGGGTTGCGGGCACCAGCGAAAGGCCGGCCGACCAGCGGCGCGCGGCGTCGATCAACGCGGCCTCGGGGCGGGACGCGGCCCGCAGGATGCGGGGCGCCGCGGCCTGCACCGCCCCATAGAGGATGATCCAGACCGCCATGAAACCGCCGATCACGAAGAAGGCGGTGCGCCGGCTGTCCTCGCTGCCATCGGAAAGGACGGCGTAGAAATAGATCGGGATGCCCACGACGAACCAGACATCGCGGGCGCCGAACAGGAAGACGCGCGCGGCCGAGAGCCAGTTCACGTTGGGAGAGCGGGAAAAGACTTCGGTGAATTTCGCGCCCTTGCGCCCGCGCGGCAGGCCCGCGGGCATCGCGATCAGCACGCCGAGCAGGATCGCCGCCAGGACCGCTGCCATGCCCAGCACCGCGCCCACGAAGCCGACCGTCGCCAGCATCGCCGCGCCCAGAAGGAAGCCAAGCCCTTTCACGGCGTTCTTCGATCCCGTGAGGATCGCGACCCAGAGGAACAGCCCGCCATCGCCCTCGGGCGCCAGGAGCTTCACCGCCGATTTCGAGGACATCTTGGCCAGATCCTTGGCCACGCCGCTGGCCCCCTGCACCGCCATGACATAGGCGACCGAAAGGCCCACCGCCCAGCCCGGATCGAGTTGCGCCAGCGCGATCAGCGCCGCGACCTGAAGTCCGAGACCCGCATAAAGAGTCGTGGTCAGCCCGAAGCGCGCTGCGATCCATCCAGCCGAAAGATTGGTGACGATCCCCGCCACCTCGTAGAGCAGGAACAGATAGGCCAGCTGCACCGGGCTGAAGCCGAGCGTGTGGAAATGCAGCAGGACCAGCATCCTGAGCGCGCCGTCGGTCAGCATGAAGGCCCAGTAGACGGCCGTCACCGCGACATAGGCGGACAGGCCTTCAGGCCGGTGCTTGTTCACAGCGAGGCACCGACCATCAGCGCCACGTCCACCAGCCGGTGCGCATAGCCCATCTCGTTGTCATACCAGGCGTAGATCTTCACCTGCGTGCCGTTCACGACCATGGTCGAGGGCGCGTCGACGATCGCGGAGCGGGTGTCGTTGGTGTAGTCGGCCGACACGAGCGGCCGCTCCTCGTAGCCCAGGATCCCCGCAAGCGGACCGTCCGCCGCCGCCCGGAGCATGGCGTTCACCTCTTCGGCCGTGGTGGGGCGCTCGACCTCGAACACGCAATCGGTGATCGAGGCGTTCAGAAGCGGCACGCGCACCGCATGTCCGTTCAGCCTGCCCTTGAGTTCCGGGTAGATCAGCGTGATCGCGGTGGCGGATCCCGTGGTCGTCGGGATCAGCGAATTCAGGGCGGACCGCGCCCTGCGCAGATCCTTGGCGGGGCGGTCCACGATGGTCTGGGTGTTGGTCACGTCGTGGATCGTCGTGATCGATCCGTGGCGGATGCCGATGCCCTCGTGGACGACCTTGACCACCGGCGCAAGGCAGTTCGTCGTGCAGGAGGCCGCCGTCACGATCCGGTGGCGGGCCGCGTCATAGGTGTCGTGGTTGACCCCGTAGACAAGGTTGGCCGCGTCCCCGTCCCTGACGGGGGCCGAGACCACGACCTTGCGGACCCCTGCCGCGAAATAGGGGGCGAGCTTCGCCTCGGACTTGAACACCCCAGTGCAGTCGATCACCACGTCCACGCCTTCCAGCGGTAGTGCGGACAGATCCCGCGTGCCGATGAAGGGTAGGCGGGTTCCGTCGATCGTCACGCTTTCCGCGTCATGCGCGAACCGCGCCGGCCAGCGGCCGTGCACGGTGTCGAATTCCAGCAGATGCGCATGCAGCGCCGGATCGCCCACCGCGTCGTTGATCCATGCGATCCGCGCGCCACGCTCCAGCAGGGGCCGCAGCGCCAGCTTGCCGATGCGGCCCAGCCCGTTGAGTGCGTAGACGGTCATGCCGAAACCCCGGTCCCGGTGCGGCCGATCTCGTCCACCGCGCGTTGCAGCGAAATGCTGTCGAGCGTGTTCAGCGGCAGGGCGGCAAAGGCCAGGATCCGGTTGCGCAGCGCCGAATAGGCCTGGTGGAAGGCAAGGTTCTTCTCGGCATCGGTCCCGGTCGCCTTGACCGGGTCGGGGACGCCCCAATGCCCGCTGACTGGCTGGCCGGGCCATGCGGGGCAATCCTCGTTCGCGGCCTGGTTGCAGACCGTGAAGACGAAGTCGAACTTCGGCGCATCCTCGAACTGATATTCCCCGACATTCTTGGCCCGCAGGGCCGAGATGTCGTGGCCGTGCTTCTCGAGCACCTTGAGCGCGAAGGGGTTCAGTTCGGATCGTGGCCGGGTGCCGGCCGAAAAGGCCTCGAACCGGTCGCCGGCTTCCTTGCGCAGGATCGCCTCGGCAAAGATCGAACGGGCGGAATTCCCGGTGCAGATGAAGAGCACCCTGTATTTCTGATCCGGCATGGCAGTTGCTCCGGCGGTCATGAGGATTGTGGCGGGGGCGCAGAGGTCGGGTCTGCCGCGGCAGCAGTCGAGCAGCAGGTAGTCGAAGGTGCGTCGCACCTCTGTCATGGCGATCGCGTATCTCAGCGACGTGCCGTGACGTTCCTGGCTGACCAGCCCTGCCTGCATGAGCGCCGACAGATAGGCCGACAGGGTGGATGGCTTCAGGTCCAGCGCCTCGGCAAGCTCACCTGCCGCGACCCGATCGGGATAGCGGCGCATGAGCAGGCGAAAGAGTGCCAGCCGCTGGGGATGGCCGAGAATCGCAAGCCGGGAGGGGACATCTGTTTCCATATTTCACGAATATACGAAATATGAAAAAGTTCAATCGGATTTCCTGCTTCATCCGATGCCGGGCGGGATGCGGGCGGTCGCGTCAGAAGGGGAAGAAAAGCGGGATCACCAGCACCGCGACGACGGCGAAGATCAGGTTCAGCGGCAGGCCCACCTTCAGGAAGTCCGTGAACTTGTAGCCGCCGGCGCTGTAGACGAAGGTATTGGTCTGATAGCCGATGGGCGTCGCGAAGCTGGCCGATGCGGCGAACATCACCGCCATGATGAAGGGGCGCGGGTCGAAACCCAGTTCGACCGCCAGCGCGATGGCGATGGGGCCGACCAGAACGGCGACGGCGTTGTTCGATACCATCTCGGTCAGGGTGCTCGTGATCACATAGACCGCCGCCAGCACGACCAGCGGACCCGCCCCGCCCACGGCATGCACCAGCCCCTCGACGATGATCCGCGCCGCGCCGGTTTCGTCCAGGCCCATGGACAGGCCCAGCATGCCGAAGATCATGAACAGTATCCGCCAGTCGATGGAGTCGAACGCTTCTTCCGGATCGACGCAGCGGGTCATCATCACGATCACCGCCCCGATCAGCGCAAGCCCCGCGATCGGCATGGCATCGACCGCCGCCAGAACCATCACGCCCAGGATCGTTGCTATGGCGATGGGTGCCTTGGTCCGGCGCGTGGCGCGTTCGGACGGGGTGGACAGGTTGATGATGCCGCCATCCTCCATCAGCCGCTGCAAGCCCTCGGGCGGCCCTTCGAGCAGCAGCGTATCCGCGAAGTGCAGGCGCAGTTCTGGCAGATTGCGCGAGATGTTCTGCCCCTCGCGATGCACCGCCATCAGGTAGACGCCGTATTTCCGGCGCAGCTTCAGATCCTTGATCGGCCGGTTGATCAGGTGCGAATTCGGCCCGATGCTGGCCTCCATCGTGACCGTCTGGTCCGCCGTGACGGGCTCCAGCCCGTGATCGTCCATGTCGCGGAACGCCACCTGCCCGTTTTCCTTCAGGCCCAGGATCTCGCCGGTCCCGGTCTTGAGCACAAGCCGGTCCCCTGCCTCCAGCGTCATGTCCTGCATCGTGCGCCGCATCGACACCTCGCCGCGGACCACGTCCAGGATGCGCGTCTCGAGCGTGTTGAAGGGTAGCTCTTTCAGCGTCTTGCCGATGTACTTGGACTCGTGCGGGATCAGCAGCCGCGCGAGGAACTTGCGCTTGCTCTCCTGGCCCAGGATGCTTGAGAGAGAGGCGCGGTCCGGCAGCAGGTAGCGCCCCGCGAAGATCATGTAGAGCGTCCCCACACCCGCCAGGATCAGCCCCGGCAGCGTCATCTCGAACATCGTGATCGGCGCTTGTCCGGCATCGCGCGCGACGCCGCTCATCAGGATGTTGGTCGAGGTGCCGACCAGCGTCAGCATGCCGCCGAAGATTGCCGCGAAGCTGAGCGGGATCAGCAGCCGCGACGGCGCGACCCCCACCGATGCGGCGACCGAGATCATGATCGGCGCCAGAAGGATCACGACAGGCGTGTTGTTCATGAAGGCCGAGGCCACCATCGTTCCCGTCATCATCAGCAGCATCGCCCGCAGGAAGGATCCGCGCGCCTGCCGTTTCAGCACTTCCCCCAGGATGCCCAGCACCCCGGTGCGTTCCAGCGCGGCAGAGATGATGAACATCATCGCGATGGTGATCGGCGCGGAAGAGCCGAAGACGGTCAGGAAATCGCCCGTCTCGATGATCCCCGTTGCCAGAAGCGCGGCCGAAGCGCCCATCGCCGTGACCTCGGGCGGATAGATCTCCCGGAAGAAGCTCAGGAAAACCATGCCCAGAAGGACGAGGACGAAGATCTGGTCAAGGCTCATCAATCGGTCTTTCGCTGTGGCGGCGGGCCTTCCACACTAGGGGAAAGAATATCCGCCTTTGCAATCGGGAACCGCGCGCGGATCTGGCCCCCGGGCAGGCGCTGCCCGGATTGCGGGCAGTCGTGGATGCGGCATGATTGCGGTGAAGTCCACGGGCCGGCCCGGTATGGCGCAGTCATGCCGGCTGGCCCTTGGGGCCGGGGAAGGGGGCTGTCTCGGGGGGCGTGATCCTCAGGGCGCGCAGGGCGTTCAGGATTACCGCCACGTCGATGACCTCTTGCAGCACTGCGCCCTGGACCGGGGTCAGGTGGCCGAACGCCGCGGCAATCATGCCCAGAACCGAAAGGCCGATCCCGGCGACGACGCTTTCCAGCGCGATGCGGCGCGCGCGACGGGCGATCACGATGCCCGAGCGCAGGCGGTCGATCCGATCCACCAGCAGCACCACGTCGGCGGCCTCGGCCGATGCGGCGGCGCCGCGCGCACCCATCGCCACGCCGACATCGGCGGCGGCCAGCGCCGGCGCGTCGTTGACCCCGTCGCCCACCATCATCACCGGGCCGTTCTTGCGCTCGGACAGGACCAGCAGCACCTTCTGATCCGGGGCAAGACCGGCCCGCAGACCATCGAGGCCCAGGCCCTCGGCCACGCGTTCCGCCACCTCCGAACGGTCGCCCGTCGCCAGCATGATGCGGCCGATGCCCTCGCCGCGCAGGCTGGAGATCATTGCGCCCGCCTCCTCGCGCAGGGGATCCGCCATGACCAGGTGCCCGGCCAGGTGCCCGTCAACGGCGACCGCTACCAGCACGGAACCGGCGGCCAGCGCCGGGTCTGACCCGGCGGGCAGTCCGACCCGGCGACCCACGAAATCCTCGCCGCCGACGATGACGCGCCGGCCCTCGACGCTTCCGACGACCCCCTCGCCGGGGATTTCCGCAACCTCCGACGGGACCGGCAGCGAAAGGCCACGCGCCCTGGCGGCGGTGACGATCGCCTGCGCCACCGGATGCTTCGATGCCTGGTCGAGCGCCGCGGCAAGGCGCAGGATGTCTTCCTCGCGCCAGCCGTCGCGACTGTCGATGGCCACGATCCGTGGCCGTCCGTCGGTCAGTGTCCCGGTCTTGTCCAGGATCAGCGTCGCGATCCGCGCCATCTTCTCCAGCGGGCCGGCCCCCTTTATCAGCACCCCGAAATGCGCGGCCCTGGACAGGCCCGCGACCAGCGCCACCGGCACGGCAAGGATCAGGGGGCAGGGCGTGGCGACGACCAGCACCGCCACCGCACGGATCGGATCGCCGCTGAACCACCATGCGGACAGCGCGATCACAACGGTTACGGCCAGAAAGCCCAGGGACCAGCGGTCGGCCAGCCGGGACATCGGCGCCTTGGACCGCTGCGCGGTTTCGACCAGCCGCACGATCCCGGCATATGTGCTGTCCCGTGCGATGCGCGTCGCGGTCAGATCAAAGGCCTCGCCGGCATTGGTGGACCCGCTCATCGCATCCGCCCCGCGCTGAAGCCGCTGGGGCAGGGGTTCCCCTGTAAGGGCGGACGTGTCCAGGAACGCGACCCCGGAAGCGATGGAGCCGTCCACCGGCAGCACGTCGCCCTGCCGGATCAGAAGCCTGTCGCCGGGCGCTATCCGGTCGAGCGGAACATCCTCAAGCCCGCCATTCCGGTGGCGGGTCGCGGTCCGTGGCACGCGCGAAAGCAGGTCGTGCATCTCGCGTCTGGCCCGGCCCTCGGCAAATCCCTCGAGAAAGGTGCCGCCCGAATACATCAGCGCGACCACCGCCGCGGCCAGCGTTTCGCCAAAGGCCAGTGCCGCGCTCATCGACAGGGCCGCCACGATGTCGAGCCCGACCTCTCCGCGGCGCAGGCTGCCGATGATTTCCGCCAGAAGCGCGACCAGGACGGGAACCACGCCGGCAAACCAGGCGATCCCGGCCGCCGCGGATCTGCCGCTTGCGTAAAGTGCCAGCCCCGACAGAAGCCCGGCGAGTGCGGCCAGAAGAAGGAACGTCTTCAGGCGGTCGGTCGCTGCATGTTCCATTCGCCCGGCATCCCTTGCCCGGGGCCGTTGTCCGGCCCGGCTGCCGGAGACGCCCTCATGACTCCAGTGCCAGAGAGCGGCACGATCGCGCAAGCCCGGCTGCGGCGCGTGCATGGCGCGGGTGGGCCTGACCTGTCCGCCGGCGGTCCCCGGCCGCCGTCACCGTCCGGGGCTGCGGGTATAAACCAGCCCCATGCTGTCGCGCAGGACGATCGGCCCGCCGACATACTCCTCGCCGATGGGCGGCGCGCGCAGCGCGACTTCCCAGCCGAAGCCCTGAAGGCCCTCGATGGGCAGGGTCAGGGGGTCGAACTCCCCGGTCTCGCCACCTTCCATGTGGGTTATGGTAAAGACCTGCCGTCCGTCCGGCCCGTGCCGAAGCGAGGTGAACACCGTCCGCCCGGCCACCGGTTGAAGATAGTCGAACCGGTCCCGGGGACCGAAATTGCTGCGCAGCCACGGGTTCTCGCGCCGGAAATTGCGCAGCTTCAGCATGAAGGCGGTCTGGCGCGGCTCCAGCGTGGAGATCGAATGCGCGACGTTGCAGTAGTCGTGCATGTCGTCCATCCAGGCCCGCGCCACCTGCTTCAGGGTCGGCACGTCGAGATGCGCCGGCCCCGCAAGCCGCGGCTCCACCTCGTTGAGAAGTTTCGCGATCTGCTCCAGGTCGTATTCGGTGACCTCGACCAGCGCCGGCAGGAATTCGAAGAAACGCGCCAGTTCCTCGCGGGTCTCGAAGCCCAGTTCCTTCAGGCGTCGGAAATTGGCGGGTATGGAATAGCTGTAGGCGTCCACCTGCCATTTCAGGCTGATCGCCTCCTCGGCCACCACCTTCACGCCGTAACGGTCGTCCTGGTTGCGGATGAAGCCCCATCTGGCCCGTGCGGTGGCGTTGAGGAAATCCATCGGCACGCCCGGAAAGGCGGCATAGGTCAGCATCGACACGGCCGGATTGTCATAGGCCTTGTCGAGGATCTCCATCCGCGTCTCGCCCAGGCGGGTGTTGATGTTGAGCTTTGGGTTGACCTGTGTGCCGCGCCGCAGCGTGTCGTGGTTCGCGGTGCCCGAGATCCAGTTCGCCCCGCATTCCAGCATCTCGCGGATTCGCCAGTATTTCGACAGCCAGAAGCCATAGATGAAGGGCGTGTTATGGGCGAATGTCAGCGGCCCCCACTGAAACACGTCGGGGTCCGTCGCGGCCTGGTTGTCGATCACGGCGCGATAGGTCGAGGACAGCTCCCAGTCTTCCTGCGGCCAGGGGCGGCCATCCTCGAAGATGAACCAGGGCCGGAAGCGGGTCCCGGCCACCTCCTGCACGATGTCGGCCATGGCCTGAAGATAGTCGTCGTCATGGCACAGGGTCTGGGTGGCTGGATCCCACCACTTGAAATCCTGTGCCCCGTCCACCCGCACGCCGTCGGCCCCGAAATCGATCTTGCGGCGCTGCATCTCGAGCAGGATCGCCCGCACGGAGGGGTTCCGGTAGTCGAGGTTCTGGCCGTACATGTTCGGCCCGGCGAAATAATGCGCGTTGAGCGCCCGCAGCCCCTGGTTGTCGGAATGGCCGAAGACCACGTCGAGGATCAGCATCTTCGGCTTGCCGGGGAAATTGTGCAGCGTCGCGGCCAGGTCCACCAGCTCGTCCGGGCGCCCCGTTTCCAGCAGGCAGGGATTGACCGTGCCCATGCCCGCGATCACCACGTCATACCCCCAGTTGGTGGTATTGGGCCGGGTCAGCGATACTGTCAGACCGCCATCCCCGTCGGTTTCCTCCCAGAAATCGGGGCCGGTCTCGTAGACGGTCGTCGGCTCGACGGGAAGCAGCTGCACGGCATCGTAGCCCAGGTAAAGCGTATCGCCCTGTTCCAGCGGCAACCCCTGTTCGATCCGGTCGGCGAGGCGCTGGAAATGCCGGGTCAGGCTGGCCAGCGTGCCGCCCGCGGTGGCGGTGGGCACATGGATCTGGAGGATGTTCACCGGGGGGCCGAACTTGTGCGGGGTGCTGCCCCCCAACGCGGCGTAGTAGTCACCGTCGGTGCGCGCAGCCTGCATCGCGTCCAGGTCGTACAGCTCGGCCGGGGCAAAGGCGCCGAAGGGCAGCGACATGGCCAGCGGGTCGAGGATGCGGTGCCAGTCGCCCTCGGCATCGCGCCAGGTCAGGGCGTAGAAGTCGCCCGTGCGGTCCCGCGTGCCGGCAATGGCGCCGCCGAGGACGACGAAGCTGAAGGCCTCGCAGCGGGCGACGGGGACGAGATGCCGCTCGAAGCGGATGTCCTGGTGCGACCGTGTCAGGTCGAGCGGCTCCAGGGGCGCCAGAAGTTCGAGGAAAACGTCGCCCTCGGGCACGCGGTTGTCGAGAAGCTCGGGACACCAGAACCCGAAGCAGGCCGCATCCCCGTCCGGCCGCGCGCCCAGTCGGCGCGCGATGGCCTGCTCTGCCTCGAACCGGCTGCGGGCGGTCGTCAGCCGATCTCGGCACCAGTCGACCAGCGCCTCGGTTGCGGTGTCGTCGCGGGAGATCCGGTCTGCCAGCGCCACGCGTTTCTCCTTCTGCCACCATCCCGGGCAGCGGTCTGCCCGTTCACCGACCGAGGGTAGCGCTATCGGCAAGCCGGGTTCAACCGGCGGTGGCGTCAGGCCGCGACAGTGGCGGGTGCGGTGCCGAGAAACTCGGCCAGCACCTCGGCGTATTCCTCGTCCTGCGAGGCCAGGTGCAGGGTTGCCGCCAGCATTCCGGCCTTGGACCCGCAATCGAAGCGGCGGCCGCTGAAATGGAACCCGGCAAGGCCCAGCCGCTCGATCCCGCGGGCGATGGCGTCGGTCAGCTGGATCTCTCCTCCGGCGCCGGGTGCCTGGGTCGCGAGGGCTTCGAATATGGCTGCGTCTAGGATGTAGCGCCCCACCACCGCGGTGTTCGAAGGCGCCTTCTCCGGCGCCGGCTTCTCGACCATCCCCCGCGCCTGCGAGATACGGCCCGACCTGGCGGTGACATCGAGCACGCCATAGGCGCCGGTCCGGTCCTGCGGCACGTCCATGACCGCGACCATGTGGCCGGCGCGGGCCTCGCCATAGGCCTCGATCATCTCGGACAGGCACCCCTTCGGCCCCAGGATCAGGTCGTCGGGCAGGATCACCGCCACGGGGCCATCCAGCACATGGTCCCGCGCGCAGTTGACGGCGTGGCCGAGGCCCAGCGGTTCATCCTGCATGACGAAGAGAACCTCTGCCTCGTCATCGTCCAGCGCCGCCGCTTCGAGTTCGGCCGCGATCCGCGCCTTGCCGCGGGCGCGCAGCGTGGCGGCAAGGTCCGCATCCGCCCGCACATGGCGTTCGATCGCGCCCTTGCTGGGATGGCTGACGAAGATCATCCGCTCTACCCCTGCGTCCCGCGCCTCGTCGATCGCGTACTGGATCAGGGGCGTGTCGATCACGGGCAGCAGTTCCTTTGGCGTTGCCTTGGTCGCGGGCAGAAACCGCGTCCCAAGACCGGCGACCGGAAAGATGGCGGTTCTGACTGCGGCGGCTGACATGGGAACTCCTCTTGGTGATTATTGTAGCGAATATCGAAACGCAATTGTTGCGGTGCACCCGAAAGGCGCTCCGGGAAACGTAAGCATTGGGCGCCGTCTGTCAACTTTTCCAGGGATGTGGATATCCCTCTGGCCCGGTTGAGAGGCGAAATGAATGCCGCTGAGGTTGGGTTGACCGCGGCATCGAAGCAGAGGAATCCCAGATAAAACTACATAATTTCAGTTATGAAGCATATTACTTCGCACGAAGCGCGGCCTGTGCAGAATTTCAAAGGCTGTGGATATGATATCGAAAACAACGACTTTCGGCCCAATCTGTACATTTGCGCATCAATCTTGCCCCTTATGCCCATGCAGAGTGCATTCCGCGCCTGCGTTGTCGTATTGTTGCTGGATATGGGAGAGTAGCATTGAATTTTGCGGCAGATTGCGTATATCGGGGCTCGGGCGACGTTCCTTGACGGGCCTTGACGGGCTGGCCATCGCCCCCGCGCCCCGTGCGCCAAGGATACTGGCTGAACCCGAAACGCGGACACGGAAAGAACAGCAAGGGACCGTCTTCATGCGGATTGACAACAGGGGCGTCACGCCGGTGCCCGCAAGGGCCGAGCCCTATCGCACCATCACCGTGATCGGCGCCGGGTCCTGGGGCACGGCGCTGGCAGCGGTCGCGCGCCGCGCCGGACGCGAGGTGCGGCTGTGGGGGCGCGACCCCGATGTGATCGATGCGGTCGCCCGGCAGCGCATGAACCCGCGCCACCTGCCCGATATCGCCTTGCCCGAAGGGATCGTTGCGATCTCCGATCTTGCGACGGCGCTCGACGGGACAGAGGCAGTGCTGCTGGTCACCCCGTCCCGGACCGTTCGCGAGATCTGCGCGCAGCTGGCCCCGCACCTGCCGCAGGGGGTGCCCGTCGCGCTCTGTGCCAAGGGGATCGAGGCGGAAACCGGCCTTCTGCTGGGCGAAGTGGCGGGCAGCCTGCTGCCCGGGCACCCTGTCGGCGCGCTTTCCGGCCCTACATTCGCGGCCGAGACGGCGCGCGGCTACCCGACCGCCGTCACCGTGGCGTTCCCCTTCTCCTATGCCGACCGGCTGTCCCCGGTTCAAAGCCCCGCGGCGCGGCTGGCGATTTCGCTCAGTTCCGAGGCGTTCCGGCCCTACGTCTCGGACGATCCGGTGGGAGTCGAGATCGGCGGCGCGGTCAAGAACGTGATTGCCATTGCCTGCGGCATGATGACCGGGGCGGGCTTCGCCGAGAATACCCGCGCTGCCCTGATCGCCCGTGGCATGGACGAGATGAAGACGCTGGCCGCCGCGCTGGGCGGGCGGCGCGAGACGGTCACGGGCCTGTCCGGGGCAGGCGACCTGACGTTGACCTGTTCGTCCCGGACTTCGCGCAACATGTCGCTGGGCGTGCAGCTTGGACAGGGCATTCCGCGCGACCGCTGCTTCGATGGCAGGGATGTCGTGGTCGAGGGCGAGATCAACGCCCGCTCGGTGAACGACCTGGCCGCCCGCGTGGGCGTGGACATGCCGATCTGCGAGGCGGTGTTCCGCGTCCTGACCCAGGGTGCCGATATCGGAGAGACTTTCGCCCGGCTCTGGGCCCGCCCGATCGAGGGAGAGCCCAACATGCTCGACCTGGTTCTGGACCATCCGGCCGACCCGGCCAGCATCCGCGGCTTCGGAGGACATGCAGAATGAACGAGATGAGCGAATTGCAATCCGACCTTTCCACGCGCGACTTCGTGCTGGCGACCGACCTGGACGGCACCTTTCTCGGCGGTTCGGACATCGACCGCCGCAGGCTTTACGACTGGATCGAGGCGCATCGCGCGACCATCGGCCTTGTCTTCGTGACCGGCCGCGATCCGGATTTCATCGTGGAGCTGTGCGAGACGCAGGGCGTGCCCTGGCCCGAATATGTGATCGGCGATGTCGGCACGACCATCGCCCGTGTCCGCCGCGAAGCGCGACGGCTGGACCCCATCGCAGCGCTGGAGGCGGATATCGCCCGGCGCTGGGGCGACAGCGGGGCGCGGGTTCGCGAAGCGCTTGACGCGCATCCAGGGCTGACGCTTCAGCCGACCGCGTTTCGCTACCGGGTCAGCTACGATCTTGACCCAGATGCCTTTGACGGCAGCGCGGCCGACAAGGTGGCGGCGCTGGGGCTGGATCACCTGATCTCGGACAACCGATACTTCGACGTGTTGCCGAAGGGCGTCAGCAAGGGGCCGTCGCTGCGCCGGCTGGTCGCCCATCTGGGGCTGGACGAGGGGCGGGTGCTGGCCGCGGGCGACACGCTGAACGATCATTCGATGCTGGCCTCGGGCCTCAGGGCCGTCGCCGTGGGCGGGTCCGAGCCCGCGCTGCTGGAACGGCTGGAAGAGGCGGACCACATCCACCGGGCCGAAGCCATTGGTGCTGCCGGCATCCTCGAGGCCGTGGCCGCCTTCGGCCTTCACCCAACACCGAAAGGATGAATGCCATGCCTTCCGATCTGGTCATCGTCTATCACCGCCAGCCCTATGAGGAAGTGGAGGTGGACGGCAAAATCGAGTACCGCGAGAACAAGAGCCCGAACGGCATCGTGCCGACGCTGAAAAGCTTTTTCGGCCGGGTGGACAAGGGTGCCTGGGTCGCCTGGAAGTTGGCCGAGGATACTTCGAACCCGGATTTCGACCGGGTGGTGGAGATCGAGGACAGCTACGGCGAATACACCGTCTCGCGGCTGCCGCTGACTGAGGAGCAGGTCAGGAGCTTCTACCACGTCACCTCGAAAGAGGCGTTCTGGCCGATCCTTCACAGCTTCAAGGACAAGTACAATTACGACCCCGTGGACTGGCCCACCTTCCGCGAGGTGAACTGGGCCTTCGCCGAGGCGGCCGCGGCCGAGGCGGCGCAGGGTGCCGCGGTCTGGGTGCATGACTACAACCTGTGGCTGGTGCCGGGCTATCTGCGCAAGATGCGGCCCGACCTGAAGATCAGCTTCTTCCACCACACGCCCTTCCCGGCGGCGGACATCTTCAACGTGCTGCCCTGGCGGCACGAGATCGTCGAAAGCCTGCTGGCCTGCGACGTGGTGGGCTTTCACATCCCGCGCTATGCCAACAATTTCGTGTCGGTCGCACGCAGCCTGTTCGACGTGGAGGTGACCCGGCGCGAGCGCGTGACCGACGATTTCGTCAGCCCGGGCACCGCGCTGAGCGAGCGCACGACACCGACGGAACTGGCCTATGACGGGCGCAAGGTCGCGGTGAGCGCGTCGCCCGTCGGCGTCGATGTCGATTTCATCCTGGCCCGTGCCGGGACCGAGGCCACGGCGCAGAAGGCCGATGCCGTGCGCACCGAGAAGGGCGACGCGCAGCTGATCCTGTCCGTCTCGCGCACCGACTACACCAAGGGCGGGGTCGAGCAGCTTCTGACCTATGAGCGGCTGCTCCAGCGGCGCCCCGAGTTGCGCGGCAAGGTGCGGCTGATGCATGTGTCGGTCAGCGCGAACCGCAACATGGCCGCCTATGGCGAGGTCCAGTCCGAGATCGAGCAGATCGCCGGGCGGATCAACGGCACCTTCGGTTCGTTCGAATGGCAGCCGGTGGCGCTGATCTCCAGCGCGATCCCGTTCGAGGATCTGATCGGCTACTATCAGGCGGCGGACGTGGCCTGGATCACCCCGCTGGCCGACGGCATGAACCTGGTGGCCAAGGAATTCGTCGCCGCGCGGACCGATGGCGACGGGGTGCTGGTGCTGTCGGAATTCGCCGGCGCGGCGGTCGAGATGTCGGCCTCGGTGCTGGTCAACCCGTTCTCGAACCGCGCCATGGACCGCGCTATCGACACGGCCCTGTCGATGGGGCGCAAGGAACGGCAGGAGCGCATGGCGCTTCTGCGCGACGTGGTGAAGCGCTACGACATCGGCCATTGGGGGGCCGAGCAGATGGCGCTTCTGGGCATCCCCGGCCCGGTTCCCGCCGCGGCGGAGTGAGGCGCTTCAGCCCTCGATCACGGTGAAGGGCCGGTCGAACCAGTGTTCTTCCAGGTTGGGGCCAGGTCCGATCCGGTCGATCACGGCGAACAGCCCCGGCGCATGAAGCGGCGTCAGCACGCCATGCCAGGTGCCACGCAGGAAGTTCACCGCCTGTCCCGGATCGGTCACGAACGCGCGGGGCCTGCCGGGCCTGCCGCCCGCGTCCGGGGCAACGATCACGAGGAACGGTTGCAGGCTCATGGGCACGAAGCATTGCGCGCCGTCGGGGTGCCGTTCCACCATGTCGAGCATGTAGGGCAGGGCGCGGGGCGTCGCATCGAAGATGCTGACCCCGGCACGCCCGTCGGCGCCGAACTCCAGCCGCGCGCGATCGTGGAAGCGACCGCAAAGCCCCTGGTTGATGATCCTGTCGGGGTGGCCTGACGCCTCGAGCACGTCGCCGAAAGGGGCGAAGGCGGCGGCGGTCAGGGGTTCGGTCCGGATCTCGTGGCTCATGCGCGCAACCGCAGCTTGGGGTGGCGGTTCACGTCCTTGTAGAGCAGGTAACGGAACGGCCCCGGCCCGGCTGCGACGCAGGCCTGCGGGCAGAAGGCGCGCAGCCACATGAAATCGCCGGCCTCCACCTCGACCCAGTCGCCGTTCAGGCGATAGACCGCCTTGCCCTGCAGCACATAAAGTCCGTGCTCCATCACATGCGTTTCGGCAAAGGGGATGTTCCCGCCCGGCGCCAGGGTCACGATGTTCACATGCATGTCGTGGCGCAGGTCCGAGGGATCGACGAAGCGCGTCGTGGCCCAGGCGCCGTCGGTGTCGGGCATGGGGATCGGCGCGACCTTCGTCTCGTCCGCGAAAAAGGGCTCGGGCTTCTCGATGCCGGGGGCAGGCTCCCACGCCTTGCGCACCCAGTGAAAGGTGGCGGGCGCGTCGCCGTGGTTCCACACCTCGTAGCCCGTTCCGGCCGGGACATAGGCATAGCCGCCCGGACCCAGGGCCCGCGTCTCGCCGCCAAGGGTCACGGTCAGGGTGCCGCCCACGACGAAGATGACCGCCTGCGCCCCGGGGTCCACCTCCGGATTGCTGCTGCCGCCGCCCGGGGCCACCTCCATGATCGTCTGGGAAAACGTCTCGGCAAAGCCCGACAGGGGGCGCGCGATGATCCAGCCGCGGGTCTTTTCCCAGCCGGGGAAGCAGCTGGTGACGATGTCGCGCAGCACGCCCTTGGGGATCACCGCATAGGCGGTGGTAAGGATGGCGCGGTCGGTCATAACGTCGGTCTGCGGCGGCAGGCCCGCGACGGGCAGGGCATAGGTCGTCATGGCAGCATGTCCTTCAGGCGAAGAAGTGCGATCCGTTCCACCTGTCGGCAGGCCTCGGTGAATTCGGCGTCCCGGTCGTTGGCGATCCGCCGCTCGAATGCGGCAAGGATCGAGGGCTTGTCGTGGTCCTTCACCGCGATGATGAAGGGAAAGCCGAAGCGCGCGGTATAGGCCTCGTTCAACTCGGTGAAGCGCGCGCGCTCCTCGTCGGTCAGCGCATCCAGGCCAGCGGAGGCCTGCTCGGCCGTCGACTCCTTCGTCAACCGCTTCGCCGCCGCCAGTTTCCCGGCCAGATCCGGATGCGCCTTCAGCACCTGAAGCCGCCGGTCATCGGGGGCAGAGCGGAACACCCGGGCAAGCGCGTTGTGCAACCCGACGGCGGTATCATGCGCGGCGCCCAGTTCCAGCCCGTGCGCGCCTTCGGCGATCCAGGGCGAATGTTCGAACACGCCGCCGAACTGCGCGACGAAGGCTTCGGCATCCATTTCCGACGGGCGGGTCAGCGCGCCGGGCGGATGGACCCTCGCCCAGTGCTCGGCGATGTCGATGCGGCGGGCGAACCATACGCCGTCATGCCGGCGGGCATAGTCGAGGAAACGCTTCAGCGCCTGGATGCGTCCGGGCCGGCCGATCAGGCGGCAATGCAGCCCGATCGACAGCATCTTGGCCTGTCCGTGCTGTCCTTCGTCGTAAAGCGCGTCGAAGCTGTCTTTGAGGTACTCGTAGAACTGCGCGCCCGCGTTGAACCCCTGCGGTGTTGCGAAGCGCATGTCGTTCGCATCGAGCGTGTAGGGCACGATCAGCTGGTCCCGCTCGCCATGCCTGTGCCAGTAGGGCAGGTCGTCCGCGTAGCTGTCGGCAACATAGGCGAAGCCGCCTTCCTCGGCGGCCAGATCGACGGTGTTCACCGAACAGCGCCCCGTGTACCAGCCGCGCGGCCGCTCGCCCACCACCTCGGCATGAAGGCGGATCGCCTCGTGCATGTGGGCGCGCTCGTCCTCCGGCGAGTAGTCCTTGTAGTCGATCCATTTCAGCCCGTGGCTGGCGATCTCCCAGCCGGCATCCTTCATCGCGGCCACCTGCTCGGGCGAGCGGGCGAGTGCTGTCGCAACGCCGTAGACGGTGACAGGTATGTTCATGCGGGTGAACAGGCGGTGAAGCCGCCAGAAGCCTGCCCGCGCGCCGTATTCATAGATCGATTCCATGTTCCAGTGGCGCTGGCCCGGCCAGGGGGCCGCCCCCACGATCTCGGACAGGAACGCCTCGGAGGCCGCGTCGCCGTGCAGGACGCAGTTCTCGCCGCCTTCCTCGTAGTTGACGACGATCTGGACCGCGATGCGCGCGCCCCCGGGCCATTTCGGGTCCGGAGGCGTCGCGCCGTGGCCGATCATGTCGCGGGGGTATCTGTCCATCTCTTGCTCCGGTCGCTGTGGCCCGGCGCGGGGCCGGGCCAGGTTTCTCTCAATGTCCGTGCCGCTGGCTGGCGGCGCCCTGGCCCGCAAGCCCGCCGGCGATGTCCTCGGTCGCCTCGGCGCGCAACTCGTGGGGCAGGATCAGGTTCAGCACGATCGCGATGCCCGCGGCCGGCAGCAGGCCGGAGGTCAGCAGCACCTTGATATTGCCCTCCAGGTGCTGCAAGGCCGCCGGTTCCAGTTGCAGCCCCAGCCCGACCGACAGCGCGATGGCGAAGATGACCATGTTGCGGCGGTTCCAGTTCACGTCCGCCAGCATCGACACGCCGGCCGCGCAGACCATCCCGAACATGACGATCACGCCGCCGCCCAGCACCTGGATCGGCACCGTGGAGATCAGCGCCCCGACCTTGGGCATCAGCCCCGCCACGATCAGGAAGATCGCGCCGAAGGTGACGACATGGCGGCTCATCACGCCGGTCATGGCGATCAGGCCGACATTCTGGCTGAAGGATGTATTGGGCAGGGCGCCGAACATGCCCGCTGCGGCCGAGCCCAGGCCGTCTGCGAAGGTGGCGCCGGAGATTTCCTTCTCCGTCGCCTCGCGCCCGGCGCCGCCCTTGGTGATGCCCGACACGTCACCCACCGTCTCGACCGCCGAGACGAAGGCCATGAGGCAGAAGCCAACAACCGCTGCCAGGCTGAACTCGAAGCCGAAATGGAACGGGTCGGGCAGCGCGAAGGTTGCGGCGCGGCCGACATTGTCGAAGCTGACCATGCCCATGGCAAAGGCCACGGCATAGCCTGCCAGAAGCCCGATCAGGACCGCCGCGACCGACGCCATGCCGCGGGCGAAGAACTTGAAGCCCAGCGTCACCACGATCACCACCAGCGCGACGCTCCAGTTCTGCAGGCTGCCATATTCCGGCGTTCCGATCGCGGGAACGCCCCCTGCCGCATACTGGATGCCGGTGCGCACCAGCGCCAGCCCGATCATCAGCACCACGAGCCCGGTGACCAGCGGCGGCAGGGCAAAGCGGATCCGGCCGATGAAGAAGCCCAGACAGGCATGGAACAGCCCGCCAACCATCACGCCCCCCATCAGGATCGGCATGGCCTCGACGCCCTTGCCGGCGACGATCGGGATCATGATCGGGATGAAGGCGAAGCTGGTGCCCTGCACGATGGGCAGGCGCGCGCCCACCGGGCCGAAGCCGATGCACTGAAAAAGCGTGGCGATGCCCGCGAAGAACATCGACATCTGGATCATGTAGACCAGTTCCGGAAAATCCGGCGAGCCCGAGCCGAAACCGAAGCCGGCCGCCCCGGCGACGATGATCGCGGGCGTCACGTTAGAGACGAACATCGCCAGCACATGCTGGATGCCGAGCGGGATCGCCTTTGCGAGCGGTGGCAGATAATTCGGATCGCGCATCTGCGCGGGCGTTCCGATCGAGCTGTCGGTCATCGTTCTCTCCCTGGATGGACCCGGTCTTGGTGCCGGTAGGCTCTTGCAGTTTGATGCAATTCTCTCATACATCAGAAGAATGACCTGCATTATGCGCAAAATATTGAAGGTTTTTCGCCTGTACCCGTGATTTCCCGATGCGCCGGGTGCAGGCATTGTGACAGCGAAGCAGAAGGAAGAGGGAAATGGCCGGATACCTGACGACCCATGTTCTGGACACGGCGCTGGGCTGCCCGGCGGCCGGACTGACGATCGAGCTTTACCGGATCGAGGGAGAGGCGCGCCACGCGATCGCCCGCGCGGTCACAAATGCGGACGGGCGCACGGACCAGCCGATCCTGGGGCAGGCGGATTTCGCGACCGGCACCTACGAGCTGGTGTTCCATGCCGGCGCATATCTCGACCGGACCGGGGCACCCGGCGGCAAGCCCCGGTTCCTCGACGTGGTGCCGATCCGCTTCGGCATGGCCGAGGACGACCACTACCATGTGCCGCTGCTGCTTTCGCCCTTCGGCTTCAGCACCTATCGCGGCAGCTGAGCGGCGGCTTCCGCGCGGCGCACATCCTCGGACAGGCGCTCGGCCATGAAGGCGATGAAAAGCCGGGATTTCGGATCCTGGTAGCGGCGGTGCGTGTAGAGCACGGCCAGCCGCGCGGGCTGGGGCGGCGTGGCGGCGGCAACCGGGACCAGCCGGCCGCTTGCCAGATGTTCCGCGATCTCGAAGACCGGCTTCAGCACGATCCCCTCGCCCGCCAGCGCCCAGCCGGTCAGCACCTCGCCATCATCAGACGCGAAGGGGCCATCCACCGCCATCCGGCGCGGGCCGTCGGTGGTTTCCAGCGTCCACTGGAATTCCGGCGCCCCGGGAAAGCGCAGCAGCAGGCAGTCGTGCCGTTCTGCCACCAGCGCATCGCCATCGGCTGGCATGCCCCGCCGGGCGACATAGGTGGGGCTTGCGGCCAGCACCCTGCGGCAATCGGCGATAACGCGCATCTTCAGGGTCGAGTCCTCGGGCTGGCCCAGCACGAAGGCCAGGTCCAGCGCCTCGGCGGTCACGTCCACCTTGCGGTCCGACAGGCGCATGCGGACGTTGATTTCCGGGTACTGGGCGCGAAAGGCCGGCACCTGCGGCGCGATGAACCGCCTTCCCACGCTGAACGGCGCCGAGACGTATAGCGATCCGCGCGGGTTCTGGGTGACGTCCGTCACCGCCGACTCCGCGTCCTCGATCGCCTCGAGGATGCGCTTGGCGCCCTCGTAGAACAGCCGGCCCTGTTCCGTCGCTGTCAGGCTGCGCGTGGTGCGCTGGAACAGCCGCACGCCCAGATGCGCCTCGAGCGCGCCGACCCGGGCCGAAGCCACCGCCGCCGATACCCGCTGGTCGCGCGCCGCCGCCGACATCGAGCCCAGCTCGTAGACGCGGGCGAACATGCGGACATTGTCGACATAGGCCATGGACGATTGTCTATCGTAATTTGAAGCTCATTCCGATTATCTGCAAATACACGAAAGCCACCCATGCGGCTAGTCTGGCCGCAGCATCAAGGGGAGCGTCATGCTGGAACTAGCCATCATCGAAGCCTGGGCCGAATTCGCCGTGCGCTGGCTGCACGTCATCACGGGCATCGCCTGGATCGGGTCGTCCTTCTATTTCATCGCCCTCGACCTGGGCCTGCGAAAGGCGGCCGACATGCCCAAGGGCGTGCATGGCGAGGAGTGGCAGGTCCATGGTGGCGGCTTCTACCATATCGAGAAGTACCTGGTGGCCCCCGACCGGCTGCCCGAGCACCTGATCTGGTTCAAATGGGAAAGCTACGCGACCTGGCTGTCGGGCTTCGCGACGCTGGTGCTGGTCTACTACCTTGGAGCGGAACTCTACCTGATCGACCCCAACGTGCTCGACATCACGGCGATGCAGGGGGTCGCGATTTCCGTCGCGTCGATCGCCTTCGGCTGGATCGTGTACGATTTCCTCTGCAAGAGCCGTATAGGCGAGGACAGCACCCTGCTGATGATCCTGCTCTTCGGTGTCCTCGTGTTCATGGCCTGGGGCTACACGCAGGTCTTTTCGGGCCGGGCGGCGCTGCTGCATCTGGGGGCGTTCACGGCGACGATCATGTCGGCCAACGTCTTCATGATCATCATTCCCAACCAGAAGATCGTGGTCGCGGACCTCAAGGCCGGGCGCACGCCGGACCCGAAATACGGCAAGATCGCCAAGCAGCGCAGCACGCACAACAACTACCTGACGCTGCCCGTCATCTTCCTGATGCTGTCGAACCACTACCCGCTTGCCTTCGCCACGGAATACAACTGGGCGATCGCGAGCCTCGTGTTCCTGATGGGCGTCACCATCCGGCACTATTTCAACACCCGCCATGCCGGAAAGGGCGACCCGCACTGGACCTGGGCGGTGACGACGGTGATCTTCATCCTGATCATGTGGCTGTCGACCGCGCCGATGCGCGGCACGGACTGGGATGAAACGGTGAAGCTTACCCCGACGCAGGAGCGCTTCGCCGCTGCCGCCGATTTCGCCGAGGTGGAAAGCATCGTGGTCGGGCGCTGTTCCATGTGCCACGCGGCCGAACCCGGCTGGGATGGCATCCACTGGCCGCCCAAGGGCGTCCGGCTTGATACCGCCGGGCATATCGCGGCCCAGGCCGAGGCGATCTATCTTCAATCCGGGGTCAGCCATGCGATGCCGCCCGGCAACCTGTCCTACATGGAACCCGAGGAACGCGCCGCCATCGTGCGCTGGTTCCGCGGCGTGACCGAAGGCAGGGGCTGAGCGCGTCGCCCACGAAAAAAGGCCCCGCTGATGCGGGGCCTTTCTCGTGCCGAACGGTCAGGCTTACTGAAGCGCCTGGTCGGAGATCATGTGGGTCCAAGCGCCCTCGGGCTCCGTCGTGATCGCCGGGTTCTCCTCGGAGACGGCCGACAGCAGCGTCGCCACCGTCTGCTCGTAGTCGGCCGGGTCCAGCGCCCCGTTCGAACCGGCGGTCAGCTTGGCCACCTCGGACATCATGTAGGTCTGGTGCGCCAGCGTCTGCGCCCCGGTGGTGTCGTTGTCCACCACGATCTG
Organism: Halovulum dunhuangense; assembly: GCF_013093415.1. NCBI lineage: Bacteria > Pseudomonadati > Pseudomonadota > Alphaproteobacteria > Rhodobacterales > Paracoccaceae > Halovulum > Halovulum dunhuangense. Next base: position 714,734 of record NZ_JABFBC010000001.1, read on the forward strand.
CGCGGCTTCCTCGGGGTTCTCCGCGGCGTATTTCCAGCCCTTCATCGAGGCACGGACAAAGCGCACCATCTTGTCGGCAAAGGCCGGATCCTCGAGGCTGTCCTCGAGAACGTAGAGCCCGTCCTCCAGCATCCCGATGCCCTGTTCGAGATAGTTGAAGTTCACCAGATCATCGGCGGTGTAGCCCGCATCCAGCACCTGGCCGTACTCGTTGTAGGTCATGGTCGAGATGCAGTCCGCCTGGCCCTGCAGCAGCGGATCGACGTTGAAGGCCTGCTTGAGCACCGTCACGCCGTTGTCGTCCGCGCCGTCGGTTTCCAGCCCCAGCTTCGCCATCCAGGCGTAGAAGGGATACTCGTTGCCGAAGAACCAGACGCCCAGCGTGCGGCCGGCGAAATCCTCGGGCGTCTCGACGCCGGTCTCCTTCAGGCAGGTCAGCTGCAGGCCGCCGGTCTTGAAGGGCTGGGCGATGTTCACCAGCGGCACGCCCCTCTCGCGCGCGGCAAGGCCCGCGGCCATCCAGGTGGTGATGACATCGGCGCCACCCCCGGCGATCACCTGCTCGGGCGCGATGTCCGGGCCGCCCGGCTTGATCGTCACCTCGAGGTTTTCCTCCTCGTAGAAGCCCTTGTCCTTGGCGACGTAGTAGCCCGCAAACTGGGCCTGCGTGACCCATTTCAGTTGCAGCGTCACGGCGTCCTGCGCCCATGCCGCCCCGCCCGCAAACACCATCGCGCCGGCCAGCGTCGATGCGATAAGTCGTTTCATCTGTCTCTCCATGTTGAACTTCACCCCCGCCTTTGCGACGGGTGCCAGAAGGTGGCCGCTCTCTCGAGGAGCGTTATCACCCCGTAGAACGCGGAGCCCGCAAGGGCTGCCACGACGATCTCGGCCCACACCATGTCGAGGTTCAGGCGCCCCACCTCGGTGGAGATCCGGAACCCCATCCCCCTGATGGGCGAGCCGAAGAATTCCGCCACGATAGCGCCGATCAGCGCCAAGGTGGTGCAGATTTTGAGCCCGTTGAATATGAAGGGCGCTGCGGCCGGAAGGCGCAGCTTGGTCATCGACTGGCCATAGCTGGCGGCATAGGTGCGCATGAGGTCGCGCTGCATGGCGCCGGCCGCCGCCAGTCCCTGCACGGTGTTCACCAGCATCGGGAAGAAGCACATGACCGCCACGACCGCCGCCTTGGACTGCCAGTCGAAGCCGAACCACATCACCAGGATGGGGGCGATGCCGATGATCGGCATGGCGGCAAGGAAGTTGCCCACCTGCAAGAGCCCGCGCTGCAGGAACGGCACCCGGTCAGAGAACAGCGCCAGCAGGAAGCCCGCGCCGCAGCCGATGATGTAGCCCGACAGCGCCCCCTTGAGGAAGGTCTGGGAAAAGTCCTCCCACAGGGTCGCGTGGCTGGCCACCATCCGAACGGCTATCGCGCTGACCGGGGGCAGGATGACGCTCGGCACGCCGAAGCCGCGGGTGCCCACTTCCCACAGCAAGAGGATCGCGGCGCCCAGCACCAGCGGCGGCAGCACGCCCGCGCGGCGACCCGACGAGACGAGCGACACCACCAGCGCCATCATGGCGATGCAGGCCAGGACCGCCACACCGAAGGCCGCGCTGCCGGGCAGGTCCTGGCCCAGCATCAGAAGCGACAGGACGCTCAGCAGCACCGCGCCGATCGCGGTGGGCACGGGGCCGGAATAGCCGGTCATCGCGCGAACCCCATGCGTTTCAGCGCGAACGCCTGGATCAGCCCGACCGCGCCCACAAGGATCGCGGCCAGGATCGCCGCGCCGAACAGTGCCGACCAGATCTGCACGGTCTGCCCGTAGTAGCTGCCGGCCAGCAGCCGCGCGCCCAGCCCTGCGACGGCCCCGGTCGGCAACTCGCCCACGATCGCGCCCACCAGCGACGCTGCAATGCCGATCTTGAGCGACGGAAACAGGAAGGGCGCCGCCGCCGGCAGCCGCAGCTTCCAGAAGGTCTGCGCCGCGCTGGCGTTATAGGTCTTGAGCAGGTCCATCTGCATCGCGTCCGGGCTGCGCAGCCCCTTCACCATGCCCACCACGACCGGGAAGAAGCTGAGATAGGCAGAGATGATCGCCTTGGGCACCAGCCCGGTGATGCCCACCGAGTTCATCACCACGATGATCATGGGCGCGAGTGCCAGGATCGGGATCGTCTGCGAGGCGATCACCCATGGCATGATCGAGGCGTCGATCACCCGCACATGCACGATGGCGACCGCCAGCAGCACGCCAAGCGCCGTGCCGAACAGGAAGCCCGCCACGGTTCCGGTCAGCGTGACGCCCGCATGATAGACAAGGCTGCGGTTCGAGGTGACGGCCTCGCCCGCGGTGGTCGCCCAAAGCTCTGCCACGACCTGCTGCGGTCCGGGAAGGCGGGGCTTTTCCTGCACATAGGTGCCGGGGATCAGGTGCGGGTTGGTGAACACCAGCGCGACGGCGCTTGCGCGGCGCAGCCCGCCTTCGGGGATCGACACCTCGACCCCGGCGCGGCTGGCCATGTTGGCCTCCCACTTGATGTTCATGAAGGGGACGGCGGCCAGCCAGATGGCCATGATGCCGCCGACGACGATCAGGACCGATTGCATCGTGCGCATCAGCGTTGCCCCCCGATCCGCTCAGACATCGTCGCCATGCCCCGCGCGCAGACCCTCGCGGACCCGGTGCGCGATCTCTATGAATTCGGGCGTGTCGCGGATATCGAGCGGGCGCTCGCGCGGCAGGGTGCTTTCGATCACGTCGGTGATCCGGCCCGGGCGGGGGCTCATCACCACGATCCTGGTGGAAAGATACACAGCCTCGGGGATCGAATGGGTGACGAAGCCGATGGTCTTGCCGGTCCGGCCCCACAACTCCAGAAGCTGCTCGTTCAGGTGGTCGCGCACGATCTCGTCCAGCGCGCCGAAGGGCTCGTCCATCAGCAGGATATCGGCATCGAAGGCCAGCGCCCGTGCGATCGAGGCGCGCTGCTGCATGCCCCCCGACAGCTGCCAGGGGAATTTCTTCTCGAAACCCGACAGCTCGACCATTTCCAGGGTGCGGCGCACGCGCTCGGCCTGCTCGGCCTTGGAATAGCCCATGATCTCGAGCGGCAGGCGGATATTGCCGCCTATGGTACGCCATGGGTAAAGCCCCGCCGCCTGGAAGACATAGCCATAGGCGCGGGACCGGCGCGCCTGTTCCGGGCTTACGCCGTTCACGGTGATCGTTCCGGCGGTGGGCTTTTCCAGGTCCGCCATCACCCGCAGGAAGGTGGTCTTGCCGCAGCCCGACGGCCCGATGAAGGACACGAACTCGCCCTTGCCGATGGTCAGGGTCACGTCCTTGAGCGCATGGACCGGGCCATCCGATGTCTGGAAGGTCAGGCTCAGGTTGCGCGCCTCGATGACGCTTGCGCTTGGGGACTGCTCGTTCATTCCCGCCTCATGCTGGGGGTGGACGTCCGCGCGTGCCTGCGAACGCATCATCGACCTGTCTTCTGCCTGCCCACTTTGCTGGCGCCGGCTGGCTTCTGCCCTTTCTTGCCGCAAGACCGCGCGCCGGGCAACTGGCGCCCGGGCACTGATTGTCCCGGCGCGCCAGCTTCAGCTTCTCCCATGCGCGCCTCAGACCCCGCTCGCGGGGATGCCGCTGCGCTCGACCTTGCGCGGCGCGGTCAGCTCCTTCCAGGTGGACAGCGCCTTGTTCACCGCGCCGCTCGGCTCGCGGGCGACGAACTGGCCGTGGCCCTCTTCGGTGCGCACCTCGCCGTCGTGGATCGCGACCTTGCCCCGGGTCAGGGTGAAGCGCGGCAGGCCGGTCACTTCCTTGCCCTCGAAGACGTTGTAGTCGATCGCCGATTGCTGGGTCGCGGCCGTGATCGTCTTCGACTTCTTCGGATCCCAGACAACGATATCGGCATCGGCCCCGACCAGGATCGCGCCCTTTCTCGGATACATGTTCAGGATCTTGGCGCTGTTGGTCGAGGTCGCGGCGACGAACTCGTTCATCGTCAGGCGACCGGTGTTGACGCCGTGCGTCCAGAGCATCGGCATCCGATCCTCGAGCCCGCCGGTGCCGTTGGGGATCCTGGTGAAATCGCCCAGGCCGTAGCGCTTCTGTTCCGTGGTAAAGGCGCAGTGATCGGTGGCCACGACCGACAGGGAGCCCGAGGCGAGCCCGGCCCACAGGCTGTCCTGGTGCTTGCGGTCCCGGAACGGGGGCGACATCACCCGGCGCGCGGCGTGGTCCCAGTCGGGGTGGCGGTATTCGCTGTCATCGAGCGTCAGGTGCTGGATCAGCGGCTCGCCCCAGACGCGGCGGCCAAGGCTGCGCGCCCGGCGGATCGCCTCGTGCGCATCCTCGGAGGAGACGTGCACGACGTAAAGCGGCACGCCCGCCATGTCGGCGATCATGATGGCGCGGTTGGTGGCCTCGCCCTCGACTTCAGCCGGGCGCGAATAGGCATGCGCCTCGGGGCCGTTGTTGCCTTCGGCCAGAAGCTTCGCCTGCAACTCGGCGACCACGTCGCCATTCTCGGCATGGACCAGCGGGATCGCCCCGATCTCGGCGCAGCGGCGGAAGGCGGCGAACATCTCGTCGTCGTTCACCATAAGCGCGCCCTTGTAGGCCATGAAATGCTTGAAGGTGTTGATGCCGCGCGCGACAACCCTGGGCATCTCGTCGAAGACCTGTTCGCCCCACCAGGTGACCGCCATGTGGAAGGAATAGTCGCAATTGGCGCGGGTGGACTTGTTGTCCCACATCTTCAGCGCGTCGAGCAGCCCCTGCCCGGGCGAGGGCAGGGCGAAATCCACAACCATGGTGGTACCCCCCGCCAGCGCCGCGCGGGTGCCGGATTCAAAGTCGTCCGAGGAATAGGTGCCCATGAAGGGCATCTCCAGGTGGGTGTGCGGATCGATGCCGCCCGGCATGACGTAGCAGCCGGTCGCGTCGAGCGTCTCGTCGCCCTTCAGGTCGGGCCCGATCGCGGTGATGCGGCCCCCCTCGACCAGGACATCGGCCTTGTAGGTCAGATCGGCCGTCACGATAGTGCCGTTCTTGATGACTGTGGTCATCTGCGCCTCCTCGCTGGTTTTCTTGTTGTCCACGCGTCCCGGGCCTGACCCGGGACCTCGCGTCGCGTAGCGGTATTCAGGGGATCAGGCCCGAGATGTCGCGCCAGTCGGGATTGAGCCCAAGTATCAGCTGGTCCTTCCAGAGCCTGCGCCAGCGCTTGATGCTGCGCTCTCGCGCCAGCGCCGCCTCGCGCGTCTCGTGGATCTCGAACCAGACCAGCGTGCCGATCCCGTACCTGGCCGTATGACCGGGCACCACGCGGGCCCGATGCTGCTCCACCCTCCGGCGAAGGTCCGAGGTCGCGCCGGTATAAAGTGCGCCGCCGGGCCGTGACGCGAGGATGTAGACGAAATGGGGCATGTTCCCAATGGACGGGAAATGCGTGAATGCGCGGTGAATGCGGCACCGGCCCGGCCGCGCCCCCGGGCTCGGGGTCCCGGGTCAGGCCCGGGACGCGGGGCACGGCGGTGCGGCGGATCACCCCACAACCTCTGCCGTTTCCAGCACCGCGTGCATCAGAACGTCGGTGCCGGCGGTGGCCCAGTCCTTGCTGATCTCCTCGGCCTCGTTGTGGCTGAGCCCGTCAACGCAGGGGCACATCACCATCGTCGTGGGGTAGAGCCGGTTCACCCAGCAGGCGTCGTGGCCGGCGCCCGAGATGATGTCCATGTGGCTGTAGCCCAGCCGATCGGCGGCGTTGCGCACGCGTTCGACCAGCACCGGGTCAAAGGCGGGCGGGTCGAAGAAGCCCACCACCTCGGAGGTGAACTTCACCCCGATATCGGCGCAGATGCCCGGCGCGCGGACGGCGAGTTCCGCGACCATCGCCTCCAGCACATCGAGCTTGTGGCTGCGGAAATCGACGGTGAAGACCACCTTCTCGGGGATGATGTTGCGGCTGTTGGGATGGACGTCGATGTGCCCGATGGCGCCGACGGCGTTGGGCTGGTGCTTCATCGCGATCTCGTGCACCAGTTCGGTGACCCTGGCCAGGCCCCGGCCCGCGTTGCGCCGCATGTACATGGGTGTCGATCCGGTGTGCTGGCCCTTGCCGGTGACCGTGCACTGGATCCAGCGCAGGCCCTGGCCGTGGGTGACGACGCCGATCTGCTTTCCCTCGGCCTCCAGGATGGGGCCCTGTTCGATGTGCAGCTCGAAAAAGGCGTGCATCTTGCGCGCGCCGACCTTTTCCGGGCCCTTCCAGCCGATCCGCTCCAGCTCGTCGCCGAAGCGGAGGCCCCTTGCATCGCGCCGGTCATAGGCCCAGTCGCGGTCGAGCACGCCCGCGAACACGCCCGAGGCCAGCATGGCGGGGGCAAAGCGCGTGCCTTCCTCGTTGGTCCAGTTGGTCACCACGACCGGGTGCTTCGTCTTTATCCCCAGGTCGTTCATCGTGCGCACGATCTCTAGCCCGCCAAGCACGCCGAGCACCCCGTCATACTTGCCGCCCGTGGGCTGGGTGTCGAGATGGCTGCCGACATAGACCGGCAGCGCGTCCGGGTCGGTGCCGGGGCGCATGGCGAACATGGTGCCCATCTCGTCCACGCCCATGGAGAGGCCGGCTTCCTCGCACCAGCGCTGGAACAGGTGCCGGCCCTCGCTGTCCTCGTCGGTCAGGGTCTGGCGGTTGTTGCCGCCCGCCACGCCCGGCCCGATCTGCGCCATTTCCATCAGGCTGTCCCACAGCCGGTCGCCGTTGATCTTCAGGTTCTCTCCGGGGGCGGGCATGGCGCGGGTCCTTTCAGTCCAGGGTCTTGAGAACGTCGCCCAGCGTGCCGATCAGCTGGTCGATATGGTCCTTTTCGATGATGAGCGGCGGGCTCAACGCGATGATGTCGCCCGTGGTGCGGATCAGGATGCCCTTCTCGTAGGCCTTGAGGAAGGCCGAGAAGGCACGCTTCGTCGGCTCGCCCGCGATGGGCTCCAGCTCGACGGCGCCGATCAGCCCCATGTTGCGGATATCGATGACATGCGGCAGCCCGCGCAGCGAGTGCAGCGCATCCTCCCAGTAGCCGGCCAGTTCCGCCCCGCGGGTGAGCAGCCCCTCTTCGGCATAGGTGTCTAGCGTGCCGAGCCCCGCCGCGCAGGCGATCGGGTTGCCGGAATAGGTATAGCCGTGGAACAGCTCGATCAGATGCTCGGGCCCGGTCATGAAGGCGTCGTGGATCTGGGCCGTGGTCAGCACGGCGCCCATCGGGATCACGCCGTTGGTCAGGCCCTTGGCGCAGGTGATCATGTCGGGCATCACGTCGAAATACCCGGCGGCAAAGGGCGCGCCGAGGCGGCCGAAGCCGGTGATCACCTCGTCGAAGATCAGCAGGATGCCGTGCTTCTTCGTGATCGCCCGCAGCCGCTGCAGGTAGTCCTTTGGGGGCAGCAGCACGCCGGTGGAACCCGCCATGGGTTCCACGATCACCGCGGCGATGGTCTCGGGTCCGTGCAGCGCGCAGATCCGCTCCAGCTCGTCGGCCAGTTCGGCGCCGTGCTCGGGCTGCCCGCGGGTGAATGCGTTGCGCTTCAGGTCGTGCGTGTGGGGCAGGTGGTCGACGCCGGTCAGCAGGCTGCCGAACACCTTGCGGTTGTTCACGATGCCGCCGACCGAGATGCCGCCGAAGTTGACCCCGTGATAGCCCCGCTCGCGCCCGATCAGCCGGGTGCGCTGCCCCTCGCCGCGGGCGCGGTGATAGGCGATGGCGATCTTGAGCGCGGTTTCCACCGATTCAGACCCGGAATTGGTGAAGAAGGCATGCTCGAAGGGCTCGGGCGCAAGGTCCACAAGCCGGTTCGCCAGTTCGAACACCTTGGGGTGGCCCATCTGGAACGCGGGGGCGTAGTCCAGTTCCGCCGCCTGTTCCTGGATCGCCTGCACGATCTTCGGGCGCTTGTGGCCCGCATTGCAGCACCACAGCCCCGCGGTGCCGTCGAGGATCTGGCGACCGTCGGCGGTGGTGTAGTGCATCCCCTCGGCCGCGACCAGCATGCGCGGCGCCTTCTTGAACTGGCGGTTCGCGGTGAATGGCATCCAGAACGCCCGGAGGTCGTTCGGCGCGACGGTGCTGCGCGTGGACAAGATCTTTCTCCCCCGAAGGGCGCGGGCGGCGTTGCGCGGACGCCCGGCCTGTGTAAATGTTGTTTTACCAACCGGTCAAAAACCACGCTAGTCAATGCCGTGGGGCAGTCAAGAGTGAAGCCGGGAAACTGCCCATGGAGGGGGCATTTGGCACGGGCAGCGACCACGAAACAGCCAACGCGCATACAGAAGGAAAAGCGCCGCGCGATTCTGGCGGCGGCGCTGGACGTGTTTTCGGCCCATGGCTTTCGCGGCGCGACACTGGACCAGATCGCGGATGCGGCAGGGCTGTCGAAGCCGAACCTGCTTTACTATTTCGACAGCAAGGAGGCGATCCACCAGGCGCTGCTGACGCGGCTTCTGGACACCTGGCTCGACCCGCTGCGCCAGATCGACCCACAGGGCGACCCGCTGAGGGAGTTGACCGGATACATCCGTCGCAAGCTGAAGATGAGCCGGGACTATCCCCGCGAAAGCAGGCTTTTCGCCAACGAGATCCTGCAGGGCGCCCCGCGCATGCAATCCGAGATCGAAGGGGCGCTGAAGGCGCTGGTGGACGAGAAGACAGAGGTAATCCGCGTCTGGATCGCGGCCGGACGGATCGCGCCGGTGGACCCCTATCACCTGATCTTCTCGATCTGGGCGACGACCCAGCATTACGCCGATTTCGAGGTGCAGGTACAGGGGATCCTCGGCGCGGCGCCGGACGGGCATGTCGGCGATGCGGCGACTTTCCTGACCAGGCTCTATACCGACGGGCTGCGTCCGCGCTGAGCGTTCAGATCAGATGCGGCGGCACTTCCGCTTCGTCGAAGTCGATGTGCAGGTGGTTGCCGTCTGGATCCCAGACATTCACCTGCACGACCGGAAAGCCCGGTACCCGTGAAATCCGCATCCGCTCGCCCCGGTTGGTCAGCTTTTCGACAAAGGCGGCGAAGCCGCGGCCGCGAAAGGCGCCATGTTCCAGCCGCAGGCCGCCGGGCGGGGCTGCGGGCGCCTCCTCGGCCACTTCCACCAGGTGGACCAGCGCCCGCTCGCCCGCATAAAGCCAGGCGCCCGCGAAGGGGAAATCCGGGCGCGGCCCGGGCTCCATACCCAGCACCGCGCCGTACCAGTCGATCATTTCCTGCAAACGGACGGTTCGCAGGTTCAGATGGTCCAGATCGACGATCATCCTGCGCCCCCCTCCACTGCCTACTCCGCAGCCTTGGCCGCCGGGTTGTTCGGATGCGTCGTCCAGTTGGCATAGTCGGCCTGCACCACCTTGCCGGTGCGCGGGTCCACCTCTCCGGGTTGCATCGGCACCATGGTGATGCAGTCCTCGACCGGGCAGACATTGACGCACAGGTTGCAGGCGACGCATTCGCCGTCGATCACCTCGAACACGCGGCCGGGATTCATCGCGATGGCCTGGTGGCTGGTATCCTCGCAGGCGGCATAGCAGCGGCCGCACTTGATGCACAGGTCCTGGTCGATCTTCGCCTTGGCGACGTAGTTCAGGTTCAGGTACTGCCAGTCGGTCACGTTCGGTACGGCGCGACCGCGGAAGGCGCCGATATCGGCGTGGCCCTTCTCGTCCATCCACTGCTCGAGCCCGGCGATCATCTCCTGCACGATGCGGAAACCATAGGTCATGGCGGCGGTGCAGACCTGCACGGTGCCCGCGCCCAGGCTGATGAACTCGGCCGCGTCGCGCCAAGTGGTGACGCCGCCGATGCCGCTGATCGGCAGGCCCGCGGTCTGCGCGTCGCGGGCGATTTCGGCCACCATGTTCAGCGCGATGGGCTTCACCGCCGGGCCGCAATAGCCGCCATGGCTGCCCTTGCCATCGATCGACGGCTCGGGGCTGAAGCTGTCCAGGTTCACCGACGTGATCGAGCTGATCGTGTTGATCAGGCTGACAGCGTCGGCGCCCCCGGCATGGGCGGCGCGCGCGGGGTAGCGGATGTCGGTGATGTTGGGCGTCAGCTTCACGATCACCGGCATCCGCGTGTTCGCCTTGCACCAGCGGGTGACCATCTCGATGTATTCGGGCACCTGGCCCACCGCCGAGCCCATGCCGCGTTCGGACATGCCGTGCGGACAGCCGAAATTCAGCTCGATCCCGTCGGCCCCGGTATCCTCGACCTTCTTGAGGATGAACTTCCAGGCGTCCTCCTCGCAGGGGACCATGAGGCTCACGACCATTGCGCGGTCGGGGAAGTCGCGCTTGACCTGCTTGATCTCGCGCAGGTTCACCTCCAGCGGGCGGTCGGTGATGAGCTCGATATTGTTCAGGCCCAGCAGCCGCCGGTCCGCGCCCCAGATCGCGCCATAGCGCGGCCCATTGACGTTGACGATATGCGGGTCGAGCCCGAGCGTCTTCCATACCACGCCGCCCCAGCCGGCCTCGAATGCGCGGCGGACGTTGTATTCCTTGTCCGTGGGCGGGGCCGAGGCCAGCCAGAAGGGGTTGGGGCTCTTGATGCCCACGAAATCGGTCCGAAGATCAGCCATGTGTGGAACTCCTTGGATCAGGGGCGGGCAAAGACCATCTGGACCGGCAGCACGCGCCCGGCATCCAGGTTTGCACGGTGGTTGGCGATCTTGCGCCGGGCATCGGGGCCCATCAGCAGATGCGGGCCAAGCGGCTGGAAGCCGGGTTCCGCCCGGGCGATCGGCGCCGCGGACAGCGTCTCGGTATAGTAATCCAGTTCCGAGATCGGCGCGAAACCGGCATCCACCGCAAGATCGCGATACGCCTCGGGCGTGGCAAGGTGGGACGTCTCCGCCGTCGCCGCCCAGGGCACGGGGTAGGCAAGCGGCTCTGCCAGCGGGCCCAGCATGATGTCGCACAGCGCCAGCTTTCCGCCCGGTCGCAGGATCCGGAACGCTTCTGAGAACATGCGCTCCTTGTCCTCGATGTTCATGCCCACATGCATCAGCACCGCGCAATCGGCAGAGCACTCGGCCAGCGGCAGGCGAAGCGCGCTGCCGACAAGAAAGCCAGTCAACTGGCCAAGGCCTGTGCGACGGCTGAGTTCGGTGGCCAGTTCCACGAAATCGGTTGTCAGGTCTATGCCGGTAACGCGGGCACCGTGACCGCGCGCGGCCGCCCGGGCCACGCCACCGATCCCGCAACCGATATCGACAAGGTGCTGGCCCGGCTCGGGGCGCAGCGCCGAAAGCACGCGCCGCGTGGCATTGATCCCGCCGGTGTGCATATGCTCCAGCGGAACCAGGTCGTCCGGCCCCATCGCGTCGGGGTCGATGCCGGCGGCGCGCAGCGCGTCGAAGACCCGGGCGATCAGGCCTTCGCTGCCATAGTGGCCCATCACCGCCGCCTCTGCGCGCGAGGCCGATTGGTCGAAGATGGAATGCCGTGTCGTGGTCATGGCCTAGCCCATCAATGCGGCGTGGATATCCTCCGCCGCGTCGCGTCCCTCGGCGACGGCGGTGACAGTCAGATCGTCGCCGCCGCTGGCGCAGTCGCCCGCGGCCCACACGCCCGGAAGCGAGGTTCGGCCGGCCCCCTCGACCCGAAGCTTGCCACCCTCGATCGCGAGCGTGTCGGGCGCGCCCTCGAGCGTCTGGCCGATCGCCAGCAGAAGCTGGTCCGCGTGCAGCGTGAAACGTTCTCCGGTGGGGCGGACGCCTTTGCCGGTCCGTTCGGTATATGCGAACACGATCCGGCGCCGGTCCTTCTTGCGGCCCTTGATCTCTATCGGCTGGGCGTTGAACACCAGCCGGACGCCCCTGGACGCGGCGAGATCCTGTTCGTAGCGGCTGGCGGGCATGGCGTCGCGGTCGCGGCGGTAGACGATGGTCACTTCGTCGGCGCCCAGAAGCTTCGACTGCACCGCCGCGTCCACGGCGGTCATGCCGCCGCCGATCACGACGACCCGGCGACCAACCGAAAGTTTAGACAGATCGTCGGTCTGTCGCAGCTCGGCAATGAAATCGACGGCGTTGCGCACCCAGTCGCGGTCGGCACCCTTCAGCCCCAGCGCGTTCACCCCGGCAAGGCCCATGGCAAGCAGGACAGCGTCATGATCCTCGGCCAGCGTTTCGAGGGTGATCTCTCCGCCCAGGGCCGCGCCATGCTGGATCGAGATGCCGCCGATCTTCAGCAGCCATTCGAGTTCCGCCTGCGCGAACCCGTCGACCGTCTTGTAGGCGGCGATGCCGTATTCGTTCAGGCCACCGCCCTTCGGTTTCGCCTCGTAGATGGTGACCGCGTGACCGTGCATCGACAGGCGGTGCGCGGCGGCAAGGCCCGCGGGCCCCGCGCCCACCACGGCGATCGACTTGCCGGTTTCCGCCGCGCGGGCGAAGGGATGCACACCCTTGGCCATCAGGCTGTCGGTGGCGTGGCGCTGAAGCTGACCGATCAGGACCGGCTTGCCCTCGGCCGCCTCGCGGACACAGGCCTCCTCGCACAGGGTTTCGGTCGGGCAGACGCGCGCGCACATGCCACCCAGGATGTTCTGCGACAGGATGGTGCGGGCCGCGGCATCCGGCTGACCGGTCGCGATCTGGCGGATGAAAAGCGGGATGTCGATGCCGGTCGGGCAGGCCGTGACGCAGGGCGCGTCATGGCAGAAATAGCAGCGGTCCGCCGCGACCAGCGCCTCGTGCGCGTCGAGCGGGGGGTGCAGATCGGCGAAATTCGCCTCGAGCGCGGCGGGGTCCAGCCGGCCTGCGACGATCCCGTCCGTTCTTATGTCTGCGGACATGCGGGTCACTCCTGTTGGCTTCTTGTCGAGGCTCACACAGGTCCGTTTTTTTATCAACTGGTAAATAATTAAGGACAGGGCGAAACCCGCGCCACCCTTGGGGTTGCCTAACCTTCGGGCAGAGAGAGGTGCCGCTCGACGATCTCGAACCACGCGCCGCTTTCGGCGATGGCCTTGAGCCCCGCGCCAAGGCGGTCGATCGCAGCCAGGCCGGCGCGGTCGCTGACCAGGGCAAGGGCGCGCATCTGCTCGATTCGCGACAGACGCTCCAGCGCGACGAAGGAAACCTCGGGCCGCATGCCGCGGATGAGGCTTCGTGCCACGGTGGCGTCGAAAGAGGCGATGTCCGCCTCGCCCGCCAGCACCGCGTCCAGGCAGTCGGCAGGGCCGGGGCGACGGATCAGGGTGATCTGCGGGGCCAGCAGCCCCATCTCGGCCAGATCGCGCAGCGGGTGCCCCTCTGGCCGGCAGAGACGCGCGCCGACCAGGTCCGCTGGCGCCTGCGACCCCGCATAGGCGTTGCCGGCCAGCGCGTAGAACTCGGTCACCTGTTCATAAAGGCTGGCAGACCCCGCGAAGCTGCGGCAGAGCGGCGTCTGGCCGGCCTGTGGTTCGGTGCAGTCGGGCATCAGCCAGGGAAAGCTGAAGGCAAACCCCCCGCGTGGCAGCAGGATGTCGAGATGCGCGGGCATGTCGTTGACGAAATAGATCTCAACCGGCGGGCCCTCGGTCGCGGCAAAGGCCGCAAGCACGATCTCGGGGATCATGCCGCCCGACGGGTGGCCCGGGTCCACGAAGGGCAGGAACGGCGCCCCGGTCAGGATGTCGATGCGGGTCACATCGGGCGCTGCGGTGGGGGGCGGTTCCGGCGCGGCAGCGGGTTCGGGGGAAGGCGGCGGATCGGCCGGTGCGGGCCCAGCCGCCATGGTGTCCGCGGCCGGATCTGCCCTGCCCGCCACGCAGGGGATGGAAAGAACGAGCCCCGGCGCGATGACATTGGGGTCCGGGCCGACAATCGTCCGGTTCGCTGCGTATATCTCGCCCGAACGGTCACGGTCGCCTAGGTGAATTTCGGCGATCATGCGCAGCGTCTCGCCCCGCTGGACGACATGGGTGGGACAGGCCGTGCCTTCAGCCTTGGACACAGCGGGCAGATGCACGAGCGCGAACAGCGCCAGTGTCGCGATCCGCACAGCCCGTCCCAGATCCATGCCCGAAGCCTCCTGCGCCACAAGGCGTTGAGTCTGCGGTCCAAGGTTCTGACAAAGAGTAAACGCCGGGCCGGTTCAGGCGCGTTCTACGTTAAGGGTCATGCCCTGGGCGCCTGTGACGCGCACGTCGGTGCCCATCGTCGCCTCGCCCGACAGGATCGCGCGCCAGCGTACGCCATCGATCTCCACGACGGCCTCGCCATGTTCGACCGAGACCAGCGTGCCGCGTCGCCCGACCATCTGGCTTGCGCGGTCGTTCAGAACCGTCGCCGTGTCGCCGCCGTCGCCGAAGCGCCGCGTATAGGCGCGCCCGGCAAAGGTGAGCGCGACGGCGAGTGCGGCATAGACCGCGATCTGCACCGTCCCGGGCATGCCTGGAAGAAAGGCAAGCAGCACGGCCATCAGCACGGCAGCCAGCCCCGGCCATATCAGGAAAAACGACATCGTCGCCATTTCCAGCGCGCCCAGCGTGATCCCGAAGGCGACCCACCACCAGGGCGAAAGCCCTTCCAGCCAGCCGAACATGGCCTCAGCTTCCCTTGGCGCCGCTGGCGAGGGAGCGGATCCCCTCGATCGAGCCGATCAGGCTCGCCGCCTCCAGCGGCACCATGATCGTCTTGGAATTGGGCGATGCCGCCAGGTCGCGCAGCGCCTCGGTGTATTTCTGGGCCACGAAGTAGTTCACGGCCTGGATGTCACCGGCGGCGATCGCCTCGGACACCATGCGGGTCGCCTGCGCCTCGGCCTGGGCCAGGCGCTCGCGCGCCTCGGCGTCCAGAAAGGCTGCCTCGCGGCGGCCCTCCGCCTCGCGGATCTGGCTTTCGCGAAAGCCCTCCGCCTTCAGGATGGCGGACTGCTTCTGGCCCTCGGCGGTCAGGATCTCGGCGCGGCGGTCACGCTCTGCCTTCATCTGGCGGGCCATCGCTTCGGTTATGTCCTTGGGCGGGGCAAGATCCTTGATCTCGACCCGTGTCACCTTGACCCCCCAGGGGTTCGAAGCCAGGTCGATGACGGTCAGAAGCTTCGCGTTGATCACGTCGCGGTTCGACAGGCTTTCGTCCAGATCCATCGCCCCGATCACCGAGCGGATATTGGTCTGGCTGAGATAGGACAGCGCCTGTTCGAGGTTGCGCACCTCGTAGGCGGCGCGCGCGGCATCGACCACCTGGTAGAAGGCCACGGCGTCGGCCACGACCATCGCGTTGTCGCGGGTGATGACCTCCTGCGCCTCTATGTCGAGGACCGTCTCCATCATGTTGATCCGCGCGCCCACCCGGTCCATCAGCGGGATCAGGAAGCGCAGCCCGGGCTTGAGCGTGCGGGTGTAGCGGCCGAAGCGTTCGACGGTCCATTCCTCGCCCTGGGGCACGGATTTGACCATCAGGAAGATCAGGACCGCCGCAAAGACGAGAATGGCGATCGCAGGTGCGCCGAAGGCTTCGAGCATCAGTTCCTCCTGACCAACTCCTCCCACAAGATATGGGGGAATCATGGCGGCCACGCAACAAGACACATCTAAAGCGCGCGTTTTTTGCACCGCGGCCATTGACAGTTGGACACTCCGCCAGTCCCGCTTACACTCCGCCCGAAACCGCAATAAAGGCAGATAGGCAGCAGCCCCCATGCTTATGGACCGCGAACAGGAACCGTCATTCTCGCAGCCGTTCCGGCAGATCGTGGTGATGATCCTGATCCTTGTGCTGGTCGCGATCGGCGGGTTCTTCGCCTATCCGTCGATCTCGCCGATCTTCCTGGCCTCGCCCTATCTGAACGGGCTGATCATGGCGGTGTTCGTGGTGGGGGTTCTGGCCTGCTTCTGGCAGGTTCTGGCGCTGATCTCGGCGGTCAGCTGGATCGAGGGCTTTGCGCTGGACCGCCCAGGGCATGAGTTCACCGCCTCGCCCCGGCTTCTGGCGTCGCTGTCGGCGATGCTGCGGGACAGCAAGGCGCGGCAGTCGCTGAACGCGTCGTCCACGCGCTCGATCCTCGACTCGGTCGCGACCCGCCTGGACGAGGCGCGCGACATCACGCGCTACATCATCAACCTGCTGATCTTTCTCGGTCTTCTGGGGACGTTCTATGGACTTGCCACGACCGTCCCGGCGGTGGTGGATACCATCCGCTCGCTCGCGCCGCAGGAAGGGCAGGACAGTCTGGACGTTTTCGACAACCTGATGAGCGGGCTCGAACAGCAGTTGGGCGGCATGGGCACGGCTTTTGCGTCGTCGCTGCTGGGTCTGGCCGGCTCGCTGGTCGTGGGGCTGCTGGAGCTGTTCGCGGGCCACGGTCAGAACCGCTTCTACTCGGAACTCGAGGAATGGCTGTCCTCGATCACCAAGGTCTCTCTCTTCACCGGCGAGGATGGCGGCACGATGTCCCGGGGGGGCGAGATCCCCGCCAGCCAGATCGCCAAGCTGAACGAACTGGCCATCCGCGGCGAGGCCAGCCGGATCGAGACCGACGCCAAGATCACCCGCCTGACCGATGCCGTCATGGCGCTGGCGCAGCAGCTGAACGACCGCCCCGCGCAGGGCGGGGGGGTCGGCGGCGACGCGGCCGTGTTCGAGCGCATTGCCGCCGGGCAGGATCGGATCGCCCAGTTGCTGGAACATCGCGAGGACGAGGGCGGCGCGCTGGACCCCGACAGCCGCATGCGCCTGCGCAACATCGACGTGCAGCTGCTGCGGATCCTGGAAGAGATGGCCGCCGGCCGCCAGGACAGCGTGGCCGAGTTGCGGCAGGAACTGGCGGCGCTGAACGAGACCATCCGGCGGGCGACCGGGGCCTGATGCCATGGCCCTGACCCGACGCAGCGGCGCGCGCTTCACCACCAACATCTGGCCCGGCTTCGTGGATGCGATGACGGCGCTGCTGCTGGTGCTGATGTTCGTGCTGTCGATCTTCATGATCGTGCAGTCGGTGCTGCGGGGGCAGGTAACCGAGAAGGACCGCGAACTCGAGGAACTGTCCACCCAGATCGGCCAGCTCGCGACCGCGTTGGGTCTGGAACAGCAGCGCACCGACCAGCTCGAGGGACAGGTCAGCGCGCTGAACTCGGACCTGGCCGATGCCGAGGCTGCGGCGACGCAGCAGGCGGCCCTGATCGCGACCCTGACCACCCAGCGCGACGATCAGGCCGCACGCATCGCGAGTTTCGAGGAACAGGTGGCAAGCCTTCTGGCCGAGAACCGCGACCTGTCCGGCTCGCTGTCAGAGACGCGCACCGCGCTTGCGGATCTGGAGGCTGAGAACAGCCGCCAGATATCCGCCAACGAGGCGCTGAACCTTGCGCTCGCGCAGGCCCGGGACGAGATCGACAGCGCGACCGAGGAGGCCCGACTTGCCGCTGCCCGGCGAGAGGCGCTCGAGGCGCTGGTCGCCGATCTGCGGGCCGAGAACGCGGAGGCGGCCGAAGCACTGTCCGACGCCGAGGCCGCGCGCCTGGTCGAGGCGCAGGCCGCCGAGGCGCTGCGCGCCCGACTGCGCGAAAGCGATGCCGAACTGACCGCGATGACCCTGTCGCTTGAACAGGAGCGCCGCCGCGCCGAGGAGACGTTGACGCTTCTGGCCGCGGCCCGGGCCTCTGCCGATGCGCTTGCGCAGGAGCGGGACCGTGCCCTGACGCAGGCGGAGGAACGCGCGGCCCTCCTGGCGCTTGCGCGCGAGGAACTCGCGGACGAGCGTGCGGTCTCAAGCGAAAGCCAGCGTCGGGTCGAGCTTCTGAACCAGCAGACCGCGGCTCTGGGCAGCCAGTTGCAGGAGTTGCAGGGGCTTCTGGACGCGGCGCAGGCGGCGGAAGAGGCGGCGCAGGTGCGGATCGAGACACTGGGCGCGAACCTGAACACCGCGCTGGCGCGTGTCGCGGCCGAACAGCGGCGGCGGGCAGAGCTTGAGGAAGCCGAGCGTCGCCGGCTGGAGGAAGAGGCCCGCAACCTGCAGAACTACCGCTCGGAGTTCTTCGGCCGCGTGCGCGAGATCCTGGGCGACCGTCCGGGCATCGAGATCGTGGGCGATCGTTTCGTTTTTTCTTCCGAAGTGCTGTTCGACCGTGGGTCTGCCGAACTCGGCCCGGCGGGTGAGGAACAGCTGGCGCAGGTTGCCGCCGTGATCCGGGAGATCCGCGACGAGATCCCGCCTGAGATCGACTGGATCCTGCGGGTCGACGGGCATACCGACAACATCCCCATTACCAGCGGCGGTGCCTTTGCCGACAACTGGGAACTGAGCCAGGCGCGGGCCCTTTCGGTGGTGCGCTACCTGATCGCGGAAGAGGATATTCCCGCCCAGCGCCTGTCGGCCAACGGGTTCGGCGAGTTCCAGCCGGTGGACCCCGCCGACACCGACGAGGCGCGGGCGCGCAATCGCCGGATCGAGTTGAAGTTCACCGAGCGGTAGTCGGGCGGGCCCGGTCGCCCATCTGCACCAGGCGGCTGCCCGTATCCTCGCCCTCTGCCGGGCTGCCCGCACCGGCAAGCATCGCCTCGATCCGGGAAAGCGACTTCTGCAGCACCGCGTCGCGGCTTTCTGCGATGGCGCGCAATTCGGCAAGCATCCGACCCTCCCGCTCGGCCTGTGTTTCCAGGATCGCGGCCTGCGCACGCGCGATGACGGCAAGATCGCCCCGAAGCGCCGCGATCCGCGCGGCAAGGGCAGGGTCGGGAAAAGCCTGCGGCGCCGCCGGCGGGGCGACGGCGGGGCCGGGCTTCTCGGCAACGGGTGGCGCGGCCGCCTGTCGCTGGCGCTGGCGAGGGCGGCGCGCGGATGCCGCGTCCAGCAGCAGCCAGACCAGATAGCCAAGCCCCGCACCGCCAAAGGCCAGCGCCAGGATCACGGTGACAGAAAAACCGCTCATGCTGCATCCCCTTCCGAACGGGAGCGTTCGCAGGTCAGTCTGCGGTGGCGACGTTACCCGGGGGTTAACAGGGGCATGAATGGCGCGCCGCAAAGCGGAACCGCCGCCCGGTTTCCCGGGCGGCGGTTCCTGTTTCCTGACCTGCGCGTGCTACTCGGCGGTCAGCAGCGGCGGCTTGCGCGAGGGAAGCTGCGGCTTGCCCGGCTCCTGGATCTGGAGATCGATCTTGTCGTCCTTGGCCGACACCCGGACCAGCCCGCCCTTGGACAGGCGGCCGAACAGCAGTTCCTCGGCCAGCGGCTTCTTGATGTTCTCCTGGATCACACGCGCCAGCGGCCGCGCGCCCATCTTCTCGTCATAGCCACGTTCGCCCAGCCATTCGGCGGCCGCCGGTGTCAGTTCGATCGCGACGTTCCGGTCCATCAGCTGCGCTTCGAGTTGAAGGACGAACTTCTCGACGACCTGCATGATCACCTCTTTCGGCAGCGGACCGAAGCTGATGATCGCATCGAGGCGGTTGCGGAATTCCGGCGTGAACTGCCGCTCGATCACGGCCATGTCCTCACCCTCGCGGCCCGAACGGCCGAAGCCCATGGCGTTCTTGGCCAGCTCGGCCGCGCCCGCGTTCGAGGTCATGATCAGCACCACGTTGCGGAAATCCGTGGTCCGGCCGTTGTGGTCGGTCAGCTTGCCGTGGTCCATCACCTGCAGAAGGATGTTGTAGACATCGGGATGCGCCTTCTCGATCTCGTCCAGCAGCAGGACGCAATGCGGGTTCTGGTCGACCGTGTCGGTCAGCAGGCCGCCCTGGTCGAAGCCGACA
This sequence comes from Halovulum dunhuangense, assembly GCF_013093415.1. NCBI lineage: Bacteria > Pseudomonadati > Pseudomonadota > Alphaproteobacteria > Rhodobacterales > Paracoccaceae > Halovulum > Halovulum dunhuangense. Next base: position 734,495 of record NZ_JABFBC010000001.1, read on the forward strand.
TATCCCGGCGGGGCGCCGATCAGGCGGCTGACCGAATGCTTCTCCATGTATTCCGACATGTCGAAGCGCACGAAATGGATGCCCATGACGGCGGCAAGCTGCTTGGCCACCTCGGTCTTGCCGACCCCGGTGGGGCCTGCGAACAGGTAGTTGCCGATCGGCTTTTCCGGCTCGCGCAACCCGGCGCGCGCCAGCTTGATCGCCGAGGACAGCGCCTCGATCGCGGCGTCCTGGCCGAAGACCACCCGCTTGAGGTTCTTTTCCAGATCCTTCAGCACTGCCGCATCGTCCTTGGACACGCTCTTGGCCGGGATGCGCGCGATCTTGGCGACGACCGCCTCGATGTCCTTGGCGCCGATGGTGCGCCGCCGCTTGCTTTCAGGCAGCAGCATCTGCGCCGCCCCTGCCTCGTCGATCACGTCGATCGCCTTGTCGGGCAGCTTGCGGTCGTGAATGTAGCGGGCCGACAGGTCCACCGCCGACTTGATGGCGTCGTTGGTGTAGCGAATGTCGTGATGCTCTTCGAAATAGGGCTTCAGGCCGCGCAGGATCTTGATCGCGTCATCCACCGACGGCTCGTTCACGTCGATCTTCTGGAAGCGACGGCTGAGCGCGCGGTCCTTCTCGAAGTGCTGGCGGAACTCCTTGTAGGTGGTCGATCCCATGCAGCGCAGCTTGCCCCCCTGGAGAGCGGGCTTCAGCAGGTTTGAGGCATCCATCGCCCCCCCCGAGGTGGCCCCGGCGCCGATCACGGTGTGGATCTCGTCGATGAAGAGAACCGCGTCCGGATGCTCCTCCAGTTCCTTCATGACGGCCTTGAGCCGCTCCTCGAAGTCGCCTCGGTAGCGGGTGCCCGCCAGAAGCGCGCCCATGTCGAGCGAAAAGATGGTGGTCTTGGCCAGCACCTTCGGCACTTCGCCATGCACGATCTTGTGCGCCAGCCCCTCGGCGATCGCGGTCTTGCCCACGCCGGGATCGCCCACCAGGAGCGGGTTGTTCTTGCGCCGGCGGCACAGCACCTGGATGCAACGCTCGACTTCCTGGTCGCGGCCGATCAGCGGGTCCACGTCGCCCTTGCGCGATTTGGTGTTCAGATCGACGCAGTATTTCTGCAGCGCCGTCTCTTCCTGCTTTTCCTGCGGTCCGGGCTGTTCCGATTGCGCCTGCCCCTCGTCCGCGCCGGTGACCGGGCGGCTTTCGCCATAGCTCGGGTCCTTGGCGACGCCGTGGCTGATGAAGTTGACCGCGTCGTAGCGGGTCATGTCCTGCTCCTGCAGGAAATAGGCGGCGTGGCTTTCGCGCTCGGCAAAGATCGCGACCAGCACGTTTGCGCCCGTCACTTCCTGGCGGCCGGAACTCTGGACGTGGATCGCTGCGCGCTGGATCACCCGCTGGAAGCCGGTGGTCGGCGCCGCCTCGGAGCCGTCGATGTCCGAGACAAGGCTGTCCAGTTCCTCGTCCAGGAACTTCGTCAGCGTCTGGCGCAGCTCGTCCAGGTTGACGCTGCATGCCTTCATGACCCGCGCGGCGTCCGGCTCGTCGATCAGCGCGAGCAGCAGATGCTCGAGGGTCGCAAGCTCGTGCCGTCGCTCGTTGGCCAGGCCAAGAGCGTTATGGATCGCGGTCTCCAGTGTGGTCGAGAATGATGGCATGTCCGCTTCCTTGTCTCCGCGCGTCCGGAGGATGCCGGACCCGCCTGCAGGCCATTGGGCCTGTCCCCATAATTTCGGCTTTCCGGGGGCCGCTTCAAGGAGATTTTCCGTTGCGGTCTTCATTATCCGGTGACGGTGTCGCCTCCTGCGCATCAACCGTCCACTGCGTGCCGTTCCGAAAGGCAAACGCGCAGCCTTCCGGTTCCGAGTCACATATGACACCGGGGCGACTTAACAAGTCCCTCTAAAGGGTGCGGCGGCCCTCAGAAGCGGTCCTTGCGGGCGCGGATCTCGGCAAAGACCTCGTCGTCGGGGGCGCCGGCCATCCCGACAGCGGCCTTCAGCGCAGGATCGTTCGCGCGCAGGAAGGGATTTGTCGCCAGTTCCTCGGCCAGGCGCGAGGGAACCGTCGGCTGGCCCGTCTCGCGCGCCGCCGCGACAGCCTGCGCCCTGGACCTGAGCGCGGCATTCTCCCCGTCGATGCTGAGGGCGAAGCGCGCATTCGACGCCGTGTATTCATGGCCCGAGCAGACCAGCGTCTCGGGCGGCAGGGCGGCAAGCTTGGACAGGCTTTCCCACATCATCGCGGCCGGGCCTTCGAACAGCCGGCCGCATCCCAGCGCCATCAGGCTGTCGGCGGTGAACACGGCTTGTGCCTGCGGAAAGTGAAAGGCGATATGCCCGATCGTGTGGCCCGACACGTCGATGACCGAACCGCTCAGGCCGCCGACGGTCACGCGGTCGCCCTCGGTCACCGCAAGGTCGAGCGCGGGCAGGCGGTGCGCGTCGGCCCTGGCTCCGACGACCTTCGCGCCGGTGGCGCGGCGCAATTCCTCGACACCCTCGATATGGTCGTGGTGGTGATGGGTGATCAGAATCCACCCGGCCTTCCAGCCGCGCGTCGCGAGTTCACGCAGGATCGGCGCCGCCTCGGGCACGTCCACGACCGCCGTCTCTCCGGTGTCCGGATCGTGAAGCAGATAGGCGTAGTTGTCAGTCAGGCAGGCTATGGTAACAATCTCTGGGGGCATGTGGCGCTCCGGAAGGTGGTTTCTTGCATCTGGACGTGGTCGATCTTAGGGCATTCTACTACCGGACCAAGCTTGGCCGTATCGCCCAGCGGGCACTTCAGCAATCCCTGCGCAAACTCTGGCCCGACACCGCGCACATGACCGTGGCGGGGTTCGGCTTCGCGGTCCCGTTCCTGCGCCCCTTCACGTCAGACGCCCGACGTGTGATATCGCTGATGCCCGCGCAGCAGGGGGTGATGGCGTGGCCGCAGGGGCTGCCCAACCATTCCGTCCTGGTCGAGGAAACCGCCTGGCCGGTGGCGACAGGGACCGTGGACCGGCTGATCGTGGCGCACGGGCTTGAAACCTGTGACCGCGCGAACGCCCTGCTTGAGGAAATCCACCGCGTGCTTGCCCCCGGCGGCCATGTCGTGTTCATCGTGCCCAACCGCTCGGGCATGTGGGCGCGGCGCGATGCGACGCCGTTCGGCTTCGGCCGGCCCTACAGCTTCGGGCAGGTGGAGACGCTCCTGCGCGCACATGCCTTCCTGCCCGAGCGGCACGCCGCAGCACTTTATACCCCCCCTTCCCACAAGCGGTTCTGGCTGCGCACGGACCAGGTCTGGGAGGGGCTGGGCCGCAGGCTGGATGCGCAGGTGCTGGCGGGCGCGCTTCTGGTCGAAGCGTCCAAGCAGGTCTACGCGACGCCCCGGCGCGGCAAGTCCATCATGGTGCCGGGACCGCTCGACGTTCTGGAGGGGCTGACATACCCCGCGCCCAAGCCCGCCTCGGGCCGGGCGGCGCTGTCGGAGCCGCGATAGGGAAGAATCGTACCCCCCGCTTTTGCGCAGCACGGTGCGCAAAGCGTCGCAGCCCTTCACAAATCCTTGCGTGCGGCCTTTTTTCGTTGGGCTCCGGACTTTGCTGCACCGCCCCCTGTTCCCTTGCCACATCGGGAACGCTCTGCTATCACCGCGCCGATTTCGCCGGGGTTCCAGCAACCCTGCACGCAGCCGGACGGGACTCGATCGGTCCCGAGCCGGCTCCATGATTTAGACGGGGTGGTCGTGTCTGACACAGCTTCTTTCACTTCGGGCATATCAGGGCGTTACGCGACCGCCCTGTTTGAACTGGCCAGGGAGGCCGGCAGCATCGATGCCGTCGAGGCGGATCTGAACGCACTCGAGGCTGCGCTTGCCGAAAGCGACGACCTGCGGGCGCTGATCTCCTCGCCGATCTACAGCCGGGAACAGCAGGCGCAGGCCATGCGCGCCGTCGCTGCGAAGATGGGTCTTGGCGATCTGGTCGCCAACACCGTGTCGCTGATGGCCGCCAAGCGCCGCCTTTTCGCGCTGCCGCAGACCATTGCCGGCGTGAAGGGGCTCATCGCGCAAGAGCGCGGGGAAGTCACCGCCGAGGTGAAGGCCGCCAAGGCCCTGACCGAGGCGCAGGCGGCCGCGCTTGCCGAGGCCCTGCGCGAGGCGGTGGGCAAGGATGTCGTGATCAAGACGACCGTCGATGAAAGCCTCATCGGCGGTCTTGTCGTCAAATTGGGCTCGCGCATGATCGACACGTCGATCCGGGCGAAGCTGTCGAAACTGCAAAACGCGATGAAAGAGGTCGGATAAATGGCGATCCAAGCTGCAGAGATTTCTGCGATCCTCAAGGAGCAGATCAAGAATTTCGGCCAGGAAGCAGAGGTCGCCGAAGTTGGCCGCGTGCTGAGCGTGGGCGACGGTATCGCCCGCGTCTTCGGCCTGGACAACATCCAGGCCGGCGAGATGGTCGAGTTCCCCGGCGGCATCCGCGGGATGGCGCTGAACCTGGAAGTCGACAACGTCGGCATCGTGATCTTCGGCTCGGACCGCGAGATCGGCGAAGGCGATGTCGTCAAGCGCACGAACTCCATCGTGGACGTGCCCGTCGGCAAGGGGCTGCTGGGCCGTGTCGTGGACGCGCTGGGCAACCCGATCGACGGCAAGGGCCCGATCGAGGCGACCGAGCGCCGCGTCGCTGACGTGAAGGCGCCCGGCATCATCCCCCGCAAGTCGGTGCACGAGCCGATGGCGACCGGCCTGAAGGCGATCGACGCGCTTATCCCGATCGGCCGTGGCCAGCGCGAACTGATCATCGGCGACCGTCAGACCGGCAAGTCGGCCGTTGCTCTCGACGCCGTGCTGAACCAGAAATCGGTGAACGCGTCCGACGACGAAAGCAAGAAGCTCTACTGCGTCTACGTCGCGATTGGCCAGAAGCGCTCGACCGTGGCGCAGCTGGTCAAGAAGCTCGAGGAAACCGGTGCGATGGAATACTCCATCGTCGTGGCCGCCACCGCATCCGAGCCGGCGCCGATGCAGTACCTCGCGCCCTATTCCGCGACCGCGATGGCCGAGTATTTCCGCGACAACGGCATGCACGCGCTGGCGATTTATGACGACCTGTCCAAGCAGGCCGTGGCCTACCGCCAGATGTCGCTGCTGCTGCGCCGTCCGCCGGGCCGCGAAGCCTATCCGGGCGACGTGTTCTACCTTCACTCGCGCCTGCTGGAGCGGTCGGCCAAGCTGAACGAGGACAACGGCTCGGGCTCGCTGACCGCGCTTCCGATCATCGAGACGCAGGCGGGCGACGTGTCCGCCTACATCCCGACCAACGTGATCTCGATCACCGACGGCCAGATCTTCCTGGAAACCGAACTGTTCTACCAGGGCATCCGCCCCGCCGTGAACACCGGTCTGTCGGTTTCGCGCGTGGGCTCCTCGGCGCAGACCAAGGCGATGAAGTCGGTTGCCGGCTCGATCAAGCTGGAACTGGCGCAGTACCGCGAGATGGCGGCCTTCGCGCAGTTCGGCTCGGACCTCGACGCCGCGACCCAGCGCCTGCTGAACCGCGGTGCGCGCCTGACCGAGCTGCTGAAGCAGCCGCAATACGCGCCGCTGACCAACGCCGAGCAGGTCATCGTGATCTATGCGGGGACCAAGGGCTATCTCGACAAGATGCCGGTTAACGCCGTCAGCCGCTTCGAGAAGGGCCTGCTCAACCACCTGCGCACGAACTGCAAGGATCTTCTGGACGACATCACCAACAACGACCGCAAGGTTTCGGGTGATCTCGAAGAGGCGATCAAGGCGGCGCTCGACGCTTTTGCGAAAGATTTCGCCTGATCCGCAAGCCTCTTAGGGAAGGAGAGTCTGGCCGATGCCAAGTCTCAAGGACCTGAAAATCCGGATCGGAAGCGTGAAGTCCACGCGAAAGATCACCAAGGCGATGCAGATGGTCGCCGCGGCAAAGCTGCGCCGGGCGGAGGAATCCGCCCAGGCCGCACGGCCCTATGCCGAGCGGATGAACGCGGTGCTGTCGAACCTGGCGCGAGGGGCGAAGAGCAGCCCCTCCGCACCGAAGCTTCTGGCCGGGACCGGTCAGGACAAGACCTATCTGCTGGTCGTCGCCACCGCCGAGCGCGGCCTGTGCGGCGGCTTCAACTCCTCGATCGTCAAGCTGGCCCGGCAGGAGGCGCGTGCGCTTCTGGCCCAGGGCAAGACGGTCAAGATCCTGACCGTCGGCAAGAAGGGCCGCGAGCAGCTGCGCCGCGACATGGCGCAGCATCTGGTCGGCCATGTCGATCTGTCCGATGTCAAGCAGGTCGGCTACGCGAACGCGCACGCGATCGCGACCGATGTCCTCCAGCGTTTCAACGCGGGCGACTTCGACGTCTGCAAGATCTATTTCAACACCTTCAAGTCGGTCATCGCCCAGATCCCGACCGCGGTGCAGCTGATCCCCGCCACCTTCGACGAGACCGAAGGCACGGGTGGCACCGTCTATGATTACGAGCCGGACGAAGAGGCGATCCTTGCGGATCTGCTGCCGCGTTCGGTCGCGACGCAGATCTTCACCGCGCTGCTCGAGAACGCCGCCTCCGAACAGGGCGCGCGGATGAGCGCGATGGACAACGCGACGCGGAACGCGGGCGACATGATCGACCGCCTGACCATCCAGTACAACCGCTCGCGCCAGGCGGCGATCACCACCGAGCTTATCGAGATCATCGCGGGCGCCGAGGCGCTCTAACGGGACGGAGAACCAATAATGGCAAACGCTGTAGGCAAAATCACCCAGGTGATCGGCGCGGTCGTGGACGTCCAGTTCGACGACCAGCTGCCCGAGATCCTGAACGCTCTGGAAACCGAAAACAACGGCGTCCGCCTCGTGCTCGAGGTTGCCCAGCACCTGGGCGAGAACACCGTCCGCGCCATCGCGATGGATGCGACCGAAGGCCTGGTGCGCGGCTCGAAAGTGACCGATACCGGCGGCCCGATCATGGTCCCCGTCGGTGATGGCACGCTGGGCCGCATCATGAACGTGGTCGGCGAGCCGGTGGACGAGAAGGGCCCGGTCGAGGCGACCGAGCGGCGCCCGATCCACGCATCGGCCCCCGAGTTCGCGGAACAGTCCACCGAGTCCGAAATCCTCGTGACCGGCATCAAGGTCATCGACCTGCTGGCCCCCTACTCGAAGGGCGGCAAGATCGGTCTCTTCGGTGGCGCCGGCGTGGGCAAGACGGTTCTCATCCAGGAACTGATCAACAACATCGCCAAGGTGCACTCGGGCTACTCCGTGTTCGCCGGCGTGGGCGAGCGGACCCGCGAGGGCAACGACCTTTACCACGAGTTCATCGAGTCGGGCGTCATCAACGCCGACGACCTGACGAAGTCGAAAGTGGCGCTGGTCTACGGCCAGATGAACGAGCCGCCGGGGGCCCGCGCCCGCGTCGCGCTGACCGGCCTGACGATGGCCGAGCAGTTCCGCGACCAGTCCGGGACCGACGTGCTGTTCTTCGTCGACAACATCTTCCGCTTTACCCAGGCGGGTTCCGAGGTTTCGGCGCTTCTGGGTCGTATTCCTTCGGCGGTGGGCTACCAGCCGACGCTGGCGACCGACATGGGCGCCCTGCAGGAGCGGATCACCTCGACCAAGTCGGGCTCGATCACCTCGGTGCAGGCGATCTATGTGCCTGCGGACGACCTGACCGACCCGGCGCCGGCGACCTCGTTCGCGCACCTCGACGCCACGACCGTGCTTTCGCGCGCGATCTCGGAACTCGGCATCTACCCGGCCGTGGACCCGCTCGACTCGACCTCGCGCATCCTCGACCCGCAGGTGGTGGGCGAAGAGCATTACCAGGTCGCCCGTGACGTGCAGGGGATCCTGCAGCGCTACAAGTCGCTCCAGGACATCATCGCCATCCTCGGGATGGACGAACTGTCCGAGGACGACAAGCTGACCGTTGCCCGCGCGCGCAAGATCCAGCGCTTCCTGTCGCAGCCCTTCGACGTGGCGCAGGTCTTCACCGGCTCGCCGGGCGTCCAGGTGCCGATCGAGGAAACCATCCGCTCGTTCAAGGCGGTGGTGAACGGCGAATACGATCACCTGCCTGAAGCGGCCTTCTACATGGTTGGCGGCATCGACGACGTGGTGGCCAAGGCCGAGCGTCTGGCGGCTGACGCGGCCTGATCCGACTAGCGCGGCTGTCCCCGCCGGGGGCAGCCGCTCGCAGCCCTGGGGCTGCATACCGATCCCGGAATTCCCCGCGCCCCGATGGGCCGGTTCAGGAGGAGCAGAACATGCGTCTCGACATCGTGACCCCCGAGCGTCAGCTGATCTCGGCCGAGGTCTCCAGCGTTCGCATTCCGGGCGTTGATGGCGACATGACCGTGATGGGCGCCCATGCCCCGACCGTGACCACCCTGCGTCCGGGAATCGTCAGCGTGTCCGGTGGCGATGCTGCCGGCGAGTTCGTCGTGACCGGCGGTTTCGCGGAAATCTCGTCCGACGGCGCGTCGATCCTCGCAGAGCGCGCGGTTCCGAAGTCCGAAGCCACGCGCGAAATGCTCGAGTCGATGCTGGCCGACGCCAAGGCGGCCGCCGACATCGCCGAGGAAAGCGCCAAGGCCGCGGCGCGGATGCGCGTGAATGACGTGACCGAGCTGATGAAGGTCATCGGCTGACGACCCCGGAACGGCGTTCTGTCGGCAAGGCGGCTTTCGAGCCGCCTTTTTCTTTTGCAGGGCCGCAAAAGGAAAAGGCGCATTCGTGGATGCGCCCTTTCGCAACACTTCCTGCTGTTCCGTTCAGGCTGCCGGATAGGCCACCTCGTAGATCGGTGCAAGCGTGTCGTCGTTGAACAGCGACGACACCGAAGTGCCGTTCGCGATGTTCTGGATCGCCTGCGCGAAGATCGGCGCGGTCGGAATGATGCGGATGTTGGGCGCGTTGCGCACCGCTGTTGTCGGCTGGATCGAGTCGGTGATCACCAGCGATTTCATCACCGAGGCGGCCACCCGCTCGACCGCCGGGCCGCTCATCACGCCGTGGCTGATATAGGCGTGCACCTCGCGCGCGCCGGTCGATTTCAGCAGGTCCGCCGCCTTGCAAAGCGTGCCGGCCGTGTCGCAGATGTCGTCCACGATGATGCAGATGCGGTCCTTGACGTCGCCGATGACCGTCATCGAGGCGATCTCTCCCGGTGCCGCGCGCCGCTTGTCCACGATGGCAAGGTCGGCGCCGATCCGTTCGGCCAGGTCACGCGCGCGGGCCACGCCGCCCACATCCGGCGACACGATGGTGATGTCGGACAGGTTGTCGAAATGGTGCTTGATATCCAGCGCGAAGACCGGCGCGGCATAGAGGTTGTCCACGGGGATGTCGAAGAAACCCTGGATCTGGGCCGCGTGCAGGTCCATGGTCAGCACGCGCTCGACCCCGGCTTCGGTGATCAGGTTCGCGACCAGCTTGGCGGAAATGGGCGTCCGCGCCTTGGTGCGGCGGTCCTGCCGGGCGTAGCCGAAATAGGGGATCACCGCGGTGATGCGGTTGGCCGAAGACCGGCGCAGCGCGTCGGCCATGATCAGCAGTTCCATCAGGTTGTCGTTCGCCGGGTTCGACGTGGACTGGATGATGAACATGTCCTCGCCGCGCACATTCTCGAACACCTCGACGAAGATCTCGGCATCGTTGAACCGCTCCACCCGCGCGTCGCAGAGGCGGACCCGCTCGCCGCGGTGAAAGCTCATGCGTCGGGCGATGGCTTCGGCCAGCGGGCGGTTCGCGTTGCCGGAAATGATCTTGGGATGTGCGCTGTTCATGACGGACTCGTGAGGAAGGGCCAGTTGGCGCCCGCCTTAGCATCCTGACCCGGCCTTGCAAAGTGCGCAGGGCAGGGCAAGATGGCTGCAAAAGCGCAAAGGAGGGCCGAATGGCGCGCATCGACTATTATTTCACCGTCCTGTCCCCGTTCACCTACCTTGCCGGGTTGCGGCTTGAGGAAATCGCCGCGCGGCATGGGGTGGATATCGAGTACAAGCCTTTCAATATCGCCGAACTGGGCAAGCACACCGGATTCGTGCCCTTGCCCCAACGCCCGAAGGCCAAGCAGGAATACCGGTTGCAGGAACTCGGGCGTATCGCAGCGCATGTCGGGCTGCCGATCAACCTGCACCCGGCGCATTGGCCGACGAACCCGGTGCCCGCCTCGACCGCGATCATCTCGGCCCAGATGGCCGGGGGGGGCGATGTGGGCAAGCTTGCCTATTCGCTGCTGCGGGCCGAATGGGCCGAGGAAAAGGACATCGCGCAGGATCACGTCATCCGCGAATGCCTGTCGGAGGCCGGTTTCGACCCCGGCCTTGCCGACCGCGACATGCTGAGCGCGGTCGAGATCTACGAGAAGAACACCCAGGACGCGCTGAACGGCAACGTCTTCGGCTCACCGAGCTATGTGGTCGATCACCAGGTCTTCTGGGGCCAGGACCGTCTGGACTACCTCGACCGGCACCTAGAGCGGAACGGCTAGGCCGCGTCGCGCACCACACCCACGAAGGCGTCGATCTCCGCCTCGGTGGTGCTCCAGCCGCAGACCAGCCGGCAGGCGAGCATCTCGTCCGCCGGCCCCTCGGGGGCGGGGTCGCCGGGCCAGAAGTAGTAATGCGCGCCGGCTGCGTGCAACGCGTCATGGATGCGCCGGGGCAGGGCCACGAACAGCATGTTGGCATCCACCGGGTGCAGGAAATCCGCCTCGGGCAGGTCGCGCAGGCCATCGGCCAGCCGCCGGGCCCGCGCATTGGCGTCCCGCGCCATGGTCAGCCAGAGGTCGTCCGCCAGATAGGCCTGCATCTGCGCCGAAAGGTATCGGTGCTTGGAAAAGAGATGCGCACCGCGCTTGCGCCGTCGCTCGAATTCCCAGGCCTTCGAGGGATCGAACAGCACGACCGCCTCCACGCCCATCAGCCCGTTCTTGGTGCCGCCGAAGCTGACCGCGTCCACGCCGGCCTTCAAGGTCATCTCGGCCGGGCTGCAACCCAGGCTCACCAGGGCATTGGCGAAGCGCGCACCGTCAAGGTGAACGGGGATGCCGCCGGATTTCGCTATGGCGCAAAGCGCGCGCAGCTCGTCCAGCGAATAGACGGCGCCGCGCTCTGTCACCTGCGTCAGCGACAGCGCACCGCGCCCGACATGGTGGACGAAATCGGTCGGCGTCGACTCGATCTTCGCGGCCAGCGCGGCGGCGTCGATCTTGCCGTCGAGGCCGGGCAGCAGGGACAGCTTCGCGCCACCGGTGTAGAACTCCGGCGCGCCGCATTCGTCTTCCTCGATATGCGCGACCTCGTGGCAATAGACCGTCGCCCAGGGCGGGCAGAGGCAGGCGAGCGCAAGGACATTGGCGGCCGTCCCGGTCGCGACGAGGAAGATTTCCGCCTCGGGCGCCTCGAAGATCTCGCGCATGCGGGCGCGGACATCCGCCATGATCGGATCGCTGCCATAGGACGACATGTAGCCTGTGCTCGCACGGGTCACGGCGTCCAGCACGCTGGGATGCGCGGGGCCCGCGTTGTCGGATGTAAACCACATCACTGCAATCCTTCCACGATGTAATCGTCCAGGTCGTCCTCGGCCACGCTGTCCTCGGAGACCATGTGCCCGGCAAGCGAGATGCCCGCCTCGTGCACGCTTTCCGCCCGGCCCGAGATCAGCGGGTGCCAGTCCGCCAGCGGCTGCCCCTCGGCCATCAGCCGATAGGCGCAGGTCGACGGCATCCAGTAGAGGATGCGCTCCAGGCTTTCGGGCGTGATCACCACGCAGTCCGGCACGAATTTCCGGCGCTGTGCGTAATTCGTGCAGCGGCAGGTGGTGCGGTCGAGAAGCTTGCAGGCGACATTGGTGTATTCCACCTCGCCCGTGTCCTCGTATTCCAGCTTGCGCAGGCAGCATTTGCCACAGCCGTCGCACAGTGCCTCCCACTCGCGGGAAGTCAGCTCATGAATCGTGAAGCGTTCCCAGAATTGCGGCCGCACGCCGCTTCGGTCGATGGGATCGGCGGTCACAGCCCGGCCCTGTCCAGGGCGGCCCGCGCCTCAGTCACGTCCTGGTGCATCTGGCGCACCAGCGCGTCCACATCGTCGAATTTCAGCTCTGGCCGCAGGAACTCGACAAGCGCGACAGACAGCTCGGCCCCGTAGAGATCACCCTCGAAATCCAGCAGATGGGTTTCGAGGTTGGGCGCATTCACGCCAAAGGTCGGCCGCTCGCCCAGGCTGGACGCGCCGCGATAGTGACCTTTGTGGGGGCCGTCCAGCACTTCGACGGTCACGGCATAGACGCCGAAGCGCGGCAGATGAAGCCCATCGAGGCCCATGTTCGCCGTCGGAAACCCCAGATCGCGCCCGCGCTGGTCGCCCTTGACCACGCGGCCCTCGATCCGGTGCCAATGGCCCAGCATCCGCGCCGCTTCCTCGGGACTTCCATCGGTCAGCGCCTTGCGGATCGCGGTGGAAGAAAAGTCCTGGGTCGCGTTGCCGACCAGCGGGGCGATCGTCACCTCGAAGCGGTGACTGCGGCCAAGCGCCTGCAGAAGATAGGCGTCACCCCGTCGCCCGCGGCCGAAATGGAAATCGGCGCCCACCACGACATGCCGGACGCCCAGTCCCGCGACAAGGATCTCGGCCACGAAATGATCCGCCGTCATCGCCGCCATCCGGCCGTCGAAAGGCAGTTCGTAGAGTTGCTGCACGCCCAGCTTTTCCAGCCTGTGGGCGCGTGCCTCGGCGTTCATCAGCCGAAAGGGCGGTGCGTCGGGGGCAAAATGGTTGCGCGGATGCGGCTCGAAGGTGACCACACCCAGCGGGGCGTTCAACGCGCCGGCCGCCGCCCGCGCAAGCCCTATCACCGACTGGTGGCCCAGATGCACGCCGTCGAAATTGCCGATCGCCACGCAGGCGCCGCGATCCGACGGTTCGAGGTTCAGGTAGTGCGCGTGGCGTCGCATGGGCCCTTGCAGCGGGGCTTCGTGCGGCCCCGTCTATCAGTCGAACTTGCGGCTTGGCGCCAGAACCAGCGCCTCCCCTTTGAGCACCAACGTATCGCCCACAGCACAAAGACAATCAAGCGTCACCCTGCGCCGGGGATAATCGATTTCCCGAACCGAAACGGTCGCCGTCACCCGGTCCCCCGGACGAACGGGGGCAAGGAATTTCAGGCTCTGGCCCAGATAGACCGTTCCGTGGCCGGGCAACTGCTCTCCGATCACCGCCGACAGCAGCGAGGCCGTCAGCATTCCGTGGGCCACGCGCCCCTGGAACACCGTCTCCTGCGCGTACTCCTCGTCCAGGTGCACCGGGTTACGGTCGCAAGACAGATCGGCGAACAGCTCGATTTCCCGGTCGCCGAAAGTCCTGGAGATCGAGCGTGTCATCCCGATCTCCAGATCCTCGATGCAGATCGTTCCTGTCGGCAGGTTGTGCAGATGCAGGTCGAGCATCGTTTCTCCCCAGACTTGGCATGCGGCACTGTCCGCGCCGGTCCCTGATAGCCGAGTCGCCCTGCGCGCGCAACATGATTGCGCAATTAAATTTCGAAAGAGTGCTTCATGCGGTCATTTCGTTACCGCAGAAATCCGATGGTTGCCGTGGGCGAAAGCTTCTCCCGCTCCAGGAAGCGCTTCAGCTTCTCGGGGTCCGGCTGGCCATCCTTAATGCCGGTTTCTTCCGCGGCCAGCCCGCCCGCCACGAATAGCGTGTCGAATCCCTCGCCCATCCCGCCAAGGATGTCGGTGTGGATTCCGTCACCCACGCACAGGATCGACTCCTCGCGCAGCCGCGCGCCGCGGATCGTCTCGGCTCGGGTGCGGGCAAGGTTATAGATCGGGGCATGGGGCTTGCCGAAGTAGTAGGACTTGCCACCAAGCTCTGTGTAGAGCGCCGCCAGCGCGCCGGCGCAGTAGATCCGCTGGTGCCCCAGGTCCACCACGATATCGGGATTGGCGCACAGCAGTTTCAGTCCGCGCGCCTTGGCCCGCATCAGGGTCAGGCGGTAATCCTCGGGCGTCTCTGAGCGATCGTCGAACAGGCCCGTGCAGATCACGCCCTCGGCCTCTTCCAGGGGAACCCGGGTCACGTCGATGGGGCCGCCGTTCTCGTCCTCGAAAAAGACGAGGTCGCGTTCCGGGCCGATATGGAACACCCGCCGCCCGAACTGGCCGGCCGCCATCGCCGCCTGGGCCGCATCGCCCGAGCTGGCGATATCGTCATAGCATTCCTCGGGAGCGCCCAGCTGGCCAAGCTGCGCGCGCACCGCGGGGCGGGGGCGCGGGGAGTTCGTCACCAGGATCACCGTCCCGCCCCCCTGGCGAAACCGGATCAGCGCCCGGGCGGCATCGGGAAAGACATCCCGCCCGTTGTGCAAGCACCCCCAGAGATCGCAGAACAGCACGTCGTATCGGTCGGAGATCGCGTCGAGCGCGGGAATTGTCTGGTTCATCGGGCCTTGATCCTCGGGGCGGCAACCCGTCCTGCGTATCCGCCCGCCACCTTGCGTGCAAATCCTTCCGCGGGCGGGGGTCCCGGATGTTCTTTCGGCGGGCCGGTATTGACACGGGGTGAGCCCCTGCATAAATCCGCATCGTTAGCACTCAAGGGTGGCGAGTGCTAACGGAAGACCGGCCACCCTAAAGTTTGGAACGCCTAGAGGAGCGATATCCATGAACTTCACCCCTCTGCATGACCGCGTGCTGGTCCGCCGCATCGAAGGCGAAGAAAAGACCGCCGGCGGTCTGATCATCCCCGACACCGCCAAGGAAAAGCCCGCCGAGGGCGAGGTGATCGCCGTTGGCGCCGGTGCGCGTGACGAGGACGGTGAGCGCATCGCCATGGACGTGAAAGTCGGCGACCGCATCCTGTTCGGCAAATGGTCCGGCACCGAGATCAAGCTCGACGGCAAGGAACTGCTCATCATGAAGGAAAGCGACATCCTCGGCGTTCTCGCCTGAGCGACGCGCGCATTCCTTCACGCAAACTGACCCCTAGACGGAGTAATCCCAATGGCTGCGAAGGACGTTAAGTTCAAGACGGACGCCCGCGACCGCATGCTGCGCGGCGTCGAGACGCTTGCGAACGCGGTTCGCGTGACCCTCGGCCCGAAAGGCCGCAACGTCGTGCTCGACAAGAGCTTCGGCGCGCCCCGCATCACCAAGGACGGTGTGTCGGTCGCCAAGGAAATCGAGCTTGAGGACAAGTTCGAGAACATGGGCGCCCAGATGGTGCGCGAAGTGGCTTCCCGCACCAACGACACCGCGGGTGACGGCACCACCACCGCGACCGTGCTGGCCCATGCCATCATCAAGGAAGGCATGAAGTCGGTTGCCGCCGGCATGAACCCGATGGACCTGAAGCGCGGCATCGATCTGGCCGTGGACAAGGCCGTCGAGGCGATCAAGGCAGCGTCGCGCCCCGTTACGGGCACCGACGAGGTTGCGCAGGTCGGCACCATCTCTGCGAATGGCGAAGCCGAGATCGGCCGCCAGATCGCCGATGCGATGCAGAAGGTGGGCAACGAGGGCGTCATCACCGTCGAGGAGAACAAGGGCCTCGACACCGAGACCGACGTGGTCGAGGGGATGCAGTTCGACCGCGGCTACCTGTCGCCCTACTTCATCACCAATGCCGACAAGATGACCACCGAGCTGGACGACGCCGTCATCCTGCTGCACGAGAAGAAGCTCTCGTCGCTGCAGCCGATGGTCCCGCTGCTCGAGTCCGTGATCCAGTCGGGCAAGCCGCTGCTGATCATCGCCGAGGACGTGGATGGCGAAGCCCTCGCGACCCTGGTCGTGAACAAGCTGCGCGGTGGCCTGAAGATCGCCGCCGTCAAGGCGCCGGGCTTCGGTGATCGCCGCAAGGCCATGCTGCAGGACATCGCGATCCTGACCGGCGGCCAGGTGATCTCGGAAGACCTGGGCATGAAGCTTGAGAACGTCACGCTCGACATGCTGGGCAAGGCCAAGCGCGTCTCGATCACCAAGGACGAGACCACCATCGTGGACGGTGCCGGCGAGAAGCCCGAGATCGAAGCCCGCGTGGCCCAGATCCGCGCGCAGATCGAAGAGACCACCTCGGACTACGACCGCGAGAAGCTGCAGGAGCGTCTGGCCAAGCTGGCGGGCGGCGTTGCCGTCATCCGCGTCGGCGGCGCGACCGAAGTCGAGGTGAAGGAGCGCAAGGACCGCGTCGACGACGCGCTGAACGCAACCCGCGCCGCGGTGCAGGAAGGCATCGTCGTGGGCGGTGGCGTGGCCCTGGTGCAGGCGGCCAAGAAGCTCGAGGGCCTGACCGGCGCCAACTCCGACCAGACCGCCGGCATCCTGATCGTACGGCGCGCGCTTGAAGCGCCGCTGCGCCAGATCGCCGACAACGCCGGTGTGGACGGTGCGGTTGTCGCGGGCAAGATCCGCGAGTCGGACGACCTGACCTTCGGCTTCAACGCCCAGACCGAGGAATATGGCGACATGTTCAAGTTCGGCGTGATCGACCCGGCCAAGGTCGTGCGCACCGCGCTGGAAGACGCCGCATCCGTTGCCGGCCTGCTGATCACCACCGAGGCGATGGTGGCCGACAAGCCCGAGCCGAAGGGTGCCTCCGGCGGCGGCATGCCCGACATGGGCGGCATGGGCGGCATGATGTAATCGGCCCACAGGCTTCGATTTCCGGAAAGGCCGCCTTCGGGCGGCCTTTTCTTTGTGCGCCTTGGCGGGCGCATGTGTTAACGACTTCTTTACCCGCGGCGTGACAGCATCCCCTGCACTTCGAGAAAGCAGGTACACGATGGACGCCTATCGTTTCATGTCACGGCTCTTCCCGCGATCCTTCACCGCAAAGATCTTCTTCATCGCCTTCATCGGAACCCATGTTCCGCTGCTGGCCATGGTCGCCCTGATCCTTGGACGCGGGGACTCGCTGGTTCCGAACATGGACATCGTGTTGCCGCTGCTGCTGGCGACCCTTGGCGGAACGGTCGGTACGCTGCTTGGCCTTCTGGCCATGCTGCGGCCGCTTTTCCGGATCGAGACATCGCTCCGCGCGCTCGAGGAGCAGGGAGAGATCCGTCCGCTGCCGACCGAGTATCGCGACGTGGTGGGCAAGCTGATGGTACGGGTCAACCGGCTGGCCCTGCGGATCGACGAAAGGCTCGGAGAGGCGGCGCGCCGCGCCGATACCGACGCACTGACAGGGCTTCTGAACCGCTCGGGCCTGCGCCGGCACATGCCGGAACTCGCGCGCGGCGCGGTTCTTTTCATCGATATCGACCATTTCAAGCAGGTGAACGACAGCTATGGCCACGATGTGGGCGACCGCCTGCTCGTCGAATTCGCCATCACGGCCCGCAAGGCCATGCGCAAGAACGATCTGCTGGCCCGCATGGGCGGCGAGGAATTCGTGGCCTTCCTTCCCGGCGCGGACGCCGAAACCTCGGTCGCCGTTGCCGAAAGGCTGCGCATGTCGGTGGCCGACACCCTGCGGGCCGAGGATCGCAAGGTCACCGTTTCGGTCGGCATCGCGGTTGCCGCCGATGCCGCCCAGTCCGTGGCAAGCCTGGTCACCGCCGCCGATCACGCCGCCTACACGGCAAAGCAGCAGGGCCGCAACCGGGTCTGCCTCAACCACGGTGCCGTTGGCGCGATGCAACCTGCCCGCCCTGTACAGGACATGCATCAGCCGCTCGCCATCTCGGCCTGAGGGGGTTGACCGAAATCAAGGATCGCCTGCACCCAACCCCTATCCTGCGCCCTGTCAGACCGTGACAGGAGGCGCAGGTGGTTCTCCGCCAGGCTATCCCAACCGTTTCGAAACTGATCTGCTGCTTCTGTATGCTGATCGCGGCTTCGGTCGCCACGGCCGATGAAGCCGACCGGCCCATGGGCGGGCGCTTCGCGATCGGCGGCGATGTCTATGCCGCAGGGGCCCGTGTCACCCTGACGGCGGGCGACCCGATCGGGGACGCCTTTCTTGCCGCAGAGAACATCCGCCTGGCAGCACCGATCACCGGAACCGCCTATCTTGCAGGCCGCCGGATCAGCGTGGCGGACCGGGTGGCGGGGCATCTTCATGCGCTGGGCTTCGATATCGGCGTTTCAGGCGAGGTCGATGGCGATGCGATGCTTGCGGGCTACCAGATCGATCTTGCCGCGCCCGTCGGCGGCGATCTGCGGGCCGCCGGCTCCACGCTCGATATCGGCGCCGCCGTTGCAGGCTATGCCCTGCTGACGGGGGAGTTCGTCAGCCTCGATGCTGCGATCGGCGGGGATGCGGTCATCGCCGCCCGCGAGGTCGCCTTCGGGCCACGCGCGCGGATCGATGGCAGGCTCGATCTCTATGTGCCGGACCCCGACAGTTTCTCGGTTCCCGGCGCGGTCATCCCCGCAGAGCGCGTTACCCTGCACCGGATCGACGCGTTCGAGCGCGGCGACCACGGCGACTGGCGCAGGCCCGTCCCGTCCACGCCGCAGATTGTCGCCGGGCTGCTGATGGCGGTGCTCGTCACGGGCCTGATCGCCGCGCTGGTCATCGCCGCCGCCCCCGAGCGCGTCGCCGAATGGCGCGGACTCGCGCTTGCGCACCCCTTCCGCGCGCTGCTGTCGGGCTTCCTTGTTACCTCGGCCTTGTCGGGAAGCGTGATCGTGCTGGCCTTCACGCTGCTGGGGATCCTGCTGGTTCCCTTCGTCTTTGTGCTCACCTGGGCCGTTCTCTACGCCGGTCATGTTCTCGGCGCCTATCTGCTGGGGGCGGGCATATGGCAGGCCGCGGGCCGCGAGATGCCACAGGGGTTCCCTGGCAAGTTGGGCATTGCCGCGATGGGCGCGCTTCTGCTGGCGCTTTCCTGGGCGGTGCCGGTGCTGGGCTGGCTCTTCGTGATGGCGATCACGCTGATCGGTGTCGGAACACTCGCGGCCTTTGCCCTGCCGCGGGATACGCTGCTGCACCGCCCGGGTCCGTAAGACCCCGCACGGGCGACAGGGCGTCAGAAAGACAGGCTCAACCCCAAGACCAGCCCCCTCAGGATCCCCGCCGCACCGCCGCGTTCCGCTGGCGCATCGTCGTCCGGGCCAGGATCAAGGTGCCTGTCCCAAAGGCCGGGCGCCGCGATATCGACGGGTGATATCCCGAACTCCAGCCCCAGCGGCAGCATGACGCCCTGCGTCGGTCGGTGGGTGCCGCGCGCCGCAGGGAAATCGAACAGAACCCCGCCCGCGCCGACAAGCACTTGCGCCGCGGGATCCGACAACCGTAGCACCGGATCGCCCCCCTCCTGCGCAAGGGCGGTACCCGCGCAGAGCGCCAGTGCCAGACCGTGCAATCGCATCTCAAGACCCCGCCGACAAACGCCCCTCCGGAGATGTTCGCCGCTTTCGATGAAGCCAGGCTTAACGCGTCAGCCTACGATCGGCTCCATGGGGTCGTAATGGGCCGGCCCCTCGGGGCCGAAGGCTACGGTGGCCAGGCTGTCCGGCTTGAAGCGCAGCGCCGCCATTTCGGCCGGTGAAAAGAAGCGGCGACGGGTCACCACGTTCTCGGGATCGCGCCAGGCCGGGTCGATCCGCCCCGAGACGATCCGGGCGCGAAAGAACAGGTCCACCTGGTGAAAGCCCGACCGGGGGTCGTGAAACTCGTTGACCAGTGCAAGGCCGCCCACCGCGATGCCGAGGCCGGTTTCCTCGCGCACCTCGCGTGCAAGGTTCTCGGGCAGGCTGGTCCCCGGCTCTACACCTCCGCCCGGCGCGCACCAGAGATCGCTCTGCTCGCCCGGATAGGCGTTCACCAGAAGTAGCCGCCCTTCCTCGAGGATGAGGGCGCGGACGGCCAGGCGGGGGGACTTGAAACGGATCATTCGCCCGATCTTGCATGGCCACCCGTCGCCTGCAAGCGCGGCCCTTGCGCCCGTCGGGCGATGGGCGCATCACTCACGCATGCGCCTCGTGATCCTGACCGTCGTGGCCCTTGTGGCCTTTGCCTCCAACTCGGTCCTGAACCGGGGCGCGCTGGCCGGGCAGGGGATGGATCCCGCGCTGTTCACCGGCATCCGGCTGATCTCGGGCGCGGCCACGCTTGCGCTGCTGGCCGGTTCACGGGCCGGTCCGCGCGCCGTCCTTCAGGCGGGAAGCTGGCGCTCTGCCGGGGCGCTGGCGCTCTATGCCGTGGCCTTTTCCTTCGCTTATGTGTCGCTCGACGTTGCGACGGGCGCGCTGCTTCTGTTCGGCGTCGTGCAGATGACAATGTTCGGCGGCGCGGTCCTGCGTGGCCAGCGCCCCGGCTGGCTGGGGTGGACCGGCTCTGGGCTGGGGCTGGTGGGGCTCTGTATCCTGTTCCTGCCGCAGGCGCAGCGCCCCGATCCGCTGGGGGCGGCGCTGATGGTCGTGGCGGCCATGTCCTGGGGCGTCTATTCGCTGCGCGGCAACGCAAATGGCGCACCGCTTCTGACCACCGCGGGGAACTTCCTGCGGACGGTTCCCGTCGGCCTGATCCTGCTTGCGCCGCTTGCCCTGGGCGAGGGGGTGCCCCCTGCCGGGCTTGCGCTGGCGCTTGCCTCGGGGGCCATCGCCTCGGGGCTTGGCTATGCGATCTGGTACGCGGCCCTGCCGCTGCTCGATGCCGGGGTCGCCGCCGTATCGCAACTCGCCGTGCCGCTGATCGTGCTGGCGGGCGGGCTTCTGTTCCTTGGCGAAGCGCCGCCCCCCGCCTTTGGTCCCGCCTGTGTCCTGACGCTGGGCGGTGTGGCGCTGGCCATCCTGGGCCGAAGGCGTCAAGCCTGAGGCTTGCGTCGCAAGAAAAGTTTCCGCAAACTCCCCCTGTCCGGCAGTCAAACGGCCGGTGCCAACAGGGAAGGGCAGGGACGTCATGAGCGAAAACGACAAGTTCGAAGTCTATCAGGACAAGAAGGGCGAGTATCGCTGGCGCCGCCTCGCCACCAATGGAAAGATCGTCGGATCCTCGTCCGAGGGCTACAAGAAGAAGTCGGATTGCGAGGCGAACATGAACCGTGGCCATGTGCCGACCGACAAGTGGGAATTCTATACCGACAAGGCCGGGCATTACCGCTGGCGTCGGTTCGCGCAGAACGGCCAGCAGGTGGGCCGGTCGTCCGAGGGCTATACCAAGAAAGCCGACGCCGAGGCCAATGCAGCCCGGCAGGGCTACAAGGCCTGATCGGAACAGGCGCGCCACAGCCGGCGCGCCAGCTTTCCGTTTCAGCGGCGCGGAGAGATCCGGTTCACATGGCCCATCTTTCGGCCCGGCCGCGCTTCGGCCTTGCCGTAAAGATGCAGGCCGCCTGCGCGCCCCGCCTCCAGCCAGTCATGGGCATCGGCGCCGATCAGGTTCGTCATCACCGCATCCGAATGACGCTGCCCGTCGCCCAGCGGCCAGCCCGCGACGGCGCGGACATGCTGCTCGAACTGGTCGATCGCGCAGGCATCCTGCGTCCAGTGCCCGGAATTGTGGACGCGAGGCGCAAATTCGTTGACCAGAAGCCCCTCGGCGGTGACGAACAGTTCCACCCCGATCACGCCGACATAATCGAGCGCGTTCAGGATCCGCCCCGCCAGCAATACGGCGTCGGTGGCCAATCCATGGGGGATGCTGGCGGGCACGGTGGTCGTGTGCAGGATGCCGTCGCGATGGACGTTCTCGCCCGGATCGAAACAGGCGATCTGCCCGGACACTCCGCGCGCGCCGATCACCGAGATCTCGCGCTCGAAGCGGACGAAACCCTCCAGCACGCAGGGCTCCTCGTTCAGTTCCGCCCAGGCGGCGGCCGCGTCCCCGGGGCTGCGCAGCCGGACCTGCCCCTTGCCGTCATAGCCGAAGCGCCGGGTCTTGAGGATCGACGGGGTGCCTATCCGTGCCACCGCCCCGGCCAGTTCGGCGGCCGTCTCGACGGGGGCGAAGGGGGCGACGCGCAGGCCGATCCCCTCGAGGAAGGTCTTTTCCGACAGCCGGTCCTGGCTGGTGGCCAGCGCGCGCCGGTCAGGACGGATCGGGACATGCGCCTCGACCGCGTCGAGCGCGTCCGTGGGAATGTTCTCGAATTCGTAGGTGACGACATCCACCACGCCTGCGAACCGCTCGAGTGCGGCAATATCGTCGTAGCCGGCGCATTCGTGACCCGCACAGACCTGCGCCGCGGGGGCGTTCGGGTCGGGGTCGAACACCACCACCTTCAGCCCAAGCCGCGCCGCGGCCAGCGCCAGCATGCGGCCCAGCTGGCCGCCACCGAGAATGCCGATGGTGCTGCCGGGCGGCAGGGGGGCTGGGTCAGTCACGCTTCGGCTCCTCGGCCACCGCATCGCTCTGCGCTGCGCGCCAGGCGTCCAGTCGCCCGGCCAGCGCGTTGTCGGTGGTGGCCAGCATCGCCACCGCGAAAAGCGCCGCATTGGCCGCGCCCGCCGGTCCGATGGCCAGCGTGCCGACCGGAATGCCCTTGGGCATCTGCACGATGGACAGAAGCGAATCGAGCCCCGACAGCGCCTTCGACTGCACCGGCACGCCCAGCACCGGCACCCGCGTCTTGGCGGCCAGCATGCCCGGCAGATGCGCAGCCCCCCCCGCGCCCGCGATGATCGCGCGCAAGCCCCGCGGCGCCGCCGTCTCGGCATAGTCGAACAGCCGGTCCGGCGTCCGGTGGGCCGAAACGATCCGCGTCTCGTAGGCGACGCCCAGCGCGTCGAGGATCTTGGCGGCCTCTTCCATCGTGGGCCAGTCGGACTGGCTGCCCATGACAATGCCGATCAGCGGTTTGCTCATGCGTGGATTTTCCTCGGGTCAGGCGCCGGTCAGGCGATGATGTCGGGGGTAAGCTCGTCCTCGATCCGGGCGATCTGATCCTTCAGCGCCAGCTTGCGCTTCTTCAACCGGGACAGGGCCAGCATGTCGATGCTGGTCCGCTCTCCCATGGCGCGGATCGCCTCGTCGAGATCGCGGTGCTCGAGCTTCAGCACCTCCAGCCGGGCGTGCAACACCTCGACCCGTTCCATCATCTTGGCATCAGTCATGGTGGCTTTCCGGGGTTGCGCGACCCTTGTCTTATGCCCGCGCGGGCCCCATGTTTTCAAGTGCCAAGGCTGCCTGACGCAGGGGCCGCGGCACGCATGTCGCTTGATCGAAGGGCACGAGGAATGACCAAGGCAAATTTCGCCGCCCATCCCTATCTTCTGGGCTTCGAGCAGCTCGAACGACTGATGGAGCGGACCGCCAAGAGCGGGAACGAGGGCTATCCGCCCTACAATATCGAAAGCCGGGGCGAAGGCGCCTACCGCATCACGCTGGCCGTGGCGGGCTTTCGGGAACAGGATCTTTCGATTACGCTTGAGAACGCTCAACTCGTGATCCGCGGCCGGCAGGAAGATGACACCGAGGGGCGCGTCTTCCTTCACCGGGGCATCGCCGCCCGCCAGTTCCAGCGCAGCTTCGTGCTGGCCGACGGCGTCGAGGTGTCGGGCGCGCTTCTGGAGAACGGGCTACTCCATATCGATCTGCAACGTCAGCAGCCCGAAACCGTGGTGCAGACCATCAGGATCAGAAAGGGATGAAGGAAATGGGAAATCATCCGTTCTTCAAGCCGGGCGAAGAAAGCCAGATCGTCTATGTCCGCAAGGTGGAACGCGACGCGCTGCCGCCCGAGATCAAGGACCAGACCAGGGGCATGGACGAGATCTACACCATCTCGGACACCGAAGGGCACATGCTGGCGTTGATCGACGACCGCCAGAAGGCCTTTGTCGTGGCGCGGATGCACGAGAAGCATCCGGTCAGCGTGCACTGAGCGACCGTTCGGGCGCAGATTGGCCCTTGGCCCGCAAGCCAATTGCTGCGAGATAAGGCCCCGCTATCGGAAGGGGCAGCCATGACGGATCTGAGCGATATCCTGGCGCGCGGCGCCGTGACCATCACCCCTGTTGACGGGCCGATCCGCGGCAATGCCGCGCCGCCGGGATCGAAGTCGATCACCAACCGCGCCCTTCTGCTCGCTGCCCTGGCCGAGGGCACGAGCCACATCACCGGGGCGCTGAAAAGCCTCGACACCACGCTGATGGCGCGTGCGCTGCGCCAGATGGGCGTGGACGTGACCGAGCCGGACGCCACCACCTTCGTGGTCAAGTCGCTGGGCCGCCTCACCGCGCCGTCCGAGCCGCTGATGCTTGGCAATGCCGGCACCGCGATGCGCTTCCTGACCGCCGCCGTGACATTGTGCGAGGGGAAGGTGGTCGTCGATGGCGATGCACACATGCGCAAGCGCCCCATCGGCCCGCTGGTCGCGGCGCTTCGCAGCGTGGGGATCACGGCGACCGATAC
The DNA here is from genome assembly GCF_013093415.1 of Halovulum dunhuangense. Classification (NCBI taxonomy): domain Bacteria; kingdom Pseudomonadati; phylum Pseudomonadota; class Alphaproteobacteria; order Rhodobacterales; family Paracoccaceae; genus Halovulum; species Halovulum dunhuangense. The sequence goes on from NZ_JABFBC010000001.1 coordinate 758,825, forward strand.
CGACGGCTGCCCGCCCGTGACCGTCACCGGTGCCGGCCGCTTCGGCGCCGGCCGGGTTGAGATCGATGGCGGCCTGTCCAGCCAGTATGTCTCGGCCTTGCTGATGGCCGCCGCCTGCGCCGATGGCCCGGTGGAAGTGGCGCTGACCGGGCCCGAAATCGGCGCCCGCGGCTATGTGGACCTGACCCTGGCCGCGATGCGTCGCTTCGGGGCCGATGTCGAACAGACCGGGGCGCAGGCCTGGCGCGTGGCGCCCACCGGCTACCGCGCGGCGGAATTTGCGGTGGAACCGGATGCCTCGGCCGCGACCTATCTCTGGGCCGCGGCCGCGCTGACCGGGGGGGCGATCGACCTCGGCACCCCGGCCTCTGCCTTTACCCAGCCCGACGCCGCCGCCGCCGCGGTGATCGCCAGTTTCCCGCATCTGCCCGCCGAGATCGAGGGCAGCCAGATGCAGGACGCGATCCCCACCATCGCCGTGCTCGCCGCGTTCAACGAAAATCCGGTGCGCTTCACCGGCATCGCCAACCTGCGCGTGAAGGAATGCGACCGCATCCGCGCGCTGGCCACGGAACTGAACCGCATCCGTCCGGGCCTGGCCGAGGAACAGGGCGACGACCTGCTGGTTCATTCCGACCCGACGCTGGCCGGCCAGCGCCTGCCCGCCCGGATCGAGACCTATTCCGACCACCGCATCGCCATGAGTTTCGCGCTGGCCGGGCTCAGGATCGAGGGCATCACCATCCTCGACCCCGCCTGCACCGGAAAGACCTGGCCTGAATACTGGCAGGTGCTGGACGGCCTTGGCGTCCGCCTGAGCTGAACCGCTGCCCTGAATTCTTGCGGAAATGCCCGTTTTGTGGGCAGTCCTGCGTGACTTGGGATGTCGCCCCGTCCAGTCCTTGCACTTCTCTTCGGCATTTGGAAACGTCCGATGCAAAGGCTGGGGTGATGCGTGGACGACAGATTCTTCAACGAGATGTTCGAGAACGGGGCGCCGCGCGCGCCCTATGCCGCGCTTGCCAAATGGCTCGAGGCGCAGACCCCCGAGGAAATCGCCCGCAAGCGGCTGGAGGCAGAGACCATCTTCCGCCGCATCGGCATCACCTTTGCCGTCTATGGCGACGAAAGCGCGTCCGAGCGGCTGATCCCCTTCGACATGGTGCCCCGCATCTTCAACGCGCGCGAATGGGCGCGGCTTGAGCGCGGGGTGAAGCAGCGGGCGCGGGCGCTGAACGCGTTCCTGTGGGACGTCTACCACCGGCGCGAGATCCTGCGCGCGGGCCGCATCCCCGCCGACCTGGTGCTGCGCAACGACGCCTACGAGCCCGCGGTCGCCGGCATATCGCCCGCGCGCAACGTCTATTCCCACGTCGTCGGCGTGGACCTGGTGCGCACCGGCCCTGACGAGTTCTTCGTCCTCGAAGACAACTGCCGCACGCCTTCGGGTGTCAGCTACATGCTGGAAAACCGCGAGATCATGATGCGGCTGTTCCCCGAACTGTTCCGCCAGAACCGCATCGCGCCGGTGGACGACTATCCGGGCGCGCTTCGCCGCACGCTGGCCTCTGTCGCGCCCCCCGGTTGCGACGGCGAGCCGGTGATCGCCGTTCTGACCCCCGGCAGCTTCAACTCGGCCTATTACGAACACTCCTTCCTTGCAGACCAGATGGGCGCGGAACTGGTCGAGGGGCAGGACCTGTTCGTCGAGGGCAACTCCGTCTTCATGCGCACGACCGCGGGGCCGCGGCGGGTCGACGTGATCTACCGCCGGATCGACGATGCCTTCCTCGATCCTCTGTGCTTTCGCCCCGACAGCCTGCTGGGAGTGCCGGGGCTGATGAACGTCTATCGTTCGGGTGGCGTGCAGATCTGTTCGGCCCCCGGCGCGGGTGTGGCAGATGACAAGGCCATCTACACCTATGTCCCCGACATGATCCGCTTCTACCTGGGAGAGGAGCCGATCCTGCACAACGTGCCGACATGGCGCTGCGCAGAACCCGACGCGCTGGCCTATGTGCTTGACCACCTCGGCGAACTGGTGGTCAAGGAGGTGCATGGCTCTGGCGGTTACGGGATGCTGGTCGGCCCCGCCGCGACCCGCGACGAGATCGAGGCCTATGCCTGCCGCATCAGGAACAATCCCGGCGAATTCATCGCCCAGCCGACGCTGGCGCTGTCCACGACGCCAACCTTCGTGGATAGCGGCCTTGCGCCGCGGCATGTGGACCTGCGCCCCTACTGCCTTGTGGGTGAAACGGTGCACCTGACCCCCGGCGGCCTGACCCGCGTGGCCCTGCGCGAGGGGTCGCTGGTGGTGAACTCGTCGCAGGGCGGCGGGGTCAAGGACACCTGGGTGATGGCGGAGTGACGCGATGTTGAGCCGGACCGCCGAGAACCTTTACTGGACCGCCCGCCACATGGAGCGGGCCGACACAACTGCCCGCCTGCTGGAAATGGGCTACCGGATGCAGCTGATCCCGAGCGCGGAGGGCGGACATGCCAGCGAGTGGGGCTCGATCCTGGCGGCGTCTGGCGGCAGCGCCGATTTCGCCGCCCGCTACGGGGAACCGGCCGAACGCAACGTGGTCAGCTTCCTCGTCTTCGACCCGGCGAACCCGTCCTCGATCCGCAGCAGCCTGACCGCCGCCCGCAACAACGCCCGTGCGGTGCGCACAGCCCTGACCACCGAGGTGTGGGAGGCGCTGAACCAGGCCTATCTCCAGTTCGGAGAGCTTGAGCGCACGCCAAGATCCGAGCTGAGCCTTCCGCAGATCTGCGACTGGACCAAGCGCGCCGCCGGGCTGGTGCGGGGCGCTTTCGTGAACACCCAGCTCGAGAACGAGGGCTTCCGCTTCTTCAACCTGGGCTACGCTGTCGAGCGGGCCGACAACACGGCGCGGCTTCTGGACGTGAAGTACTACGTCCTTCTGCCCACGATCGACATGGTGGGCGGCGGCGTGGACAACTACCAGTGGACGACGCTGCTGCGCGCGCTTTCGGCGCATCGGGCCTATCACTGGGCTTATGGCGGCGACTACGCGCCGCGCACCATCGCGCATTTCCTGATCCTGAACCGCAGCTGCCCGCGTTCGCTGGTTCATTGCGTGAACGCGACCGAGTCGCATCTGACGGCGCTGGCGCAGCTCCATGGCCAGCGCTCGGCTGCCACCAGCGCCGCCGCTGCGCTGCTGGAAGAGCTGGCCGAGGCGCAGATCTCCGACATCATCGAGGAAGGGCTGCACGATTTCCTGTCCCGCTTCATCGCGTCTAACGCGGCGCTCAGCGGGGCGATCGCCGACAGCTACCTGTTCGGAAAGGTGTGACATGCGGATCAGCGTTCGGCACGAGACGACCTACCGCTTCGATCCGCCCCGCGCGCGGGTGATCCAGAGCCATCGGCTGACGCCCTCGGCCCATGCCGGCCAGAAGCCGCTGTCCTGGGAGGTCCGCGTCGATGGCGCGCTCTTCGGCTCGGGCTTCACCGACGGGGCGGGGGATCTGGTGAGGACCATGACGCTTGACGGTCCGGTGTCGGAAATGCTGATCGAAGTCACCGGAGAGGTCGACACCACCGACACCGTGGGCGTACTGCGCGGGCACCGCGAGATCGTCTCGCCGCGGGTGTATCTGCGCCGCACGCGGATGACCGCGCCCGGCGTGGCGCTGACGGCGCTCTCGGACCGGCTTGGCGCGCCCGCGACGGCGCTGCAACATGCGCATGACATGGCGGGCCTTGTGGCCGAAAGCGTCATCTATACCCCGGGGGCCACCGACCAGGGGATGACCGCCTCCGAGGTGCTGGAACTGGGCCACGGCGTCTGCCAGGACCATGCGCAGGTGCTGATCGCCCTCGCACGGATGCGCGAAACGCCCGCGCGCTATGTACATGGCTACCTGTTCGCCGATGCCGACGGAAGCGCGCACGAGGCCAGCCACGCCTGGGCCGAGCTTTGGGTCGAGGATCTGGGCTGGGTCGGCTTCGATCCCGCCAACCGCTGTTGCCCGGACGACCGCTACATCCGCGTGGGCTCGGGGCTTGACGCGCTTGACGCCGCGCCGATCCGTGGCATCTCGCTTGGCGGCGGCACCGAAACGATGGATATTGCCGTCAGCGTCGCGGCGTCCCAGCAGTAAGGGGCCGCGGGATCGAGGGACCGGATGACCTATTGCGTGGGCCTTCTGCTGGACGAAGGCATGGTATTTCTGAGCGACACGAGAACCAATGCCGGGGTGGACAACATCTCCACCTATCGCAAGCTCTATACCTTCGAGGAACCGGGCGAGCGGGTCATCGTGATCCAGACGGCCGGCTCGCTGTCGGTCACGCAGACCGTGCTGGCAAAGCTGCGCGAGGCGATCGAGGATCCCGATGCGACGCCCGACACCTCCATCCTCCAGGCGCCGACCATGCTGCGCGTGGCCGAGATCGTGGGCGAGATGCTGTCGCGGGTCACCGCCGAGATCGGCGCCAGGGTGAATCGCGTGGCCCAGGCCGCCACCGCCTCGATGATCGTGGGCGGCCAGCGGCGCGGTGGCGCGCAACGGCTGTTCCTGATCTACCCGGAGGGCAATTTCATCGAGGCGACGGAAGACACGCCCTATCTCCAGATCGGCGAGCACAAATACGGCAAGCCGATCCTCGACCGGGTGGTGCGGCCCGACACCTCGCTGGCCGATGCGCGCAAGGCGGTGCTGCTTTCGATGGATTCGACCCTGCGCTCGAACCTGTCGGTGGGCATGCCGCTCGATCTGGCGATCACCCGCGCGGATGCCTGCCGTATCGAGGAGTTGACCCGGGTCGAGGCGAACGATCCCGACTTCCTTGCCATGTCGGAGGCATGGTCGAACGCCCTGCGCGAAAGCTTCAAGTCGGTGCCGGTCGCGGGCCAGTCGCGCTGAGCGCGGATCAGCCCGTCACCGCCTCGGCCCGCATCGCCTGCCCGCCATCGGGCCGTTCTGCCCAGATCATCAGCCCATCGGCCGTTTCCGCCCCGTGGATATGGAAGGGGGCATCGTGGAACAGCGGCGCCGTCGCCCGGAACGAAAAGGCGGTGACGCCACGCGGGCCGGCCATCTCGCTCGCCAATCCCATCAGCAGCGTGGCGATCAGCGGACCATGCACGATGCAGCCCGGATAGCCCTCGACATCGCGGCAATAGTCCAGGTCGTAATGGATCCGGTGCCCGTTGAAGGTGAGCGCCGAGTAGCGGAACAACAGCGGCATGGACGGCGTGATCGTGCGGCTGACCTGCGGCGCGATCCCGGGCAGCGGCGGCGCCTTTGGCGCGGGCGCGCCGGGCGCGGGCGCCTCGCGGTAGACGATGTCGTGCTCCTCCTCGAAGGCGGGGGTGCCGTCGCCGCTGACCTGGTGACGGACCGTCACGAAGCACAACTGCCCCGACCCGCCCTGCTTGACCGCGACGCTTTCGATGGTCGAGCGCCGCTCGGCCACCTCTCCCAGACGAAGCGGGCGCTGGAAGCGGAAACGCCCGCCGGCCCACATCCGGCGCGGCAGCGGCACGGGGGGCAGGAAGCCGCCCTTTTCCGGGTGGCCATCCTCGCCCAGCGCGGCGGTCGGCGCCTCGGTCGGGAAATAGATCCAGTGCCACAGCGGCGGCAGCGCGCCGCCCGTCTCAAGTGTCACGGGCAGGTCGAGCGTCGCCTGCATCAGCCGCGCGGGCCGTGCGGTGATCAGGTCGCGCGTCGTTTCGCTGCGGCCGATCCAGGATTTCAGATGCGCCTCGTCCAGCGTGCTCATGCCGCGAACTCCTTGCGGATGGCCGCCCCCTGCGCGTCGATCGCCGGGGCGGGGCCGGGGCGGGTGCCCTCGACGCCGCGCACGGCGCGTGCGGGGCCTGACACCACCGCGCCGCCCGAGGTGGTCAGATCGCGCCGCCGCAGCGCCGGGTGGCGCGTCACGTCCTCGGGGGTGTTGACCGCGCCATAGGCGATCGAGGCCGCCGCCAGCCGGGCGCGCAACTCCTCGGCCTTGATCTGTCCGATGCGCGCCGACAGCGCCGCCTCCAGCGCGTCGCGGTTTTCGACCCGCGCGGCGTTGCCCTTGAAGCGGGGATCGCTGGCCAGTTCGGGCAAGTCCAGCGCCTCCTGGGTCAGGCGCAGCCATTCCCGTTCGTTCTGGATCGAGATCAGCGTCAGCGCCCCGTCGGATGACTGGTAGGCGCCGTAGGGCGCGATGGAGGGGTGCCGCAGCCCCTGCCGGGTCGGTGCGCCGGACCCGTATTCGGTATGGATCAGCGGCACCGCCATCCAGTTCGCCGCCACGTCGAACAGCGTCACCTCGATCGTGCGGCCCTTGCCCGTGCGCCCGCGCGCGATCAGCGCCTCAAGCACCTGGGCATGGGCCGTCATCCCGGCGCCGATATCGCAGATCGAGACGCCCACGCGCCCCATTTCCTGCGGCCCGCCGGTGATCGCCGAAAGCCCGCTTTCCGCCTGCACCAGCAGGTCATAGGCCTTCAGCCCGTCCACCCCCGGCCCGCTGCCATAGCCCGAGATCGAGACGCAGGTCAGCCCCGGATTGCGCGCCTGAAGCGCCTCGGGCGACAGGCCGGCCCGGTCGGCGGCACCGGGGGCGAGGTTCTGCACGAACACGTCCGCGCGGTCGAGCATCCGGTTCAGAAGTGCCAGATCGCCCTCCTGCTTGATGTCGAGCGCGATCGATTCCTTGCCCTGGTTCAGCCAGACGAAATAGGACGAGTCGCCCTTTGCCGCCCGGTCGTAGCCGCGGGCGAAATCGCCCTCTGCCCGTTCGATCTTGATGACCCGCGCCCCGGCCGCGGCCAGTTCGGCCGTGCAGTAGGGGGCCGCCACCGCCTGTTCCAGGGCAATCACCAGTATCCCGTCGAGTGCGCCGCTCATGTTGGTCTTCTCCTCGTGCTGTCACGCTGGATCAGCGTGAATCCCAGATCGCGGACCATCGGTCCCGGATCCTCGTCCGCCAGGCGGGCCAGGATCATTGTCATCGCCTGCCGCCCGATCTCTCGCCGCGGGGTGCGGACCGAGGTGATCGACGGATGTGCCACCGCCATCGCCGCGATGTCGTTGAACCCGCAGATCCCGAAGGCCTGCGGCACCTCGATGCCGCGGCGCTGGCACTCGAACAGCACGCCCAGCGCCAGGTCGTCGTTGTTGCACAGCACCGCATCCGCCTGCGGGTCGCGCGACAGAAGCTCGGTGAACTGCGCCGCCCCCAGCGGCACCGAAGACGGCTGCTCGGCGAACAGCACGCGTGCCGCGTTGAACAGCCCGTCCGCCTCAAGCCCTGCGCGAAAGCCCGACAGCCTGCGGGTGGACCGCGCATCGCGCCGCGCGCCAAGAAAGCCGATCCGCCTGTAGCCGGCATCGACCAGGTGGCGGGCGGCGGCGCGGGCGGCCTCGGAATGGGAAAAGCCCACCATCATGTCGAAGGGCGCGGGCCCCATCTCGGTGATCTGCACGATCGGGCAGGGCGCCGCGCGCAACAGCTTTGCCGTTGTGGCGCTCTGGTCGATGCCGGTCACGATCAGCGCCGCGGGCCGCTGGTGCAGGAACAGCCGTACAAGGCGCTCCTCCTCGGCCTGGGAATAGCGGGTGTTGGCGATCTGGACCCGGAAATCAGATGTCTCGGCCACTTCGTAGACGCCGCGCATCGTGTCGAGAAACACCGAGTTTGTGACCGAAGGCACCAGCACCCCGATGATGTCCGAGCGTTGCGACGCCAGCGCCTGTGCCGCCGGGTCCGGGGTATAGCCCAGGTTGCGGATCGCGGCGTTGACCCGCGCCCGCGCATCCGTCGAAACCCGTTCCGGCGTGCGCAGCGCGCGGCTGACCGTGATCGCGCTGACCCCGGCGGCGCGCGCCACGTCCATGATCGTGGGATTGCCCGTCGTGCGGCGCTTGCGGGCCATGTCCTACCCGTGGTCGCGCAGCAGGCGCTGCTTCTGCCGGTTCCAGTCGCGCTGCTTTTCCGTCTCGCGCTTGTCGGCCAGCTTCTTGCCCTTGGCGACGCCGATCTTCACCTTGGCGATCCCGCGCGCGTTGAAATAGAGCGCGAGCGGCACCAGCGTCATGCCTTCGCGCGCGGTTCCCTGCCAGAGCTTCGCGATCTCGCGCCTGGAGGCCAGCAGCTTCCGGCGGCGGCGTTCCTCGTGGCCGAAGGTCTTGGCCTTGTCATAGGACTCGATGTGGGCGTTCACCAGCCACAGCTCGCCATCCTTCACCTCGGCATAGCTTTCGGTGATCTGCGCATGGCCCTGGCGCAGGGATTTGACCTCGGATCCTTCCAGCACGATGCCGCATTCGAGATCGCTCTCGATCGCGTAATTGTAGCGCGCCTTTCGGTTTTCCGCGACCGTGCGCACGTTGCTGGGAGGTTTTTTCGCCATAGGCCCGGACATAAGTGAGCGCCGTGCCACTGTCCAGTGGCCGCCCTCCGCGCGCGATTGTGAGAGCGCGGGGCACCGGCGCCCTTGGCAACGGGCCGGGCTTCGCGCTTAGATCGGCGGCGCATCCATCGAAGGGAGCAGGCGGACGTGTTCGAATCCTTCTTTCCGCGGCCCGGGCGGTTCTTCGGTTCCGCACTCGGCTGGGCTATCCTGTGCGTGGTCCTGTGGTTTGCCAGCGCCAGCGGCTGGGGCGAGGCGCTGTCGCTGGGCGGACTTGCGGGCTATGGCTATCCCGGCACGCTGGTGGATGGCGGCAACGAGTCCGCCGCCGCCGCCCATGCCGCCGCCACGGACGCGGCGCAGACCTTCTGGTTGTGGCAGTACATGATCGCGGCCTATGTCGCCTTCGTCGCCTTCTGGATGATCGCCGTGCCCCACCGATGGGGCCGTTGGTCGGTGGCCGGTTCGGCGCTGATCATCTTCGTGACCTGGTTCCAGGTGCAGCTCGACGTGATGATCAACGAATGGTTCGGCGAGTTCTACGACCTGATCCAGGTGGCTCTGGCCGGCGACAGCGAGCTTTCCGCGGCCGACTACTACGGAACGCTGTTCACTTTCCTCAAGATCGCCATGGTGTTCATCTTCGTGGCGGTGCTGAACAACTTCTTCGTCAGCCATTATGTGTTCCGATGGCGCACCGCGATGAACGACCGCTACATGGCGATGTGGCCGCGCATCCGCACGATCGAAGGCGCCTCCCAGCGGGTGCAGGAGGACACGATGCGCTTCGCCCGCATCATGGAGACGCTCGGCACCCGCTTCATCGACAGCATCATGACGCTGATCGCCTTTACCCCGATCCTGTGGGGGCTGTCGTCCTTCGTGGGCGAGTTGCCCATCATCGGCGCGGTGCCGCAGGCGCTGGTCTTCACCGCCTTCATCTGGGCGGCCACCGGCACCACGATCCTGGCACTGGCCGGCATCCGGCTGCCGGGCCTGGAGTTCCGCAACCAGCGGGTCGAGGCCGCCTACCGCAAGGAGCTGGTCCTGGGCGAGGATGCGCCCGACCGCGCGGCGCCCCCGACCGTGCAGGAGCTTTATGCCAACGTCCGGAAGAACTACTTCCGGCTCTACCTCAACTATCTCTATTTCGACATCGCCCGCTTCGGCTATCTCCAGGCGGGGGTCATGGTGCCCTATATCGCGCTTGGCCCCACGGTGATCGCGGCCGGCTTCACCCTTGGCGTCATGCAGCAGATCATCCGTGCCTTCAGCCGGGTCGAGGACAGCTTCCAGTTCCTCGTGCACAACTGGTCCACGATCGTCGAGCTGATGTCGATCTACAAGCGGCTCAAGGCCTTCGAGCAGACCATCGCCGGGCAGGAGCTGACAGGGATCGAACTGGAACCCGAGACGCGGCCCGCCTGAGGCAGGCCGCGCGTCAGGGTCAGATCAGGCCGGCATGGCGCATGGCGGCCTGCATCTGCGCCTCGGTCTCGGGCGCGATCGGCACCAGCGGCGAGCGCAGTTCGTTCGCGCACTTGCCCAGCAGGCTGAGCGCATACTTGGCCGGGCAGGGGTTCGGTTCGGCAAAGGCGGCGCGGTGCAGCGGCATCAGGCGGTCCTGGTAGTCCAGCGCGCGGCGGTAGTCGCCCGCCAGCATCGCCTCCTGGAACTCGGCCGACAGGCGCGGCGCGATGTTGGCGATGACCGAGATGCAGCCAACCCCGCCATGCGCGTTGAACCCCAGCGCCGAGGCATCCTCGCCCGAAAGCTGGATGAAATCCTTGCCGCAGGTGATCCGCGTGTCCGACACGCGGGTGATGTCGCCGGTCGCGTCCTTGACGCCCACGATGCGCGGCAGCTTCGCCAGCTCGCCCATGGTCTGGGGCGTCATGTCGATCACCGACCGGCCGGGGATGTTGTATATGATGATCGGCAGGCTGCACGCATCGTGCAGCGTGGTGTAATGGAGCTTCAGCCCGCGCTGGTTCGGCTTGTTGTAATAGGGCGTCACCACCAGCGCCGCGTCCGCGCCGACGCGTTCCGCATGCTGGATGAAGCGGATCGACTCGGCGGTGTTGTTGGACCCGGCACCGGCGATCACCGGGATCCGGCCGCGGGCCTGGTTCACGATGATCTCGATGCAGCCCTCGTGCTCCTCATGGGTCAGGGTAGGGCTTTCGGCGGTGGTGCCGACCGCGACGATGCCGTGGCTGCCTTCCTCCACATGCCAGTCCACCAGCTCTTTCAGCGCCTTCACATCCACTTCGCCGTTACGGAAAGGGGTAATGAGGGCGGGGATCGATCCCTTGAACATCTTGGCTGGTCTCCTGAGATCCCGCATCGCGCGGGGGGCGGTAAGTGATCCGTTTCGGCCGGGCGCAGGGCGACCCGCGAAACCGCGCAGACACTAGCGACGAATTGAACGGGCGGCAAGACGCCGGCGGGTTGACCGGGGCAGACCGGGGCCGCGAATCCTGCTAGGCTCGTCGCCAAACAAAAAGACCATCTCCAGATCGGTCCGAGACGAGAGCAGGCCATGTCAGATCCACGTTCCGCGCTCCGGCGCGGCTTTCTTGCCATATGCATACCCCTTCTGGCCGCGGCGCCGGTCGCGGCGTTCCAGCCCGAGCGGCTGTCAGCGGCGCTCGACGCTGCCAGTTCCGGCGACTTCTCACGCGCTGGCGGGCTTGCCGCGCAGGCTGGCGACCCGATCGCGCCCGAGATCGTCGAATGGCACCGCCTGCGGGCGGGTGGTGCGCCCTGGGGCGACTATGTGCGCTTTCTCTCAAGCAGAGCCTACTGGCCGGGGATGGACCTTGTCCGCCGCCGTGCCGAAGAGTCGATGCCGGTCGATCTGTCGCCGGACCAGGTGCGCGCCTTTTTCGCGCAGGGCGCAGCCCAGACCGGGCGCGGCGCGCTTCTGCATGCGGCGGCCACCGGCGGGGCCGGGGCGGCCGAGATCCGGGCCCGCGCCTGGCGCGAACTGGACATGAGCGCCGCCGACCGCGCGCTCTACATGAACACGGTGGCGGCCGAACTTGCACCGCACCACGCCGCCCGGCTGGAGCGGCTGCTCTGGGACGGCAAGACCGCGCTGGCCGAGGAAATGCTGCCGCTGGTCGGCGGCGCGCAGGCCGCGCTGGCGCGGGCCCGCATCGCGCTTCAGGCCCAGGCGCCGGGGGTGGACGGGGCCATCGCCGCCGTGCCCGCGTCGCTTGCCGGCGATCCCGGACTTGCCCATGACCGGATGCGGTGGCGCATCGAAAAGGGGCGCTGGGCCGATGCCGAGGCGCTGATGCGCGAGCGCTCCGTCTCGGCCGCGTCGCTGGGCCGGCCCGAGGCCTGGGCCTTCAGCCGCCGGACCCTGGCGCGCCGTGCCATGCGCGAGGGGCGGGCGACGGATGCCTACATCCTTGCCGCGCAGCATTTCCTGTCGGGCGGCTCGAACTATGCCGACCTGGAATTCGTGGCGGGCTTCGTGGCCCTCACGCGGCTAAGCGATCCGGCCCGCGCGGCGCAGCACTTCCAGCGGCTTCAGGCGGCGGTCGAAACCCCGATCTCGCTGGGGCGCGCGGGCTACTGGCTGGGCCGCGCACACGAGGCTGCGGGCAGCCCGGATGCCGCGCGGGCGGCCTATGCGGTCGGCGCGCAGCACCAGACGACGTTCTACGGCCAATTGGCGGCAGAGCGGCTGGGCCTTCAGCCGGATCGCTCGATCACCGCGCGGGGCACGCTGCCCGACTGGCGCTCGCGGTCCTTTGCCGGATCCAGCGTGGTGCGCGCCGCGGTGCTGCTGAACGCCGCCGGCGACACCAACACGGCGCTGCGCTTCATCCTGCACGCACAGGAGTCGCTATCCGAGGCGGACAGCGCGGCACTGGCGCGCTTCTCTCTGGATATCGGTCAGACCACCGGCGCGCTGCGGATCGCAAAGCGCATCGTGCGGGGGGGCGATGTCTACCCCGATGCCTATTACCCGGTGATCGAGTTGCCGCGCACGTCCGTCGCGCCCGAATTCGCGCTGGCCGTGGCCCGGCAGGAAAGCGAACTGAACCCGCTGGCCGTGTCGCCCGTGGGCGCGCGCGGGTTGATGCAGCTGATGCCGCGCACCGCGCAGAAGGTGGCGGGGGACCTGGGGCTGGAATACAGCCTTGGCCGGCTGACCGCGGATCCGGGCTACAATGCGCGCCTCGGGACGCAATACCTGGCCGAGATGCTGGGCCGCTACAACGGCTCGTACCTGCTGGCGGCGGCGGCCTACAATGCCGGGCCGGGGCGGGTGGACCAGTGGTTGGCCGAGCTGGGTGACCCGCGCCTGCCCGGGGCCGACCCGATCGACTGGATCGAGCGGATCCCCTTTTCCGAGACCCAGAACTACGTCATGCGCGTGCTCGAAAGCATGCATGTCTATCGCGCGCGCCTGACCGGCGAGGCGCGGCAGATCGGCCTGTCGCAGATGCTCGCCCCGCGGGGCTAGACGCGCCTTGCGCTGCGGCGGGCGACCACATGCGCCCGCCACAGCGTGAAAAGCCCCGCGCCCAGGATGATCGCGGCACCCAGGGCGACGGGCCATTCCAGCACCTCGCCGAAGACGGTGATGCCGATCGCCGCCCCGAAGGCCAGCTGGAAATAGGCAAAGGGCTGCACGATGCTGGCCTCGGCCAGGTCATAGGCCTTGATCATGGTGAAGTGCCCCAGTGCCCCGGTCACGCAGAGCGTGGCCATCCAGGCCCAGTCGGCGGCGGTGCGCATCGGTTCCCAGAAGAACGGACCGACAAGGCTGATCGCGACGGCGCCCGCCACGCCGGTCCAGAAAAAGCTGGTCTCGGCGCTGTCGCTGCGGGCGGCATGGCGCGTGAGCAGCGCGTAAAGCGCGAACATCGCCGCCGCCAGCAGCGGCACCAGCGCCTCGGGCGCGAAGACGCGGAAGCCCGGGCGCAGGATGATGAGGACGCCCACGAAGCCCACTCCGATGGCGACCCAGCGCCGCCAGCCGACCCTTTCGCCGAGCACCGGGCCGGACAGGGCCGCCACGATCAGCGGATGCGCGATGAAGACGGCGTGGCTTTCCACCAGCCCCAGCAGGGTGAAGCCCACGACCATCACGCAGATCTCGGCCGCGAGCAGCACGCCGCGCCCGATCTGGAGCAGCGGCTGGCGCGTGCGCGCGACGCGCGCGACGCCGCCGGGCAGGGCCGCGGAGCGGGCGATGACGAAGGCCGCGAAGAACCAGTAGCGGATCATCACCACGGTCAAGACGTTGTATTCGCTTGCAAGATGGCGCGAGATGCCGTCCTGGGCCGCGAAGATGAAGGTGGTGAACAGCATAAGCCCGATCGCTGCCCGGGGGTTCTGTGCGGTCATGCGAGCCTGCCGCGGCTCATGTGGCGTTTCCCGCCGAAGCCCTGCTCGCGGGTGACGGCGAAGCCTGCGTCGGCCAGCGCGCGGCGGACATGGCCGGCGGCCGTGTAGGTGGCGAAGGTGCCGCCCGGCGCGGTGTGGCGGGCGACTTCCGCCAGCAGTGCGGGCTCCCACATCTCGGGGTTGCGGGCGGGGGCGAAGCCGTCGAGGAACCAGGCGTCGGCCCGCCCGTCCCAGCCGGGCAGGGTGCGGCGGGCATCACCCAGTACAAGGTGAAAATCCAATGGTCCCAGGGGGATGTGGGTTTCCCCCCGTTCCCGCGCAGCCACGAGGGGGGCAGCGCGTACCGCAAGGTCGGGCCAGTTCGACAGCGCGCGGGCCATGTCGGGGGCGGCCATGGGGTAGGCCTCGAAGCTGGTGTAGCGGATCGGGCCAGGTATGCCGGCGGCGAGAAGCGCCTGGAGTGTCACGAGAAGGTTGAGGCCGGTGCCGAAACCGAGCTCGGCGATGTGGAAGCCGGGGCGGGCGCGGGCGGGCAGGTCGTTGCCGCGAAGGAAGACGTATCTCGTCTCTTCGGCGCCGTCGCGATGCGAGAAATAGGTGTCAAGAAAGCGTATGGCAAACGGCAGCTTTCCGTCTGGCCATTCGAGGCTTGGCGGCTGGCCCTCATCCATGCTTTACCCCCGGCGCATCCCCTGCGGGATGCGGCATACGGAAGGCGCGGGACGTTGACAATCGCAAACCCATCCGGCCGCGCTGCGCGCGGGCCAGAGCGGGGCTTCGCCCCGGACCTGCTGGTGGTCGGCGCGGGCATCTTCGGCCTGTCGGTGGCCTGGGCGGCGCTGAAGCGCGGCCTGTCCGTCGCGGTGCTGGAGGCGGAGACGCCAGGCGCCGGGGCGTCCGGCGGGATCGTGGGCGCGCTCAGCCCGCATGTGCCGGAGCAGTGGAACCCGAAGAAGCAGTTCCAGCTGGACGCGCTTCTGTCGGCCGGGACACATTGGGCCGAGGTGGCGGCGATCTCGGGCGTGGATCCGGGCTATGCGCGGACGGGGCGGCTGATGCCGCTGAGCGATGCGGAGGCCCGCGAACGGGCCGCGGACCGGGCGCGCGGGGCGGCGGTGCATTGGGGGGGCGCCGCCGAGTGGCGGTTGCGCGACGATGCGGACCCGGGCTGGCTGGCGGGTGCCGCCTGCGGTGCGGTGCACGAGACGCTGTCGGCGCGGATCTTTCCGCGCGCCGCCGTGCGGGCGCTGGCGGCGGCGGTCGAGGCGCGGGGTGGCCGGATCCGGTCGGGGTGTGCGGTCCGGGCGGTCGCGGGCGGTCGGGTCGAGACGGACATGGGGCCCGTGATCGCGGGGCGCATCGTGATCGCCGCCGGGGTGCCGGGGTTCGGCCTGATGGCGCCGGCGCTGGGCCAGGTCGCGGGGCAGGGCGTCAAGGGCCAGGCGGCGCTGCTAAGGGCGGATGTGCCGCCGGATGCGCCGATGCTTTATCACGACGGGCTTTACGTCGTGCCGCACGGGAACGGGCTGGTGGCGGTCGGCTCCACATCCGAGAACCGCTGGGACGAGGCACGGGCCACGGACGGGTTGCTCGACGATGTGCTCGTGCGGGCGAGGGCGCTGTGCCCCGCGCTGGAGGGCGCCGAGGTGGTCGAGCGCTGGGCGGGCCTGCGCCCCAAGGCGCGGCGGCGCGATCCGATGCTGGGCGAGATCCCCGGCCTGGCCGGGGTCTATTCCGCGAACGGCGCCTTCAAGATCGGCTTCGGCATCGCCCATCATGCAGGTGCGCTGGTGGCGCGGATGGTGACGGGCGAGGCGGTGGACCTGCCCGAAAGCTTCACCGTCGCCCATCACCTGAGCCGTGGGCTCAGGGCCTGAGGCGCAGGAGGTCGATCTCGGCCTTGAGGGCGGCCATCAGCTTTTCGACGTTGGCCAGCGCCAGCTTGTTCGTCAGCCTTCCCTGGTCGTCGAAGGCGTTGCGGCTGTCGGGCAGCACCACTTCCGGCCCTTGCAGGATGCGCGGGTTGAAGGGGGTGAGCATGTGGCGCAGCGCGAATTGCGAGCGCATGCCGCCGCCGAAGCCGTCGGCCGCCGAAAGGATCGCCAGCGGCTTTCCGGTCAGCGGCGCCTTTTTCGTGCGGCTCAGCCAGTCGAGCGCGTTCTTCAGCACGCCGGGCGGGTTGCGGTTGTATTCCGGGGTGCAGATCACCAGCGCGTCCGCCGCGACGATCCGGTCGGCCAGCGCGTGGGCCTCCGGGGCGACGCCTTGGGCGATTTCCAGATCCTCGTCGAAGAGCGGCATGCGGATGTCGCCCTGGGTGAAATCGCAGGGGCCGAACGCGCGGATCGCCTCGTGCAGGAGTTTGGTGTTGGTCGACTCGCGGCGAAGCGCGCCTGAAATCCCGACCAGTCGGTAGCTGTCTGCCATGCTCTCCTCGTGGTTCTTTTGCCTGCCTGACATATGGAGGGCGGGGCCCGGCTGTCGAGTCCGGCGGGTATCTTGTGGATAACCGGGGTCGTCCCACCATATGCAGGGGCATTTGCCTTGACTCCGGGGCTGTGACTGCGGGAACGTGGGTGGAAGAGCCGGAATCGGCCATTCCCGACGGATCCCAGGGGCAGGGCTTTTCGCGCGATGCAGTTCACCAGATTGCGGTTGCTTGGTTTCAAGAGCTTCGTGGATCCCACGGAGCTTGTGATCGCGCCCGGGCTGACCGGCGTGGTCGGACCCAACGGCTGCGGCAAGTCGAACCTGCTGGAGGCGCTGCGCTGGGTGATGGGCGAGAACCGCCCCTCGGCCATGCGTGGCGGCGGGATGGAGGACGTGATCTTTGCCGGCGCCGCGACCCGGCCCGCGCGCAACTATGCCGAGGTCACGCTGCACCTGGACAATTCGCAGCGGCTGGCGCCGGCGGGGTTCAACGATGCCGACAACCTGGAGATCGTGCGCCGGATCACCCGTGACGCCGGATCCGCCTACAAGGCCAACGGCAAGGAGGCGCGGGCGCGCGACATCCAGATGCTGTTCGCCGATGCCTCGACGGGTGCGCACAGCCCGGCGCTGGTGCGGCAGGGGCAGATTTCCGAGCTGATCAACGCCAAGCCCAAGGCCCGGCGGCGCATCCTGGAGGAGGCGGCCGGGATTTCCGGGCTGTACCAGCGCCGCCACGAGGCGGAGCTGAAGCTGCGGGCGACCGAAAGCAACCTAGAGCGGGTGGACGACGTGCTGGAGGCGCTGCGCAACCAGCTGGCGCAACTTGAGCGGCAGGCCCGGCAGGCGGCGCGCTACCGCGAGATCGGCACGGCGCTGCGGCAGGCGGAGGGGCTGCTTCTGTTCCTGCGCTGGCAGGAGGCCGAGGCCGAGCGGCTGAGTGCGAGTGCTGCGCTGACCGAGGCGGTGAAGATCGCGGCCGCGGCCCAGGGGGAGGCGGCACGGGCGGCGCGTGCGCGGGAGGCGGCGGCCGAGGCGATGCCGCCGCTGCGCGAGGAAGAGGCGGTGTCGGGCGCGATATTGCAGCGCCAGCTGATCGCCCGCGACGCGCTGGACGAGCGGGAGGCGCGGGCGCGCGAGGAAGTGCGCAGCCTGACCGCCCGGATCGAGCAGCTGACCCGCGATGCCGAGCGCGAGCGCGGGCTGAACCGCGACGCGGGCGAGCGGATCGCCGAGCTGGACTGGGAGGGCAAGGCCATCGCCACCGCCTCCGAAGGGCAGGAAGCGCGGCTGGAAGAGGCGCGGGATGCGGCGCGCGAGGCGGGCGAGCGGCTGAAATCCGAGGAAGCGGCGCTGGACCGGATGACCGAGGACACGGCGCGGCTGTCGGCGCGGCACCAGTCGGCAGAGCGGCGGCTGGCGGATGCGCGCGCGCAGGCCGGGCGGGCGGCGCGCGAGTTGGCCGAGGCGGTGGCCGCCGAGGAGCGGCTGGCCGAGGAGCAGGCCGAGGCGGCGGCGCGGCGCGCGGCGGCGGATGACGCGCTGGAGGATGCGCGCGAGGAAGCCGAGCGGACCGAAGGCGCGCTGGGCGAGGCGGAGGCCGCGCGCGCCGAGGCGCAGGCGGCAGAGGCGGCGGCGCGGGGTCTGCGGGCCGAGGCGGAGGGCGAGGCCTCGGCGCTGGGGGCGGAGCTGGCGGCGCTGCGGCGGCTGATCGAGCGGGAAAGCGGCGAGGGGCCGCAGATCCTGGACCGGGTGCGGGCGGCGCCGGGCTACGAGGCGGCGCTGGGGGCGGCGCTGGGCGACGATCTGAAGGCGCCGGAGCTGGACGGCGACGCGGCGGGCTCGGGTTGGCGGGCGCTCGATGCGGGCATGGTCGCGGCAGGCCTGCCGGAGGGGGCGGCGGCGCTGTCGGCTCATGTTTCCGCGCCCGGGGTGCTGGCGCGGCGGCTGGCGCATGTGGGGCTGGTGGAGCGCGCGGACGGGGCGCGGTTGCAGGCGCGGCTGGCGCCCGGGCAGCGGCTGGTCAGCCGCGAGGGCGATCTGTGGCGCTGGGACGGCTTCGTGTCGGCCGCCGAGGATACGCCGAGTGCCGCGGCGCTGCGGCTTCAGCAGCTGAACCGGCTGGCGGCGCTGGAGGAGGCGGCGGCCGAGGCGGGGGCGCGGCAGGACGCGGCGCGGGCAGAACATGACGCGGCGCGGGGTGCGCTGGAACTGGCCCAGGCGGCGGAGGCGGCGGCCCGGCGGGCGCGCAAGGCGGCGGAGGATGCGGCATCCGCCGCGCTGCGCGAGGCGGGGCGCGCGGAAAGCGCCGAGACGACGCTGACGGGCCGGCTGGAGACGGTGCGCATGGGCAAGGTCCGGCGCGAGGAGGAGCTGGCGGCGGCCGAGGACGAGATCGCCACGGCCGACGCGGCGATGGCGGAGCTGGGCGACCTGGAAGAGGCGCGGGCGGCGCTGGATGCGGCGCGGGCGGCGGTGGAGGCGGCGCGCGGCGAGATGATGGCGCGGCGCGCGAGGATGGACGACCTGAAGCGCGAGGCCGACCAGCGCACCCGCCGGGCGCAGGAGATCGCCAAGGAGATCAGCGGCTGGAAGCACCGTCTGGCCACCGCCGAGGCGCGGATTGCCGAGCTGGAAGAGCGCATCGCCGACGGGCGCGACCGGCTGGAGGAAGCGGCGGCGGTGCCGGATGCGATCCTCGAGGAACGCGCGCGGCTGGTGGAACTGGTGCTCCAGGCCGAGGAGCGCTGCCGCAAGGCCGCCGATGCGCTGGCCGAGGGGGAGACGGCGCTGCGCGCGGCCGAGGCCGCAGAGCGCGCGGCCGAGCGCGCGGCGTCCGAGGCGCGGGAGGTGCGGGCGCGGGCCGAGGGACTGGCCGAGGCTGCGGCGGAACGCGCGGAGGCCGCGGCCGACCGCATCATGGAGGAACGCGAGCAGACGCCCGAGGCTCTTCTGGACGCGCTGGGCACCGATGCGGCGGACATGCCCGAGGCCGAGGCGACCGAGATCGAGGTGCAGCGCCTGCGCCGCCAGCGCGAGGCGCTGGGCGCGGTCAACCTGCGTGCAGAGGAAGACGCGCGCGAGGTGCAGACCGAGTTCGACACCCTTGCGGCCGAAAAGGCGGACCTGGAAGAGGCGGTCGGCAAGCTGCGCCACGGCATCGCCAACCTGAACCGCGAGGGGCGGCAGCGTCTGCTGGCGGCATTCGACGAGGTGAACGCGAATTTCGCGACCCTGTTCCGCACGCTGTTCGGCGGCGGCGACGCGAACCTGGTGCTGGTCGAAAGCGACGATCCGCTGGAGGCGGGGCTGGAGATCATGTGCCAGCCGCCGGGCAAGAAGCTGTCCACCCTGTCGCTGCTGTCGGGGGGCGAGCAGACGCTGACCGCGCTGTCGCTGATCTTTGCCGTGTTCCTTGCGAACCCCGCCCCGATCTGCGTGCTGGACGAGGTGGACGCGCCGCTTGACGATGCGAACGTCACCCGCTTCTGCGACCTGCTGGACGAGATGATCAAGCGCACCGAGACGCGGTTCCTGATCATCACGCACCACGCGGTCACCATGAGCCGGATGGACCGCCTTTTCGGCGTGACCATGGTCGAGCAGGGGGTGAGCCAGCTCGTGTCGGTCGACCTGGCAAGGGCCGAGGCGCTGGTCGAGGCCTGAGCCGCGCGCCATGCATTGCGCGGGTGCATCGTGCCGCCGGCGCTGCT
This sequence comes from Halovulum dunhuangense, assembly GCF_013093415.1. NCBI lineage: Bacteria > Pseudomonadati > Pseudomonadota > Alphaproteobacteria > Rhodobacterales > Paracoccaceae > Halovulum > Halovulum dunhuangense. Next base: position 778,725 of record NZ_JABFBC010000001.1, read on the forward strand.
AGTCTTTTCGCCGGGATCGGAAGGAGATTGGCATGAAACGGTTTTCCACCCTCGCCGTTGCGGCGGCATGGCTCGGCGCGGCGGGCGGGGCGCTTGCGCAGGCGGTGCCCGCCCAGCCCGAGCAGACCTTTTCGGTGGTCGCGAACGACAGCATTGCCGCGCGGGACTACCTGGTTGCGGCAGCGCATCCGCTGGCCGTCGAGGTCGGGCGCGATGTGCTGGCGGCCGGAGGATCGGCTGCGGATGCAGCCATCGCCGTGCAGTTCATGCTGAACCTGGTGGAGCCGCAAAGCTCGGGCATCGGCGGCGGGGCGTTTGCGCTTTACTGGGACGCGTCCGAGGGCAGGCTGACCAGTTTCGACGGGCGGGAAAAGGCGCCGATGGCGGCTGGCCCGGATTACTTCCTGAAGGAAGACGGCACGCCGATGGGCTTCTGGGAGGCGGTGATCGGCGGCCGGTCGGTCGGTGTTCCGGGCACGCTGAAGCTGCTGGAAACCCTGCACGCGAAGCACGGCCGCACGCCCTGGGCCGATCTGGTGGAGCCTGCCATCCGGCAGGCCGAGCAAGGCTTTCAGATCTCGCTGCGCATGGCGTCCTCGATCGCCGACGCGCAGGAGCGGGGTCTTGCCGATTTCGCGGAAGCGCGCGGCTATTTCTTCACCGAAACCGGCGCGCCGAAGCCTGCGGGCACGGTGCTGAAGAACCCGGCATTCGCGCGCACCCTGCGGCTGATCGCGGCGCATGGTTCGGCGCCCTTCTACGAGGGGGCGATTGCAGGCGACATCGTGGCCGCCGTGCGCGGCGCGGCCAATCCGGGGATGCTGACGCTGGAGGACATGGCCGCCTACGAGGTGGTGGAGCGGGCGCCGGTCTGCGTGGAATACCGCGCACATGACGTCTGCGGCATGGGGCCGCCCAGTTCGGGCGGGCTGACCGTGGGGCAGATCCTGGGGATGCTCGAGAATTTCGAGATGGGCGACGCGCCGACCGTGGGCGGCTATCACCTGTTCATCGAGGCGTCGCGCCTGGCTTACGCGGATCGCGGGCTTTACATGGCGGACAGCGATTTCGTGCGGATGCCGACCGAGGGGCTGATCGATCCGCTTTACCTGGACAGCCGGGCGGCGCTGATCGAGACCGACCAGGCGATGGAGACGGCGGCGCCCGGCACGCCGCCCTTCAGGGAGGGGATGCTGCTTGCCCCCGACACCCAGGCCGAGCGGCCCGGCACCACCCATTTCGTGATCGTGGACCGTCATGGCGACATGGTGTCGATGACCACCACCATCGAGACCGGCTTCGGCAGCCGGGTGATGACCGGCGGGTTCCTTCTGAACAACGAGCTGACGGATTTCTCCTTCGTGCCGATGGTCGATGGCAAGCCGGTGGCGAACCGGGTGGAGCCGGGCAAGCGGCCGCGCTCGTCCATGGCGCCGACGGTGGTGCTGCGGGACGGGGCGCCGGTGATGCTGACCGGATCGCCCGGGGGCGCGCGGATCATTCCCTATGTCGCGCTGTCCCTGATCGGCGTGATCGACTGGGGGCTCGATCCGCAGGCCGCCATAGACATGGGGCATGTGACGAACCTGAACGGCCCCACGGATCTTGAGGAAGGGACGGGCGCTGCCGAGATGGCGGCGGAGCTGGAGGCGATGGGGCACGAGGTGCGGATATCGAACCTGAACTCGGGGCTGCATGTCGTCACCATCGGCCCCGAGGGGATGCTGGGCGCGGCCGACGGGCGGCGCGAGGGCAGCGTCGCGGGGGAGTGAGGCTCAGTCCTGCTCCTGCTCCTCCTCCAGGGGGAGGAGCAGCGCCTCGATCGCGTCGAGGTCGTCGGGGTCGAAACTGCCGAAGGCCTCCATCCAGACGGCGGCGGGGCGCAGGGCGTCGATCTCCAGCCGGCACCACTTGACCCGGCCCTCGCGGTGCTGGCTGATCAACCCCGCGCGGGTCAGGATGGCGAGGTGCTTGGACACAGCCGCAAGGCTCATCTCGAACGGCCCGGCCAGGTCGCCAACCGTGCAGTCGCCGGCCAGAAGGCGGTTCACGATCGCCCGCCTTGTGGGATCGGCGAGGGCGGCGAAACTGGCGTCGAGGCGGGCATCGGCATCGCTCATGCGGAACGCTTGCCCGGGTCCGGATGAATCGTCAACCGTTCGGTTGAATGAGGCGCGGGGTGCGACGAGGCCGTGAGGGGCTGTGAAATTCGTCCTGCGCCCGCCGGTCGCACCCTGGCAAATCCGTTCAATATCAGTTGCTTGCCGGATTGTTGCGTCGCAACGGCGTTGCTTGACTTGCGCGTTCGCCCCCCCTAGTGTCCGCGCCAAGTTCGCCGGGGTGGCATGTGCTGCCCCGGTCGGCGAAAAGGCTTGGACAATGGCCGACAAACCACACCGGGACCAGCTTCGAAAGCTGGAGGAACGGATCGCCGCAGCGAAGCTTGCACGCGAACCGAAGCCATCCCGACAGAACAAGTACGAGGCCAGTTCGCTGGCCTGGCGCATGGTTCTGGAACTGGTTGTCGGCATGGCGCTGGGCTGCCTCATCGGCTACGGCCTAGACGTGCTGTTCGGCACGCTGCCGCTGTTCCTGATGATCTTCGCCGTGCTGGGATTTGCCGCCGGGATCCGCACGATGATGCGCTCGGCGGAAGAAGTGAAGCGGGGGCGCAAACGCCCCGGGGAAGAAACGGAGTAGGCGATGGCAGAACCGGCGGAAGGCGGCAGCGGCTTCAACATCCACCCGATGGACCAGTTCGTGGTCAAGCCGCTGTTTGGCGATGGGCCGGTGGCCTGGTACACGCTGACCAACGTGACGCTGTGGATGGCGATCACCGTGGCCGCGGTGGCGCTGCTGCTGGTCTATGCCGCGCGCGGTCGCGCGCTGGTGCCGACGCGCGGGCAGAGCATGGCCGAGCTGACCTATGGCTTCACCCGCAAGATGGTCGAGGACGTGGCCGGCAAGGAGGGGCTGAAGTATTTCCCCTACATCCTGACCCTGTTCATGTTCATCCTGTTCGCCAACCTGCTGGCGCTGCTGCCGATGTCGTTCTCGACGACGTCGCATATCGCGGTGACGGCGGTGCTGGCGCTGGCGGTGTTCTTCACCGTGACGGCGATCGGCTTCATCAAGCACGGCACGCACTTCCTCGGCCTGTTCTGGGTGTCGAGCGCGCCGCTGCCGTTGCGTCCGGTGCTGGCGGTGATCGAGGTGATCTCGTATTTCGTGCGGCCTGTCAGCCATTCGATCCGACTTGCGGGCAACCTGATGGCCGGTCACGCCGTTCTGAAGGTGTTCGCGGGCTTTGCCGGTGCGCTGGGCGTCGGCGCGGTGCTGCCGGTGGCGGCCATCGCGGCGATCTATGGTCTGGAACTGCTGGTGGCCTGCATCCAGGCCTATGTGTTCACGATCCTGACCTGCGTCTACCTGAACGACGCCCTGCATCCGTCTCACTAACCAATCCACGTCATTCCATCAGAAGGAGCATCCAAAATGGAAGGCAATATCGCTGAAATGGGTCAGTTCATCGGCGCGGGCCTGGCCTGCATCGGCATGGGCGGCGCGGGCATCGGTGTGGGCCACGTGGCCGGCAACTTCCTGTCCGGCGCGCTGCGCAACCCGGCCGCCGCCGGCGAGCAGACCGCGACGCTGTTCATCGGCATCGCCTTTGCCGAAGCGCTCGGCATCTTCTCGTTCCTGGTCGCCCTGCTGCTGATGTTCGCCGTCTGATCGACGGCGATCTCGGGGCGGGTGCCTGGGGTGCCCGTCCTCCATCGGTAGCCGCGGGCCACCCGGCCCGCGGGGCAACTGCGGAGAGAGAACATGGCTGAGCCAACCGAAGCGGCGGGCATGCCGCAGCTCGATTTCTCGACCTTCCCCAACCAGATCTTCTGGCTGGTGGTCACGCTTGCGGCGATCTACTTCATCGTCTCGCGCGTGGCCATGCCACGGATCGGCGGGGTGATCGAGGATCGTGCGAGCGTTCTTCAGAACGACCTCGACCAGGCCGCGGCGCTGAGCCAGAAGGCGAAGGAGGCCGAGGCCGCCTATCACCAGGCGCTGGCCGATGCCCGTGCCGAGGCGCAGCGCATCGCCGGGGAAACCCGTGCGGCGATCCAGAAGGAACTGGACGCGGCCATCGCCAAGGCCGACGCCGAGATCGCGGCCCGTGCGGCCGAGTCCGAGAAGCGCATCGCCGAAATCCGCGAGTCGGCCACCCGCAGCGTCGAGGAAGTCGCCGGCGAGACCGGGGCCGCCATCGTCGCGGCGCTGATGCCGGATCTGGCCGATGATGCGGCGGTGAAGTCCGCTGTCGCCAACGCGATGAAAGGCTGAGCCGATGAACCTGTTCCTGCCCATGGCCACCGGCCCGTTCTTCTCGCTCGACAATACCGACTTCGTGGTGCTGCTGGGCTTCCTGATCTTCGTCGGCGTGCTGCTGTATTTCGGCGTGCCGAAGCTGATCACATCCAAGCTGGACGCGCGCGCCGAAGAGATCCGCAACGAACTGGACGAGGCGCGCACCATGCGCGAGGACGCCCAGTCCCTGCTGGCGGAGTTCGAGAAGCGCAAGGAAGAAGTATCGGACCAGGCGGCCTCGATCGTGGCCGCCGCGAAGTCCGAGGGCGAGTCGGCGCTGGCCGCCGCAAAGGCCGACCTGGAAGCGACCATGGCGCGCCGTCTGAACGCCGCGACCGAGCAGATCGCCTCGGCCGAGCAGGCTGCTGTGCGCGAGGTGCGTGACCGCGCCGTGGCGGTTGCCGTCAAGGCCGCGGCCGAGGTCATCGCCCAGAAGATGAACGCGACCCAGGCGGACGCGCTGATCGACAAGGCCATCGCCGAGGTGAAGGGCAAGCTGCACTGACGCCTGCCTGACAGACCGCGAAACAGGCCCGCACCGAAAGGTTGCGGGCCTTTTCTATTTGGCCTGTTCCTGCGCGAAGCGCAGCTGGGCGGTATCCTCGTTCCGGGCAATGCGGATCTGCTCGCGCGTGGCGCTTTCGACGAAATCCATATGCGCCTCGACCGCGGCCCTTGCCGCCGCCGGATCGCGCCCGGTGACGGCGTCGTGGATCGCCCGGTGCTGCTGAAGAAGCTCGCTGCGGGTGGTGCGCATCGCGAACATCGTCTGGCGGTTGTAGAACACGCCTTCGCGCAGCATCTCGAACATAGAGCGCATCATGTGCAGCATGACCACGTTGTGCGACGCCTCGACGATGGCCATGTGGAAATCCGCGTCCAGCGCCGCCTCTTCGCGGGCGGCACGGCGGGCATGGGCCGCTTCCATGCGCTGGAAGATCGCGGTGATGATCGACAGGTCGGTGTCGCTGGCTTCACGGGCGGCACGGGCCGCCGCCAGCCCCTCGAGATCGCGTCGGAAGGCGATGTAGTCGAAAAGCGCCTCGGAATGGGTGGAGAAGAGCCGCACAAGGGGCGGTGCGAAGGCCGAGCCGAGGACATCCGCCACATAGGCGCCCGCACCGGGGCGGGTGACGATCAGGCCGGCCTGTTCCAGTTCCGCCAGCGCCTCGCGCAAAGACGGGCGGGAGACGGAGAGCTGCGCCGCCAGGTCCCTTTCGGCGGGCAGGCGCGCGCCGGGGCGCAGCACGCCGCGCAGGATGAGGCTTTCGATCTGCCGTCGGATCGCGCTGGCGATGCGCTCCGGTTCAATCTTGTGGAAGGTCATTCGGGGTCCCTCGATTGGTCAGATCATATGACCGCATCGCGGGAAAGAACAAGAAGCCCCTTCGGATACAGGAACGCCGCCCCGAAGGGCGGCGTCTGGTCTTGCGTCGTGCCAGCCGTCAGCGGGTCGGCGTGATGACGATTTCGACCCGGCGGTTGGCCTGCCGCCCCTCGGCGGTGGCGTTCGTCGCGATGGGCTGGTTTTCGCCCATGCCGAAGGCGCGAATGCGCGAGGACGACACGCCGCCCTGCACCAGGATGCTGCGCACGGCCGCCGCGCGACGCTCGGACAGGTCCTGGTTGTAGGATGCCGAGCCGGTGTCGTCGGTGTGGCCGATGACCTGCACGGTGCTGTTCGGGTACTGTTGCAGGTTCTGCGCGATGGCGAACAGGTCGTCGCGCAGGCTGTCGCGCACGACCGTGCTGTCCACGGCGAAGGTGATCGCCTCGGGCAGGCTGACGATCAGCTGGCTGCCGGTGTTGACGATCCGGGCGCCGGAGCCCGCCAGTTCCTGTTGCAGCGCGCGCTCCTGCCGTTCGAGCAGGACGCCCACGCCGCCGCCCAGGGCGGCGCCGATGCCGGCGCCGATGACGGTGGCTTCGGTGTCGCCCCCGACGATCTGGCCGGCGATGGCGCCAAGGCCAGCGCCGATCAGGGCCGAGTTGCCGGTGTTGTTCGCGGTGCCGTCCGGATCGGTACAGGCAGAGAGCGCCAGGCCCGATGCGGCGATGAGGGTGATCGATTTAGCCGAAAGCATGTTTCGTCCTCGTGTTCCAAATGCGCGAAGCGGTGCCTCGCCGTTACTTGATCCCAACGGGTTTCTAAGCCCAGCGCAATTGAAATGGGCAGTCTTTCACGCGCAATTGTCACTTTGGGCGGTTTCTTACCGATCCTTTCAGGACTTCAACCGGCATCCGCGCGCGCCGATTCGCGGGCAAGCATGGCCCGCTTTACCCCCAGCCCCCAATGATACCCCCCCAGCCCGCCGGATTTGCGCAGGGCGCGGTGGCAGGGAATGAGATAGGCAATGGGGTTGCGGCCCACGGCGGTGCCCACGGCGCGCATCGCGGTCGGGTGGCCGATGGCGCGGGCGATCTCGGAATAGGGGGCGACGGCGCCTTCGGGGATCCGCAGGAGCGCCTCCCAGACCTTGATCTGGAAGGGGGCGCCGATCAGGTGGAGTTGTGCCTCGCCGCGCATCGCGAAGACGGGCTCGGCCAGTCTTGCGATCGCTTCGGCGTCCTCGATGTAGCGCGCTTCGGGCCAGCGGGCGCGCAGGTCGGCCATCGCGGCCGCCCGCCCGGTTTCCGCCGCGAAGGCGATGCCGCAGATGCCGCGCGGCGTCGCCATGACCAGGGCGGGGCCGAAGGGGCTGGCGACCCAGCCCCAGCGGATGTCCAGCCCGGCGCCGCGGCGGGCATATTCGCCGGGGGTCATCGCCTCCCAGCGCAGGAACAGGTCGTGCAGGCGTCCGGTGCCGGAAAGGCCCGCGTCATGCGCCGCGTCGAGAAGGGTTGCCCGCGTCTCGAGCAGGCGTCTTGCGTGATCGAGCGCCAGGTATTGCTGATAACGCTTGGGGCTGACCCCGACCCACTGGCTGAACAGGCGCTGGAAATGGGCGGGGCTCAGGCCCACCCGCTCGGCCAGCGATTCGAGCGAGATCTGCGCGGGTGCGGCGGCGTCGATCTCCGTGATGGCGCGGGCGATCAGGGTGTAGTGATACGGGTCATGCAGGGTCATGGCGGGCTCCTTCGGGCCAAATCTAGGCGCGGGGCGTGTCTGTCGGCCACCCGGATGTTGCGCAAAAAGCTACAGCGTTTTTGTTTTGGCTGGCATGTGAGAAATGCATTTGTAGTAGCGGCCCATCTGCCCCATGTGTGCGGACAGACGCAAATTGCACGCGCCTCTGGCCCATGCTGGTTTACGCAGCGACATCCGCGTCCTTGTAACGTCCGTCCGGGCCTGAAAATCCGGGATATTATGGGGAAGCCCTATGATTGCTGCCGAACCGGCGACCATGGTCGCAGGCGCCGCTGTCGTAACCGACCGCCGCGCGTTTACCGAATCCCGCATCTCCGAGAAGCTGTCCGCGTATCTGGACACGCATGATTTCGACGGTCCGACGATGGTCCTGGACGTCGATCGTGCGCTGGACAACTACCGCGCGCTGGCTGCCGGGCTTGCGCCCGCGCATATCCACTACGCCGTCAAGGCGAACCCCGAGCCGCAGCTGATCCGGCGCCTCGTGGCCGCCGGCTGCCGGTTCGATGCCGCCTCGCGCGGCGAGATCGCGCTCTGCCTCGATGCGGGTGCGGGGGCCGACGACATCTCGTTCGGCAACACCGTGAAGAAGCCGTCGGACATCGTCTGGGCGCGGGCGCGCGGCATCGACCTGTTCGCCGCCGACGCGACCGAGGAGCTGGACAAGCTGGCGCTGCATGCGCCCGGCGCGCGGGTCTATATCCGCCTGCTGGTCGAGCATTCCGAGGCCGACTGGCCGCTCAGCCGCAAGTTCGGCGCGCCCGCGACCGAGATCCTGGGCCTGATGCGTTATGCCCGTGCGCATGGGCTGAACCCGGTGGGGATCAGCTTCCATGTCGGCTCGCAGACCCGCCGCGCGGGCATGTGGAAGCCGGTGCTGTCGGAAGCCGCGTCCGTCTGGGCAGAGGCGAGGGCCGAGGGCTTCGACATGACCGTGCTGAACATCGGTGGCGGTTTCCCGGCCTTCTACGGCGAGGAAGTCGAGGCGCCCGTCGCCTATGGACACGGCGTGATGGACCTGGTGCGCGAATATTTCGGCGAGGTCGAGTACGTCATGGCCGAGCCGGGCCGCGGCCTGGTGGCCGATGCCGGCGTCATCTCGGCCGAAGTGCTGCTGGTGTCGCGCAAGCGGCCCAGCGACATCGCGCGCTGGGTGTATCTGGACATCGGCAAGTTCTCGGGCCTGGCCGAAACCATGGACGAGGCGATCCGCTACCAGTTCGACACCACCGCGGATGGCGGCGAGATGGGCCCCTGCGTGCTGGCCGGCCCCTCGTGCGACAGCGCGGACGTGTTGTACGAAAAGCGTCCGGTGATGCTGCCCGTGGCGCTGCGCGCGGGCGACCGGGTACGGATCCTGTGCACGGGTGCCTACACGACCACCTATTCCTCGGTCGGGTTCAACGGGTTCGAGCCGCTGCACGTCGTCTGCATCTGACCTTTCGACGTCCTTCGGGAAGCATGCGCGAAGCCCCGCCCTGCAAGGTGGGGCTTCGTCTTTTCAGGCGCTTGCGCGGTGTGCCGCCCTGTGCCAAGGGAAACGGCATGGCCGCTCAGCTTCGCTACGCGACGATCCGCGAGATATTCACCCGCTTTCACGCCTCCGAGCCCGAGCCGAAGGGCGAGCTGGAGCATGTGAACGCGTTTACCCTGCTGGTGGCGGTGGCGCTGTCGGCGCAGGCAACCGATGTGGGTGTGAACAAGGCGACGCGCAGGCTGTTCCAGATCGCCGACACGCCGGAAAAGATGCTGGCGCTGGGCGAGGAAGGGCTGATCGAGCATATCAAGACGATCGGGCTATACCGCAACAAGGCGAAGAACGTCATCAAGCTGTGCGCGAAGCTGATCGAGGAATATGGCGGCCAGGTGCCGTCGTCGCGCGCGGCGCTGCAGGCGCTGCCGGGGGTGGGGCGCAAGACCGCCAACGTGGTGCTGAACATGTGGTTCCACTACCCCGCGCAGGCGGTCGACACCCATATCTTCCGCGTGGGCAACCGCACCGGCATCGCGCCCGGCCGCGACGTGATCGCGGTCGAGCGCGCGATCGAGGACAACATCCCGGTCGAATTCCAGCAGCACGCCCATCATTGGCTGATCCTGCACGGGCGCTATGTCTGCAAGGCGCGCAAGCCCGCCTGCGGGGCCTGTATCATCAACGACCTCTGCCCGTTCGAGGACAAGACTGCATGACCAAACGCTTTCAGGTTGTCGGCATCGGCAACGCCATCGTCGATGTGCTGACCCATGCCGATGACAGCTTTCTCGACCATATGGGCATCCGCAAGGGCATCATGCAGCTGGTCGAACGCCAGCGCGCGGAATCGCTTTATGGCGCGATGAAGGACCGGGTGCAGGTCGCTGGCGGTTCGGTCGCGAACACGCTGGCGGGGCTGGGCAACCTGGGCCTTGCAACCGGCTTCATCGGGCGGGTGCGCGACGATGCGCTGGGCCGCTTCTATGCGTCCGAGCTGGAAGAGGGCGGCACGCGCTTCCTGAACCCGCCGGTTGCGGATCAGAACGACCTGCCAACGTCACGCTCGATGATCTTCGTGACGCCGGATGGCGAGCGGTCGATGAACACCTATCTGGGCATCTCGTCCGAGGTGAGCGGCGCGGACGTGCCCGAGGACGCTGTGGCCGACAGCGAGATCCTGTTTCTCGAGGGATATCTCTACGACAAGGACAAGGGAAAGGCCGCCTTCCAGACCGCCGCGCGCGCCTGCCGCAAGGGTGGCGGCAAGGCGGGGATCGCGCTGTCCGACCCCTTCTGCGTGGACCGGCACCGCGCGGATTTCCGGACGCTGGTGCGCGGAGAGCTGGATTTCGTGATCGGCAACCAGTCCGAATGGCTGTCGCTCTACCAGGCGAACACGCTGGAAGAGGCGCTGATCCATGCCGCCGCGGATTGCCCGCTGGTGGTGTGCACCCGCTCGGGCGAAAGCGTGGTGCTGGTGCGCGAGGGCGAGCGGGTGGAAGTCCCGGTCGAGATGGTCACGCCGGTGGACGCGACCGGCGCGGGCGACCAGTTCGCCGCAGGTTTTCTTTATGGCTATGCCACGGGTCGCGGGCTGGAAACCTGCGGCCGGATGGGATGCGTCGCGGCGGCCGAGGTGATAAGCCACCTGGGCGCACGCCCGGTGGCGGATCTGAAACAGCTGTTCCGGGCCGAGGGCCTGATCTGAGCCAGACGGGGGTTCCCATGTACGACTATGACGACCAGAACATTTTCGCGAAGATCCTTCGCGGCGAGATCCCGAACCGCACCGTGCTCGAGACCGAGCACAGCCTTGCCTTCGAGGATATCGCGCCCCAGGCGCCGGTGCATGTGCTGGTGATCCCGAAGGGCGCCTATGTGAACTACGACCACTTCGCGGCCCATGCGAGCGATGCCGAGATCGCCGATTTCACCCGGGCCGTGGGCGAAGTGTGCCGCCAGACCGGCGCCGCGGTCGCGGATGGCGGCATGGGCTACCGGCTGATTTCCAACTCGGGCGAGGCGGGCATCCAGGACGTGCCGCATTTCCACCTGCACGTCCTTGGCGGCAAGGTGCTGGGCAAGATCCTGCCCAACGTCTGAGCGGGCTCAGGCGGCGTTGCTGGTCAGGCTGACGAACACGTCCTCCAGGTCCGCCTCTTCGATGGCGACGTCGCGGATGCGGATGCCTGCGGCGCGGACCGCATCGAGCACGGCCTCGGCCGGGGTCACGCTGCGCCGGTAGTTGAAGGCCAGTGCGCCATCCGCGCGGATGTCGACCCTGACCCCCTCGGGCATGGCGGGGGGCGTGGCGACGGGGTCCTCGGGGGTGATGACCATGGTCTTGCCGTCGAGCCGCGCCAGCAGGTTGCGGGTGTCGTCGCAGGCGACCACCTCGCCGTGGTTGATGATGCCGATGCGGTCGCACATCTCCTGCGCTTCTTCCAGGTAATGCGTGGTCAGGATGATCGTGGTGCCCTGAGCGTTCAGTTCTCGGACGTAGCGCCAGAGCATCTGTCGCAACTCGATATCCACCCCGGCGGTCGGCTCGTCGAGGACCAGGACCGCGGGGCGGTGCATCAGCGCCTTTGCGATCAGCAGGCGGCGGCGCATGCCGCCCGACAGCGTGCGGGCATAGGCCTCGGCCTTGTCCGACAGGCCCACGGCGGCCAGGATCTCGTCGGTGCGGCGCTCGGATTTCGGCACGCCGTAAAGCCCGGCCTGCACCTCGAGGGCGGCGCGGGGCGTGAAGAAGGGGTCGATGTTCAGCTCCTGCGGGACGACCCCGATCGAGGCGCGCGACTGGCGCGGGTTCACGTCCTGGTCGAAGCCCCAGATCCGCACCGTGCCCGAGGTCTTGTTCACCAGGCCGGCCATGATGTTGATGGTGGTGGACTTGCCCGCGCCGTTGGGGCCGAGCAGCCCGAAGATGGACCCCTCGGGAATGTCGAGGTCGATGCCCTTCAGCGCCTCTTTGGGGGCGCTGCGGCCGGATCCGCGATAGACCTTGCGCAGGTTTCTCAGTTCGACGGCATTGGCGGGCATCGGCGTGTCCTCTCTCGTCCTGGCGGCCCGCGACCCTTGCCGCCGGTGGCCGGATCGCTATCATGCGCGCCCGATGCCGGCAACCGCGCGGCCCCAAGCCCTGACAACCCTGAGAGGACTGCCATGACCCCCGACGCGCCCGAGGTCGAGATCGTCACCAAATCCACCGTCGCCTGCGACGGCGGCACGCTGGGCCATCCCCGCGTGTGGCTGACCGTCGACCCTGACAAGGGCTATGTCGAGTGCGGCTACTGCGACAAGCGCTATGTCCTGAAGGGCGGACCGGCGGACAGGTCGTGAGCGGATTCGGCAAGGGCTGTCACCTGCACCTGATCGACGGGTCGGCCTTCATCTTTCGCGCCTTCCACGCGCTGCCGCCGCTGACGCGGAAATCGGACGGCCTGCCCATCGGGGCGGTGTCCGGCTTCTGCAACATGATCTTCAAGATGGTCGAGGACAATCGCGGCCCCGACGCGCCCACCCATGTCGCGGTGATCTTCGACAAGGGCAGCCACACCTTCCGCAACGACCTGTACGACAAGTACAAGGCGAACCGCGACGAGATGCCAGAGGATCTGCGCCCGCAGATCCCGCTGACCCGCGAGGCGACGCGCGCCTTCAACATCGCCTGCATCGAGCTTGAGGGCTTCGAGGCGGACGACATCATCGCCACCTATGCCCGCGAGGCCCGCGAACGCGGCGGGCGGGTCACCATCATCTCGTCGGACAAGGACCTGATGCAGCTGGTGGGCGGCGGGGTCGAGATGTTCGACGCGATGAAGAACACGCGCCTCGGCCCCGAGGAGGTGGAAGCCAAGTTCGGGGTGCCGCCGGATCGGGTGATCGACGTGCAGGCGCTGGCCGGCGACAGCGTGGACAACATCCCCGGCGCGCCCGGCATCGGCATCAAGACCGCCGCGCAGCTGATCAACGAATATGGCGACCTCGACACGCTTCTGGCGCGCGCCGAGGAGATCAGGCAGCCCAAGCGGCGGCAGACCCTGATCGAGTTCGCCGACCAGATCCGGCTGTCGCGGCAGCTGGTCACGCTGGATGACAGCGTCGAGGGGCTGGAGCCGCTGGACGATCTGGACGTGCGCGAGCCGGATGCCGAGGCGCTGATGGCGTTCCTGTCGCAGATGGAGTTCCGCACCCTGACCCGGCGCATCGCCGAGAAGATGGGCGTCGAGGCGCCCGAGATGCCCGAGCCGGGCAGTGCCGCCGCGGCGGCCGCAGCAGGCGACGCGCCCGAGCCCGCGGCGCTGAAGGCAGGCTTCGATGCGCAGGGCTATCAGACCGTGTCGGACCGCGCGGCACTTGACGCCTGGATCACGCTGATCCGCGAGCGGGGCCATGTTGCGGTGGATACCGAGACCACCTCGCTCGACGAGATGCGGGCCGAACTTGTCGGCATCTCGCTGGCGGTGGAGCCGGGCAGCGCCTGCTACATCCCGCTTGGCCATGTCACCGGCGAGGGGGACCTGCTGGGCGCGGCCGAGCGCGCGCCGGGCCAGATGGCGATGGACGAGGCGCTTTCGATGCTGAAGCCGGTGCTGGAGGATGACGCCATCCTCAAGATCGGCCAGAACATGAAATACGACATGAAGATCCTGGCCCGCGTCGGGATCGATGTCGCGCCCATCGCCGACACCATGCTGATGAGCTACGCGCTGCATGCCGGGCTGCACGGGCACGGGATGGACACGCTGGCGGAACGCTACCTGAACCACACGCCCATCCCGATCAAGTCGATACTGGGTTCGGGCAAGGCGCAGGTGACATTCGACCGGGTGCCGATCGCAGAGGCGACGGCCTATGCGGCGGAGGATGCCGACATCACGCTGAGGCTGTGGATGCTGTTCGCGCCGAAGCTGGGCGCCGAGCATGTGGCGACCGTCTACGAGACGCTGGAGCGCCCGCTTGTCCCCGTGCTTGCCCGGATGGAGATGGCGGGCGTCAAGGTGGACCGCGACCATCTGAGCCGGATGTCGAACGCCTTTGCCCAGAAGATGGCCCAGCTCGAGGACGAGATCCAGTCGCTTGCCGGGCGCAAGTTCAACGTAGGATCCCCCAAGCAGCTGGGCGAGATCCTGTTCGACGAGATGAGCCTGGCCGGCGGCAAGAAGGGCAAGACCGGCGCCTATGGCACCGGGGCCGACGTGCTGGAGGAACTGGCCGCGCAGGGCCACGACCTGCCCGCGCGGGTGCTGGACTGGCGCCAGATCTCGAAGCTGAAATCGACCTACACGGATGCGCTTCAGGGCCATATCCACCCGGAAACGGGGCGGGTGCACACGTCCTACGTCATTTCGGGCGCGACGACCGGGCGGCTGGCCTCGACCGATCCGAACCTCCAGAACATCCCGGTGCGGACGGAAGAAGGGCGGCGCATCCGCGAGGCCTTTGTCGCGGAAAAGGGCAACGTGCTGGTCAGCCTCGACTACAGCCAGATCGAGTTGCGCATCCTTGCCCATATCGCCGGGATCGACAGCCTGAAGCAGGCCTTCCAGGACGGGCTCGACATTCACGCGATGACCGCATCGGAAATGTTCGGCGTGCCGATCGAGGGCATGGACCCGATGGTCCGGCGCCAGGCGAAGGCGATCAATTTCGGGGTGATCTACGGGATTTCCGCCTTTGGCCTTGCCAACAACCTGCGCATCCCGCGCGATCAGGCCAGGGACTTCATCGACCGCTATTTCGAGCGTTTCCCCGGGATCCGGGAATACATGGACGAGACCGTGGCCTTCGCGAAGGACACCGGCCATGTGCTGACGCTGTTCGGGCGGCGCATCCATACGCCCGAGATCGGCGCCAAGGGGCCGCGCGCGGGCTTTGCCCAACGGGCCGCGATCAACGCGCCCATCCAGGGCACCGCCGCCGACATCATCCGCCGCGCCATGATCCGCGTTCCGCGCGCTATCGAGGGTCTGCCCGCCCGCATGCTGCTTCAGGTCCATGACGAACTGCTGTTCGAGGTCGAGGAAGGCGCCGCCGAAGAGACGATCGCCAGGGTGCGCGCCGTGATGGAAGCGGCGGCCGAGCCCGCGGTCAGGCTGGACGTGCCCTTGACGGTCGATGCCGGCCGGGGCCCCAACTGGGCGGCGGCGCATTGATCCGCGCGGGTCTGATCGCGGCGGCGCTCGCGCTGGCCGGCTGCGCGCCCCAACCGCCAGCGGCGGGCGGCGCCGGTGTGGGCGTATCCGTCAGCGGCACGGCAGAGATCGGCGTGACCACGGTGATCCGGCGTTGACCGGGGCGCGCCTCAGGCCTTGACCCGGTAGACCTCAAGCAGCGTCCTGAGAGTGACCGGGCGATCGTCGGATGGCTGCCGCGGGGGCAGGGTCCTGCGCGCGGCGACATACCATGCATGCAGTGCCCGGAAGCTGCCGGCAAAGCCGTGCTGCTTAAGCTCTTCGTAGATCGTGGCGCAGAGTTGGTACTCCCGTTCGTCGATCCGCGTGGTCTGCGCGCGCCGTTCACAGGCCAGATACACCGTCTTCAGCGCTGCCACGTCGGGGGGTCTTTCCAGCCGGATCAGGTGGTCGGCTGTTGCGGGACCGGCCAGGGTGATGGCGGCTAGAACTACGGCACTCGTTACTGTGGGATACATGGTCGGGACTCACTGGAAAGACCGCAATTGCGTGCAGCTTGCGCCCCGTTTCCGGGTCCGACAAAGAGAATTGTCACGTTTTCGCGATAATATCTTGATGTTGGAATGTGAGCGCCTTCGTTCAGCGCAGAAGCGCCCTGCCTTCGGTCAGCACCGGCTCGGGGCATCCCATCGCGCGCAGGCTGCGCAGCGTGGTCTGGTCTGCGACTTCCGTCCGGCTGACCACATCGAGCCGGGCACCTGACTGCATCAGGTCCGCCGCGCCGTGGATCGCGCTCCACATGAAGCGGATGTCGTCCATGTCCGGCTGGCCGGGAAGTCCGCCGCGGCGGTGGATGTCGAGGCAGTTCTCGCGCACGCAATCGAGGATGGTGTAGCGCATCGCGTCGGGGTTGCCCATCTTGTCCTCGCGGCAGAGGCAGCCGATCCGGCCGAACATCATCCGCCAGAGCGTCGGGTTCGCCTCGGCGAAATCGACGAAGGCGCGGCCCATGCGGAAGGCGCGGGCGACCGCCTCGACGGCCGAGGGCGCGGTGCCGGCCTCGGGGCGGATCGCCACGAAAAGCGCCCGCATCTCGTCGAAGCCCTGCTGGACCACGGCCTTGAGCAGCTGGTCGCGATCGTCGAAATGCCGGTAGACGGCCCCGGACGACACGCCCAGGTCGCGGGCCGCGGCGCGCAGGCTCATCGTGGCGATCTCGCCCGCATCGGCGGCACGGCGGGCATAGGCCAGCAGCGCGTCGCGCAGGTCACCACGTTTGAGGGGCAAGGTCTGGTTCATGGCGTGCATGTAAGCACTGATTACCGTGGGGTCAAACCCCGAGGGCGTCGCGCGGATCAGAAATCCGAGGCGATGCCCTTCTTTTCCCAGTCGCCGAAGCGGATCGGCTCGGGTCCGTCGCGCCCGCCCAGTTCGGGGGCCAGGTCGAGCGGCTTGGCCGCCTTGCGCCGCGCCTCGGCCTCGGCCAGGGCACGGGCGGCGGCATCGCGCAGGCGGGCGGCTTTCTGGTTCTCGTCCGTCACTGTCTTCTCCTTCGCGGCCTGCCCGCCTATATGGAGGTCAGTTCAAGATCCGGCAAGGGAAAGGGCGGCGCATGAACATGATGCGCACGGCAATGCTTCTCGCGGCGATGACCGCGCTGTTCCTGGGCGTGGGCTACCTGATCGGTGGCACCGGCGGCATGGTGCTGGCGCTTGCCTTCGCGCTGGCGACCAACGCCTTTGCCTACTGGAACTCGGACAAGCTGGCGCTGTCGATGCACAACGCCCAGCCCGTGACGCGGATGTCGCATCCGCAGCTGCACGACATGGTGGCGCGGCTGGCGCGTCAGGCGGACCTGCCGATGCCCCGGCTGTACCTGATCGACCAGCGCCAGCCCAACGCGTTCGCGACCGGGCGCAATCCCGAAAACGGCGCCGTCGCGGTGACGACCGGGCTTCTGCACAGCCTGTCCGCCGAGGAGGTGGAGGGCGTGGTGGCGCATGAACTGGCGCATATCAGGAACCGCGACACGCTGATCATGACGATCGCCGCGACCATCGCGGGCGCGATCTCGATGCTGGCCAACCTGGGCTTCTTCTTCGGCGGCAACCGCGAGCGGGGCAGCTTCGGCGTGGTCGGGCTGCTGATAGCGGTGTTCCTGGCGCCGATGGCGGCGGCGCTGATCCAGATGACCGTCAGCCGGACCCGCGAATACGCCGCCGACCGCGGCGGGGCCGAGATTTCGGGCAACCCGATGGGTCTGGCCAGCGCGCTGCTGCGCATATCGGAACAGGCGAAGCACGTCACCATGGGTAGCGCCGAGACGCATCCGAACTCGGCTCACATGTTTATCGTGAACCCCCTGACGGGCATGCGGCTGGACAAGCTGTTTTCGACCCATCCGCCGGTCGAGCGGCGGATCGCTGCACTCAAGGCGATGGCCTCTGACGGGGAATACCGCCAGCCCGCCGGCCGCCGCACCGCAACCCGGCGCAGCCCGATCCCCGTGGTGAGGCGCAAGTGAGCGCCGCCCCGGGACTTGCCGCGCGCCGAGCGGCGGCGCAGCTTCTGGCAGGCGTGCTGGATCGGCGCCAGACGCTGGCCGAGCTGTCGGCATCGGCGGACGGTCCCCTTGCGGCGCCGAAGCCCGAAGAGCGGGCCCGCGCCTCGGTGATTGCGCTGGGCGTGCTGAGGCAGCTGGAACGGCTGGACGCGGTGCTGTCCCCGATGCTGCGCAAGCCGCCGCCCCCGCCGGTGCACCATGCGCTGCGCATCGCCGCGTGGGAGGTGCTGGTCGATGGCGTGGCGGATTATGCCGCGGTCGATGGCGCGGTGCGGCTGGTGCAGGGCCTGCACAAGCACCGGCACCTGACGGGGTTGACCAACGCGGTGGCCCGCAGGCTTGCCCGCGAGGGGGCCGAGGCATGGGCCGCGTTGCCACCGCCGTCGCGGCCCGTGGGCTGGCTCGGCCCCCGCATCGTCAAGGCCTGGGGCCGGGAAGCCGCCGCCGCGATCGCAGAGGCACATCTGGGCCAGCCCCCGCTCGACCTGACGCCGCGGACGCCGGCCGAGGCGGCAGCCCTTGCCGAGACGCTGGGGGCGGAGCTTCTGCCCACTGGCAGCCTGCGCCTGCGCATGCCCGGTCAGGTCAGCGCACTGCCCGGCTACGCCGAGGGCGCGTGGTGGGTGCAGGACGCCGCCGCCGCGCTGCCGGTGCGGCTGCTCGGGGATGTGCGGGGGCTGCGGATTGTCGATCTTTGCGCCGCGCCGGGCGGCAAGACGATGCAGCTGGCGGCAGCCGGGGCCGAGGTGGAGGCCGTCGATCTGTCCGCGCCGCGGATGGAGCGGGTGCGCGAGAACCTCGGCCGGACGAGGCTGCCCGCGCAGGTGGTGGTCGCGGATGCGCTCGACTGGGCGCCAGATGCGCCGGTCGATGTGGTGGTGCTCGATGCGCCCTGCTCGGCCACCGGCACGCTGCGGCGCCACCCCGACCTGCCACATGCGCGTCCCGACCCGGACATCCGACCGCTGCTCGAGTTGCAGGCGCGGCTGATCGACCGGGCGCTTGGCTGGCTCAAGCCCGGCGGGCGGCTTCTGTACTGCACCTGTTCGCTGCTGCCCGAAGAGGGCGAGCGCCAGATCGAGCATGCGCGCGACCGCCATCCCGGCCTGCGCGTGGCCGGCGCAGTGCCGCCCGAGGGGCTGGAGCCGGGCTGGATCACCGATGCCGGCCACCTGCGGCTGCGGCCCGACTACTGGTCCGGGCGGGGCGGGATGGACGGTTTTTTTGCCACGGTCCTGTCGCGGGACTGACCGGCGCGGATGACAGGGTGCGGGCCCCTTTGTAAGCTGCGCCCCAGCCATGAAACCGGAGCGCCGCTTGTCCCAGCCCCTGTCCGTCCTGCTTGACGCCGCCGCAAGGCTGGCCGCGCGCCGTGCCGAGGCGCGGATCCGCGCGCGGCTCAAGCGGCTGTCGGAAGGGGTGCGCTTCGACGGGCTGGTGCATCTGCCCGCCGCCCGCGACTTCGGCGACTTCAACGCCGCCCGCGCGGTGCTGAAGGGGGAACTTGCCATCGGCGGCTACCGCGCGGCCCTGCGCGACCTGACGCCCTGGGACGTGGCCCTGCCATCGCCACGGCTGAGCTGGGCGTTGCACGGCTTTGCCTGGCTCGACGATTTCGAGGCGCTGGGCGGCAAGCAGGCCCGCGCCCGCGCGCAGGGCTGGACGCTGGGCTGGATCGACCGTTTCGCCGACGGCGCCGGGCCGGGCTGGGCGCCGCATGTGGTGGCCGGGCGGCTGCGCCGGCTGCTGACGCAACTCGATTTCCTGGCCAAGGGGCTGGCCGAGGATCGTCGGGAGCGGATCGAAGGCCTGCTGCCGCTTCACGTCGCCTATCTTGCCGAGACCTGGGAAGAAGAGGCTGACGACGCGCCCCGGCTTGCCGCGCTGTGCGGGCTGTTGACCGGGGCGGTCTGCCTTGCCGGGCAGGGGGCGCATGTTTCCCGCGCGCTCGAGTCGGTGGCCGGGTTCTGCGACGAACGCATCACCGCGCAGGGCGGTCTGGCCTGCCGCAACCCCGAGGCGTTGCTGTCGGTGTTCCGCGATCTTCTGGCGATCCGTGCGGTGCTGGCCGATACCGGCCGCAGACCGCTTCCGCAACTCGAGGACGCGCTCCAGCGGATTGCGCCGACGCTGCGCGCGCTTCGCCATGGCGATGGCCGCCTGGCGCGGTTCCACGGCGCCTCGGGCGGCGGGGATGGCGTGCTCGACCGTGCGCTGGCCGAGGCGCGCATCCGCACCCGGCCGACGGACGCCCCGGCGATGGGGTTCGTGCGGCTGCATGGCGGGCGCGTCACGGTGATCGCCGATTGCGCCCGCCCGCCTGAACGCTCGGACACGGGCCATGCCAGCACGCTTGGCTTCGAGATGTCCTCGGGCCGGCGGCCGGTCATCGTCAACACGGGGCCGGCGGTCGGCCACATGCCCGACTGGGCACGCGCGGCGCGCACGACCGCCGCGCACAACACGCTTGCTCTCGACAAGACGTCGTCCTCGCGGCTGGGGCCGGCGCGCGTTGCCGGGCGGCCGGGGTTCGACGCGCTTCAGACGCGGCCCTCGCTGGTGTCGCTGGCGCGGGCCGAGGACGCCAGCGGCATGTGGATCCAGGTCCGCCATGACGGCTACCTGGAGGATTACGGCCTGGTGCACGAGCGGCGCCTGTTCGTGGGATCCCTCGGGCATCAGGTGCATGGCGAGGATGTGCTGCTGTCGCCGGACGAGAAGTCGCGCCGCCGCTTCGCCAGCCGGATCCGCGGCGCCTCGAAGCTTGGCGTGGGGCTGGCGATCCATTTCCACCTGCACCCGGAGGTCGAGGCAGAGCTGATCCGGCAGACCGACAGCGTCCGCCTGCGGCTGAAAAGCGGCGAGGTCTGGCTGTTCCGTCACGAGGGCGGGCTGATGGACCTGGAGGCGAGCGTCTACCTGGACCCGGCGCTTGCCGCGCCGCTGCCCGCGCGCCAGATCGTGGTGCGCAGCCGCGCCACGACCCATTCGGCGCAGATCAGCTGGTCGTTGTTGCGCGAGAACGTCGCGCCGCGCGCACCGCGCGATGTTGCCGGGGATCTTGGCATTGACACCGGGTCGGAGGGGAGTCACTAGGGCGCGCATCGTCGAGAGCAGGAGTTGCCCATGCCGACCGCCGCCGACCGCGTCACCCCCAAGCGCGCCCTGATCTCGGTTTCCGACAAGACAGGCCTGATCGAACTGGGCCAGGCGCTGGCCGGTCACGGGATCGAACTGGTCTCGACCGGGGGCACCGCGAAGGCGCTGCGCGAGGCGGGCCTGGCGGTCCGCGATGTGGCCGAGCTGACGGGTTTTCCCGAGATGATGGACGGGCGGGTCAAGACGTTGCACCCGATGGTCCATGGCGGCCTGCTGGCGCTGCGCGACGACGCGGCCCATGTCGCGGCGATGAAGGACCACGGCATCCTGCCGATCGATATCCTGGTCGTGAACCTGTACCCGTTCGAGGCGACGGTCGCGCGCGGTGCCGCGGCCGACGAGGTGATCGAGAACATCGACATCGGCGGCCCGGCGATGATCCGCGCGGCGGCCAAGAACCACGCCCATGTCGCGGTGGTGACGGAAGCCGGCGATTATGGCCTTCTGCTCGAGACGCTGGCCGCGAACGGTGGCGCCACGACGCAGGACCTGCGCACGCGGCTTGCCGCCCGCGCCTATGCCCGCACCGCGGCCTATGACGCCGCCGTATCGGCCTGGATGGCCGATCACGCGGGCGAGGATGTGCCCCACCGCCGCGCCATCGCGGGCGAGCTGGCCCAGAGCCTGCGCTACGGCGAGAACCCGCACCAGAAGGCCGCCTTCTACATCGGCGGGCATGCCCGGTCCGGCGTCGCCACCGCGCGGCAGCTTCAGGGCAAGGAACTGTCCTACAACAACATCAACGACACCGACGCCGCCTTCGAACTGGTTGCCGAATTCGCCCCCGACGAGGGTCCGGCGGTTGCCATCATCAAGCACGCCAATCCCTGTGGCGTGGCCCGCGGCGCGTCGCTGGCCGAGGCGTATCGCGCCGCCTTCGACTGCGACCGGACCTCGGCCTTCGGCGGGATCGTTGCCCTGAACCAGCCGCTCGACGCGGAAACCGCGGCCGAGATCGTGAAGATCTTCACCGAGGTGGTGATCGCCCCCAAGGTGACGGCAGAGGCGGCGAAGGTCTTTGCTGCAAAGCCCAACCTGCGCCTGCTGGAAACCGGCGGCCTGCCCGATCCTGCGGCGGCCGGGCTGGTGTGGCGGCAGGTCGCCGGCGGCTACCTGGTGCAGGACCGCGACAACGGGCGGGTGCAGGCCTCGGGGCTGAAGGTGGTGACGGAGCGCGCCCCCACGGCGTCGGAACTGGCCGACATGATGTTCGCCTGGCGCGTCGCCAAGCATGTGAAGTCCAACGCCATCGTCTATGCCCGCGACGGGGCGACGGTGGGCATCGGTGCAGGCCAGATGAGCCGGGTGGACAGCGCCCGCATCGCTGCGCGCAAGGCCGCCGACATGGCCGAGGCGCTGGGCCTGCCGGGCCGCCCGACCGAGGGATCGGCGCTGGCCTCGGATGCGTTCTTCCCCTTTGCCGACGGGCTTCAGGCGGCGATCGACGCAGGCGCGACGGCCGTGATCCAGCCGGGCGGATCGATGCGTGACCAGGAGGTGATCGACGCCGCCAACGCCGCCGGGCTGGCCATGGTCTTTACCGGCATGCGGCATTTCCGGCACTGAACCGATGCGCGGCCTTTCCCTTCTCGGCGTGACCGCGCTTCTGGTCCTGGCCCTCGACCGGCTGACGAAGCTGTGGGTGGTCGAGTGGATGGATCTCAAGACCCGGTTCGCCATCGAGGTGCTGCCGCCGTTCCTGCAATTCCGCATGGCCTGGAACCGCGGCATCAATTTCGGGCTGATGGGCAGCGATGCCGAGGCGATGCGCTGGGGGCTGGCGGCCCTGGCCGTCGCGGTCTCGGTCGGGCTTGCCTGGTGGGCGCGCCGCGCCGGCGGGCTCTATGTGCCCCTTGCAGGCGGCCTGATCGTGGGCGGCGCGCTGGGAAATGCCTGGGACCGCGTCACCTATGGGGCAGTCGCGGATTTCCTGAACATGAGCTGCTGCGGCATCGACAACCCCTTCTCGTTCAACGTGGCCGACGCCGCGATCTTCGTGGGCGCCGTGGCGCTGATCTTCATGCCGGACCCGGGCAAGCGCGCAGACAGGACGTGACGCGGGCGCTGTCCTGCTGTAACACGCCTTGGTGTGACAGGAGTTCTGGTGTGACGGAGGAGCACATGGCGCCTCAATTCTATCGCGTGGCGGCCCTGATCGCGGTGGCCGTGCTTGCGGGCTGCGGCGGTGGCGCGGGCGATGACCGGACGCTGATCGACAGGATTGCCTCCAGCAGCAATGTCGCACCGAACGAGTTCGCGGTGCTCCCGCAAAAGCCGCTTGTGCTTCCGGATGACCTGACGGCCCTGCCGGAACCGGTGCCGGGCGCGACCAGCCGCGCGGATCTGACACCGAACGCCGACGCCTTGCGCGCGCTGAGCGGGCAGGACGGGCGCGCAGCGCCGATCGGATCGGACAACGCGCTGCTTGCGACGGTCGGTGCCGGGCAGGCGCGGCCCGACATCCGCGCCGTACTGGCGGCCGAGGATGCGGCCTATCGCGAGGACAATCGCGGCCTGCCGCTCGACCGGTTGCTGGGCCGGGTGACCGAACGAGACATCTACGAGGACGAATTGCTGGACCCCGAGGCCGAGTTGCGCCGCCTGCGGGCGCAGGGCGTCTGGGTGCCCCAGCTTCCGGCCGAGCAATAAGCCCCGTTCACGGAGTTTTCGGTTGCGCCTGCGGCCCCGTCGTCTAGGTGCGGGACCAGGAGGAACCGAAGCCATGCGTCTTTTCCGTGCTGTCCTGATCCTGTGCCTTGCGCCGCTGGCGGTGCTCGCCTCGACCCGCGACGACGTGACGAGCTTCACGCTCGACAACGGGCTCGAGGTGGTGGTCATCGAGGATCACCGCGCCGCCGTGGTCACGCACATGCTCTGGTATCGCGTTGGCTCTGCCGACGAGCCGCCGGGCAAGTCCGGCATCGCGCATTTCCTCGAACATCTGATGTTCAAGGGCACCGAGAACATGGACTCGGGCGAGTTCAGCCGCGTGGTCGCCGAGAATGGCGGCAGCGGGAACGCCTTCACCTCGTGGGATTACACCGGCTATTTCCAGCGCGTCGCCGCCGACCGGCTGGGCCTGATGATGCAGATGGAGGCCGACCGGATGCGTGGCCTGCGCCTGACCCCCGAAGAGGTGGAAACCGAGCGCGGCGTGATCCTCGAGGAGCGCAACCTGCGGGTGGAGAACGATCCGCTGGGCATCTACAGCGAACAGTCGCGGGCGGCGTTCTACCTGAACCACCCTTACGGGCGGCCGATCATCGGCTGGCGCCACGAGATCGAGGCGCTCACCCGCGAGGATGCGCTGGCGTTCTACCGCACCTATTACGCGCCCAACAACGCCGTGCTGATCGTGGCGGGCGACGTGCAGCCCGACGCGGTTCGGGCGCTGGCCGAGGAGCATTACGGCCCGATCGAGCCCACCCCGGACCTGCCGCCGCGCATCCGTCCGGCCGAGCCGCCGCAACTGGCCGAGCGGCGCATCGTCTATCGCGACGCGCGGGTCAGCCAGCCTTCGGTGTCGCGCAGCTACCTTGCGCCGGTGCGCGAGGCGGGCGACCAGGAACGCGCCGCGGCGCTGGCGGTGCTGGCCGATCTTCTGGGCGGGGGGATCACCTCGCACCTGTCGCGGGTGCTGGAACTGGAGGAGCGGGTCGCCATCCGCACCGGCGCGTCCTATTCCGCGACCGCGCTGGATCCGCAGGGCTTCACCCTGTTCGCGGTGCCGGCCGAGGGGGTCAGCCTGGACGAACTGGAAATGCGGATCGACGCGGCGATAGCCCGTTTTCTGGAAGAGGGGCCCGACCCGGAGGATCTTGAAAGGGTCAAGGCCGGCATCCGCGCAAGCGAGATCTACAGCCTCGACAGCCTGCAGGGGCGGGCCTCGACCTATGGCGCGGCCCTGGCGAGCGGCCTGACCGTGGCGGATGTGCAGGCGTGGCTTCCGCTGCTGGCCGAGGTCGAGGCGGAGGACGTGATGGAAGCCGCACGCGACGTTTTCGACCGCCGCCGTTCGGTGACGGGCCATGTCATGGGGGCCGAAGGATGACGACGATGCTGCGATCCCTTTTCGCGATGGTGCTGGTGGTGCTGGCGGCGGTCCCGCTCAGGGCCGCGACCGATATCGTCGAGGTGGTCTCGCCCGGTGGCATCACCGCCTGGCTGGTCGAAGAGCCCAGCATACCGATGCTGGCCATCGAGGCGCGGTTCGAGGGGGGCGCCGCGCTGGACCCGGATGACCGGCTGGGCGTGGCCCGTCTGATGGCGGGGCTGCTGGACGAGGGGGCGGGCGATCTGGACAACCTGGGATTTGCCGCGGCGACCCAGGCGGCGGCGACGAGTTTCGGGTTCAGCGCGGGGCGGTCCGCGATCTCGGTCTCGGCCACGATGCTGACCGAGAACCGGGCGGAAAGCGTGGATCTTCTGGCGCTGGCGCTGACGCAGCCGGCCTTCGATCCGGTGGCGATCGAGCGGGTGCGCGCGCAGGCGCTGTCCGGGCTGCGTGCCGATGCGACGGACCCGAACGCCATCGCCGGACGGGCGATGGACGCGGCGCTTTACGGCGATCACCCCTTCGCGCGCCCGACGGATGGAACCCTGGAGACCGTGGCCGCCATCACGCGCGACGATCTGCTGGCCGCTCATGGCCGCAGCCTTGCGCGGGACCGGCTGACCGTCGGCGTCGTCGGCGACATCACGCCCGAGGAACTTGGCCCGCTGCTCGACCGCATCTTCGGTGGGCTGCCCGCGACCGGACCCGAGTTGCCGCCGCCGGCCAAGGTCAGCGGTGCGGGGGGCGTCCATGTCGTCCCCTTCGACACGCCACAGGCGGTGATCCGCGTGGCGCAGCCCGGTATCGCCGATGGCGACCCGGATCTGTTTCCGGCGCTGATCGCGGCCGAGGTGCTGGGCGGTGGCGGGTTCCGCTCGCGCCTGACGCAGGAATTGCGGGAAGAGCGGGGCCTGACCTATGGCGTGTTCGCCGGGCTGCGCACGGATGCCGATGCGCCCGCCATCGTGGGCGGGCTTGCGACGGCCAACGCGACGGCGGGGCAGGCGCTGGATCTGCTGCGGGCCGAATGGGCACGCATGGCCGAGACCGGCATAACGGCGCAGGAACTCGAGGAGACCAAGCGCTACCTGACGGGCGCCTATCCGCTGCGCTTTGACGGCAATGGGCGGATCGCGTCGATCCTGGTGGGCATGCAGGTGTCGGGCTGGCCGATCGACTACCCCCAGACCCGCAATGACCGGGTAGAGGCGGTGACGCTGGAGCAGGTGAACCGGGTGGCGGCAAGGCTGTTCGCCCCGGAGGCCCTGACCGTGGTGGTCGTGGGCCAGCCCGAGGGCGTCACACCGACCCAGTAAAGCTTGCCGCGGAACTGGCAGAATCGCAGCGGCTCGTGCTACCCCTTGTGGCATGAACGCAGGCGGCCCCAAGATAAGCATTTTCTCTGATCCGCCGTCCCCGCGACGGCGGATCCGTCAGCTGGACGACGCCGCGGCCAACCGCATCGCCGCGGGCGAGGTGGTCGAGCGCCCGGCATCGGCCATAAAGGAGCTGGTGGAAAACGCGCTCGACGCCGGGGCCGGCCGCATCGAGATCGCCTATGCCGATGGCGGGCGCACGCTGATGCAGGTCAGCGATGACGGGCACGGCATCCCGGCGGACGAGCTGGAGCTGGCGCTGTCGCGGCACGCCACGTCCAAGATCGACGGCAGCGACCTGCTGGATATCCGCAGTTTCGGCTTTCGCGGCGAGGCGCTGCCCTCGCTCGGTGCGGTCGGGCGGCTGACCATTGCAAGCCGCGCGGCGGGGGCGGCAGAGGCGGCGGAGATCACCGTGACCTGTGGCCGGATGGACCCTGTGCGCCCCGCCGCGCTGCGCGCCGGCACGGTGGTTACCCTGCGCGATCTGTTCCGCGCGACGCCCGCGCGGCTGAAGTTCCTGCGCACCGACCGGGCCGAGGCGCAGGCCATCGGCGAGACCGTGCGCCGGCTGGCGCTGGCGGCCCCCGGCGTGGGCTTTGCCCTGATCGACCGCAGCGACGACGCCCCGCGCGAGATGTTTCGCGCCGATCCGGTGCAGGCCGAGGGCGAGGAGGCCCTGCGCCAGCGCGCGCGGCAGGTCATGGGACGCGATTTCGTCGAGAACGCCATCGCCATCGACGCAGAGCGCGAGGGCATCCGCCTGACCGGGCTCGCGGCGCTTCCCACCTATTCGCGGGGCGCCGCCGTGGCGCAGCATTTCTTCGTCAATGCGCGGCCGGTCCGCGACAAGCAGCTGCTGGGGGCGCTGCGGGCGGCTTATGCCGATTTCCTGAGCCGCGACCGTCATCCGGCGGCGGTGCTGTTCCTGTCCTGCGATCCGCAGGCGGTGGACGTGAACGTCCACCCCGCCAAGGCCGAGGTGCGGTTTCGCGATCCCGGCGTGGTGCGCGGGCTGATCGTCTCGGGCCTGCGGCACGCGCTGGCGGGCGCCGGGCACCGTGCCTCGACGACCGTCTCGGATGCTGCGCTGGGGGCGTTCCGGGGGGCGGGCGTTGCAGCGCCCATCTACCAGATGGACCGTGCCGCGCGCCCCGCGCTGGACCTGTCCCGTGCCTGGCAGGCGCCCGATCCCGCGCCGCAGGGCTTTGCTGAATCCGCGGCCTGGACATCGGCCCGGGTCGAGACGCCGGCGCCCGATGCCCAGGCAGAGGATGCCACGACCCTGCCGCTCGGCGCCGCGCGGGCGCAGTTGCACGAGACCTATATCCTGTCGCAGACCGCGACGGGCGTCGTGCTTGTCGATGCCCATGCCGCCCATGAGCGGCTGGTCTATGAAGGGCTCAAGGCGCGGCTGCGGGAGAATGCCGTGCCCCGGCAGGCGCTGCTGATCCCGGAAATCGTGGAGCTTGCCGCCGACGACTGTGCCCGCCTGCTGGCGGTCGCGGACGAACTGGCCGGGGCGGGGCTGGTGATCGAGGCGTTCGGACCCGGTGCGATCTGCGTGCGCGAGACGCCGGCGATCCTGGGCACGGTGGCGGCCGAGCCCCTGCTGCGCGACGTGGCGGACGAGCTGGCCGATCTGGGGGCCACCACGACGCTGGGTGCGCGGATGGATGCGGTGCTGTCGCGGATGGCCTGTCACGGCTCGGTCCGGTCGGGGCGCCGGATGAGCGCCGAAGAGATGAACGCGCTTCTTCGCGAGATGGAGGCGACGCCCCATTCCGGCCAGTGCAATCATGGCCGTCCGACCTGGGTCGCGCTGTCGCTGGCCGATCTCGAACGCCTGTTCGGGCGCCGCTGATGCCGCCGCTCGACTGGTCCGACCCGCTGACGCTGCTTGCCGCCACCACCGCCGTCGCCCTGCCGATCCTTTGTCTTTCCCTGCTGGTTGTCCTTGCGATCCGCGCCTCGGCCCGCGCTGCGCGCGCGACCGAGCCGCTGGCGCAGCATCTCGTGCAGCTCGACCAGGCCCTGCGCAGCCTGTCGGACGCGCAGCAGCGGCTGGCCGGCGGCCTGTCCAGCGTGGCCGAGGCGCAGGCCAAGGCGCAGCTGTCGATGGTGCACACGATGGAGCAGCGCCTTGAAGAGGTGCAGCGCCAGATGGCCGACAGCCTGCATGGCGCCACGGTGCGCACAACACGCTCGCTGACCGAATTGCAGGAGCGGCTGGCCACGATCGACAAGGCGCAGAGCAATATCGAGAAGCTGTCGGGCGACGTGCTGGGGCTTCAGGATATCCTGTCGAACAAGCAGACCCGTGGCGCCTTTGGCGAGATCCAGTTGCAGGACATCGTGTCCAAGGCGCTGCCGCCGGACGCGTATCGCTTCCAGGCGACGCTGTCGAACGGCAAGCGGGCGGACTGCGTGATCGACCTGCCGATGCCGCCCGGCCCCATCGTGATCGACAGCAAGTTCCCGCTCGAACCCTATGAGGCCCTGGTCAGGGTCGGGGCCGGGCCGGCGGCGCAGGGCCCCGCGCGCGAGTTCCGGCAGGCGGTCCGCGCCCATATCCGCGCGATCGCCGAGAAATACATCATCGAGGGCGAGACGGCCGAAGGCGCGCTGATGTTCCTGCCCTCGGAAGCGGTCTATGCCGAGTTGCACGCGCGCTTTCCCGAAGTGGTGCGCGAGGGCTTTGCCGCCCGGGTCTGGATCGTGTCGCCCACCACCTGCATGGCGACGCTGAACACGCTGCGCGCCGTGCTGAAGGATGCCCGCATGCGCGAACAGGCGGGCCATATCCGGCGCGAGCTGGGCCTGCTGTTCAAGGATGTGGAACGTCTGGGCGCGCGGGTCGAGAATCTCGACCGGCATTTCGGGCAGGCGGCGCGCGATCTGGCCGAGATCCGGATTTCCGCCGAAAAGGCCGGCACCCGCGCCCGCCGGCTTGAGGATTTCGAGTTCGACACCCCCGAGGTCGATGTGCCCGAGCCGGCGCTTCGGCTGGGCGAATGATCCGTTGCCGCGGCGACCATGCCACAGATGACGCCCCCCGCGACCCGTGCTAGGTGTGGTGCAGTGCAAAAGGAACTGCGAGACGATGGCGACAAAACCGCTCGACGACTACCCTGACCGCTACAGCCTGTCGAACGAGTTGCATGCCCGCCCGTTCCCGGAACTGTCGGCGCCCTGCCGCGCCGCCTATATCGCGATCAAGCAGCCGCAGAACGCCGCCGAGCGCGACCGCACCCAGGATCTTGAGCATCTGAAGATGCTTCTGGACCGCTACGGCGCGCCACACCCGGCACCGGGCGCGAACCACTATTCCTCGAAGCTCGGGCGCGGGTTCCTGAAGTGGGAACAGCACACCGAGTTCGTGACCTACACGATCTTTGCCGAAGGCGTGGCCGACGTGCCCTTCGATGGCAGCGTCTATACCATGTTCTCGGACGACTGGCTGGCGGCGGCGCCGGGCAAGGTTCTGACCTCGTGCCTGGTTCGGGTCGAACGGGTGGCCGACCAGACCGCTGCCGGCGCGCGCGTCGACGAAGCCTTTTCCAAGTGGTTCGTTCCCGAAAGCCTGGCGGTGTCCAGCGTGATCGACGGCGCGGCCGTCATCGGCAGCGATTTCCGCATCGACGAGAACGGCCATGTGCGGCTTGCGGTGCTTGCGACCGACGGCACAGGGCAGCGGCGGCTGGGAAGGATCGTCCAGCGCCTGCTCGAGATCGAGACCTACAAGTCGATGGCCATGCTGGCGCTGCCGCAGGCGCGGATGGTTGCCGGCCGGGTGGCGACGCTGGACCGCGAGCTTGCCGCGATCGTCGGCCAGATGGCCGCATCCAGCGGCGAGGACCAGGCGACGCTGGACCGGCTGCTGAAGATCTCGGCCGAGGTGGAACTCCTCTCTTCGTCGACCGCGTTCCGGTTCGGTGCGGCAGGCGCCTACGAGGCGATCGTGACCCAGCGGATCGAGGTCCTGCGCGAGATGCGCCTGCGGTCGCGCCAGACATTCGCCGAGTTCATGACGCGCCGCTTCGATCCGGCCATGCGCACCTGCCGCTCTGCCCAGGCGCGGCTGACGGAACTTTCGCAGCGGGCCGAGCGTGCGTCCAACCTGCTGCGCACGCGGGTGGACGTGGCCGCCGGTGCCCAGAATGTCGAGGTGCTGCGCCGCATGGACGAACGGGCGGCCCTGCAGCTTCGGCTGCAGGAAACGGTCGAGGGGCTGTCCGTGGTGGCGATCAGCTACTATGCCGTGAACCTGGCCGCGAACCTGCTGAAGCCGCTGGGCGATGAAATGGGCCTGTCCGAGGGCTGGCTCTATGCCGGGCTGACCGTGCCGGTGGTGGCGCTTGTCTGGCTCATGGTGCGCCGGGTGCGCCAGCGGATCGCCCGGCGCGAGGCTGCTGCGGCCCGCGACGGACACTGACCGTGCTTCAGGCCGCGCGGTCCTGGACCAGCTGCTGGGCGATACCCGCCAGCGACAGGTAGAACGTACTGACGAGCAGAAGCGCCGTCGCGGTGGCGGGTGCATCGAAGGACAGCCACGCCTCCCATGTGGCGGCGGCGGCCCAGAGCATCACCATGGGCAGGTTCAGCGCCCGCCAGCGCCGGGTGCGCACGGGGTGGATGAACTTCAGCGGGAAGAACTGCGCCAGCGCGATCGCCATCATCAGCAGCATCGCGCCCCAGGACCCGATGTCGACCGCGAACAGCACGAGGATCACCATGTTCCAGCAGGCCGGAAAGCCGGAAAACGACTTGTCCTCGGTCTTCATCCGCGTGTCGGCGAAATAGACGGCACCCGTGACACAGATCATGAGCCCCGCGGCAAGGCTCCATCCCGGCCCGATCAGTTCCGCCTCGACCATCGCGTAGGCGGGGATGATCACATAGGTCAGGTAGTCCACGATCAGGTCCAGCAGCACCCCGTCCCATTGCGGGGCGTTGCGCGCGACATCGACCCGCCGCGCGAGCGGTCCGTCGATGCCGTCCACCAGAAAGGCGAAGAGCAGCCACAGGAACATCATCGGCCAGTCGCCGCGCCCAGCCGCGAGCATCGCCATCAGGGCGAGTGCTGCGCCGGTCGCGGTGAGGATGTGGATCGAGAAGGCCTTCACGAACGGGGTCATGCAGTTTGTTACCGTTTTATGATGCACGGGTGAAGGGGGGGCGCGGCACCGGCGCTAGCGGGACCGCAGCCGCGGCGCAGGGGCCTCAGCCGCGGCGCTGGCGCGGATGGGCCGCTTCGTAGATCCGCATCAGGCTTTGTTCGTTGACGGCCGTGTAGGCCTGCGTCGTGGACAGCGAGGCATGGCCGAGCAGTTCCTGTATCGCGCGCAGATCGGCACCATGTTCCAGCAGATGCGTGGCGAAGGAATGGCGCAGCGCGTGCGGGGTCGCCGTTTCGGGCAGGCCCATGGACTGGCGCAGAAGCTGCATCGCCTTTCGCACCTGCCGCTGGTCGAGCGGCTTGCCCCTCAGCCCGCGAAAGATCGGCGTGTCGCGCTGCATCGGGTAGGGGCAGAGCGCGACGTATTGCGCAACGGCGCTGCGGGCCACGGGCAGGACGGGGACGATCCGTTCCTTGTCGCCCTTGCCCCTTATGCGCAGGCTTTCGCCAAGCGGCAGGGCGGCCCCGGTCAGGCCAAGCGCCTCTGAGATGCGCAGCCCGCAGCCATAGAGCAGGGTCAGCACCGCCGTATCGCGGGCGGCGATCCAGGGCTCTTCGGGCAGGCTGCCGGCCAGGTCCAGCAGGTCCGCCGCCGCCGCCTCGGCCACCGGGCGGGGCAGTCGCGGCTTCTGCCGCGGGCTGCGGGTCGCGGTGACGGCGGCGGCGGTGATGCCCTCGGCCTGGTCAAGCCAGCGATAAAAGGTCCGGACCGCGCTGAGCGCCCGCGCCATCGACCGTGCCGACAGGCCGCGCCCGCGTTCATGGGCCATCCAGGCCCGCATGTCGCGGGTGCCGACCCTGGCCAGCGCGGCCTGGCCCGCGGGGCCGCCCCAATGCTGCGAGAGAAAAGCCAGAAACCCCGCCACGTCGCGGCGATAGGCTTCCACCGTCTTCGGGCTTGCGTTGCGGGCGCCGGAAAGCTGCGCCAGCCAGCGGTCCATCAGCGCCAGCGCGCCATCCGATCCGGTGACCGGCCCGCCCCCGCTCACGCCAGCCAGCGGCGGAGTACCCGCTCGAAAGCCCCCGCGAAGAAGGACAGCAGGTCCGTTCCCTGGTCCGGCGTGAAGCGCTGCGGGTCCTCTGCCCCCAGCGCCAGAAGCGCCGCGCCCTTGCCCTGGCCGAGATCCAGCTTCAGCAGCGCCTCGGACTGCACCAGCGCCTCGTTCTGGCCGTAAAGATCGTCGGCCTGCGCGGTCGCGCGGCGCAGCGTCACCCGACGTGCCGGGCGGCCGTCGCCATCGGAGAGATACTCCTCGACCCCGCCGCGCGGCAGGGCGATCACGAGCCCCGACAGCGGCCCCTTCGGTCCCAGATGCGCGCCCGGGATGGCGCTGCCCGATTCGAGCCCCAGCCGGATCGCGTCGATCGACAGGATATGCGCCACCTCTTCCCCGAGTGCCGCGAGAAAGCCGCGGAAGGAGTTGGGTTCGAGAAGCGCCAGGACCGCCCGGTGGATCTGGTTGGTCCCGGCAAGGTTCTCGTAGGCCGCGGCGATGACCGTGCGGTTGGTGGCCTCCAGCCGGTTCAGGCGCTCTTCCAGCCGTTCGACCAGCTTGGCGCGCAGATCGACGATGTTGCGCCCCTCGGAATAGCCGCCATCCGCCTCCAGCAGGGCGGACATGAGTTCCCTGTCGCCAAGGATCATGTCCGGATTCTGCAGGATCTGGCTGCGGATCGCCGAAACCGGCTTCTGCACCTCGTTCATGCGCGCGGCCCCCGGCTCAGAGAATGGTCTGCCCGGTCTTGGCCCAGTCGGCAAGGAAGCCCTCGAGCCCCTTGTCGGTCAGCGGATGGGCGGCCATCTTCTTGATCACCTCGGGCGGGGCGGTGATGACGTCGGCGCCGATCCGGGCGCTTTCCGCGATGTGGTTGACGGTCCGGATCGAGGCAGCAAGGATCTGCGTCCCGAAACCGTAATTGTCATAGATCGTGCGGATGTCCGAAATCAGCTCCATGCCGTCCAGGTTGATGTCGTCCAGCCGCCCGATGAAGGGGCTGACGAAGGTGGCGCCGGCCTTGGCCGCCAGGATCGCCTGGTTCGCGGAGAAGCAGAGCGTGACGTTGACCATGCGGCCCTCGCCGCTCAGCACCTTGCAGGCCTTCAGCCCGTCCCAGGTCAGCGGCACCTTGATGGCGATGTTGTCGGCGATCTGCGCGAGCTTGCGTCCCTCGGCGATCATGCCCTCGGCGTCGAGTGCCACCGTCTCTGCGCTGACCGGGCCATCCACGGCCTCGCAGATCTCCTTGGTGACTTCCCAGATGTCGCGGCCGGATTTCATGATGATGGACGGGTTGGTCGTGACCCCGTCCAGAAGGCCGGTGGCGGCCAGTTCCCGGATCGCGTCGATGTCCGCGGTATCTGCGAAGAATTTCATCTCCACCCCTTTCAACTTGCTGTGTGTCGGGCCTCTGGGCGCGCACCATAGACGAAGCGTCCGGCAAGCGGAACACCCGATCACCCGTGGCGGGCAATGGCGATGAGCGACCTTCCGGCTGGCGCCCTGGCCGCCGTCCTGACGGCAGAGCCGCTCGATCGCCTGCTTGACTACCGGGTGCCCGAGGGCGGTGTCGCCATGGGGGATTTCGTGGTGGTCCCGCTGGGCCCGCGGCGTGTTGCAGGCGTGGTCTGGGGGCCGGGGCAGGGCGGCTTCGATCCCTCGAAGATCCGCACCATCGCCGCCGTGCTGGACGTGCCGCCGATGCGGGCGGAACTGCGCGAGTTCCTGACGCGTGCCGCCGACTACACCCTCACGCCGCTTTCCGCGATGCTGCGGCTGGCGACACGGGTGCCCGATCTTGGCGCCCCCCCCGGGTCGCGGGTGCTTCTTCAACGGGGTGGCGGGACGCCCGACAGGCTGACGCCCGCGCGGGCCCGCGTGCTCGACGTGCTGGACGAACATGGGGGTGCCGGGTTCCCGCCGGGCGAGCTGGCGGCGCTTGCCGGCGTGTCGTCCTCGGTTCTCAAGGGGCTGGAGTCGCAGGGCGTACTGGTCCGCATCGCGGCGCCGCGCGACATGCCCTATCCGCGGCTCGACCCGCGCCACGGGGGGCATGCGCTTTCGGACGGGCAGGCGCAGGTGGCGGCGGAACTGCGGGCGCGGGTGGACGCGCTTGCCTATTCCACAACGCTGCTCAAGGGCGTCACCGGGTCCGGCAAGACCGAGGTCTATCTCGAGGCGGTGGCCCAGGCGCTGGCACGCGGGCGGCAGGCGCTGGTGCTGCTGCCCGAGATCGCGCTGACCGGCGCCTTTCTCGATAGGGTCGAGGCACGGTTCGGCGCCCGGCCCGCGGAATGGCATTCCGGCGTGACCGGGGCAGAGCGGCGCCGGCTCTGGCACGCGGTCGCGAAGGGCGAGGCGCAGTTGGTCGTCGGGGCGCGTTCGGCGCTGTTCCTGCCGTTCCGGGACCTGGGACTGATCGTCGTCGATGAGGAACACGACAGTTCCTACAAGCAGGAGGAGGGCGCGCTTTATCACGCGCGGGACATGGCGGTGTTGCGCGCCTCGCTGTCGGGGGCCGCGGTGGTGCTGGCCTCGGCCACGCCCTCGCTCGAGACCTGGGTGAACGCGCGGGCCGGAAAATACGGGCGGCTCGACCTGGCCGAGCGTTTCGGCACGGCGCTGCTGCCCGAGATGCGCGCGATCGACATGCGAGCCGACGGCCCGGCGCAGGGCGCATGGCTGTCGCCGCCGCTGGTCGAGGAAATCCGCACCCGGATCGCCGCCGGGGAGCAGTCGCTTCTGTTCCTGAACCGGCGCGGCTATGCGCCGCTGACGCTGTGCCGGGCCTGCGGGCACCAGCTTGGGTGCCATCAGTGCGACGCGCGGCTGGTCGAGCATAGGTTCCTGAAGCGGCTGGTCTGCCACCAGTGCGGAGAGAGCGAGCCGATCCCGACCGCCTGTCCGAAATGCGCGGTCGAGGGGCGGCTTGCAGCCCTGGGCCCCGGTGTTGAGCGGGTGGCCGAAGAGGCGGCGGCGCTGTTCCCGGACGCCCGCATCGCGGTCCTGTCCTCGGATCAGACCGAAAGCGCCCGCAGCCTGAAGGCGCGGATCGAGCAGATCGCGTCCGGTGGGGCCGATATCGTGGTCGGCACGCAGATCGTGGCCAAGGGCCACAATTTCCCGCTGCTGACGCTGGTGGGTGTGGTGGACGCCGATCTGGGGCTGATGGGCGGCGATCTGCGCGGGGCAGAGCGGACCTTCCAGCTGATCCGGCAGGTTGCGGGCCGTGCCGGGCGGGCGGAAAAGCCGGGGCTTGCGCTGGTGCAGACCTATCAGCCGCAGCATGCGGTGATCGGCGCGATCCTTCAGGGCGACGAGGATGCCTTCTGGCAGGCCGAGGCGGCCGCGCGCGAAGATGCGGGCGCGCCGCCCTTCGGCCGGATGGCCGGCATCATCCTGACCGGCCCGGACGAGGCGCGGGTCTTCGAAGTGGGCCGCCGCCTTGCGCAGTCGGCAGGCGCTCTGCGCAAGCTCGGGGCCGAGGTCTACGGCCCGGTCGCAGCGCCCATCGCGCGCATCCGCGGCCGCTTTCGCGCAAGGATGCTGGTCAAGGGGCCCAAGGGCGTGCTGCTGCAACCCGCGCTCAGCGCCTGGCGCGCCGGGGTCGAGGTGCCCGCGAATGTGCGCGTGGTGATCGACATCGACCCGCAGAGCTTTTTCTGAACGCCTCAGCCCAGGTCGTAGCGCATGAGTTCGGTATGGATCGCGCCCGCCTTGCCCAGATCCGAGCGGTAGAGCGCGAAGGACGCAGCCTCGAACGCGGGCAGGGCCGCGTCGCCATGCGCCTCGAGGAAGCGGCCGAGCTTCACCGCCTCTTCGGCGGCAAGACGGCGGTTGAAGCGCGCCAGCGTCACATGCGGACGAAAGCGCCGGCGTTCGAGATCCACGCCCGCCGCGCGCAGGCGGGTTGCTACCTGCGCCTGCAACGCCATCAGCGCCGGGGCCCGCTCGGCCATGATCGCCAGCACATGGGGCTCGCGCCCGCCCAGCGTGTCGAGTCCCTTCAGGTGCAGCGCGATGGCCGGGTGGCGCATGGTATCGAGCGAATGGGCGATGTCCTCGGCCACGTCGCCCGGCTGCTCGCCGGCGAAGGCCAGCGTCAGGTGCATCGCATCCGCCGCCATCGCCCGGCCAACCGGCAGGGCGGTGGCAAGGTTTTCCAACGCCTCCGTCACCCCGTCGGGCAACCCGATCGCCACGAACAGCCGCATGATCCCCTCTCCAGCCTTTGCGTGAGCATGCCGCCCCGCAGGACCGTCTGCCACCCCCTTTGCCATCTGGCAAAAGCCGGCCCGGCGCGCTAGGAAGGCGTCCGACCCAAGCCGCGAGCCAGACCATGACCCAGACCCGCCCCATGCCGCAGCCAGGCATTCTCGACATCGCCCCCTACAAGGCGGGCGAGGGGCATGTGGCGGGGGCCAACGCGATCACCAAGCTCAGTTCGAACGAGAACCCGCACGGACCCAGCCCCGCCGCGATGGAAGCGGTGCGCGCGGCGGCCGAGACGCTGGCGGTCTATCCCTCCTCGGATCATGCCGCGCTGCGG
The DNA here is from genome assembly GCF_013093415.1 of Halovulum dunhuangense. Classification (NCBI taxonomy): domain Bacteria; kingdom Pseudomonadati; phylum Pseudomonadota; class Alphaproteobacteria; order Rhodobacterales; family Paracoccaceae; genus Halovulum; species Halovulum dunhuangense. The sequence goes on from NZ_JABFBC010000001.1 coordinate 815,667, forward strand.
ACGGCGATCGGCGAGGTCTGGAACCTTGATCCCGCGCGCATCGTCTGTGGCGCCGGGTCGGACGAGATCATCTCGCTTCTGTGCCAGTCCTATGCCGGGCCGGGCGACGAGGTGCTTTACACCGAGCATGGCTTCGCGATGTATCCGATTTCGGCCATGGCCGCGGGGGCGACACCGGTGCAGGTGCGCGAGCGGCATCGCACCGCGGATGTGGATGCGCTGCTCGAGGCGGTGACGGAACGCACCGCGATGGTGTTCATCGCCAACCCCAACAACCCGACCGGCACCATGCTGCCGCCCGAGGAACTGGCGCGCCTTGCGGCCGGCCTGCCCGGGCGCGTGATGCTGGTGCTGGACGGCGCCTATGCCGAATATGTGCCGGGCTATGACGCGGGCGCGGCGCTGGTCGACGCGCACGAGAACGTGGTGATGACGCGCACCTTCTCGAAGATCTACGGCCTTGGCGGGCTGCGGATCGGCTGGGGCTACGCGCCCGCCCATGTGATCGAGGTGCTGAACAGGGTGCGCGGTCCGTTCAACGTGTCGGCCGCGGGTCTTGCGGCAGCCGAAGCGGCGGTGCGCGACACCGCCTATACCGAGCGTTGCCGGGCGGCCAATGCCGAGTGGCGTGGCTTCATGCAGCGGGAGCTGAACGCGCTGGGCCTGCCCACGGACGAAAGCCACGCGAATTTCGTGCTGCCCCGCTTTCCCGGCCCGGAAATGGCGGCTGCCGCCGACCAGCGGCTGCGCGCGCATGGCATCATCGTGCGCCCGGTGGGCGGCTATGGCCTGCCGGATTTCCTGCGCATCACCATCGGCGACGAGGTGGCCTGCCGCCGCGTGATCGCCATTCTCGACGAATTCCTGAAGGAGCGGGCATGACCGCCGCCGACGCCGTCAACGCCTATCGGCATGTCGCCCTGGTCGGGCTTGGCCTGATCGCGTCCTCGATCGCCCATGCCGCCCGGCGTGCGGGGTTCGACGGGCGCATCACCGGCACCGCCCGCAGCGCCGCGACGCGGCAGGCGGCGCTGGACCTGGGCATCTGCGACGCGGTGTTTCCAACGGCGGCCGAGGCCGTCGACGGGGCGGATCTGGTGATCCTGTGCGTGCCGGTGGGCGCGATGGCGCAGGTTGCGACGGAAATCGCCCCGGTGCTGGCGCCGGGCGCAACGCTGACCGATGTGGGTTCGGTCAAGGCACGGGTGATCGAGGATGTCGCCCCGCACCTGCCCGAGGGTGTCCATTTCATCCCCGGCCACCCGATCGCCGGGACAGAGCAGTCGGGGCCGGGCGCGGGCTTTGCGGAGTTGTTCGACAACCGCTGGTGCCTGTTCACGCCACTGCCCGATACCGATGCGGACGCGCTGGCGCGGCTGATCGCCTTCTGGCAGGCGCTGGGCGCGAAAACGGATGTGATGGAGCCCGAGCATCACGACCTGGTCCTTGCGGTCACGAGCCACGCGCCGCACCTGATCGCCTATACCATGGTGGGGGTCGCCGACGACATGGCGCGGGTGACCGAGAACGAGGTCATCAACTACTCGGCTGCGGGTTTCCGCGACTTCACCCGCATCGCCGCTTCGGACCCGACGATGTGGCGCGACGTGTTCCTGACCAACAAGGCCGCCACCCTGGAAATCCTGGGCCGGTTCACCGAGGAACTGTTCGCGCTGCAACGCGCGATCCGCACCGGCGACGGGCAGCTTCTGCACGACTATTTCACGCGCACCCGGGCTATCCGGCGCGGGATCATCGATGCCGGGCAGGACACGGCGGCCCCGGATTTCGGGCGTGTTCCCAAGGGGGCCGCGGTGGACGGTCCGAAACGCTGAGCTCAGAACGTCGCCGCGTTCAGCCGCGGAGCATCGCCCAGGGGGATCGGCCCCAGCCGCATCCGGCCATCCTCGAATGTAAGCGTCACGTCCAGCCGGCTGGTGTCGCCCGTCATGCGCGCGATGAAGCCAAGCCCCTGTTCCAGCGTTCCGCCCATGTCGGCCGAGACCCAGCCCCCCGCCACGGCCAGGTCGATCATCTCGGTCCAGTTCCGCGCGATCACGTTCAGCCGGCCGTCGGCATAGCCCTGCGCGTCGGCATCGAGCCGCCCGGTCACCGCCAGTTCCATCTCGCCCCAGCGGGCGCTGACATTTCCCACGTTCAGGGTGGTCAGCTGCGGCGGGCCGTTCTCGACCGCGTGGCGGTCCCAGGGGGCGTCGAAAACCGGCGTCAGGCGGATTTCGGCCGTGGCGATCGCGGCAGGCAGCAGACCCGCCGGGTCGAGCCGGTCGCGGACAGGCTCGGGCAGGCGCAGGGTGTCGGCGGTCAGGGTCACGTCATAGCCGTAATCGGGGGCCGCCCCCTCGGGCGCGCGGCGCACGGCAAGCTGGCCCCGCGACAACGAGGCGGCCCAGCCCAGCGTGCTGACCATGTTCACCCCGTCGAGCGCGATGATGCTCTGTTCCAGCGCCAGTGCGGTCGAGGGGCGGAAGCGGATGCTGCCCTCCATCTGGCGGCTGTTGACGGTGATGCGCTGAAGCGGGCTGGCCAAAGTCTGCGTCTCGGGCCAGACCGCGATGATGTGGTTGGGCTGGTAGCTGAGCGCGAAGATCTGGAAGGATGGCGCGCTCCAGGACCAGCCGGAGCCGGGGTCGGCCAGTTGCAGATCGGTGAAGAAGCTGTCGAAGCGGTTGGGATAGCCCGTGACGGTCAGATCGCCCACATCCGCCACCCAGCCCTCGGCGCGGCGCTGGTCGAGCCAGCCCTCGATCGCCTGCCGCTTGCCGGACGCGCCGACCCACCAGTAGCCGCTCCAGCCGAGGGCGGCGACGATCACGAGGAAGAACAGGCTGCGCATCATTGGGGTGGGGCTTCCGGCTGTTTTCTCATCGGGCTATACCAAGCCCCGGCACCGGACAACAGGAAGGGGGCCATATGCCACAGGATGCCGCCGGATCGGGAATGACCGTCGCGCTGGACGCCTCGGCGGGGTTCTGGGTGTTCGCCTACGGCTCTCTGATGTGGAACCCGGGCTTCGCGTCGGCCGAATCCTCGCTGGCCCGGCTCGAGGGGTATCGGCGCGGGTTCTGCATGTCCTCGATCGTCTATCGCGGCACGCCCGAGGCGCCGGGGCTGGTGCTGGCGCTGGACGCGCGCGAAAGCGCGTCCTGTACGGGCGTCGCCTATCGCGTGGCGCCCGAGTCGGGGCCCGCCGCACTGCGCTACCTGCGGGACAGGGAGCTTGTTTCCTCTGCCTACCGCGAGGCGGTGGAGCCGGTTGCGCTGACAGACGGACGGCAGGTACAGGCGCTGTGCTATGTCATGGACTGCGCGCACGAGCAGTACCGCGGCAACCTGTGCCTTGAGGAGCAGGCAGAGATCATCGCCCGCGCCGCCGGTCCCGCGGGCACCAACCGCGAATATCTTGCGAACACGGTCCAGAGCCTGATCCGGCTCGGTCTGCACGACCCAGAGTTGTTCGAACTGCACGAGATGGTGCGCCGCCTGCCCTGAGGGCGTTTGGCTCAGGCGCGGGCGGCCCGCACGAAGCGGTCGGCAAAGGCGGGGGCCTCGCCGGCCTGTGCCAGCGGGTCGAACGCATGGGCCCAGTCCACCGGCGCGTCGGTCATGTCGCAAAGCACGGCGCGCAGCGGGCGATTGTCCCGCAGTGCCGTCGCACAGGCCGCCATGACCAGCGCGGCAGCGTCCGTCCGGGGCATGTGGGCGGACAACGCGAAGGTGCAGCTTTCCGCGAACATCACCCCCTGATGCCCGTCGAAGGCCCGGCGCATCGCCGCCACGTCCGCCTGCATCGTTGCGGCCAGATCCGCGCCGACGCTCAGCGCGCGCCCCGCCGCACACAGCATCTGCGGCAGGGTCAGCCATTCCAGCCCCCAGGCGGCGCCGTCGCGTTCCTGCGCGTGCAGCATGGCCGAGTGCATCGCCCCCACCGCATGGGCATTGGCCGTGGCAAGCTGGACCAGTGTTTCCGCCCCGACCGGGTTGCGCTTGTGCGGCATGGTGGACGAGCCGCCGCCCGCCCCGGCGCTGACCTCGGCCAGGTCGGTCGCGCCCAGTTCCAGCAGGTCCGCCCCCATCTTGCCAAGGCTGCCCGTGACAAGGGCCGCCCAGCCGGCAAGTTCCGTGATGCCGTCGCGCGTCGAATGCCAGGGAATTTCCGGCGCGCCCAGGTCGAGCGCCCGGGCCAGCCCCTCGGCGACGGCCTGTCCCTGGCCCTGCATCGCCGACAGCGTGCCCGACGCCCCGCCGAGCGAGACGACCAGCAGGCGCGGACGCAGTTCCGCCAGCCGTGCGCGGTGCCGGATGAGCGGCATGCCCCAGGCGGCGATCTTGGCGCCCAAGGTGGTCGGCGTCGCGTTCTGGTGGCGTGTGCGGGCGGCCATGGGCGTGTTGCGGTGTTCCTCGGCGCGGTCGGCCAGGTGCGCGATCAGCGTTACCAGTCGCGCGTCCATGATCTCGAGCACGCGGCGCAGGCGCAGGACCAGCGCGGTGTCCATGATGTCCTGCGTGGTGGTCCCCCAATGGACCCAGGCGCCAACGGACGGATCGGGCAGCGCCTTTCGGAACGCCTCCACCAGCGCGCCGACGGGGACGCCTGCACGCGCCGTGCCAGCGGACAGCGCGGCGGGGTCGATCGCCACCTCGAGCGCGCCGCGCTGGATCGCCTTGGCGGCGTCTTGCGGGATCAGCCCCAGATCGCCCTGCACGCGCGCAAGCGCGCCCTCGACCATCAGCATGGCGCGGATCTCTGCGCTGTCGCCGAACAGGCGGCCGAGTTCGGGGTCGGCGTAAAGGCCGGACCAGAGCGGGCTGTCGAAGGGCGAGACGGCCATCGCTCAGACGGGCGGCAGGGTGTCGAGGAAAGCCGCGATGTGGCGGGCAAGGATCGCGGGCTGTTCGACGCAGGGCAGGTGGCCTGCGCCCGGTATGACCTCGAACCGGCAGCCGGGGATGAGCCTTGCGGTCTCGCGTACCAGGTCGGGCGGGGTGGACCCGTCTTCGGCGCCCACGACCGCAAGCGCGGGCAGGCGCAGCCGCGCGGTGCTTTCCATCAGGTCGGTGTGTGCGATGGCCGCGGAGCAGCCCATGTAGCCCGCGGCGGGCGTCCGGGTCAGCATGTGGCGCCATCCGGCCAGCTCGGCCGTGTTCTCGCGCCGGAACCGGGCCGAGAACCAGCGTTCGAGGATGGACCCCTCGATCGCCACGATGCCCCCGGTGCGGACGGCGGCGATCCGGTCTTCCCACATCGCCTCGGTCCCGATCTTGGCGGCAGTGTCGCAAAGAACGATGGCCCGCACCAGGTCTGGCCGTTCCGCCGCCAGCCCTTGGGCGATCATTCCACCTATGGAAAGCCCCACGAACACCGCGTCGCGCACGTCGAGCGCATCCAGAAGGGCCGCGGCATCATCCACCAGTTCGCCCATGCCATAGGGGGGCGGGGGGCAGTCGCTCAGCCCGTGCCCGCGCTTGTCGTATCGGATCAGCCGCAGGCCCGCGGGCAGCAGCGGCAGCAGCGCGTCCCAAACCCGCAGATCGGTTCCGAGCGAGTTCGCGAACACGACCGGCAGCCCGTCCGGGTCGCCGCTTTCGTGGATGTGGGTCAGGATGCCGTTGGTCTCGATCAGCCGCATGGCGCCTTATTGACGCGAAAGGCGGCAGCGGTCAAACAATCCCGATGCCGCCAACCGACGCCACTTCCGCGCAACGATCCCCCGCCTCGGTCCTGCCGGGGCCAGAGGCGGCGAAGGGGCATCTGGCGATGCTCGCCTTCTCGGCGATGGTCGCGGGGTCCTTCTCGCTGGGGTCGATGGCGGCGCCCGAGATCGACCCGCTGGCGCTGACCGCCGTGCGATTCCTGCTGGCCGCCCTGGTCATCGGCGGCATCGTGGCCGCCCGCGGTATCGCACGGCGGGCGCATTTCCGGGCCGGGTGGCGCTATCTCGTGCTGGGCGGCCTCTTTGCGACCTATTTCGTCCTGATGTTCGAGGGGCTGAAGACCGCGCCGCCGATCGCGACGTCGGCCATCTTCACCCTGACGCCGATCCTGTCGGCCGGCTTCGGCTGGCTGGTCCTGCGGCAGGTCACGACCCGGCGCATGGCCCTGGCGCTGGCGATCGCGGGGCTGGGCGCTGTCTGGGTGATCTTTGACGCGGACCTGGCCGCACTGGCCCGGCTGGACCTGGGCCGTGGCGAGGTGATCTACTTCCTCGGCTGCATCGCCCATGCGCTCTATGCGCCGATGGTGCCTCGGCTCGGCCGGGGAGAGCCGGTGCTGGTCCTGACGTTCGGCATGCTGATCGGCGGCACGCTGTGCCTTGGGGTCGTGGGCGGCCCGGCGGTGCTTGCCACCGACTGGCTGGCGCTGCCGGCGATCGTGTGGATCACGCTGTTCTACATCTCGTTCATCGCCGGCGCGGCCACCTTCCTGCTGATCCAGTATGCCGCCTTCCGCCTGCCCAGCGCCAAGGTGATGGCCTATACCTACCTGACCCCCAGCTTCGTCATCCTCTGGGAAGGGGCGCTCGGCAATGGCTGGCCGCCGCTGGGCGTGCTTGCCGGGGTGGCGGCGGTCATTGGCGGCCTGTTCCTGCTGCTGAAGGACTGAACTCTTCAGCCCATCCGTTCGAGTGCCAGGGCGATGCCCTGCCCGCCGCCGATGCACATGGTTACAAGCGCGCGGCGCCCGCCGGTCCGGTCCAGTTCGGCCAGCGCCTTGACCGTCAGGATCGCGCCGGTCGCACCGACCGGGTGACCCAGCGCGATGGCGCCCCCGTTGGGGTTCACCCGTGCCGGATCGAGGCCCAGCGTGTTCGACACCGCCAGCGCCTGGGCCGCAAACGCCTCGTTCGACTCGATCACGTCGAAATCGCCCATGCCCAGGCCGGTCCGCTCCAGCAGGCGCTGGACCGCGGGGATCGGCCCCAGTCCCATCACGTCGGGCCTGACGCCTGCAATTGCATAGCCCACCAGCCGCGCGACGGGTTTCAGCCCGGCGCGTTCGGCGGCTTCGGCGCGGGCAAGGACCAGCGCGGCCGCACCGTCATTGATGCCGGACGCGTTCCCGGCGGTCACCGTGCCGTCCTTCTGGAAGGCCGGGCGCAGGCCCGCCAGCGCCTCGGCGGTGGTGGATTTGGGGTGCTCGTCGCGGTCGAAGACATGCGTGCCCTTGCGGGTCTGGATCTCGAACGGGGCGATCTGGTCCGTAAAGCGGCCCGTGTCCTGCGCCCGCGCCGCGCGGGCCTGGCTTTCCAGCGCAAAGGCGTCCTGCGCCTCGCGGGTGATGCCGTGCTCGCGGGCGACGTTCTCGGCCGTCACGCCCATGTGGCCGGTGCCGAAGGGGCAGTTCAGCGCCCCGACCATCATGTCGAGCGCGGCGCTGTCGCCCATCTTGGTGCCCCAGCGCGCCCCGGTCAGCGCGAAGGGCGCCCGCGACATGCCTTCCGCGCCGCCCGCCAGCGCGAAATCCGCATCCCCCATCGCCAGCGATTGCGCGGCCGACACGATGGCCTGTGCGCCCGACCCGCAGAGCCGGTTCACGTTCATGGCAGGCGCGCTGTCGGGGATGCCCGCCTCGATCGCCGCCGCGCGCGAGAGATACATGTCGCGCGGATGGGTGTTGATGACATGGCCGAAGACAACGCTGCCGATCTGTTCCGGTGCGACGCCTGCTCGCCCCATCGCGGCGCGGGCGACATGGGCTGCAAGGGCGATGGGCGACGTGCCCGAAAGGCTTCCGCCAAAGGTGCCGATGGCGGTTCGGGCGCCGCCGAGAATGACGATTTCGGACTCCATGGACCTGTCCTTTCCTTCCGTGCCTGCGGGCCAGAGTGACCCGAGGCACGGCGCGGGGCAAGCGTCCGCGATGGTCGATTAACCCGATGTTAAGGAATTCGGCCGCATTTGAGACAAATGGCGGTCGGTCTCGGGCCGCGCCATTCTAGGGGTGAAAACAGTGCGCGTTCTCGTCGTCCATGAAAATGGGGATCTTTGCGGTATCTGGGCGCGTTTCCTCAAGCGCAGCGGTTTCAGCGTCAAGGTCGCGACATCGCCAGCAGACGCGGAGTATCAGCTTGCATCCGCGGATTTCGACGTGCTCGTGGTGGAACCCGAGCTGGAGGGGCATGGCGGGTTGTCCGTCGCCGACATGGCGACCTTTCGCAACCCCGAGATCCGGATCCTTGCCGTGACCGCATCGAGCTTCTTTTCGGAAGGCACGATCTTCGATCTCATCCCGAATGCCCGCGGTGTGCTGAGGACGCCTGTGCGGCTGGAAGACCTGGGCGCCTATATCGATCATTTCAGTTCCTGGCCGCAGCGCGAGGCGCCTGCGCGCCCGACGCGGCGCAAGGCCTGAAGGGGCTCAGGCCGCGGCCAGCCGGTCCCGCCGGTGCGGCGCCATCCAGTCCTGACGCGGCGCCATGGGCACGATCCGGAACCTGTTGATGCTTTCGTGGCTGTAATGATAGTGCCGCCGGATATGGTCGAAATCGACCGTCTTCGCGATCCCCGGCCATTGGTAGAGTTCCCGCGCATAGGCCCACAGGTTCGGGAAATCGACGATCCGGTTGCGGCTGCACTTGAAATGGCCGTGATAGACCGCGTCGAAGCGGAAGAGCGTCGGCGCGAGTCGCCAATCGGCCTCGGTGATGCGCCCGCCCACAAGGTAGCGGTGGTCGGAGAGGCGGCTTTCCAGCCAGTCGAGCGTGTCGAAGAGTTCCGCCACCGCCGTGTCGTAGGCCGACTGCGACCGGGCGAAGCCGCAGCGATAGACCCCGTTGTTGAGCGTGTCGTAGATGCGCGTGTTGACCGCGTCGATCTCGGGTCCGAGCGCCTTCGGGCAATAGTTCTCGCGGTTGCCGGTAATTCCGTCGAACGCGCTGTTGAACATGCGGATGATGTCGGCGCTTTCGTTCGAGACGATGGTCCCGGTCTTGCGATCCCAGAGTACGGGCACCGTGACGCGCGCGGTTATGCCGGGATCCGCACGGGTGTAGATGTCCTTCAGGGCCTTGCTGCCGAAAAGGCTGTCGCCGGTCGCGCCGGGGAAGTCGGTGGCGAAGCTCCAGCCCTCGTCCAGCATGTCGGGGTGAACAACGTCCACGGAGACATGCTCTTCCAGCCCCTTCAATGCGCGGAAGATCAGGGTGCGGTGTGCCCAGGGACAGGCCAGGCTGACATACAGGTGGTAGCGCCCGCTTTCGGCGCGAAACCCGCCGGTCCCGCTGGGCCCGGGGGCACCGTCTGCGGTTACCCAGTTGCGGAAGGTGACGGGCTGGCGCTGGAAGGAACCATCCTTGCCCAGCGTGGATCCCGTGGTGTCGGTCACCCATTTGCCGTCGATCAGGCTGCCCATCATTCGTTCCTTCCGTTCGGTGGTCGGTCCTCCTTCATATAGGTCGACCACGGAAACTGCAAAAACCCATCCATTGGGGGTAAACCGTTGCGAATATGGAAACGATTTTGCGGAAAATCGGCCTGTTTGGCTTGGACAATCCGGGCGCTTTCCTGTTTGCTCCGGCCGTTCATCAAGGTTCGGGTTTTCAGGAGGCATCCCATGATCGATGTGCCATATCTGCTGTTTCTGGGCGACGCGCCGGATCCGCTGGCCGCAAAGGTGGCGCAGGGGATCCGCGACTGGCGCCCAGCCTATGCGAAGGGGCAGCTTCGGATGCCGGGCTGCAAGGCGGACATGCGGTTGCCCGACATGACGCCGGCCGAGGCCGCCGCCGCGGGCGTCAGGACCATGGTCATCGGCGTCGCCAACCGGGGTGGCAAGATCTCGCGCGAGTGGCTCGAGGTTCTGAAGGAGGCGCTGGAGGCCGGGCTCGACCTGGCGTCCGGATTGCACAACCTGCTGCGGGACGAGCCGGAACTGGTGGCACTGGCCGCGAAGCTGGGCCGGCGGCTGCATGACGTGCGCGTGCCGAGCGTGCCCTATCCGATCGCCAATGGCGAAAGGCGCAGCGGCAAGCGCTGCCTTGCCATCGGCACCGACTGCTCGGTCGGCAAGATGTACACCGCGCTGGCCATGGAACAGGCGATGCGCAAGCGCGGCATGAAGGCCAGTTTCCGCGCCACCGGCCAGACCGGCATCCTGATCACCGGCGAGGGTGTCCCGCTGGACGCGGTGATCGCGGATTTCATGGCCGGGTCGGTCGAGTGGCTGACGCCCGACAACGACCCCGACCACTGGGACCTGATCGAAGGGCAGGGCAGCCTGTTCCACCCGTCCTATTCCGGGGTGACGCTGGCGCTGATCCATGGCGGCCAGCCCGACGCGCTGGTGCTGTGCCACGAACCCACGCGGACCCACATGCGCGGGCTGCCGGGCTACAGCCTGCCCAGCCTGGAGGAACTGCGCGACCTGGGCCTGCAGATGGCGCGCATCGTGAACCCCGATGTGCGGGTGGTGGGCATCTCGGTGAACACGTCCGGCATGAGCCGGGACGAGGCGCAGCGCTACCTGGCCGAGGTGGAGCAGCGGATGGGTCTTCCGGCCGTCGACCCCTTCGCGGACGGGGCCGAGCGGCTGGCGGAGGCGCTCGATGCCCTTTGAGGTCGGCATCGATCGGCTGCGCCTGCGCGAGGTGTTCACCATCTCGCGTGGCTCGCGCACCCATGCCGAGGTGCTGCGCGTGCGGGTGACCCGCGACGGCGTGACCGGGCAGGGCGAGTGCGTGCCCTACGCCCGCTACGGCGAAAGCCTGGACAGCGTGCGCGCCCAGATCGACGGGCTGGCGGACGGGATCGACCGGCAGGCGCTGCAAGCGGCGCTGCCCGCGGGCGCTGCCCGGAACGCCGTCGATTGCGCGCTCTGGGACTGGGAGGCCAAGACGAGTGGCCGCCCGGTCTGGGAACTGGCGGGCCTGCCTGCACCCGAGCCTGTCGTGACCGCCTATACCCTGTCGCTGGGCGCCCCCGAGGCGATGCGCGATCAGGCCGCCCGCAACGCAGAGCGCCCGCTGCTGAAGGTGAAGCTGGGCGGCGGTGCCGAGGATGCCGCCCGCATCCGCGCCGTGCGCGAGGGCGCGCCCAGGGCACGGATCGTCGTCGATGCCAACGAGGGCTGGAGCGTGGACGAATACAACGCGCTTGCCCCCGAGTTCCTTGTGCTGGGCGTCACCATGGTCGAACAGCCCTTTCCGGCCGGCGCCGATGAGGCGCTGCGCGACATGGCGCGGCCCCTGCCGGTCTGCGCCGACGAAAGCTGCCACGACCGCGCCTCGCTGCCGGGGCTTGCGGGCAAGTACGACATGGTGAACATCAAGCTCGACAAGACCGGCGGTCTGACCGAGGCGTTGGCCTTGCGCGACGCGGCGGTGGCGGCCGGGTTCGAGGTGATGGTCGGCTGCATGCTCGGATCGTCGCTGGCGATGGCGCCGGCGGTGCTGGTCGCGCAGGGGGCGGCGGTGGTGGATCTTGACGGGCCGCTCCTGCTGGCAGAGGACCGGGATCCGCCGCTCGCGTTCCGCGATGGCAGGATCTGCCCGCCGGAGCGGGCGCTGTGGGGCTGAATGGGAAGGAATGAGGGCATGAGCCGCATCGTTTACGTCAATGGGGAATACCTGCCGGAGGAAGAGGCGAAGATCTCGGTCTTCGACCGGGGCTTCCTGATGGCAGACGGGGTCTACGAGGTGACGTCCGTGCTGGAAGGCAGGCTGGTCGATTTCGCCGGCCACATGGCGCGGCTGAAGCGGTCGCTCGCCGAACTCGACATGGCCATGCCGGTGACGGATGCGGAACTGGAAGCGATCCACCGCCGGATGGTGGCCGACAACGGTATCGAGGAGGGGCTGGTCTACATGCAGATCACCCGTGGCGCGGCGGACCGGGATTTCGCCTATCCCGAGGGCGCGACGCCCAGCCTGGTGCTGTTCACCCAGAAAAAGGCGCTGATCGACAGCGCCGCCGCGAAGGCGGGGCTGCGGGTCGCGACCCTGCCCGACCTGCGCTGGAAGCGGCGCGACATCAAGACCGTGCAGCTTCTGGCCCCGTCGATGGCGAAGATGGCCGCGAAGGCGCAGGGCAAGGACGATGCCTGGATGGTGGACGAGGACGGCTTCGTGACCGAGGGCAGCTCGAACAACGCCTATATCGTGACGAAGGCCGGCACGATCGTGACCCGGCACCTGTCGAACGACATCCTGCACGGGATCACCCGCAAGGCTGTCCTCAGCTTCGCGCGCGAGGCGCAGATGAAGGTCGAGGAACGTCCCTTCACCGTGGCCGAGGCGCAGGACGCCGCCGAGGCGTTCATCACCTCCGCCTCGTCCTTCGTGACGCCGGTGGTGGAGATAGACGGCACGGCGCTGGGCGATGGCGCGCCGGGGCCGGTCGCCCGGCGGCTGCGCGAGATCTATGTAGCGGAAAGCCGCAAGGCCGCTGTCTGAAGCGGCTGGCGGCCCCGGCACCCTGGGGCCGCCTCGCGATCACTCCTTGCCGACATTCTCGCGGAAGGCGGCCTCGAATTCGGCCTTCTTGGCGTCGCTTGCCTCGGTCTGGTGCTGCGCGACCCATTCGGCATAGGGCATGCCGTAGTAGGCCTCGCGCCCCTCTTCCTTGGTCATCGGGATGCCGCGCTCGTTCGCGGCCTCCTGGTACCAGCGGCTCAGGCAGTTGCGGCAGAATCCCGCCATGTTCATCAGGTCGATGTTCTGCACGTCCGTGCGCCTTGCCAGATGCTCGCGCAGGCGACGGAAGGCGGCAGCCTCGAGTTCGATCCGTGTCTGGTCGTCCATGTCACTCTCCCCTTCAGGCATTGAGATTCAGGTAGGAACCGCGGCGCCCGCTGTCACCCCGCTTGCGGCGATCAGGTCGCGCAGGATCGGCGCGAGCCGCATCGCCCAGGCGGCCTGGTCGGCGGGTTCCGCGATCAGGTCGTTGCGGATCTCGATCAGGACATGCGGCAGACCGCGGCGGGTGCCGTGGACATTCATGCAATCCCCGCGCAGCGCCCCGGTATAGGGCTCGTTGTCGCCTACCACCAGGTCCGGCTCGGCCCGCAGCCGGGCGATCAGCGGTTCGGCCAGCCGTCCGTCGCGGTCCCAGAGTACGCCCACATGCCATGGCCTGGGCGGCTTGCCGCGCAGTTGCGGCGTGAAGGAATGGATCGAGATGATGTGCGGCACCGTCCCCCGCGCCAGCATCGCGTCTATCGTCCGTGTGATGGCGTCGTGGTAAGGGTCGTAGGCCAGCGCCCGCCGCCGGGCGACTTCCGCCTCATCTGCGTGCCGGTTGGCCGGGATGATCGAGCCGTCATACAGCTTCATCACCAGGGTCGGGTCGTCCGCGCCCCGGTTGGGGTCGATCACCAGCCGGGAAAAGCGGCTCAGCACCGCGGGGGCGTCCAGTTCGAGTGCAAGGCGCCGCGCGACGCCGGCGGCCCCGACGTCATGGGCGATGTGGCGGCCCATATCCGCATCGCTCAGCCCCAGCGTGCCGCCGGGGATCCAGTCGGGGACATGGTTCGTCGCATGGTCGCACAGCACCAGCGCGGGCCCGGGCGCATCGGGGGTCAGCCGTTCGAAGGCGGGATCGATCTCGTCTGTCACGGGTGGCTTCGGATCTGTCGTCTGCATGGACGATCCCTAGCGTGCCGCCTCGCAGGGGGAAAGAGGCCTACGCGCGACACGCCGCCCGCGAACGGTTCGAAAAAGACCGATTATTTTCTCTTTTTTTCCAGACAAAGCCCCGGTTGGCCGTTATACACTCGCGCCGAGGCCCCGGAACGATACAGGAACCACCATGCTACGACGCAATCGCAACGTGAAGATCGTCGCCACGTTGGGTCCGGCATCCAGCAGCTACGAGATCATCAGAGAGCTGTTCCTTGCAGGGGCGGACGTCTTTCGTCTGAACATGTCCCATGGCACCCACGAGGACATCCGCCGGCGGCATGAGATGATCCGCGATCTGGAGGTCGAGATGGACCGCCCGATCTCGATCCTTGCCGACCTCCAGGGCCCGAAGCTGCGCTGCGGCGTGTTCGCGAACGGCTCGGAAATGCTGGAGGAAGGCGCGCCCTTCCGCTTTGACCTGGAAAAGGCCGAGGGGGACGCGACCCGCGTGAGCCTGCCGCATCCCGAGATCTTCCAGGCGTTGGAGATCGGCTCCACCCTGCTGGTCAACGACGGCAAGATCCGCCTGCGGGTCCGTGACCTGAGCGAGAGCCATGCCGATTGCGTGGTCGAGGTCGGGGGCGAGATTTCGAACCGCAAGGGGGTGAACGTGCCCGATGTGGTGCTGCCGCTGGCGGCGCTGTCGGAAAAGGACCGCAAGGATCTGGAATTCGTCTGCGCGCTGGGCGTGGACTGGCTTGCGCTGTCCTTCGTGCAGCGCGGCAAGGATGTCGAGGAGGCCCGCGAACTGGCGCGCGGGCGGGCCGCGATCCTGTCCAAGATCGAGAAACCGGCCGCCGTGAAGGCCTTCGACGAGATCCTCGAGGCATCCGACGGGATCATGGTCGCGCGCGGCGATCTGGGCGTGGAACTGCCGGTGCAGGCGCTGCCGCCGATCCAGAAGCGGCTGGTGCGCAAGTGCCGCCGCGTGGGCAAGCCGGTGATCGTCGCGACCCAGATGATGGAGAGCATGATCTCGAGCCCGGTGCCGACCCGCGCCGAGGTGTCGGACGTGGCGCAGGCCATCTACGAGGGTGCCGACGCGGTGATGCTGTCGGCCGAGTCGGCCGCCGGCGAATACCCGGTCGAGGCGGTGGAGACGATGAACAACGTCGCCGAATCGGTCGAGAGCGACGAGACCTATCGCCAGATCATCGAAGCCTCGCGCACGCCGTCCAAGCAGTCGGTGGGCGAGGCGATCACCGCCGCCGCCCGCGAAGTGGCCGAGACGACGGATGTGAAGGCGATCTGCTGCTTCACCCATTCGGGCACCACCGCCAGCCTGATGAGCCGCGAAAAGCCCCGCGTGCCGATCCTGGCCCTGACCCCGAAACCCGCGACGGCGCGGCGGCTGAACCTGACCTGGGGCCTGCACTGCGTGGTCACGCCCGAGGTGGAGCGCTTCAAGATGGCCGTGGTCAGTGCCGCACGCGCAGCCAAGGCGCATGGATTCGGTACTGACAAGGACTTTATCGTGGTAACTGCGGGCGTGCCGTTCAACACGCCGGGATCCACCAACATCCTGCGCGTCGCCCCGGTGGACGAAAAGAAGATCGTGGACGGCGGGCCGGAATAGGGCCTGTCCGCCTTGTGCCCCCGGCGCCACTTGCCAAGACCCGCGCATCTGCCTATACGGTGCGCTCTGTCGATGCGGCCGGCCAATCTGGGCTGCCGAGTCCGCATTTCCGAGCAACCCCTGACCAGGAGTTTGAAATGCCCAAGATGAAGACAAAGTCGAGCGCCAAGAAGCGCTTCAAGATGACGGCCTCCGGGCTCGTCAAGGCCGGCCAGGCGGGCAAGCGCCACGGCATGATCAAGCGGACGACCAAGTTCATCCGGACGGCGCGTGGCACCACCACGCTGAGCGAGCCGGATGCGAAGATCGTCAAGTCCTACATGCCGTACAACCGCTGAGGAGGGCTGAAGCATGTCTCGAGTGAAAGGTGGAACGACCACCCACGCCCGCCACCGCAAGGTAATCAAGGCTGCCAAGGGCTACTACGGCGCGCGCAGCACCAACTTCCGGACCGCGACGCAGGCTGTCGACAAGGCACTGCAGTACGCGACCCGCGACCGCAAGGTGAAGAAGCGGAACTTCCGCGCCCTGTGGATCCAGCGGATCAACGCCGGCGTTCGTGCCTATGACGAAAGCCTGAACTACTCGCAGTTCATGGGCGGTCTGGCCAAGGCCGGGATCGAGGTGGACCGCAAGGTGCTGGCCGATCTGGCCGTGCACGAACCGGCGGCGTTCAACGCCATCGTGGATCAGGCGAAGGCCGCTCTCTGAGCGCAGTTTTCGTGGCGAATGCAAGGCCCCGGTTTCCGGGGCCTTTTTCGTTTCCGGCCCGCTGTCTCAGAAGATGAACATGTCGGCCGTGAAATCCGCTGCCGTGATCTGGCGGTCCAGGTCGATGACCACCAGGTGATCGACGCTGTCGCCGGCCGGGACATGGACCGCCACCCGGCCCGGCTTTCGGTCGGTGAAGTCCAGTGCGGCGAAGCTGGTGCCGTAATTGGCAAGATCGATCAGGTCCTTGCCCGGCTCGAACCGGCGGATCGTGTCGCGAAAGCCGTCATCGTCGAAGACGAAGATATCCGGCCGCGTGGTGCCGACGATGATCTCGCGCGAGTCGTCCACCTGGTCGAGCAACATCTGGGGGGTCGTTTCCGGCAGCCCCTCGCGGAAGATGAAGTCGCTTTCCTCGAGGGGCCGGTGCGGCAGGGGATCTGCGCCCGGCGCGGATGGGGCAAGGCTGATGCGCAGCTTCTCCTCGCCCTGGTAGGTGATCACATATTCGGTCGGGCTGAGGGAACGGATCGACAACTCTTCCCAGACCGCATCCCAGGACGAAAGGTCGATCCGGTCCATCCCGTCCTGAAGGCCGACCACACTGTCAGCGCGCCCGTCATGGGACAGCACGAACGTGTCCGCCCCCTCGCTGCCCAGTAGCGTGTCGCGCCGCCCGCTGTCGTGCAACACGCCGTCCGCCTGAAGTATCATCGGGTCTCTCCCGCCGCTGCCATGTCGACTGCCTAGGCCTGCGTGGTTAAGCCGGGGTTAAGCCGCCATCGCCCTTGCAATCCAGACGGTCCCTCGCTACGCCCTTCGCCGGTGCAACCAGCCCAAGGCGGAGAGTGGATCATGGAAGATCTCGCAGCGCTCAAGGACAAGTATGTCGGCCAGATCGCCGGCGCGGCGGACGAGGCCGCGCTCGAGGCGGTGCGGCTTGCCGCCCTTGGAAAGAAGGGCGAGATCAGCCTGATGATGCGCAGCCTGGGTGGCATGAGCCCGGAAGAGCGGCAGAGCTTCGGGCCCGCGCTGAACGCGCTCAAGACCGAACTGTCGGACGCCATTGCCGCGCGGCGCGACGCCCTGGCAGAGGCGGCGCTGGAAAAGCGGCTGGCGCGGGAATGGGTGGACGTGACCCAGCCGCCCCGTCCGCAGCCCGAGGGCACGATCCATCCGATCAGCCAGGTCATGGAAGAGGTCATCGCGATCTTTGCCGATCTTGGCTACGCGGTCGCCGAGGGCCCGCAGATCGAGACGGACTGGTACAATTTCGACGCGCTGAACATCCCGGCGGAGCATCCTTCGCGCACCGAGATGGACACCTTCTACATGCACCGCGACCCGGGCGACAATCGCCCGCCGCATGTGCTGCGCACCCATACCTCGCCGGTGCAGATCCGGTACATGGAACAGCATGGCGTGCCCTGCCGGATCATTGCGCCGGGCCGCGTCTATCGCGCCGACTATGACCAGACGCACACGCCGATGTTCCACCAGTACGAGGGGCTGTGCATCGACCGGGACGTGTCGATGGCCAACCTGAAATGGACGCTCGAGGAGTTCTGCCGCGCCTTCTTCGAGGTTGACGGGGTCGAACTGCGGTTCCGCGCCTCGCATTTCCCCTTTACCGAGCCGTCGGCCGAGGTGGATATCCGCTGTTCGTGGGAAGGCGGTCAACTCAAGATCGGCGAGGGCGACGACTGGCTTGAAATCCTTGGCTCGGGCATGGTCCATCCCAAGGTGCTGGCCGCTGCCGGTGTCGATCCGGACAAGTGGCAGGGGTTCGCCTTCGGCATGGGGATCGACCGGATCGCGATGCTGAAATACGGAATCCCGGATCTGCGTGCCTTCTTCGACAGCGACCTGCGCTGGCTGCGGCACTACGGCTTCCGCACGCTGGACGTTCCGCGGCTTTACGCCTGACGCCCGCGCCTTGCGGCGGCGGTCAGCGGCCGGCGTCTGCCACGGCCTGCGCCGCGCGGTCGCTGATCCAGCTGGCGTTGGTGCTCATGCCATCCTCGAGCACGTTGATGATGAGGATTATGTTGATCGCCACGATGGAGGCGGTCAGCACCACCCAGTCCACGGTCGTGGCGCCGTCCTGATCGAAAACAAACCTGCGCAGCGCTTTCATGTCGAGCCTCCATCAACTCGGGCTCGTGTATCGCCTGGAGTCATGGCGCGAATAGGGCGGAAATGCGGATCCGTGGCGCGAAATCGTTAAGATGCTAGGTTAACGGCGGGGGGCCAAGCCCTCTTTCCCTTGGCCGGGCTATCCTTTAGAACCCGCTCCGACCCGTTTCCCGCGCAAAGGCAGGCCCATGAAATTCACGCTTTCCTGGCTCAAGGAACATCTGGACACCGAGGCCACGGTCGAGGAGATCGCGGAAGCCCTGACCGATCTCGGACTCGAGGTCGAGGGCGTGTCCGATCCCGCCGAGGTACTGGGCGCCTTTACCGTGGGCGAGGTGCTGGAGGCAGAGAAGCATCCGGATGCCGATCGCCTTCGTGTGTGCCGCGTGCTGACCGCGAAAGGAGAGCAGCAGATCATCTGCGGCGCCCCGAATGCGCGCGCCGGCATAAAGGTCGTGGTCGCACAGCCCGGCGACTACATTCCGGGCATCGACGTCACGATCCAGGTGGGCAAGATCCGCGGCATCGAAAGCCACGGCATGATGCTGTCCGAGCGCGAGATGCAGCTGTCGGATGCCCATGAGGGCATCGTGGAACTGGGCGCCGATGCCGTCGTTGGGCAGCGCTACATCGACTATGCCGGCAAGAACGATCCGATGATCCATGTCGCGATCACCCCGAACCGGCCCGATGCGCTGGGTGTCCGCGGCATCGCGCGCGACCTTGCGGCGCGGGGTCTCGGCACGCTCAAGCCGCAGGTGACGGAACCGGTGCCGGGAAGCTACGTCTCGCCCGTCCGGGTGACGCTGGACGACAGCGTGTCGGAAAAGGCCTGCTCGCTGTTCCTGGGCCGCATGATCCGTGGCGTGAAGAACGGACCGTCGCCCGCATGGTTGCAGGACCGGCTGCGCGCGATCGGGCTTCGGCCGATCTCGGCGCTGGTGGATGTGACCAATTTCCTTACCTATGACCAGAACCGCCCGTTGCACGTCTTCGACGCGGACAAGGTCAGCGGCGATCTGGTGGTGCGGCGTGCCGAGGCGGGCGAAACGCTGCTGGCGCTGGACGAGAAGACCTATACCTTCGAGGGCACCGAGACCGTCATCGCCGACGACAACGGCGTCGAGTCGATCGGCGGGATCATGGGCGGCCACGCGTCCGGCTGCACGACGGACACGGTGAACGTCTTCCTCGAGGCGGCCTATTTCGATCCCGTCCTGACGGCCGAGACCGGCCGCAAGCTCAAGATCAATTCCGACGCGCGCTACCGCTTCGAGCGGGGCATCGACCCGACCTTCACCCCCGAAGGCATCGAGATTGCCACCCGCATGATCCTGGATCTGTGCGGCGGCGAGGCGTCCGAAGTGGTGACCGCGGGGGCGGTTCCCGATGTTGCGCGGTTCTACCGCCTGAACAGCTCGCGCGTGTCCAGCCTTGTCGGCATGGACATTCCCGAGGACGACCAGATCCGCATCCTGACCGCGCTGGGCTTCGGCGTCGCGAAAGAGGCGGGCGGCGTCGAGGTCTGGGTGCCCAGCTGGCGCCCCGACGTGCAAGGCGAGGCCGACCTGGTCGAGGAGATCGCGCGAATCACGTCGCTGACCCGGCTCGAGGGCAGGCCGATGGCGCGGGCGGCAGGCGTGCAGCGCCCGATCCTGACGCTGCGCCAGCTGCGCGAAAGCACCACGCGGCGGCGGATCGCGTCGCTTGGCTACAACGAGTGCGTCACCTATTCCTTCATCGACGAACGCAGCGCCGCTCTGTTCGGCGGGGGCACCGATGCGGTCAAGCTGGGCAACCCGATCTCGTCCGAGATGAGCCACCTGCGGCCCGACCTGCTGCCGGGGCTGCTACAGGCCGCCGCCCGCAACCAGGCGCGCGGTTTCGGTGACCTGATGCTGTTCGAGGTCGGCCCCGCATGGACCGGCGGCGAGCCCGAGGACCAGCTTTTCCTGGCCAGCGGCCTGCGTGTCGGCCACACCGCGCCACGCAACGCTTTTGGCAGTCGCCGCCCGGTCGATGTGTTCGACGCCAAGGCCGATGCCGAGGCGGTGCTGGCCGAACTGGGCGCCCCCGCGAAGCTGATGGTGCTGCGAAACGCGCCCGGCTGGTTCCATCCCGGTCGCTCGGGCGTGCTGAGCCTTGGCCCCAAGACGCCGCTGGCGGTGTTCGGTGAACTGCATCCGCGGGTGCTGGACGCGCTGGACGTGAAGGGGCCGGCGGTCGCCTTCACGCTGTTCCCGATGGCGCTGCCGCAGCCGAAGAAGTCCGGACCGACCCGGCCGGCGCTGGAAATCTCCGATTTCCAGGCGGTCGAGCGCGATTTCGCCTTTGTCGTTGACGCCGAGGTCGCCGCGGAGGCGATCCTCAAGGCGGCACAGGGCGCGGACAAGGCGCTGGTGGACAGCGTCAGCGTCTTCGACGTCTTTGCCGGCGAGCGGGCCGAGGCGCAGATGGGTGCGGGCAAGAAATCCGTCGCCATCGCCGTGC
The DNA here is from genome assembly GCF_013093415.1 of Halovulum dunhuangense. Lineage (NCBI taxonomy): Bacteria > Pseudomonadati > Pseudomonadota > Alphaproteobacteria > Rhodobacterales > Paracoccaceae > Halovulum > Halovulum dunhuangense. The sequence continues at coordinate 836,214 of NZ_JABFBC010000001.1, forward strand.
GGCTGCAACCGAGAACAGGCACGCTGACCGACAAGGAAATCGAGGCTGCGGCGGGCAGGATCGTCGCCGCCGTGACCAAGGCGACGGGGGGCACCCTGCGCGGCTGACCGGCCGCGCGGCTTGTCCCGCAGACGTGCCGGGCCACATCAGGACTGAACGGAGGAGGACGCGAAATGCAACTGAAGGTCTATCTGTCCGGAGAGATCCACACCGACTGGCGCGAGGAAATCGCCCATGGCGTGCGCGATGCGGGACTCGATGTCAGCCTGTCCGGTCCGGTGACGGATCATGCCGCGTCCGACGATTGCGGCGTGGCCATTCTGGGCGCCGAGGACAACAAGTTTTGGCATGACCGCAAGGGCGCGCTTCTGAACTCTATCCGGACCCGCAAGGGGATCGAGGATGCCGACGTGGTCGTCGTGCGTTTCGGCGACGAGTACAAGCAGTGGAATGCGGCCTTTGATGCGGGCTATGCGGCCGCGCTTGGCAAGTCGCTGATCATCCTGCACGGGCCGCACCACGCCCATGCGCTGAAGGAAGTGGACGCCGCGGCACAGGCCGTGGCCGAGACGCCGGCGCAGGTCGTCGATCTGTTGCGCTACGTCCTGACCGGGGCGCTGCCGGCCTGAAGACCTTGGCAGCACTCTTCGCAGGGTGCTGCCAATTCTTTGAAAAAATTAGGTTAATCCAGAAATCGCTTGCGTTGCGCGGGAGTGCTGCGTCACCATTATCCCATTGCGGGAAATGGAGGCTTGCAATGCGAACGGGCAGCATAACGGAGAACATGCTTCTGGGGCACGGGCTTACGACGGCGGAAATCCTTTACTGGATGCCGGATCACCAGCAGGTGCTCCAGAGCTTCACTTGGCAGGAGTATGACAAGGCGCCGGAGTTTCCGCGCCTGCACCGCTTCATCGACTTCTGGCGCGAGGAACTGGAGGGGCCGCTTCATTCAGTGCGGTATTCGCACCAGCATCTTGTCCGGCCGGGCGAGTGGCGCAAGGTGGACGGTGTCATACTGCTGAACTGACGTCCCCCTAGGCAGAGGGGCGCGCCCCGACTACTCTTTCGACCCTGTGGGACCATCCCTGGGCACAAAGAGACGGGCAAAAGCATGTTGAATGAATTCAAGGCGTTCATCGCGCGTGGCAACGTGATGGACATGGCGGTCGGCATCATCGTCGGGGCCGCCTTCACCGCGATCGTCAGCTCGGTCGTGGCCGACCTGATCCAGCCGCTCATCGGTCTGATCCTGGGCGGGATCGATTTCACCAACTACTTCATCGCGCTCGACGGGGGCGATTACAGCACCCTTGCCGCGGCGCAGGAGGCTGGGGCCGCCACCTTCAACTACGGCAATTTCATCACGGCGATGATCAATTTCCTGATCATCGCCTTTGTCGTGTTCCTGCTGGTCAAGGCGGTGAACCGGATCCGCGATGCGGCGGCAAAGCCGAAGGAAGCCGCGCCGGAAAGCCCGAAGGGCCCCAGCCAGGAGGAATTGCTGGCCGAGATCCGCGACCTGCTCAAGGCGCAGCGCCAGGGCTGAGGGCTGCGGGCGCGGCGATGGCGCCGCGCCCGCGCCCGTCAGGCGGCAATCGCCTTTTCGGGCGTCACCGTCTCTATGCCCAGCGCCATGCCCGCGGCGGCAAGCGTCAGGCGGCCGCGATGCACGTTCAGGCCGTTCAGCAGATGCGGGTCTTCCTGGCAGGCGCGGCGCCAGCCCTTGTTCGCGATGGCCAGCATGAAGGGCATCGTCGCGTTGCCCAGCGCGATGGTCGAGGTACGCGCCACCGCGCCCGGCATGTTGGCGACGCAGTAATGCATGATCCCGTCCACGTCGTATATCGGGTCGTCATGGGTCGTGGGGCGCGATGTCTCGAAGCAGCCGCCCTGGTCGATCGCCACATCGACCAGCACCGCGCCGGGCTTCATCGTGGACAGATCCGCACGGCTGACCAGCTTGGGCGCTGCGGCCCCGGGGATCAGCACCGCGCCGATCACCATGTCCGATGCGGCGACCAGTTCCTGGACATTGGCCTTCGACGCGTAGCGGGTCCGGAACACATGGCCAAAGGTTTCCTCGAGGTGGCGCAAGCGTGGCAGCGAAAGGTCGAGGACCGTGACCTCTGCCCCCATTCCGGCAGCGATGCGCGCGGCATGGGTGCCGACGACCCCGCCGCCGATCACGGCCACCTGCGCCGGACCCACGCCCGGCACGCCGCCCATCAGGACACCGCGCCCGCCATTTGCCTTCTGTAGCGTCCAGGCGCCCACCTGCGGGGCAAGACGCCCGGCCACCTCGGACATGGGGGCAAGCAGGGGCAGCCCGCCTGCGCGGTCGGTTACCGTCTCGTAGGCGATGGCCGTCACGCCTGCGTCCAGCAGATCCCGGGTCTGGTCGGGGTCGGGTGCAAGGTGCAGATAGGTGAAAAGAACCTGCCCTTCGCGCAGGCGCTTGCGTTCCGCGGGCTGGGGTTCCTTGACCTTGACGATCAGTTCCGCTGTCTCGAAGACCTCATCCGCGGTGTCCGCGATCCGCGCACCTGCCGCGCGGTAGGCGTCGTCGTCAAAGCCCGCGCCGGTTCCGGCCCCGCGCTCGATCAACACCTCGTGGCCGGCATGGACAGCCTCCTGTGCCGCCATTGGCGTCAGGCCGACGCGATATTCCTGGTTCTTGATCTCTTTCGGGCAACCGATGCGCATGTTCTCCTCCGTATTCCTGGCGCGGCGCGGTGCGCGCCGGCCGTCAGTAACATGGTAGTCCTTCGCGGGTCTTGCGAACCCTGTCCCCGGACCCCTGGAAATCCGCGCGCTGCCCGGGGTGCGCCCATGCGTCAGAACAGGACGAAGATGCCCAGGTAGAGCGCGGCCATCCCACCTGCGATCGCGCCCAGAACGGAGCGCGTCCCGATCCCGATCGCTGCCGCGGCTGCCGCGGCCAGGATGCGCGCGGGGTCAAGTTCGCCCCCCGTGGCGGCCGGCCAGGCGACCATGGGGGCCACCAGCGCCGGCAGCACGGCGACGGGCGTGAAGCGCAAGAGTCGCAGCACCAGCGGCGGCAGCCTGCGGTCGCCGATCAGGCCGAGGAACGAGAAACGGATCAGGTAGGTGCCGATCCCCAGAAGGATGATGACGGCCCAGACCTTGGCGTCGGAAATCGCGGTCATCGGCGGCGCTCCATCCAGATTTCCACCGCCGCGCCGGTCGCCATGGCCGCCACAGCCGCGACCAGGACGCCGGTGCTGTAGGGCATCCAGGCGAGTGCCAGCGCCGTCACGACCGATACCAGCGCCGCCGCCAGATGGGCGAGGCTTTTCAACTGCGGTGCGATCAGCGCGATGAAGGTGATCGGCACCGCGAAATCGAGCGCGTATTCCGGCGGGATCGCCGTGCCGACCTCTGCGCCGATCCAGGTGAACAAGTACCAAAGCGGGCAGATCAGCACGATGGTCCCGAAGAAATACGCCATCTTCTGCGGCCGGCCTAGGGGCGGGTCCTCCTCGTAGCGCTTGATCGCGATGCCGTAGCTCTGGTCGACCAGCAGATAGGCCGCAAAGGCCCGCTGCCAGAGCGGGGCCGCCCCAAGATGCGGCACCAGCGCCGCGGAATACATCGCCATGCGCATGTTCACCGCCAGCGCGCTGGCAAGGATGATCAGGGTCGGCGCCTGGTCGGCCAGCAACTGCACCGCCACGAATTGCGAGGCGCCGGCGATCACGAAAAAGCTCATCGACATGGTCTGAAGCAGGTCGAGCCCCGCCTCGGTCGCGACCACGCCGAACAGCATCGCGAAGGGAATGATCACCGTCACGAAGGGAAGGCTGCCGAAAAAGCCGGAAACGAAGGCGGATCTGGTCTGGTCTGTCATGGCAGGCTGGCGGTACCCCCGGCGCGGGGGGAAGTAAAACCAAATCTGGTGATCTTGCCTTTCAATCCCCGTGGTGCTTACGTCCGCTCCACGATGACACGCCTGCCGATCCTGCCCGACCCTGAAAATCCCCGCCTGACCCGCCCGGTCGAGGCGCTGGACCAGCACGGCCAGCGGCAGCAGATCCGCGTCGTGGAAGAGCGGCCGCTCACGATCTATCTCAACAGCCAGGAGATCGTGACCGCCATGACCATCGGGGATTACCCCGAGTACCTGGCGGTCGGCTACCTCGCGAACCAGGGCATGCTGCTTCCGGCGGACAGGATCACCGGCGTCGATTTCGACGAGGAAGTGGAAACCGTCGTCGTGCGCACCGAACGCGCCACCGACTACGAGGACAAGCTCAAGCGCAAGACCCGCACCTCGGGCTGCGCCGTGGGCACGGTCTTTGGCGACATGATGGAGGGGCTCGACGGGCTGGAACTGCCGGCGACGCCGGTGCGGACCTCGGATCTCTATGCGCTGGCGCACCGGATCAACACGATGCCCAGCCTTTATCTCGAGGCGGGGGCGATCCACGGCACGGTGCTGTGCCAGGGTGACCAGGCGCTTGTCTACATGGAAGATGTCGGGCGCCACAACGCGGTGGACAAGATCGCCGGCTGGATGCGGCTGAACGGTGTCGAGGGTGGGGACAAGCTGCTCTACACCACGGGACGGCTGACCTCCGAGATGGTCATAAAGACGGCGCTGATGGGGATACCGGCGCTTGCCTCCCGCTCGGGCTTCACCGCCTGGGGGGTAGAGATCGCGCGGCAGGTGGGCCTGACGCTGGTCGGCCGGATGCGCGGGCAGCGCTTCCTGTGCCTGTCGGGAGAGGAGCGGCTGGTGCGCGACGCCGACCCGGGCCGCGCGCCCGAAGAGCCGCGCGGCAGCCGTAGGAAAGGGGCCGAGGATGCGTGAGGTGCCCGGGCTGACGGTCGGCGTGGTGCTGGCTGGCGGTCTTGCGACCCGCATGGGCGGGGGCGACAAGTGCCTGCTGAACCTTGCCGGCCGCCCGATGCTGAGCCATGTGATCGACCGGCTCGCCCCGCAGGTGGATGCGGTCGTGCTGAATGCGAACGGCGATGCGACCCGCTTTGCCCGCTTCGGCTTGACCGTGGTCGCCGATGGTGTCAGCGGCTTTCCCGGCCCGCTTGCCGGCGTGCTGGCGGGGATGGACGCCGCCGCCGAACTGGGGGCCGAGGCGATCGTCACCGTCGCGGGCGACACGCCGTTCTTTCCGCAGGACCTAACCGCGCGTCTTCGCGCGGCGGCGGCCGAGGCGGCGGTGCCGATCGCGCTGGCGGCGACCCCCGATCCGCGGCGTGGCGTGTCGCGTCATCCGACCTTTGGCCTGTGGCCCGTGGACCTGCGTCACGACCTGCGCCGCGCGCTGGGCGAGGGGGTGCGCAAGGTGGTGCTCTGGACCGACGATCACGGCTGCGCCAGCGCGGTGTTCGACACCGATGCCGGCGATCCCTTCTTCAACGTCAACACGCCTCAGGATCTGGAGGCTGCCCGCAGCTGGCTGGACCGGGCCGGATGAGCCGGGGCGCAGGATGAGGATTTACGGCGTCACCGGCTGGAAGAACATGGGCAAGACCACGCTGGTGGAACGGCTGGTGGCCCATCTGACGGGCGACATGGGTCTGCGCGTGTCCACCGTGAAGCACGCGCATCACATGGTCGATATCGACCAGCCCGGCCGCGACAGCCACCGCCACCGCGAGGCGGGCGCCTCGGAAGTGGTGCTGTCCTCGGCCCGGCGCATCGCCTTCATGCACGAGTTGCGCGACGCGCCCGAATGGCCGTTGCAGGATATCCTGGCGCGGATGCGGCCCTGCGACCTGGTGCTGGTCGAGGGGTACAAGGCGGAAGCCCATCGCAAGATCGAGATCTTTCGCCCCGAGGCGGCCCGCAGCCGAACGCCACTTGCCGCCAGCAACCCCACGATCCGCGCCATTGCAGGGGACCCGGGGGCGACCGGTCTGCCCGGCTTCGCGCCCGATGCGATCGCCGAGATTGCGGCTTTCATCCTGCGCGATGCAGAGGAACCGGTCCGGTGAGCGACGCGCCCGAACTTCGCAACGACTGCTTCGCCCTGCCGCCCGGCGTGCACTGGACCCCCGTGGAGACGGCGCTGTCGGCCCTGCGCGCAGGGCTTGCCCCCGTGGTGGGCGCCGAGGTGGTGCCGCTTGGCGAAGCCGTGGGCAGGATCCTTGCCGCGCCGGTGATCGCGCTGCGGGCGAACCCGCCCTATGCCAATGCCGCGGTCGACGGCTACGGTTTTGCCTTCGACGGCCTGCCCGCGGAAGCCGAAGCAGTCACCCTGCCGCTGGTCGAGGGGCGTGCCGCAGCCGGCGCGCCCTGGCCGCATGCGGTGCCCAGGGGACACGCCATCCGGATCCTGACCGGTGCCATGCTGCCCGACGGGGTCGATACCATCGTCCTGCAGGAGGATGTGACGGCAGAGCATGGCAGCGTCCGGTTTCGCGCAGGCCTCAAGCCCCGTGCGAACACCCGCCGCGCCGGCGAGGATGTCGCCGCGGGCGCGCTGGCCCTGCCCGAAGGGCACCGGATGCGGCCGCAGGATCTGGCGCTGGCGGCGGCGCTTGGGGTGGACCGGCTTTCCGTCCATCGCCGGCTGCGGGTCGCCGTGCTCTCGACCGGGGACGAGCTGGCAACGCCGGGCGAAGGCACGCCCGAGCCGCACCAGATGTATGATGCGAACCGGCCGATGCTGATTGCCCTGATCCGCCAGTGGGGCATGGAGCCTGTCGACCTGGGCCGCGCGCCGGACAAGGCGAGTGCGGTGCGTGCCCGGCTGGAGCAGGGGATCGCGCGGGCCGATGCCGTGCTGACCACCGGCGGCGCGTCGGCCGGGGACGAGGATCACGTCTCGGCGGTTCTGCGGGCGGCGGGCGTGCTGGAGACGTGGCGCATCGCGGTCAAGCCGGGTCGCCCGCTGGCGCTGGCCAACTGGAACGGCACGCCCGTCTTCGGGCTGCCCGGCAATCCCGTCGCGGCGTTCGTCTGCGCGCTGATCTTCGCGCGACCGGCCCTGTCGGTGCTGTCCGGCGCCGGCTGGAAACAGCCGCTGGCCGTGACGCTTCCGGCGGCCTTTTCCAAGCGCAAGAAGCGTGGCCGGCGCGAGTATCTGCGCGCCCGCCCGACGCCCGACGGCGCGGTGGAGGTGTTCGCCTCGGAAGGGTCCGGCCGCATCTCGGGCCTTTCCTGGGCCGAAGGGCTGGTCGAGCTGCCGGACGAGGCGGCGGAAATCGTGCCGGGCACCCCGGTGCGCTACCTGCCCTTCGCCGGGTTCGGCCTGTGAACCCCGAGGCGCGGCGCGCGCAGATCCACACCGCTGCCTTCTACGCCGCGATGTTCGGCGCGATCGGCGTGCACCTGCCGTTCTGGCCGGTCTGGCTGGAGGATTGGGGGCTGAGCACCGGCGAGGTCGGGTTCTACCTGTCGCTCGGCGTGGCGTCGCGTGTGGTGGCGGGGCTTGGCTTTCCCGTGCTCGCCGACCGGCTGGGCCAGCGGCGGCTGACCATGGTCGGGCTGTGCCTGATCTCGGCCGTGCTGTTCCTGCTGCATCTGGGGATTGGCGGAAAGCCCGCGCTGCTGGCGGCCACCGTCGCCACCGGGGCGCTTCTGTCGGGGATCATGCCGCTGGGCGAGGCGCTGGGCGCGGGCGCCGCGCGGCATCACGGGTTTTCCTACGCGCTGCCCCGGGCGGTCGGGTCGGTGGCGTTCCTCGTGACCAATATCGCCGTCGGCTGGCTGATCGAGCGTCATGGCGCGAATGCCGGGCTGTGGTGGCTGGTCGCCTGCCTGCTTCTGGCTGCGGCGCTGGGACGCGGGCATCCCGGCGGCGGGACGCTGGGCGACGCGCGGCCACCGGGCTTTCGCGAGATCGGCGCGCTTCTGATCGAGCCGACCTTTGCCCTGTTCACGCTTGCCAGCGCGCTCGTCCTGTCGAGCCACGCGGTCTATTACGTCTATGGTTCGGTCCATTGGCGCAGCCTCGGCCTTGACGAGGCGACCATCGGCGCGCTCTGGGCGTTTTCGGTGGCGGTCGAGGTGCTGGTGATGACGATCCTCGGCCCGCGGCTCATGACGCGGCTCGGACCCATCCACGCGCTTGCGATCGCCGCGGTCGGCGGCATGATCCGCTGGGGCGCGATGATGTTCGATCCTGGGGTGGGATGGCTCTGGGCCTTGCAGATGCTGCACTCGGCCAGCTTCGTCGCGGGCCATCTGGGGGCCATCGCCTTCATCGCGGCGGCGGTGCCCGAACGTTTCGGCGGCTCGGCCCAGGGCGCGTTCATGGGGCTGGGCGGCGGGGTTCTGACGGCGCTTGCGATGGGCCTGTCGGCGCTGGTCTATCCCGCCCTTGGCGGGCTGACCTATGGCATTGCCCTGGCGATGTCGGCGGCGGGGCTGTGGTTCACGCTGCGCCTTGGCGCGAGATGGGGCGGGCGGGTGCTGGCGGTCTGAGGCCTCTCACGCCTTCGGGGCGCTGTCCCGGATGCCGCCGGCCTGCACCAGAAGCACGAAGGCCCGCCCGGAGCGGGTATCCACGAAGCGCAGCAGCGATCCGTCGTCCGCCTCGGGCGCTATGCGCTGCAACAGATGGTCGAAGCGGCGCTGGAAATAGAGTGCGGTGTCGCGAAAGATCGGATCGGCGCGCATCCTGCCCTTGACCGTTTCCAGCGCCTTGGTGTCGGTGATGCCGTTCAGCGGCATCAGCGCCGCCCGAGCCGCGCCCCCCTTGGCGAACTGACGCCAGTCATCGGCGCTGGCCGGGGCGGGGAACAGGTCGTCCATGTAGAGCCCCTCCTGCGCCATCATGTTCAGGCAATCCTCGGAGGCCTGCAGGAGGCGCGCCAGTTCCTGGTCCGACAGGGCACGCCGCAGCACCGCGAAACCGTCTGTGTCATTCGCGTCACGCGGGAAATTGAGCGCCCGGATCATGTCCGGCAGGGCGACCGGACCGCCGGCATCGGCGCCCCCTTCCAGGGCAAGGCTGCCCTGCGCGGGGATCTCGGGTTCCAAGGGACTTGCGGGGGCCGGCGCGACCGCGGGGGCCGGTTCCGGCCGGGCCGGGGCCGGGGCCGGTTCGGGGCGGCGCAGCGCAGCCTCGGCGGCGGCCAGTCGCTTCTCCTGCGCCTCGACCGTGCGTTCCGCCTTGCGCAGGCGCGTTTCCAGCGCCTCGATCCGCGCTTCGCGGGCAGATACTTCCTCGGCCAGCCGGCTAAGTCCGAAAAGACCGGCCACCGGCACGCCGATCGCTGCGGCGAAACCCAGGATTGCCAGCGCCAGCGCGCCGCCCTCGGGCGCGAGCGTGCCGACGTAGCCCGCCGCATAGGCCAGCACGACGCCGGTCCATACCAGCGCCGTTACCCCCGCGGCGCGGCGCAGGCTTGTCCGCTGGATATCCCTGGCCCCGCTCAACGCACCTGCACCTCTCAGACGTAAGTGACGTCCAGTATCTCGTAGTCGCGCGTTCCGCCCGGGGTCCGCACCTCGACGCTGTCGCCCTTTTCCTTGCCGATAAGCGCACGGGCGAGCGGCGACTTTATGTTCAGCTTGCCGTTCTCGATATCGGCTTCGGCCTCTCCGACAATCTGGTAGGTCTTTTCCTCGTCGGTGTCCTCGTCCACGATCTTGACCGTGGCGCCGAACTTGATCGGGCCCGACATGCGGCTGGTGTCGATCACCTCGGCACGGCCGAGAATGCCCTCGAGTTCGGCGATGCGGCCCTCGATATGGCTCTGCTGCTCGCGCGCGGCATGGTATTCCGCGTTCTCCGACAGGTCGCCGTGCTCACGCGCCTCGGCGATCGCCTTGATGACGCTGGGCCGGGCCACGGATTTCAGCTGCTTCAGTTCGGCGTCGAGTTTCGCGAAACCCTGCTTCGTGAGCGGTATCTTCTCCACCGGAATTCTCCTGTGCCTGTCGGTTCGTGTAAGGCCGCGCATGTATCGGAAAGGCCGCCTCGAAGGGCGGCCACTTGTCCTGACGATAGGAGCGGGGAATTTCGAGTTCAAGCGCCAAGGGCGGGAAGCCGCGCGATGGATGCGCCCGCGCGTCGGTCCGTCGGTCGCATTGACCCTGCATGGGCGTGGCGGTAGCTGTTTGGCCCAACAGCACGGAGGAAGCCCAATGAGCGAAGTCCAGCGCGAAAGCATGGAATACGATGTCGTCATCGTCGGCGCAGGTCCGGCGGGACTGTCGGCCGCGATCCGGCTCAAGCAGCTGGACGCAGACCTGTCGGTCGTCGTGCTGGAAAAGGGGTCCGAGGTGGGCGCGCATATCCTGTCGGGCGCGGTGCTGGATCCGTCGGGCCTGAATGCGCTGATGCCCGACTGGAAAGAGCGGGGCGCACCGCTGAACGTGCCGGTGACAGAGGATCATTTCCTGATGCTCGGTGCCGCGGGCAGTCTGCGCATCCCGAACTGGCCGATGCCGCCGCTGATGTCGAACCATGGCAACTACATCGTCTCGATGGGCAATGTGTGCCGCTGGATGGCCGAACAGGCCGAGGCGATGGGGGTCGAAATCTTCCCCGGCATGTCCTGCTCGGAACTGGTCCTTGGCGAGGACGGGCGTGTCACCGGGGTCGTTGCCGGCGAGTTCGGCATCGAGAAGGACGGCACGAAGGGCGACGGCTACGAGCCGGGGATGGAGCTTCTGGGCAAGTATGTCTTCCTTGCCGAAGGCGTGCGCGGGTCGCTGTCCAAGCAGGCGATCGCGCGCTTCGGCCTCGACAAGGACTGCGAGCCGCAGAAATACGGCCTCGGCATGAAGGAGATCTGGGAGATCGACCCCGCCCTGCACAAGCCGGGCAAGGTCGTGCACACGATGGGCTGGCCGCTTGGTGGCAATGCCGGGGGCGGCGCGTTCCTCTATCACGCCGAGAACAACCAGATCTTCCTCGGCTTCGTGGTGCACCTGAACTACGAGAACCCCTATCTCGCGCCCTACAACGAATTCCAGCGCTTCAAGCATCATCCGGAAATCGCCCCGCTTCTGAAGGGGGCGAAGCGCGTGGCCTATGGCGCGCGGGCGATTTCCGAAGGGGGCTGGCAGTCGATCCCGCAGGTGGCCTTCCCCGGCGGGGCGTTGCTGGGCTGTTCCGCGGGGCTGGTGAACGTGCCGCGGATCAAGGGCAACCATAACGCGATGCATTCGGGCATCGCCGCGGCCGAGGCGGCCCATGCCGCGATCGGTGCGGGCCGGGCGGGCGACACGCTGAGCGAATATGACGCCGCGCTGAAATCCGGTCCCGTGGCGCGCGACCTGAAGCCCGTGCGCAACGTGAAGCCCCTGTGGTCGAAGAAGGGCATGCTCCGCTCGCTGGTCTATGGCGGGATCGACATGTGGCTGGCGCAGCTGACCGGCTGGAACCCCTGGGGTACGCAAGGCCATGGCAAGACCGACGCCGCCGCCACCGGAGAGGCGGAAAAGTTCAGCCCCATCGACTACCCGAAGCCCGATGGCCGGATCAGCTTCGACCGGCTGACCAATGTCAGCTTCTCGGGCACCAACCACGCCGAAAACCAGCCCTCGCATCTGCGGCTGGCCGATCCCGAGATTCCGGTCGCGGTCAACCTGCCGAAATATGCCGAGCCCGCGCAGCGCTACTGCCCGGCCGGTGTCTACGAGGTGGTGGAAAAGCCCGGCGAGCCGCCGCGCTTTCAGGTCAACGCGCAGAATTGCGTGCACTGCAAGACCTGCGACATCAAGGATCCCAGTCAGAACATCACCTGGGTCACCCCTCAGGGCGGTGACGGACCCAACTACCCCAACATGTGACCGGGATCGGTTTGCCTTCGCGCCACGCCCGCCCTAAGATTCGATCTGAAAAAGCGGGAGGACAGGATGCGGCTTCGGCACACTCGGGGAATGGCGGCTGCGGCCGTGGCGCTGATGCTGGGCAGCACTTCCCCCGCGGCCCTTGGGCAGGGCATCGCGGGGCCCTATCTGGCCGCCAACCAGGCCGACAGCCGGGACGATTTCGACGCGGCAGCCATCTATTACGACCGGACGCTCGAGGCATTGCCGGAAAATCCGGTGCTGCTGAACAACGCGCTGATCGCCAACATCGCTGCCGGCCGGATGGACCGGGCGCTGGAACTGGCCGGCCCGCTGCAGGAGGTGGAGCCCGACAGCCAGCTTGCCGCGCTGGTGCAGCTGGCCGAGGCGCTGGCCGCCGAGGACTATTCAACCTCGCTTGCGATCACCCGGGACGAGCGGTTCGGGCTGAACCCGCTTTTCGGCAGTCTGGTGCAGGGCTGGGCGCTGGTGGGGCAGGGCGATTTCAACGGCGGGGCCGAGGTGTTCCGTTCGATGGCCGGCAACGAGACGATGGAAGCCTATGGCCAGATGGCCGAGGCGCTGGCGCTGGCCTTTGCCGGGGATTTCGCGTCCGCCGCGACGATCCTGGACGGCGACGAAAGGGGGCCGCTGCACCTGGACCGGTTGTCCATCGTGACGCATGTCGTGGCGCTTGCCCAGTCCGACCGGCGCGGCGATGCGCTTGCGCTGGTGAACGACCTGATCGCGGGCGGAATGGACGATGCGCAGATCGAGGGGCTGCGCGACCGACTGGAGTCGGGCGAGGATCTGCCCTACGACCAGATCGGATCGGCCGCAGACGGGGCGGCTGGCGTGTTCGGGATCATGGCTGGCGCGCTTGGCCGTGAGCAGGCAGTCCGGCAGGCGCTGGTGTATTCGCGGCTTGCCCTGCGCATCCGGCCGGACTTCGACGAGATGCGGGCGCTGACGGGCGATCTGCTGAGCGGTGCCGGCGAGTACGACCTTGCCGTCGATGCCTACAGCCGGATCCAGCCTGCATCGCCATGGTTCGTGACCGCCGAGATCGGCCGGGCCGAGGCGCTGGCGCGGGCCGAGCGGACCGACGAGGCGACCGAAGTTCTGTCCGCGCTGGCGCGGGGCAATCCCGGCAACCAGATGGTGCAGACCGCGCTTGGCGACATGCTGCGCGTGAACGAGCAGTTCGCCCGCGCCGCCGATGCCTACACCGCGGCAATCGACCTGATCGAGGTCGAGAACCCGGCGCAATGGCGGCTGTTCTATGTGCGGGGCATCGCCTATGAGCGGACCGACCGCTGGCCCGAGGCCGAGGCCGATTTCCGACGGGCGCTGGAATTGAACCCCGAGCAGCCGCAGGTGCTGAACTATCTGGGCTATTCCCTGGTCGAATTGCGCCGCAATCTCGAGGAGGCCGAGGCGATGATCCGCCGCGCGGTGGAGCAGCGTCCCCAGGACGGCTACATAACCGACTCGCTGGGCTGGGTGCTCTACCGCCTTGGCCGCTACGAGGAGGCGGTGGCGCCGATGGAACGGGCGGTGGAACTGCTGCCCGTCGATCCGATCATCAATGACCATCTGGGCGATGTCCTGTGGATGGTGGACCGCAAGCGCGAGGCCGAGTTCCAGTGGCGTCGCGCCCTGTCCTTCGAACCCGAGCCCGAGGACGCGGAACGGATCCGCAGGAAGCTCGATCGCGGACTAGATGCCGTGCTGGCCGAGGAAGAGGCGAGCCTGGGCGGCGGCATGGCGCCGACAGCGCAGGGCAACTGAGGCAGTCGAGCCCATGCGCGATGTCACCCTGCTGGCGCAGGCCAAGGTCAATCTTTGCCTGCATGTCACGGGGAGGCGGCCCGACGGCTACCACATGCTGGACAGTCTGGTCGTGTTTCCCGGGATCGGCGACCGGCTTTCGATCGAGCCGTCGTCGCGCCTGTCGCTGACCATTGGCGGGCCGTTCGGGCTGGACCTGTCGGCCGATGCCGACAACCTGGTGCTGCGGGCCGCGGCGCTGATGCCGGGGGCTGCGGCGGCGATCCTGCTGGAAAAGAACCTGCCCGTGGCAAGCGGGATCGGCGGCGGGTCAGCGGATGCCGCGGCGGCGCTGCTGGGCCTGCACCGGGCGCTCGACCTGCCGCTGCCCGACGCGGGGGCGGTGCTGGCGCTGGGGGCCGACGTGCCGGTCTGCCTGGCCGCGCAGCCCACGCGGATGCGGGGAATTGGCGAGGTGCTTGAGCCGGTGCCCGCCCTTCCCCCGTTCTGGATGGTGCTGGCCAATCCGGGGATTGCCTGCCCCACACCGCTGGTCTTCCGTCGCCTAGAGAAGGTGCACAATCCGGGGTTGGGCACGCTTCCCGATAGCTTTCCGGATACCGCCGCGCTGTTCGACTGGCTGGCTGGCACGCGCAATGACCTCGAGGCGCCGGCGGTGGCGCTGGTGCCGCAGATTGGCGTGGCGCTGAAGGCACTGGCCGGGCAGGCGGGGTGCCGGCTTGCCCGCATGTCCGGATCGGGCGCGACCGTTTTCGGCCTGTTCGAGACGATGGCGCCGGCGCTTGCCGCGGCGGCGGCGCTGCGGTCGGCCCATCCCGGCTGGTGGGTCGCGGCGGCGCCCGTCAAGGACGAGGGCTAGGGCACGGGCGGCTGGAACGCTGCCCGTTCAGGCCACGCGCGAGACGACGAAATCCGCCAGATCCGACAGGGCATCGCCCAGATCCGACGCGGGCATCGCGGCGATGGCATCGCGCGCACGCGCCGCCTCGGCCAGGGCCGCGGCGCGGGTTGCCTCCAGCGCGCCATGGCGCTGCATAAGCGCCTGCGCATGTTCCAGATCGCCGTCGCGCTGGTCCCCCTTCTCGATGACGCGGGTCCAGAAGGCGCGCTCCTCCGCGTCTGCCTGTGCCACTGCCAGGATCACGGGAAGCGACATTTTCCGCTCGCGGAAATCGTCGCCGGTGTTCTTGCCCAGCGTGGCACTCACCCCGCCGTAATCCAGCAGGTCGTCCACGATCTGGAAGGCGATCCCGAGCGCGTCGCCATATTCGCGCAGGGCCGTGACCTGGTCCTCCGGTGCGGCGGCGATGATCCCGCCCACCTCGGTCGCGGCGGCGAACAGGGCGGCGGTCTTGCCGCGGATCACCTTCATGTAGATGTCCTGCCCGGTGGCAAGGCTGCGCGCGGCGGTCAGTTGCAGCACCTCGCCCTCGGCGATCACGGCCGAGGCGTTGGCAAGGATGTCCAGCACCCGCAGGCTGCCGGTCTCGACCATCAGCTGGAACGAGCGCGCGAACAGGTAGTCGCCCACCAGAACCGAGGACTGGTTGTCCCACAGAAGGTTCGCGGTCGGCCGGCCCCGACGCTGGGTGCTTTCGTCCACCACGTCGTCATGCAGCAGTGTGGCCGTGTGGATGAACTCGACCGTGGCGGCCAGCTTGACGTGATCGGCGCCCTCGTAGCCGCACATCCGTGCCGCCGCCAGTGTCAGAAGCGGGCGCAACCGCTTGCCCCCGGCCTCGACCAGATGGGCGGTCACCTCCGGGATGCGGGGGGCATGTTCGGATGCCATCCGCTTGGCGATCAGGGCGTTGACCGCCGCCATGTCCTCGGCCAGAGCTGCCTGCAACCGCTCGAACGCACCCGGTGTCGTCACTGAAAACCCTTCCTTCCCGCTCGACGCGCCCGCGGCGGACGGCTAAGCCAGACCCATGAAAGAGATCCTGCGCACCACGGACCCGACCATCATCGCCTTTGCCACGGCGCTGCTTCGAGGCGAGGGTATAGAGTGCTTCGTGATGGACGTCCACATGAGCGTCCTCGAGGGATCCATCGGCATCTTTCCGCGGCGGCTGATGGTGGCGCAGCGGGACGCGTTTCGCGCCCGGGCGGTACTGCGCGACAACGACCTAGACGTGATCGGATGACCGGCTTCGGCCCGGAGGATCTGACCGAGGATGCGTTTCTCGGCGGGCGCGTGCGCCTGCTTCAGCCGCGCAAGGGATATCGCGCGGCAACCGATCCGGTCCTTCTGGCCGCAGCGGTCCCCGCGTCACCTGGCCAGTCGGTGCTGGAACTGGGCTGCGGGGTGGGGGCGGCGCTTCTGTGCCTTGGCGCGCGCGTGCCCGATCTTGCCCTGACCGGGCTGGAACTGCAGGCCCCCTATGCGGATCTTGCGCGGCGCAATGCCGCGCTCAACGGGATCGCGGCCCGCATCCTCGAGGGCGACATCCTCGATCCGCCGGCGGAACTGCGCGGCCAGGGTTTCGACCAGGTGCTGATGAACCCGCCCTTCTACGATGCCGCCGCCGCGACACCCGCCGGGGACATCGGCCGCGACACCGCCCACCGCGAGGGCGAGGCGGGGCTTGCCGCCTTCGTCGATCTGGGGCTGCGCCGGCTGAAGCCGGGTGGGTGGCTGACGATCATCCACCGGGCCGACCGGCTTGCGGACATCCTGTTCGCGCTGGGGCACCGGGCCGGGGCCGTGGCCATCCTGCCCTTGGTGCCGCGGGTGGGGCGCGACGCCAGGCGGGTCGTCCTTCGGGCGCGCAAGGGCGCGCGCGCGCCGCTGCGGCTGGCCTTTCCGCTGGTCCTGCATGAAGGGCCCGTGCATCTGGCGGATGTGCCCGACTTCACTGCCCCCGCGACCGCGGTGCTGCGCGATGGCGCCCCGTTGGACTTCTGAGCGGCAACGCTTGCCGCTCACGGCTGCTCACGCAGGTAGCAGGTGACAGCGGGGGCCGATTCGTGCTGCACTGAAAGGTGGGGTGAGAAAACAGCAGAAGGAGGACTGAATGAGCCTGAGCGCACATCTGAACGAACTGCGGAAGAAACATCAGGCCCTAGCCAGAAAGATCGAGGAAGAGCAGCGCAGGCCAGCGGCCAACGACCTTCAGATCACCGATCTCAAACGCCAGAAGCTCCATCTCAAGGAAGAGATCGAGCGCATCACCCACCAGGTCCAGTAGACCCTAGACAGAACCCGCGCTGGCCGGGCGCCGCGCCCCGGCCGCGCGGAAATACGACACGATCGCCTTTGCCCATTCGGCATCCCCGGAAACGCCGGTATCCAGGCTTTCCGTGGCGCGGGACAGTATCTCGGGCGGCAGCTTGTCCTTCATACGCAGGTCCATCACCTCGCGCAGGGCATCCGCCGTGTACTCCGGGTGCGGCTGCACCGAAATGGCGTACGGCGCCTCAGGATCGCCATAGGCCAAGGCGGCGTAGGGGCAGAAGTCGGAAGCAGCCAGAACCGTCGCGTGTTCGGGGATTTCCACCACCTGGTCCTGGTGAATGGCGATCGCATTCCAGTCATAGGCCAGCCCCTCGGGCATCCAGGACGGGGTTACGGCCGGCTTGTAGCTGTGCACGCCCAGCCCCCAGCCCCGATCCGACTTGACCGCACGCCCGCCCAGCGCCTCGGCCAGGATCTGATGGCCGAAACAGACCCCGACCACAGGCACCCTTCCCTCGATGGCGGCGCGCAGGAACGCCTTGAGCGGTTCGATCCACGGGTGATCCTCGTAGACGCCGTGCCGCGAGCCGGTTACCAGCCAGCCATCGGCCCTTGCCGGATCGCCCAGCGGTTCGCCATCCACGACATCGACGGTAAAGAATTCCAGTCCGGGATCGACCGCGCCCAGAAGACGCCGGAAGAACGCATCGTATTCGCCGTGGCGCGAGACCATGGCGGGGGGGAGTTTTCCGGTGAGGAGAATGCCGATCTTCATGGGGCGCCTCGTTGTACTGTCGCGCAAGATATGGTCGAGACTTCGGTCCCCCGCAACGGGTCGCGGGCGAACCCACGCATGAAAAAGGGCCGGAACGGTACCGGCCCTTTCGCCTTCGCCTCGGTCGGTGTCAGACGAAGAACTGGCCGCCATTGGCCGAGATGGTCGAGCCGGTGATGAAACCCGCATCGTCCGCGGCAAGGAACACCACGCAGCGCGCGATCTCCTCGGGCTCGCCCAGGCGGCCCACCGGGATCTGCGGGATGATCCGCTCGTTCAGCACCTTCTCGTCGATGGCGCGCACCATCTCGGTGCCGATATAGCCCGGGCAGATCGCGTTCACGGTGATGCCGGCGCGCGCGCCTTCCTGCGCCAGCGCCTTGGTGAAGCCCAGATCCCCCGCCTTGGCCGATGAATAGTTGGCCTGGCCGGCCTGGCCCTTCTGGCCGTTGATCGACGAGATGTTGATGACGCGCCCGAACTTGCGGTCGCGCATGCCCGACCAGATCGGGTGGGTCATGTTGAACAGGCCCGTCAGGTTGGTGTCGATCACCTCTTTCCACTGCTCGGGCGTCATCTTGTGGAACATGGCGTCGCGGGTGATGCCGGCATTGTTCACCAACACCTCGACCGGGCCCAGATCCGCCTCGACCTGCGCGATGCCGGCCTTGCAGGCCTCGTAATCCGCGACCGACCACTTGTAGGTCTTGATGCCCGTCTCGGCGGTGAACTTCGTCGCCGCCTCGTCATTGCCGGCATAATTCGCGGCCACGGTGTAGCCCGCGTTCTTAAGCGCGATCGAAATGGCGGCGCCGATCCCGCGCGAGCCGCCGGTCACAAGTGCAACACGTCCCATGTTCATCCCTTTCCCTGGAAATCCGTGCCGGCGGGCTGGCCCCGCCGGCCTTGTGGTTGAATGTCAGTCACGCTCGACGCAGAGCGCGACGCCCATCCCGCCGCCGATGCAAAGCGTGGCGATGCCCTTCTTCGCGTCGCGGCGCTGCATCTCGAAGAGAAGCGTGTTCAGCACCCGGGCGCCGGACGCGCCGATCGGATGGCCGATGGCGATGGCGCCGCCGTTCACGTTCACCTTCTCGGGATCCCAGCCCATGTCCTTGTTCACGGCACAGGCCTGCGCGGCGAAGGCCTCGTTCGCCTCGATCAGGTCGAGATCCTCGACCTTCCACCCGGCCTTGGCCAGGGCCTTGCGGCTGGCATGGATCGGGCCCACGCCCATGATCGACGGGTCCAGCCCCGCGGTCGCGTAGGACGCGATCCGTGCAAGCGGCTTGATCCCGCGCTTTTCGGCCTCGGCCTCGGTCATCAGCAGCACCGCCGCCGCCCCGTCGTTCAGCCCCGAGGCGTTGCCCGCGGTCACGCTGCCATCCCTGGAGAAGGCCGGGCGCAGCTTGGCCATCGCGTCGATGCTGGCGCCGTGGCGGATATACTCGTCGTTTTCCACCACGATGTCGCCCTTGCGGGTCTTGACGGTGAAGGGGACGATCTCGTCCGTGAAGCGGCCTTCCTTCTGCGCGGCTTCTGCCTTGTTCTGGGAGGCGACGGCAAAGGCGTCCTGCTCGTCCCGGCTGATCTGCCACTGCTGGGCCACGTTCTCGGCGGTGTTGCCCATGTGGTAGTCGTTGAAGGCGTCCCAGAGCCCGTCCTTGATCATCGAATCGACGAACTTCATGTCGCCCATCTTCTGGCCGGCGCGCAGATGCGCGACATGGGGCGACAGGCTCATGTTCTCCTGGCCGCCGGCGACCACGATGTCGGCGTCGCCCAGCAGGATGTGCTGCGCGCCGAGTGCCACCGCCCGCAGGCCCGATCCGCAGACCTGGTTGATGCTCCAGGCGGCGCTTTCCTTGGGCAGGCCCGCGAGGATATGCGCCTGGCGCGCGGGGTTCTGGCCCTGGCCGGCGGTCAGCACCTGCCCGAGGATCGTCTCCGAGACGGCCTCTGCCTCCAGTCCGGCGCGTTCCAGCACGGCGCGGATGGCAGAGGCGCCCAGTTCGTGCGCCGGCGTGTTGGCAAATGCGCCGTTGAAGCTGCCGACAGCGGTACGCGCGGCCGAGGCGATGACGATGTTGGTCATGTCGTTTCCCCCAATTCCCTTGAGTTAGAGACGTTTCTACTGGAATTCCGCGGCGCTTCTAGCATGTTGCACTGCAACATTCCACCGCTTCGGTCGTGATCCCCTGCATCATCCACGCAGGCAGCTTAGGCATTCGCCCGCAGGAATTCCACCACCGGTCGCCAGACCCGTGCCGGAGCGGCGGCCCCGGTTATCATCCCCACATGCCCGAGCGCCGGCGACAGAACGGTCGCTTCGGGAAAGGCGCGGGACAGCGCGGCCGACACGCCCGGTGGCGCGATGCCGTCGCGCAGCCCGCTGACGATCAGTGCCGGCGGCTGTTGGTCGGTGCTGATGCGCTCGGGCCAGCGCCCGGTCCCGGTCGCGTTGTCCAGGTGCCAGTCGATCAGCAGGGTTTCCGCGGCCGGGCCCGCCATCGGGATCCCGTCGGCAAGCCAGTCCTCCAGCGCCACGAACAGGCGTGCCCGGTCGCTGTCGGGATCGAGCGCCGCGAATGCCTGGAACTTGCGGGTGGCCTGGATCGGATCCACCAGCGCGAAGAGATGCTGGAACAGTGTCACCGGCACAAGCCCGAAGGCCTCCACAAGGCTGCGCAGCGTCCTGCGCCAGAAATCGTCGCCCGCCTGTCGCACTGCGGCCCGTATTCCCTGTGTGAAGCCCCGAGCGGCATCGAAGTCCCAGGGCGCGCCGATCGTCACAAGCGCAGAAACCTCGGCCCCTTCGATCACATGGCCGGCCGAAATCGTGCCACCCATGCAATAGCCGAGCAGCGCGGGCGTTCGGCCGGTCAGCCTGCGCGCGGCTTCCAGCGCCGGGGCGAGTCGGCGATGGCGGTAGCAGTCGATGTCGAACCCCGCCTCCGCCGCCCCCGGCGCGCCCCAGTCGAGCAGCAGCGGCCGCAGCCCCGCTGCGCGCAACGCCCCGAGAAACGAACGTTCGGGCAATAGATCCAGCACATAGGGCCGGTTGATGAGCGAAGGCACGACGACCACCACCGGCCCCGAAGCGCCTGCCCCGTGATCGACAAGCCGGGTCGCCCCGTCGGCCCACAGGACGGGGCGCGGGATTTCACCGCGGCGATAGGGATGGCGCTGCCACGCCTCGATGCCGCGCAGCATCCGCGCCATGCGCCGCGCGGCTTCGGCCGTCACGTCCAGTGGTTCCGGTGCGGGGCCGGCATAGCGCGGAAGGGTGGGATGCCAGGGGAAATCGGGCTCTGCCGCGTTCGGGGCGGCCAGGATCGCCTGAAGATAACCGCTGGCCGCCGCGCCAAGATGCACCGCAATCGGCGATGGCTGGCCGATCCTGTGCGGGGCGATGTCTTTCACCGTTTCCGGCCCCCGGCGGGCGGCGCCCCTTCGCGCGCGGTCATGCTGAGATGGCGTTCCCAAAGATCCAGATAGCGCGCCGCGTCGGTGGGCTGGGGCGCGTCCGGCGCAGTATTCCTGAGCGTTGCTTCGGGGTCTTTCTCGTCCATCGGCGCGGGACTTAGCACGGGCCGGGCACTTCGCGTATGCAAAAATCAAGTTGCAGCGCCAAAACGCCGGGTGCTATGCCTTTTCCATGCGGTCAGGGGAGAGAAGCATGGCACGGACCCAAAACGATGCCGGAGAACCGATCGTCATCAAGAAATACGCGAACCGGCGGCTCTACAACACCGAGAAATCCGCCTACGTCACCCTCGAAGACCTTGCGCTGATGGTGCGCGAGGGGACCGATTTCGTCGTGCGCGACGCGAAATCGGGCGAGGATATCACCCGCGCGGTGCTGACCCAGATCATCTTCGAGGAAGAGGCGAAGGGGCAGACCATGCTGCCCGCGAATTTCCTGCGCCAGCTGATCCGGCTTTACGGGGACACGCTGCAAGGCGTGGTTCCCGGCTATCTCGAAGCCTCGATGGAAACATTCCTGCGAAACCAGGAAAAACTGCGCGAGCATGTGGCGCAGGCCTTTGGCACCAACCCTGCGATGGCCAATTTCGAGGCGCTGACCCGCACCAACATGGAAATCTACGAGAACGCGATGCGCATGTTCAGCCCGTTTGGACAGCATGCGCAGCGCCCATCGCAAAAGCCCACGACACAGCCCGAGCCAGCGCCCGCCCGAAAGGACGTCGAACTGGACGAACTGAAGGACCAGCTTCGCGCGATGCAGGAACAACTGTCGCGCCTGGTAAAGGACACCTGAGCTAGGCCCGGCCGACGCTCATGTTCAGCGTTGCGGTGGCGATGTTTTCGGTGGCCCGTCCATAGTGATGACCCTGGAGGCAATCGACGCCGAGGGCGACCGCCATGGCAGCATCCTCCTGGGTCTCGACATGCTCGAGCACGGTCAGCATCTCGAAATGCCGCGCGATGGCGACCATCGCCTGCACCATCACCTGCGAGTCGCTGCTTTCCGAAAGCGCCGCGCCGTAGGTGCCGTCGATCTTGAGCATGTCGAAGCGATGATTGCGCAGGATCTGAAAGCCAGTGGCCCCGGCGCCGAAATCGTCAAGCGCCCGCGTCGGGCCAAGCACGCGCAGCCTTGCGATGAAATCCCCGAAGCACGGATGCGCCAGCAGGGCCGCGTGTTCGGTCATCTCGACGATCAGGCGGTAGCCGATATCTCCACTGCGGTCACAGGCCTCGGTCAGCAGGTCAAGCCAGCAGGCGTCGTCCAGCGTGGTCTGCCCGACATTGACCGATAGCCGTATCGACGGCCGGGCCGAAAGCGTTGCAATGGCGGCGGACAGCGCAAGCCTGTCGAGAGCGGCTGCCAGAGGGCTGCCGGCAACGGCCGGCAGGAAGCGGGTGGGCAGCAGCAGTCGGCCGCCGCGCGTGCGCAACCGCAGCAACACCTCGTGAAAGATAACGCGGCAGGGATCGCGCGCGTCGACCACGGGTTGGAAGAACGGCACGATCCGCCCTTCGGCCAGCGCCCGTTCGACCAGCGCGCACAGCGAGTCGACGTCGGCGTCGCCGGTTGCCAATTCCCTTTTGTCGCTGCGGCTGGTTGTCATGGCGTCGTCATGCCTTGTTCGTGGTCTGTTCATAGGCCACATTCGGACTGCCGGGTTTCGCAAAGGTAAAATGTTTCGCGAATGTTCTGAAAATCTTCGACGGCAGACAAATCAGGAGAAAGCCCGATGCAGGCGCCATGCCCATGGTGCGGGACAGACCCGCTTTACGTTCGCTATCACGACGAGGAATGGGGCGTGCCGGAACTTGAGTCGCGCGCGCTTTGGGAAAAGCTGATGCTGGACGGTTTCCAGGCGGGGCTGTCATGGATCACCATCCTGCGCAAGCGCGATGCGTTTCGCGCGGCGTTCGACGGGTTCGACCCCGTCCGTGTCGCGCGTTACGGCCCCGAGGACGAGGCGCGTCTTCTTTCCGATAGCGGTATCGTGCGACATAAGGGCAAGATCCGTGCAACCATTCGGGCGGCTCAGCTTTACTGTGAAATCGAAGCGCGCGAAGGCTTTGCCACGAGGCTTTGGGACTACGTCGACGGGCAACCCCAAGTCAACCGATGGCGGACCATGTCAGAGGTTCCGGCAAAGACCGACCTGTCGGAACGGATTTCCAAGGATCTGCGCGCGCAGGGATTCGCTTTTTGCGGGCCCACGATCGTCTATGCCTTCATGCAGGCGGTCGGCATGGTCAACGATCACCTCGTGACCTGCCCGCGCCATGCCGCGCTGGCCTGAGCCCCGAGTTCAGCGGGCGATCAGGCGGTCGAGAATCGCGCGCGTGCTGGCGGACGTCCAGTCGGCGCCACCCGCAAGGCGTGCGACCTCGTTCCCCTCGCGGTCGAGTATGATCGAGACCGGCAACCCCAGCACCCCCATGGCCCGTGCCGCGGCGCTGGCCGGATCGACATAGGTGGTCAGGCTCTCGACCCCGACCTCGGCGTTGAAGCGCGCGATCCCCTCCAGCGAGTTGCGCCCGGTGGCAATCGCGATCACCTCGAAATCCGGGCCCGCCATCGCCTTGTTCAACGCGTCGAGCGCAGGCTTCTCTTGCCGGCAGGGGGCGCACCATGTCGCCCAGAAGTTCACGATCCGCACCTTGCCGTCGCTGTCCGACAGCGCCCGCGTCTCACCGGCGGCGGTCTGAAAGGTGATCCCGTCGGTGTCGCGGGCGTCCCCGGTAAAGACCAGCTTGCGCATGTCCCCCTCGCGCAGCGCCTCGAGTTCGGCCTTCAGCGCAGGGTCCAGCCCAGCCGCGGCCAACGGGTTTGCGGTCAGCACCAGGGATGCGTATAGAAGCGCGGTCAGGATGGGGCGGGTCATGGGCCGGTCTCGGAACCTTCACAAGGTCAAATACATGTCAGACTCGACCAGCAACCGGATGTGGGGCGGGCGGTTCGCCGAGGGGCCCGACGCGATCATGGAAGCGATCAACGCCTCGATCGGGTTCGACCAACGCCTCGCTGCGCAGGATATCACCGGCAGCCGCGCCCACGCGGCCATGCTCGCAGCCTGTGGTATCATCAGCGATAGCGATGCGCAGGCGATCCGGGAAGGTCTGCTCACGGTCTTGTCAGAGATCGAGGCCGGGCGTTTCAGCTTTTCCACGGCGCTCGAGGACATCCACATGAATGTCGAGGCGCGGCTGAAGGAGCTTATCGGCGAACCCGCCGGACGCCTTCACACCGCGCGATCGCGCAACGACCAGGTGGCGACCGACTTCCGCCTGTGGGTGCGCGACCAGTGCGACGCGGCGATCACGGGGCTCGAGGCGCTGCAGCGCGCGCTTGTCGCGCAGGCCGAGGCCGGGGCCGACTGGGTGATGCCGGGCTTCACGCATCTTCAGACCGCGCAGCCGGTGACCTGGGGCCACCACATGATGGCCTATGTCGAGATGTTCGGCCGTGATGCCGCGCGGATGCGCGACGCCCGCGCACGCATGAACGAAAGCCCGCTGGGGGCTGCGGCGCTGGCCGGCACCTCCTTTCCCATCGACCGCGAGATGACGGCGCAGGCGCTGGGCTTCGACCGCCCGATGGCGAACTCGCTCGATGCGGTGTCGGATCGCGACTTCGCCCTGGAGTTCCTGTCCTCGGCCACGATCTGCGCGATGCATCTGAGCCGGCTGGCCGAAGAGCTGGTGATCTGGTCCTCGGCGCAGTTCCGCTTCGTGGCCTTGTCCGACCGCTTCTCTACCGGCTCGTCCATCATGCCGCAGAAGAAGAACCCGGACGCGGCCGAGCTGATCCGCGCAAAGGTGGGCCGGATCCTTGGCGCGCAGGTGGGGCTGACCATGGTGATGAAAGGCCTGCCGCTTGCCTATTCCAAGGACATGCAGGAGGACAAGGAACAGGTCTTCGACGCGGCCGACAGCCTGATGCTGGCGCTGGCGGCGATGACCGGCATGGTGTCCGACATGACCGCGAACCGCACCGCGCTCGAGGCGGCGGCGGGGTCCGGCTTTTCGACCGCGACCGACCTGGCCGACTGGCTGGTGCGGGCGCTGGGCCTGCCCTTCCGCGAGGCGCATCACGTCACCGGGGCGCTGGTCCGCATGGCAGAAACGCAGGGCTGCGACCTGCACGAGCTGGAACTGGGTCAGATGCAGTCGGTCCATTCCGGCATCACGGCAGATGTCTATGACGTCCTTGGCGTGCACAATTCCGTCGCCAGCCGCATCTCTTACGGGGGCACAGCGCCTGTCCGCGTGCGCGAACAGGTCGCGCGCTGGAAGGGGCTCCTCGGGTGAGGGCGGTCCTGATCCTGGCCCTGTTCGCCCTGTCGGCCTGCGGGATCAAGGGCGACCCGTTGCCGGTCAGCCGCGCTGCGCAGCCCTGAGCCCTGCTTGACCCTTGTCCGGGCGCGGGCTAGCTGGCGCTCACGCCAGACCGGAGGAAACGCCATGACCGCCACGCGCGTACTGTACCTGATACTGACCATCGTCGGCGCGACCCTGCCGATGTACTATTTCGTGTCGTGGTTCATGGAAAACGGCTGGTCGCTCGCCGCCATGGTCGATGCCTGGCATGTGAACGACGCAACTTCCGGGCTGGTGTGGGATCTGACCATCGCGGCCCTTGCGCTGACCGTCTTCATCATCGCCGAGGCCGTGGTGCGCCGCGACTGGCTGAGCCTGATCGCGATACCGGCCACGTTCTGCATCGGCGTTTCCTGCGGCTTGCCGCTTTATCTTTTCCTGCGATCGAGGCCGCGCGACTGATGGATCACTTCCTTTACCGATCCGGGATCCTCCACGCCGAGGATGTGCCGGTCCCCGAAATCGCGGCCGCCGTCGGCACGCCGTTCTACGTCTATTCGACCGCGACCCTGACCCGGCATTACCGCGTCTTCCAGGAGGCGCTGGCCGGGCTCGATCACCTGATCTGCTATGCGATGAAGGCCAATTCCAACCAGGCGGTGCTGGTCACGCTGGCGCGGCTGGGCGCCGGCATGGACGTCGTGTCGGGGGGCGAATACCTGCGCGCCCGCGCCGCCGGCGTGCCGGGCGAGCGGATCGTCTTTTCCGGCGTCGGCAAGACCGCAGCCGAGATGCGCATGGCGCTGGAAGGCGGCATCCGCCAGTTCAACGTCGAAAGCGAGCCCGAATTGCGCATGCTTTCCGCCGTGGCCGAAAGGCTGGGAAAGCGCGCCCCGATCACCCTGCGGGTGAACCCCGACGTCGACGCGAAGACGCACGCCAAGATCGCGACCGGCAAGTCCGAGAACAAGTTCGGCATCCCGATCGGCAAGGCCCGCGCCGTGTATGCCGAGGCGGCCGCCCTGCCAGGGATCGAGGTGGTTGGTATCGACGTCCATATCGGCTCGCAGCTGACGGATCTGGACCCCTATCGCCACGCCTTTCTCAAGGTGGCCGAACTGACGCGCGCGCTCCGCGCGGACGGGCATGATATCCGGCGGCTCGACCTCGGCGGTGGGCTTGGGATCCCCTACATGTCCACCAACGCGGCCCCGCCGCTGCCCAGCGATTATGGCCAGATCGTCCACGAAACAGTGGGCGACCTGGGTGCCGAGATCGAGATCGAGCCGGGCCGCCTGATCGTGGGCAACGCGGGGATCCTCGTTTCCGAAGTGCTCTACATCAAGCATGGCGAGGGGCGGGATTTCGTGATTCTCGACGCGGCCATGAACGACCTGATCCGCCCCGCCATGTACGAGGCGCATCACGATATCGTGCCCGTGGCCGAGGCCGAGCCGGGGTCGGCGCCCCAGCCCTTCGACGTGGTGGGGCCGGTCTGCGAGACCGGTGACACCTTTGCACGGCAACGGCTTCTGCCGCCGCTTTCGCAGGGGGATCTGGTGGCCTTCCGGTCGGCCGGCGCCTATGGCGCGGTCATGGCCTCGGAATACAATACGCGTCCACTGGTGCCCGAGGTGCTGGTCAACGGCAATCAATTCGCCGTGGTGCGCGCGCGGCCAAGCTTTGACGAAATCATTTCCCGCGATACCATCCCCCCATGGTTGGAGTGAACGGGATATCGAGAGGGGCCGCGCCTGTCTCTGCCCGATCAGGAGACAGCGATGCCCATCGGGACCGAAGCGCCGCGTAATTCAGGCCATGGCGAGGCGCGGCTCCGTCAGCAGATCCGGCGGACGCGACTGGCGATGATGGCCGAGGCGATGACCCGGGCCTACTGGCCGGTCACGACGCTGGGCATGGCCGGGATAGCCTTCTGGGCCTTTGGCGGTCTCGCGTCGCTCGGCCCCGATCTTTCGCTGGTCGCTGTCGGGGTGTTCGGTCTTGGCCTCGTCTTGCTGATCGCGCTGGGCACCCGTCGCCTGGAATGGCCAAGCGAAGCGGATGCCGTCGCGCGGCTGGACGCAGCCCTGCCGGGACGCCCGATATCCTCTCTTTCGGATACCATTGCGGTGGGCCGCGACGATCCCGGCGCTCAGGCGCTCTGGCAACGCCACCTCGAGAGGATGGCCGAACGCGCGGCCGCCGCGCGCGCCAGCCGTCCCGACCTGCGCCTGTCCGGGCGCGATCCCTATGCGCTGCGCCTCGTGGCGCTGGTCGCCGTCGTGGCCGCCGCACTCTTCGCGCGTGGGCCCGCGCCGGTCGAGCTGGCGCTGCCCGGCGGCGGCACAGCCTCCGCTCCGGTTGCCGCAGGCCCGAGTTTCGAGGCCTGGGCGAACCCGCCCGCCTACACAGGGCGCCCCACGCTCTACCTTGCCGCCGACACGCCACCACGCCTGGATCTGCCGCAGGGAACCGAGGTGACAGTGCGTGTCTACGGCGCAGAAGGTGGCCATGCCCTGACGGAGACGGTGTCAGGGGCCGCGGCTGGGCTTCAGGCGATTGCCGAGGGCATCAGCTCTGCCACATTCCCCATCGCATCGAGCGGGCGTATCGCCCTTCTCGAGAACGGATCCGAGATCGCCGGCTGGGACGTGACGCTGATCCCCGACCAGCCGCCCCGCATCGCCCCAGAGGGCGACATGGCGCGCGCCGCCTCCGGCGCGATGGAACTCGGCTTCACCGCAAGCGACGATTACGGCGTCGCCTCGGCGCAGGCGCGGATCACGCTGGACCTGGACGAGGTCGATCGCCGTCATGGCCTGGTCGTCGCGCCCGAAGAGCGTGAGGAAATCGTGCTCGATCTGCCCATGCCCTTCTCCGGGGGCAGCGAGGAAGTGGCCGAGACCCTGGTCGAGGATCTGTCCAGGCACCCGTGGGTCGGCCTGCCGGTACGGGTCGAGTTGCTGGCGCTGGACGATGCGGGGCAGGAAGGCGTGGCCGCGCCCGCGCCGGGTACCCTGCCGGGCCGTCGCTTCTTCGACCCGCTGGCGCGCGCCATCCTCGAACAACGCCGCGACCTGCTCTGGAGCGTCGAGAACGCGGACCGCGTGGACATGATGCTGCGGGTCATCACCCATGCGCCGGACGACGTGTTCACCAACCCCACCGCCTACATGATGGCGCGCATGGCGCTTCGCCGGCTGGGCTATGCCACCGAGGACGGGTTGGACGCGGCCGAGCGGGACGATATCGCCGAACTTCTGTGGCAGACGGCGCTTGTGGTCGAGGACGGGTCCCTTTCCGATGCAAGGGAACGCCTGCGCCGGGCCCAGGACAGGCTGTCGGATGCACTTCGGAACGGCGCGACCGAGGAAGAGATCGCCGAGTTGATGCAGGAACTGCGCGAGGCGATGCAGGACTACATGCAGCAGCTCGCGCAGGAAGCGATGCGCAACCAGGACCAGATGGCCCAGCAGCCGCAGCCGGATCCTTCGATGACGCTGAGCCAGGACCAGCTTCAGCAGATGCTGGACGAGATCCAGCGCCTTGCCGAAAGCGGTCAGCAGGAACAGGCGCAGGCCTTGCTTGAGCAGTTGCAGCAGCTGCTTGAAAACCTGCAGATGCAGATGGCGCAGGGCGGGCAGAACGGCCAGCAGCAGGGCCAGCAGATGATGCAGGAGTTGCAGGACACGCTGCGCCAGCAGCAGGATCTGGCCGATGACAGCTTCCAGGAGTTGCAGCGCCAGTTCAACCAGAACCGCCAGCCCGGACAGCAGGGCCAGCAACAGGGCCAGCCCGGCCAGCCCGGTCAACAGCAAGGGCTAGGGCAGGGTCAGGGGCAGACCCCCGGCATGTCCGCCGAACAGCTGGCTCAGCGGCAGGAAGCGCTGCGGCAGATGCTGGACCAGTTGCGCGGCCAGCTTCCATCCCCCGGGACCGAAGGCGGTGCCGAGGCCCGCGATCAGCTGGACGATGCCGAGCGCCAGATGGGCGGCGCGCGCGACAGCCTGGAGCAGGGCGATCTGGACGGTGCGCTTGACCGGCAGGCCGACGCGATGGAGGCGTTGCGCGAGGGTATCCGCGGCCTTGGCGAGGAAATGCAGCAACAGGCGCAACAGAACCAGGGCGATGCCGGCGATCAGCCGGGCGAAGGCATGGCACGCGACGACCGCGATCCGCTGGGCCGTCCGTCGGGGGCGCGGGGCAACATCCGCTCGGACGAGAACCTTCTTCCAGGGCAGGACATGATGCGCCGCGCGCAAGAGCTGTTCGACGAGATCCGCCGGCGGTCAGGCGAACAGAGCCGCCCCGACGAGGAACTCGACTACCTGCGCCGGCTGCTCGACCGCTTCTGACGAAGACATGAAAAAGCCCGCCGCGCGGCGGGCTCATTTGGCGGCTACCGATCCGAAGACTATTGCGTCGCGGCCGTATCGGTCGTTTCGGTCTGTCCGATCAGCGGCGCGCCGTATTGCACGAAGAGCCGCTCCACCTCGAGTCGCGCGCCGGCGATCACCGCGTTGACCCGCTCGAAGACCGGGCCCGCCGGCGGATAGGCGCTGACGATCATGTTCTGCGACAGGACCAGGGCCGCGGCCAGCACCGCCAGCACCAGTCCGGTCCGGAAACCGCGACCCAGCGCGCCGCGGCGGGGCCGGTTGGACTTCTCCTCCTGCTCATAGGCCCTGAGTGCTTCTGCCAGCCCGTCCCGACGTCCTGACGGCGCGCCGGACGCGGAGTTCTCGTCCAGATCCCACTTGCGCGGCGCATCGCGCGGATCGGGGGCCGCAAGATCCACCCCCGCGGCCTCGGCCGCGACGTTCAGGTTGCGCTTCTGCGACCTGGCCTTGTCGTCGCTTTCGAAATCGCCTCCCTCGGCCGCGATCTGCGCCCGCAGGGCGGCGAGGATGGCTTCATCATCCAGGTCGTCGTCCGGCTCACCCCTGGTCGGCGTGCCGGTATCCGCCGCGTCCCGCACCGCGATCTCGTCCCGCACAGCCGCCGCCAGGGCGCTGCGTTCTTCCTCGGGCAGCCGTTCGGACGGGCGTGCGGGGCGCGGTGCCTCCGGCTCTGTGGCCGCAGGCTCCAGCCGCATGGGCGCATCGGCGCGCACGGGGTATTGCACCCACAGTTCGTCACAGCTCGAGCACTGGACTTCCCTTCCCTCTTCGGGAAAGAGGTTCTCGTCCACCTCGTACTGGGCCCCGCAACTCGGACATACCAGACGCATACCGCTTTTCCCTGTTCTCTCGCCGTCCCGTTGCCGCGATCATTAACGACCTTGCATCACGTTGCAACCCGGCGGTAACACGGTGCCCGCAGGGGGAATGCGATCCCTCGGGGAAAGGCAGGCAGCGCCGGTGATCTCTTTCGAGAAGGCAAGTTTCGCCTATGGCGACCGCCCGGTCCTGACCGGGGTGACACAGACGCTTGAGCCGGGGGGCTTCTACTTCCTGACCGGGCCGTCGGGATCCGGCAAGACCACCTTTCTCAAGCTCTGCACCCTGGCCGAGATTCCGCAATCCGGCAGCGCCCGCTACTTCGGCGAAGAGGCCGGGACGCTCGATCGCGAGGGGATCGCGCGGATGCGGCAGCGGATGGGTGTGGTTCATCAGGATTGCCAGTTTCTCGATCACCTGCCGCTGCGCCGGAACATCGCCCTGCCACTGGAACTGGCGGGACGCCGCAAGCCAGAACACGAAGGCGATATCGATGATCTCATGGCCTGGGTCGGGCTGAGCGACCGGGCAGAGGCCCTGCCGCCGGAACTGTCGGGCGGCGAACGCCAGCGCGCCGCACTGGCACGGGCGGTGATCCTGTCGCCCGATATCCTGATCGCGGACGAGCCCACGGGCAACATCGACAAGGACATGGGCCGCCGTATCCTTGCTCTCCTGATCGAGCTGAACCGCCTTGGCCGCACCGTTCTGATCGCGACCCACGACCTTGAGCTGATCCGCGCGGCCAAGGCCGAGATATCCGCCCGCGTGCTGCGCATCGCGGGCGGATGCATCACCCAGGCGGGGGCCGAACTGTGAAGATCCTGTCCTTGCTTTCCCTGCTGCGCGGCGACCGCAGCGCCGACGATACCGTTCCGCCCAGTGGCGTGACGGGGCACCTGACGATCCTCGCGGCTGCCGCGATGGCGCTGCTGACGGTCTTTGCCCTGTCCGGTGCAATGAGTGCGGGGCGCATCGCCCAGAACTGGGCCGGGGCGATGGGGGCGCAGGCCACGCTGGAATTGCCCGGAACACCCGACGAGCGGGCCGAACAGGCCGAACGGGCCCGGCTGATCCTGGGTCAGACGCCGGGTGTCAGCACCGTGCGCAGCCTGACCCCGGACGAGATCCGCGACCTGCTGTCGCCCTGGATCGGCGATCCGTCGTTGCTGGCGGACGAGGACCTGCCGCTTCTTCTCGCGATAGAAGAGGGGCCGGATCTTGACCGGCAGGCGCTTGCGCTCAGGCTGGAGGGAGAGTTGCCGCAAGCCATTCTTCATCGGCACGACGACTGGGCCGCGCGTATCGCCATGGCCGCGGAGCGGCTGCGCTGGCTGGCTCTGGGCTTCGCCGCGCTGGCACTCGGGGTCACGGCGGTCGTGGTCACGCTGGCCGCGCGCGCATCGCTCGCCATGCATGGCCGGATGATCGAGACGCTGCGCCTGCTGGGCGCGCGCGACAGCTACATCGCCCGCGCCTTCGTACGGCGTTTCACGCTGCGCGCCCTGGCTGGGGCGGCTCTTGGCACGGTGCTGGCGGTGCTGCTGATCTTTGCCCTTGGCAGCGGTGTGGCCCCGCTGGATGTCCTGCGCCCGCAGGGCGCGGGCTGGCTGGCCGTTGCGCTGGTGCCGCTCTTCGCGGCGCTGCTCGCATTCTTCGCCACGCGGCGCGCGGCTTTCCGCGTGCTCCTGCGCATCCGATAGGGGGGGTGATGCAACTCCTGCGCTCGCTGGTCTTCGACCTGTGCTTCTATTCGCTGATGCTGGTCATGGGCATCCTCTATGCGCCGCTGGCGATGCTGCGGCGCGACGGGGCGAATATCGCGATCCGGCATTTCTGCATCGTGACGCTCTGGCTGCTTGAACGCATCTGCGGCCTGCGCTGCGAGGTGCGGGGCACGGTCCCGCAGGGCGACGTGATCATCGCCTCCAAGCACCAGTCGTTCCTGGACATCCTGATCCATTGCCGCCACCTGCCGCGCCCGCGCTTCATCATGAAGAAGGAACTGAAATGGGCGCCGATCCTGGGGCTCTATGCCATGCGCATGGGATCGACCCCGGTGCATCGCGGCCGCAAGGGAGAGACGGTGCAGAAGATGCTCGCCTCCGAGGCGCGGACGAATGGCAACGGGCAGCCCGGACAGCTGGTGATCTATCCGCAGGGGACCCGCGTCCATCCATCGGCGCGCGTGCCCTACAAGGTGGGGGCGGGGGTGCTCTACCAGCGTTTCCGCAAGCCCTGCATCCCGGCCGCCACGAATGTCGGGATCTTCTGGGGCCGCAACAGCATGCTGCGCAAGCCCGGTCTGGCGGTGGTCGAATACCTGCCCGAGATCCCGGCCGGCCTGAGCCTTCAGGATTTCATGGGCAGGATGGAGCGGGAGGTGGAAACCGCCTCGGACGCGCTGATGGCCGAGGCGGGTTTCACGCGCGAAGCCGACTGAGCCTCAGGCGACCAGCGCCTTCGAGCCCATGCTCAGGTATTTCTGCCGCCGCGCGGCGCGCAGCTTGTCGCGCGGCACGCCGTCCACTTCCTTCAGCATCGCCTTCAGCGCCACGCGCACGGCCGACAGGGTCTCGTCACGGTTGCGCTGGGCGCCGCCCAGCGGTTCGCGGATGATGCGGTCCACGACGCCAAGCTGTTCCAGATCCTGCGCGGTCAGCCGCAGCGCTTCGGCCGCCTCGCGCATCTTCTCGGAATCCTTCCACAGGATCGACGCGCATCCCTCGGGAGAGATCACTGAATAGATCGAATGCTCCAGCATCGCCAGCCGGTCGGCGGTGGCAAAGGCCACGGCACCGCCGGACCCCCCCTCGCCGATGATGACAGACAGGAGCGGCACGCCCAGCGACAGGCATTTCTCGGTCGAGCGGGCGATCGCCTCGGCCTGGCCCCGCTCTTCCGCGCCCTTTCCGGGGTACGCACCGGGCGTGTCCACCAGCGTGATGACCGGCAGCCCGAAGCGGTCCGCCATGTCCATCAGCCGGATCGCCTTGCGGTAACCTTCGGGGCGGGCCATGCCGAAATTGCGGTCGATGCGGCTTTTCGTGTCGGACCCCTTCTCGTGCCCGATCACCACCACGGGCCGATCCTCGAACCGGGCGAGCCCGCCCATGATCGAATGGTCGTCCGCGAAGTTCCGGTCGCCGGCAAGCGGCGTGTATTCGGTGAAGAGCGTCTCGATATAGTCGAGGCAGTGCGGCCGGTCCGGATGGCGGGCGACAAGGCATTTGTGCCACGGGCTGAGCGCCTTGTAGAGGTCGGACAGCATCGCCGCTGCCTTCTGGTCCAGCGCCTTCGCCTCGGCCTCGACGTCCATGCCGGTGTTCTTGCGGGCGAGGGCGCGCAGTTCCTCGGCCTTGCCCTCGATCTCCGCCAGCCCCTTCTCGAATTCGAGATAACTGTGCATCCGCTCGCCTCTCAGGGTCCCCATATGGTCCCGCCGATATAGGGCGAGGGCGTGGGGGGATGCAAATTCTTTCGCCCCCCGCACGCCCGCTGGTGCAGTGCCGCTCAGTCGCGGATCATGTCGGCCTGGCGGACGATCACCTGTGCCTGCCGGATCGAGGCAAGATCGACCAGCCGGCCCTTGTAGACCGCGGCCCCCTGGCCCCTGGCCTCGGCTTCGGCCATCGCGGCAAGGATACCGCGTGCATCGGCGACCTGCTCGGTCGAGGGGGTGAAGATCTCGTTCGCGAGCGCCACCTGGCTCGGGTGGATCGCCCATTTTCCGACCATGCCCAGCGTCGCGGCGCGGTATGCCTGCGCGCGAAAGCCCTCGGGGTCCGAGAAGTCGCCGAAGGGGCCGTCAACCGGCAGCACGCCATGGGTGCGGCAGGCTGCGACGATGGCCGCCGTGACCCCGTGCCAGGGATCCGCCCAGTGCTTCTCGCCGTTGGGCGCCAGCATGTAGTAGTTTTCCTGCGTGCCCCCGATGCCGGTCACCGTCATGCCCATGGATGCGGCGAAGTCAGCCGCACCCAGCGCCATCGCCTGCAGCCGGGGCGTTGCGGCGGCGATCTGCTCGACATGGGCGAAACCGGCGGCGGTCTCGATGATGACCTCGAAGCCCAGCTTCTTCTTGCGCGCCACCGCCGCTTCGGCCGCCGTCACGAGCGCGTCCACGGCATAGAGATCCTCGGCGCAGCCCACCTTGGGGATCATGATCAGATCGAGCCGCTCGCCGCCCTTTTCGATCAGGTCGATCACGTCGCGATACCACCACGGCGTATCCAGGCCGTTGATCCGCACCGAAACCGTCTTGCGGCCCCAGTCCACGGACCCAAGCGCCTCGACCGCGTTCGCGCGGCCACGCTCCTTGTCGGCGGGGGCGACGCTGTCCTCCAGGTCGATGTTCACCACATCCGCATGCGAGGCTGCCATCTTGGCAAAGATCTCGGGCCGGGTGGCCGGACCGAACAGCTGGCAGCGGTTGGGGCGGGCCACCGGGGCGGGCTGGACCTTGAAGCTCATGTCACTCCCTTCGTGTAACGATATTGCGTTCCAAGCGCCGCAGGGGGTCGCTTTATTGCGCCGCAATGTCAAGGCCGGATCCTGCCGCGGCTGCGAAGGCTCAGGTCGCGGCCATCTCCCGCGAAACCCGCATGACGTAGATGGTCGTCGCGATCGACATCAGCGCCGAGAGCAGCATCACGCCCAGCAGCGGATAGACCCCGCGCTCGGGCGTCAGCAGCGCCCCGGTGCCCGCCGACAGCGCAGACCCGCCGCCGATCATGATGGCTGCCCCCAGCCCCGAGGCGGACCCCGCCAGATGCGGGCGCACCGACACCATGCCGGCATTGGCGCTGGGCAGGGTCAGCCCGTTGCCCGTGCCGACGAAAAGGATGCAACCGAACAGCGTCATCGGATGCGTGAAACCCGACAGGAACAGCGACAGCGACAGGGCCAGGCCGAATGCGCTGATGATGCAGCCGGTCAGCATCATCCGGTTCACGCCCATGCGTTCCGAGTAGCGGCCCGACAGGAAGTTGCCGAACATGTAGCCCAGCGCGATGAAGCCGAAATAGAGACCCAGCTCGCCCGGGTTCATGCCCAGCACGACGCTTGCGACGAACGGACCGCCGCCGAGAAAGGCGAAGAAAG
This sequence comes from Halovulum dunhuangense, assembly GCF_013093415.1. NCBI lineage: Bacteria > Pseudomonadati > Pseudomonadota > Alphaproteobacteria > Rhodobacterales > Paracoccaceae > Halovulum > Halovulum dunhuangense. The sequence continues at coordinate 871,817 of NZ_JABFBC010000001.1, forward strand.
AGCCGGAGGCGAAGGTCGCGACCAGCGTGTAGCCCCAGAAGCGGCGCGAGCGGAACAATTCGGGGTAGCTGCGGAACTGCGCCCCGAAACTGGCCGAGCGGTGCATGTTCGTCTCGCCCATGTCGAGCCAGACGATGATGCCGACGATCACGCCGAACAGGCCCATAAAGGCAAAGCTCGCCCGCCAGCCGAAGGCCTCGTCCAGCACGCCTCCGACCATCGGGCCCATCATCGGCACCAGAGCCATGCCCATGGTGACATAGCCGATCATCGACGCCGCCTTGTCCGCCGGCACCATGTCGCGCACGATGGCGCGGCTCAGCACGATCCCGGCGGCCACCGCCGCCTGCACCATGCGGAACGCGAGAAAGGTGATGATGTCGGTGGACAGCAGGCAGCCGATGGTGGCGACAAGAAAGATGCCGATGCAGACCAGCATCACGGGCCGGCGCCCGTAGCGGTCCGACAGCGGACCCAGCAGGACCTGCACCGCCGCGGTCATCGCGAGGTAGGCCGACACAGCAAGCTGCACCAGCCCGTAATCCGCTTCGAAATAGGCCGCCATCGACGGCAGCGAGGGCAGGAAGATGTTGAGGCTCAGCGCGCCCAGCCCCGCGATCAGGACAAGCGTAAGGATCCCCGGTGCGCTGCGCCGGTCCATCCACACCGAGGCCAGGCGCGGCTGGGTGTCGTTCGTGTCGACCATTTTCAATATGCCTTAAGTCGGCCCCCCGCCGACGGAGAAGCCGTGACAATGCCCAAGGTTCTTGCCCGATCCCGGCCTTGGGCGCAATCGCCGGGGCCACCCTGTCGTGGCGCCTGTCACGCTCCGCCTATTGCAGGTCGGCGAAGGCATGTTCCAGCCGCTCGATGGCGTCGGCGACCACGGCGCGGCGGGTGGCGATGTTGAAACGCAGGAATCCCTCGCCACCGGTGCCGAAGGTCGTGCCGTGATTGGCGGCTATCTTCGCGGTCTTCTCAACCCGCTCGTGGATTTCCGCCTCGGTCATCCCGGTGCCGCGAAAATCGACCCAGGACAGGTAGGTGGCCTGAAGCGCCATGCTGCGGATACCCGGAAGTCGGTTCATCGCCGCGTCGAACATCCGGCGGTTCTCGTCGAGATAGGCGATCAGCGCGTCCAGCCATTCGGCGCCATGGGCGTAGGCCGCCGTCGTCATCATGGCGCCGATGCGACTGGGCTGCGAGGAGACCGCCTTCAGCACCTTCTGCATGCGTGCCCGCAGCGCCGGATCGCCGATGATCACCTGCCCGGTCTGCGCGCCTGCGATGTTGAACGTCTTCGACGGCGCGGTCAGCGTCACCAGGCGGTCTGCATGGTCAGGGGCCGCCAACGCCGTGACACGATGCGTGTGGCCCGGAAAGACCAGATCCTGGTGCACTTCGTCAGAGACCAGCAGCAGGTCGTGCGCGGCACAGAATTCGGCCAGCGCGCGCAATTCCTCCATGCTCCAGACGCGCCCGCCGGGATTGTGGGGCGAGCAGAGCAGCACGATCTTCTCGCTTCCTTCCAGCTGCGCGGCCAGCGCCCCGAGGTCCATTTCGTAGCGCCCGTCGCGCTCGACCAGGGGGCTTTCCACGATGCGGCGGTCATTCGCGGCCACGATGCGGTGGAAGGCATGATAGACCGGCGTGAACAGGATCACGCCGTCGCCCTTCTCGCTGAAGGCCTGAAGCGTGCAGGCAACCGCCGATACCAGGCCCGGTGTCGTCATGATCCAGTCCGGCTCGATCCGCCATCCGTGGCGGGTCTGCATCCAGTTGGCGATGGAACCCAGATATGCGCGGGGATCGCCGAAATAGCCATGCACCCCGTGATCGGCCAGGTTGCGCAACGTCTGGTTGACGGCGGGGGGCGCCTCGAAGTCCATGTCCGCCACCCACATCGCAAGCCCGCTGTCGCGCGGCACGCCGTACAGCGCCTCCATCCCGTCCCATTTCACGCAGTTGGTCTGGCGCCGGTCGATCGGCTTGTCGAAATCGAAGGTCATGTGCTGGCAGGTCCCGGATCGGAAGGAAGACTGGGGGCGCGGGCGCGCCGACGCCGGTCAAGCTAGCGTCTCTGCCGGAGGGCGCAAGCCCGCATCTGATCAGCGGCGGGCAGTTGCGAAATCCCCGGCCTTCTCCTATGTCACGTCGCATGAGTCTGCGCCCCATCCTGATCCATCCCGATCCCCGCCTGCGCAAGGTGTGCACGTCCATGCGCGGCGTGACGGCCGAGACGCGCAAACTGGCCGACGACATGCTTGCCACGATGTACGACGCGCCGGGCATCGGCCTGGCCGCGCCGCAGATCGGCGTGCTCGAGCGCATCTTCGTCATGGACTGCAACCGCGATGCGCCGGGCGACAGCCCGACCGTCTGCATCAATCCGCAGATCACCTGGACCTCGGACGAGACGGTCACCAGCGAGGAAGGGTGCCTGTCGATCCCCGACTACTACGCCGAGGTAGATCGCGCCGCGAAGATCCGCCTTTCGTTTCTCGATCTCGACGGGAAGCCGCAGGAGCAGGAGTTCGACGGCCAGTGGGCGATCTGCGCCCAGCACGAGCTGGACCATCTCGACGGCAAGTTGTTCATCGACTATCTCGGCGCCGTGCGGCGGCAGATGGTCACGCAGAAGATGAAGAAGCTCAAGCGCGAGCGCGCCCGCGGCTGATCGCCCGCCCGCGCGGGAGGTGCGTGAATGCCCCGTCCTTTCCTGATGTATCCCGACAGGCGCCTGATGGGCGTGGCGGCCCCGGTGATGTCCGTCGATGATACCCTGCGCGCACTCTGGGACGAGATGCTCGAGGCGATGTACGCGATGCCGGGCGTGGGGCTGGCGGCACCGCAGATCGGCGTTGCGTTGCGCGCCATCGTGGTCGATGCGTCCGATGGGGCCAGGACCCCGCTGCGCATGGCCAATCCCGAAATCGTGCACGCCTCGGGGCAGATGCGCACGCATCTCGAGGGCAGCCCGAACATTCCCGGTCTCTGGGCCGAGGTGGACCGTCCGCGCGCCGTGACTGTCGCCTATCTCGACGAGGGAGGGCAGCGGGCCGAACGCGATCTCGTCGGTCTTTGGGCCACGTCCGTCCAGCATCAGATCGACCATCTGGAAGGGCGGCTGTTCATCGACCGTCTGAAGCCCGTCAAACGGCGGATGCTTGTCGAGAAGCACCTCAAGGCCATGAAGAAGCGGGAAAGGATGCGCTGATGCGGCTTGCCTTCATGGGAACGCCAGAATTCTCGGTCCTGGCGCTGGATGCGTTGATTGCGGCCGGTCACGACATCGCGGCGGTCTACACCCAGCCCGCGCGCCCTGCCGGCCGTGGCAAGAAGCCCCGTCCATCCCCCGTGGCAGAGCGGGCAGCCAAATCGGGGCTGGAGGTGCGCACGCCCCGGACCTTGCGCGACGCGCAGGCACAGGCGGAATTCGCGGCGCTCGATCTCGATGCGGCGGTGGTGGTGGCCTATGGGCTGATCCTGCCGCAGCCGGTGCTCGATGCACCGCGGCTGGGCTGCATCAACATCCACGCCTCGCTTCTGCCGCGCTGGCGCGGGGCGGCGCCGATCCACCGCGCGGTCATGGCGGGGGATGCGGAAACCGGCATCGCCATCATGCAGATGGAAGCGGGGCTCGACACAGGGCCTGTCCTGCGGATGGAAGCGACGCCGATCGGCCCGGAAGAGACGACCGGCGCCTTGCATGACCGGTTGGCGCGGATGGGCGCGCGGCTGATCGTCGAGACGCTTGCCGATCTGCCACTCGCGCCCGTGCCCCAGCCCGAGGAGGGCGTGACCTATGCCACCAAGATCGACAAGGCCGAGGCCCGCATCGACTGGACCAGGCCGGCCGAAGAAGTCGCGCGCCTGATCCGCGGTCTGTCGCCCTTTCCGGGGGCGTGGTGCATGACGGGCGAAGAGCGGCTGAAGCTGCTTGGCGCGCGCCCGGTCGCCGGTCTGGGTGCCCCCGGCGAGGTGCTGTCCGGCTTTACCGTCGCCTGCGGCAGCGGCGCGGTGGAGATCACCCGCGCCCAGCGCGCCGGGAAGGGGGCGCAGGACGCAGAGACATTTCTGCGCGGCTTTCCGCTGGAGCAAGGCACGCGACTCGGCTGAAGGGGCTTTCGCCGCGTCCCGGCTGCGGTATGCTTCGTTCAGGCAAGCGGGGAACCACCATGGCGATCATCTGGCTCATCATCATCGGCGCGGCCGCGGGCTTCATCGCGACGCGGATCATGGACATGGAGTTGGGTCTGCCGCAGACCATCGCCGTCGGCGTGATCGGGGCGATCATCGGGGGGGCCTTGCTGCGCCTTGTTCTGGCCGCTCTTGGCTGGGGCGCGGGGCTTGTCGGCGCCATAATCGGCGCACTGCTGCTTCTGTGGGGCTACAAGGTCTTTCTCGAGGGCAGACGCTGAGCCCGGTGTCCGGCGGGTGCTGAAGGCGGGAAAGCGGCCCCGCCTTCAAGCGGTTTCTATTCGTAGCGCAGGGCCGTCGCCTTGCCGCCGAACACGCGGTAGGCAAATATCGTGTAGCCCAGGATCACGGGCAGCGTGATCAGCGCGCCGACAAGGATGATCATCAGCGCATCGCGGGACGACGCCGCCTCCCAGATCGTGATCTGGCTCGGCACGACATATGGGAAGAAGCTGTAGGCCAGCCCGACGAAGCCCAGCACGAAGATCGCCGAGGTGATCGCGAAGGGCGCCCAGGCCAGCCTGTCGCCGCCCATCGGCATCTCGCGCACGAGGTAGACCAGCAGCACGAACAGACCCGCGGTGACCAGCGGGATCGGTGCCAGAAGCAGCATCTCGGGCAGGCGGAACCACTTGTCGAAGATTTCCGGGCTTGCCAGCGGCGATGCGACCGAGATCGACACCATCCCCAGCGCCAGCGGCCAGATCAGCCGCCGTGCCCATGTCGCGGCCTGCTGCTGCAAGCCCCCTTCGGTCTTGGCGATCAGCCAGGCCGACCCGATGAAGGCGTAGCCGGCCGCCAGGCAGACCGCCGTCAGCATCCCGAACAGGATGCCCGACAGGCTTTGGTCCAGCCCGATCACATAGACGCCCAGCATGTAGCCCTGCGTCAGCGCCGCCAGAAGCGACCCCGCGAAGAAGGCCAGGTCCCAGGCGCGCTTGCGTTCCACGGGGGCCTTGGCGCGGAACTCGAAGGCAACGCCGCGCAGGATCAGGCCCATCAGCATCAGCGTGGTGGGCAGGTAAAGCGCGGTCAGGATCTCGCCATGGGCGACCGGAAAGGCCACCAGCAGCAGACCCACCGCCAGCACCAGCCAGGTCTCGTTCGCATCCCAGAAGGGCCCGATCGAGCCGATCATCACATCGCGTTCGTCGGGCAACGCGTCGATCGACAGGATGCCGACGCCAAGGTCGAATCCGTCGAGCACGACATAGATCAGGATCGAGACGCCCATGAGCGCCGCGAAGGCAAGCGGCAGCCAGTCGTCGAGGGGCAGAGTGTCCAGCATGGCCGCTACTCCGCCGGGACCGGCATCGCGCCGGCCGGCTTGAGGCTGACATCGGCGCCCGCGCTCGCCTTGCGCGCCAGGTGCACGATCGCGCCAAGATAGGCGACGATCAGGACACCATAGATGGCAAGGTAAAGCGCAAGGCTCAGGCCAAGGATCGGTGCCGGGTGATCGGCCGCGGCGGTGGCGGTGTCCAGGACGCCGGTCACCAGCCAGGGCTGGCGGCCGATTTCTGTGACATACCATCCCGCAAGCGTCGCGATCCAGCCGGAGAAGGTCATCGCGGCAAGCGCGCGCGCGCCCCAGAGACCCGGATTGCCGGTGCGGTACATGCGGTAACCCACCGCCCAGGAGGTGACGAGCATCAGCATGCCGATGCCGACCATCACCCGGAACGAGAAGAAGACCGGTGCCACGGGCGGGTGAAGCGCCGTTCCGTCCTCTGCCACGAAGTCGTTGAGCCCCGGCACGACGCCGTCGGCCTCGTGCTTCAGGATCAGCGAGGCGCCGTTCGGCACGCCGATCTCGAACCGGTTCTCGCGCGTCTCTTCGTCCGGCAGCGCGAACAGGACAAGCGGCACGTTCGGCCCGGTTTCCCAGTTCGCCTCCATCGCGGCGACCTTGGCCGGTTGATGCTCAAGCGTGTTCAGGCCGTGCAGGTCGCCGATGACGATCTGCGCCGGGATCAGTGCGGCGGCGGTGTAGACACCCATGCGCATCGCCCGCAGCAATCCCTTGGATCGGTCGCCCCAGAGCCAGCGCAGCGCCGAGACGCCGGCGATCAGGAAACTGACGGTCAGGAAACTCGCGACCATCATGTGCGCCAGCCGGTAGGGCAAGGAGGGGTTGAAGATGATCGCCCACCAGTCGGTGGCATGGACGACGCCGTCACGAAGCTCGTAGCCCTGCGGTGTGTGCATCCAGCTGTTCAGGACAAGGATCCAGAAGGCCGAGAGCGTCGTGCCGAAGGCCACGAGAAAGGTGGCCGCGGTATGCACGCGGTTCGATACGCGATCGAAGCCGAATAGCATGATCCCCAGGAAAAGCGCCTCGAGGAAGAAGGCGGTCATCACCTCGTAGGCCAGCAGGGGGCCAGCGATGTTGCCTACCCTTTCCATGAAGCCCGGCCAGTTCGTGCCGAACTGGAAGGACATGGTGATGCCCGAGACAACCCCCAGACCGAAGCTGAGCGCGAAGACCTTCACCCAGAAACGGTAGACCTGCATCCACGCCATATCGCCCGACCGGTTGAAGCGCAGCTTGACGTACAGCAGGAACCAGCCCAGCGCGATCGTGATCGTCGGGAACAGGATATGAAACGAGATATTGGCCGCGAACTGGATGCGGGCCAGAAGCAGGGCGTCCATCTGGACCTCCTCGGGCAAGAACCGTGTGAGCCTTGTCCGAGGATGTAATATGAGAGCCTGCAACACCAACGATTTTCGGCTGTGGCAGGACGTAGCAGGCCTGGGGCCGGTTCAGCGCTCGGGCAGGGGGATGAATTCGGCATCGTCGCCCGGAGGCAGGTGGAACCGGCCGTTCTGCCAGTCGCCCCGACGCCAGGCGGCTTTGGCTTCCTCGATCCGTTCGCGCGAGGATGCCACGAAGTTCCACCAGATGTAGCGCGGCCCGTTGAAGGTCTCGCCACCCAGCAGCAATACGCGCGCGCCCCGCGGCCCGGCATGCAGGGACACCTGGTCGCCCGGGCGAAAGATCATCATGCGCCCCGCCTCGAAGGTCTGGCCGGCGACTTTGACCTCGCCCTCGGTCACATAGACGCCGCGATCCTCGTGTCCGTCGGGCAGCGGGATGCCCGCGCCCGGTTCGAGTGTCGCGTCTGCATAGAACATCTCGGAAAAGGTCTTCACTGGCGCTTCTGCGCCCCAGGCGTTGCCCATGATCAGGCGGACGGACTTCCCCTCTCCCTCCAGCAGCGGAAGACTGTCCTTCGGATGATGGTGAAAGGCCGCATCGGTGTCCTCATGCGCGTCGGGCAGCGCGACCCAGGTCTGGATGCCGAACAGCTGCTGCGGGGCGCGGCGGCGTTCTTCCGCGGTCCGTTCCGAATGGGTGATCCCGCGGCCTGCGACCATCCAGTTGACCGCGCCAGGCTCGATCTCAAGCGAGGTGCCCAGGCTGTCGCGGTGCTGGATCGCGCCCTGGTAGAGATAGGTCACGGTGCCCAGCCCGATATGCGGATGCGGCCGCACGTCTATGCCCTGGTCGGTCAGCAGTTCCGCCGGGCCCATCTGGTCGAAGAAGATGAACGGCCCGACCATCTGCCGCCTCGGTGCGGGCAGGGCGCGGCGCACCTCGAAGCCGCCGATGTCGCGGGCGCGCGGCACGATCACGGTTTCGATCGAGTCCACCTCGTCGCCGGTCGGGCAGTGCGGGTCGAGCGCGGGGTTCCAACTCATGTCAGCCTCCTGTTTCGGGGTGCAAGGAGGATATCAATTTCCTCTTTGTGGATAAATCGCCATGAAGCTATAAGAATGTTTCTCATAAGGAAACCGCGCTAGTGCTTGGGTTCTTCCCCCTCTCCCGGCTTCAGGCCGTAGCGTGCCACCAATGCCCAGACATGCGCAGGGATCATCCACTTCATGCGCGCAGGTGCGGCGCGGCGCAGATGCAGGACGGATTCGGCTGCCTTCATCTCCAGGCGGGTCCGCGCGAATTCCAGCCCGCGCGGCCCGGTCCTTGGCTGAAGCCAGGCGACGATGGGCCGGACCCAACCCGGCATGCGCCGCAACGGCAGGCCGCCGGCAGCGCGCGCCGTGTTGGCGATGAAGCCCTTCACCGCGCCCTCGCGCCGTCCGGCGCTGGTCAGTGGCGACAGGGCGATGCGGTCGCCCATGCCTTTCAGAAGCGCCGCGCCCCGTTCGTTGCGCACGATCAGCCACTGCTCGCCGGTTCCGGCCATGTAGCCCACGGTGATGTCGGCAAGGCTGTTGGTGTAGTCCACGCAGGTGCGGCAGGTCAGCGGAAAGAAATCGCCGGGCAGGTTGGCCAGCGGCAGTTTCAGGAAAGGAATCTCGCGCCGCGTGCCGTCGGTGAAACGCAGTTCGACCCGATAATCGGCACGGAACTCAAGGTAGGTGATCGTCTCGGGCCGGTCGGAAAGAAGCGACAGGAAGTCGTGGAATTTCTCGGTCTCGGTATTGTCCGAGCAGGGCGTGCCGATCACGGTGATCGCATCGAAACCCAGCTCTGCCTCGAGCACCCGCAGGGCGTGGACCTGGCAGGGAATGCCGATCACCGCGATGCGCCGGTGCCCCGCCGCCCGCGCAGGGGCAAGGGCCGAGAGAAGGGGCGCGAACCCCATGCGCATGCCGCGCACCTCTGCCATGGCGGCGGGGTCGGTCACGATCGCGGGCACCGGACGCCACCGGTCCTCGGGGTCGGGGGCGCAGCAGATCACCGCGTCCACGGCGCCGGTTTCCAGCAGATGCGCGGCGAGTGCGGTCGTGATCCCGGTCCATTGCGCACCCGGGGCGGCCGGGACAAGGCGTGCCCGGTGCATCGCCCGCAGCGGCCCGAAGAAGCGCTGGTCCGGGTCGTCGGGGTCGCGTGCGGCCCCGTGCACCTGTGCTTCCAGCGCCGGATAGTCGGGCCGGATGAACTGGCAGGCGCGCGCGCAATCGCCGGGGGTGTCGGTGCGGCTGATGCCGCAATCGGTGCACATCCGGCGCGGGACGGCAGGCGGCGCCGCCACCCGCAGAAGCGGAGGCGCCGTGTTCGTCAGCGAGTCGTGACGCAAGGTGTCATCCATGGTTGACAGTCAGCCGCATGCTGGCCCGGAAATCAACCGGCGATGCGGCGTCGGCGCGCTTGCGTGGCAGCCGGGGTGGCCCTACATCGCGTGTCATGCACATTCGAAACCCCTTGTCGAACCGGCCCCGCGTTTCCGTTCTCCGGCTGGAGGGCGTGATCGGCGCCGGCCTGCGCCGCGGCACCAGCCTCAGCGATGCAGGGCTCGCCCCGATGATCGCCCGGGCTTTTGCGGGCAAGCCGGTGGCCGTGGCGCTGCAGATCAACTCTCCCGGGGGATCGCCGGTGCAGTCGGCGCTGATCGCCGCGCGAATCCGGCGTCTGGCAGACGAGAAGAAGATCCCCGTTCTTGCGTTCTGCGAGGATGTGGCCGCCTCGGGCGGGTACTGGCTGGCGACGGCCGCGGACGAGATCCATGCCGACGCCAATTCGATCCTGGGCTCCATCGGTGTCGTATCGGCAGGGTTTGGTTTTCACGAACTGATCGCGCGCTACGGGATCGAGCGGCGGGTACACACGGCGGGTGAGGACAAGAGCCTTCTCGACCCGTTCCGCCCCGAGCGCGAGCGCGATGTCGCCCGGCTCAAGGAAATCCAGAAAGTCATACATGACAACTTCATCGCGCAGGTGACCGACCGCAGGCCACGGCTGAAGCAGGGGGCGGACCTGTTCACCGGCGATGTGTTCACCGGCGCCCAGGCGGTGGAACTGGGCCTGGCGGATGCCATCGGACACCTAGAGCCTGTGATGAAGGCGCGCTACGGCGACAAGGTGCGGTACTCCGTTCAGCGGCCGCGGCGCGGGTTGCTGTCGCGCTTCGGCATCGGGGCGTCCGAACTCATCGCCGCCGCCGAGGAGCGTACCCTCTGGGCGCGCTACGGGCTGTGACATGATCAAGATCGTCACCATATTCCTGATTGCCATGATGATCCTGGCCATATTCGGCAGGCTTCGCATGCCGCGCCTGCCGGGGGCGCGGAAGCTGACGAAGCTGCCCAGGGTGCGCAAGTGCAAGGCCTGTGGCGCGCCCATTCCCGGCAAGGGCCCCTGCGTGTGTGAAAAGCAGGACTGAACCGGCTTTCAGAACCACATGCCGGCCCTATATGTGCGCCCTGACCCGAGGGAGACAGCGATGACCGAACCCGCACTCGTGACCGGCGCCGCCCGGCGCATCGGCCGCGCCATGACGCTGGAACTTGCCCGCCGCGGGCATGACGTTGCGGTGCATTACGCCTCGAGCCGCGACGAGGCGGAGCAGACGGCGGCCGAGGCGCGCGCGCTGGGGGTACGGGCGGTGACGGTGCAGGGCGATCTTCTGGATCATGACGCCGTATCGACGCTGGTCCCCCGCGCAGCCGAGGCGTTGGGCCGGCCGCTTGGGGTGCTGATCAACAACGCCTCGATCTTCGAGCATGACGACATCACGACCGCCACCGCCGAAAGCTGGGACAGGCATGTCGGATCGAACCTCAAGGCGCCGGTTTTCCTGACCCAGGCCTTCGCCGCGCAATGCCCGAAGGGCAGGGTGGACGCCGCCGGAGAGCCGATCGCCTCCGGGCTGGTGGTGAACATGATCGACCAGCGCGTGCGCAAGCTGACGCCGGAATTCATGACCTACACGCTGGCAAAGATGGGGCTGTGGGCGTTCACCCGGACCGCGGCCCAGGCGCTGGCACCGGATATCCGTGTGAACGGCATCGGTCCGGGGCCCACGATGCAGGGCGCGCGGCAAAGCCCGGGCCATTTTGCCGATCAGCGCGCCGCCACGCCGCTTGGCCGCGGCTCGGATCCGCAGGAGATCTGCCGGGCCCTGGGATTCATCCTGGATGCGCACGGATTGACCGGCCAGCTCCTGTGCCTCGACGGTGGCCAGCACCTCGCCTGGCAGACTCCGGACGTGCTTGGCGTTGAATGAATCAGGTTCAGGCGCAGAAAGCCCTGCCATTCGGAAACGCAAGCCCAAAGCGACTTTGTCCACCGCGACCGTTCCGGCAAAAATAACGTCACGATTTTTTAATGTTTTCATTAATTTGCCCGAACAAAATATTTTTTATAATGAAAACAGCGGCTTGAAAAAGTGCCTAAAAATTAAGCAAGGTGAATCCGGGCCTTGTTTGCTTGGCTCGGTGAAACTCCGCCAAGGTTTTTGCCCAGACTTATCCACAGGAATCGTGGAAAGGTTTTCGCTTGATATCGAGCCGCTTTGGCGGCAGCCAGACGCAGAATCACGGACCCGTGAAGCATGAGCCCAGAAGACAACGTAACAGAAGGTTTCGATGAAGAAGGCCGCGCCGAAAAGCAGCGCGGGCATCGGCTTATCGCGGGCTATGTGAAGCGGCTCGGCAACGGGCCGGGCGTGTACCGGATGCTCGACGCGCAAGGGGCTGTCCTCTACGTCGGCAAGGCGCGCAACCTGAAGAAACGGGTGGCGAACTACGCCAAGCCCGCAGGCCATTCGGCGCGGATCGGCCGGATGATCGCCGCGACCGCCTCGATGATGTTCCTGTCGACCGAGACGGAAACCGAGGCGCTGCTTCTCGAGCAGAACCTGATCAAGCAGCTCAAGCCCCGCTACAATGTCCTTCTGCGCGACGACAAGAGCTTCCCGAACATCCTGATCCCGGATGACCATGCCTATCCGGCGATCCGGAAGCATCGCGGCATGAAGCGGGACCGGGGCAGCTATTTCGGTCCCTTCGCCAGCGCGGGCGCAGTCAACCGGACACTGAACCAGCTGCAAAAGGCGTTCCTGCTGCGCAACTGCACGGATGCGATGTTCGAAAGCCGGACGCGCCCCTGCCTTCAGTACCAGATCAAGCGCTGCTCGGCGCCTTGCGTCGGCTACATCACGGCCGAGGACTATGCCCGCGACCTCGACGATGCGAAGCGCTTCCTTCAGGGCCGTACCACCAAGGTGCAGGCGGAACTGGCCGCGCAGATGCAGCAGGCCTCCGAGGCGATGGAGTTCGAGCGCGCGGCCGCCCTGCGCGACCGGATCCGGGCGCTGACCCATGTGCAGTCCGGCCAGAGCATCAACCCCCAGGGCGTGACCGAGGCCGATGTCATCGCGCTCCACCAGGAGGGGGGGCAGGCCTGCGTCGAGGTGTTCTTCATCCGCGCCAACCAGAACTGGGGCAACCGGGCCTACTTTCCGCGCCTGTCCGCCGGGACCGAGCCGGGCGAGGTGCTGGAAGCGTTCCTCGCCCAGTTCTACGACAACAAGACGCCGCCGGTGCAGATCCTGCTCAGCCATCCGGTGGACAACGAGGATCTGATCACCGAGGCGCTGAGTGCGCGGCTGGGCCGAAAGGTGGCGCTGCATGTGCCGCAGCGTGGTGAGAAGGCGCAGCTCGTGGAAAGTGCGCTGCGCAACGCGCGCGAGGCGCTGGGCCGCCGCATGGCCGAAAGCGCCAGCCAGCAGCGTCTGCTCGAGGGGCTGGCCAATGCCTTTGACCTGGACGGCCCGCCGCAGCGGATCGAGGTCTATGACAACTCCCACATCCAGGGCACCGATGCCGTTGGCGGCATGATCGTCGCGGGGCCCGAGGGTTTCCTCAAGTCGCAGTACCGCAAGTTCAACATCCGCTCAAAGGATCTGACCCCGGGCGACGATTTCGGCATGATGCGCGAGGTGCTGGAGCGCCGTTTCGCGCGGCTGCTGAAAGAGGATCCCGAGCGGCAGGGCGACGCCTGGCCGGACCTGTTGCTGATCGACGGCGGTGCCGGGCAGGTGTCGGCCGTGGCCGAGGTCATGCGCGAGATGGGCGTTTCCGACATTGCCATGGTCGGCGTGGCCAAGGGGCTCGACCGCGATGCCGGCAAGGAAGAGTTCCACCGTCCCGGCCAACGCCCGTTCGCGCTGCCGCATCGCGACCCGGTGCTGTATTTCATCCAGCGCCTGCGCGACGAGGCGCATCGCTGGGCCATCGGGGCACACCGGGCGAAGCGCGCGAAATCCGTCAGCCGCACGCCACTCGATGACATTCCCGGCGTGGGGGCCACCCGCAAGCGTGCGCTCTTGGCCCATTTCGGATCGGCCAAGGCGGTGTCGCGCGCGGGGCTTGCCGATCTGAAGGCTGTCGAGGGCATATCGGATTCGATGGCCGAGACGATCTACGCCCATTTCCATGAGGCTGGATGAAAAGGCACTGCGCGCCCCTGCCTCTTGAACCGGCAGCGCAGTCCCGCGATAAGAGGCCGACCGGCCCCCGGAGAATGACATGCGCTGGACCATTCCGAACATCCTGACCGTCGGCCGGCTGGTCGCAGCCCCGGCCTTTGCGCTGGTGTTCGTCCTGGTGCCCCGGCCGCTGGCGGATCTGGTCGCGCTGCTTCTGTTCATCGGGGCCGCCCTGACAGACTATCTCGACGGCTGGCTGGCCCGCCGCTGGGGGCAGGTGTCGAATTTCGGGCGCATGCTGGACCCGATCGCCGACAAGGCGATGGTGGTGATCGCGCTCGCCGTGGTGATGGGGCTGAGCGGCATGAACACGCTCGTGCTGATCCCCGCGACCGTGATCCTGTTCCGGGAGGTCTTCGTCTCGGGGCTGCGGGAGTTCCTCGGCGCGCAGGCGGGGCTGCTCAAGGTGACGCGGCTGGCGAAGTGGAAGACCACCGTGCAGATGTTCGCGCTGCCCGCGCTTCTCGTCACGCTGATGCTTCAGGCACAGATCGAAGCGATATATTACGCGATGGAGCCGGCCCGTTTCGAGGCCATCCTCGCCGGGCAGGGGACCGACCCCCTTGGGCTGCGCCTGTTGTCGTTCCTATATGATGTGATGCATGTCGCGGGCCTGGTGCTGCTGTGGCTGGCCGCGCTTCTGACGGCGGTGACGGGCCTCGATTATTTCGTGAAATCCCTGCCCTATCTGAGGGAGGCCAAGGAATGACGCTGGACGTTCTCTATTTCGCCTGGGTCCGCGAACGGATCGGTATGCCGCGCGAACGTGTCGAGACCGATGCCGCGACCGTTGCCGATCTGATCGACGAGCTGCGCGGGCGCGAAGAACGATACGCCGTGGCCTTTTCAGACATGGGCGCCATACGCGTGGCGCTGGACCAGGATCTGGCGGAACTGGATGCGCCGCTCGCGGGTGTCCGCGAGGTGGCGTTCTTTCCGCCGATGACGGGCGGCTGAGCCGTGGCGGTACGGGTCCAGGACGCAGATTTCGACCTGGCGGCCGAGCTGCGCGCATTGCGCGACGGACGCCGGGACATCGGCGCGATCGTCACCTTCACCGGGCTGGTGCGCGACATGGCCCACGGTGCCCCCATCGATGCGATGACGCTGGAGCATTACCCCGGCATGACCGAGCGCGCACTGGAGCAGATCGAGGCCGAGGCCCGGACGCGCTGGGAACTTCAGGCTAGCCTGATCGTACACCGCTACGGCCCGCTTGCCCCGGGCGATCAGATCGTACTGGTCGCGACCGCCTCGCCGCACCGGCACGACGCCTTTGCGGCGGCTCAGTTCCTGATGGATTACCTCAAGTCCCGCGCCCCCTTCTGGAAGAAGGAAGGCACGCCCGATGGCGGGCGCTGGGTGGATGCACGGGATTCGGACGAGGAAGCGCTGGCGCGCTGGAAGGCCTGACGCTCAGCCGGCCTGTCCGGCCTTCAGGCTTTCCAGTTCCGCCTCAAGCTCGCGGACGCTGGCGCGCGCGTCGCGCAGCCCGTCCATAGTGGCGCTCAGTTCCGCCTGGGCCTGGGCCAGCTTGCCGCCCAGCTCGCGCTCGATTTCCGACTGCCTCGCGATGGCCTCGTCGCGCTGCGCCTCGCAGCTGCGGGCATACTCGGCCCATTCGCTGTCTGCCTTCGGCTCTGGCGGCGGCGGCGGGTTCAGAAGCTCGTAGACCCAGCGCAGCGTCCAGCCAAGGATCAGTGCGAAAAGCAGCGCCGCTGCGGCGATGAGTGTGAGCTGCGTGCGGTCCATGCTCAGTTTCCTTCGCCTGCCGAGACGCTTTCCGGTCGTGGCATCGGTCGGGGCGGCGCGTCGGGATCCGGCTCCGCAGCGGGCGGTGCATCGGGTTCGCCGCCGGCCTCTTCCGTGGCGTCTGCCGGTGCATCCTCTGATCCCGCGGGTGCGTTTTCCGCAGCGTCCCCGACGGTCGGGGCCGGTTCCTGCGCCGGCTCGTCGGATGCCGCGACGCTTGCCGCCGCATCGTTTCCAGCCGCATCCTGCGCCTCGGGCAGTACCGTCGCGGGATCGGTTCCGGCGGGCACCACGATCACCGTGGGGCTTTCGCCCCGCGACGTCTCGATCCCGGTATCCTCCTGGGTCTCGTCCTCGGCCTGCAGGATTTCGCCTGCTTCGGTATCGGCTTCCACCTCGTCCTCGCCGGGAACGAGCGAAAAGGCGATCCTCCGGTTCATGGCGCGGCCCTCTTCGGTGCCATTGTCGGCGATCGGCTCGCTCTCGCCATACCCGCGGGCGTAGAGGAACACGGTGTCAACGCCGCGTTCAAGCAGCGCCGCGAGCACGGCGTCGGCCCGCGCCTGGCTGAGTGCCATGTTGCCGCTCTCGCTGCCCTGGCTGTCGGTATGGCCGCCGATCTCGAACCGCGCCCCGGGACATTCCTGAAGGATCGTGGCCAGCCGATCGACGATCGGCAGGCTCGTCTCGTCGATCGAGGTCTCTCCCGGCGGGAAGCTGATCTGCGCCGCCTCCAGGACGAGCGTCAGGCGCTCCGCGCAGAGAACGGCGGGCACGGCCAGCACCTGGTCCACGAGCAACTGCTCGTCGGTCCAGACATCCAGCGCCACGGCAGTGTCCGGAAGCCGCTCGGCCAGCACGTCGCGCAGCCTGTCCTGCACCTCGTCGCTGGGTGTCGTCCCGGTCAGCTTCACTTCGGTCGCCGTGATCTCGAGCTGGCCGGTCTGCAAAAGCCCCAGCCCCTCGAGCCCGCCGACGACGCGGGCCGACCAGCCGCCCGGCAGATCGTCGCGGATCACCGTTTCGTTGATCACCGTGTCGAAGCCGAACTTCGCTTCGGCAAGGGTCTCCGCAGTCTGGCCCAGCTGTTCGTCCGGCACGTCGCCGCGCAACCGGACGGCGCCGTCCTCGGTGCGCACCGCGATGAAATGCGGCGGTGCGACTTCCTCGACCACCTCCGGCTCGGGCGGGGGGGGCAGGGCGGCAGACAGCGAGAATACCTTGGGCAGGGTGGCGCGCAGTTCATCGACCGCGCGATCGAACGCTATCGGCTCCATGCCCGCAGGGCCGGTCAGGGCGATGTCCTGATCCACGATGTCGAGCGTGCCCTCGCCCAATGCGCCCAGGGCAGAGATCCCCGCGGCAACGGCCAGGCCCCATTCGGGGCTCGGGGCCCCCAGGCCCAGCGCGCAATCGGGTTCCGAGCCCAGCACGGACGCGGCAGCAAGGATGCGATCGCGCCCGGCCTCCGTCTCGGCGGTGCAGCCGCTGACCTGGAGACCGGTGTCCGATGCGAGTGTCGCGCGGAACACGAAGGGGGCGATGACCGCGCGGGGCACGGAAAGGTCGGTTTCCAGCGTCACCGTCTCGGGGCGTTCCGCGGCCAGCGCCTCCAGCACGGCCTGACGCTCCTCCAGCGACTCGACGCTGCCCGAAAGGCTGACCCGGCCGGGGCTGACGGTGATCCGCGCCTGTTCCAGCCGTTCGAGCGCCAGAAGCGCGAAGGCAAGGCTTTCGTCCCAGCCCGCAGCGGGGCGACCGGGGCCGGGCTCAAGCATGTCGGTGACGCTGTATGCGGCAAGCCGCGCCGCCAGCCCGTCGTCGCCCGTGGCTGCCTCTGGCGCCTCGCCGAACAGGGTCACGAGCGGGCCGTTGCGCAGTATCTCGATCCGGTGCGTACCGGCCGGTGCCGCTTCGGCCGCTTCGGCTGCCGCGGGGCGTGGCATGGGCGAAGCGATCTGGCTTGCCGCCGCGACCGTCGTCGTGTCGGCAATCCGGATACCGGCAGCGGCCCCGCCGATGCGCGCCAGCGTCTCGATCTGGGCCTGCGGGCTCGGGGCCTCGCCGCTCAGGACAAGGATGGCACCGTCGGGTCGAAGCGTGAGCCAGTCGTCCTCGGGTGCCAGGACCGCCTCGACCCGCGCGACGGCCTGCTGTTCCAGCAGGCCCACTGCGACGCTCGCCGACACGAGTGCGCCACCGGTGCCTGCGGCAAGCGCAGCCGCGGCGAAGATCAGGGCTTTTCTGGTGGGCACCGCGTGACTCCCGGGCGGTTGGATACCGACGGCACCCTATTGAGTCGATACCGGCGGATCAAGCCGACATCCCCCCCAGCAGCGCGGCAAGCAGGAAACCCGCCACCGGGATCAGGCCGGCCTCCCGGTTGGCGCGGAACAGCCGCAGGCAGGTCGGGTTGTCGTCGATGTCCAGATGCCGGATCTGCCACGCCAGATGCCACCCGAAGGCCCATGCCGCGCCGATGCCCGCGATCAGCGCAACGCCGCCCGCCTTTGCCAGAAGCGCCTGCGCTGCGGCCCAGGCCATCAGCAGGACGGCGACGACCAGGAACCAGAACAGCCATCGCGCTGTAGCGCCCCCGAACAGCCGTGCGGTGGACTTCACGCCGATCAGCGCGTCATCCTCCTTGTCCTGGTGCGCGTAGATCGTGTCGTAGAACAGGGTCCAGGCGATCCCGGCCAGGTACAACGCCACCGGCGCCGCCGACAGCGACCCGGTATGCGCCGCCCACCCAACCAGCGCGCCCCAGTTGAAGGCAAGGCCGAGGAACACCTGCGGCCACCAGGTGAAGCGCTTGGCGAAGGGATAGATCGCGACGAAGCCCAGCGACGCGCAGGCGAGGAGAATCGCGAATCCGTTGAAGGTGAGAAGGATCCCGAAGGCGATGAGGGCTTGCGCGCACATCCAGACGAAGGCGCCGCGCGGGCTGACCTGCCCCGATGGCAATGGCCTCGAGCGGGTCCGTGCCACGGCGGCGTCGATCTCTCGGTCGGCCAGGTCGTTCCAGGTGCAGCCCGCGCCCCGCATGAGGAACGCGCCCAGCGCGCACGCAAGTGCGATCCAGGCGTCCCCCCAACCCGCCGAGGCGGGGTCGGCCGCGATCGCAAGCGACAACCCCCACCAGCAGGGAAGCAGCAGCAGCCAGGTGCCGATGGGACGGTCGGCGCGGGACAGTCGAAGATAGGGCCGTGTGGCCCGCGGTGCATGGCGGTCCACCCAGTTGCGGTCGGTCGCATCCGCGACCCTTCCGTCGGGCCCGCCGTTCTGTATATGGTCCAGGTCGATCATGGGACCGGAGTATATGACAGAGAATTCCCCGAAGATCAGGCTCTTTCTCGACGCGGCGCTGTCGGTCGGGCAGATGGTGGAACTGACGCCGGCGCAGACGCATTACCTTGGTGGCGTGATGCGCCGGGCGGCGGGACACGAGGTTGCGGTGTTCAACGGGCGCGATGGCGAGTGGCGCGCGGTGATCGAGGTGATGGAGAAGAAGCGCGCGCGGCTCCGCATCCTCGAGCAGACGGCGCCGCAGTTGGGCCCGCCCGACCTGTGGCTGATGTTCGCGCCCATCAAGAAGGCACGCACCGATTTCATCGTGGAGAAGGCGACCGAACTGGGCTGTGCGCGCATCCAGCCCGTGCTGACCCGCTTCACCAATGCCGAAAGGGTCCGCGTTGACCGGCTTCAGGCCCATGCGGTCGAGGCGGCGGAGCAATGCGGCGGCACCTTCGTCCCCGAGGTCGCCGAGCCGGTCCGGCTGGACCGCCTGCTGGGCGACTGGCCGGCCGACCGGCGGCTCATGTTCTGCGACGAGGCCCGCACAGCACTGCCGGTGGCCGAGGCGCTGGCAGGTGCCGGGGGCGGCCCCTGGGCCATTCTGGTCGGCCCCGAAGGCGGTTTCGCTTCGGACGAAGCCGCGCGGCTGCGCGCCATTCCCGGGGTCGTGCCCGTCACGCTGGGGCCGCGCATCCTGCGCGCCGACACCGCTGCCGCCGCGGCCATCACCGCCTGGCAGATGCAGCTTGGGGACTGGACGTGAGCCCCGGACGACAGTCTGGCCCAACGACGCCCATGCTGGCCGGGGGCTGTCGGCATTCCGCGATCCGGGCGTCCCGACGCATCGCTGCTGCGCGGTGCCTGCGCCCATGTGAGCGCAATGCCAGCGGTGCCGACGCGGCGCCGGCCCCAGGGGCAGGAAGGGCCGTTACGGCGACGGTCCGATGATCCGTCCCAAGGCCATCGCCACCCTTTCCCGTTGGTCAGAGCCTGCGATCTATGCGGGCGCAGGCGCGGTGGGGGCGTTGCTTCTGGTGCGCGGCGTCCAGCTTGGCGGCTGGCTGGTCATGGGGTTCGGCGCGGGCATCGTTGCCCTGTCGGCCCTGGCGGGGCTTGCCTGGTACCGGCGCACGCGGTTCCAGGGCGGGGGAACCGGTGCCGGGCTGGTCGAGATAGACGAACGTCGGGTCGGCTATCTTGGCCCGGAGGGCGGCGGCTTCGTCGATCTCGACGCCCTGTCGCGACTGGATCTGCTGACCCCGGGCGATCCGGGCGATGCGGTCTGGGTGCTGACCCATGACGACGGGCTTCCCCTGCGGATCCCGCTGGGCGCGCGCGGCGCGGGGCGGCTGGTCGACGTCTTTTCCGCGCTGCCGGGGATCCGGATGGACGCGGCGCTGGCAGCGCTTGAGGCGCGGCGCGCCCAGCGCGTCGCGGTCTGGCGGCGGTCACTGCCCTGAGGCTCTCGACCGCACCGCTTGCGGGATTATCTCGGAGCGTCTAAGCCCATGCGGGCGTATTGAAGAGGAAGCTGCGCCCATGTCGATACCCCAGTCCGGCGGTGGCCCGATCGAGGATTTCTCCCAGCTTGCGAGCTATCTCGAGTCGGGCTGCAAACCTGTGGAATCGTGGCGTATCGGCACCGAGCACGAGAAATTCGGCTATTGCTACAAGGAGCGGCTGCCGCTGCCCTATGACGGTGCCTGCTCGATCCGGGCGATGCTGGAGGGGCTGCGCGAACGCTTCGGCTGGGAGCCGGTGCTCGAGGGTGGCAACATCATCGGGCTGGTGAAGAACGGCGCGAATGTCAGCCTGGAACCGGGTGGCCAACTGGAACTGTCCGGTGCGCCGCTGGAAACGATCCACGAGACCTGCGACGAGGTGAACCAGCACCTGCGCGAGGTGAAGGAGATCGCCGACCGCATCGGCGCCGGCTTCATCGGACTGGGCGCCGCCCCGGTCTGGACCCATGAACAGATGCCGATGATGCCCAAGGGGCGCTACCGGCTGATGACCGATTACATGCAGCGCGTGGGCACCCACGGGCTTCAGATGATGTACCGGACCTGCACCGTGCAGGTGAACCTCGACTTTTCGTCCGAGGCGGACATGGTGCGGAAATTCCGGGTGGCGTTGGCGCTGCAACCGGTGGCGACTGCGCTTTTCGCCAACTCGCCCTTCTTCGAGGGCAAGCCCAACGGCTGGAAAAGCTGGCGCGCGCGGATCTGGCGGGACCTGGACCCCGCGCGGACCGGGATGCTGCCCTTCGTGTTCGAGGATGGCATGGGCTTCCAGCGTTACGTCGATTACGCGCTCGATGTGCCGATGTACTTCGTCTATCGCGACGGGAAATACATCAACGCGCTGGGCCAGTCGTTCCGCGATTTCCTGAAGGGCGAGTTGCCCGCCCTGCCGGGCGAGAAGCCGACGCTCAGCGACTGGGCCGACCACCTCACCACGATCTTCCCCGAGGCGCGGATCAAGAAATTCATGGAAATGCGCGGCGCCGATGGCGGCCCGTGGCGCAGGCTCTGCGCGCTGCCGGCCTTCTGGGTCGGGCTGCTCTACGACCGCTCGGCGCTCGATGGTGCGTGGGATATCGTGAAGGACTGGACGGCGGAGGAGCGCGACACGCTGCGCCTGGATGCGGCGAAGCTGGGGCTCGAGGCTGAGATCCGCGGCCGGTCGATGCGCGAGCTTGCGCGCGAGGTGCTGGCGGTGTCGCAGGCCGGGCTGGTGGCGCGGGCGCGCAAGGGCGCGGGCGGGCTCATCGCGGACGAGACGCATTTCCTGAATGCCCTGCACGAGACGGTGGAGTCCGGCCAGACCCCCGCGGACGAGATGCTGGCGAAGTATCACGGCGCCTGGGCGGGCGATCTGGACCGCGTCTACGCCGAATACAGCTACTGAGAATTACTCGAACGCGGCGAGGTCCGGCGCGCTCAGCGGGTCGGGCCCGTAGCGATTGGCGCCGATCTGGCCGGGCAGGCACAGGATCAGCACAAGCATCGCCAGGCAGAACAGGAACGCCCCCGCCATCGCCGCCTGACCCAGAAAGTAGAAGGGCAGGCACAGCAGCGGTGCAAGCAGGTATAGCGCCGAGCGCCCGGTATCATGCAGCCGCCGCGAGGCGGCCGAAAGCGTGGGCATGAGGAAGGCGACGCTGACCCCGGTCGAGATCATCTTGGTCTGAAGCGCCAGTTCCAGCGGAACGGTCGCGATCCCGACCAGGACGGTGAACAGGAAAAACCACCAGAATTCCGACCGCCGCGCGCGGCCGCGAAATTCCATGAACCGCTCCAGACAGGCCATGATGGCCCCGCCCATTCCCATTTTCCGCCGCTCCGCCGAAGGCGTACGCTCGCCGTTGGTCACCGCTTACCACTCCCCTCGGCCCGGCCGGCCCACGGGACGGCATCAGGTCTGGCGGCCGCGTCCGATCCGGGGCTCCGTCCCGGCCCGCAGCCGCCCGATGTTGTCGCGATGCCTCCAGAAGATCAACACGGCCATCACCGCCGTGGCCAGGGTTTCGACCAGAGGGCTGCCCGCGAACCACACATAGAGCGGCGCAAGCGCTGCGGCCACAAGCGCCGAGAGTGACGAGATCCGCCCGATCGCGGCCGTCGCGAGCCAGGTCAGGCAGGCACCGATCCCCGCAAGGGGCGCCATGGCCAGCAGGATGCCCAGATAGGTCGCGACCCCCTTGCCGCCGCGAAAGCGCAGCCACACCGGATAGAGATGCCCCGCAAACGCGCCAAGCCCCGCCACCGCCGCCGCCCCGGACCCTGCCAGCCATAGCGCGATCAGCACCGCAGCCGCCCCCTTGCCGCTGTCGAGAACAAGGGTGGCCAGCGCCGCCCGCTTGTTGCCGGTGCGCAGCACGTTGGTCGCACCGATATTGCCCGATCCGATCTGGCGCAGGTCGCCCAGCCCCAGCGCGCGGGTGATCACGATGCCGAAGGGGATCGAGCCCAGCAGGTAGCCGCCCAGCAGCGCCAGCGCCCAACTCATCGCGCAAAGACCTCTTTTCCGCCGACCAGCGTGCGCAGCACCCGGCCCTGCATCCGCCGCCCGTCATAGGGGGTGTTCTTCGACTTCGAGCGGAGGGTGGAGCGGTCCAGCACGAAGGGCGCGTCGGGATCGAACAGCACCAGGTCCGCCGGCGCCCCTTCGGACAGCCGCCCGCAGGGCAGGCCCAGCAGCCGCGCCGGGTTCAGCGACAGGGCACGGAACAGGCGCGGCAGGTCGATATGCCCCGCGTGGTAAAGCTGCAACGCGGCGGGCAGCAGCGTCTCAAGCCCCACGGCGCCGGAAGCCGCCTCCTCGAAGGGCAGGCGCTTGCTTTCCTCGTCCTGTGGCGTGTGCATGGAACAGACGATATCGATGAGGCCGGATGCCAGCGCCTCGACCGTGGCCATCCGGTCATCTTCGGACCGCAGCGGCGGCTTCACCTTGAAGAAGGTGCGGTAGTCGTCCACGTCGAAGGTGTTCAGCGTCAGGTGATGGACCGAAGTGCCCGCCGTCAGCCGCAATCCGCTGGCCTTGGCCCGCTCCAGCACCGCGAGCCCGGCGGCGCAGGTAACCTGGTCGGCGTGGTAGCGCACGCCGGTCATCTCGATCAGGGCGATGTCCCGCTCGAGCTGCATCCGTTCCGCAACCGGGCTGACCGACGGCAGGCCCAGCTTGGCCGCGAAGGGCCCGGATGTCATGCAGGCGCCGGCAGACAGCCCCGGCTCCTGCACATGGCCGACGATCAGCGCGTCCAGCCCTGCGGCGTACTGCATCGCGCGGATCAGCACCCTGGGATCGCGCACCGGTCGGTCGGCATCGGTGAAGGCGACCGCGCCGGCATCGCGCAGGAAGCCGATCTCGGTCATCTCCCGGCCCTCGAAGCCCTTGGTCAGCGCGGCCATCGGCAGCACGTTGACCGGCGCCGCCTCGGCCGCGCGGCGCATGGCGAAGGTCAGCGCCTCGGGCGTGTCCATCACCGGCCTCGTGTCGGGGCGGGTCACGATGGTGGTCACGCCGCCTGCCGCCGCCGCGGCCCCGGCGGTGCGGTAGCTTTCCTTGTGGCGCTCGCCCGGCTCGCCCACCTTGACGCCGATATCGACGATGCCGGGGGCAAGGCACTTGCCGCCGCAGTCGATCACCTCGCCCTTCGGGACAATGTCGCCCAGGGCCGCGATCACGCCGCCCTCGACCAGGATCGAGCCGTCTGCGACGGTCCCCGCCTCGGGGTCGACCAGCCGGGCGTTGGTCAGGGTCAGCGTCATGCCATCCCCCTTTCCGCGCGCAGGTTGCGCGCCAGCAGGTCCATCGCGGCCATGCGCACGGCGACCCCCATTTCCACCTGCTCGCGGATCACGCTGACATTGATGTCGTCCGCCAGCAGACCGTCGATCTCTACCCCGCGGTTCATCGGGCCGGGATGCATCACGATGGCGTCGGGCCTGGCGTAGGACAGCTTCTCGGCATCGAGCCCGAAGCGGTGGTAATACTCCCGCTCCGACGGGATGAAGCCGCCATCCATGCGTTCCTTCTGCAACCGAAGCATCATCACCACGTCCGCATCGCGCAGCCCCTCGCGCATGTCGTCGGTGGTCTCGGCCACCATGTGGTCGACGCCTGACGGCATCAGGGTGCGCGGGCCCACCAGCCGGACCCGGTTCTCCATCAGCCCGAGCAGGATCATGTTCGAGCGCGCGACACGGCTGTGCGCGATGTCGCCGCAGATGGCGACCGTCAGGCGGTGCAGCCGGCCCTTGCGCCGGCGGATCGTCAGGGCATCCAGCAGCGCCTGCGTCGGATGCTCGTGCCGCCCGTCGCCCGCGTTCAGCACCGCGCAGTTCACCTTCGACGCCAGCAGGTTCACCGCGCCCGAATGGGGGTGGCGCACCACGATCAGGTCGGGGTGCATCGCGTTCAACGTCAGTGCCGTGTCGATCAGCGTCTCGCCCTTCGAGATGGAACTGGCCTGCATCGCCATGTTCATCACGTCCGCGCCCAGCCGCTTGCCCGCGATCTCGAAACTGGCCTGGGTCCGGGTGGAGTTCTCGAAGAACATGTTGATCTGGGTCAGCCCTGCCAGCACCCGTTCGGGCGCGCGGCCTGCGCGGTTCGCCTCGGCATAGGTCTCGGCAAGATCGAGCAGCGTGGTGATCTCGGTGGGCCTCAGCCCCTCGATCCCAAGAAGATGGCGGTGCGGAAACAACGGGATGCCCTCTCGAAGCGTCGCGCCGTTATGTCAAATGCGCGGCGGGCGCACAATCCCCGCGGGCGGGGCTGGCTGGCACGGGCCGCGGCGCCTAGATTGGGGGCATGAACGACTCGATGACGGATGCCTTCGACCCATACCCGGACCCGCGCGACGCGCTGGCGGCCCTCGCCTGGCAACTCGAGGCCGGGGTGGACGAATGCATCGAGGAGACGCCGGTCGATCGCTACGCGGCGAAGCCGCAGGCGCCGGTCGCGACAGCCGCGCCCACCGCACGGCCTGTCGCATCGGAAACGGCCCCGTCCGAGGCTGCGGCTGCCATCGCGGCGCGTTGCGGGACGCTCGACGAATTGCGCCTGGCGATGGACGCCTTCGAAGGATGCGCCCTGAAGAAGGGGGCGCGGAACCTCGTGTTCGCCGACGGGCTTCCGGGCGCGCGGGTGATGATCGTGGGCGAGGCCCCCGGCCGCGAGGAGGACATGCAGGGCAAGCCCTTCGTCGGGCAGTCGGGCCAGCTTCTGGACCGGATGTTCGCCTGTATCGGGCTGTCGCGGCAGGCGACCGATCCGGGCGCCGCGCTCTACATCACGAACACCTTGCCCTGGCGCCCGCCGGGCAATCGCGATCCCTCGACCGACGAACTGGCGATGATGCTGCCCTTCCTTCATCGCCATGTGGCGCTGGCCGCGCCCGAGGTGATCGTGGTGATGGGCAACACGGCGGCGAAATCGCTGCTTCAGACGAAAGAGGGTATCACCCGTCTGCGCGGCAACTGGGGCAGCGCGCTCGGCCATCCGGTGCTGCCGATGTTCCATCCCGCGGCGCTGCTGCGCGACCCGCTCAAGAAGCGCGCGGCCTGGGCCGATCTTCTGGCGCTGAAGGCGCGGCTCGGATGACCCGGATCCTGGCCTTTTCCGACCTTCACCTGTCGCGTGGCCGCGCCGAGGCGCTGGTTGCCGCAAGCGCCGACGCGGATCTGGTGATCGGTGCCGGGGATTTCTGTAACCAGCGCGAGGGGCTGGTCGGCGCGATGTCGATGCTGAAGGACATGACCCGCCCCTTCGTGATGGTGCCCGGCAATGCCGAAAGCGCCGGGGAACTGCGCGAGGCGGCGCATCAGGGAATGACGGTCCTGCATGGCGAAGGCGTCGAGATCGCCGGCCTTGCCATATTCGGCCTGGGCTACGGCATTCCCGAGACGCCGTTCGGCGCCTGGTCCTGCGACATGGGCGAGACAGACGCCGCGGCGCTGCTGGAACGCTGTGCGCGCGCCGATATCCTGGTGACCCACTCGCCGCCGAAGGGCGCGGTGGACGTCACCTCGCAGGGCCGCTCGGTCGGCTCAACCGCGATCCGCGACGCGATCCTGCGGCTGCGACCGCGGCTTGCGGTCTGCGGCCATATCCACGACAGCTGGGGCCGCTCCGCCACGATCGGCGCCACGCAAGTCCGCAATCTTGGCCCCACGCCAAACTGGTTCGAGGTCTGATCCCATGTCCCGCATCGACGAAACCCGCGAGTTCATCCCGGTCCGCATCGCCGTTCTCACGGTCTCGGACACCCGCACCCTGACGGAGGACCGCTCCGGCCAGACGCTGGTGGACCGTATCGCCGAGGCGGGGCACCTGCTGGCCGATCGCAGGATCGTGCAGGATGAACGCGCGCTGATCGCGGATACGCTGCGGGAATGGATCGCGGACCCCGCCGTGGACGTGGTCATATCGACCGGCGGCACCGGCCTCACGGGGCGCGACGTGACCGTCGAGGCGCATCGGGACGTCTATGAAAAAGAGATCGATGCCTTCTCGACCGTGTTCACCCATGTCTCGATGGCCAAGATCGGCACCTCGGCGGTGCAGAGCAGGGCGTGCGGCGGCGTTGCTGGCGGCACTTATCTCTTCGCGCTGCCGGGCAGCCCCGGCGGCTGCCGCGACGCCTGGGACGAGATCCTGAAATGGCAGCTCGACTACCGCCACCGCCCCTGCAACTTCGTCGAGATCATGCCCCGGCTGGAAGAACACAAGCGCCGCAAGTGAGTGGGGGGCCTGCGTCAGGGGGCCGTGGGGCAGCCGGCAAGTTCGACCGCGCGGCCGGGTCCGAACAGGGTCATCCGCAGCGCCCCGCGATCCAGCGCGAAAGGCCCCTCGCCGAAATAGGCAAGCCCTGCCGCCACCTCCAGCGTGTCTGCCGCGCCGGATACCTGTTCGGGGTCGATCCACACATCTTCCGACCCGCTTTCGATCACCACCATCTCGGGTGTCCAGCTGCGGCCGGGCCAGTCCATCGCTGCCGTCAGCGCGAAATCGTCCCCGGCAGGGTGGATCGTGCAGCGATGCCCGGTGATGCCCGCCTCGGCCGCGCCCAGCGCCGTGGTGCCCAGCGCCGCGCGGATCGCACCCGCGCCCTGCTGCTCGCCCGGCTGGATGTCCAGCGCCTCGACCGTTTCGGCGGGGATGCAGACGTCGGAGCAGACGCCGTAGAACATCGACAGGTTCAGTTCGAGCTGCGCGTCGGGCCGCTCGGGCGTGATCTCGATCGGCAGGATCACCTCGTTGCTGTAGCCGATGCTGGTCGCGCCGAAGCTTTCGAAGATCTCGGGCCGTGGCCAGTGCACGACGGCCCGGGCGACATTGTCGGACCTGCTCCAGTCGAATACCGGCGGGATGCCGTTACCCTGCGGGGCGCGCCAATACGTCTTCCAGCCGGGCGCAAGCACGATGCGCAGCCCGGCCATGCGGTTCCCGTTCTCCAGTTCCCAGCCGGGCATGAGGTCCACCGCCGACACGTCCTGCTGGGCCCGCGCCGGATGGCCAGGGACTGCAAGTGCCACGAGGGCCACGGAAAGACTCAGGAATCGCGCCACCATGGCACATGCTTAGGCCTCGCGCGCAGCGGGGGGAAGTCACAAGCCGGAGAGTTGCCGCTTGTGTCATCGCCGGGCGAGGGGCATGTTTCGGCCATGATCAAGCCCGGCGAAGATACCCCCTCGGCCGATGCCGAGTTCCTTGAAGGCAAGCTTCTCGTCGCCATGCCGGGCATGGGCGATCCGCGATTCGACCGCTCGGTGATCTTCATGTGCGCCCATTCCTCCGAGGGCGCGATGGGGCTGATGATCAACAAGCGCGCCGAGGAGCTGACCTTCCGCGAACTGCTGGACCAGCTCGACATTCCCGTCGCGCATCCGGTGCAGACGCCAACGGTCTATTTCGGTGGCCCGGTCGAACATGGCCGCGGCTTCGTGCTGCACAGTGCCGATTACAGCACGACCGGCTCTACCATGAGCGTGCGCAACAGCTTCGGCGTGACCGCGACGCTCAGCATCCTGCGCGATATCGCCGAGGGGCGCGGCCCGCGTGCGGCACTTCTGACCCTGGGTTATGCCGGCTGGGCGCCCGGCCAGCTTGAGCAGGAGATCCAGGCGAATGGCTGGCTGACCTGTGACGCGGACGAGGCGATCGTCTTCGATACCGCGCCGGAAAAGCGCTGGGCCGCGGCGCTGAGCCGGATCGGGATCGACCCGCGCCTGCTGTCTGCGGAAGGCGGCCGCGCCTAGCTGTCCCTTGGTGCCGCCGCGCGGCGCAGCCGGTCGTTGATGGCGCGGCCCAGCCCGTGATCGGGCACGGGGTCGACCAGCACGCGGCTCACGCCCATTTCCCGCGCCAGCGCGTCGATGGCGTGAAGATGGGCGAACAGCTTCGCCGCCGCCTCACGCAGGTCGCGCCGTTCGGACAGGCTGAGCCCCCGGCGCCCCGCAAGCGGCCCGAAGGCCAGCCATAGCGCGCCTGCATCGGCCACATCCGCGTTCAGGACAAGATCCACACCGGGAGCATAGTGCGATTTCAGCTGTCCGGGTGCCGTGATGTCCCCGGAGATGTCTGTCGCGACCGCCTCGCCCAGGGCGTCCTCCAGTGCCTCGAGCGGCAGGCCGCCGGGGCGCAGCAGCAAGGGCGCGTCCCCGGTCAGGCCGAGTATGGTCGATTCGACGCCCACGCCCGTCGGCCCTCCGTCCAGCACCGCCGCGATGCGACCCGACAGCCCGTCCAGCACATGATCGGCCGTGGTCGGGCTGATCCGGCCAGAGGGGTTGGCGGACGGTGCCGCGACCGGACCGCCGAATTCCCTCAGCAGCGCCTGCGCCAGCGGATGCTCGGGCACGCGGATGGCCACGCTGGGCAGCCCCGCCGTCACCAGGTCGGCCACGCGCGCCCCCTCGGCCAGCGGCAGGACCAGTGTCAGCGGGCCGGGCCAGAACGCATCGGCCAGTGCAAGCGCGCGGGCGTCGAAGCGGGCGATCTTTCGCGCCGCTTCCAGATCCGGGACATGCACGATCAGCGGATTGAAGCGTGGCCGGCCCTTGGCCTCGAACACGCTGGCGACCGCGCGCGGATTGGTCGCGTCCGCGCCCAGCCCGTAGACCGTCTCTGTCGGAAAGGCGACAAGCTCGCCCGCGCGCAGCAATCCGGCCGCCGCGCGGATCCCGCGCGGGGTTGCGGAAAGCCTGATCGTGTTCTGCGTTTCGCTGGTCGACATGACGCGGGGTTGGCGCTTGTCCGGCGGTTGGCCGGGAATTAGGGTTCCCCGCAGCGATATGGGAACGCAGGCCGCGCCTCAAGCGGCAATCGGGAGGACGGTCGATGACCTATCACGCGCCAGTGGCCGACATGCGCTTCTATCTGGACCGGGTGCTGGGGGCGGACCGGCTGGCCGCGACGGCACTTTTCGCCGAGGCGACCGCAGACACCGCCGAGGCCATCCTGGCCGAAGCGTCGCGGCTGGCGCAGGACGTGCTGGCGCCGCTGAACCGGGCCGGCGACCTCCATCCGGCACGGCTGGAAAATGGCGTGGTGCGCACCTCGCCGGGCTTTGCCAGCGGCTACCGCGCGATCGCCGAAGGGGGCTGGGTGGGCATGTCCGGCGCGCCCGACTGGGGCGGCATGGGCCTGCCGATGACCCTGGCCACCTGCGTGAACGAGATGATGGCCAGCGCCTGCCTGTCGCTGTCGCTGAACCCGCTGATGACCCAGGGCCAGATCGAGGCGCTGGAGCATCACGCCGCGGACGATATCCGCGACCTGTATCTGCCGAAGCTGAACTCCGGCGAGTGGACCGGCACGATGAACCTGACCGAGCCGCAGGCCGGTTCGGATGTGGGCGCCCTTCGCACCAAGGCGGAACCGAACGTCGACGGCACCTACGCGATCACCGGGCAGAAGATCTACATCTCCTGGGGCGATCACGACATGGCCGGGAATGTCTGCCACCTGGTGCTGGCGCGGCTGCCCGATGGTGCCCCGGGCACGAGGGGGATCAGCCTGTTCCTGGTGCCGAAATTCATCCCCGATGCGCAGGGGCGGCCCGGGGTGGCCAACAGCCTTCGCCCGATCAGCCTGGAGCACAAGATGGGCCTGCATGGCTCGCCCACGGCGGTGATGGAATACGACCGCGCCACCGGCTGGCTGGTCGGCCCGCCGCAGGGCGGCATGGCGGCGATGTTCACCATGATGAACAACGCCCGCCTCGGCGTTGGCGTCCAGGGGCTGAGCCAGGCCGAGGCGGCGTTCCAGAAGGCGCTCGCCTATGCGCGGGACCGGCGCCAGGGCCGCTCGCCGCTGGCCGAGGGGACCGGCACCATCCTCGATCATGCGGATGTGCGGCGGATGCTGATGACGATGAAGGCGTTGACCGTGATGGTGCGGGCGATCTGCCTCGACTGCGCCTTTTCGCTCGACATGGCGCGGGCGGCGGAAACCGGGCAGGAGGCCTGGGCCGCACGCGGCGCGGTGCTGACCCCGATCGCCAAGGCCTTCGGCACCGATACCGGCTGCCGCGTGGCCGAGCTTGGCGTGCAGGTGCATGGAGGCATGGGCTATGTCGAGGAGACGGGCGCCGCGCAGTTCTACCGCGACGTCCGCGTGACCGCGATCTACGAGGGGACGAACGGTATCCAGGCGATGGACCTGGTGGCACGCAAGCTGGCCGATGGCGGTGCCGCGCAGCGCGCCCTGCTGGACGAGGTTGGCGCCACCGTCAGAGCCGCCAGTGCCGCGCATCCCGACCTGGCCGATACGCTGGACGCGGCGCGCCAGGCCCTGGAGGAGACGGTCACTGCCTTTGTCGCCGCGCCTGACCTGAACGAGCGGTTCGCCGGGGCGACCCCCTATCTGCGCGCCTTCGGGCTGACCCTTGGCGGGCACTACCTGCTGAAGGCGGCGCTCGCGGGGGATGCGGACCGGCTGGCGCTGGCGCGTTTCGGGATCCGCCACCTTCTGCCCGAAGTGCCTGCGCTTTGCGCCTCGGCCCGGGCAGGGGCGGAGGATCTCTATGCGCTCTCGCCCGAGGCGTTGGCGTCCTGATCATGGATGGCGGCTCCCAGGCGCTGGAATTTCCCCATGCCGACGCGCCCGCAGAGGGCGCGGGGCTGGAGATCGCGCCGGGCATTCTGTGGTTCCGCCTGCCACTGCCGAACCGGCTGAACCACGTCAACATCTATGCGCTCGATGATGGCGACGGGTGGAGCGTGGTGGACACCGGCTATCACTCCCGCCGGAGCGTCGCCCTCTGGGAGGCGATCCTTGCCGGACCGCTGGCGGGACGGCCCCTGCGGCGGGTGATCCTGACCCATCACCATCCCGACCATATCGGCATGGCGGGCTGGCTTGCCCGGCACCGGGACGCGCAGATATGGGCGACCCGGACGGCGTGGCTGATGGCGCGGATGATGACGCTCGACATTCAGGATACGACCCCGCAGGAGGTGCTGGCCTTCTACCTTCGCGCGGGGATGGATCCCGTTCTGCTGGAAAAGCGAAAGCGCGACCGGCCGTGGAACTTCGCCGATGTCGTGCATCCGATCCCGACCGGATATGTTCGCCTGTCCGAGGGGGACAAGGTCACGACGGGCGGCCGGGACTGGCGCGTGGTGATCGGCCATGGGCACGCGCCGGGGCACGCGACCCTCTGGTCCGAAGATGGCGCGCTGGTGCTGGCCGGCGACCAGGTGCTGCCGGGGATATCCTCCAATCTCGGCGTCTGGCCGACCGAGCCCGAGGCCGACCCGGTCGGCGACTGGCTGGAAAGCTGCGCGCGGCTGGCGACGCTCGCCACGCCGGATCAACTGGTGCTGCCGGGACACAAACTGCCCTTTCGCGGCCTGCCGATCCGGCTGGAGCAGTTGATCGCCAACCATCACGGCGCGCTGGCGAGGCTGCTTGACCACCTTGCGACGCCTCGGACCGCGCATGACTGCTTTGCGCCGCTCTACAAGCGCAGCATCGGCGAAGGGGAATACGGTCTCGCCCTTGCCGAGGCGATCGGCCATCTCAACCACCTGTACCGGGGCGGACAGGTGCGCCGGGACGTGTCGGAAAGCGGCGCCTGGCTTTGGCAACGGGTGTGAAACCGGCTTCGGTATCCTTCTGCATACTTTTTGCGGGGCCGCTTCGCATTCGACGTGACTTTCTGCTAATCTCTCTGTAAGGCGACCGCAAAAGGGTCGGAGAGACTGGAGACTCGGGACATGAGCGAACACGATCACGGCAAGATGGACATCACCGAACAGGAGCGTACCTTCGAGGGGTTCATCAAGTTCTGGATATGGCTTTTCGGAATAAGCGCGGGCATCCTCGTCTTCCTCGCCATCTTCAATTCCTGATCCCCGTGCGCTTGGCTGTGCGGCTTGGCGCAGCCATCGTCGCCTGCGGGCTGGCGGTGACGCCGGTTTCCGCGGCTGATCCCGCGATGGTCGAACGCTTCGCGGCGCTTGCCGATGCATTTTCGGCAAGACTTCCACGCTCGCCGCTGGAGGGGCTCGCGCCGGCATCGCGTCGGGACCGCGCCGATTGCATCCTTACGAATTTCGAAACGGCGCATGGCGCATCGGGACTGAGCGCTCTGATGTCCATGATGAGCGTGCTCGCCTCAGGTGCGCAGTTCGACGACCAGACGATCGTTGATTTCAACGCCCGATTCGGGCCCGATTACGACCGTATCGAAATGGAGTGCACGCGCGCCCAGCGCGGTTCCTGACCAGACCCACGCGGAGTTCCCCCACCAATGCGCGCCGTCCGCCTTGCCCTGTCCCTGTGCTTCATCGCCCTGACTGCCGCCTGTGCCGTAGAGACGGGCGCGCCCCCGGACGAGATCGCGCGCGCCCGGCACGTCTCGGGCGAGGCGCCCTATATCGCCGTGGTGTCGATGGTCGACAACACCGACGGGCGCGCCGCGCATTCCGCACTGGTGATCAACGCATCCGAGCGGGTGATCTACGACCCCGCGGGAACCTTTGATCATCCCGACATGCCCGAGCGGGGCGATATCCACTACGGCGCGGACGACCGGATGATCAGCTATTACGAGCGTTACCACGCCCGCTTTTCCCATCATGTCCATGTCCAGAAGATCCCCGTCAGTCCCGCGGTGGCCGAAATGGCGCTGCGCCGCGCACAGGCGCAAGGGCCGTCGCCCAAGATGTTCTGCACCGTGCACACCACCGAAGTGCTGCGCGACGTGCCGGGCTTCGAAGGGTTGAGGGTCAGTTTCTTTCCCGAGGTGCTGCGCGAACAGATCGCGGCCTTTCCGGGGGTGGAGAATCGCTACCGCTACGAACAGGACATCGGGCAGAACGTGCCAACCGGCGAAAGCTGAACTCGATCCGGCGATCCGCCAGAAATGACAAAGCCCCGCGGCTTTCGCCCGGGGCCCGTCTGCCACGGACCCCGAAGGGCCCGCAGGTCACGCCATGTCGTCTTAGAGAAGACCTTCGCGCTGCGCCTTCTTGCGCGCGAGTTTGCGTGCGCGGCGGACCGCTTCGGCTTTCTCGCGGGCTTTCTTGACGGAGGGCTTCTCGAAATGCTGCCGAAGCTTCATCTCGCGGAACACACCCTCGCGCTGCAATTTCTTCTTCAGGGCACGAAGCGCCTGATCGACATTGTTGTCGCGAACCTGGACCTGCACTGGCTTTCACCACCTTTCTGATGTGAATGTTTCGAAATCTCGCAGGAGGCCGCTATATATCAACCTCATGCCGGACTGTCCACACCCGGACGGACCGGAGCAAGAGAGAGAGACTGATGACCGAAACACAGGAAACCGGGATCGATCCGGTCGAGGACACGAAGGCGCGCGTGCTCGCCGCGGCGCTTCCGAACGTGGTGTTCGACGGCTGGACGGACCGCGCCATAGCGGATGCGGTACGCGACTGCGGCGTGGATCCCGGCCTTGCGCGGCTGGCCTTTCCGCGCGGCGGCATAGACCTTGCGCTGGCCTTTCACTGGGCGAACGATGCGGCGCTTGCCCGGCGCATGGCCGAGGCGGACCTGGGCGCGCTGCGCTATTCCGAGCGGGTCGCCCGCGCGATCGAGATGCGGCTGGAACTGGTCGCGCCCCACCGCGAGGCGGTGCGGCGCGCGGCCGCCCTGTTCGCCCTGCCCATCCATGCCGCGGATGGCGCGCGGGCGATCTGGCACACGGCCGACACGATCTGGACTGCGTTGGGCGACACGTCGGAAGACGTGAACTGGTATACCAAGCGTGCCACCCTGTCGGGGGTCTATTCGGCGACGGTTCTCTACTGGCTGGGCGATGACAGCCCCGACATGGAGGCGACGCGCGCCTTCATCGACCGGCGCATCGGGGATGTCATGCAGATCGAAAAGGTGAAGGCCCGCTTCCGCGAGCACCCGATCGGCAAGGCGGTCATGGCCGGCCCGGGCCGGATCCTGAGCCATGTGCGCGCGCCGGGGCAGGGCGCCGACGACCTGCCGGGGCGCTGGCGGCGCTGAACCGTCGCCTTGTGCAGGCGTCGGGCTCTGGCTAACGTGGCCGCCGATCATTGAGAGGCGGCTGCGATGGCAATTGGCAAGACGATACACACCTGGTTCGACGGACACTGGCAGGAGGGGAACACCCCCGTCATGGGCGCCGCCGATCACGGCACCTGGCAGGGTACGCTGGTCTTCGACGGCGCCCGCGCCTTCGAGGGCGTGATGCCCGATCTGGACCTGCATTGCGCCCGCATCGTCCGCTCTGCCCGGGCGATGGGGATGGACCCGGTAATGCAGGGCCCCGAGATCGCTGCCCTGATAGCCGAGGGCGTGCAGCGCTTCGCGCCCGGCGCGGCCCTTTATCTGCGCCCGATGATGTGGTCCACCGAAGCCTCGCCCGCGCTGATCGACGCAGAGCCCGGCTCCACCCGCATGGCCATCTGCATCGAGGATCTGCCGCTTCCCGATTTCGCCGGCCTGTCGCTGACAGTGTCGCCCTTCCGCCGCCCGCGGCAGGACACCGCCCTCACCGAGGCCAAGGCCGCCTGTCTTTATCCCAACAACGCGCGGATCGTGCGCGACGCCCGCGCGCGCGGCTTTCACAATGCGCTGTCGCTGGATCTGGACGGGCATGTCGCGGAAACCGCCTCGACCAACGTGTTCATGGTCCGCGATGGCGTCGTCCTCACGCCGGTGCCGAACGGAACCTTCCTTGCGGGCATCACGCGGGCGCGTGTCATCGGCCTGCTGCGCGACGCGGGGCTGGTCGTGGAAGAGACATCCCTGACGGTCGGGGATTTCCACGCCGCCGAGGAGATCTTCCTGACCGGCAACGCCAGCAAGGTCATGCCGGTGACCCGTTTCGAGGATCGCGACCTGCCCATCGGGCCCGTCGCGCGCAAGGCGCGGGCGCTCTACTGGGACTTCGCCCACTCTTCCCGGATCGCCGCGGAATGAGCCTGCCCTCGGACATGCTGGCGATAGAGATCGCGGCCCCCGGCGGCCCCGAGGTGCTGACCCCGGTACGCCGCCCGGTCCCGCGCCCCGGCGCGGGCGAAATCCTGATCCGCCTGACGGCCGCCGGGGTGAACCGGCCCGACGCGCTGCAACGGGCCGGGAACTATGCCCCGCCGCCCGATGCCTCGGACCTGCCGGGGCTGGAATGTGCGGGCCATGTCGCCGCTGTCGGTCCCGGCGCCAGCCGCTGGAAGGAGGGCGACGCCGTCTGCGCCCTGCTGCCCGGCGGGGGCTATGCAGAATATGCGGTCACGCCCGCGGCGCACGCGCTGCCGGTGCCGGCCGGACTTTCGCTGTTGCAGGCGGCGGCCCTGCCCGAGACGTTCTTCACCGTCTGGAGCAACGTCTTCATGCGCGCCGGCCTGAAGGCCGGAGAGCGGTTTCTCGTTCATGGCGGGTCGTCAGGCATCGGGACGACGGCCATCCAGCTGGCCCGGCTCTTCGGTGCGCGGGTCTTCGCCACTGCCGGCACGCCGGACAAATGCATTGCCTGCGAGGACCTGGGCGCCGAGCGCGCGGTCAACTACCGCAAGGAAGATTATGTCGCCGTCCTGCGCGAGGCGACGGGCGGACAGGGGATCGATGTATCGCTCAACATGGTTGGCGGCGACTACATCGCGCGTGACCTGCGGCTTCTGGCCGAGGACGGTCGGCTGGTGATGATCGCCTTCCTGCAGGGGGCGAAAATGGAATTGAACCTTGCCTCTGCCATGATGCGGCGGCTGACGATCACAGGCTCTACCCTGCGCCCGCAATCGGTCGCCGCAAAGGCCGCCATCGCGGCAGAGCTTGAGGAAAAGGTCTGGCCGCTGATCGCCGCGGGCCGTCTTGGCCCGGTGATGGACGAGACGTTCCCCCTGTCTGAGGCGGCCCGTGCCCATGCCCGGATGGAAAGCTCGGCCCATATCGGCAAGATCGTCCTGGCGGTCTGAGGCCGGCTCAGCGGATCGGCGGCACCGCGACGCGGGGCGCGCTGCAATCACGCCTGACATCGGCCGCACAGTCGCGGGGGCCCAGATCCCGGGTCAGGCAGATCCGCACCTCGCGCAGCAGGCCGTCGCGGCAGGTGACGGTCACGCCATCGGGCGACAGCTGCGGGTTCGCCTCCAGAAACGCCTCCTCCACCACTTCGGGCGGGGCCGTGATCCTTCGGGGCAGTCGCTCGAACACCTCGGGCAGCGCCACAGCCTCGTATGCGGTGCGCGAGGCGTCGAAATAGGCTCGTGCGTCCAGCCCCGTGCAGCGCCCATGTTTCTGCCACTGGTACCAGGCCAACCCGCCCGATCCCATGATGTCCGCCATCGCGCCCGTCTCGGCCCGCGAGGGATTGCGCGCAGCGCTGCGGCAGAACTCGGGCCAGCCCCGCTCATGCTGCGGCCAGAGCCCGTGCAGGGTGAATCCGTGCCCCCGGCCCGGGTCGCATTGCGCGGCGTCGCGGCCGTCACCTTCTGCCGCGC
Organism: Halovulum dunhuangense; assembly: GCF_013093415.1. Taxonomy (NCBI): domain Bacteria; kingdom Pseudomonadati; phylum Pseudomonadota; class Alphaproteobacteria; order Rhodobacterales; family Paracoccaceae; genus Halovulum; species Halovulum dunhuangense. The sequence goes on from NZ_JABFBC010000001.1 coordinate 908,748, forward strand.
ACCAGGCGGGCGACCAGCTGAGCGCCAGCACATAGTAGGCGAAATCGCCGGCCCGGTCCTGCGCCGTGGTGCCCGTGGCCCCGAACAGCAGAGCCAGCGCAATAAAGGTCGCGCGCATCAAGCCCTCTTTTCCTTTGGCGGTCCGGGGTATATATACACCGGCAGCTTTCCCCGAAAACTGCTGATCTGGCCCACGGGCCCCGCGGTTTCCACCCGGGGAGGACTTGTGCGCAATTGACGATGGAGGTGCTGTGATGGCCCTGCCCCTGATGCAGAAAGCGACCGCTGTCTGGCTGGTCGACAACACGACCCTGAGCTTCCGCCAGATCGCCGAATTCTGCGGCCTGCACGAACTGGAAGTGAACGGCATTGCGGACGGCGAGGTGGCGGTGGGCATCAAGGGTTTCGACCCGATCGCCAACAACCAGCTCACCGCCGAGGAAATTGCCCGCTGCGAGAAAGACCCGAAGGCCAATCTCCGCCTGATGCATAACCCGGCCGCCGATGGCGAAAGCAAGCGCCGAGGCCCGCGCTACACGCCGCTGTCCAAGCGGCAGGACCGTCCCGCCGCGATCGCCTGGCTGGTAAAGTTCCACCCCGAGCTGGCCGACAGCCAGATCGGCAAGCTGGTCGGCACGACGAAGCCCACCATCCAGTCGATCCGCGACAGGACCCACTGGAACATCGCCAACATCCAGCCGATCGACCCGGTCGCCCTGGGCCTGTGCCGCCAGAGCGAGCTGGACGCCGCCGTCGCCAAGGCCGCGAAGAAGGCCGCTGCCACAGGGCAGGGGATGAGCGACGAGGCGCGGATGAAGCTGGTCTCGACCGAGCAGTCGCTTCAGATGGAAGACGAGCCGCGACTGCCCTCGAACATCGCGGGCCTCGAGACGTTTACCCTTGGCGGCAACGACAAGGATGACGACAATCTCGATCCGGACAGCCTGTTCAACCTGCCCAAGGGCGGACGCCACGACGACGAGGACGACGACTGAGCGTTCCCGCAGCTTACCTGTGAAAAAGGGCGCCCGATCGGGCGCCCTTTTTCATGTGTCGCTTCAGTGCGCTGGCGTGTCCATCGGGTCGAGCATCGTTCGCCCGCCATCCACGGCCAGGATCTGACCGGTCACGAAGCTTGCATTGTCGGAAGCTAGGAACAGCGCCGCCTCGGCGGCCTCTTCCGCCTCGCCGATGCGCCCCAGCGGCGTCACGGCGGCCAGATCCTCTTGCAGCCCCTCGCGGTCCTTGAGCGCATTGCGAAGCGAGGTGGACATGACGGAGCCGAGCGCGATCGCGTTCACCCTTATGCCATGCCCCGCGAAAGCCACCGCAAGCGACCGGGTCAGCTGGTCCACCGCCGCCGAGGCGACGGAATAGGCCATCAACTCCGGCAGCGTGCGCCGCGCGGCGATCGAGGTGACGTTCACGATCGCCCCGATCCCGCTGCGCCGCCCCTCGGTGTCGCCATTGTCGCCCGCCAGCTGGATCATGCGCCGGGCGACCGCCTGGCTCAGCCGCAGCGTGGACAGCACGTTCTGGTGGAACAGCTGCTCCAACGTCTTGTCGTCGGGGTCGAGCGGGTCCGAGGTGGCGACCTGCCGGCTGGCGTTGACCAGCACGTCGATCCGGTCATAGGCATCCACGGTCGAGGCGATCAGGTTCGTGACCGACAGCTTCTCGCGGATGTCGCAGACATGATAGCTGGCCGAAAGCCCGGCTTTCTGAAGCGTCTCTGCCTCTTCCTCCAGCTTCGCCTCGTCGGTACCGGCCATCATGACGCTGGCGCCCAGATTGGCGAAGCGGCGCGCTATGGCCAGTCCGACGCCCTGTCCGGCGCCGGTGACGATCACCGATTTTCCATCAAGTGCGTATGGCACGATGCTCTCCCTTGGCTCAGGCTTTGCGGCCGCGCTGGCCACGCGGCTGGCTCGCGCTCAGGATCTTGAAGCGTCCGTCGACATGCAGCTGGTCGCGGTTGTGGAAATGCGCGTCGATGGTGGCCTCGTAGGGCAGTTGACGGTTGGCCACCATAAGGAAGCGGCCGCGGGGAGTCAGCAGCCTGGCGGCAGCGGCGATGAAGGCGCGACCAAGATCCGGGTCCGCGTTCCGCGAGACGTGGAAGGGCGGGTTCGACACGACCAGGTCGTAGGGGCCGCCCTCCCACCGCGCGACATCCGCCCAGCGGAACCGCGCGCGCGGGTCGGTGACGTTGCGCTTCGCTGCCTCGAGCGCCGCGTGCTCGGCCTCGACCAGGTCGCAGCTTTCCAGCCCTGGCGCGGTTGCCAGCAGTGCGGACGACAGCGCCCCCCAGCCTGCACCCAGATCGCAGGCGGCGCCCTTGGCCTTTTCGGGCAGGAAGCGCGTCAGAAGTGCGGTGGCAGGATCGATGCCCTCGGCGCTGAACATGCCGGGGGCTGTCCAGAAGCCGTCTTCGTTCCGTGCAGGCTCGGCCGCCACGGTCCAATTCGCAAGCTCTGCCGGAAGCACGGGCGGGCGCTGTGCCCAGGCGATCTTGCCATGAGCCTTGGAGGCGACCCCCTCTACCGTCAGGACGGCGCGCAGCGCCTTGAGCACCGGCTCGATGCCGTCGGTCTTCTGCCCGTCGACCAGCAGCCAGCCACCTTCGGGCAGCAGGCGAAGCGCCTCGGCGATTCGCGCCATGGCCTGCATGCGGTTCCGCGGCAGGCATGCCACGACCATCGCGGGCGTCTCGCTGCCTGCCACGATCGCCACCTTTCCGCCGGCGGCGGCGATGGCATCATGATCGGGGCGAAACCCGGTGACATGCAGCACGGGCGCGGGCAGGGGGCTGTCCGCCATGTATTCGGCGGCGCCAAGGATGACACTGCCCGTTCCGCCCGCGGGGGCGATTGCGCCCTGCTCGAACGGGAGATGGATGCGTTGGGAGAGGATGGGGTTACTCTTTTTCCATGGTGCACTGAAGCGGGTGCTGGTTGCGCCTGGCGTAATCCATCACCTGAGTCACCTTGGTCTCTGCGATCTCGAACGAGAACACGCCCACCACGGCAACGCCCTTCTTGTGCACGGTCAGCATGATGTCCACCGCCTGCGCATGGTTGATGCCGAAGAATCGCTCCAGCACATGCACGACGAATTCCATCGGCGTGTAGTCGTCGTTCAGCAGCAGCACCTTGTAGAGCGGCGGGCGCTGGGTCTTGGATCGGGTCTTGGTCGCAATGCCGACATCGCCCGACCCGCCGTCTTCGGGGCCGCCTGGTCCTGTCATCTCGGGATCGCGCATACCTGTCACGTCGGTGGCCACACTCTTTGACTCGGTGGCCGACAATATATGAAGGCGCTTCAAATAGAAAAGGGGGCAGATGCCCCCTTTCCGTTCGTCCGGTCCGCCCGAGGGAGGATCAGGCGCCGAACGACTTCATCGCGTCGGCCGCAGCGGTGAAACGCTGGTTGATCGGCGCGGTGATGTCCTTGGCGGCGGCGGCGTAGATCTCGTTCATCTTGGTCGCCTGGGCCACGAAGCCCTCGAAGGCAGCCTGCGCAAAGGCGGTCTGCTTTTCCATCAGCTCGGTCATGTTCTTGGCCGAGGCCAGATCCTGGGCAGCGGCAACGCTGTCCTCGAAGGATTTCTTGGAGTAGGCGCTCATCTCGGCGCCGATGCCTTCGGCGGTCTTGGCGGCGATTTCGGCCGACTTGACGACGGCGTCCACGTTCTCCTGGGTAAAGGCGCTCATGTCCTCGAAGCCCTTGGTGAATTTTTCCATGTTCTCGGTCATCGCCTTCTGTGCGTCAGCGGCGATTTCCTCGACTTTCGCGGTCGCCGCTTTGGTGGTGGCTTTGGTCATAGGATATCTCCTGACAGCGTGGGTTTCGGTTTATTCTGCACTGCAACATAGTGTTTATGCTGCACTGCGTCAAGATCCCTGCCGCACTGCGGCAATGCCCGTGAAAGTGCTTCAAGAACGCCCGCTCAGCTGTTGATAACAAGAGGGTTTTCGCAACGTCCGACTCGTGCTACGGTGAAACCAATAACAAGGAGACCGAAAAATCGGCTCCAGAGGCAGGTTCCGTCGGCGGAGAAACCGATGTCAGTACAGGCAGGACGCGGGCTGCTGCTCGTGGCATTTCTATTTCTCGGAAGCGCGATGGCTTTCGCCGCGCCCTATGCGGCGCTGGTGATGGATGCACGGGACGGGCGGGTGATCCACTCGGAAAACGCCGACACCCGGCTGCACCCCGCGTCGCTTACCAAGATGATGACCCTTTACCTGGTGTTCGACGCGGTCCAGCGGGGACAACTCTCGCTGGATCAGAAGATCACCATTTCGGCAAACGCGGCCGCAGAGCCGCCCTCGAAGCTGGGGCTCAGACGGGGCCAGCAGATCGAGCTGCAATACCTTATCCGTGCCGCCGCGGTCAAATCGGCCAACGATGCCGCCACCGCGCTTGGCGAGGCGGTCTCCGGCTCGGAAGAAGCCTTTGCGCGCAAGATGACCGCGACCGCCCGCGCGATGGGGATGAAGAACACCACCTTCAAGAACGCGCATGGCCTGACTGCGGCGGGACACCTCTCCACCGCGCGCGACATGGCACTTCTTGGTCGGCAGCTGTTCTATGATTTCCCGCAGTACTACAACCTGTTCAGCCGCCGCTCGACCAGCGCCAAGATCGCGACCGTCTACAACACCAACCGGCGCTTTCTGGACGCCTATCAGGGCGCCGACGGGATCAAGACCGGCTACACCCGTGCTGCCGGTTTCAACCTCGTGGCCTCGGCCCAGCGTGGCGGCAAGCGAGTGATCGTCTCGCTTTTCGGCGGCAACAGCACCGCCAGCCGCAATGCCAAGGTGGCCGAGCTGATGGATCTTGGCCTGCGCCAGGCGCCAACGCAGGTCGCCGTCGTGCGGCCCGCCCGCGTGAATGTCGCGTCGGGTGGCGCGACCGTGATCGCCCGGGCCGACACGACGCTAAAGACCGCGCCCCGCCCCGTGGTGCGCGCGCGTGAGGATCAGCAGCCTGTCGCCGTTGCCGCCGTCGACACGCTGGCCGTGCAGATCGCGACCGAGGTCAGCCGCGCGCTCACCGACGAGGAGTTGCCGCAGATCGCCGCCAGTTCGAAGGAACTGGCCGATGCGCCGCCCACACCCGATGCGCAGCCGCTGCTGCCCAACGCGATCAGGCCATTGCTGCGCCCCGACAGCATCGACATCGCGCGCCGTTCGCCCGATGAAAAGCCCGAAGCGCCCGAGGTGGAGGTCGCCTCGATCGCGCCGCCCCCGCCCGCCCCCGAGGTCCGCAGCGTCCGGCAGGGCAATGCCGGCACCTATATCGTGCAGCTGGGCGGCAAGCATAACCGCACGAACGCCGAGCGGCTTCTGCTGACGACCGCGCTTCAGGAGATGGAGGCGCTCGAAGGAAGCAAGCGTGACCTGCTGCCCACCGGAGAGCCCGGCTGGTATCGCGCGCGCTTCGTGGGCCTGAGCGCCGAGGCGGCAGAAACCGCATGCGCGCGCCTTGCCGCGCGTCAGACCCCCTGCGAGGTGGTGGCCGGCGGCTGAGCCGCCCGCCTCCGGCGTCAGAAGGCCAGCTTGACCCCCGGCAGGTTCAGCGCGCGGATCAGTTCACGCAGCTCCTGTCGGGCGGCGATGTTCGATATGGTCAGCCGCCCGCCGCCAGCATCGCCCAGGTCGAGCAGGGTCAGCCCTTGCAAAAACAGTTCGCGGAACACCACGCGCTCGGTGAAACCGGGGACGATGCGAAACCCGATGCGGCGCGACAGCTCGGTCAGCGCATCGCCCACCCGGCGCTTGTTGTGCATGTCGGTGGTCCCGACACGGTTGCGCAGCACCGTCCAGTCGAGCGGCGGCAGCCCCGCCGAGGCGCGCAGCTGACGCGCCGACCACACCATTTCGGAATAGATGGACGGACCGGCGACCTTGCCCGTTGCCGGGTCCAGCCGCGCCAGCAGATCCAGGTCCACCAGGCTGTCGTTCATCGGCGTGATCAGCGTGTCGGCCGCTGAATGGGCCATCTGGGCATAGCGCGTATGCGCGCCGGGGCAGTCGATCACGACAAAACTGCAACTGGCGTCCAGCGTGCGCAGCGCATCGGCAAAGGCCTCTTCCTCTTCGGCCTGTGCGTCGCGCAGGCTGTCCCTGTCGCTCAGGCGCAGCGCATAGGCGTGGGGCAGCGGCAGGTCGAGCCCCTCGCGCTCTACCGTTGCGCGGCGGTTGCGGACATAGGCCATCAGGCTTTGCTGGCGCAGGTCGAGGTCGATCACCCCGACCGCCTCTCCCGACCGCATGAGCGCGGTGCAGACATGCATTGCCGTGGTGGACTTGCCCGACCCGCCCTTTTCGTTGCCGAGCACGATGATATGCGCCATGTCCCGTCCCTGAGCTTTTGCGGCCCCAAGAAAAAAGCGCCGCCCCCGGGGGACGGCGCCTTCGTATCTAGACCGGATCGATCGCGCTTTGAAGCGTCGATCAGAAGCCCAGGCCCTCGTATTTCTTCTTGAACTTCGATACGCGGCCGCCGGTGTCCATCAGGCGGCTCGAACCGCCGGTCCAGGCCGGGTGCGACGACGGGTCGATGTCCAGCGAGAGCGTGTCGCCTTCCTTGCCGTAGGTCGAGCGCATCTGCACCACGGTGCCGTCGGTCATCTTCACTTCGATGAAGTGGTAGTCGGGATGGATGTCTTTTCTCATCGCATTGGGTCCTGGTTCGGGTGACTGATTCACCCTGCGGCCGCCTCGTTTGCGCCGGTAGGATGTCGCCACCCCGTTGCGGGGTCGCGGACGTCTATCAACTTTGCCCCTGTGCCGCAAGAGCCGGTGCATGACGCATCACTCGGTGCGGCGCGGGTCGTAGACGCGGTGCACGTCCGCACCCGGGTTGCGGGTCTGGCGCAGGTTTCGCACCTGTTCGCGCTCCGCCTCGTAGTCGATATCGGGTACGGACATGGCCCGCCGCTCGGCCGCCAGCCGGTTGCGCACGCCCTCGTAGGCGATGGCCATGCCGCCATAGGAAATGCAGGGCGCATAGATGCTCCACAAGGCCACCGCCCCCGCCAGAACGAGCGAAGGTTCCCCCTCGAATCCCAGCGCAAGACCGGGGGCCATCAGGATCCACAGGGCGCCGGGCAGCGCCACCGCAAGCATGTAGAGCAGGAACTGGTGCACCCCGTAGCGCCCCATCCCGTAGATCAGGTCGTGCTCGGGCGCGTAGTGCACGGCGGTCGCCGCCAGCGCCGCCATCGGCACGCCGAATATCGCGACGCAGAGCGCCCCGATCGAGGCCATCATCACGTTGATCACGATGCCCGGAACCACCAGCCGGTCCGCCTCGACCGCGATCTGCTCCATCTGCGGCATCAGTTCCGCCATCGCCCCGCTGTCGAATGTGACGAGCGCGGCGATGAAGGGGCGGATCACGTTCTCGGCCCCGGGCACGGCCGCCGGGATCACCACGGTGAAGGCGACGTAATACACGATTGCCCCGAGCACGATCGACATGATCAGCTGCACCAGCAGGTGCGTCATGAGCATCCTGCCCGTCGCCCGCAGCAGCCCGCCCGCCGTGGGCGCGGTCGTGGCGCGGATCGTCATCAGCCCCGCGCGAATCCCGTTGAGGATCAGGAAGGATGTTCCCATCGTGGAAAGGATCAGGACGATCATGCCGATCACCCAGATGTTCGATGTCGCCAGGAACAGCCCCACGACGACCAGCACGAAGATCAGAAGGATCGGCAGATACCGCGCGAAGACGATCGGCGATATCAGCAGGGCGCGCAGGATGAAGGCGGGTATCGACATGGGGGAACTGTACCCGCATTCATGGCAAAAAGAAGATGCGACTGCGGAAGCCCCACACGAAAAAGGCGGCCACGAAGGGCCGCCTTTCGCGAATTCCGGGAAGTGTAGCCCTTACGCCTCGGCGCTGGTGTTCTTCTCGCGGTAGTTCGACTTCTCGGCGATGCGGGCCGACTTGCCACGGCGCGCACGCAGGTAATAAAGCTTGGCGCGGCGGACCTTGCCGCGGCGCACGACGGTGATGCTGTCGATGTTCGGCGAATGCAGGGGGAACACACGCTCCACGCCCTCGCCGAAGGAAATCTTGCGCACGGTGAACGAGGCACCGATGCCGCTGCCGCCCTTGCGCGAAATGCAGACGCCCTCATAGGCCTGCACGCGGCTGCGGGTGCCTTCCGTGACCTTGTAGCCGACGCGGATGGTGTCGCCGGCGGCGAAATCCGGGATGTCCCGGGCCAGCGCGGCGATCTGCTCTTTCTCGAGCTGTTCGATGATGTTCATCGGTTCATTCCTTCTGCTCGCCTTTTGCGGCGATGGTGTGCGCGTCCGAGAGCTCTTCACCTTCCACCGGGTCCCTGCCTTGCGCTGCAAGCCAGGCCCGCCAGAGATCGGGACGACGTTCCTTGGTCAGGCGTTCGGCCTGGGCCTGCCGCCACGCGGCAATCTGGCCATGATGCCCCGAGAGGAGGATCTGCGGGATGTCATGGCCTTCCCATTCCGTCGGCCTGGTATACTGCGGGTGCTCGAGAAGCCCGTGCGAGAAACTCTCCTCCGCCACCGACTCCGCATTTCCGAGCACGCGGGGTATAAGGCGAACGGTCGCATCTATCAAGGCCTGAGCGGCGATCTCTCCGCCGGACAGCACGAAATCCCCAACCGAGACTTCCAGCACGCCGCGCGCGTCCAGCACCCGCTGGTCCACGCCCTCGAACCGCCCGCAGAGCAGCGTCACGCCATCGGCCTGCGCCAGGCGCTGCGCCATGGCCTGGCTGAAGGGTACGCCGCGCGGGGAAAGATATATCACCGGCCAGTCGCCACCCGCGCCATCTGCTGCCGCATCGAGTGCCGCCGCCACCACGTCGGGCCGCAGCACCATGCCGGCGCCGCCGCCCGCGGGCGTGTCGTCCACGTTGCGGTGGCGGCCCACGCCGAAGTCGCGCAGGTCGATCGTCTCGAGCCACCATATCCCCTGGTCAAGCGCACGGCCCGTCAGCGACAGGCCCAGAACGCCGGGAAACGCGTCGGGAAACAGCGTGATGACCCTGGCGCCCCAGGCCCGCGACAGGCGCTGCGGTTCGGCCATCAGGTCGCGCGGCGTGGCGCTTGCCCGGATCGACAGCCGGCCATGGGATCTGGGCGCATCGCTCATGCCGCCGCCACCCGGCTTGCGACCAGCGCCTCGGCCTCTGCATGCGACAGCCCGACATTCGCTTGTGGGCCGGGGCGCAAGGCCGCGCGTTCGGGGTCGGGCAGCCCGATCAGGTCCAGCACCGCCTCGACCGGGCCCAGGCGCCGGGGGCCATGTATCTCCAGCGGTGCGGTCAGGACCGGCACCGGCGCGATCCGCGCCGATATGCGCGCGACCAGCGCATCCATGTCCGGTATCCCGGCCGTGCGTCCGGCGAACTGCTCGAAGGGAATGGCCAGCCCGTCATGCTTGACCTGGTGCCGCCAGGCGCTGTTGATCCAGGCATCCCGCTTACGGGTCGTGTAGACGAAGGTCACGTCGGCATCGGCGCCCCACACCGCGCGCACCGCCCGCAGCGTCTCGACGGCAAGTTCCGGTGCGACGGCGAAGGACCAGGCGCCCTTTCGGCCGGGCATCAGCCCCGACAGCCGCTCGGCCGAGATGACGACGGTGCGCCCCTCGGGCCCCGGAAGAGACCGAAGCCCGCGCACGAGTTGCCAGCGAAACAGCAGGCGCGTCAGGGCCGAAGGGCGCCGCGCGACCAGCGCCGCGGTCTGCGCCGCACGATTGATGTCGGTGCGCCGGACATAAAGGATACGGCTTGAAAGCGCCTTGCGGTTCTTTTGCAGGCAGCGCTGAAGGCTGCTTGTGCCCGTCTTGTGAAACCCGGCATGAACGACGACGCGTGTCATGCCTGTTCCTCTGGAAAGATGCCGGCCGGCGGGTCCGCGATCAGCCGGCCCGAGGCCAGATCGACCGTCGGCACCGTCGCCCGGGTAAAGGGCAGCAGGACGCCACCCTTCAGCCCGGGGCCCGTCACTTCCAGCAGGTCGCCCGCGCCGTGGTTGTGGATCGCCTGGACCACGCCCAGCACGCGCCCGCCGGTGTCCACCACCGCAAGGCCGATCAGGTCGGCATGGTAGAACTCGTCATCAGGCAGCGCCGGCAGCTTTTCGCGCGGGGCGAAAAGCTGCACGCCACGCAGCGCCTCGGCCTGCTCGCGCGTGGCAACGCCGCCCAGCCGCACGGCGAAACCGCCGGCGACCGCGCGGGTGATCTTCAGCGTGAGGCTGCGCCCGTCGCGGGTCACGAGCGGCGAATAGGCAGCGATCGCCTCGGGCTCGGCGCAAAAGGATTTCACGCGCGCCTCGCCGCGCACGCCGAAGGCGCCGGTTATCGCGCCCACGCAGATCAGGCCCTCGGGATCGTCGTCCATGGCCCATGCTCCTGCCGGTGCGGCGGCCCCCGGTCAGGCGACAAGGGGCCACGCGCAAGAACGCATCACTCGGCGCTGGCTTCCGCGGCCGGTGCGGCGGCAGCTTCGGCGGCCTTGGCAGCCTTCTCGGCCTTTTCCTTGGCACGTTCCTGGGCCTTCTTGCCCGGCGCACCCTTCTTGAGGTTGGCGCGCTCCTTCTTGGCCAGGACGCCCGCGGTTTCCAGCATGCGGCTCACGCGGTCGGTGGTCTGGGCGCCCTGGGCCAGCCAGTACTGGACGCGCTCGACGTTCATCACGATCCGGCTCTCGTCGGTCTTGGGCAGCAGCGGGCTGTAGGTGCCCAGCTTCTCGATGAAGCGGCCGTCGCGGGGCATCCGCGTATCGGCGGCGACGATGCGGTAGAAGGGGCGCTTCTTGGAACCACCGCGGGCCAGTCGGATCTTGATTGCCATTTTTCGTGTCTCCTTTTGAATGGCGATGGAAGGGGCGCGTCAGGCGTCCCCTTCAAGGAACTGCTCGTGATGCCGGATGACTTCCGAGATCACGAAATTCAGGAATTTCTTGGCGAAGGCGGGATCCAGATCCGCCTCCTCGGCCAGCCTTTCCAGCCGGGCGATCTGCTGCGCCTCGCGCGCGGGGTCCGACGGCGGCAGCGTGTGCGCCGCCTTCAGCCGGCCCACGGCCTGCGTGTGCTTGAAGCGCTCGGCCAGCGTGTAGACGAGGATCGCATCCAGCCGGTCGATGCTTTCGCGGTGTTCCCGCAGCACTTCGGCCGCACGGTCCGTCGCGTCGAGATTTGCGTCGTTCATTTCTTCTTGCCCAGTCCGGAAAGCCCGCCGGGCAACTGCATCCCGCTGCCACCCAGCCCCGACAGGCCCGGGGGCAACGCGCCGCCCGGGGCCGCGCCGCCACCGGCGCCCGGCATCCCGGCAGGCATTCCGCCGCCGCGACCCAGAAGCGCGCCGAGCCCGCCGCGCATCAGGCCCTTTTTGCCCATCTTGCCCATCTTCTTCATCATGTCGGCCATCTGCCGGTGCATCTTCAGCAGCCGGTTCAGATCCGACACGTCCTGCCCCGCGCCCGCGGCGATGCGCTTCTTGCGGCTGGCCTGCAGCAGGTCGGGGTTGGCGCGTTCCTTCCTGGTCATCGAGTTGATCAACGCGATCTGCCGCCGGATCACGCTGTCGTCGAAGCCGGCCTCCTCGACCTGGCGGGCCATCTTGCCCATGCCGGGCATCATGCCCATCAGGCCCTGCATGCCCCCCATCTTCAGCATCTGCTCAAGCTGCATCCGCAGGTCGTTCATGTTGAACTGACCCTTCTGGAAGCGCTTCATCATGCGCTCGGCCTGCTCGGCCTCGATGGTTTCCTGCGCCTTCTCGACCAGGGCGACGATATCGCCCATGCCCAGGATGCGGCCGGCGACCCGCTGCGCGTCGAATTCCTCGATCGCGTCCATCTTCTCGCCGAGGCCCACGAACTTGATCGGCTTGCCGGTCACGGCGCGCATCGACAGCGCCGCACCGCCGCGCCCGTCGCCGTCCATCCGGGTCAGGATCACGCCGCTGATGCCCACGCGGCCGTCGAACTGCTCGGCCACGTTCACGGCGTCCTGACCGGTCAGGCCGTCCACGACCAGCAGCGTCTCGTGCGGGCCGGTCGCGTCGCGCACGGCGGCGACCTCGGCCATCAGTTCGTCATCGACGTGCAGCCGGCCGGCGGTGTCCAGCATGTAGACGTCGTATCCGCCCAGGGCTGCCTGCTGCTTCGCGCGCTTCGCGATCGCAACCGCATCCTGCCCCGCCACGATCGGCAGCGTGTCCACGCCGACCTGGCGGCCAAGCACGGCAAGCTGCTCCATCGCGGCCGGGCGCCGCGTGTCGAGCGAGGCCATGAGCACCCGCTTGCCTTCCTTCTCGGAAAGCCGCTTGGCCAGCTTCGCGGTGGTCGTCGTCTTGCCCGAACCCTGAAGGCCGACCATCAGCACCGGCGCAGGCGGCGTGTCCACCTTGAGCCGGCCGATCCCCTCGCCGTCGCCGCCAAGGACGCGCACCAGTTCGTCATGGACGATCTTCACGACCTGCTGGCCGGGCGTGATCGACTTGGTGACCGCCTGGCCGGTCGCCTTTTCCTGCACCGCCTTGGCAAAGTCGCGCGCCACCGGCAGCGAGACGTCCGCCTCAAGCAGCGCCACCCGCACCTCGCGCAGGGCGGTCGCGACATCGGCCTCGGTCAGCGCGCCCTGGCGGGTCAGCCGCTCCAGCGCGCCGGACAGGCGTTCGGAAAGGGTCTCAAACATTGCTTGCCTCCGTCAGGGGGTGGGCGGCGCAGCGCGGACGACCCGCCAGCGGCGCGCAGCGCCCCGGCCCGGTTCCGTTCTGTTCCATCGTCTCACGCATCCGCGCATCCCCATTCGCCAAACCAGTATTGCACCCGCGGGCGCAACGCGCTGGCGGGTGGCGATCCTGACATAAGCACAGGACCGGAAGGTTTCACGCTTCCGGAATTCCAGTGGGCGATAGCCCCCCTTCGCCTGCGAGTCAAGCGCGGCGGCCCTTCAAAGCCGCCGCCCGCGCTGCTAGATGCACCCCATGACCCTGACCGTAGCCGCCCTTTACCAGTTCACCCCCTTCGAGAATCCCGCCGCCCTGCTGGGCCCGTTGCTCGATGTCTGCCGCAATTCGGGCGTCAGGGGATCGCTGCTGCTGGCGCGCGAGGGGATCAACGGGACCATCGCGGGCACCGCACAGGGGATCGAGACGGTTCTCGACCACATCCGCGCACTTCCCGGCTGCGCCGAGCCGGAGCTGAAATTCTCCACCGCCGAACGGATGCCGTTCCTGCGGATGAAGGTGCGGCTCAAGCGCGAGATCGTCACCATGGGGGTGGACGGTGTCGACCCGCGCGCGGCCGTCGGTCGCTATGTCACGCCCGCGGACTGGAACGCCCTGATCACGGCCCCGGACGTGGCGGTGATCGACACCCGCAACGCCTACGAGGTGGCGCTCGGCAGCTTCGAGGGGGCGATCGATCCCGGCACGGACAGCTTCCGCGACTTCCCCGAATGGTGGGCGCGCAACCACAACGCGCTTCAGGGCAAGCGCATCGCCATGTTCTGCACCGGCGGCATTCGCTGCGAAAAGGCGACCAGCTTCCTGGTCGGGCAGGGGGTGGGGGAAGTCTATCACCTGAAGGGCGGGATCCTGAAATACCTCGAAACCGTGCCCGAGGGCGAAAGCACCTGGCAGGGCGAATGCTTCGTCTTCGACGACCGCGTGTCGGTCGGCCACGGGCTTGTGCCGGGTGCCAACAGCCTGTGCCATGCCTGCCGGATGCCGCTTGCCCCGAAGGATCTGGCCCGCCCCGAATACGAGGCCGGCGTGAGTTGCCACCAGTGCCATACGACCCGCACCGAAGCCGACCGCGAACGCTACCGCGAGCGTCAGCGCCAGATCGCGCTGGCCGCTTCGCGGGGCGAGAGCCACCTGGGCTGAGCGGGCGGCCGCCTGACGCTGCGGCATGCGTTGCAGCCGCAGAGCGCGGGGCGCAGAATTGCCCCCGGCATCAAAGGAGTTCCACGATGATCCGCGCAACCGCCCTTATCGCCCTGTGCCTTGTCGTCCCGGCCTGCGCCGCGCCGCTGCCCGATGGCCGCAGCCAGCTTGCCGCAAGCCTTGGCCTTACCGCCGAGCAGGAGGCTGGTCTCACGGTCACGCAGATCGCGCTCATCAAGCACGCGATGGACAGCAGCCAGTTCAGCGCCGACGAGAAGAACCGACGGATCGAGGCGATCCTGGCCGGGGCCTCGCCGATCCTCGAGTTCGGCTTCTAGGCGGCGGCCGCCAGCGGTGCCCGCCGCTCGCGCACCGGCAGGTGCACGATGGCCGAGAAGGCACCGACCGCGACGCCGATCCACCAGACCTGATCGTAGCTGCCGTACAGATCGTAAAGCTTGCCGCCCAGCCACACGCCCAGGAACGAGCCCAGCTGGTGCGAGAAGAACACGATGCCGTAAAGCGTGCCCATGTAGCGCAGCCCGTAGATATGCGCGATCAGGCCCGAGGTCAGCGGCACCGTCGCGAGCCACAGCGAGCCCATCACCACCGAGAACAGGATCACCGTTGCGGGCGTCATCGGCGTCAGGATGAAGGCCGCCGCAACGATGGTGCGCCCGGTGTAGATCCCGGCCAGCAGGTACTTGCGCGACCAGCGCTTGCCGGCCCAGCCCGCCAGCAGGGTGCCTGCGATGTTGGCCACGCCGATGATGGCGATGGACCAGGCGCCCAGCGCCGATGTTGTGGTGATCCCCAGCCCCGCCAGCATCCCCGAAGGGTCGATCGGGCCGCAGACCTCGGTCACGAAGGCGGGGAAATGGGCGGTCACGAAAGCCAGCTGGTAGCCGCAGGAAAAGAAGCCGAGAAAGATCAGCGTGTAGGACGGGTCGCGGAAGGCGCGCATCAGCACGGTGCCCATGCTGTCCTCGAGCTGCGCGCGCGAGGCGCCCGCGCCCGGTTTCATCATCGGCAGCATCAGAAGCGCCAGCAGGATGGTCCCGGCAAAGACCATGAACACCCAGGACCAGTTCATGTGACCCAGCAGGAACTCCGCGACGGGCGGCCCCACGACCTGCCCCGCCGATCCCGCTGCGGTGGCGATGCCCAGCGTCATCGAGCGGTTCTCGTCCGAGGCCGCGCGCCCCACGACCGCAAGGATCACGCCAAAGCCCGTGCCCGCGATGCCGAAGCCCACCAGGATCGACCATAGCTGATGCGCCTCGGGCGTGATCGCGTAGCTCGACAGCACCAGGCCAAGCGCATAGGTCAGCGCACCGATGAATATGGCACGGCGGTCCCCGAAGCGTTCGGCCAGCGCGCCGAAGATCGGCTGCCCGATGCCCCAGGCCAGGTTCTGGATCGCGATGGCCAGCGAGAATTCCGACCGCAGCCAGCCGAATTCCTCGGCGATCGGGATCTGGAACACGCCATAGGACGCACGGATCGCGAAGCCGGTCATCAGCACGACGCAGCCGGCGATCAGGACCGGCGTGATCAGGGGGGCCTTGGCAGGGGTCATCGGGGATCTCCTTCGTCCCCCGGTCTTTACTTCCCGGAACGGCGGGGTAACAACGAATTTTCCTGAAACAGTGCATTCCGCCCGGTCATGGCCGGGCGACCCGGAAAGGAGCAGGGCGGGCGATGACGGAAGGGCTGTTGCCGGTCTATCGCGCGCGGCTGGCGGAAGGGGCGCTGAAGGAAGACACCGCCCAGCGGCTGGCGGTGGAAAAGCTTCAGATCCTGCACAACCGGCTGAAGGACTACCGCCCCGAGGCGCCGCGCAAGGTGCGGCTCGGCCTGTTCGGCTGGGGCCGCGAACGGATGGAGAACCGCGAGGTGCCGGGGCTCTATCTCTATGGCGGGGTCGGGCGCGGCAAGTCCATGCTGATGGACATGTTCTTCGAGCAGAGCACCGTCAGCCCGCGCAGGCGCGTGCATTTCCACGCCTTCATGCAGGAGGTGCACGAAGGCATCTTCGCCGCCCGCAAGCGCGGCGTCGAGGATCCGATCCGCCCGGTGGCCGAGGATATCGCCGACGGCGCGACGCTTCTGTGCTTCGACGAGATGCAGATCACCGACATCACCGACGCGATGATCGTGGGCCGGCTTTTCGAGCGGCTGTTCGCCCGCGGGGTGGTGGTGGTCGCGACCTCGAACCGGCACCCGGACGATCTCTACAAGGATGGGCTGAACCGGCACCTGTTCCTGCCCTTCATCGCGCTGATCAAGGACCGGCTGGAGGTGCACCAACTCGATGGTGGCACCGACCACCGGCAGGCGCGGATGGCCGGGCGCAGGGTCTATCACGCGCCGCTCGGCCCCGATGCCACCGCCGCGCTGAATGCGGCATGGGAGGATCTGGCGGGCGGGGAAGGCGCGCCCCTCACCCTGAAGCGAAAGGGGCGCGACGTGGTGATCCCGCGCTTCCTGAACGGCGTGGCACGGGCGTCCTTCGCCGATCTCTGCGCGGCCCCGCTCGGGCCCGGCGACTACCTGGCGCTGGCCGATGCCGCGCGGGTG
This sequence comes from Halovulum dunhuangense, assembly GCF_013093415.1. Classification (NCBI taxonomy): domain Bacteria; kingdom Pseudomonadati; phylum Pseudomonadota; class Alphaproteobacteria; order Rhodobacterales; family Paracoccaceae; genus Halovulum; species Halovulum dunhuangense. The sequence goes on from NZ_JABFBC010000001.1 coordinate 925,236, forward strand.
CTGATCCTGGACGACATTCCCCGGCTCAGCCGCGCGCGCAACAACGAGGCCAAGCGCTTCGTCACCCTGGTCGACGCGCTGTACGAGGCGCGGGTGCGGCTGGTCTGCTCGGCCGCGGCGGAACCCGAGGCGCTTTATCCCGAGGGGGAGGGCGCCTTCGAATTCGGCCGCACGGCATCCCGGCTGGAGGAGATGCGTTCGGCCGACTGGTGGGGCTGAGCACCTTTTCCGGCGCCGCGCGGGTCGCGGCGCCGCATGCCTCCGGCGGGGATATTTGAAGAAAGTGGAAGGAGGGGGCGCGCTCAGCCGCCCCGCAGCCGCTGCAGGAGCGCCGAGGAGGCATAGCCGTCGGGCACCACCCCGATGCTGCGCTGGAAGTCGCGGATCGCGGCCATGGTGTTCGGCCCGATCAGCCCGTCCGCCCCGCCGGTGGAAAAGCCCCGCGCGGTCAGCCGCTGCTGCAACTCGACCTTTTCGCTGCGCGAGAGGGGGCGGTCGTTGCGCGGCCAGGGGGCCACGAAATCGGCGCCGCCGGCGATCCGGTGCGCAAGGTGGCCCACGCCCATCGCGTAGGACGTGGCGTTGTTGTAGCGCTTGATGACGCGGAAATTGTCGAAGACCATGAAGACCGGGCCGCGCGCGCCCGCGGGGGCGATCAGCGCCGCCTCGCCGTAATTCGGCACCGCGCGCCCGTCGGTCCCGCGCACGCCAAGCTCGGTCCAGCGCGAGACGGGGCGGCGCAGGTCCTGGTCGATATTGCCGAAGTTGAAGCCCTGCGGCAGGCGCACCTCGACCCCCCAGGGCTGGCCGCGCCGCCAGCCGAAGCGCGCGAGATAGGCCGCGGTGGAGGCCAGCGCGTCCGTCGGATCCTCGGACCAGATGTCCCGGCGTCCGTCGCGGTTGAAGTCCTGCGCATAGGCGAGATACGAGGTCGGGATGAACTGGGTATGGCCCATCGCGCCCGCCCAGGAGCCCCGCATCCCCTGTGGCGACACGTCGCCCGCCTGCAGTATGCGCAGGGCGGCGATCAGCTGTTCCTCGGCGAAGGCGCGGCGGCGCCCGTCATGGGCCAGGGTCGCCAGCGCCTCGATGGTGTTGGTGGTGCCGCGGAACGAGCCGTAATTCGTCTCCATCCCCCAGACGGCGAGGACGACCGATCCCTCGACGCCGTAGGTCTGCTCGATCGCGGCCAGCGTTCGGGCAAGGCGCTGGGCATGGCTGCGCCCGTTGGTGATCCGCGCGTCCGAGACGGCAGTGTCGAGATATTCCCAGATCGGCTTGGTGAATTCCGCCTGGCGCCGGTCGAGGCGGATCACCTCCGCGTCGGGGGCCACGCCGCGGAAGGCGGCGTCGAACACGTCGGCGCGGATGCCGGCGGCCAGCGCGCGCGGGCGGAAGCCGTCGCGCCAGCGGACGAAATCGGACGGCGCCTGCGCCATCTGCGGCCCGGCCTCGGCTCGTGTCATGGGGCGCACCTCGATCGCGTGGACGGGCAGGGCTATTGCGGCGCTCAGCCCGAGGGCGAGCCAAAGCCGCGACAGCCATCCCGACTTGCGGAAACCATGGGTCATTTCAGATCCTGCGCTGCTCGTTTTTCCCGACATGATACAGAACATGCCCCATCGCTCAAAGCCCGATGGACGGCTGTCGCCACGGAAACCGGCGGCGTTTCGCCGGATCTCAGTCGCGGGTGCGCCCGCCGCGCCGGATCTTGCGCGCGATCTTGGCGCGCTTCGCCTTGTCGCGGGCCAGCTTGCGCTTCGGCGTCCCGCGCGACGGGCGGCGGCTTTCGCCCTGCGGCAGGGCCTTGCCCTCGATCTCCAGCACCTCGAAGAGCAGCCCGCCAGTGACCGCCTCGGCCTCGGCAAGGCGCACGGTCACCCGCTGGCCCAGCGCGATCTCGCGCCCGCTGCGGTCGCCCATCAGGGTCTGCGCGTCGCGGTCATAGTGGAAATACTCGCCGCCCAGGCTGCCGATCGGCACCAGCCCGTCGGCGCCCGTCTCGTCGAGCGTGACGAACACGCCGAAACGCGCCACGCCCGAGATGCGGCCGGCGAACTCGCCGCCCACGCGGTCGGCCAGGTAGGCGGCAAGGTAGCGGTCCGTCGTCTCGCGCTCGGCCTGCATCGAGCGTCGTTCGGTGCCGCTGATCCATTCGGCGGTGGCCTCTAGGATCTCGATTTCCTGCGGGCTCAGCCCATCCTCGCCCCAGCCATGCGCCGAGACCAGCGCCCGGTGCACCACCAGGTCGGCATAGCGCCGGATCGGCGAGGTGAAATGCGCATAGGCCCTGAGCGCCAGGCCGAAATGCCCGAAATTCTGCGGCGCGTAATAGGCCTGCTGCATGGAGCGCAGCACCGACATGTTGATCAGTTCCGCCACCTCGCGCCCGGCCGCGGCATCGAGCAGCTTGTTGAGCGACCGCGTGGTCAGCACCTGGCCCTTCGCAAGCGTCAGGCCCGAGGCCTCGGCCACGTCGCGCAGGCTGTCCAGCTTTTCGGCGTCGGGTTCCTCGTGCACGCGGTACAGCAGCGGCGTGCGCTTCTTCTCGAGCGTCTCGGCGGCGCAGACATTCGCGAGGATCATGAATTCCTCGATCAGCTTGTGCGCCTCCAGCCGGTCGCGGAAGGCGACCGACAGCACCGTTCCTTCGGGGTCGAGCACGATCTTGCGCTCGGGCAGGTCCAGGTGCAGCGGCGCGCGCCTTTCCCGCGCCTCGGCCGCCGCCTGGTAGGCCGCCCAGAGCGGCTTCAGCACCGGCTCGACCAGGGGCTCGGTCGCTTCGTCCGGCGTGCCGTCCACCGCGCGCTGCACCTGCTCGTAGGTCAGCGCCGCGGGCGAGCGCATCAGACCGCGCACGAAGCGGTGGCCGATCCTGCGCCCGTCGGCATCGAGCCGCATCTCGACCGCGATGCAGGCCCGGTCCACGCCTTCGTGCAGCGAGCACAGGTCGCCCGACAGCGTCTCGGGCAGCATCGGCACCACCCGGTCGGGAAAATAGGTCGAGTTGCCGCGGTTGCGCGCCTCGCGGTCGAGCGCGCTGCCGGGGCGGACGTAATGGGCGACATCGGCGATGGCGACCCAGACCAGGTGGCCGCCCTCGTTTTCCGGGTCGGGCAGGGCGCAGACCGCGTCGTCATGGTCGCGCGCATCGGCCGGGTCGATGGTGATGAGCGGCAGGTGCCGCAGGTCGGTGCGGCTGCCCGGCCCGACCGGGCGCGCGGCCTGGGCCTCGGCTTCGGTCAGGGTTTCCTCCGGGAATTCGTCGGGGATGCCGTGGGCATGGATGGCGATCAGGCTGACGGCGCGCGGGGCGGTCGGGTCGCCCAGCCGGCGCACCACGCGGGCGCGCGGCATGCCCAGCCGGTCGCGGGGGCCGGATTGCTCGGCCTCGACCAGTTCGCCGTCGCGCGCGCCGTGACGCTCGCCCCTGGGGACGATCCATTCATGGCCCTGCTTGCGCTCGATCGACAGGATGCGCCCGCCCTCTTCCGTCTCGCGGAAGATGCCGATGACCTTGCGCGGGCCCTGGCCGATGCGGCGGATCAGCCGCCCGGTATAGGCGGCGCCCTCGTCCTCCTGCGGGGAAAGGCGGGCAAGGATGCGGTCGCCCTCGCCCAATGCCGGTTCGTGGCTGCGAAGCCGCAACAGGATGCGCGGCGGATCGCCCGGCTCTTCCCATTGCGCGGGCTCGGCCCACAGATCGCCGGCGCGGTCCGGCCCCGTGACCCGCAGCACCGATACGGGCGGCAGTCCCTCGGGATGCTGGATGTGGTTGCCCGCCTTGCGGATCTCGCCCTCGGCCTCCAGCTCGCGCAGGATGCGCTTCAGCTCGATCCGGTCCGCGCCCTTGATGCCGAAGGCGCGGGCCACGTCGCGCTTCGACGTCTCGCCGGGGTGCTCCCGGATCCATTCGAGGATCTGGTTCTTGTCGGGCAGGGTGCTCATGGCGATGGCCTAGCATGGCCCGGCGCCCCCGGAAAGGGCGCCGTGGGGACAGGCCGGGCCGCCGTCACTCCGCGCCCGATACCTTCTTCGCGGTTGCCTTGCGCGGGGCTGCTTTCTTCGCGGTCTTTTTCGCCGTGGATTTCGCCGGGGCAGCCTTCCTGGTCGTGGTCGCCTTCGTTGTGCGCCTGGTCTTCGCGGCCGGTTTCTTCGCCGCGATCAGTTCCAGCGCCATCTCGAGCGTCACGTCCTCGGGCTCGGTTCCCTTGGGCAGCGTGGCGTTCACCTTGTCCCATTTGACGTATGGCCCGTAGCGCCCTTCCATCACCGCGATGGTCCCGCCATCCGGGTGGGTTCCCAACTCCTTCAGCGGCTTGGCGGCACTACCCCGCCCGCGTCCGCCGGCGGCCTTCTGTGCCAGCAACTCGACCGCGCGGTTCATGCCGATGGTGTAGACCTCCTCGGCATCCTTGATGTTGGCATAGACCTTGCGTGGCTTTTCCTTGGGGTCGTCGGCCGGGATCTCGTGCATCACATAGGGGCCGAAGCGGCCGATATTCGCCTCGACGATGCCGCCCTCGGGATGCTCGCCGATGAAGCGCGGCAGCGACAGAAGCTGAAGCGCGCGCGCCAGATCCACGGTGGACAGGTCCGCGCCCTTGGGGATCGAGGCGCGCTTGGGCTTCGGCTCTTCCTCGGTCGCCTCGCCAAGCTGCACATAGGGGCCGAAGCGACCCGTGCGCAGGGTGACTGGCGTGCCGTTGTCGTCATGGCCCAGCAGCTTGCCGTCGGGGCCGGCAAGGTCGCCGCCCTCGACCTCGCCCGACATGGGGCGGGTGTAGCGGCATTCGGGGTAGTTCGAGCAGCCGATGAACGCGCCGCCCGAACGCGCGGTCTTCAGGCTGAGCCGGCCCTTGCCGCAGGCCTTGCACTGGCGCGGGTCGGACCCGTCCTCGGTCGCGGGAAAGATGTGCGGGGCCAGAACCTCGTTGATCTTCTCCAGCACGTCGGTGATGCGCAGCTCCTGCGTCTCGGCGATCGCGGCCGAGAAGTCGGTCCAGAAGCGGCTCAGCACCTTCTGCCAGTCCGCATCGCCCGAGGTGATCCGGTCCAGATCCTCCTCCAGATCGGCGGTGAAGTCGTAGCCCACATACTTGCGGAAGTAGTTTTCCAGAAAGGCCGTCACCAGCCGGCCCTTGTCTTCGGGGACCAGGCGGTTCTGTTCCTTGCGGACGTAGTCGCGCTCCTGGATCACCGAAACGATCGAGGCATAGGTCGAGGGCCGGCCGATGCCGAGTTCCTCCATGCGCTTGACCAGCGTCGCCTCGGTGTAGCGCGGCGGCGGCTGGGTGAAGTGCTGTTCGGGCGTCACGTCGCGCGTCCGGGCCGGCTCGCCCTGGGTGATCTGGGGCAGGCGCTTGTCGTCGTCGTCCGCCACATCGTCGCGCCCTTCTTCATAGACCTTGAGGAAGCCGTCGAACAGCACGACCTGGCCGGTCGCGCGCAGCATCACCTGCCCGTCGGCGCTTCCAACGTCCACGGTGGTGCGCTCCAGCCGTGCGGCGGCCATCTGGCTGGCGATGGTGCGCTTCCAGATCAGGTCGTAGAGCTTGCGCTGATCCGGCTCCAGCTTGGCCAGCTTCTCGGGGCCCCGCGTCATGTCGGTCGGGCGGATGCACTCATGCGCTTCCTGCGCGTTCTTGGCCTTGTTCTTGTACATGCGTGGGCTCGAGGGCAGGTATTCCGCGCCGAAACGGTCCTTGATCGCATCGCGCGCCGCCATCACCGCCTCGGGCGCCATGTCGATGCCGTCGGTCCGCATGTAGGTGATGTGGCCCGCTTCATAGAGCCTTTGCGCCGCCGACATGGTCTGCCGCGCGCCCATGCCGAACTTGCGGCTGGCTTCCTGTTGCAGGGTCGAGGTCATGAAGGGCGCCGACGGGTTGCGGGCGCCGGGCTTCGCCTCGACGCTCTGCACCACCAGGTCGCGCGCCCGGATCGCGGCGACCGCCAGATCCGCCGCCTCGGCTGTCGCGATGTCGAACTTGTCGAGCTTGCGGCCGCCCAGCACGGTCAGCCGCCCCTCGTAGTCCTGCCCGCGCGGAGTCGAGAGCAGCGCCTTCACCGACCAGTATTCCCGGGCGCGGAAGGCCTCGATCTCCATCTCGCGCTCGACGATCAGGCGCAGGGCAACCGACTGCACGCGGCCGGCGGACTTGGCACCCGGCAGCTTGCGCCACAGAACCGGCGACAGGTTGAACCCCACCAGGTAATCCAGCGCCCGACGCGCGAGATAGGCCTCCACCAGTTCCATGTCGATCTGGCGCGGCTTCTGCATCGCTTCGGTCACGGCGGTCCGGGTGATCGCATTGAAGACGACCCGCTGCACGTTGGTGGATTTCTTCACCGCGCGCCGCTTTGTCAGCGCCTCCAGCAGGTGCCAGGAAATCGCCTCACCCTCGCGGTCGGGGTCGGTGGCAAGGATCAGCGTGTCGTCGTCCGCCATGGCGTCCGCGATTGCGCGGATATGGGCCTGGGACTTCGGATCCACCTCCCATTTCATGTCGAATCCATGTTCGGGATCGACGGAACCGTCCCTGGCGGGCAGGTCGCGGACATGGCCGTAGGAGGCGAGGACCTTGAAATCCTTGCCAAGATAGGCGTTGATCGTCTTCGCCTTTGCTGGGCTCTCGACTACGACGACGGCCATGAAAACTCCCGTTCGGAAATCCGCTGTTGCAACAAGGCGCGGAACATGTGGCCCGTTCGGGGCCGTGTCAAGCTGAGCCGGGATCAGTCGGCCCGCCGCACCACATAGCCCGATATCAGAAGTCGCGCTGCCGCAAGCCGCGGATCGGGGGGCAGGACGGGCACCGTTTCCGTCCCGCGCTGGGCGAGAAACGCCACCACGTCATCCACGGTTCCGTTCTCGTGCCAGCCCATGCCGATGACGGGACAGGACGCGGAAATCAGGGCCGGATCGTAATCGAGATAGTTCAGCGGCTCGCGGACCACGCGCCCGAAATAGACGCGCTGCGCGACCCGGTCCAGCTGGTCCGGGATGAAGACATAGACCGGTTCGCCGTCGCATTCCGGGATCGTTGCCTCGCGCAGGACCCATTCGACCATCTGCCCGTTGCGCGTGCCGTTGTCGGCGCTCCTGAGCCCGATGACCGCGACGATGGCCGTGACCGCCAGCCCTGCGACCAGCGGCCGCGCGCTGAAGCCGAGGTGCGGCGTCAGCATCCGGTCCGGAACGTGGAAAGCGATCGCCAACAGCACCGGCGGAACCAGCACCGTCAGGTTGCGCGACGATATGACCGGCGTATGGAAAGAGATCACGGCCGCCGCCACCAGCACCATCGCCCCGGGCAGGAACAGCCACAGGATGATGCGCGGGGGCTTCGGCGCGGCCCGCCCCTGCCGTGCCATCCGGCGGCGCAGGACAAGCGCGGTCAACAGGACCAGCATCGCCACCGCCTGCCAGCCCACGAAGTTCAGCAGCGGATCGAGTCCGTTGCGGATCCAGCCCTTGCCACCCGTGGATGCCAGCACGTCGGAGGCGACAAAGACCCAGCCGCAGAACAGTGCGAACAGCACCGCCGCGAGCCCCAGCCGCAGCGCGATGGCCCAGCGCGCCATGCCCATGCGCCAGCCGTGCAGCGCGCTGGCCGCCAGCAGCGACAGGCCGATCGCCGCGCCGAAGAAATGCAGCGACCACAGCAGGATGCAGCTAAGGATCAGCGTCGCATGCCGTGGCCGCTGACCGCCAAGTTCCAGCAGATAGGCGGCATGGGCCAGCCAGCCGAAGCCCAGCAGCAGCGCATAGGAGCGCAGGTCGAGGCCAAGCATCAGGGTGTAGAAGTTCACCACCAGCATGACCGTCAGCAGCGCCAGCCTGGCCGGGTCGAACACCTGGCGCAGCAACCAGAAGCCGTAGATCGCGGCCAGCAGCGCGGGCAGGTTCACCAGCCGCAGGTCGTAGCCGTAGGGGCCCATGTCGAACAGGCCCGCCATGCCCCGGATCAGCAGCGCATAGGTCGGCGGGTGCACGTCCGATTTCAGCAGTGCCCAGTCCAGATCCTGCCCAATGGCGGCGAAGCCCAGCGTGTAGACCTCGTCATACCAGTAGGACCGGTCGGCGCCGAAGACGATCACGACCAGCAGAAGCACGATCGCCAGCGCCTGGCAGATCGCCAGCCACAGCGGGAATGCCTGCTTCTGATCCTGCCCTGCCTGCATCGCCAGATGGATACCATCGGGCCCGTGCGCAGGCCAGCCGCTTCATTCCGCGTCCAGCCGCGAGACGAGGCCGCCGGCATGGCGCGTCAGGGCACCCGTCAGTTCCAGTTCCGCCAGCGCCGCGAGGATCTCTGCCGGCGGGGCGGCGATCTGGCGGATGAGCGCATCCTCGCTGATCGGCGCGGGGCCAAGCAGGTTCAGCAGTGCGGGCGCGATGCCGCCGGGAAGCGTACCCTTCGGACCCCTTGCGCGGTCTTCGGGCGCTGCGGCAGGGGCTTCCGTGCCAGCGGCCCCCAGCGCCTCGGCCACGTCGCGGGCGGACCGCACCAGCGTCGCCCCGTCGCGCAGCAGCATCAGGCATCCGGCGGCGCGGGCATCGAACGGGTGACCGGGCACCGCCATCACCTCGCGCCCCTGGTCGAGCGCGGTGCGCGCGGTGATCAGGCTGCCCGACTTGGCCGCCCCCTCGATCACGACAATGCCCGGGCACAGCCCCGATACGATGCGGTTGCGGCGCGGGAAATGCCGCGCCTGCGGCGAAAGCCCGGGCGGCATCTCGGTGACCAGCGCGCCGGACTCGGTGATGCGCGCGGCGAGTGCTGCGTTCTCGGATGGGTAGATGATGTCGATGCCGCCGGCCAGGACCGCGATCGTCCCGGAATCGACGCTTGCCTCGTGCACCGCGGTGTCGATGCCGCGCGCAAGCCCCGAGACGGTCACCAGCCCCAGCGCGCCAAGCCCGCGCGCCAGGTGGGCGGCCATGCGCATTCCCAGTGCCGAGGCGTTGCGCGCGCCCACCATGCCGACACGCATGCGCGTCGGTTCGGCAAGCCTGCCGCGCACCCACAGGAAGGGGGGCGGATCGGCGATTCGCGCCAGCAGGTCCGGGTAGTCCCGAGCCCCCAGCGGCACCGGGCGCGCGGCCGCCGCCCGACCCTGCGAGAGTTCTGCCGCCGCGATGTCGCGCGAGCAGGGGGCGTAGCCGCGCACCCCCGCATCCGCCGCGACACGGGGCAGCGCGTCAAGCGCCGCCGTGGCGGTGCCATGCTCTGCCAGGAGCCTGCGAAAGGTGGTGGCGCCCACGCGCGGGGACCGCGCAAGCCGCACCCAGTCGAGAAGCCCGCCCTCGTCGTCGGGGGGCGCGGGCAGCGGTGGTGTATCGGTGTCCGGAATATCCCTCATGGCCCCAGCCTTGGCAGGGGAGGGTTAAGGATCCCTCACTCGAAGACGCTGTCCACCCGCCGCCGCGGATCGAAGGCGTCGGGCCGCAAGAGCCGCAGCATCAGCCAGAAGAACAGCCCGAAGGGCAGGGCCACCGCCGCCCCGACAAGCCCCGCGCGAAGGCTGGCGCCCGGCACGCCGGCCCAGAGCCCGGCCACCGCGGCGGCGGCCCATGTGGCGGCAAAGCCAAGCACCAGCGCCACCAGCGACACCGCCGCCCAGCCGAGCCGCCCACCCCGCGCCATCGAGCGCGTGACCGGGATCGCGGCCAGCAGATAGGCCCAGGCGATGGCGGGCGACAGGATCATCGCTCCCAGCAGGTTCGCCACCTGGCGGGCCATGCCCGGCCGCGCCATGCCCTCCGTGTCGATCGAAACCGCGATCAGGATCGAGCGCAGGAAGAAACATGCCGCCGGAAGGGCCACCAGCGCCGTCAGCGCGGCGCCGGCGATCACCCTTAGCGGCAGGTTGCGCGCGGCCTCGGGGTCCGTCTTCCAGGCAGGCCAGGCCAAGACGTCAGGCGGCCGAACCGCCGACGGTCAGCCCCCCGATCAGGATCGTCGGCAGGCCGACCCCCACCGGAACCCATTGCCCGTTCTTGCCGCAATTCCCCATCCCCGGATCGAGCGTCATGTCGTTGCCGATCGCCCGGATATGCTGAAGCGAGGTGGCGCCGTCGCCGATCAGGGTCGCGCCCTTGATCGGCGCGCCGATCTTGCCGTTCCTGACCCGGTAGGCCTCGGTGCAGCTGAAGACGTACTTGCCGTTGGTGATGTCCACCTGCCCGCCGCCGAAGCCAACGGCATAGATGCCGTCCTTCAGGTCGGCCAGGATCGCGCCCGGCTCGGCATCGCCGCCCAGCATGTAGGTGTTGGTCATCCGCGGCATCGGGACATGCGCAAAGGACTGCCGGCGCCCGTTGCCGGTGGGGGCTACCCCCATCAGCCGGGCGTTCTGGCGGTCCTGCATGTAGTCCGTGAGGATGCCATCCTCGATCAGCACGTTCCTCGCGCTGGGCGTGCCTTCGTCGTCGAAGGTCAGCGAGCCGCGCCGATCCGGGATGGTCCCGTCATCCAGCACCGTCACGCCGTGGGCCGCGACACGCTGGCCCAGAAGCCCCGCGAAGGCCGAGGATTTCTTGCGGTTGAAATCGCCCTCGAGCCCGTGGCCAACCGCCTCGTGCAGCAGGATGCCGGGCCAGCCCGGGCCCAGCACAACGTCCATCACTCCCGCGGGGGCAGGCTCTGCCGAAAGGTTCACCCGGGCAATGCGCAGCGCCTCGCGCACCAGCCCCTGCCAGTGCGACGGCTCGATCAGCGGATCGAGCCCGTGGCGCCCGCCGCCGCCCGCGGACCCGCTCTCGCGGCGGCCATCCTTTTCCACCGTGACCGAGACGTTGATCCGGGTCATGGGGCGGAAATCCGACAGCCGCGCGCCGTCGGGGCGCAGGATCTCCACCTCCTGGACCGAAGCGGCAAGACTTGCCGACACCTGGACCACGAGGGGATCGAGCCCGCGGGCGAACGCGTCGAGCGCGCGCAGCGTCTCGACCTTGACCGGGAAGGGGATGGTGCTGACCGGGTCCACCTCGTCGTAAAGCCTGCGGTTGGTTCCCTGCGGCGCATCCGCAAGGCTGCCGCCGCCATCGCCGACCGCAAGCCGCGCGGTTTCCGCCGCGCGCTTCAGCGCCGCCTCGCTCAACTCGGTCGAATGCCCGTAGCCGGCGGTCTCTCCCTTCACGGCGCGCAGGCCGAATCCCTCGGCCGCGTCGTAGCTTGCGGTCTTGAGCCGGCCATCGTCGAACAGCAGGCTTTCCGAGCGCCGGCGCTCGAGGAACAGCTCGCCGTCATCGGCGCCGGCGGTGGCCTCGCGCAGGATGCCAAGGGCGGTCGTTTCGTCGAGATCGGTGTCGAAGGGGCTGAATCTTGCGGTCATCTGGGTGCTCTGCCTCTCGATTGGATACTCATAAGGTGGCGGAGCGCGGGGGATATGCAAGTGCGGACGCGCGCCTGCCTGCGGCGACATGGCGCTGCCGCGGCGCCCCCCCGATCTTGTCCTCTGGCGCGGCTTGTGCAAATTTCAAGCGCAAGAGAGAAACGGCGGGGGTCGGCTGCGCGCAAGCGGGGCAGGGCGCCTGCCACGCCGTAGATGCGGCAGGGACAACCAGGATACCGGAAGCATGAAATATCTGTCGAAGCTTGCCAGCCTCTGTGCATTCGCGGGTGTCGCGCTCAGCGCGCCCATGACCTGGGCTCAGGAAAACATCGAGGGGCTCGAATCCATCGGCAAGCCCGTTCCGGGCGGCATCGGGTTCCAGCCTGCCGCGACCGAGCTGGCGCGTGACATCCACTGGCTCGACAGCTTCCTCTTCGTGATCATCACCGTGATCGTGCTGTTCGTGACCGCGCTGCTGGCCGTCGTGGTCGTGCGCTACAACCGCAAGTCGAACCCGACCCCGGCCCGTTTCACGCACAACTCGGCGATCGAGGTGACCTGGACCCTGGTCCCCATCCTGATCCTGATCGTGATCGGCTCCTTCTCGCTGCCGATCCTGTTCAAGCAGCTCGAGGTGCCCGAGGCCGATGTCACCATCAAGACGACCGGCTTCCAGTGGGCCTGGAGCTACGAATACCCCGACAACGACATCCGCTTCGACAGCTACATGCTTGGCCTGGGCAAGGCAGAGATGGACGACGAGGTCCGCGCCGAGCTGGCCGAGTTCGGCTACTCCGAGGACGAGTGGAAGCTGGCGACCGACACCGCGATGGTGGTGCCCGTGAACCGCGTCGTTCGCCTTCAGGTGACCGCGTCGGACGTGATCCACTCGTGGAAGATCCCGGCCTTCGGCGTGCACATGGACGGCATTCCGGGCCGCCTGAACGAGACATGGTTCATGGCCGAGCAGGTCGGCACCTATTTCGGCCAGTGCTCGGAGCTGTGCGGCATCAACCACTCCTACATGCCGATCACCGTCAAGGTGGTGACCGACGAGCAGTATGCCGAGTGGGTGCAGTCCCAGGGCGGCGAGATGGTCGGCTTCCTCGAGGAGTACGCCGACATCGAACTCGCGTCCAACTGAACCCCTGAACCGGCAGACCCATGACCGACGCGAGCTGGAGCGAAACCACCACACCCCCGCGCGAGGCGCAGTTCGGCGATTACGTCGAACTGCTCAAGCCGCGCGTGATGCGGCTGGTGATCTTCACCGCGGCGGTCGGCCTGATCGCGGCGCCCGTCGCGGTGCACCCTGTGATCGCGGTCGCGACCATCCTGTGCATCGCGGTCGGTGCGGGCGCGTCGGGCGCGCTGAACATGTGGTGGGATGCGGATATCGACGCGGTCATGGGGCGCACGGCGAAGCGGCCCATCCCTTCGGGCCGCGTGACCGCGGACGAGGCGCTGGCCATCGGGCTTGCGCTGTCGGTCCTGTCGGTGATGTTCCTGTTCCTGTTCGGCAATGCGGTGGCGGCCGGGCTGCTGGCCTTCACCATCTTCTTCTATGCCGTGATCTATTCGATGTGGCTGAAGCGTGCGACGCCGCAGAACATCGTGATCGGCGGCGCCGCGGGCGCCTTCCCGCCGATGATCGGCTGGGCGGTCGCGACGGGCGGCGTCGGCATCGAAAGCGTGCTGATGTTCGCGCTGATCTTCCTGTGGACCCCGCCCCATTTCTGGGCGCTGGCGCTGTTCCGCAACGATGACTACACCAACGCCGCCGTCCCGATGCTGCCCGTCGTGGCCGGCACCCGTGTCACCCGCAACCAGATCCTGCTCTACACGCTGATCCTGGTGCCAGCCGCCCTTGCGCCGGCCTTTACCCAGGTGGGTGGGCCGCTCTATTTCGCGGTGGCCGCCGTGCTGAACGCGCAGTTCCTGTGGGGCGCGTGGCGCATCTGGCGGCGCGACGATGCGGCGGCGGCCGCCGATCGGTTCGCGGTCGAGAAGAAGTTCTTCGGTTTCTCGATCCTCTACCTGTTCCTGCATTTCGTCCTTCTTCTGGCCGAGGCCGTGCTGCGGGGCGTGGGCCTGACCCTTGAAACCTGGCCGGTGGTGCTGTGACGATGACCCGGAAATCCGCGATCACCCCCGACACCCACGAGATCTATGCCCGCCGCAAGGGCCGCAACCTTGCGCTCGGCCTTTGCCTTGCGGCGGTGGTGGGGATGATCTTCGCCGTGACCATCGTGAAGCTGAAAAGCGGGATCGAGCTGCGCGGCTTCGACCACACCTTCGAGACCGTCCCCGGAACCCTGGAGACGAACTGATGGACCGTCAGACGAAAACCGTCGCCACGCTGGTCGGTGTCGTCGCCTTCATGGGGGCGATGTCCTTCGCCGCGGTGCCGCTTTACGACTGGTTCTGCCGCGTGACCGGCTATGGCGGGGCGACCAACACCGCCTCGGCCGATTCCGATCGCGTGCTGGACCAGACCATCCGCATCCGGTTCGACGCCTCGCTCGACCGTGACATGCCGTGGGAGTTCCGTCCCGCGCAGCGCGAGGTGGAGGTCCGCATCGGCGAAACCGGCCTTGCCTTCTACGAGGCCTACAACCCGACCGACCGGCCCATCGCCGGCACCGCCAGCTACAACGTCACCCCCTATTCGGCAGGGCGCTATTTCAGCAAGATCCAGTGCTTCTGCTTCGAGATGCAGGTGCTGCAACCCGGCGAGCGGGTGCAGATGCCCGTGACCTACTATGTCGACCCGGAGATCGTGAACGACCGCGAGGCGAAATTCGTCCACACGATCACCCTGTCCTATACCTTCTACGAGACCGAACTTCCCGAAGAGGAAATCTCGCAGCTCGGCACCGAGCCGCGGGAAACAGTGAACTGACCCCGACGAGAGAGACGAGGGACGCATAAGCCATGGCGCACGAAAAGAACCACGACTACCACATCCTGCCACCCAGCATCTGGCCATTCGTCGGTGCGGTGGGGGCCTTCGTCATGCTGCTGGGCGGCGTGTTCTGGATGCGGGACCATTCCAACCCCTGGCTGTTCCTGATCGGCCTCGCGGTGGTGCTCTACACCATGTACGCATGGTGGTCCGACGTGGTGTCCGAAAGCCTTGCCGGCGACCACACCCCGGTGGTGCGCATCGGCCTGCGCATGGGCATGATCATGTTCATCATCTCCGAGGTGATGTTCTTCGCCGCCTGGTTCTGGTCGTTCTTCAAGCACGCGCTCTACCCGATGGCGGCGATCGACAACACCTGGCCGCCGCCCGGAATCGAGACGTTCGATCCCTGGCATCTGCCGCTGATCAACACGCTGATCCTGCTGTGCTCGGGCTGTGCCGCGACCTGGGCCCACCACGCCATCGCCCATGACAACGACCGCAAGGGGCTGGTCTGGGGCCTGAGCCTCGCCATCGCGCTGGGTGCGATCTTCACCGCCTTCCAGGCCTACGAGTACACCCACGCCGCCTTTGGCTTCGCGGGCAACATCTACGGCGCGAACTTCTTCATGGCGACGGGCTTCCATGGCTTCCATGTCATCATCGGCACGATCTTCCTGGCCGTGTGCCTCGGGCGGGCAATGAAGGGCCATTTCACCCCCGAGAAGCATCTCGGCTTCGAGGCCGCCGCCTGGTACTGGCACTTCGTGGACGTGGTCTGGCTGTTCCTGTTCTTCTCGATCTACATCTGGGGCGCGTAACCCGCCCCCACTGCCCCGCGCGGGCAGCACGAGAACCGGGCCGCGCGCGTCATGTGCGCGGCCTTCGCATTTTCCGGGAGGCGCAGATGAAACGCATGATCCTGCCCCTGGTCTTCGGCCTCGGGGGCGCAGCCATCCTGGTCACGCTGGCCGTCTGGCAGTTCCAGCGGCTGGAATGGAAGGAAGGGTTGATCGCGGCGATCGAGGCGCGGATCGGCGACGCGCCGGTGCCGCTGCCGGAAAGTCCCGATCCCGCGCGGGATCTCTACCTTCCCGTCACCGTCGAGGGGACCACGGGCGCGGCGGAGTTGCACGTCCTCACGTCCGTCCGGCCCGAGGGGCCCGGCTACCGCGTCATCGCCGCGCTGGAGACGGCGGAGGGAAGGCGCGTGCTGCTCGACCGCGGCTTCGTGCCCGAGGCGGCGAAGGACGATCCGCGCCCGCCCGCGACCCTTGCGGTGACAGGCAACCTTGCGTGGCCGAACGAGACCGACAGCTTCACCCCCGACCCCAACCTGGAACGCAACATCTGGTTCGCCCGCGACGTGCCCGCCATGGCCGCGGCGCTGGGGACAGAGCCGGTGCTGATCGTCCAGCGCAGCGGCCAGGGCTGGCCCCGGCCGCAGCCCGTAAGCGTCGATCTGCCCAACAATCATTTCCAGTATGCCGTCACCTGGTCGCTTCTGGCGGTGGCATGGCTGGCGATGACCGGCTATCTGCTGTATCGCATACGCCGCAATACCGTCTGAGGGGCAGAACATGCGCTACATCTCCACGCGCGGGCAGGCGCCCGTGCTCGGCTTCGAAGAAGCGATGCTGTCGGGCCTTGCGCGCGACGGCGGGCTCTACGTTCCCGAAACCTGGCCCACGCTTGGCCGGGAGGAGATCGCCGCCTTCGCGGGCCTGCCCTACGAGGAGGTGGCGTTCCGCGTGATGCGCCCCTTCGTCGGCGACGCCTTCACCGACACCGAGTTCCGCGGGATCATCGACCGCGCCTATGCGGGCTTTGGCCATGCTGCGCGTTGCCCGCTGGTGCAGCTCGATGCGAACCACTTCCTGCTGGAGCTGTTCCACGGCCCGACGCTGGCGTTCAAGGACGTGGCGATGCAGCTGATCGGGCAGATGTTCCAGGTGTCGCTGGGCCGCTCGGGGCGGCGCGTGACCATCGTGGGCGCCACCTCGGGCGATACCGGGTCGGCCGCGATCGAGGCGTTCCGCGGGCTCGAGGCGGTGGACGTGTTCATCATGTATCCGCATGGCCGCGTGTCGGACGTCCAGCGCCGGCAGATGACCACGGTGCCGGACGCCAACGTCCACGCGCTGGCCATCGACGGCGATTTCGACGATTGCCAGGCGCGGCTGAAGGACATGTTCAACCACCACGCGTTCCGCGACGAGATGGGGCTTGCCGGCGTCAACTCGATCAACTGGGCGCGGGTGCTGGCGCAGGTCGTCTATTTCTTCACCTCGGCCGTGGCGCTTGGCGCGCCGCACCGCCCTGTCCGCTTCACCGTGCCCACCGGCAATTTCGGCGACATCTTCGCGGGCTACGTCGCCCGGCGCATGGGTCTGCCGGTGGAGCGGCTTGCAATCGCGACCAACCAGAACGATATCCTGCACCGGACGCTGCAAAGCGGCGCGCATGTGAAGGAAGGGGTCGTCCCCTCGATCTCGCCCTCGATGGATATCCAGGTCAGCTCGAATTTCGAGCGTCTGCTGTTCGACCTGTATGATCGGGACGCGCAGGAGATCGCCCGGCTGATGGCGGCCCTGGGCCAGGCGGGCGGCTTCGAGCTGAGCCCGGCGGCGCTCGCGCAGTTGCGCGAGGGCTTCGCCTCGGGCCGCGCCTCGGAGGAGGAGACGGCAGATGCCATCCGCGCGACGCTGAGCCGTTCGGCAGAGCTTCTGTGCCCGCATTCGGCGGTCGGCGTGAAGGTGGCGGAAGAACAGCCCGCCAGCGCCGCGCCGATGATCACGCTCGCGACCGCGCATCCGGCCAAGTTCCCGGACGCGGTAGAGGCCGCGACGGGGATCCGCCCCGCGTTGCCTCAGCGCATGGCCGATCTGTTCGATCGGCCCGAGCGGCTGACGCGCCTGCCGAACGATCTTGCGGCGATCGAGAACTTCGTGTCAGGGAACCGCAGATGACCGTAAGAACCCACCGCCTGCCCAACGGCTTGAGGATCGTCACCGAGACGATGCCCGGCCTCCAGAGCGCCGCCATCGGCATCTGGGTCAATGCCGGCTGCCGCCACGAGACCGAGGCCGAGAACGGGATCGCCCATTTCCTTGAGCACATGGCCTTCAAGGGCACCGCGCGCCGCAGCGCGCTTCAGATCGCCGAGGCGATCGAGGATGTGGGCGGCTACATCAACGCCTATACCAGCCGCGAGACGACGGCCTATTACGCCCGCGTGCTGGGGGCCGATGTGCCGCTTGCGCTGGACGTGATATCCGACATCGTGCTGAACCCGGCCTTCGATCAGAAGGAGATCGAGACAGAGCGCGGCGTGATCCTGCAGGAAATCGGCCAGGCGCTGGATACGCCCGACGACATCATCTTCGACTGGTTGCAGGAGGTGTCCTTTCCCGGCCAGTCCATGGGCCGGCCCATCCTAGGCCCGCCCGAGCTTGTGTCGCGTTTCACGCGCGAGGATCTGACCCGGTTCGTGGCCAACCATTACGGCCCGGGCCAGCTGATCCTGGCCGCCGCCGGGCAGGTGGATCACGACGCCATCGTGGCCCAGGCCGAGCAGATATTCGGCGACATCCCAGCGCGCCCGGGCCAGGTGGTGGAACTTGCCCGCTATTCGGGTGGCGAGCGGCGCAAGGTGAAGAAGCTTGAACAGGCGCATTTCGCCCTGTCGCTGGAAAGCCCCTCCTATCGCGCGGACGAGATCTACAGCGCGCAGCTGCACGCCGCCATCCTGGGCGGCGGCATGTCCTCGCGCCTGTTCCAGGAGGCGCGGGAGAAGCGCGGGCTTTGCTATACCATCTTCGCGCAGACCGCCGCCTATGCCGACAGCGGCGCGCTGATGATCTATGCCGGCACCGCCGGCAGCAGCATCCGCGACCTGAGCCATGTGGTGACGGACGAGCTGAAGCGCCTGCCCGACAGCCTGACCGATGCCGAGCTGGAGCGCGCGCGCGCCCAGATGAAGGCGGGGCTTCTGATGGGGCTCGAAGGGCCGTCGGGCCGCTGCGAGCGGCTGGCGCGGATGCTGGCGATCTGGGACCGGGTGCCCGACGTGTCCGAGGCGGTGGAACGGATCGACGCCGTGACCCGCGACGACGTGGCCAGCTTCGGCGCGCGGCTGTGCGAGACGGCCGCCCCGGCGCTGGCGCTTTACGGTCCCGTGTCCAGGGCGCCGGATCACGAGTCGATCCGCGCCCGGCTGGCCGCCTGACGGGGGCCGCGAAGCGTGTTCCTGCGCCGCCGTCCCCGGGTCCTGATCAACACCGAAAGGCTGGTGTTGCGCCTGCCCGAGATGGCCGACCACGCGCCCTGGGTCACCCTGCGGCGGCAGTCCGAGGCGTTCCTGCTGCCCTGGGAGCCCGAGCGATCGGGCGACCAGACATCGCCGCGCGCCTTTCGCAACCGCGTCCACTGGGCCGCCCGCGCCTTCGAGCAGGAGCGCGCGCTGGCCCTGCTCCTGACCCGCCGGCAGGACGGCGCGCTGCTGGGGGGCATCACCCTCGACAACATCCGCAAGGGACCGGCGCAGTCGGGCACGGTCGGCTACTGGATCGGCCAGCCCCATGCCCGGCAGGGCTACATGCGCGAGGCGCTGGAGGCAGTGGTCCACCACGCGTTCCGCGAGATGGGGCTGAGCCGGATCGAGGCGGCGACCCTGCCCGAGAACGCGCCCTCGCGGGCGCTGCTGGAAAAATCCGGCTTCAAGTACGAGGGCGTCGCGCAAAGCTACCTGCAGATCGCCGGGCGCTGGCGGACCCATGTGCTTTACGCCAACATCCGTTCGGACCGGCGTGGCCGGGTGGATGGCACTACTGGCGCTGGACTTCCCGCAGGCGAAGGGCGGCGCGTGCCCCCAGAAGAGATTGCGCGGCAAAGATCCAGATGACCGCGACCGTGCCGAACAGCCCGGCCACCGCGCCGTAAAGCCCGCCCAGAAGCAGCAGCACGCCGATCACCGTGTTCGACACCGCGGTAAAGCCCGCGCGGCTGCCCGCATCCGCCATGTCCGTCAGATGGGTGGAGCGGCCCAGCCGCACGCCCTGATGGGCGATCATCAACAGGAACAGAAGCGCCGCCGAAACCGCCCCCGGCGCGTCCCGCCCGGCCAGCGCGACGCCTGCAAGCGTCAGCGCCGCCAGCAGCCCCGCCAGCGCCAGCACCTTGCGCGACGAGCGGTCGGACAGCCAGCCCCAGACCCAGGCGCTGACAAGGGCCGCCAGGGCCGAGGCGGCCACCATCCAGCCCAGCCGATCAAGCGAGGCCGCCGACAGCGTCACCACGAAGGGCGGCGCAAGGGCTGTCGCTATCAAGAGCCCCCGCGTCAGGATGAAGGCACGCAATTGCGGCTCTGTCTTCAGCAGGCCCAGGTTCTCGCGCATGGCGGCCAGCGGCTCGGTATCCTCTGCCTGCGCCTTGGCGGGTTCGTCCAGCCGGGTGAAATTCGCCGCCGCCAGCAGCCAGAGCCCCGCCGCCAGCGCCACCGCGCCCGCGATCAGGGGCAGGCTGGGGCCGGGACCGAAGGCAAGGATCGCGGCAAAGCCCAGGATGCCCACGGCCGAAAGCGACCCCGCCAGCCCGGTCGTCTGCCCGCGCTCGGATTTCGGCACCGTCTTGCCCAGAACATGCTTGTAGCTGGCCGAACATACGCTGCGCGCCAGCGCCAGCACCGCAAGGCAGGCAAGGATGGCGCCACCCGCCACCGGCCCCTGAAGCAGCAGCACCGCCAGCGCGATGCCCCCTGCCGCCAGCCCCTGCACCGCGCTGCCCATCGCCCAGACATGGCGCGCGGCCTCTGTCGCCCGGATCCGGCCCGAGATGAACAGCTGCGGCAGCAGCGCGCCCGCCTCGCGGATCGGGACCAGCAGGCCGATCATCGCGGCCGGTGCCCCCAGCGCGGTCATCAGCCAGGCCAGCACCAGCTTGGGGTCGATCAGCCCGTCGGCCAGCTTGGTCAGGCCCAGGCTTGTCGCGTGGATGCGGCGGTTATGGCGTGTCGTCCTGTCTGTCATCGCGACCACAGTGTCGCGGATCGATGCGACGTCAAGCCCGCAAGGCTGGACCGGAACCGGATCGCACTAGGTGATGAAGGGTC
Source organism: Halovulum dunhuangense (assembly GCF_013093415.1). Classification (NCBI taxonomy): domain Bacteria; kingdom Pseudomonadati; phylum Pseudomonadota; class Alphaproteobacteria; order Rhodobacterales; family Paracoccaceae; genus Halovulum; species Halovulum dunhuangense. Next base: position 945,593 of record NZ_JABFBC010000001.1, read on the forward strand.
CATCCCGCCGGAGATCCGCCATGTTCAAGCGCCTTTTCCTCACCCTGTCCCTGATCCCGGGCCTTGCCGCCGCGCAGGATCTGCAAAGCCATTGCATCGCGCTGGTCGAGAACGAATTTTCCGACATCCGCTTCGCCAGCTTCGGCGCCGATCTCAGTCGCGAGCAGGTGCGGATCAGCTATGTCGATCACTCGATGTTCCTGATCGAGACGCCCGAGGGCATCGGCATCGCCACCGATTTCAACGGCTTCGTCGGCGTGGACGTGGTTCCCGACGTGGTGACCATGAACAACGCCCATTCCACGCACTGGACCCCGACCCCGGACCCCCGGATCCCGCACGTCCTGCGCGGCTGGGGCGACGAGAACGGCCCGGCCGCGCATCGGCTGACCCTGGAAGACGAGATCCTGATCCGCAACGTGACCACCGACATCCGCTCGGGCTTTTCCGGAGTGGTGCCCGACGGCAACTCCATCTTCATCTTCGAGGTGGCGGGGCTCTGCATCGGCCATCTGGGCCACCTGCACCACGAGCCGTCCGAGGCGCAGTATGCCGCGATCGGCCGGCTCGACGTGGTGATGGCCGCGGTGGATGGCGGCATGACCGTCGATATCGGCACCATGTCGCGCATCGTCAGCCGGTTGCGGTCGTCGGTGGTGCTGCCGATGCACTGGTTCGGGCGGTCCACGCTGGAGCGGTTCCTGGCCGAGATGTCCGACGAATTCGAGATCGAGCTGGTCGAGGGGAATTCCACCACCCTCTCCTTGCGCGACCTGCCGCGCAGCCCTACGATCCGGGTGCTGACGCCAGCCTATTTCGAGGCGCGGAACTAGGGACACGACCACATCATGACGCTTGCCGCCGCAACGCCCGACCTGATCCGGGCGCTGTCCGAAACATTGCCAGAGGGCCGCGTGACCCCGGTGCCCGACGCCTATCTGACAGAGCCGCGGGGCCGCTATACCGGAACCTCCCAGGCGCTGGTGCGCCCGGTGAACACCGCCGAGGTGGCAGAGGTCGTCCGCTACGCCGCCCGGCACCGCATCGGCATCGTTCCCTATGGCGGCGGCACCGGGCTGGTCGCGGGGCAGGTGGGGCTGGGGGCGCCGACGCTTCTGGTCTCGCTCGAACGCATGGACAAGGTGCGGCTGGTCGATCCCGATGACAACGTGATGATCGCCGAGGCGGGCGTTATCCTGAAGGACGCGCAGGACGCGGCGCAGGCGGCGGACCGGCTGTTCCCGCTGTCGCTTGCCTCGGAGGGGTCGGCGCGGATCGGCGGGCTTCTGGCCACCAATGCCGGCGGCGTGCAGGTGCTGCGCTATGGCAATGCGCGGGAACTCTGCCTCGGGATCGAGGCGGTGCTGCCCGACGGGTCGGTGTTCGACGGCCTGAAGCGGCTGCGCAAGGACAATACCGGCTACGACCTGCGCAACCTGCTGATCGGCTCGGAAGGAACGCTGGGGATCATCACCGCCGCCAGCCTGCGGCTGTTCCCCCGACCCGTCGAGACGGCGACGGCGCTGGTCGCCACCGAAGACCCCGACGCCGCGCTGAGGCTTCTGGCGCTGATGCGCGCGCGGCTGGGCGAGACGCTGAGCGCCTTCGAGCTGATGCACCGGCAGGGGCTGGATTTCCTGGCCGAGACGATGCCCGAGACGCGCCAGCCCTTTGCCGAGCCGCCCGAATGGTCGGTGCTGATCGAGGCGGGCGCAGGCCAGGGCGCGATGGTCGCGGCCCGGCTTCAGGACGCGCTGGCCGAGGCGCTGGAGGACGCGCTGATCCAGGATGCGCTGATCGCGCAGACCGGGCAGCAGGCGGCCAGCTTCTGGGACATCCGCGAACGTATCCCCGAGGCGAACCGCCTGATCGGGGCCATCGCCTCGCATGACATTTCGGTGCCGGTCTCGCTGGTGCCCGAGTTCATCCGCCGGGGCGATGCGGCGCTGCACGCGATGGACCCGAGCCTCAGGATCAACTGCTTCGGCCATCTGGGCGACGGCAACCTGCACTACAACCTGTTCCCGCCCAAGGGTGGCGACCGTGCCGCATTTGACAACAGCCGCAAGGCGCTGACCGAATGCGTGCACGATCTTGCGCACGCGTTGGGCGGGTCGGTCAGCGCGGAACACGGGATCGGCCGGCTGAAGACCGCGGACCTGGTGCGCTACGGTGATCCGGCGAAGCTGGCCGCGATGCGGGCGATCAAGGCGGCGCTGGATCCCCTTGGGATCATGAACCCCGGCGCCGTTCTCGATGCCTGAGGCGGAAAAGTGAAACGCCCCCCGGTGGAAGGCGGGGGGCGTTGAGGGGCAGGACGCCCCGGAGGATGCAAGCAACATCCGGCGTTGCTCCGGACATGCTCTTGCTAGCGTTAATCGGTTAACGAATGGTTATCGTCACGCGGGCTCAGTGCCCCTCGAAGGCGCAGAGCGCGTGAACGTCCAGCCCCAGCGCTTCGAGCCGCTTGCGCCCGCCGAGTTCGGGCAGTTCGATGATGAAGGCGGTGGACGCGACCTCGCCGCCAAGCTGCTCGATCAGGCGCACCCCGGCCTCGGCGGTGCCGCCCGTGGCCAGCAGGTCGTCAACCAGCAGCACCCGGTCGCCGGGCTGGATCGCGTCGTCATGTACCTCCATCACCGCCTCGCCGTATTCCAGGGCATAGGCCTGCTCGATGGTGCGGGCCGGCAGCTTGCCCTTCTTGCGGATCGGCACGAAACCCACCGACAGCTGGTGCGCCACCGCGCCGCCCAGGATGAAGCCCCGCGCCTCGAGCCCGGCCACCTTGTCGATGCGGATGCCGGCATAGGGGTGAAGCAGCTGGTCGATCGCCATGCGGAAGCCGCGCGCGTCCTGGAACAGGGTGGTCACGTCGCGGAACATGATCCCCGGCTGGGGGAAGTCGGGAATGGTGCGGATGAAGGATTTCACGTCGCGGGGGGTCGGCATGGCTTGGCTCCGTTCAGGACGGCCGGACCCTAGCGCCCCGGCCGGGGGGCGTCCAGCGGGTCAGCGCAGCACCCGCCCCGCCACCGCGTCGAGCCGCGCGAGAAGGCCCGCGTCGCGCCGGTCGGGCGCGGTGATGAGCGCGGTTTCCAGCGCCCGGTCGCAGCCCTCGGGGCAGGGGTCGGGGCGCTGGCCAAGCCTTGCGGGCAGGCCGCGCAGCATGCGCCGGGCGGCGTCGGCATTGGCGCCGAGAACGCGCAGGATGTCGGTCACCTGCACGGCGGCGTGTCCGGGGTGCCAGCAGTCGTAATCGGTGACCATGGCGACCGGCGCGTAGCACAGCTCTGCCTCGCGGGCGAGTTTCGCCTCGGGCATGTTGGTCATGCCGATCACGTCGCAGCCCCAGACCTCGCGGTAGAGGCGGCTTTCGGCCAGCGTCGAGAATTGCGGCCCCTCCATCGCGAGATAGGTGCCGCCGCGATGGACCCGGACGCCCGCCGCCTCGGCCGCCGTGGCGCAGGCCGCGGAAAGCCGGGCGCAGGTCGGGTGCGCGAGCGAGACATGGGCCACGCAGCCGGTGCCGAAGAAGCTGGAGGCGCGGCCCGTGGTGCGGTCGATGAACTGGTCCACGAACACGAAATCGCCCGGCGCCATGTCCTCGCGGAACGAGCCGCAGGCCGAGACGGCGATCACGTCGGTCACGCCCAGGCGTTTCAGCGCGTCGATGTTGGCGCGGTAGTTGACGGTCGCGGGGCTGTGGACATGCCCGCGGCCGTGGCGGGGCAGGAAGACCAGGCGCAGCCCGTCGAGCCGGCCGGTGAGCAGCTGGTCCGACGGTTCGCCCCAGGGGGTTTCAACGGTGAGCCATTCCGCCCCTTCCAGCCCGGAAAGGTCATAGACCCCGCTGCCGCCGATGACCCCGATCACCTGTTCCATGCACCGCTCCGTGGTTCGTGCGGGGGCGATGCTAGGGCCGCCGGTGCGGGCGGTAAACCGGGTTCGCGACAGGCAGATAAGGTTAACGTGCTGTTAACCAATGTGGCGAACGCCGCGGTGAAAACCGGTGTTGCCCGCGTTTTCCGCCCGGAACGGTGCGCCGGGTGTGAGACTGGCGCCTTGCGAAGGGGGCGTTGCGATGCGCCGCAGATTACCCTGCCCCCGTGAAGGAAGGGTAAATCCGCGCCTCAGCTCTGGCCCGGACGGTTCAGCGAGAAGACCTCGGTCACGGTGGCGTAGTCGCGGTAGCCGAGGCGCGCGAGCGGGTTGAAGCGCAGCACGTCGAAGATGCCGTCGCGGAGCATCGCCTCGTCGATATGGATGCCCACCACCTCGCCGATGACCATGACGTTGGCCTTGCCCGGCAGCTCGACGATCTTCCACAGCCGGCATTCCAGCGCGCCGGGAACGCCCCGGACGCGGGGGGGTGCCACAAGCTGGCTTGGCTCCTTTTCCAGCCCCGCCAAATCGAACTCGTCCACATCCGCGGGGTAGCTGCCCGAGGTCGCGTTCATTGCGTCCTTCATGGCCAGGCCCACGATATTGCACACGAATTCGCCGGTTGCGCGGATATTGGCGACGCTGTCCTTGGCGAAGGGCTGGTCGGGCTTGGTGCCGGTATTCGAGAACATCACCATCGGCGGGTCGTCCGACAGCGCGTTGAAGAAGCTGTAGGGCGCGAGGTTCACGCGGCCCCCGGCGTCCTGGCTGGAGATCCAGCCGATCGGGCGGGGCGTGACCATCGCCTTGAAGGGGTTGTGCGGCAGCCCGTGGGGGTCGATGCCGGGGCGATAGAACATGCCTGCGCCTTTCGCTATTGGTTCTTTCCCCCTAGCTAGTGTCGTGCTAACGCGAAGTCGAGACAGGGACGGGAAACGACATGGCCGGTTGCAGGCGACGCGGGTGAACGAAAGGGGGCGCAAGGCAGGCCCCCGGCTCGACCCTTTCCGCCGCAACGAAGGCCGCCCATGTTCCGCATCACCCCCGAGACACCCGACGACAGCTACGAAGTTGAAATGCTTTACGATCTGGCCTTCGCGCCGGGGCGGACGGCGCTGTCGTCGTATCGGCTGAGGGACGGGGTCGCGCCGGTCGCGGGGCTGTCCTGCGTGGCGCGGGACGAATATGACGCGCTGGTGGGGGCGATCCGCTACTGGCCGGTGCGGGTCGGCGAGGCGGGGGTGCCTGCGCTGCTCTTGGGGCCCGTGGCCGTCCACCCGACCCGGCAGGGCGAGGGGCTGGGCGCGCTGCTGATCGGCTACAGCCTTGATCGTGCAACGGAAACCGGCTGGGAGCGGGTGCTGCTGGTGGGCGATTACCCCTATTACCGCCGCTTCGGTTTCGAGAAGGTGGAGGTGGAGTTTCCACCGCCCACCAACCCCGACCGGGTGCTGGGACGGGAGCTGGCGCCGGGTGCGCTGGCCGGTCTGCGGGGCCGAGTGCGGCGCTGGACGGAGGCCTGAAACGGCGTCTGGAAAACGTCTGGAAAGTGTATGGCAAGTGTATGGCACCCGTCGGGTGCCGGGCAGGCTCAGAAGCCGGGGGCGCCGGTGTCCTTGAGCCAGCCTGACAGCGCCTCGCGCACCGACATGACGCCCGAGCCGCGCGCCTCGTCGATGACGGCGCGGGCCTGGCCCAGGTCCACGGCGCGGATCAGGCGCTTCACCGGGCCGATGGAGGAGGGGCGCATCGAGAGGTTGCGCAGCCCCATCGCGGCGAAGGCCAGCGCCTCGACCGGGCGGCCGGCATCCTCGCCGCAGAAGCTGACGGGGGTGCCGTTCGCCTCGCAGCGGCGGACGATCTGTTCGAGGAAGCTGAGGAAGCTGACGTTGAGCGTGTCGTAGCGGCGGCGGACCATCTCGTTCTCGCGGTCGGCGGCGAAGAAGAACATCTTGAGGTCGTTGCCGCCGATCGAGATGAAGTCGGTCAGCTTGAAGAAGTGATCGGGCGCGAAGGCGAGGCTGGGGGTTTCCAGCATGGCGCCGATCTTCACCTCCGACGGGGTGCGGCGGCCGAGGCGCTTTTCGCGCTCCACCTCGGCCAGCACGATCTCGCGCGCGGCGCGGAATTCGTCGAACTGGGCGACGAAGGGGAACATGATCCTGAGCGGGCGGCTTTCGGTCGCGCGCAGGATCGCCTGCACCTGCATCCGCATGACGCCGGGCCGGTCGAGGCCGACGCGGATCGCGCGCCAGCCAAGCGCGGGGTTCGGTTCCTCCGGGCGCTTCATGTAGGGCAGCACCTTGTCCGAGCCGATGTCGAGGGTGCGGAAGGTCACGGGCAGGTCGCCGGCCGCGTCGATGATCCGGCGGTAGAGCGCCACAAGCTCGCCCCGGCGCGGGACGGTGCGGCGCACGAGAAAGGCGAGTTCCGTGCGGTAGAGGCCCACGCCCTCGGCGCCGGAGGGCTTGAGGCTGGGCAGGTCGGCCATGAGGCCGGCGTTCATGCACAGGCTGATGCGGGTGCCGTCGCGGGTTTCCGCGGGCATGTCGCGCAGGCCGGCATAGGCTTCCTGGGCGGCGGCCAGCATCTCGACCTTGGCGCGGAAGGCTTCGGCCACGTTTTCCTCGGGGCGGAGATGGACCACGCCCTGGTCGCCATCGACGAGGATGCGGTCGCCGTTCATCGCCTCGCGGGTGATGCGCTCTGCCTGGATCACCAGCGGGATGGCCAGCGCGCGGGCGACGATGGCGGCATGGGAGCCGACGGAGCCTTCTTCCAGCACCACGCCCTTCAGGCGGCGGCCATAGTCGAGCAATTCGCCCGGGCCGATGTTGCGCGCGACAAGGATCGCGTCGGGCGGCATGTCGTCCTGCGAGATGCCGTCGCGCCCGGCCAGAAGCCGCAGCAGGCGGTTCGACAGGTCGTCCAGATCGTGCAGCCGTTCGCGCAGGTAGGGGTCGGCCACGCGGGCCATGCGGGTGCGGGTCTCTGACTGTTCGCGCTCGACCGCGACCTCGGCGGCGAGGCCGGCGTCGATGCTGGCCTCCATCCGGCGGACCCAGCCCTTGTCATGGGCGAACATGCGCCAGGCGTTCAGCACCTCGCGGTGTTCGCCGTCGGACATGAGGTTGTCGGCGGCCAGCATCTCGTCCACCTCGGAGCGGAGGCGTTCGAGGGCGTCGGACAGGCGGGCGTGTTCGGCGGTGGGGTCGTCGGCGACCGGGTTCGCGATGACCACCTGCGGATCGTGCAGCAGCACGGTCCCCTCGGCCACGCCTTCCTGGCCGATCAGGCCGCGGGTGTGGAAGGGGCCGCGATGGGGCGCGGGCGGGTCGGTGGGCGAGGTGCCGGTAAAGGCGCCAAGCTCGGCCATCTCGGCGATGACCATGGCCACCACCTCGAGGCCGTGGACCTCGTCCTCGGTGTAGACGCGGGGGTTCTGGTTCTGGATGACAAGCACGCCCAGCACCTCGCCCAGGCGCTGGATCGGCACGCCGAGGAAGGAGGCGAAGATCTCTTCGCCGGTCTCGGGGAAATACTGGAAGCCGCGGGTCTGGGGGGCGTTGTCGGTGTTGACCGGTTCCGCGGTGTCGGCGATGCGGCCGACAAGGCCCTCGCGCACGCGCATCCGGGTCTGGTGCACGGCGACGGGGTTCAGGCCGGTGGTGGCGCAAAGCTCCAGCGTGTCGTCGGGCAGGCGCAGGTAGATCGAGCACACCTCGGCCGCGAGGGAGGAGGAGACGAGCTGCGTGATGCGGTCGAGCCGTTCCTGCCCCGCGCCCGCCTCGGCCAGGGTGTCGCGCAGGCGCTTGAGCAGGACGCGGCTTTCGACCGCCTGGGAATAGGGCATCAACTCTCCCGTCAGGTCGCTTTTTCCAGTTCGAACGCATCATGCAGCGCCTGGACGGCAAGCTCCAGATATTTGCGGTCGATCAGGACGGAGACCTTGATCTCGGACGTGGTGATGACCTTGATGTTCACGCCCTCGTCGGCCAGCGCGCGGAACATCTTCTGCGCGACGCCGGCATGGCTGCGCATGCCGATGCCGACGATGGAGACCTTGGCCACGCCGGTATCGACCACCAGTTCCTGGTATTCGAAGGCGCCGCTGTCGCGGGCCGCCTCCAGCGCGGTCTGGGCGCGCAGCACGTCGTCCACCGGGCAGGAGAAGGTCATGTCGGTGCGACCCTCTTCGGAGATGTTCTGCACGATCATGTCGACGTTCACGCCGGCCTCGGCCAGCGGGCCGAAGATGGCGGCGGCGATGCCCGGACGGTCGGCGACCGAGACCAGGGTGAGCTTTGCCTCGTCGCGCTGGAAGGCGACACCGGACACCACTTTGCTTTCCATGATTTCCTCCTCATCGCAGACCAGCGTGCCGGGCTTGTCCTCGAAGCTCGACAGGACCTGCAGCCTGACCTTGTAGCGCATCGCAAGCTCGACCGAGCGGGTCTGGAGCACCTTGGCGCCCAGCGAGGCCAGTTCGAGCATTTCCTCGTAGGCGATCTTGTCGAGCTTGCGCGCCTTCGACTCGATCCGCGGGTCGGTGGTGTAGACCCCGTCCACGTCGGTGTAGATGTCGCAGCGTTCCGCGTTCAGCGCGGCGGCGAAGGCGACGGCGGTCGTGTCCGACCCGCCGCGGCCCAGCGTGGTGATTCGGTTCTCGGGGCTGAGGCCCTGGAAGCCGGCGATCACGGCGACCTTGACACCGTCGGCGAACCTGGCGTCGAGGGCCGCGGTCTCGATCGCCTCGATCCGGGCGGCGCCGTGGGCGGAGGTGGTGCGCACCGGCACCTGCCAGCCCTGCCAGGAGCGCGCGTCGATGCCCATGGCCTGAAGCCTGAGCGCCATCAGGCCCGCGGTCACGTTCTCGCCCGAGGACACGACGGCGTCGTATTCGCGCGCATCGTAGAGCGCGGAGGTCTGGCGGACCCAGCCGACCAGTTCGTTGGTCTTGCCGGACATGGCCGAGACCACGACGGCCACGTCATAGCCGCGTTCGACCTCGCGCTTGACGCGCTCTGCGGCGGCTTCGATCCGCGCAAGATCGGCGACGGAGGTGCCGCCGAATTTCATTACCAGCCGGGGCATGTCGCGCTCCGCAATGCAAAAACAGCGCCCGCTTCATACGCGGCGCGCAGGGGCGCTGCAAGCGGCGGCGATGTTCAAGCGGTCGGGGGGCGGATCAGTCCGAGCGGCGGCTGCGCCAGGGCAGTGGGGCCACGGGGATGCCGTCCTCGAGAAGGGCGCGGGCCTCCTCGGCGCGGGCCTCGCCGTAGATGGGGCGTTCGGGGGCGTCGCCGGCATGGATGGCGCGGGCCTCGCGGGCGAAGTCGCGGCCGACATCCTCGGCCTCGCGCTCGAGCTTTTCGCGCAGGGCGCGCAGGGCCTGTTCGGCGGGGCTGGCGGGGGCGCTGAGGGGGCGGGCGGCCGCATCCTCCGAGGTGGTGACGCGGGGGGCCATCAGCGCCTTGGTCACGCGCGGGCTGCCGCAGACGGCGCAGGCCAGCACGCCGGACTTTTCCAGCCGGTCGTAATCGCCGCTGGAGGAGAACCAGCTTTCGAACTCATGCCCCTCGGCGCAGGTGAGGTTGTAGCGTATCATGAGGTGCCGCTTCGGTTTGGGCTGCGTCACACATATATATCGGGCGGACAAAGGCAATCCTTCGTCAAACGGTCACATTCGAATGATAGCCGGATGTTTTGAAGCGGGCGCAAGGGAGGATCTGGTGTCGCGCGTGCAGATGCAGCTTGGCGGGTTCTTCCTGGCGGCCGTCGTGGTGGTGCTGGCGGCGCCCGCAATGGGGCTGAGCGCCTGGGGCCAGGTCTTCGTGCTGGCGGGTGCGGGGATGCTGGCGTTGCTGGCGGGCGGGCGGCGGCCCGCGGCCACGCCCGAGCCGCAGCCGGCGCTGCCGCCCGGCCTGAGCCCGGCGCTGCCGGTGGGCTTCGGGCGCACGCTGCTGAACCGGATGCCGGCGCCGCTTATAGTGATTTCCGCCGACCGGGTGCTGAGCTATGCCAACCCGGCGGCGCAGAGCCTGCTGCCCAAGGCGCGGCCGGGGGCGCATTTCTCGGCGATGATCCGCACCCCCGCCTTCGTCGATGCGGTGGAAAGCGCGCTGGGCGAGCGGCGCGACCAGGAATTCACCTTTTCCATGATGGGCAAGCCCGAGCGCCTGTTCGAGGCCAAGGCGCGGTTCCTGCCGGCGGGCGCGGTGGACGAGTTCGGCGATCTGGACCAGGTGATCGTGCAGATAGAGGACCGCACCCGCGACAAGGCGATGCTGGAGATGCGGTCCGACTTCGTCGCCAATGCAAGCCACGAGCTGCGCACGCCGCTGGCCTCGATCCTGGGCTACATCGAGACGTTGCAGGGCCATGCCAGGGACGACCCGGAGGCGCGGGAGATGTTCCTGGGCATCATGCGGGCGCAGGCGACGCGGATGCAGCGGCTGGTCGACGACCTGATGTCGCTGAGCCGGATCGAGATGGACGCGCATGTCCGTCCCGAGGAGCGGGTGGACCTGTTCGGGATCGCGGCGGACGCGGCGGCGGCGCTGTTCCCGCAGGCCAGCCAGAACGACGTGATCCTCCAGATCGAGCTGCCGCGCGGTCCGGGCAACCCGCAGGTGCTGGGCGACCGGGACCAGATCGCGCAGGTCATGGTCAACCTGGTGGACAACGCGATCAAGTATTCCGGCAGCGGGCAGAAGGTGCGGGTGTCAGAGGCCGAGCCCGACGCCCGCTATCCGGGCTGCCTGGGGATTTCGGTGATCGACGACGGCCCGGGGATCGCGCGCGAGCACATCCCGCGCCTGACCGAGCGATTCTACCGGGTGAACCCCGGAAAGAGCAAGAAACTGGGCGGCACCGGGCTGGGGCTGGCGATCACCAAGCATATCCTGCAACGACACGGCGGCGCGCTGGACGTGAAGTCGCGCCTGGGCGAGGGGAGTCGCTTCACAATCTGGATCCCGCGCGTGGCGGAAGACGTCACAAACCCGGAGATTCCCGTGGGGGTCGTTTCAGATCAAAGGGTTAGGGCGTCATAATACTGTCGTGAAACTGCAATAAAAGCCTCACGGGCAGAGCCTAGGTTGCGCCGCGACGGGGGATCACCCCCGTACAGTCGAAACCCCAGGTATTCCGGGAGACTACAGTGAAGCACACCAACACCCTGATCCTTGCCGCCTGCGGCGCCATCATCGCCGCCTCTGCCAACGCGCAGTCCCGCGAGCAGGTTCGCGTCGTCGGTTCCTCGACGGTGTTCCCCTACTCCCAGGCCGTTGCCGAAGAGTTCGCCAACCAGTCCGGCGCGCCCGCGCCGATCGTCGAGTCGACCGGCACCGGTGGCGGCATGCAGATCTTCTGCGGTGGCATCGGCGAGAGCCATGCGGACATCACCGGTGCGTCGCGCGCGATGACCTCCAGCGAATATGCCCTGTGTGTCGAGAACGGCGTGACCGACATCACCGAGGCGCTGATCGGCTATGACGGCCTGTCGATGGCCGTGTCGCGTTCCAGCGAGAACGACTGGAACCTGACCCTTTCGGAAGTGTACCTGGCCCTGGCGGCGCAGGTTCCCGTGAACGGCGAGTGGGCCGACAACCCCTACACCCGCTGGTCGGAAATCAACCCCGACCTGCCCGACGTGGAAATCCTGGCCTACGGCCCGCCGCCGACCTCGGGCACCCGCGACGCGTTCGTCGAACTGGCGATGCATGCCGGTTGTGAAGAGCTGGAGTTCGTGCAGAACGGCGGCTTCGATGGCGACTGGGTCGAGGAAAACTGCTCGCGCATGCGCACCGACGGCCCGTTCGTCGAGGCCGGCGAGAACGACAACCTGATCGTTCAGCGCCTGAACGCGGACGCGAACGCCGTCGGCATCTTCGGCTACTCGTTCCTCTACGAGAACCTCGACACGCTGAAGGCGGTCAACATCAACGGGGTCGAGCCGTCGGTCGATACGATCGGCGACTTCTCGTACCCGATCTCGCGCCCGCTGTACTTCTACATCAAGAACGCGCACCGCGGCGTGATCCCGAACATGCAGGAGTTCGTCGAGGAGTACATGTCGGAAGCGGCGCTTTCCCCGACCGGCTACCTGGCCGAGCGCGGTCTGGTGTCGCTGCCCGACGATCAGCGGACCGCCCTGCGCGAGGCCGTGCTGGCCGGTGCGACCATGGAAGCCAAGTAATACCGCCAAAGGCGTAACGATGGCGCCGCCCGTACCCGCGGGCGGCGCCTTTTGCGAACGGGAAACCACATGACGCTGATAGCCTTCGTTCTTCTTCTTGCCGCAGCGATCCTGGGCTATGTGCTGAACCTGCGCGCCGCCCAGTCGTTGCGCAGCGGCGGGGCGCGACTGCATTCGCTGAGCGGGTTTCACGGCATGTATTCGGGGCTGCTGGTTGCGGTCCCGTCCTTCGTTTTCCTGGTCGTCTTCCTGCTGTTCCAGGGGCCCGTGGTCGATCGGCTGGTGATGGCGGGCCTGCCGTCGGGCACGCTTGACGGCCTGGGCATCGGCGAGACGCAGCTGATCCTGTCGGAGATCAAGTCGATCGCCGGTGGCCGCATCTTCGGCGAGCCCGAGCCGTGGAAGCTGGACGCCGCCGAGCGGCTGGTCGCGATGAACCAGACGGCCCGCTACCTGATGGTGGCGATGGTCGCCGTGATCGCCATCGGCGCGATGCTGTTTGCGCGTCGCCGGGTGGACGCGGATTTCCGCGCCCGCCAGAGCGTCGAATCCATCGTCTACAAGATGATGATGGCCTGTGCCGTCGTGGCGATCTTCGTCACCGTCGGCATCGTCGTGTCGCTGGTGTTCGAGACCTACCGCTTCTTCCAGATGGTCCCGGTCGTGGATTTCCTGTTCGGCGTCAACTGGGAGCCGCAGATCCCGATCCGCGAGGATCAGATCGCGGCGGAGGGCGCTTTCGGCTGGTTGCCGGTGTTCCTGGGCACGCTGGTGATCACGGCGGTCGCGCTGATCGTGGCCGTGCCCATCGGCCTGATGTCGGCGATCTACCTGAACGAATTCGCCTCGCGCCGGGTGCGCGCGGTCGTGAAGCCGGTGCTGGAGATCCTGGCCGGCGTGCCGACCGTGGTCTACGGCTTCTTCGCGATCCTGGTCGTAGCGCCCGCGATCCGGTCCTTCGGGCAGTCGCTGGGACTGGACGTGTCGCCCAACACCGCGCTGGCGGCGGGCGGGGTCATGGGGATCATGCTGATCCCGTTCATCTCGTCCTTTGCCGATGACGCGCTGAGCGCGGTGCCGCGCAGCCTGCGCGACGGGGCGCTGGCGCTGGGGGCGACCCCGGCCGAGACGGTCCTGAACGTCATGTTCCCGGCGGCGATCCCCGGGATCGTGGGCGGCGTCCTGCTGGCCGTGAGCCGCGCCATCGGCGAGACGATGATCGTGGTGATGGCGGCGGGGCTGATCGCCAAGATGACCGTGAACCCGCTGGACAGCGTGACCACGGTGACCGTGCAGATCGTGACCCTGCTGATCGGCGACACCGCTTTCGACAACCCCAAGACACTGGCTGCATTCGCACTCGGAATGATGCTGTTCCTGGTGACACTGGGCATCAACATCCTGGCGCTGCGCATCGTGCGCAAGTACCGCGAAATCTACGACTGAGGGGCGCGGCATGACCGATATCTCCGCCGACCGGTTCGACTGGTCCAACGCCGCATCTGATGCGCGGCTGAAGAAACGGAAGAAGAAGCAGCTCTGGTTGCAGGTCATGGGGATCGGGTCGATCACCGTGGCGTTCCTGATGCTGTTCATCCTGGTCGCATCGCTGCTGAGCACCGGGGCCTCGGCCTTTCGGCAGACGCATGTGACGCTGGACGTGTACCTGGATCCGGAGCTGATCAGCCCGGAGAATGCCGCGCGCGGCAACTATCGCACCATCATCCAGAACACGCTGACCGCCCGGTTCCCCGACGTGACCGAGCCGCGGGACATCCGCGCGCTGGGGGACATCCTGAGCAACGGGGCCCAGTTCACCATCCGCGATACGGTCGAGGACAGCCCCGAGCTGATCGGGCAGACCATCAGCCTGAAGGTTCCGGTGTCGGATCCCTACGACCTGCTGGAGAAGGGGCTTATCGACCGGGACACGCCAGAGGCGAACCGCCGTCTGAATGACGCGCAGATCGCGTGGTTCGACCAGCTCAAGGCGGATGGCGCGGTGAGCCGGCCGTTCAACACGGCCCTGTTCGTGAACGCCGACTCGCGCTTTCCCGAGCTTGCGGGCCTGAAGGGCGCGCTGATCGGCTCGTTCTACGCGCTGATGGTCTGTTTTCTGCTGTCGTTCCCGGTGGGGATCGGGGCTGCGATCTATCTGGAGGAGTTCGCACCGAAGAACAGGTTCAGCGACCTGGTCGAGATCAACATCAACAACCTTGCGGCGGTTCCGTCGGTGGTGTTCGGCCTGCTGGCGCTGGCCGTGTTCCTCAACTGGTTCGGCCTGCCGCGATCCGCGCCTTTCGTGGGCGGCCTGACGCTGGCGCTGATGACGCTGCCCACGATCATCATCGCGACCCGCGCGGCGCTGAAGGCGGTGCCGCCGTCGATCCGCGAGGCGGCGCTGGGCGTCGGTGCCTCGAAGCAGCAGGTGGTCTTCGGGCATGTGCTGCCGCTGGCGATGCCCGGCATCCTGACCGGCACGATCATCGGGCTGGCGCAGGCGCTGGGCGAAACCGCACCGCTGCTGCTGATCGGGATGAATTCCTTCATCACCTCCGCCCCCGCCACACCCTTCGATTCCGCGACCGCGCTTCCGACCCAGATCTTCATCTGGGCCGACAGCCCGGAGCGGGGCTTTGTCAGCCGCACATCCGCAGCCATTCTCGTTCTGCTGGGCTTCCTGGTCGTCATGAACGCGTTGGCTATCTTCCTGCGAAATCGTTTTGAACGGCGTTGGTGAGTTGAGATAATGGAGAAACAAATGACGAGCATGCGCATGAGCGAGCACGGCCTCAACCACCGCGACGTGAAGATGAAGGCCGAGGACATCCATGTCTTCTATGGCGACAACGAGGCCATCAAGGGCGTCGATGTCGATATACTGGACAACACGGTGACCGCGTTCATCGGGCCGTCGGGCTGTGGCAAGTCCACCTTCCTGCGCTGCCTGAACCGGATGAACGACACCATCGACATCTGCCGGGTGACCGGGCGCATCACGCTCGATGGGCAGGACATCTATGACCGGCGGGTGGACCCGGTGCAGCTGCGCGCCAAGGTGGGGATGGTGTTCCAGAAGCCCAACCCGTTCCCGAAGTCGATCTATGACAACGTGGCTTATGGGCCGAAGATCCACGGGCTGGTGAGCAACAAGGCCGAGATGGACGAGCTGGTGGAGAAGTCGCTGCGCCGCGCGGCGCTGTGGAACGAGGTCAAGGACCGGCTGGACGCGCCCGGCACGGGGCTGTCGGGCGGCCAGCAGCAGCGGTTGTGCATCGCGCGGGCGGTGGCGACCGGGCCCGAGGTGCTGTTGATGGACGAGCCCTGCTCGGCGCTCGATCCGATCGCGACGGCGCAGGTCGAGGAGCTGATCGACGAGTTGCGGGAAAGCTTTTCGGTGGTGATCGTGACCCACTCGATGCAGCAGGCCGCGCGCGTCAGCCAGAAGACCGCCTTTTTCCACCTGGGCCATATCGTGGAATACGGCGACACGCCCAAGATCTTCACCAATCCCGAGGATCAGCGGACGCAGGACTACATCACCGGCCGGTTCGGCTGAGGGAGGCAGAGATGGCAAGCGAATATTCTTCCGGCAAGCACATCGTATCGGCCTTTGACCATGACCTGATGCTGATCCAGGCCCGCATCGCCGAGATGGGCGGGCTGGCCGAGGAACTTCTGGCCAATGCGCTGGACGCGGTCGAGAAGCGCGACGACGCGCTGGCGGAAAAGGTCATCCTTCGCGACAAGAAGCTGGACCAGCTGGAGATGGAGGTCGAGGAGGCCGCCACCCAGTTGATCGCGTTGCGCCAGCCGATGGCGCAGGACCTGCGGGTGCTGATCTCGGCCCTGAAGATCGCCACCACGCTGGAGCGGATCGGCGACCTGGCGAAGAACATCGCCAAGCGGACGCGCAGCTTCAAGAAGAACGGATCGGTCAAGGTGACCAGCTCGATCCTGCGGATGGGCCGGGCGACCCAGGCGCAGCTGTCGGAGGTGCTGAACGCCTACAGCGCGCGCGACACCCAGGCGGCGGTTGCGGTCTGGCAGAAGGACGTGGACATCGACGAGATGTACAACGCCCTGTTCCGCGAGGTCGTCACCTACATGATGGAAGACAGCCGGACGATCACCGCCGGCTCGCAGATGCTGTTCATCGCCAAGAACCTGGAACGGATCGGCGACCATACCACCCATATTTCCGAGATGATCCATTACATCGTCGAGGGTGAGCCCCTGGGCGACGAGCGTCCCAAGGGCGAGCCGCTCGGCCTTGATGACGATTGAGGAGTGACCGCGTCATGTGCGCAAAGGTGCTTGTTGTCGAGGATGAGGACGCGATCAGCCACCTGCTCAGCTACAACCTGGGCAAGGAGGGCTTCGACGTGGCCCTGGCGGCGGATGGCGACGACGCGCTGATCGCGGTGGACGAGGAAAAGCCGGACCTGATCCTGCTGGACTGGATGCTGCCCAACGTCTCGGGGGTGGAAATCTGCCGCCAGCTGCGGGCGCAGGTCTCGACCCGGGACATTCCGGTGATCATGCTGACCGCCCGCGGCGAGGAGGAGGACCGCATCCGCGGGCTGGAGCTGGGGGCGGACGACTATGTGACCAAGCCCTTCTCGATGTCGGAACTGGTGGCGCGGATGCGCGCGGTGCTGCGGCGGACGCGGCCCACCATCGCGGGCGACGTGGCGGTATTCGCCGACATCACGCTGGACCGGGAAACGCGGCGGGTGCGGCGGGCCGGGCGCGACGTGCATCTGGGGCCGACGGAGTTCCGCCTGCTGGACGTGCTGATGAGCCGTCCGGGGCGCGTGTTCAGCCGCGAGCAGCTGCTGGACCGGGTCTGGGGCACGGATGTCTATGTCGAGATCCGCACCGTGGACGTGCATGTGGGCCGGCTGCGCAAGGCGCTGAACCGCGGCAAGGAGCGGGATCCGATCCGTACCGTGCGCGCGAGCGGCTACGCGCTGGACGAGACCTACAGCGCGGGCTGAGCCCCTCAGGTCCCGCAGAAGGTGCGGGCGACTTCCTGCGCGGGAAGGGGTGCTGTGCGGTAGGCGCTGTCGGGGGCCGCGTCGAAGGGGCGTTCCAGCGCCACGGTCATGGCGTGGAAGGGGGCGAAATCGCCTTCGACGGCGGATGCGATGACCTGCTCCACCAGATGGTTGCGCGGGATGATCGCGGGGTTCACGCGGTTCATGGCGGCGGCGCGGCTTTCCGGCGTCGCGCCCTCGCGGGAAAGGCGGGCGGTCCAGTCGGCGTGCCAGCCGGCAAGGGCCGCGGGCAGGGGCGTCCCCTCGCCCAGCGCGCGGAAGGTGGCGGTGAAGTCTGCGCCTGCCTCGGCCATCGCGGTCAGGAGCCGGGCGATCAGCGCCTCGTCCTCGGGTTCCACGCGATCGCCCAGCCCGATCTTGGCGCGGAAGACGGCCAGCCATTCGGCGCGGAAGCGGTCGGTGAAGCCGTCCACAAGCGCCTGCGCGGCGGGGACGGCGGCTTCGCGGTCGTCGGGGTTCATCAGCGGCAGCAGGGCCGAGGCGAGTTGCGCCAGGTTCCATTGCGCGAGGTGCGGCTGGTTGGAATAGGCATAGCGCCCGCCGCGGTCGATCGAGCTGAACACCTTGTCGGGGTCGAACCCGTCCATGAAGGCGCAGGGGCCGTAGTCGATCGTCTCGCCCGAGACGGCCATGTTGTCGGTGTTCATCACCCCGTGGATGAAGCCCGTCCCCATCCACTGGGCGACCAGCCGCGCCTGACGGCCGATGATCGCGTCGAGCAGCGCGGCGTAGGGCCCGGGCGTCGCGGTCAGGTCGGGATAGTGGCGGGCGATGACCATGTCGGCCAGCAGCCGCAGGCCGTCGATGTCGTTGCGGGCGGCGAAATACTGAAAGGTGCCGACGCGGATATGGCTGGCGGCCACCCGGGTCAGCACCGCACCGGGGAGCGGCGTCTCGCGCAGGACCGTCTCGCCGGTGGTGACGGCGGCAAGCGCGCGGGTGGTGGGCACGCCCAGGGCCGCCATCGCCTCGGAGACGAGGTATTCGCGCAGCACCGGCCCAAGCCAGGCGCGCCCGTCGCCCATGCGCGAAAAGGGCGTGCGGCCCGCGCCCTTGAGCTGGATGTCGCGGCGCTGGCCGTCCGTAGCGGTCACCTCGCCCAGCAGGATCGCGCGGCCGTCGCCCAGCTGCGGCACCCAGCCGCCGAACTGGTGCCCGGCATAGGCCATGGCCAGCGGTTCGGCGCCGTCCGGCACGCGGTTGCCGGCAAGGACCGCCACGCCCTCGGGGCTTTCCAGCGCGGCAGGGTCGATGCCGAGATCGCGGGCGAGCGCCTGGTTCACGCGGATCAGGCCGGGCCGTGCCACGGGCGTCGGATCCAGCCGCGCGTGGAAGCGGTCGGGAAGGCGGGCGTAGCTGTTGTCGAAGGCGATCATCGGCTGGCGGGCTTTCGCTGGCGGCGGTCGCCGGGCCCCTTACCGGCTGGCGCGGCGGTCGCGGCGGCTGGACATCGGCTGAAGCGCGACCGAGACATGGGTCTCGCAATAGGGCTTGCCGGGCTGGGTCGGGTGGCCGCAGAACCAGAAATCCTCGGTCGCGGGGTCGCCGATCGGCCATTTGCAGGTACGCTCGGTCAGCTGCATCAGCGTCAGCTTGCGCGCGCGCTTTTCGAGCGCGGCGAGATTGGCGCGGGTTTCCTCGGAAATCTCGGACTGGCTGGGCTGCGGCGGCAGCGGCTGGCCGGCGACGGCGACGGGCTTCGCCGCGCGCGGGGCGGGATCCTTGGCGGCCACCGGCGCGGGCTTCGGCGCGGGATGGGGGGTGGCCTGTTCTTTCGCGGCGGCGGGTTCGCGCGCGGGTCCGGGATTGGCGGTGCGCGGCTTCGCGGCCTCGGCCGGGCGGGCCACGGGTTCCTCGGCGGGCTTCGGCGCCGGGGCGGGGGTGCGGTTCGACAGGCCGAGGCGGTGGACCTTGCCGATGACGGCGTTGCGGGTCACGCCGCCCAGTTCCTTGGCGATCTGGGAGGCGGACTTGCCTTCGGTCCACATCGCCTTGAGGATTTCCACGCGCTCATCGGTCCAGGACATCGCAAACTCCGCCATCATTCAGGGGCAAACACGCACGGCCCCGCCGAACGGCAGGGAGCGTGATGACCGGCCCTATTGTAAGCGCTGCTCAGGCCGTTACAAGCGGGCCCGGTAAAGTTTCGCAGATCCCGCCAGAAAGTCAGAGGAGGCCCCGCATGACGCATCCGACCGACGCCCGCCCGATGGGAGAACGCCGCTTCGGCCGGTTCAACCTGCTGGGGCTGTGGACGCTGATCCTGCGCGAGGTGCTGCGTTTCAGCAATGTCTGGCTGCAGACGCTGCTGGCCCCCGTGGCCACCGCTGCTCTGTTCATGGTCGTCTTCTCGCTGGCGCTGGCGGCGCGTTCGGGCGGGCAGGCGGATACCGAGTTCATCCATTTCCTGGCCCCCGGCATCCTGATGATGACGGTGATCCAGAACGCCTTTGCCAACACCTCGTCGTCGCTGCTGGTGAGCAAGATCCAGGGCAACATCGTGGACACGCTGATGCCGCCGCTGAGCCCGGTGGAACTGACCGTCGGCTACGCGGTGGGCGGCATCGCGCGGGGGCTGTTCGTGGCCCTTGGCGTGGCGGTGGCGATCTTCCCGGTGATCGGGCTCGGCATCGCGCATCCGCTCTGGGCGCTGGGTTTCGTGCTGGGTGGCAGCGCCTTCATGGCGCTGGTGGGGATCCTTGCCGCGATCGTGGCCGACAAGTTCGACCACATGTCGGCGATCACCAATTTCGTGGTGACGCCGCTCAGTTTCCTGTCGGGCACCTTCTATTCGATCAGCGTGCTGCCGGGCTGGATGCAGGCGATCAGCCACGCCAACCCGTTCTTCTACATGATCGACGGGATCCGCTACGGGGTGATCGGCGTCTCGGATACGGCGCCGGCCTTCGGCCTTGGGGTGCTGGTCGTGGTGGACCTGGCCCTCGGGTTCTGGGCCTGGTCCTGGTTCCGTTCGGGCTACCGGTTGAAGCCCTGAGGGCTCAGTTGCAGGTGACGGTGAGGTCGACCCGTTCCTCGTCGCCGCCCACGAAGGTCATGGTCATGCCATAGGCAAGGCCCGCGCCGGTGACGGTGGCGCCGCTGTCGGACAGGCTGATCTTGTTGCTGCCCGCAAGCAGGGTGAACGAGATGCTGCCCGAGGGATCGGCCTGCACGTCCACTATGGTGCCGTCGCCATTGCCGTCCTCGCCCGACGGGGCGCCGGGGTCGCTTTTGACGGTGACGGGGCCGCCGCTACCGAAGCCCTCGCAGACCACCTGGGTGCTGAAGGCGGCGCCCGAAAGCGCGCCGCTGGCGCTGCCGTTGTAGTCGGGGGGCGGCGGGGCGGCTTCGACCGGCGCCTCGGCCTGGCCCTCGGCCGGGGGTTCGGCCGTGGGGTCGGCGGCGGTCGGCTCCTGGGCTGCGAGTGGGGCGGCGATCAGCGCCGCAAGGGCGAGGGCACGGGGCAAGGGGCTGCGCATGGGTCCATCCTGCATCTTTGATCCGGCACAGACGCTAGCGGATTCGCGCGCGGCTGCCTATGCCGGGGCGAATTGACACATCTGGGGCTTTGCGCCATCAAGGATGCGCGCCCCGGCTCCGCGGAAGCGGCTCCGGGGCGCATTGCATTGACCTGTCCGGGGGGATTTCCCCGGATATTTTCCAGACCGTCCGGGATCGCCCCGGACCCCTCAGACAAAGGAGCAGTCGTCGTGATTTCGCCCGTCCTGCCGACCTATGCACGGGCACCGCTTTCCTTCGTGGAAGGCGAGGGCCCCTGGCTGATTTCCGAGACCGGTGAGCGCTATCTGGACATGGGGGCCGGCATCGCCGTCGTCGCCCTCGGCCATGCGAACCCCCGGCTCGTGGCCGCGCTGGAGGCCCAGGCACGACGACTGTGGCACACCTCGAACCTGTACCGCGTGCCCAACCAGGAGGCGCTGGCGGAGCTATTGGTCGAGAACACCTTTGCCGACACCGTCTTCTTCACCAACTCGGGCACCGAGTCGATGGAATGCGCCGTGAAGATGGCGCGCAAGTACTGGCACGCGAAGGGCGAGCCGCAGCGGCATCGGATGATCGCCTTCGAGGGCTCGTTCCACGGGCGGACCATCGCGATGATCTCGGCCGCGGGGTCGGAAAAGCTGACCAAGGGCTTCGGGCCGCTGCTGCCCGGCTTCGACCATGTGCCCTTTGGCGATCACGACGCGCTGCATGCCGCCATCACCGAGGAGACGGCCGCCATCATCGTCGAGCCGGTGCAGGGCGAGGGCGGCATCCGCCCGGTGCCGCGGCACTGCCTGCAAGGGCTGCGCAAGCTGTGCGACGAGAAGGGCATCCTGCTGATCATGGACGAGATCCAGTGCGGCATGGGCCGCACCGGCAAGCTGTTCGCGCATGAATGGGCGGGCGTCGCCCCCGACATCATGGCGGTGGCCAAGGGCATCGGCGGGGGCTTTCCGCTGGGCGCCTGCCTTGCCACCGAAAAGGCTGCGCTGGGCATGACCGCCGGCACCCACGGGACCACCTATGGCGGCAACCCGCTGGCCTGCGCCGTCGGCATCGAGGTGATGAACGTGATGCTGGAGGACGGCTTTCTCGACAATGTCAGCCGTACCGCGGGGCGCCTGCGGCAGGGGCTGGAGGGGCTGGTCGCGTCTCATCCCACCGTGTTCGAGAGCGTGCGCGGCGAGGGGCTGATGCTGGGGCTGAAATGCGTCCGCACCAACACCGACGTGGTGAACGCGGGCTATGGCCAGCATGTGCTGACCGTGCCCGGCGGCGACAACGTGGTGCGGATCCTGCCGCCGCTGAACCTGACCGAGGCAGAGGTGGACGAGGCGCTGCACCGGCTGGATGCCGCCGCGACCGCGCTGGAGGGGGCTGCATGAGACATTTCCTCGACATCCACACCACCGACCCGGCCGAGTTGCGCGCCATCATCGACGATGCGCGCGCGATGAAGACCGCGCGCACCGGGCGGCCCAAGGGCGCGCCGGACGACGCGCAGCCGCTGGCGGGGCGCATGGTCGCGCTGATCTTCGAGAAGCCCTCGACCCGGACGCGCGTGTCCTTCGACGTGGGCGTGCGCCAGATGGGCGGCGCCACGCTGGTGCTGACCGGCTCGGAGATGCAGCTGGGTCATGGCGAGACCATCGCCGACACGGCGCGGGTGCTGTCGCGCTATGTCGACATGATCATGATCCGCACCTTCGAGGAGGCGACGTTGCAGGAACTGGCCGAGCACGCGACGGTGCCGGTCATCAACGGGCTGACCAACGCAAGCCATCCCTGCCAGATCATGGCCGACATCCTGACCTTCGAGGAGCATCGCGGGCCGATCTCGGGGAAAAAGGTGGTGTGGTGCGGCGACGGCAACAATGTCTGCGCCAGCTTCCTGCATGCGGCCGGGCAGTTCGGCTTCGACATGACCTTTTCCGGGCCGCAGGTGCTGGATCCCGGCGCCGAGGCGGTGGCCTTCGCGCGGGAAAAGGGCGCGACCGTGCGGATCGAGCGGGACCCGGCCAGGGCGGTGGATGGCGCGGACCTGATCGTGACCGACACATGGATCTCGATGCACGACGCCCAGAGCGCGCGCGAGCGGCGGCACAACCTGCTGCGCCCCTACCAGGTGAACCGCGAGCTGATGGAGGCCAATGGCAACCGGGCGCTGTTCATGCATTGCCTGCCGGCGCATCGCGGCGAGGAGGCCACATCGGAGGTGATGGACGGGCCGAATTCGGTCATCTTCGACGAGGCCGAGAACCGCCTTCATGCCCAGAAGGCGATCATGCGCTGGTGCCTGGGCGGCTGAGGCCTTCGCGATTTCCGTCGACAGGGCCGCCGGTTTCAGCCGGCGGCTTTACCGCGTCTTAAACACCCCGCCGCTATGTCCGGAGGCAGGCGCAGGTCAACCAGGGGCGGGGAACGGATGCACTCGGAAACAAGGCCGCAGCTTATCGGCGATTCGCTTTATCCGCAGGTCGGGGGCGACCAGATCGCGGCGCGGGCCATCGGCTTTGCACAGACCCATGACACGGCGCTGACGCCCGCGGTCTATGAGGTGTGGTATGTCTACGCCGCGCGGTCCTGCGCCGCGGTGAACCAGGCGCTGGACCGGGCGATGAACACCGGGCAGGCGATCCGGACGGACTGGCTGACGACGCTTTACCATGACCATCTCTGCCCGACCGCCGCCGACGAATCGCTGAGCGCGATCGGTGCCGATCTTCAGCGCACGATCGGGCGGATGACCGATGCCATGGACGAGAACATCCGCGAGCATGGCGCCTTTTCCGGAACGCTCAGGACCGCGCGCAACAGCCTGATGCAGGGCACCTCGAAGCGCGAGGTGACGGACGTGATCCGCGAACTGCACCGGGCGAACCAGAGCCAGTTGCTGGCGACCCAGCGCTTGCAGCTTCAGCTGGAGAAAAGCCGCGCGCAGGTGGCCAAGCTGAGAAGCGAACTGATCGAGACGCGGCGGCTGTCGAACACCGACTACCTGACGGGGCTGCCGAACCGGCGGATGCTGGACGAGCATCTGGACGACGCGATCTTTCGTGCGCGCCAGCGGGGGCTTAGCCTGACGGTGTTGATGGCGGGCATCGACGGGCTGGACCAGGTGTCGCGGGATTGCGGATTGACCACGTCGGACCGGGTGATCCGCCTGTTCGCCGAGCAGCTTTCGCGCGAGATTCGGGGCACGCAGGTGGGCGCGCGCTTCGGCGGCGCGAAGTTCGGGATCGTACTGCCGGAAGCGGATCCGGCGGCGGGGCTGCTGCTGGCCGAACAGGTGCGAAGACGGTTCCGCTGCGCGGACTGGTCGGGAATGGACCACGGGCGGCCCCTGGCGCCGCTGTCGGTGGGCTTCGGCGGTGCCGCGCTGCGCGAGGGGGATACGCGGGCGACGCTGCTGGACCGGGCCGACCAGGCGCTGATCTCGGCGCAGGCGGCGGGCGCGGACCGCAGCCTTATCGCGTGAGTGCTGGCCGCGCCGCCTGCCCGTGCTAGCTGGTGGGGCCGGGGCAGGTAAGGAGCATGCGATGGCCTATGTCGGAACCTATCTGGTGGGGCTGCTGGTTTTCCTGGCGATCGACGCCGTGTGGCTGACCAACGTGATGCGGCCGCTGTTCGAACGGCATGTCGGCGCGATGCTGCGCCCCGATGTGAACTACGCCGCCGCGGCGGGGTTCTACCTGCTTTACATCGTGGGGGTTCTCTATTTCTGCAGCCTGCCGGGCCTGCGCGAGGGGGCGGTGGAATTGGCATTCCTGAACGGCGCGCTGCTGGGGTTCCTTGCCTTCGGCACCTACGAGTTCACCAACATGTCCACCCTGAAGGGCTGGAGCTGGAGCATTGTCGCGATCGACACCGGCTGGGGCATGACGCTGACCGGGGTTACGGCCGTCGCCGCGATGCTGGCTGGGCGCTGGCTGGGTCTGGGTGCTGCTGGCTGAGCGCCGTGCTTGATGGACCGGCGGGCAGACCGTTAGCGGCTTGAACAGGTCCTGCCCCGGCCGATGTCACGGCGGCCGGGGCGCGCAGGCTTGGAGCGGATGTCGTTTCGGAACGATGGCAGAAACGCGACGCGCTTCCATCACGAGCGAGGTGCGACCACGCAAGGACGATGCCGCAATGGGCGGGCCAGGCCTGCGACCCCTTCCATATCCGGTAACGGTGGATGGCTGGACGAGCTGTCGTTGGCGCGGTGATGCAGCGCGGGGCGCTAGCCGCATCCTGCAAGGCACTGGCGCCGTGTGTCAGGCGCTTGCCTGTAACGGGGATGGCTCGTTTGGTCTGACGCTACAGCCTGTCGCCGGGCTGGGGGATCAGCATGTTGCGTTCGGGCAGCCACGGGTTCAGCCGCAGGGCGTCGCGCAGCGCCTGCTGGCCCAGATCCATCCGGCCCTGCCGCATCAGGTTCAGCGCCCGGCCCGAAAGTGCCGCGAAGTGGAACGGGTCCGCTGCCAGCACCACGTCGAGATCCGCAAGCGAGCCGTCGTAATTCTCGCGCAGGAAGCGGATGAAGGCGCGCTGGTTGTAGCCCTCGACATAGTCGGGGCAGTAGGCGATCAGCTCGTCGAAGATTTCCTCGGCGGCGGCGAAGTCATAGGCCTCGCGCCGGCTCATGCCGCGGTCGAGCAGCGATTGCGCGAAGCTGTCGGGCGCCGTCGTCCAGACCTGCCAGAGCCGGTCGGAGAGTTGCCGCGCCTCGGCCTCGGACCCGGCGTTCAGGATGCCGGTCAGGAGTTCCGCCCGCAGGTCCGCGCGGTCGTCCACTGGCGGGCAGGCCGCGAGGGCGGGGCCGGCAAGGAACGGGACAAGGGCAAGGAGAAGCGGGCGCATGCGCAGGATGGTGCGCCGCGCCCGCGTCAAGTCAAGTCCGGCCTCAGCGCTGGCCCGCGAAGCGTTCCGCCCATTCGGCCCGCTGCTCGTCGGTGATCTTGCCGAACAGGATCTCGGGCGTGGTGAAGGCATGGCCGGGCGCCAGCGCGCTGAGGGTGTTGGCCATGTCCTCGGGCCAATCGAGCCTGTCGAGGCCAAGCGCGGCGCGCAG
The DNA here is from genome assembly GCF_013093415.1 of Halovulum dunhuangense. Classification (NCBI taxonomy): domain Bacteria; kingdom Pseudomonadati; phylum Pseudomonadota; class Alphaproteobacteria; order Rhodobacterales; family Paracoccaceae; genus Halovulum; species Halovulum dunhuangense. Next base: position 971,292 of record NZ_JABFBC010000001.1, read on the forward strand.
CCGCTCGGCCGCGGCCGGGATGAAAGGCTGGGAGAGCACCGCGTAGAGCCGCACCAGGTTCAGCGCGAAGCGGATGGTCGCGGCCGCGCCTTCCGGGTCGGTCTTGTAGAGTGCCCAGGGTGCGGCCGATTGCAGGTATTCGTTCCCCGCCACCCAGATCGCGCGCAACTCGGCCGCGGCCTTGCGCATCTCGATCCCGTCGAGCGCGGCCTGGTAGGCGGCGACGCGGGTGTCGAGTTCCGCGATCAGCGCGGACTCGCTCTCTCCGTAGTGGCCGCCTTCTGGCACCACCTCTCCGAAGCGGGAGCGGCAGAACTTGGTCACGCGGCTGACGAAGTTGCCCAGCACGTCGGCCAGGTCCTTGTTCACGCCGTTCTGGAAGCTTTCCCAGGTGAATTCGCTGTCGCCCGACTCGGGCACGTTCGACATCAGCCACCAGCGCCAGTAGTCGGCGGGCAGGATTTCCAGCGCCTGGTCCTGGAACACGCCGCGCCCCTTGGAGGTGGAGAACTGGCCGCCCTGGTAGTTCAGGTAGTTGAACGACTTGATGTAGTCGACCAGCTTCCACGGCTCGCCCGAGCCGAGGATCGTGGCCGGAAAGCTGAGGGTGTGGAAGGGGACATTGTCCTTGCCCATGAACTGGACGTAGCGCACGTCATGGGCACCCTTGTCGGTACGCCACCACCGTTCCCACGCGCCGTCGTCCAGGCCGTGCGCGTCGGCCCATTCGGCGGTGGCGCCGATATACTCGATGGGCGCGTCGAACCAGACGTAGAAGACCTTGCCCTCCATGCCTGGCCAGTCGGCGTCGCCCTTCCGTACCGGGATGCCCCAGTCGAGGTCGCGGGTGATCGAGCGGTCCTGCAGCCCGTCGCCGTCGCGCAGCCATTTCTTCGCGATCGAGGTGGTCAGGATCGGCCAGTCCGTCTTCTGGTCGATCCACTCCTCCAGTTGCCCCGCCATGGCGGACTGGCGCAGGTAGAGGTGCTTGGTCTCGCGCACTTCCAGATCGGTGGAGCCCGAGATGGCCGAGCGCGGGTCGATCAGGTCGGTGGAGTCGAGCTGCTTGGTGCAGTTCTCGCACTGGTCGCCGCGCGCGCCGTCATAGCCGCAATTGGGGCAGGTGCCTTCGACATAGCGGTCGGGCAGGAAGCGGCCGTCGGCGGGCGAGTAGATCATCTTCTCGGTCACCTCGCGGATCAGCCCGGCCTCGGCCAGCTTGCCCGCGAAATGCTGGGTCAACCTGCGGTTGCGCTCGGACGAAGAGCGGCCGAAATGGTCGAAGGCCAGGCCGAAGCCGTCGGCCATCGCCTTCTGCGCGGCCCACATCTCGGTGCAGTAATCGGCGACCGGCTTGCCGGCCTTGGCGGCCGCGATCTCGGCCGGGGTGCCATGCTCGTCGGTGGCGCAGATATGCATGACTTCGTGGCCGCGCAGGCGCAGGTAGCGGGCATAGACGTCCGAGGGCAGCTGCGACCCGACCAGGTTGCCCAGGTGCTTGATCCCGTTGATGTAGGGAAGCGCGGAGGTGATGAGTATGCGTGCCATGTCTGTTGCGTCCCTCGGCCTGTGGTCCCGCGCACCCTTACGCCAAGGGCCGGCAGGCGGCAAGAAGCAGCCCCTTCAGCCGCCATCCCGCCGCCGCATCAGCCCGAACGGGGCAGGCGGCAAGTTGGCGCCCGCCGGCCGCGACAGGGCGCCGAGCGGCGCGATCGGGCCAGAGCGGAGCCGCAGGAGGATCGCCGACGGGAACAGGGCGGAGAAGAAGATCCAAGGGCGTGGTCGACCGGCCGCCCGAGGCCGCGTCCGGACCGTGCCGGCCGGGTTCGCGGGCCCTGTCCCGGCATGCCTTTGGCGCCGGAATTACCTGTTGAGTTTTACGCCCCTTCCCGCTATGCGGCGCGCATCGAAACCGGCCCCCGCCACGGGCCGCGCATGGTGCAAGGAACAGGCGAATGGCAAAGGCAAAGTTTGAGCGTACGAAACCGCACTGCAACATCGGGACGATCGGGCACGTTGACCACGGCAAGACGTCTCTGACGGCGGCGATCACGAAGTATTTCGGCGAGTACAAGGCGTACGACCAGATCGACGCGGCGCCCGAGGAGAAGGCGCGCGGGATCACGATCTCGACGGCGCATGTGGAATACGAGACGCCGGCGCGGCACTACGCGCATGTCGACTGCCCTGGCCACGCGGACTACGTGAAGAACATGATCACGGGTGCGGCGCAGATGGACGGCGCGATCCTTGTGGTGAACGCGGCCGACGGCCCGATGCCGCAGACGCGCGAGCACATCCTTCTGGCGCGCCAGGTCGGCGTTCCGGCGCTGGTGGTGTTCCTGAACAAGGTCGACCAGGTGGACGACCCGGAACTGCTGGAACTGGTCGAGATGGAAGTGCGCGAGCTGTTGAGCTCGTACGACTTCCCCGGCGACGACATTCCGGTGATCTCGGGCTCGGCGCTGGCGGCGCTTGAGGACCGCGATCCCGAGATCGGCGAGAACCAGATCCGCGCGCTGATGCAGGCGGTCGACGAGTACATCCCGCAGCCCGAGCGTCCGATCGACCAGCCGTTCCTGATGCCGATCGAGGACGTGTTCTCGATCTCGGGCCGCGGCACGGTCGTGACGGGTCGTGTCGAGCGCGGCGTGATCAACGTGGGCGACGAGATCGAGATCGTGGGCATCCGCCCGACGAAGAAGACGACCTGCACGGGCGTCGAGATGTTCCGCAAGCTGCTGGACCGCGGCGAGGCGGGCGACAACATCGGCGCGCTGCTGCGCGGTGTGGACCGCGAGGGCGTGGAGCGTGGTCAGGTGCTGTGCAAGCCGGGTTCGGTGAAGCCGCACACGAAGTTCGAGGCGGAGGCCTACATCCTGACCAAGGAAGAGGGTGGCCGTCACACGCCGTTCTTCGCGAACTACCGTCCGCAGTTCTACTTCCGGACGACGGACGTGACCGGGACGGTTCAGCTTCCCGAGGGGACCGAGATGGTGATGCCCGGGGACAACCTGAAGTTCAACGTCGAGCTGATCGCGCCGATCGCGATGGAGGAGAAGCTGCGCTTCGCCATCCGCGAAGGCGGCCGCACGGTTGGAGCAGGGGTGGTCTCGAAGATCATCGAATGATCTTCGAGGCCGGCCCGTCCGCGGAAACCGCCAACGGTGGTGGCGTCGGCGTCGTCTCCAAGATCATCGAGTAAGGGCAACCCCGACCCTGGCCGCGCACACATCGCGCGGCCAGGATCGGCGCCACCCGACGGGGCCGCGCCATAGGCTCTTGCGGGGGCAGGAGCGGCTGGCGCAGGGTGCGGGAATGAACGCACGCACCGACTTTCCGTCCCGCCCCCTTGCCATCGCCGCCTGCCTGTCGCTGGCGCTTTCGATCGCTGGACATCTCTTGCCGCCGGTAGCCTATCCGGCGGCAAGTCTTTTGTGGGACTATGAATTCGGGCTGATCCGCCGCGGGCTTGTGGGCACGCTGCTCAACCCGTTCTTCGGCGAGACGGCGACGCTCGGCGAGCTGCACCTTGCCACGGCGGCGGTCACTCTTGTCGGGGCGTTTTCGCTGGCGGCCTTCGGGGCGCTGCGGCTCTGGGGCGAGCGGGGTGCGGCGCTTCTGCTGATCCTGCTGCTCAACAGTTTCGCCTTTCGCAGTTTCGTCGGCGCGACGGGCTATCTGGACGGCATCCTCGTCGCGTTGACGGTCGCGGCACTTCTGAGCCCGGCGGCCACGGGCGCGGGTCTTGCGCTTCGTGTAGGGGTCTGCGTCGTTGCGATGTTCGTGCATGAAAGCATGCTGCCCTATTTCGGGGTTCTGATCGCACTCGACCTGTGGCTGGCACGTCTTGACCGGCCGGTCCGGCAAAGGCTGATGGCGGCGGCCGCGCCGCTGCTGGCGGCGCTTGCGGCGCTTGTGGTGATCGAGATGGGAACCGCGCGGGCGCTGAGCGACGTCGCCGCGTTCCAGGCCCATCTGAACGGGAAGCACGGGCTTGGCGTGGACCTGCCGCATCTTCCCATCCTCGAGGGCGGCATCGCGGGACAACTGGCCGTGATGGCCGAGATGCGCGCGGGCGACGACCATGTGCAATGGCTTGCCTTCGACGGGTTGCCGCTGTGGCTGATGAGCCTGTGGCTGATCTGGCTCAACCTGCGGGTGCTGCCGGTCGAGGCGGGGGCGTTGACGCGGCTGGGCATCCTGGGGGCGATCCTTGCGCCGCTGTCGCTGAACCTGATCGCCTTTGACGTGGTGCGCTTCGGCAGCGTCTCGGTGATCGTCGGCTTCCTCGTGCTGGCGTTGCAGAGGCAGTATCTGCCGCAGGCGGCCGAGCGGATCGCGGCTGTGATGACCTGGCCGCATTTCCTGATCCTGCTGATCCTCAACCTGCATGTCACCACGATGCAGATCAACGGTGTCTATGGACATGAGGACGATCTGCCGTGGCTGTTCTTCGAACATCTGAAATGGGCTTTCTAAGCCCCGCGAGCACCGTCCCGGATTGACCGATCTCAATGCGGACCCCCGGCCGATCGGCAAGCATGCGCCTGTCGTAAGCCTGGGAAGGGGCGGTCATGGGGATCATGTTGCGTTTGGCGTGCCTGCTTTCGCTTGCACCGACGGTTCTGGCCGCGCAGGACATGACGATCGGACAGGCGGAGTTCATGAACAGTTGTGCCCAGTGCCACGGGGCCGATGGCAAGGGGAACGGCACGATCACCCCTTTCCTCACGGTGCCTCCGCCCGACCTGAGCCAGATCCAGAAAGGCAATGGCGGGGTTTTCCCGGTCGCGGCGGTCTACGGGATCATCGACGGAAGCGGTGCCGCCGGGGTGCATGGCACGACGGAGATGCCCGCCTGGGGCCGACGCTATGCCCACCAGGCGCCCGAGGCGCTGGGCTGGTACTACGGTTCGGCGGATGCGGAAGAATATGTCCGTGGGCGCATCCTTGCGCTTGTGGAACATATCGCCCTCCTACAGGAGTGATGTGGATAAAATAAATTCTATTTTGTAGTATTTATATTTTTTCATTTCGTGAATTGATGGTGTTTTGATTTCCAAACGAGTTCATTTGATCATGGTTTTTCTGCCCTGGCCGCCGGTCTGACGGTCATTGTGTGGGTGTCCGGAGGGGTGTGTTCCGGGCCTGTGTCGTGTGCTGGCGTCCGCGTTTCGGGGCGCAGGGATGGGCCGGATCGCTTCGGCCGGGGTTCCGGGGGGGCCATCGAGGGGGCCTTTGCGGGATCGTTCTTTCCAGACCGACGCATGTGCCGGGTGCGCCGCTCGTGGAGCTGGCGGTTCCCATGCACGGCCCTGACCGGGGTCGGCAGGCCGATCGCGGAGCGCGGCGACGCGCGATCCGCAAGGGATGCGTAACGATGGTTCGGAGTAACGATCATGCGGGGGGGGCAGACCGTCACCGGGCCGACGATCAGCTCGTTCTGGAACCTGGACGATACGACGGGCCTGTTGACGGTGTGGGGCGAGGATGGCGATGGCGCGCTGTTCTATTCGCTGGTCATCGATCCGGCGGCTGATACGGACGAGGGCGCCTATCAGTTCACGATGTACCAGGACATCCCCGTCGTCACGAACCCGCTCGACTTCTCGAGCGTCAAGGCGGGCGGCCCGCAGGAGACGCTGACCGTCGAGTCGATCAGGTTCGATGGCAAGTTCTTCACCGACCGCAACGACATCGCGGGGAGTGCGTCGGACGATCTGGGCACCAACAGCGACGACGTGAACCCGAACAATGCGGGCGGCATCGGTATCGGCAACGGCAATGTCGAACGCCTCAAGGCGCTGATGATCGACACGACCGGCAGCGCCAGCCAGGTAAGCGGTGTGTCGCTGGAAATCACCGGGGTCGGCGGCGGCATCAGGACCGTGGATCTGCTCTGGGAGGCCTATGTGGATACCAACGGCAACGACATCTTCGATGCCGAGGACCAGCCGGTCGCCAGCGGATCGGAAACGGCGGATCTTGGCGCAAGGGATCCACATGTGCTGGAAATCGAGCCTGGCGTGGATTTCGACTTCATCTTCGTCGCGATGGACCCGGACGATGTCGACGGCAACGACACGGCCCGGATCAACAACATCTCGACCATCCAGCAGATCGACCTGAACGACTTCGTGCTGAATTTCGAACTCGCCTCGGAAGACGGGGATGACGACTGGGCGCCGGGCGGGGATCCGACGCAGGAGGTCGCCTTTGCCGTGACGATCGAGGGCTCGGACAGCGCGTCGACCAATGTGGCCGCAACGGCCCCGGGTGCCGAGTCGCTGCTGCACGAGGATATCCTTGCCTTCGCCTGAGGGCGCGCTTCAGTCGGGTTGCCGGAAGTCCCACGCCTTCCGGCAGCCCGGATTGCGTCTGAGCCGCCGGCGAAACAGCCCAGATCCACGATCGCCCCGCGTCCGCGCAGCCAGTGCGCGGCGAGCCAGAAATAGAGCCGGCGTTCCTCGTCGCTCAGCATGGTGGGAACCTGCGCGGCGGGGCCAAGCCGCTCAAGGGGAACGGCGCGCCAGGGCGCGGCATCGAAGGGGGCCGTTGCCCGCGCCAGCGCACCGGGAAGCCGCATGGCGACAGCGGCAGCAAGGTGGCGCGGATGGAACGGTCCTGGCATGGGTCTTTGTCACGATTTTCCGAACGCTAGCAGCCGCATCGGAGCGCCACAACCGCGCGCGGTTTCACTTGCATCGCCTTCGCGCGCACAGTATCACCCGCCTACGGTCCGCAGGGGTGTAGCTCAGTTGGTAGAGCATCGGTCTCCAAAACCGAGGGTCGTAGGTTCGAGTCCTATCGCCCCTGCCAGGACCGCAGATCCCGCATCATGGCAATACCGACCGGCGCATGGCCGCCGAGATGCATCCGGGCGTCTTGTGCGCGACCGAGCGGTGTATAAGCTTCGGCCAGATTGCAGACCGGATGGCAGGTGGCGGATGATTTCCCGACGTGGTGCATTGCTGTTATTGGCGTTTCCCGTGGTGGCCTGCGGGCGAAGCGGGGCAGAGGTGCAGCGCGGTGCGCCCGAGTTCGATTCGGGGCAGCCGGCGCTCGACCGGCTGATCGCGCAGGCAGCCCGGCGCCACGAGGTTCCCGTCGACCTGGTGCACCGGGTCGTGCGGCGGGAAAGCGGCTACAACCCGGCGGCGCGGAACGGGCCCTATCTGGGACTGATGCAGATCCACCCGCAGACGGCGCGGACCATGGGCTATTCCGGGCCGGCCGAGGGGCTGCTCGATGCGGCGACGAACCTGGAATACGCCGTGAAGTATCTGCGTGGCGCCTGGCTCGTGTCCGATGGCAGCCACGATCAGGCCGTGCGCTGGTATTCGCGCGGCTATTACTACGAAGCAAAGCGCCGCGGGCTTCTGCGCGAGACGGGGCTTGCCGGCTGACGGGGGGGGCGTCTTGCCATCGCGGGCTGAACCGCATATGTGTGCGGCATCCCCGATAAGCGAGTGAAACGATGGCGAAGACCAATCCCCTGCAGTTCGTGCAACAGGTCCGCAGCGAGACGTCCAAGGTGGTCTGGCCGAACCGGCGCGAGACGCTTCTGACGACCGCGATGGTGTTCCTGCTGTCGGCGGTCGCCGCGACCTTCTTCTTCCTGGTGGACCAGATCATCCGCCTGGGGCTGGAAGCCTTCATCTCGCTGGCCTCCTGAGGCGATCGCCCCTTGCGCTTCGGGGGGGCGGGCGGTATGTGCCGGTGTTCCCGACAGACAGCGGGCGTGCGGCGATTCGTTTGCGCGCCCATCGTTGTTTGGGCGCGTTCGCGCCAGATCGGGTGCGAGACTTTGAAATTCGGCGCGGGCTGCGGCCCGGGCAGCGAAGACCGAGGAATGGGCTGACATGGCGGCACGCTGGTACGCGGTAAGCGTCCTTTCCAATTTCGAGAAGAAGGTGGCGGAGTCGATCCGCGAGGCGGTGGCGACCCAGGGTCTCCAGGACCAGATCCTTCAGGTTCTCGTGCCGACCGAAGAGGTGATCGAGGTGCGCCGCGGCAAGAAGGTGCAGACCGAGCGCAGGTTCATGCCCGGCTATGTGCTGGTGCAGATGCAGATGTCGGACCGCGCCTATCACCTGATCAACAGCACCAACCGCGTGACCGGTTTCCTCGGGCCGCAGGGCAAGCCGATGCCAATGCGCGACGCCGAGGTGAACGCGATCCTGAACCAGGTCGAGGAGGGGGCGGAACATCCGCGCGCCCTGATCTCTTTCGATGTGGGCGAGACGGTGAACGTGACCGACGGCCCGTTCGAGGGCTTCACCGGCATGGTGGAGGACGTGGACGAAGGCAATGCGCGCCTGAAGGTCACGGTGTCGATCTTTGGCCGGGCTACCCCGGTCGAGCTGGAATTCACCCAGGTCGCCAAGCAGGCCTGAGTGTTCGATCGTGGGAGGCGAGCCCGACGCGTCGGGCGGACCGGACCACGCCATGAAGCGCCCGGGCGGACGCGTCCACCGGGCAGGGAAGAGAGGAGGCCGACATGGCCAAGAAGGTAGCGGGCAAGCTGAAGCTGCAAGTGCCCGCCGGGAAAGCGAACCCCAGCCCGCCCGTGGGTCCTGCGCTGGGTCAGCGCGGCATCAACATCATGGAATTCTGCAAGGCGTTCAACGCCAAGACGCAGGAGATGGAAGTTGGCGCGCCCTGCCCGGTGATCATCACCTATTTCACCGACAAGTCCTTCCAGATGGAAATCAAGACGCCGCCGGCGTCCTATCTGCTGAAGAAGGCCGCGAAGTTGCAGTCCGGCTCCAAGACCCCCAGCCGCGAAGTGGTGGGCCATGTGACCGTGAAGCAGGTGCGCGAGATCGCCGAAGCCAAGATGAAGGATCTGAACGCCAACGACGTCGAGGGCGCGATGCAGATCATTCTCGGCTCCGCCCGGTCGATGGGTATCGAGGTGAAGGGGTAAGGTCATGGCGAAACTGAGCAAGCGCACCAAGGCCGCCCGCGCCGCCTTTGATGGCAAGGCCAACCTGAGCGTCGAGGATGCGGTCAAGCTGATCAAGTCGGCAGCCACGGCCAAGTTCGACGAGACGGTCGAGATCGCGATGAACCTGGGCGTCGATCCGCGTCATGCCGACCAGATGGTCCGTGGCGTCGTCACGCTGCCCAACGGCACCGGCAAGGACGTTCGCGTCGCCGTGTTCGCCCGTGGCGCCAAGGCTGACGAAGCCAAGGCCGCCGGTGCGGAGATCGTCGGCGCCGAGGATCTGATGGAAACCATCCAGTCGGGCAAGATCGAGTTCGATCGCTGCATCGCGACGCCGGACATGATGCCGATCGTCGGTCGCCTGGGCAAGATCCTGGGCCCGCGCAACCTGATGCCGAACCCCAAGGTCGGCACCGTGACCATGGACGTCAAGGCCGCGGTCGAGGCTGCCAAGGGCGGTGAGGTCCAGTTCAAGGCCGAGAAGGCCGGTGTCGTGCACGCAGGCGTCGGCAAGGCGTCCTTCGACGAGGGCAAGCTTGTCGAGAACGTGAAGGCCTTCGTCGCGGCGGTGAACCGCGCGAAGCCGTCGGGCGCCAAGGGCACCTATGTGAAGAAGATCGCGCTGAGCTCGACCATGGGCCCGGGCGTGACCGTGGACATCGCGCAGGCGGTGGCCGAGTAAGGAATACGGGCGGGAAACCGTCCGTGCGGCGGGCCTTGTGCCCGTCATCCCGAGGGGGCCCAGGCCCCTTCGAACGTCCGAGACGGTGGGTGCCCAACCCTTTCTGCAAGGGGGCGGCTTAATCTCCTGCCTGAGACGGGGAGCGAACAGGATCAATCGGGGTTGATGCCTCGGGCGGTTTTGGTCGGGACCCGTGAAACGGACCCGAAGTGGCTCGCACCTGGTGCGGGTCGAAATCGAGCCGGGGGGCAACCCCCATGAATGGAGCAATAAGGTGGATAGAGCCGCAAAAGAAGCAGTGGTCGAGGAACTCGGCCAGATCTTCTCGGACTCTGGCGTGGTTGTGGTCGCACACTACGCCGGCCTCACTGTTGCCGAGATGACGGACTTCCGGTCCCGCATGCGTGAAGCAGGCGGGGCGGTCCGCGTCGCCAAGAACCGGCTCGCCAAGATCGCCCTCGAAGGCACGCCCTGCGAAAGCATGGGCGCGCTGCTGAAGGGTCAGACGGTACTCGCCTATAGCGAAGATCCGGTCACGGCCGCGAAAGTGGTCGAGGCCTATGCCAAGGACAACGAGAAGCTCGTGATCCTTGGCGGCGCCATGGGTGAATCCGCGCTGGACCGCGAAGGGGTCAAAGCCGTCGCCGCCATGCCGTCGCGTGAAGAGCTTATCGCTCAGATCGTCGGCATGATCGGTGCACCGGCCTCGAACCTGGCTGCGGCGATTGGCGCACCGGCCTCCAACATCGCGTCGATCCTGACGACGATCGAGGAAAAGGCGGCATAAGTCTTACAGCAACAAGCGTGGCCGGATGGTGTGCCAAGCACATGCCGGTTTCCCACTCAAACGTGAACGGAACTGAAAAATGGCTGATATCAAGAAACTCGCCGAAGAGATCGTTGGTCTGACCCTGCTCGAAGCCTCCGAGCTGAAGAAGATCCTGAAAGATGAGTACGGCATCGAGCCCGCCGCCGGCGGCGCCGTGATGGTTGCCGGTCCGGCTGCTGCCGATGCCCCGGCCGCCGAAGAGAAGGATGAGTTCGACGTCATCCTCGTCGATGCCGGCGAAAAGAAGATCAACGTGATCAAGGAAGTCCGCGCGATCACCGGTCTGGGCCTGAAAGAGGCCAAGGACCTGGTGGAAGCCGGCGGCAAGGCCGTGAAGGAAGCTGCTTCCAAGGCCGAAGCCGAAGAGATCAAGAAGAAGCTCGAAGAGGCTGGCGCCAAGGTCGAGCTGAAGTAATCCGCAGCCCGTTGGGCAGCGGTTTGCGCTGACAAGACTGGCCGGTCCCGGGGGCTCCCGGGGCTGGCCCGTTTGCGTCTCTTCCAGCATCCGTGCGCGGGTGCTGCAAAAGGTGCAGACGATCCGGGTGCGAGAGCTGGGAACTCTCGCAAGGATGGGATCGGGAGGCTCCTTGGCAGGATCTGGCGTGGCGCGGCCCCGGCGCGGCGATCAGATCGAGCAAAAAAGGTACGTGACGCTCATGGTTCAGACCCATTCCGGCCACAAGAGAATCCGCAAGTTCTATGGCAAGATCCGCGAAGTTGCGGACATGCCCAATCTTATTGAAGTACAGAAATCCTCCTACGACCTGTTCCTCAATTCCGGGGACCAGTTCGAGCCGATGGATGGCGAGGGCATCAAGGGTGTCTTCCAGTCCGTCTTCCCGATCCGGGACTTCAACGACACAGCGGTGCTGGAGTTCGTGAAATACGAACTAGAGGCCCCTAAATATGACGTCGAGGAATGCCAGCAGCGCGACATGACCTATGCCGCGCCGCTGAAGGTGACACTGCGTCTTATCGTTTTCGAGGTGGACGAGGACACCGGCGCCAAGTCGGTCAAGGACATCAAGGAGCAGGACGTCTACATGGGCGACATGCCCCTGATGACGCCGCACGGCACCTTTGTCGTGAACGGCACGGAGCGGGTCATCGTTTCCCAGATGCACCGCTCGCCGGGGGTGTTCTTCGACCATGACAAGGGCAAGACCCATTCCTCGGGCAAGCTGCTGTTCACCAGCCGCATCATTCCCTATCGCGGGTCCTGGCTCGACTTCGAGTTCGACGCCAAGGACATCGTCTATGCCCGCATCGACCGTCGCCGCAAGCTGCCGGTGACGACGCTTCTCTATGCCCTCGGTCTGGACCAGGAGGGCATCATGAAGTCGTATTACGATGTGGTGCCCTTCCGGAAGCACAAGGATGGCTGGGCGACCAAGTTCTTCCCCGAGCGGATCCGCGGCACGAAGCCGAGCTACGACATCGTGAACGCCGATACCGGCGAGGTGATCGCCGCCGCCGGCAAGAAGGTGACCCCGCGTTCCGTCAAGGAAATCCTCGACAAGGGCGAAGTCCCCGAGATCCTCGTGCCGTTCAGCGCGCTGGTCGGGCGTTTCGTCGCCGAGGACATCATCGACGAGGAAACCGGCGAGATCTGGGTCGAGGCCGGTGACGAACTGACCTGGGAGACCGATCGCGACGGGGCCGTGACCGGTGGCACGCTGAAGCTGCTGCTGGACAAGGGCGTGACGGATGTCCCGGTGCTCGACATCGACAACATCAATGTCGGCGCCTACATCCGCAACACCATGGCGATGGACAAGAACATGAACCGCGACGGCGCGCTCATGGACATCTATCGCGTGATGCGCCCCGGCGAGCCGCCGACCGTCGAGGCGGCCAGCGTCCTGTTCGACCAGCTGTTCTTCGATGCCGAGCGCTACGACCTGTCGGCCGTGGGCCGGGTCAAGATGAACATGCGCCTCAATCTGGATGCGCCGGATACCATGCGCACCCTGCGCCGCGAGGACATCATCGCGGTCGTGAAGGCGCTGGTGGAACTGCGCGACGGCAAGGGCGAGATCGACGACATCGACCACCTCGGCAACCGCCGGGTGCGCTCGGTCGGCGAGCTGATGGAGAACCAGTACCGCGTGGGTCTCCTGCGGATGGAGCGCGCGATCAAGGAGCGCATGTCCTCGGTCGAGATCGACACGGTGATGCCGCAGGACCTGATCAACGCGAAGCCCGCGGCGGCCGCGGTGCGCGAGTTCTTCGGCTCGAGCCAGCTGTCGCAGTTCATGGACCAGACCAACCCGCTGTCGGAGGTCACCCACAAGCGTCGCCTTTCGGCGCTTGGCCCGGGCGGCCTGACGCGCGAGCGGGCGGGCTTCGAGGTGCGCGACGTGCACCCGACGCATTACGGCCGCATGTGCCCGATCGAGACGCCGGAAGGTCCGAACATCGGCCTGATCAACTCGCTGGCGTCGTTCGCCCGCGTGAACAAGTACGGCTTCATCGAAACCCCCTATCGCCGCGTCAAGGACAGCAAGGTGACCGACGAGGTCGTCTACATGTCCGCGACCGAGGAGATGCGGCACACGGTGGCGCAGGCCAACGCGCAGCTCGATGCCGATGGCAAGTTCCTGAACGAGCTGGTGTCGACCCGCAAGTCGGGCGAATACATGCTGAACCCGGTCGAGAACGTCGATCTGATCGACGTGTCGCCCAAGCAGCTCGTGTCGGTCGCCGCCTCGCTGATCCCGTTCCTCGAGAATGACGACGCGAACCGCGCGCTGATGGGCTCGAACATGCAGCGCCAGGCCGTGCCGCTTCTGCGCGCCGAGGCGCCCTATGTGGGCACCGGCATCGAAGAGATCGTCGCGCGCGATTCCGGCGCCGCGATCACCGCGAAGCGTGCGGGCATCGTCGACCAGGTGGACGCCATGCGCATCGTCGTGCGCGCCACCGGCGATCTGGAACCGGGTGATCCGGGCGTGGACATCTACCGTCTGCGCAAGTTCCAGCGTTCCAACCAGAACACCTGCATCAACCAGCGTCCGCTGGTGAAGGTGGGCGATACAGTGGCCAAGGGCGAGTTCATCGCCGATGGTCCGTCGACCGACCTGGGCGAGCTGGCACTCGGCAAGAACGTGCTCGTCGCGTTCATGCCCTGGAACGGCTACAACTACGAGGACTCGATCCTGATCTCCGAGCGCATCGTGAAGGACGACGTGTTCACGTCGATCCATATCGAGGAGTTCGAGGTCGCGGCCCGCGACACCAAGCTGGGCCCCGAAGAGATCACCCGCGACATCCCGAACGTCGGCGAGGAAGCGCTGCGCAACCTCGACGAGGCGGGCATCGTCTATATCGGTGCCGAAGTGGGGCCGGGCGACATCCTGGTGGGCAAGATCACGCCGAAGGGCGAAAGCCCGATGACGCCGGAGGAAAAGCTTCTCCGCGCCATCTTCGGCGAGAAGGCGTCCGACGTGCGCGACACCTCGCTGCGGCTGCCGCCGGGCGATTACGGCACGGTCGTGGAAGTGCGCGTCTTCAACCGCCACGGCGTCGACAAGGACGAGCGTGCGCTTCAGATCGAGCGCGAGGAAGTCGAACGCCTGGCCCGTGACCGGGACGACGAGCTGGCGATCCTGGAGCGTAACATCTACGCGCGCCTGAAGTCGCTGATCCTGGGCAAGAAGGCGGTCAAGGGTCCCAAGGGCGTTGCTGCCGGGTCCGAGATCACCGAGGAGCTGCTGTCGACCCTGAGCCGTGGCCAGTGGTGGCAGCTTGCCCTGGGCGAGGAGAAGGAAGCCGCCGAGGTCGAGGCGCTGCATTCGCAGTTCGAGATCCAGAAGAAGGCGCTCGACCGTCGCTTCGAGGACAAGGTGGACAAGGTGCGCCGTGGCGACGACCTGCCGCCGGGCGTGATGAAGATGGTCAAGGTCTTCATCGCGGTGAAGCGCAAGCTTCAGCCGGGCGACAAGATGGCCGGCCGTCACGGCAACAAGGGCGTCATCTCCAAGGTGGTTCCCGAGGAGGACATGCCCTTCCTCGAGGATGGCACCCCGGTCGATGTCGTGCTGAACCCGCTGGGCGTGCCCTCGCGCATGAACGTGGGCCAGATCCTGGAGACGCACATGGGCTGGGCCGCGCGCGGCCTGGGCGTCAAGATCGACCAGGCGTTGCAGGACTACCGGCGCTCGGGCGACCTGACCCCCGTGCGCGAGGCGATGCGCCTTGCCTATGGCGACGAAGTCTACGAGCAGGCCCTGTCCGAGATGGGCGAGGATCAGTTCGTCGAGGCGGCCGACAATGTCCGCGGCGGCGTTCCGATCGCGACGCCGGTGTTCGACGGCGCCAAGGAGCCGGACGTGAACGATGCGCTGCGTCGCGCGGGCTTCGACGAGAGCGGACAGTCGGTCGTCTATGACGGTCGCACCGGCGAGCGCTTTACCCGCCCGGTGACGGTCGGCGTGAAGTACATCCTGAAGCTGCACCACTTGGTGGACGACAAGATCCACGCGCGTTCGACCGGCCCGTACAGCCTGGTGACCCAGCAGCCGCTGGGCGGCAAGGCCCAGTTCGGCGGCCAGCGCTTCGGCGAGATGGAGGTCTGGGCGCTGGAAGCCTATGGCGCCGCCTACACGCTGCAGGAAATGCTGACCGTGAAGTCGGACGACGTGGCTGGCCGGACCAAGGTCTACGAGTCGATCGTCAAGGGCGAGGACAACTTCGAGGCCGGCGTGCCGGAATCGTTCAACGTTCTCGTGAAAGAGATCCGTTCGCTGGGTCTGAACGTCGAGCTGCTGGACGAGGAGACGGAGTGAGCGGGGTATTTCCCCCGCTCACCCATCCCAAGATTTTGAGGTACACACGATGAACCAAGAAGTGATGAACCCGTTCAATCCGGTCCAGCCGCTCAAGACCTTTGACGAGATCAAGATCTCGCTGGCGAGCCCGGAGCGGATCCTCAGCTGGTCCTTCGGCGAGATCAAGAAGCCGGAGACGATCAACTACCGTACCTTCAAGCCCGAGCGCGACGGCCTGTTCTGCGCCCGCATCTTCGGGCCGATCAAGGATTACGAGTGCCTTTGCGGCAAGTACAAGCGGATGAAGTATCGCGGGGTCACCTGCGAGAAGTGCGGCGTGGAAGTCACGCTGCAGAAGGTCCGTCGCGAGCGCATGGGCCATATCGAGCTGGCCGCCCCCGTGGCCCATATCTGGTTCCTGAAGTCGCTGCCCAGCCGCATCGGCCTGATGCTGGACATGACGCTGCGGGATCTGGAGCGCATCCTCTATTTCGAGAACTACGTCGTGATCGAACCCGGTCTGACGGACCTGTCCTATGGCCAGCTGCTGACCGAGGACGAGGTGCTCGATGCCGAGGACCAGTTTGGCGCTGACGCCTTCCGTGCCGGAATCGGCGCGGAGGCGATCCGCGAGATGCTGGCCAATATCGACCTCGACGCCGAGGCGCTGAAGCTGCGCGAGGAACTGGCCGAGGCGACGGGCGAACTGAAGCCCAAGAAGATCATCAAGCGGCTGAAGCTGGTCGAGAACTTCCGCGAGAGCGGCAACCGTCCCGAGTGGATGGTGCTGACCGTGATCCCCGTGATCCCGCCGGAACTGCGCCCGCTGGTGCCGCTGGATGGCGGCCGGTTCGCGACCTCGGACCTGAACGACCTGTATCGCCGGGTCATCAACCGCAACAACCGCCTCAAGCGGCTGATCGAACTGCGTGCGCCCGACATCATCATCCGCAACGAAAAGCGGATGCTGCAGGAATCGGTCGATGCGCTGTTCGACAACGGCCGTCGTGGCCGCGTCATCACCGGGGCCAACAAGCGCCCGCTGAAGTCGCTGTCGGACATGCTTAAGGGCAAGCAGGGCCGGTTCCGCCAGAACCTGCTGGGCAAGCGCGTGGACTTCTCTGGCCGTTCGGTGATCGTGACCGGTCCCGAGCTGAAGCTGCACCAGTGCGGCCTGCCCAAGAAGATGGCGCTGGAGCTGTTCAAGCCGTTCATCTACTCGCGGCTTGACGCGAAGGGCCTGTCCTCGACCGTGAAGCAGGCCAAGAAGCTGGTCGAAAAGGAACGCCCGGAGGTCTGGGACATCCTGGACGAGGTGATCCGCGAGCATCCCGTGCTGCTGAACCGCGCGCCGACGCTGCACCGCCTGGGCATCCAGGCCTTCGAGCCGGTGCTGATCGAAGGCAAGGCGATCCAGCTGCATCCGCTGGTGTGTTCGGCGTTCAACGCCGACTTCGACGGCGACCAGATGGCCGTGCACGTGCCGCTTTCGCTGGAAGCCCAGCTTGAAGCGCGCGTCCTGATGATGTCCACGAACAACGTGCTGTCGCCTGCGAACGGCAAGCCGATCATCGTGCCGTCGCAGGACATGGTCCTCGGGCTCTATTACGTCTCGCTGATGCGCAAGGGCCTGAAGGGAGAGGGGATGAAGTTCTCCTCGCTGGAGGAAGTCGAACACGCGCTGAATGCGGGCGTCGTGCATCTGCACACGCAGATCGAGGCGCGGATCGAGCAGATCGACGAAGAGGGCAACCCCTACTTCGAGCGTGTCGCAACGACCCCGGGCCGTCTGCGGCTGGGTGCCCTGCTGCCCAAGAACCACAAGGCGCCCTTCGCGATCGTGAACCGCCTGCTGCGCAAGAAGGAAGTGGGAGAGGTCATCGACACCGTCTACCGCTATTGCGGGCAGAAGGAGTCGGTCATCTTCTGCGACCAGATCATGACGCTGGGCTTCACCGAGGCGTTCAAGGCGGGCATCTCCTTCGGCAAGGATGACATGGTCATCCCCGAGCAGAAGTGGGAGATCGTCAACGCGACCCGCGACCAGGTGAAGGAGTTCGAACAGCAGTACATGGACGGCCTGATCACCCAGGGCGAAAAGTACAACAAGGTTGTCGATGCCTGGTCCCAGGCCTCGGACAAGGTCGCCGAGGCGATGATGGGCGAGATCTCGGCCGTCCGCGTGGACGACGCCGGGGCCGAGATGGAGCCGAACTCGGTCTACATGATGTCGCATTCCGGCGCGCGTGGTTCGCCCGCTCAGATGAAGCAGCTGGGCGGGATGCGCGGCCTGATGGCCAAGCCTTCGGGCGAGATCATCGAGACGCCGATCATCGCGAACTTCAAGGAAGGCCTGACCGTGCTCGAGTACTTCAACTCGACCCACGGCGCCCGGAAGGGTCTGGCCGACACCGCGCTGAAGACGGCGAACTCGGGCTACCTGACCCGCCGACTGGTGGACGTGGCGCAGGACTGCATCGTCAAGATCGACGATTGCGGCACCGAGCGTTCGATCACCGCGCAGGCGGCGATCAACGATGGCGAGGTCGTGGCGTCGCTGTCCGAGCGCATCCTGGGCCGCGTCGTGGCCGAGGACGTGCTGGACCCGGCAAGCGGCGACGTGCTGGCCAAGCGCGGCGAGTTGCTGGACGAGCGTGCCTCGGACGCGATCGACGCGGCCGGCGTGCAGACCGTGCAGATCCGCAGCCCGCTGACCTGCGAGGCCGAGGACGGCATCTGCGCCCAGTGCTACGGGCGCGACCTGGCGCGTGGTACAAAGGTGAACCCCGGCGAAGCCGTGGGCATCATCGCCGCGCAGTCCATCGGCGAGCCCGGCACGCAGCTGACGATGCGGACCTTCCACATCGGCGGCATCGCGCAGGGCGGTAGCCAGTCCTTCCAGGAAGCATCCCAGGAAGGCGTGGTGTCGTTCCGCAACGGCACGCTTCTGGTCAACCGCGACGGCGAGCAGATCGCCATGTCGCGGAACATGGAAGTCGTGATCAGCGACGAGAACGGCGTCGAGCGCGCGTCCTACAAGATGGGCTACGGGTCCAAGATCCACGTCAAGGACGGTGCCGAGGTCAAGCGCGGCGACAAGGTGTTCGAATGGGACCCCTACACCCTGCCGATCATCGCCGAGAAGGACGGTGTCGCGAAGTTCGTCGACCTCACCTCGGGCGTGTCCGTCCGGGACGAGACCGACGATGCGACCGGCATCAGCCAGAAGATCGTGTCGGACTGGCGCGCAGCCCCGCGCGGCAACGACCTGAAGCCCGAGATCATCGTCATGGACCCGGCCACGGGCGAGCCTGTTCGCCTGGCGAACGGCAACCCCGAGGTGCACGCCATGTCGGTGGACGCGATCCTCTCGGTCGAGGATGGCCAGGAGATCAAGGCCGGCGACGTGCTGGCGCGTATCCCGCGCGAGGGTGCCAAGACGAAGGACATCACCGGCGGTCTGCCGCGTGTGGCCGAACTCTTCGAGGCGCGCCGTCCCAAGGATCACGCGATCATCGCCGAGATCGATGGCCATGTGCATTTCGGCAAGGACTACAAGAACAAGCGCCGCATCACGATCGTTCCGGTCGAGGAAGGCGCAGAGCCGATCGAGTACATGGTGCCGAAGGGCAAGCACATCCCGGTGCAGGAAGGCGACTTCATCCAGAAGGGTGAGTACATCATGGATGGCAACCCTGCCCCCCATGACATCCTTCAGATCATGGGTGTGGAGGCGCTGGCCGACTACCTGATCGACGAGGTGCAGGACGTGTATCGTCTGCAGGGCGTGAAGATCAACGACAAGCATATCGAGGTGATCGTTCGCCAGATGCTGCAGAAGTGGGAGATCAGCGACAGCGGCGGCACCATCCTGCTCAAGGGCGAGCAGGTGGACAAGGTCGAGTTCGACGAGGAGAACGCCAAGGCGATCGCCGATGGCCGCGAGCCCGCGAAGGGCGCGCCGGTCCTGCTGGGGATCACCAAGGCATCGCTCCAGACCCGGTCCTTCATCTCGGCCGCCTCCTTCCAGGAGACGACGCGCGTGCTGACCGAGGCGGCGACGCAGGGCAAGCGCGACAAGCTTGTCGGCCTGAAGGAGAACGTGATCGTCGGCCGTCTGATCCCGGCCGGCACCGGGCGTGCGACGCACGAGATCAAGCGCGTGGCGACCAACCGCGACGCCAAGATCATCGAGCAGCGCCGCGCCGAGGCCGAAGCGGCGGCTGCGCTCGACATCGTCGAGCCGGTGGACACGCCCGCCGGGGAGTGATCCCCGGCGAAGGCCATCAAATCGGGCAGGGGCGCCGGTATGTCGGCGCCCTTTCCCTGTCCCGGATGCATGGCTTCCATGCGCCCCGGGGCACCGGTACTTATGCAGTTGACACCCGTCAGGTGCGGGCATAGGTTCCGCCAGCCTTCCGGGGGCATGAATCACCGGTTGGCGCGAAAACATAGCCTTCATTGGCGGTCATGACCCAGGGTTCTGTCCCTCGGTCCTCTGGAATTTCGCCGCGCCGGGCCCAGGTAGGGAACCCGACCGCGGCAATTTTGGCATTCCGCGCCACCGGGCACGGGCGGCCTGAGCGAATTGAAACGGTATCAGACGGGGTACGAACCGCATGCCAACGATCCAACAGCTGATCCGCAAGCCGCGGCAGCCCAAAGTGAAACGCTCCAAGTCCCTGCACCTGGAGAGCTGCCCGCAGAAGCGGGGCGTCTGCACGCGCGTCTATACCACGACGCCGAAGAAGCCCAACTCGGCCATGCGGAAGGTCGCCAAGGTGCGCCTGACCAACGGCTACGAGGTGATCAGCTACATTCCCGGTGAGTCCCACAACCTTCAGGAACACTCGGTGGTGCTGATCCGCGGCGGCCGCGTGAAGGACCTTCCGGGTGTCCGCTATCACATCCTGCGCGGTGTTCTCGACACCCAGGGCGTCAAGAACCGCAAGCAGCGCCGGTCGAAGTACGGCGCGAAGCGTCCGAAGTAAGGAGAGACCACGATGTCCAGACGTCACCGCGCAGAGAAACGCGAAGTTCTGCCCGACGCCAAGTATGGCGATCGTGTTCTGACCAAGTTCATGAACAACCTGATGTATGACGGCAAGAAATCCATTGCCGAAAGCATCGTGTACGGCGCCCTGACCCGTGTCGAGACCCGGCTCAAGAAAGAGCCGATCGAGGTTTTCCACGAGGCGCTGGACAACATCAAGCCGGCCGTCGAGGTCCGTTCCCGCCGTGTGGGTGGTGCGACCTACCAGGTCCCCGTCGAGGTGCGCCCCGAGCGCCGCGAGGCCCTGGCGATCCGCTGGCTGATCAATGCCAGCCGCGCGCGCAACGAGAACACCATGGAAGAGCGTCTGGCCGGCGAATTGATCGACGCCGCGCAGTCCCGTGGCTCGGCCGTGAAGAAGCGCGAAGACACGCACAAGATGGCAGACGCCAACAAGGCGTTCAGCCACTACCGCTGGTAACAGAAACACCGAGATTCGAGGCTTAAATCATGGCACGCGTTTACCCGCTCCAGCGCTACCGCAATTTCGGGATCATGGCGCATATCGACGCCGGCAAGACCACGACGACCGAGCGTATCCTTTTCTACACCGGCAAGTCGCACAAGCTGGGCGAGGTGCATGACGGCGCCGCGACCATGGACTGGATGGAGCAGGAGCAGGAGCGTGGCATCACGATCACCTCGGCTGCGACCACGACGTTCTGGCAGCGCCAGGACGATCCCGGCACCGAAGGCATGGATGACACGAAGTTCCGCTTCAACATCATCGACACCCCGGGCCACGTCGACTTCACCATCGAGGTGGAGCGTTCGCTCGCCGTGCTCGACGGTGCCGTTTGCGTTCTCGACGCCAACGCCGGTGTCGAGCCGCAGACCGAGACCGTGTGGCGTCAGGCCGACCGCTACAAGGTGCCGCGCATCGTGTTCGTCAACAAGATGGACAAGATCGGCGCCGACTTCTTCAACTGCGTGAAGATGATCAAGGATCGCACCGGCGCCACGCCGTGCCCGATCCAGCTGCCGATCGGCGCCGAGGACAAGCTCGAGGGCGTGATCGACCTGGTGACCATGGAAGAGTGGGTCTGGCAGGGCGAGGACCTTGGTGCGTCGTGGGTGCGCCGTCCGATCCGTGACGAGCTGAAGGACCTGGCCGACGAGTGGCATGCCACCATGGTCGAACTGGCCGTGGAAATGGACGATGCCGCCATGGAAGCGTATCTCGAGGGCACCGAGCCCGAGATCGACGAACTGCGCAAGCTGATCCGCAAGGGCACCCTGTCCATGTCGTTCGTTCCCGTGATCGCGGGCTCGGCGTTCAAGAACAAGGGCGTCCAACCCATGCTCAACGCCGTGATCGACTACCTGCCCAGCCCGCTGGACGTGCCCCCCTACATGGGCTTCCTGCCGGACGACGAGACCGAGACCCGGAACGTGGAGCGCCGCGCCGATGACGCGCAGCCCTTCGCCGGCCTCGCGTTCAAGATCATGAACGACCCGTTCGTCGGCTCGCTGACCTTCACCCGCATCTATTCGGGTCAGATCCGCAAGGGCGACCAGCTGCTCAACTCGACCAAGGGCAAGAACGAGCGCGTCGGCCGCATGATGATGATGCACTCGAACAACCGCGAAGAGATCGACGAGGCCTTTGCGGGCGACATCATCGCGCTGGCGGGTCTGAAGGATACCACCACGGGCGACACGCTCTGCGACAAGGCAAAGCCGGTGGTTCTGGAAACCATGACCTTCCCGATCCCCGTGATCGAGAAGGCGGTGGAGCCGAAGTCGAAGGCCGACCAGGAAAAGATGGCGATGGCGCTCCAGCGTCTGGCCGCCGAGGACCCGTCCTTCCAGGTGTCGACCGACGTCGAATCCGGTCAGACCATCATGAAGGGTATGGGCGAACTCCACCTCGACATCCTGATCGACCGCATGCGTCGCGAGTTCAAGGTCGAGTGCAACGTGGGTGCGCCGCAGGTGGCCTACCGCGAGACGATCTCGCACAAGATCGAGCACACCTACACCCACAAGAAGCAGTCGGGTGGGTCGGGCCAGTACGCCGAAGTCAAGCTGGTCATCGAGCCGACCGAAGCGGGCGAAGGCTACAGCTTCGAAAGCAAGATCGTGGGCGGTTCGGTGCCGAAGGAATACATCCCCGGCGTCGAAAAGGGCATCCAGTCGGTGATGGACTCCGGTCCGCTCGCAGGGTTCCCGGTGATCGACTTCAAGGTCGCGCTGATCGACGGCAAGTTCCACGACGTGGACTCCAGCGTTCTCGCCTTCGAGATCGCCGCCCGTGCGTGCATGCGCGAAGGCCTTCGCAAGGCCGGCGCCAAGCTGCTCGAGCCGATCATGAAGGTCGAGGTCGTGACGCCGGAGGAATATACCGGTGGCATCATCGGCGATCTGACCTCGCGGCGCGGCATGGTTCAGGGGCAGGACAGCCGCGGCAACGCGAACGTCATCAACGCCTTCGTGCCGCTCGCGAACATGTTCGGCTACATCGACAACCTGCGCTCCATGAGCCAGGGCCGCGCGGTGTTCACCATGCAGTTCGATCACTACGAGCCGGTTCCGCAGAACATCTCGGAAGAGATCCAGGCGAAATACGCGTAAGCGCGCGCCCGCGCTTGCGACCACAGGATTGACAGGAGGCCAAGATGGCAAAGGCAAAGTTTGAGCGTACGAAACCGCACTGCAACATCGGGACGATCGGGCACGTTGACCACGGCAAGACGTCTCTGACGGCGGCGATCACGAAGTATTTCGGCGAGTACAAGGCGTACGACCAGATCGACGCGGCGCCCGAGGAGAAGGCGCGCGGGATCACGATCTCGACGGCGCATGTGGAATACGAGACGCCGGCGCGGCACTACGCGCATGTCGACTGCCCTGGCCACGCGGACTACGTGAAGAACATGATCACGGGTGCGGCGCAGATGGACGGCGCGATCCTTGTGGTGAACGCGGCCGACGGCCCGATGCCGCAGACGCGCGAGCACATCCTTCTGGCGCGCCAGGTCGGCGTTCCGGCGCTGGTGGTGTTCCTGAACAAGGTCGACCAGGTGGACGACCCGGAACTGCTGGAACTGGTCGAGATGGAAGTGCGCGAGCTGTTGAGCTCGTACGACTTCCCCGGCGACGACATTCCGGTGATCTCGGGCTCGGCGCTGGCGGCGCTTGAGGACCGCGATCCCGAGATCGGCGAGAACCAGATCCGCGCGCTGATGCAGGCGGTCGACGAGTACATCCCGCAGCCCGAGCGTCCGATCGACCAGCCGTTCCTGATGCCGATCGAGGACGTGTTCTCGATCTCGGGCCGCGGCACGGTCGTGACGGGTCGTGTCGAGCGCGGCGTGATCAACGTGGGCGACGAGATCGAGATCGTGGGCATCCGCCCGACGAAGAAGACGACCTGCACGGGCGTCGAGATGTTCCGCAAGCTGCTGGACCGCGGCGAGGCGGGCGACAACATCGGCGCGCTGCTGCGCGGTGTGGACCGCGAGGGCGTGGAGCGTGGTCAGGTGCTGTGCAAGCCGGGTTCGGTGAAGCCGCACACGAAGTTCGAGGCGGAGGCCTACATCCTGACCAAGGAAGAGGGTGGCCGTCACACGCCGTTCTTCGCGAACTACCGTCCGCAGTTCTACTTCCGGACGACGGACGTGACCGGGACGGTTCAGCTTCCCGAGGGGACCGAGATGGTGATGCCCGGGGACAACCTGAAGTTCAACGTCGAGCTGATCGCGCCGATCGCGATGGAGGAGAAGCTGCGCTTCGCCATCCGCGAAGGCGGCCGCACGGTTGGCGCCGGCGTCGTCTCCAAGATCATCGAGTAAGGGCAACCCCGACCCTGGCCGCGCACACATCGCGCGGCCAGGATCGGCGCACGAAGGCGACCGACATGCAAAGCCAAAATATCAGAATCCGGCTCAAAGCCTTCGATTACCGTGTGCTGGACGCCAGCACCGCGGAAATCGTGAGCACGGCCAAGCGGACCGGTGCGCGCGTGCGCGGCCCGATCCCGCTTCCGAACAAGATCGAGAAATTCACCGTTCTTCGTGGTCCGCACATCGACAAGAAGTCGCGTGAACAATTCGAGATCCGGACGCACAAGCGTCTGCTGGATATTGTCGATCCGACCCCCCAGACCGTGGACGCGCTGATGAAGCTCGACCTCGCCGCTGGTGTGGATGTCGAGATCAAGCTCTAAGGGAGCGTGAAACACATGCGTTCTGGAGTTATCGCACGGAAGCTGGGCATGACCCGGCTGTTCATGGAGGATGGCCGGCAGGTTCCGGTTACCGTCCTTCACATGGACGGCTGCCAGGTCGTGGCGCAGCGCACCGGAGACAAGGACGGCTACACCGCCGTTCAGCTGGGTGTGGGCACGGCCCGCGCCAAGAACACCTCGAAGCCGATGCGCGGCCACTTCGCCGCCGCAAAGGTCGAGCCGAAGCGCAAGCTGGCCGAGTTCCGGGTTTCCCCCGAGAACCTGATCGGCGTGGGCGAGGAGATCACGGCCGACCACTACTTCGAGGGTCAGTTCGTCGACATCGCCGGCACGACCATCGGCAAGGGCTTTGCCGGTGCCATGAAGCGGCACAACTTCGGCGGTCTGCGCGCCTCGCACGGCGTGTCGATCAGCCACCGCTCGCATGGCTCGACCGGCCAGTGCCAGGACCCCGGCCGGGTGTTCAAGGGCAAGAAGATGGCCGGTCACATGGGCGCGGTGCGCGTCACCACGCAGAACCTGCAGGTCGTCCGGACCGACAGCGAGCGTGGTCTGATCATGGTCAAGGGTGCCGTGCCCGGTTCAAAGGGTGGCTGGGTCACGATCAAGGACGCGGTGAAGAAGCCGACGCCCGAGAACATCGTTCTGCCCGCCGCGCTGAAATCCGCAGCCGAAGAGGCCAAGCGTCTTGCCGAGGAAGCCGCCGCACAGGCCGCTGCCGAGGAGGAAGCCGCCGCCAAGGCCGCGGCCGAGGCCGAGCAGGCTGCGATCGAGGCCGCTGAGGGCGATGCGCCCGAGGGAGGCGAGGACAAATGAAGACCGATGTAATCACGCTCGATGCCGGCAAGGCCGGGACGATCGACCTTGCGGACGAGATCTTCGGGCTCGAGCCGCGGGCCGACGTGCTCCAGCGCGTCGTGCGCTGGCAGCTTGCCAAGCGCCAGGCGGGCACCCACAAGGTCAAGACCCGCTCGGAGACGAGCTACTCGACCAAGAAGATCTACCGCCAGAAGGGCACCGGTGGCGCACGCCACGGCGACCGGAATGCGCCGATCTTCCGCAAGGGCGGCATCTACAAGGGTCCGACCCCGCGCAGCCACGCCCACGACCTGCCCAAGAAGTTCCGGGCGCTGGGTCTGAAGCATGCGCTGAGCGCGAAGGCCGGTGCTGGCGCGCTGATCGTGCTAGAGTCGGCCGACATGTCGGAAGGCAAGACCAAGGATCTGGCCAAGGCGCTGAAGGCGCTTGGGCTGAAGCGCGCGCTCGTCATCGACGGGCCGGAGCTGAACGCGAATTTCGCTCTTGCCGCGCGCAACATCGACGGTCTCGATGTGCTGCCCAGCCAGGGTGCGAATGTCTATGACATCCTGCGCCGTGACACGCTGGTCATCACCAAGGCCGGCGTCGAAGCACTGGAGGCCCGGCTGAAATGACCGAGAAGGCAGCACTCTACGACGTGATCCGCAAGCCGATCATCACCGAGAAGGCCACCATGGCCTCTGAAAACGGTGCGGTCGTCTTCGAGGTGGCGATCGATGCGAACAAGCCGCTGATCAAGGAAGCGGTGGAGGCCCTGTTCGGGGTCAAGGTGAAGGCCGTGAACACGACCATCACCAAGGGCAAGACCAAGCGTTTCCGGGGTCGTCCGGGCACGCGGAAGGATGTGAAGAAGGCCTATGTGACGCTCGAAGAGGGTAACACCATCGACGTCACGACGGGTCTGTAAGCAAAGCAAACGGAAGACAGCAAGATGGCACTCAAGTCGTACAAGCCGACATCGCCTGGCCAGCGCGGGCTGGTTCTGATCGACCGTTCGGAGCTTTGGAAAGGCCGCCCTGTCAAGGCCCTCACCGAGGGTTTGAGCAAGAAGGCGGGCCGGAACAACACCGGACGGATCACCATGCGCCGCCGTGGCGGCGGCGCAAAGCGGCTCTACCGCATCGTCGATTTCAAGCGCCGCAAGTTCGACATGCCGGCGCTGGTCGAGCGGATCGAGTACGATCCGAACCGGACCGCGTTCATCGCGCTCATCCGCTACGATGATGGCGAGGCGGCCTACATCCTGGCGCCGCAGCGCCTGGCCGTTGGCGACAAGGTCGAGGCCGGCGCCAAGGTGGACGTCAAGCCGGGCAATGCGATGCCCTTCATCGGCATGCCGATCGGGACGATCGTCCACAACATCGAGCTGAAACCCGGCAAGGGTGGCCAGCTGGCGCGTGCCGCGGGCACATACGCGCAGTTCGTGGGCCGTGACGGCGGCTATGCGCAGATCCGCCTGTCCTCGGGCGAGCTGCGGATGGTCCGCCAGGAATGCATGGCGACCGTTGGTGCCGTGTCGAACCCCGACCACTCCAACCAGAATATCGGCAAGGCCGGCCGCAACCGTCACCTGGGCAAGCGTCCCAGCGTGCGCGGTGTCGTGATGAACCCGATCGATCACCCGCATGGTGGCGGCGAGGGCCGGACCTCGGGCGGCCGTCATCCGGTTACGCCCTGGGGCAAGCCGACCAAGGGTGCCAAGACGCGCACCAACAAGGCGACCGACAAGTTCATCATCCGGTCGCGCCACGCGCGGAAGAAGGGGCGCTAACTCATGGCACGTTCTGTTTGGAAGGGCCCGTTCGTCGATTCCTACGTCCTGAAGAAGGCCGAGAAGGCACGGGAATCGGGCCGTAACGAAGTCATCAAGATCTGGTCGCGTCGCTCGACGATCCTGCCCCAGTTCGTGGGCCTGACGTTCGGCGTCTACAACGGTCAGAAGCATATCCCGGTGTCCGTCACCGAGGACATGATCGGCCAGAAATTCGGCGAGTACTCGCCCACCCGCACCTATTACGGGCACGCGGCGGACAAGAAAGCGAAGCGGAAGTAAGCCATGGGCAAGGAAAAGAACCCCCGCCGCGTGGCGGACAACGAGGCGATGGCCGTCAGCCGGATGCTGCGGACGTCGCCCCAGAAGCTGAACCTGGTCGCGGCGATGATCCGGGGCAAGCCGGTTGCAAAGGCGCTGAACGATCTGACCTTCTCGAAGAAGCGCATCGCGGAGGATGTGAAGAAGACCCTTCAGTCCGCGATCGCCAACGCCGAGAACAACCACAACCTCGATGTGGACGAGTTGGTCGTCGCCGAGGCCTTTGTCGGCAAGAACCTGGTGATGAAGCGCGGCCGCCCGCGGGCGCGTGGTCGCTACGGCAAGATCCTGAAGCCGTTCAGCCAAGTCACGATCAAGGTGCGCCAAGTTGAGGAGCAAGCCTAATGGGACACAAGGTCAATCCGATCGGCCTGCGCCTTCAGGTCAACCGCACCTGGGATAGCCGCTGGTATGCCGACCAGAAGGAATACGGGCAGCTCCTGCACGAAGACCTGGCGATCCGTGCCTATATCCGCAAGAACGCAAGCCAGGCCGGCATCAGCCGTGTCGTGATCGAGCGTCCGCACAAGAAGTGCCGCGTGACCATTCACGCCGCGCGTCCGGGCGTCATCATCGGCAAGAAGGGCGCAGACATCGAGGCGCTGCGCAAGAAGCTTGCCGATTTCACGAAGTCGGAACTGCACCTCAACATCGTCGAGGTCCGCAAGCCCGAGATCGATGCGGCGCTGGTCGCCGAGAACATCGGTCAGCAGCTTGAGCGTCGCGTTTCCTTCCGTCGCGCCATGAAGCGTGCCGTGCAGAACGCCATGCGGATGGGCGCCCTGGGTATCCGGGTGAACGTCGCCGGCCGTCTGGGTGGTGCCGAGATCGCCCGTACCGAATGGTACCGCGAGGGCCGGGTGCCGCTGCACACGCTGCGCGCCGACATCGACTACGCCCATTACGAAGCCAAGACCGCCTATGGGATCATCGGCATCAAGGTCTGGATCTTCAAGGGCGAGATCATGGAGCACGACCCGCAGGCCCGCGACCGCCGTCAGTCGGAACTGCAGGAAGGCGGCGGTCGCCCCGCGCGCCGCTGAGGAGATTGAGAGATGCTTTCACCGAAGCGAACGAAATTCCGCAAGCAGCACAAGGGCCGCATTCATGGCGAGGCGAAGGGCGGGTTTGACCTGAACTTCGGCGCCTTCGGCCTGAAGGCGACCGAGCCCGAGCGGATCACCGCGCGGCAGATCGAGGCGGCCCGCCGCGCGATCACCCGCCACATGAAGCGCCAGGGCCGGGTCTGGATCCGGATCTTCCCGGACGTGCCCGTGTCGAAGAAGCCCACCGAAGTCCGCATGGGCAAGGGTAAGGGTTCGGTCGAATACTGGGCGGCCAAGGTCAAGCCGGGCCGCATCATGTTCGAACTGGACGGCGTCCCCGAGGACGTCGCGAAGGAAGCCCTGCGCCTTGCCGCGATGAAGCTGCCGATCAAGTGCCGCTTCGTCCAGCGCGAGGACTGGTAATACGGGGCGGCCGCAACGCCGCGCTGAGAGAGATCAGGAACCCCCGGCACCGACCGGGGGTTTCATTTTGAGGAAGGCGGCCTCCTTGTCGCGGGGATGCCCGGAAACCGTGGGTATCCGGAGCGCGGGGCAGAACGGGGCTTGCTTTATGGGGCTGGGCGGGTTAGGCAGCGCGCTCATTCATGAACTCCACCGGAATCATGGTGACCCGTCTTGGGGCCTGCCGGTGATGTCGAGAAGGAAAATTGGCTCATGGACGCCACCGAACTGCGTGGACAGACGCCCGATGAGCTGCGAAAGCAGCTTGAGTCGCTGAAGAAGGAGGCGTTCAACCTCCGTTTCCAGGCGGCCACCGGACAACTCGAGAACACCGCCCGCATGCGGGTCGTGCGCCGCAACGTGGCGCGCGTGAAGACCATTCTTAACGAAAAGGCGGCTGCCGCCGCCCAGGAGGCGTAAGACATGCCCAAGCGTATCCTTCAGGGCACCGTCACCTCCGACAAGAATGCCCAGACCGTGACCGTCAGCGTCGAGCGCCGGTTCACGCACCCGGTTCTGAAAAAGACGATCCGGAAGTCGAAGAAGTATCGTGCGCATGACGCAAACGATCAGTTCAAGGTGGGCGATGTCGTTCGAATTCGCGAATGCGCGCCGATCTCGAAGACCAAACGCTGGGAAGTGATCGCCGAATAAGGCGATCCTGCCAGTCAATCGAAACCGTGGGACGGGTTCCCACAGGTCGGGAGTAACCAAATGATCCAGATGCAGACCAATCTGGATGTCGCTGACAACTCCGGCGCACGCCGGGTGCAGTGCATCAAGGTCCTGGGTGGGTCCAAGCGCAAGTACGCTTCCGTCGGCGACATCATCGTGGTGTCGGTGAAGGAAGCCATTCCGCGCGGTCGCGTCAAGAAAGGCGACGTCCGCAAGGCCGTCGTCGTGCGCACCGCCAAGGAAGTCCGCCGCGAGGATGGCACCTCGATCCGCTTTGATCGTAACGCCGCCGTCATCCTGAACAACCAGGGCGAACCGGTCGGCACCCGTATCTTCGGGCCGGTCGTGCGCGAGCTGCGGGCGAAGAACTTCATGAAGATCATCTCGCTTGCTCCGGAGGTGCTGTAATGGCTGCAAAGCTCCGCAAAGGTGACAAGGTCATCGTGCTGACCGGCAAGGACAAGGGCCGTCAGGGCGAGATCACGCAGGTGATGCCGAAGGAAGGCAAGGCCGTTGTCGATGGCATCAACATCGCCATCCGCCACACCCGTCAGAGCCAGACCTCGCAGGGTGGGCGCATTCCCAAGGCAATGCCGATCCAGCTGTCGAACCTGGCGCTGGTCGATCCCAAGGAAGGCGGACCGACCCGTGTCGGCTTCCGCATGGAAGGCGACAAGAAAGTGCGCGTCGCCAAGAAATCGGGGACTGTGATCGATGCTTGATACCGCGACCTACACCCCCCGCCTGAAGTCGATCTATGCCGGGACCATCCGGCCCGCTCTTAAGGAAGAGTTCGGCTACAAGAACGACATGCAGATCCCCAAGCTCGAGAAGATCGTGCTGAACATGGGGATCGGCGAGGCCGTCTCCGACAGCAAGAAGATCAAGTCGGCGCATGACGATCTCATGAAGATCGCCGGCCAGAAGCCGGTCATCACCAAGGCGAAGAAGTCGATCGCCGGGTTCAAGCTGCGCGAGCAGATGCCCGTCGGTGTGAAGGTGACCCTGCGTGGCGACCGGATGTACGAATTCCTCGACCGCCTGGTGACCATCGCGATGCCCCGCATCCGCGACTTCCGCGGCGTTTCCGGCAAGAGCTTCGACAGCCGTGGCAACTACGCCATGGGCCTGAAGGAGCACATCGTGTTCCCCGAGATCAACTATGACCAGGTCGATGAGGTCTGGGGCATGGACATCGTTATCTGCACGTCCGCGAAGACCGACGCGGAAGCCAAGGCGCTGTTGAAGCATTTCAACATGCCCTTCTCGTCGTAAGCGCGGAGGAGATCGAACAATGGCGAAAGTCAGCATGATCGAGCGGCAGAAGAAGCGCGAGAAGCTGGTGGCCCGTTATGCCGCCAAGCGCGCCGCGCTGAAACAGATCGCTCTGAACGACGACCTGCCGATGGAAGAGCGTTTCAAGGCCCGCCTGAAACTGGCGAAGCTGCCGCGCAATTCCTCGGCGACCCGTCTGAACAACCGCTGCCAGGTGTCGGGCCGCCCCAAGGCCTATTACCGGAAGCTGAAGATGTCCCGTATCGCTCTGCGCGATCTGGCCTCCCGCGGAGAGATCCCGGGCATGGTCAAGTCGAGCTGGTAAGGAGGATTAGAGATGGCAATGAACGATCCTCTCGGCGATATGCTCACCCGCATCCGCAATGCGCAGATGCGGCACAAATCGACCGTGCGTACCCCGGCCTCCAAGGTCCGTGCCTGGGTGCTCGACGTGCTTCTGGCCGAGGGTTACATCCGCGGCTACGAGCCGGTGACCAGCGCTGCCGGTCATCCGGAGCTTGAAATCAGCCTGAAGTACTATGACGGCGAGCCGGTGATCCGCGAACTCAAGCGCGTATCCAAGCCGGGCCGCCGCGTGTATTCCGGTGTCCGCGAGATCCCGCAGGTCCGTCAGGGCCTGGGTGTGGCGATCGTCTCCACGCCCAAGGGTATCATGTCCGATGCACAGGCCCGCGCCGACAATGTCGGTGGCGAGGTTCTGTGCACCGTGTTCTGAGGAGGAGGCCATGTCTCGTATTGGGAAGAAACCGGTCGGGCTGCCCAGCGGCGTGACCGCCACGGTCTCCGGCCAGACCATCGAGGTGAAGGGGCCCAAGGGCGTCCGCAAGTTCACCGCGACGGACGATGTGGACATCAAGCTGGAGGAAGGCGCGGTCCGCGTCTCTCCGCGCGGCACGTCCAAGCGTGCCCGTCAGCAGTGGGGTACCTCGCGCACGCAGGTTCAGAACCTGGTTACCGGCGTGACCACCGGCTTCAAGAAAGAGCTGGAGATCAACGGTGTCGGTTATCGTGCAGCCGTACAGGGCAAGGTCCTGAAGCTGGCGCTTGGCTACAGCCACGACGTCGACTTCGAGATCCCCGCCGATGTGACCATTCAGGCGCCCAAGCCGACCGAAATAGTGATCGAGGGTATCGATCAGCAGATCGTGGGCCAGGTTGCCGCCAACATTCGTGCCTGGCGCGGGCCGGAGCCCTACAAGGGCAAGGGCATCAAGTACAAGGACGAGTTCATCTTCCGCAAGGAAGGCAAGAAGAAGTAAGGGCGCAAGGACATGGCAAACAGCAAACGTGATCTGTTCCGTACGCGCCGCATGCGCGTTCGCAGCAAGCTGCGGAAGACGTCCAATGGCCGTCCCCGCCTGAGCGTCCACCGCTCGTCCAAGAACATCTCGGTCCAGCTGATCGACGACGTTCAGGGCGTGACCCTTGCTTCCGCCTCCTCGCTGGAGAAGGAACTGGGCATCGTGGGCAAGAACAACGTCGAGGCTGCCGCGAAGATCGGCGCCGCCATCGCGGAGCGCGCCAGGAAGGCGGGCATCGAGGAGGTCTACTTCGACCGCGGCGGTTTCCTGTTTCACGGCAAGGTGAAGGCACTCGCCGACGCTGCCCGTGAAGGTGGTCTGAAATTCTGAGGAGCGACGAGAATGGCTAGAGAAGACAATCGCCGCGACCGTCGCGACCGCGACGAGACCCCCGAATTCGCAGACCGCCTGGTCGCGATCAACCGGGTGTCGAAAACGGTGAAGGGCGGCAAGCGCTTCGGCTTTGCGGCACTCGTCGTGGTTGGCGACCAGAAGGGCCGTGTCGGCTTCGGCAAGGGCAAGGCCAAGGAAGTGCCCGAGGCGATCCGCAAGGCGACCGAAGCGGCGAAGCGCGGCATGATCCGCGTTCCGCTGCGCGAGGGCCGCACGCTGCACCACGACATGCAGGGCCGTCACGGCGCCGGCAAGGTGGTGATGCGTACGGCGCCGGCCGGTACGGGGATCATCGCGGGCGGCCCGATGCGCGCCGTGTTCGAGATGCTTGGCATCCAGGACGTGGTGGCGAAATCGACGGGTTCGCAGAACCCCTACAACATGATCCGCGCCACCATCGACGGTCTGAAGAAGGAAGCCAGCCCCCGCCACGTCGCCGCGCGCCGTGGCAAGAAGGTGGCCGACATCCTGCCGAAGGCTGACGCCGCACCGGCCGCGGCCGAAACCGCGGAGGCCTGAGATCCATGGCAACCAAGAAGACCATAGTCGTCAAGCAGATCGGTTCGCCGATCCGCCGCCCCGAAGTCCAGCGCCAGACCCTGATCGGGCTGGGGCTGAACAAGATGCACAAGACCCGCGAGCTTGAGGATACGCCTGCCATCCGTGGCATGGTCGCCAAGATCCCGCACCTGGTCGAGATCATCGAAGAGCGGGGCTGAGGCCCAATCTGTTTCGGGCGGGCCCACGGCTCGCCCGTTTTACTGGCGCGGTTCCCCCGCGCCTTTC
This sequence comes from Halovulum dunhuangense, assembly GCF_013093415.1. Lineage (NCBI taxonomy): Bacteria > Pseudomonadati > Pseudomonadota > Alphaproteobacteria > Rhodobacterales > Paracoccaceae > Halovulum > Halovulum dunhuangense. Next base: position 1,004,637 of record NZ_JABFBC010000001.1, read on the forward strand.
CGGTTCAACAAGTCGTGTCCACCCCATTCGACGCTGACGGGGTGCGTCCGGCAAAAGGAGAAGCGTCATGAAACTGAACGAACTTCGCGACAACGAAGGCGCCGCCCGCAAGAAGAAGCGCATCGCGCGTGGCCCCGGCTCGGGCAAGGGCAAGACCGCGGGCCGTGGTATCAAGGGTCAGAAATCGCGGTCGGGCGTTGCGATCAACGCTTACGAGGGTGGCCAGATGCCGCTCTACCAGCGGCTGCCCAAGCGCGGCTTCAACAAGCCGAACGCCAAGAAATTCGCCGTGGTGAACCTGTCGCTGCTTCAGAAGTTCGTCGACGCCGGCAAGATCGACGCCAAGGCTGCGGTGACCGAGGATGTGCTGGTTGCGAGTGGGCTCGTGCGGCGCAAGCTGGACGGTATCCGCCTGCTTGCCAAGGGCGAGATCACCTCGAAGCTGGATATCTCCGTCACCGGCGCCTCCAAGGCTGCCGTCGAGGCGGTCGAGAAGGCCGGCGGCAAGGTGACGCTGTCCGCGCCAGTGGCAGAAGCGGCCGCGGAATAAGGTTGTGGGGCCGCGCCCCACGCCTTACATCGATACCTGACAGTTTTCGCGCCGCTGAACGCTGACTGCGTTCCGCGGCGCCGTCTTGGGAGGCCAGCACATGGCATCAGCAGCGGAGCAGATGGCCGCCAACCTGAATTGGGCGTCCTTCGGCAAGGCAAAGGAACTGCAGGCGCGTATCTGGTTCGCGCTGGGGCTTCTGATCGTCTACCGGGTCGGGACCTATATCCCGGTGCCGGGGATCGACACCATCGAGCTTGCCCGTTTCTTCGAGCAGGCGCAGGGCGGCATCGGGGGCATGCTCAACATGTTCACCGGCGGCGCGGTCGGCCGCATGGCGATCTTTGCGCTGGGCATCATGCCCTACATTTCCGCTTCGATCATCGTGCAGCTCATGGCGGCCATGGTGCCCAGCCTGGAGCAGCTGAAGAAGGAAGGCGAGCAGGGCCGCCAGAAGCTGAACCAGTACACGCGCTACGGCACCGTCTTCCTGGCCGTTTTCCAGGCCTATGGCATCGCCGTCGGTCTGGAGGGGCAGGGCCTGGTGCTTGATCCGGGCTGGTTCTTCCGCGCTTCCTGCGTCATCACGCTGGTGGGTGGGACGATGTTCCTGCTGTGGCTGGGTGAGCAGATCACCGCCCGCGGCATCGGCAACGGGGTCTCGCTGATCATCTTCGTGGGCATCATCGCCGAGCTTCCCGCCGCGCTCGCGCAGTTCTTCAGCCAGGGCCGGTCCGGCGCGCTGAGCCCCGCCATCATCATCGGCATCCTGGTCATGGTCGTCGCGGTGATCATGTTCGTGGTGTTCATGGAGCGGGCGCTGCGCAAGATCCATATCCAGTATCCGCGCCGTCAGGTCGGCCAGAAGGTCTATGGCGGCGAGAGCAGCCACCTGCCGGTCAAGCTGAACCCCGCCGGCGTCATTCCCCCGATCTTCGCCTCGTCGCTGCTGCTTCTGCCGACGACGGTCGCCACCTTCTCGGGTGGCACGGGGACTGGCGTGATGAGCTGGGTGGCGGCCTATTTCGGCCGTGGCCAGCCGCTCTACCTGATCACGTTCACGGCGCTGATCGTCTTCTTCTGCTACTTCTACACGGCCAACGTATCCTTCAAGTCCGAGGATGTGGCCGACAACCTGAAGAAGCAGGGCGGCTTCGTTCCGGGTATCCGTCCGGGCGCGCGCACGGTGGACTACCTCGACTATGTCGTCAGTCGTCTGCTGGTGGTCGGCTCTGCCTATATTGCCGCGGTCTGCCTGTTGCCCGAAATTCTGATTTCGCAACTCGCGATCCCGTTCTACTTTGGCGGCACGTCGCTGCTGATCGTGGTCTCGGTGACGATGGATACGATAACGCAGGTCCAGTCCCACATGCTGGCGCACCAGTACGAAGGGCTGATCGAAAAATCGCGCCTGCGCAGCAAGGGACGGAAGAAGACTCGCCGATGAATATCATCCTTTTGGGACCGCCGGGTGCCGGCAAGGGCACCCAGGCACAGAAACTCGTGGCCGAACGTGGCATGGTCCAACTCTCGACCGGGGACATGTTGCGGGCCGCGCGGACATCGGGCACCGATCTGGGCGACCAGGTTGCCGAGATCATGGACAAGGGCGGCCTTGTTACCGATGCGATCGTCATCGGGCTGATCGAGGAACAGCTCGATGCCGGTGTCGGTGCGAATGGCATCATCTTCGACGGTTTCCCGCGGACCCTGGGCCAGGCCGATGCTCTCGGCCGCCTGCTGCTGTCCAAGGGCAAGACGCTCGACGCGGTGATCGAGATGAAAATCGGCGACGACGAGGAACTCGTCCGCCGCGTGTCTGGTCGCTACACCTGCGCCAATTGCGGGGCCGTCTATCACGACCAGACCCGCAAGCCGGCGAAGGAGGGCGTCTGCGATGCCTGCGGCAGCACAAGCTTCAAGCGTCGGCCGGACGACAATGCCGAGACGATGCGCACCCGGCTTCTGGCCTACTACAAGGACACATCGCCGCTGATCGGCTACTACTACGCCAAGGGCAGTCTCAGAAGCATCGACGGCCTGGGCGAGATCGATGCGGTGGCGGCGGCCGTTGCCGGCGCGATCGACAGCACGTCCTGAGATACCTGATGGGGGCTTGACAGGCCCCTCTCTATTCCTAATGTGCAACTTCTTCTGCAAGAACGAGTCGCGACCCGTCTTGCAGCCCGCGCCCGCCAGGCGTTCGTCCGGTGGGCATTTGTTGTGAAAAAAGGTTCTGGTGCTACGGAACCGCAACGAGACGGAGACTTGATTTGGCTCGTATCGCAGGGGTGAACATCCCCACCAACAAGCGCGTGCATGTCGCGCTGACCTATATCCACGGGATTGGCCCCGCCACCGCCAAGGAAATCTGCCAGGCCGTCGGTATCGACTCGGCCCGCCGCGTGAACGAGCTCTCGGACGCCGAGGTGCTTCAGGTGCGCGAGCATATCGACGCCAACTTCATGGTCGAGGGTGACCTGCGCCGCGAGCGTTCCATGAACATCAAGCGGCTGATGGACCTGGGCTGCTATCGCGGTCTGCGCCATCGCCGTGGTCTGCCGGTGCGCGGTCAGCGGACCCACACCAATGCCCGCACCCGCAAGGGCCCCGCCAAGCCGATCGCCGGCAAGAAGAAATAAGGGGGCAGGACAATGGCACGTGATACCAAGCTTCGGGCCAAGAAGAAGGTCAAGAAGAACATCACCGCAGGCGTCGCGCATGTGAACGCCAGCTTCAACAACACCAAGATCCTGATCGCCGACGTGCAGGGCAACGCCATTTCCTGGTCGTCTGCCGGCACGATGGGCTTCAAGGGGTCGCGCAAGTCCACGCCCTATGCCGCCCAGATGGCCGCCGAAGACGCCGGTCGCAAGGCGCAGGAACACGGCATGCGCACCCTCGAGGTCGAGGTGCAGGGGGCCGGCTCGGGCCGGGAAAGCGCACTGCGCGCCCTGTCGGCCGTCGGGTTCACCATCACGGCGATCCGTGACGTGACGCCGATCGCGCACAACGGCTGCCGTCCGCCGAAGCGCCGTCGCGTCTGACGCTGCGATTTTAGGGGGTCAGCGGAGCCATGTGCCCCGCTGGCCGTTCCTGTTTGAAAAGACCCTCGAGGGCGACCTCTCCCGGATCGGAGCGGCTCGCGAGAATGGAGGCCCGAACATGATCCACAAGAACTGGCAGGAACTTATCCGTCCCACGCAGCTTGACATCAAGCCAGGCGCTGATGCGCGGCGCATGGCCACCGCCATCGCCGAGCCGCTGGAGCGTGGCTTCGGCCTGACGCTCGGCAACGCGCTGCGGCGCGTGCTGCTGTCGTCGCTTCAGGGCGCCGCGATCACCAGCGTCCAGATCGACAACGTGCTGCACGAGTTTTCCAGCGTCGATGGCGTGCGCGAGGACGTGACCGACATCGTGCTGAACCTGAAGGGCGTGAGCCTGAAGATGGAAGTCGAAGGGCCGAAGCGCCTCTCGATCAGCAAGCAGGGGCCCGGCGTGGTCACCGCGGGCGACATCACCGAAACCAACGGCATCGAGATCCTGAACCGCGATCATGTGATCTGTCACCTCGACGAAGGTGCCTCGCTGTACATGGAACTGACGGTCGAGACCGGCAAAGGCTATGTCGCTGCCGACAAGAACCGCCCCGAGGATGCGCCGATCGGCATGATCTCGGTCGATGCGCTGTTCTCGCCGGTCAAGAAGGTCAGCTACAAGGTCGAGCCGACCCGCGAGGGCCAGGTGCTGGACTACGACAAGCTGACCCTGAGCGTGGAAACCGACGGATCGGTCACGCCCGAGGATGCCATCGCTTACGCCGCGCGGATCCTTCAGGACCAGCTGCAGGTCTTCGTCAACTTCGAGGAGCCGGAAGCTGCCGGCCGCGGCGAGGAAGAGGAAGAACTCGAGTTCAATCCGCTGCTGCTGAAGAAGGTGGACGAGCTGGAGCTTTCGGTGCGTTCGGCCAACTGCCTGAAGAACGACAACATCGTCTATATCGGCGACCTGATCCAGAAGACCGAAGCCGAGATGCTGCGCACCCCGAACTTCGGCCGCAAGTCGCTGAACGAGATCAAGGAAGTGCTGACCGGCATGGGTCTGCACCTGGGCATGGACATCGTCGACTGGCCGCCCGAGAACATCGAGGAACTGGCCAAGAAGTACGAGGACCAGTTCTGAAAAAGCCGCGCCCCGGGCCCATCGGCCCGGGGTGCATATCGACAAGATGGGCAATCCCGCCCCAAGGAGAGTGGACCCTTACGCAGGGCCACCGGACAAAGCATAAAGAAGGAACTTCATCATGCGTCACGGTAACGGCTACCGCAAACTGAACCGCACCCACGAGCATCGCAAGGCGATGTTCGCGAACATGGCCTGCTCGCTGCTCGAGCATGAGCAGATCAAGACCACCCTGCCCAAGGCCAAGGAACTGAAGCGCATCGCCGACAAGCTGATCACGCTGGGCAAGCGCGGCGACCTGCATGCGCGCCGTCTGGCCGCCTCCCGCCTCAAGCAGGATGCCGTCGTGGCGAAGCTGTTCGACACGCTGGGCCCGCGCTACAAGGAGCGCAATGGCGGCTATGTTCGCGTGCTGAAGGCCGGCTTCCGCTATGGCGACATGGCCCCGATGGCCATCATCGAACTCGTGGACCGCGATCCCGATGCGAAGGGCGCCTCTGACCGGGCCCGCCTCGCCGCCGAGGAAGCCGCAGAGGAGTGATCCTCGCCGCGCCGCGCCGATTGCAAGGCCGCCCGCCCGGGCGGCCTTTGTCTTTTGGGCCGGCGGTTGACGCCCCGATCCGGGGTGCACATATCCGGCCCAACCGGACTTCCTGTCGCGAGCATCGCAACATGACCCGCCTTCTGCTGACAGTCGCGCTGATCCTCGGCCTTTCGGTCGCGCCCGTCGCCAGCGCGCAGGAGCGCGTGCCCGCATCGCGCGAGGAAATCACCCTCAGCTACGCGCCGGTGGTGCGCCAGACCGTGCCCGCGGTCGTGAACATCTACGCCTCGCGGTTGGTGCCGACGCGGGTCAGCCCCTTTGCCGGCGATCCGTTCTTCGAGCAGTTCTTCGGAAATCGCACTGTCCCCCGGGTGCAGAATGCGCTTGGCTCGGGCGTGATCCTGGGCGAGGACGGGATCGTGGTGTCGAACTTCCACGTTGTGGGCGACGCGACAGAGATCCGGGTGGTCCTGTCCGACCGGCGCGAATTCGATGCCCGCGTCCTGCTGGCAGACGAGGCGCGCGACATCGCAGTCCTTCAGATCGAGGCGGATGTGCCCCTGCCGTTCCTGGAGTTCGCGGACAGCGACGCGGCCGAGGTGGGCGACCTGGTGCTGGCGATCGGCAATCCGTTCGGCGTGGGACAGACGGTCACGAGTGGCATCGTCTCGGGCCTGGCGCGAACGCTGGCATCCGAGGCGACGGCGCAGGCCTACTACATCCAGACCGATGCGGCGATCAATCCGGGAAATTCGGGCGGCGCGCTGGTGGACATGCAGGGCCGCCTTCTGGGGGTGAACACGGCGATCCTGTCGCGGTCAGGTGGGTCGCAAGGCATCGGTTTCGCCATCCCCGCAAACCTTGTACGCGCCTATGTCGAGCAGGCGCGGCAGGGGGGCGGAAGGCTGGTGCCGCCCTGGTCGGGCATGCTGGCCCAGACCGTGGAGACGGATCTTGCAGCCGCGCTGGGCCTAACGCTTCCCGAGGGTATCCTCGTGTCGGACCTGCACCCGGAAAGTCCCTTTGCCGCGGCGGGGCTTCGGCCGGGCGACGTGGTCCTGTCGGTGGACGGGCTTCCCGTGCACAGCATGTCGGAACTCGACTATCGCCTGCTTACGCGAAAGGAAAAGACGGCCCGGATTACCTGGCTGCGCGACGGCCAGAAGCGGACCGCCGAGGTTGCGATCATCGCCCCGCCGGAAAGCCCGCCCCGCGATCCACGCCAGGTCGGCGGCAGCGGTCCGCTGGCCGGGCTGGCCGTCGAGACGGTCAATCCGGCCGTGATCGCGGAGCGCGGGCTTCCGCTGGATGCGCAGGGCGTGATCGTGGCCGAAGCACCCGGGGTCGCCGGTCGGATCGGCCTGAGGCCGGGGGACATCCTGCTTGCGATCGACGGTCGCGAGATCCGGACGACCCGCGAGGCCGTGGCACTTGCGAGCCGGCTTTCCGGCGGGGCCGAGTTGCTGTTGCTGCGCGAGGGGCGGCGGCTTGCGCTGCGCTTTCGCGGTTGAGATCCCTTCCGCCCCCGCATCACAGCGGATAACCTTACGCCGATGCCGGATCTGTTCGACACAATCGGCCCGAAAGAGGGGCCCACGCCCGAGCGTGCAGGCCCGCGCCCGCTTGCCGACCGCATGCGACCCGAAAGCCTGGACGAGGTGATCGGACAGGATCACCTGCTGGGCCCCGAAGGCAGCCTGCGGGCGATGCTGGACGCCGGGACGCTTCCCTCGCTGATCCTGTGGGGGCCGCCGGGGGTGGGCAAGACGACGATCGCGCAGCTTCTCGCGAAGGAGACCGACCTGGCCTTCGTGCAGATCAGCGCGATCTTCACCGGTGTGCCGGAATTGCGGAAGGTGTTCGAGGCGGCGCAGCTGCGGCATCGCAACGGCAAGGGCACACTTCTGTTCGTGGACGAGATCCACCGCTTCAACAAGGCGCAGCAGGACGGCTTTCTGCCGCACATGGAGCGGGGAACCATCGTGCTGGTCGGCGCCACGACCGAGAACCCCTCATTCGAGTTGAACTCCGCGCTTCTGAGCCGCGCGCAGGTGCTGGTGCTGAACCGGCTGGAGCCGCGCGACCTGGAACGGATCATGAGCAGGGCCGAGAAGAAGATGGGCCGCGCCCTTCCGGTGACGGCAGAGGCGCGGGATCTGCTGGTCGGCATGGCCGACGGCGACGGCCGCGCGCTTCTGAACCTGCTCGAACAGGCCTTCGGCTGGGAGGGCGGGCCGGTCGATCCCGCTGGCCTGGAAAAGCGGCTGAGCCGCACCGCGCCGAAATACGACAAGTCGGGCGATGCGCATTACAACCTGATCTCGGCGCTGCACAAGTCGGTGCGCGGCTCTGACCCCGACGCCGCGCTCTACTGGTTCGCCCGGATGCTGGAGGGGGGCGAGGATCCGCGCTACCTGGCCAGGCGCATAACCCGCATGGCCGTCGAGGATATCGGCCTGGCCGACCCGCAGGCGCAGGCGCATTGCCTGTCGGCATGGGAAACCTATGAGCGGCTTGGAAGCCCCGAGGGGGAACTCGCGCTGGCGAACGCGCTTGTCTATCTGGCGCTCGCACCGAAATCGAACGCGGTCTACAGCGCCTACAAGTCGGCGCGGCGGCTGGCAAAGGAAACGGGGTCCACCCCGCCGCCCAAGCACATCCTGAATGCCCCCACCGGGCTGATGAAGGATCAGGGCTACGGTGCGGGCTATGCCTATGACCACGACGCGCCGGACGCGTTCTCGGGCCAGGACTACTTCCCCGACGAGTTGCCGCGCCCTGTGCTGTACCTGCCGCCCGACCGGGGCTTCGAGCGGGAACTCAAGAAACGGGTCGAGTATTTCGCGCGGCTTCGGGTGAAACGGAAGGAAGACGGTGGCGCGGCTTGACAAGCCTTGCGCGGGCCATGATGTGAAGCGGCTGATCGTAGCGAAGGGACAGGCAGGATGGCGGTAGTGTTGCAGGTGGCGCTGGGTGGCGCACTGGGCGCAAGCCTGCGGTATCTTGCCGTCTCGCAGGCGGCGCGGCTCATGGGGCCGGGATTTCCGTGGGGGACATTGGCCGTCAACCTTGCCGGTTGCCTGCTGATGGGCCTGATCGTGGGGGCGATCGGCGCGCGCAGCGCGCTGTCGCCGTTTCTGCTGACGGGCCTGCTGGGCGGCTTCACCACCTTCTCCGCGTTTTCGCTCGATGTGCTGGGCCTGATGGAGCGGGGCGAGATGGGCCTTGCGGCAATCTATGTCGCGGGCAGCGTGGCGGGCTCGATCCTCTTCTGCTTCGCAGGCTACGCGCTGGCACGGGCGGTATTGGCATGAGCGGTGTGCAGACCATCACGCTTGGCGCGGATGCCGAGGATCAGAGGCTGGACCGCTGGTTCCGCAAGCAGTTCCCGCATGTGCCCCAGGGCCGGATCGAGAAGATGTGCCGCAAGGGCGAAATCCGGCTGGATGGCGGGCGGGTCAAGGCCTCCACCCGGCTGGCGCCGGGCCAGTCGCTGCGCATCCCGCCGCTGCCCGAGACGGCCGCGCCCGATGTCGCGCGTCCCGTCGTGTCCCGGGTCTCCGAGGCGGATGCCGCCATGATCCGCGCCTGCGTCATCTATCGCGACGACCACATCATCGCGCTGAACAAGCCGGCCGGGCTGCCCGTGCAGGGCGGCTCTGGCCAGGCGCGCCATGTGGACGGGCTGGCCGAGGCGCTGCGCTTCGGGATGGAGGACAAGCCGCGCCTTGTCCATCGGCTCGACAAGGACACCTCGGGCGTGCTGCTGCTGGCGCGCACCGGGACGGCCGCCGCGAAACTGGCCAAGGCGTTCCAGTCCCGCAGGACGCGCAAGATCTACTGGGCGGTGGTGGCGGGCGTGCCGAAGCCCGCCTCGGGCACCATCCGGTACGGGCTGGTCAAGGCCCCCGGCCACGGGCCCAAGGGCGAGGGCGAGAAAATGATCTGCGTGCATCCCGACAAGGTCGCCACGACCGAAGGCGCGAAACACGCGACGACCGACTACACCGTGATTTCGGCCGCAGCCAAGCGGGCTGCCTGGGTGGCGCTTGCGCCGATCACCGGGCGCACGCACCAACTGCGCGCCCACATGGCAGAGCTTGGTCATCCCATCGTGGGGGATGGCAAGTACGGGACCAACGCGCAGGAGAACATGGGCGATGGCTGGGGCGCGCAGCTTGGCGGCGCGGTCAGCCGCAAGCTGCATCTTCATGCGCGCCACCTTCGGCTGACGCATCCCGTCACCGGCGCGACGCTGGCGCTTACGGCGCCGCTGCCAGAGCACATGGCCCGCACCTGGGAACTGTTCGGCTGGAACCCCGCCGAGGCCGCGCCCGACCCCTTCGAGGAACTGGAATGAACTGGACGACCCGCCGCAGGTTCTGGACAACCGTCGCCCCGGTTCCGTCCGAGGATGGCTGGACGGTGGTACTTGATGCGCGCCCGCTGCGCACGCCGGCCAAGGCGCCGCTGATCCTGCCCTCCGCCCCGCTGGCAGAGGCGATCGCCGCTGAGTGGGACAGCCAGCGCGAAGAGATCCGCCCGCAGGACATGCCACTGACCCGCGCGGCCAATTCGGCCATCGACAAGGTGCGTCCGGCCCGTGCCGCCGTGGTCACGATGCTGGCGGAATATGGCGGCTCTGATCTTCTGTGCTACCGTGCCGACGGACCCGAAGGGCTTGTCGCCCGGCAGTGCGAGCGATGGGACCGTTGGATAGGCTGGGCCGAGGCAGAGCTTTCTGCGCCGCTGACGCTGGTACAGGGGGTCATGCACTGCGAACAGCCCGAGGCAAGCCTGTCGCGGCTTCAGGATGCGGTGGCGGCACATGACGCGTTCGAACTGGCTGCCCTGCACGATCTGGTGACGCTTTCGGGATCGCTCGTGCTTGGACTGGCGGTCAGCCGGGGCGTGCTCGATCCGCAGGAGGCGTGGCGCCTGAGTCGCCTCGATGAGGACTGGCAGGCGGAGCTGTGGGGCGAGGATGCCGAGGCCGCCAGAGCCGCCGCCGAACGCGAAGCCGCCTTTCTGTCCGCGAAAATGTTCCTGGACCTGGTGCGCGCGACCGACTGATCGAACGGAACCGCCAGTGCCTGTTTTGCAGGCTATGACCCCCAAATCTGCTTTCAAACCGCTTGGGATTGCCCGGCAGACGTCATTTTGACGCCTGCGCAGGCAGATTGCAGGCTTGACCTTTGAGCCGGTTATTTCAATGTTGGTCCACTGGTTCGGGAGTGGAACCCTGTAAAAAGAACTCTGGGAGAGCGCCCGGGCAAACGCGGCTCATCGGGCCGCACCATCAGGATGAGGTTAAAATGAAGAAGATTGCATTCGCTGGCGCACTGGCTGCCGCCTCCGTTGCAGGTGGCACTGCCGGTGCGGCCACGCTCGATGACGTACGGGCTGCCGACAGCCTGAAATGTGGTGTGAATACCGGTCTGGTCGGCTTCGCGGCCCCCGATGCTAACGGCGTGTGGGGCGGCTTTGACGTCGCGGTATGCCGTGCCGTCGCTGCTGCCGTGCTGGGGGATGCGACCAAGGTCGAATTCGTCCCGACCACCGGGCAGACCCGCTTCACCGCCCTCGCCTCCGGCGAGGTGGATGTCCTGTCGCGCAACACGACCTGGACCTTCTCGCGCGATGTGGACCTGAAGTTCACCTTCACCGGCGTCAACTACTACGACGGTCAGGGCTTCATGGTGCGCAAGGATCTGGGCGTCAGCTCGGCGACCGAGCTTGATGGCGCCACCGTCTGCATCCAGACCGGCACCACGACCGAGCTCAACCTGGCCGACTACTTCCGCGCCAACAACATGAGCTACGAGCCGGTCCCGATCGAGACCAATGCCGAGGGCCAGCAGCAGTATCTGGCCGGCGCCTGCGACGCCTACACCACCGACGTGTCGGGCCTGGCCGCGACCCGCGCCACCTTCGAGGATGCGGATGCGCACATGCTGCTGCCCGAGATCGTGTCCAAGGAGCCGCTTGGCCCGCTCGTGCGCCACGGTGACGATCAGTGGGCGGATATCGTGCGCTGGACGCTGAACGCCCTGATCGCCGCCGAAGAGTACGGCGTGACCTCGGCCAACCTCGAGCAGATGGCCGCCGGAACCAACAACCCGGAAATCAACCGTCTGCTGGGCACCGAGGGCGATCTGGGCGCGATGCTCGGCCTCGACAAGGACTGGGCCAAGCGCGCGATCGCGGCCGGCGGCAACTATGGCGAGATCTTTGCCGCCACCATCGGCGAGGGCACCCCGATCGGTCTGGCGCGTGGTCTGAACGCGCAGTGGACCCAGGGCGGGCTGCTCTACGCGCCGCCGTTCCGCTGATCTGAACCAGGCCGGGCGCGTCAGCTTCCTGACGCGCCCGGTTCGCTTCGTCAGAAGACTGACCGGGCTGGGGCAGGGCCGATCAACGGACCGCACGACAACCAGCGCAGCAGACCAACAGCAAGGGGTGCGGTTCATGTCCGCTATTTCCGACGAGACGGAACAGTCCTTCCGTCTGAGCATGCTGCTTTACGATACGCGCTATCGTTCGCTCACCATCCAGGTGATCGCCTCGATCGTCATCATGCTTTCCCTGTCGTGGCTGGTCTGGAACACGATCCAGAACCTTCAGTCGCTGGGCAAGGACTTCAACTTCGGATTTTTGACCCAGCGCGCCGGCTACGACATCAACCAGCGCCTGGTCGAATACAGCTCTGAAAGCACGCATGGCCGCGCGGCGCTCGTCGGGATCCTGAACACCATCCTCGTGGCGGTGCTAGGCTGCGCGCTGGCGACCGTGCTGGGCGTCATCGCCGGTGTCCTGCGCCTGTCCAAGAACTGGATCGTGGCGCGGCTGATGGGCGTCTATGTCGAGGCCTTCCGCAACGTGCCCCTGCTGCTGTGGATCCTGCTGATCTTCGCGATCATGTCCGAATCCATGCCGCAGCCCCGCGATTTCCGCGAGGGGGGCGATGCGTCGATGCTGTTCGGCTCCATCGCCATCACCAACCGCGGAATCTATATTCCCACGCTCGAATGGGGGGCCGGCTCGAACATCCTTGTCGCGGTGTTCATCGCATCGATCGGCGGCATCTGGGCCTTTCGCCGCTACGCCCGCAAGCGGCAGGAAGCAACGGGCGAGATACTGCCCGTGCTCTGGGTGTCGCTCGGCCTGCTGATCCTGCCCTCTGCGCTGTTCTACTTCATCCTCGGGCGGCCCGTTTCGGTGCTGTACCCGGAACTCGGCGGCTTCAACTTCAGCGGCGGTGTCCACCTGCGTAACTCGCTGATCGCGCTGTGGCTGGCGCTTTCGCTCTATACCGGGGCCTTCATCGCCGAGATCGTCCGCGGTGGCATCCTCGCCATTTCCAAGGGGCAGACCGAGGCGGCCTTTGCGTTGGGCCTGCGACCGGGGCGCACCATGCGCCTGGTGATCCTGCCGCAGGCGCTGCGGGTCATCATTCCACCGCTTATCTCTCAATATCTGAACCTGACGAAGAACTCCTCGCTCGCCATCGCGGTCGGTTACATGGATGTCCGCTCGACACTCGGGGGCATCACCATCAACCAGACCGGCCGGGAACTGGAGGGGATGCTGCTACTGGGTGGCTTCTACCTCGTGCTCAGCCTCGTCATCTCGGGGGCGATGAACGTCTACAATTCCTCCGTCAAGCTGAAGGAGCGGTGAGATGAGCGAAACCCACGCGAATACCGTCTCCTTCGTCCGTGACACCATGCTGCCCGAGCAGGAACCGCCCGTGACCGAACGGGGTGTGGTGAAATGGGTGCGGGAAAACCTGTTCTCCGGCTGGCTGAACAGCATCCTCACGCTGCTGTCGCTGCTGGCCGTGTGGCAGATCCTGGGCCATATCCTGCCCTGGTTCGTGAACTCGGTGTGGAGTGCGTCCTCCCTGACCGAATGCCGCCAGATCCGTGACCAGGTCTTGGGGTCGGATGCATCCTCTGCCTGCTTCGCCGTCATCAGCGACCGCTGGCAGCAGATGCTGTTCGGCTTCTATCCGAACGACGCCTACTGGCGCCCCGTTCTGGCGTTGATCCTGTTCGGCGCCGCGATCGCGCCGGTCCTGTTCATGTCGGTGCCGCGCAAGCTTCTGGCCTTTACCGCGGCCTATCCCTTCGTGATGTATGCCCTGCTCTGGGGCGGCACGATCTGGGGGCCGCTGATGGTCGCGGCCGGCTTCGGGATCGGCTATGTCGCGCTGGGCCTTGCCGGCCGCGCGGCGGGGACGCTTGTGGGCATCCTCGCCGCCGTCGCGTCGGCCGTGATCTGGTGGCTGTTCCTGGCCGGCCCCGTTGCCGGTGTGCTCGCCTCGGCCCTGCCGATCGGGCTGGAGCCGGTCCCGTCCGATGATTTCGGCGGCTTCATGCTGTCCTTCATCATCGGCATCACCGGCATCATCCTGTCGCTGCCACTGGGCATCCTGCTGGCACTGGGGCGGCAGTCGAACCTGTTCATCATCAACAAGTTCTCGGTCATCTTCATCGAGGTGATCCGGGGTGTGCCGCTGATCGTGTGGCTCTTCACCGCCTCGCTGCTGCTGAACTACTTCCTGCCGCCGGGGACGAATTTCGACCTGATGCTGCGGGTCATCATCATGGTGACGCTGTTCGCCTCGGCCTATATCGCCGAGGTGGTGCGCGGCGGCCTCGCCGCCCTGCCGCGTGGCCAGTACGAGGCCGCCGACAGCCTGGGCCTCGACTACTGGAAGGCGCAGCGCCTGATCATCATGCCGCAGGCGCTGAAGATCTCCATCCCGGGTATCGTCAACACCTTCATCGGCCTGTTCAAGGACACGACCCTGGTGGTGTTCATCGGGCTGCTCGATCCCATCGGGCTTACGAACTCGATCCGTGCCTCGACCGACTGGAACGGCATCTACTGGGAACTGTTCGTCTTTGTCGGGCTGATGTTCTTCGTCTGCTGCTACGGCATGTCCCGCTATTCCCAACATCTGGAGCGCAAGCTGCGCACCGATCATCGGTAAGGAGTCCCGCCTATGTCAGAGCTTGCGAGCCAGCGCGAAATCGACCGCAGCCAGATGCAGATCTCGGAAGAGGTCGCGATCCAGATCTCGGGCATGAACAAGTGGTTCGGACAGTTCCATGTTCTTCGCGATATCAACCTGACCGTCTATCGCGGCGAGCGCATCGTGATCTGCGGACCCTCCGGGTCGGGCAAGTCGACGTTGATCCGCTGCATCAACCGGCTTGAGGAACACCAGAAGGGCCGGATCGTGGTGGATGGGACCGAACTGTCGAACGACCTGAAGAACATCGACAAGATCCGGTCCGAAGTCGGGATGGTGTTCCAGCACTTCAACCTGTTCCCGCATCTGACCATCCTCGAGAACTGCACCCTCGCACCGATCTGGGTCCGCAAGACCCCGAAGAAGGAAGCCGAGGAAATCGCCATGCACTACCTGAACAAGGTGAAGATCCCCGAGCAGGCGCACAAGTATCCGGGCCAGCTGTCGGGCGGCCAGCAGCAGCGCGTGGCGATTGCCCGGTCACTGTGCATGAAGCCGCGGATCATGCTTTTCGACGAGCCCACGTCGGCGCTGGACCCCGAGATGATCAAGGAGGTGCTCGATACCATGATCGAGCTGGCCGAAGAGGGGATGACCATGCTGTGCGTGACCCACGAGATGGGATTTGCCCGGCAGGTCGCGAACCGCGTGATCTTCATGGACCAGGGCCAGATCGTCGAGCAGAACGAGCCGGAAGAATTCTTCCTCAACCCGCAGAGCGACCGGACCAAGCTGTTCCTGAGCCAGATCCTGGGTCACTGAGACCTGCAAGCCATCGGGCCTGCGCGCGGGCCGTCCGCGCGCAGGCCGGTCAATCGTCGCCTGCCGCGCGAAGCTTGCGTGGCACGGTCCAGTCGATCAGACGGCCCGGGCGCTGGATGGCCTGCGCCCAATCCACGCCCTCGAACCCGATGATTGCCGTGGCCCCCGTCGGCACCGCCGCCAGGTCCGCCGGCACGCGCTCGGCGCGCAACAGGTTCAGCATCGCATCGCCAAGGCCCGGATTGTGGCCTGTCACCGCAAGGCACGCGCCCGTGCCCTCGGCACCGATCAGCCGCAGGATCGTGGCCACCGAGGCATCGTAAAGCGCTGTCGGGTGATCCGTCGCGCAATCGAGTGCAATCCTGTCCCAGGTCTCGCGCGTGCGAAGCGCGGGCGAGACGATCGCATGGGTCGGGACATGGCCGCGCCGGCGGAGCCAATCCCCCAGCAGCACTGCGTCCTTCCGGCCTCGTGCCGCAAGGGGTCGGTCGAAATCGGACTGATCGGGTCCGGCCGGTTCGGCCTTGGCATGGCGCATCAGGACAAGGGTCTTCATCGATGGCTCCGGCTGGCTGGCCCTGCATCGGACCCCAGCCGCTGCCCCAAATCAAGCGCCAGCGTCACAGCCGGATCAGGCTGCCCGCACCATGGGCGGTGAACAGCTCAAGCAGAACGGCATGCGGCGCACGACCGTCTATGATGACGACCGCCCGCGTACCACCCTCCAGCGCTTCCAGCGCGGTTTCCGTCTTGGGGATCATGCCGCCCGCAATCACGCCGTCCGCCGTCAGCTGGCGCACCTGGTCGGCGGTCAGCTGGGTGATGACATCGCCGTCGGCATCCTTCACGCCCGCCACGTCGGTCAGCAGCAGCAGGCGGTCTGCCTTCATCGCGGCGGCGATGGCGCCGGCGGCCGTGTCGCCGTTGATGTTGAAGGTCTCGCCATTCGCGCCCACGCCGATCGGCGCCACCACCGGGATGAAATCGCTGTCGAGGAAAGTGCGCAGGACGGCAGGGTTCACCTTCTTCGGGTTGCCCACGAAACCCAGGTCCTCGCCCTTCGGGCCGAGCGCCTTTTCGCAGATCATGAGGCTGGCGTCCTTGCCGTTCAGGCCAACCGCCTTGCCGCCCACGGTGTTGATCGCCTGCACGATGCGCTTGTTGACCGAGCCGGACAGCACCATCTCGACCACTTCGACGGTGGCTGCGTCGGTGACGCGCTTGCCGCCTACGAAATGCGATTCGATGCCCAGCCGGTCGAGCATCTGGTTGATCATCGGCCCGCCGCCATGCACCAGCACCGGGTGCACGTTGCATTGCTTCATCAGGACGATGTCGCGGGCAAAGCTCAGCATCGCCTTGTCGTCGCCCATCGCGTGGCCGCCGATCTTGATGACCACGACCGCGCCATCATAGCGCTGGAGATAGGGCAGCGCCTCGCTCAATGTGCGGGCGGTGGCGATCCAGTCGCGGTTCATGGCGGCAGATTTCTCCATCTTGGTCGTGTCCCTGATGTGTTCCGGTGGCGTTTTAGCTAGATTGCCCCCGTGAAGCCACTGCAAATGCGGAAGCCGCCCCATGATCCGGCCAGTCCTGCTTGCCTCCATCATCGGCCTGTCGGCCTGCGCGGTCGGGCCCGGCATCCCCGATCCCAGCCGGGCGGATAGCTGTCGCGCGGCTTTCATGGATTACGACAGGGAGTTGCGCGCCAGTCCGCGTTTCTTCGAGGGCGTGCTGGTTGTCGGGGGGATGGATGCGCCCTCGGGCGCGTTCGCGGCCGAAAGCCGGATCCTGCAACTGGGCTGCACCGTCTTTCCCAACCGGATGCCGGACATCGCGGCGCTTGACCTGAGCGCCTTTGCCATGCCTGCGGGCGGTGTCGCGGCGCCCCGGAAGATGCTGCACCTCGCGACCGTCACCACCAATACCAGCGAGGCCGAACTCGTCCGTCTCGCGCGCCGGCTAGGCTATCCCGTGACCGTTCGGGGGGCGGACAGGTTGGGGCGGCGCGTCTTTCTGGGACCGCTCACAACCGACGCCGCGCAGCGGCAGGCCTTGGCGCTTGCCCGGGCGCTTGGCTTCGACGCGGCTTACCTGCTCACCCGCGTGCCATAGCGGCGATGATGGCCCGCAGGGTGGCAAGCCCGGTCCCCTTCTCGGACGAGGTCAGCACGAGTTCGGGATAGGCTGCCGGATGCTTCGACAGCGCGCCGCGCACCTGCTCGATCACCTTGTCCAAGTCCTTCTGCAAGGGCTTGTCGGCCTTGGTCAGCACGACCTGGTAGGTCACGGCCGAGGCGTCGAGAAGATCCATGATCTCCTCGTCCACCTTCTTGATGCCGTGGCGCGCGTCGATCAGCAGAAAGGCCCGGCGCAGCGTGGCGCGCCCTGCGAGATAGGCCTTCAGCAGCCGCTGCCATTTCTCGACGACCGCCACGGGCGCCTCTGCATAGCCATAGCCGGGCAGGTCCACGAGGTAGAGCGGGCCAAGGGTGAAGTAGTTGATTTCCTGCGTCCGGCCGGGCGTGTTCGAGGCCCGCGCCAGCGCCTTGCGCCCGGTCAGCGCGTTGATGAGCGAGGATTTCCCCACGTTGGAGCGCCCGGCAAAGCAGATCTCCAGCCGATCGGCGGGGGGCACGCCGTCCATCGAGACGACACCCTTGAGGAATTCCGACTGCCCGGCGAACAGCTTGCGCCCTTCCTCCTCCAGCTCGGGATCGGGGATGGGGGCGAGGGGAAAACGGATCATTCGGCTGCCTCCAGCGCGGTTATGTCGGTGCCGCGTATGGCCCGCAGGTTGCGCGCGATCCGGTCCGACGGCCAGTCCCACCACGCGACGGCCAGAAGGCGCGCGACGGTTTCCTCGTCGAAGCGCTGGCGCACGGGCCGGGCAGGGTTCCCGGCGACCACCGCGAAGGGGGCCACGTCATGGGTGACGACGCTTCGCGCGGCTACGATGGCCCCCGCGCCGATGGTGACGCCGGGCATGATCACCGCCTCCATCCCGATCCAGACATCGGGGCCGATGACGGTGTCGCCGCGCAGTCCCGCCGCGTAGGCGGATGGATCGAAGCCCTTGGCCCACGCGCCGCCATGGATCTCGAACGGGTAGGTAGAGAAGCCCGTGGTCAGATGGTTCGCGCCGTTCATAACGATCCGCACCCCGGTCGCGATGGCGGCAAAGCCGCCGATGGTCAGCCTGTCGCCGATGAAGTCGTGATGATGAAGCACGTTGCGGGTGAAGAACTCTGTCGCGTGCTCGGGATCGTCGTAATAGGCGAAGGGGCCGACCGTGACATTGGGGCGGTCCTTGGCCAGCGGCCGAAGGGCCACGACGCGGGGATGTTCCGGCAGCGGATGCAGCGTATCGGGGTCGGGCAGGGTCATGCGGGGCGCACCTCGTCACCTGTGGCAACGTTTCCAGAGGACAGCGCGACGGCATAGACGCCGAAGTCCTGGTGGCCCCAGCCTGCCTCGAGCGTCCCCAGAACGTCCGTGTCCGTGCGTCCGCTGTCGGGGTCTGCATGGGTGGCTGTGCAGCGGGTGATCCGCTCCCGCACCTCGAATGTGACATCGCCTACGGCCACGCGGCGACCGATCCACTCGAACTCCTCCCAAGGGCCGCCGCCGTCGAACCAGATGTTCCCGCGAAAGCGGCGCGGGTCGAGCGCCCGGCCCACACGCTGCGAAAGTGCCCGAAGCGAGGCAAGGTTCAGGATCGCGATGGAAGGAAACGGGCTGTCGGTCATGCCGTCTTTCCCGGCCGGCACCAGCCGCGCCGGGGCGGCGCGATTGGGATTGCAGATCGGGCGCAGCCACTCAAGAAGCAAGTCGCCGTCGCGCATCGGGTCGATCACGATGGGTGCCAGGTCCGGATGGCTGAGGGCGACATGCTGGCCCTGTACCCGGGCCGTTACGGCCATCAGCGCGGGCGATTTCGCCCCACGCACGAAATTCGCGCAGGGCGACCAGCCGTCCGACAGGCGCGCCGCCTCGTGGGCTACCGCGTAGGCGCGATCCCAGGGAAGGGTGCGGCCGGCGCTGACCGCCGTTTCGGTCACCTCCTCGACGCCGACACCCTTGATCGGGTGCCGGAACAGGTGGGCGACCGAGCGCACGCTACTTTGCCTTGGATTTCGCGCGCTTCAGTCCGCCGAGGATGTTGCCGAACACGTCGGGCTTTACCCCCTGGCTGCGCATGATCAGGTACTGCTGGACAAAGGTGATGATGTTGTTGGCCGTCCAGTAGAGCACCAGGCCGCTGGCAAAGGTGCCCAGCATGAACATGAAGATCCAGGGCATCCATGCGAACACCATCGCCTGCGTCTTGTCCGTGGGCGCGGGGTTCAGCTTCTGCTGCATCCACATGGTGATGCCCATCAGGATCGGCAGCACCCCGATCGAGAAGATCGCGAAGAAGCTTTCCGGTCCCGGCGTGCCCCAGGGCAGAAGGCCGAACAGGTTCAGGACCGAACTCGGGTCGGGGGCGCTGAGGTCGCGGATCCAGCCGAAGAAGGGCGCATGACGCAATTCGATGGTGACGAAGATGACCTTGTAGAGCGAGAAGAAGATCGGGATCTGCAGAAGGATCGGCAGGCAGCCCGAGGCGGGGTTGACCTTTTCCTTCTTGTAGAGCGCCATCATCTCCTGCTGGAGCTTCATCCGGTCGTCGCCCGCACGCTCCTTTATCTTTTCCATCTCGGGCTGAAGCTGCTTCATCTTCGACATCGAGACGTAGGACTTGTAGGCTAGCGGCAGCAGCAGCGCCTTGATGACCAGCGTCAGGCCGATGATCGCGATGCCCATGTTGCCGATCAGGACGTTGAACCAGTGCAGCGCCTGGAAGATCGGCTTGGTCAGGAAATAGAACCAGCCCCAGTCGATTGCATCCACGAACTGGTTGATCCCCAGCGTCTCCTCGTAGTCGGCGATGGCGCGGTACTCCTTCGCGCCGGCGAAGAAATAGGTCGTGCTTTCACCCGTTGTGCCGGGCGCGACTTCGACCGTGGGGAGGCGGATGTCGGTCTGGAAGATGTCGCTCGTCGGGTTGTGCTTGGCCACTGCGGTGAAGGACTGGCCGGACTGCGGGATCAGCGTCGTCATCCAGTAGTGATCGGTGAAGCCGATCCAGCCATTCCCGGCCACATCCGTGCGCTCGGTCGCGGCGGCCTCGTTCGCCGCGAACTCGAAGTCGCGGACATCGTCGTAGCCCACCTCGTTCAGCGTGCCGTCCGAGGACTGGATGACGCCTTCGTGCAGGATGAAGAAGTTCATCAGGTCCGACGGCTCGCCCTCGCGCGCGATGATGCCGTAGGGGGCCAGGCGCACGGCCGCTTCGGTGGCGTTCTCGACCGACTGCGTGATCGTGAACAGGTAGTTGTCGTCCACCGCGATGGTCTTGCGGAAGACAAGGCCCGCGCCGTTTTCCCAGACCAGCGTGACGGGGTTGCCGGGGGTCAGCGTCTCGCCGCTTTCCAGCTGCCAGGGCGTGTTCGGGCCCGGCACCTGTTCCGCCGGAAGCCCGCCGCCGCCGACCCAGCCGTGCAGCGCATAATACGCGTTGGGGGATCCCGCGGGCGACAGAAGCGTCACGTTCTCGCTGTCGGGCTCGACCGTCTCGCGGTAGTCGTCGAGCAGCAGATCGTCGATCCGTCCGCCGGTCAGCGACAGCGACCCGGTCAGGCGGGGCGAGTCGATGCTCACGCGGGGCGCGGCGGCGATGGCTGCGGCGCGGCTCTGCTCGGGCGCTGTCAGCCCGGGCGCCGTCGCCTGACCGGTGGGCGCGGTGGGGGGCAGGACACCCTCGGCGACCTCGGCCTGATCGATGGCCTGATCCTGCGGCGGCGGTGGCGGAAACAGGATGAACCACACGAGGATCACGAGGAAGCTCAGCGCGGTGGCAAGGATCAGGTTCTTGTTCTGGTCGTCCATCAGGTCGCTCCGGTCCTACGGGGACATATTGCGCGGGTTCAACAGGGCTGGCGGCCAAAGGTCAAGGGGGCAGGGCGCCACGCCTGGCCCCGCCCGCAGCCCGTTGTCAGTTCTCCCGTTCGGGCAGTGTCAGCCCCGCGAAATCGAAATGCCGCGGGTCCAGCAAGTGGCTGGGGTTCATGTTGGTCAGCGCGCGGAAGATCTTCTGCCGCCGCCCCGGCGCGCGCGACTCCCATTCGTCCAGCATCCGCTTGATCTGCTGGCGCTGCAGCCCGTCCTGGCTGCCGCACAGATCGCAGGGAATGATCGGATAGTTCATGGCGCGCGCAAATCGTTCGCAATCCTCTTCCGCCACATGGGCGAGCGGGCGATAGACATAAAGATCGCCCTCGTCGTTCACCAGCTTGGGCGGCATCGCCGACAGCTTGCCGCCATGAAACAGGTTCATGAAGAAGGTCTCGAGGATGTCGTCGCGGTGGTGGCCCAGCACGATCGCAGTGCACCCCTCCTCGCGCGCGATGCGATACAGATGCCCGCGCCGCAGCCGCGAGCAGAGCGCGCAATAGGTGCGGTTCGCGGGCACCTTGTCCACCACGATGGAATAGGTGTCGCGATACTCGATCCGGTGCGGAACGCCCTTTTCGGTCAGGAACTGCGGCAGCACGGTCGCGGGAAAGCCCGGCTGGCCCTGGTCCAGGTTGCAGGCCAGAAGCTCGACCGGCAGCAGGCCGCGCCATTTCAGTTCGTGGAGCACCGCCAGCAGCGTGTAGCTGTCCTTGCCGCCCGACAGGCAGACCAGCCATTTCCCGCCCGGCTCGACCATGCCATAGGCGTCGATCGCCTCGCGGGTTTCGCGCACGATGCGCTTGCGCAGCTTCTTGAACTCGGTGCTCGAGGGGGCGCCGGCGAACAGCGGGTGGATCTCTTCGGACTCGTCGAACATGGGCAGGCGCCTATCTCAGGGCTGTGCGGCCGGTTTCCGGCTGCTGCCTATCACAGATACGGCGTGGAAAGGAATTGCCGATGCGCGTGCTCGCCCTTGGTCTTCTGCTTATTCTGTCGGCCTGTGCGGGGCGTCCGTCTCT
Source organism: Halovulum dunhuangense (assembly GCF_013093415.1). Lineage (NCBI taxonomy): Bacteria > Pseudomonadati > Pseudomonadota > Alphaproteobacteria > Rhodobacterales > Paracoccaceae > Halovulum > Halovulum dunhuangense. Next base: position 1,026,731 of record NZ_JABFBC010000001.1, read on the forward strand.
CGAGGATGCGCCGCTCGGGACCCGCGCGCTGAACCTCGAGGAGTATTTCGACGGCGAGCTGCGCGCCTGGGGCCAGTTCCAGGACCGTTTCGGCACGGTCAGGCGCCGCTTCGAGGTGGACATCCTCGGCGACTGGGATGGCGAACGCCTGCGCCTTGTCGAGGATTTCACCTATGAGGACGGCTCGACCGAGCAGCGGGTCTGGACCCTGCGCAAGACCGGCCCCGACACATGGGAAGGGACGGCCCCCGGCGTGATCGGCACCGCCACCGGCGAAGAGCGGGGCGACAGCTTCAACTGGCGCTATGTGATCGACCTGCCGGTGCCGGACGGCACCCTGCGCGTCGCCTTCGACGACTGGATGTGGCTTCTCGACGAGCGACGCCTGCTGAACCGCGCCTACATGGACAGGTTCGGCGTCGAGATCGGCGAAGTGGTGATCTTCTTCGAGAAGCTCTGAGCGCCCCGCTCAGTGACCCTCGTGGCCCATCGTGCCGGTGGTCACGGCGGGCCTATCCTCGATCTCGAAGCTGACAGTGATCTCGCCCGCGCGCTCGAACACCAGGGTCACGTCGTTCGCCTCGCCCGTGACGAAAGGCGCCTGGAGGCCCGTGAACATGACGTGCAGCCCGCCGGGCATGAAGCTGACGCTCTCGCCGGCCGGGATCGGAACGCCGGCTTCCTGTTCGATCATGCGCATGACGCCGTCGGCACCCGCTTCGGTGATGTGGATCTGCGCATCGGCGAAACCGGCGCTGGCCGACAGAAGCACCTCGGCTTCGGTGCCTGTGTTCCTGATGGTCATGTAGCCGGCCCCGGCGCGTGCCACCGGCGGCGTTGCGTAGGAATGCGGATGCTCGATCACCAGGTCACCGAGCTTGTAGTCATGCGCGATCACCGCCGTCGGCAGCAGCGTCGCGAGGAGAAGGGCGCGAAAGGCCATGATCTGTCCCGTTCGGTTCGTTTCCGGGACAGATAGGGCGCGCCGGTCGGCCACCGCAACGCGACGCCGTCGCGCTGCGGCCGGATGACGCAAGCCTGGGTTACTGCGCGTTCGCTTCCAGCCACGCCCTCAGGAAGGCGATTTCTTCTTCCTGGGCGGCGATGATCTCCTGCGCGAGGGCCTTCAGTTCCGCGTCCTCGCCGTATTCCAGAACGATCCGCGCCATGTCGATCGCGCCCTGGTGGTGCGGGATCATGCCCTGGGCGAAGTCCACGTCCGGATCGCCCGTCAGGTCCGTGGTCATGTCGGCATGCATGCGGTTGTTGGCCTCGATCAGGGCCTGCGTCGCCGGGTTGGGCGCCGCTTCCATCGCGTGACCGGAATGGTCCATTGCGCCCATGGCGTGGCCCGAATGATCCTGGGCCTGTGCCCCAAGCGCGGCAAGGCTGACCAGCGCGGTCGCCGTGATCCGAAATGTCCGGTTCTTCATCTGCATGCTCCGTTCATTGGTGGTGCATTGCGCACCCCTGCGGCGAGGCAGATGGGGCTTCCCCCTGCTGGAAGGTCAAGGCGCGCGATCTGAAATTTCCGCGAGGCGCGCCATCAGTCCGGGACGTTGTCGATGCCCGATCCGCCCCAGGGGTGGCAGCGCAGAAGCCTGCGCAGGGTCAGCCAGCCACCGCGCAGGGCGCCGTGCCGCTCCAGCGCCTCGAGCGCATAGGCAGAGCAGGTGGGGTGGTAGCGGCAGGACCGTCCGACCCAGGGGCTGAGGATCAGCCGATAGGCCCGGACGGGCAGGGCCACGATATGGGCGAGGGGGGTCACTGCCCTTGCCTTCGGTCCGCATGGATGCGGGAAAGCGCCTGCTCCAGGTCGGCCAGCATCAGCGCAAAGGGCCGGTTGGCCGTTTCGTCGGCCCGGCCGATCAGGACATAGTCCCAGCCGTCATGGCCCTGCCGTGGCAGGATCGCCCGAGCGATCTCGCGCAGGCGCCGCTTGGCGCGATTGCGGGCAACGGAATTACCGACCTTCTTCGAGCAGGTGAAGCCGACCCTGATACCGGTTGCCGGCTCTTCCACCCCGCGCCGGCGCGCCTGCAGGACGAAGCCGGGGGTCGCCTGTCGTCTTGCCCGCGCCGCGGCCAGGAAATCGGCGCGCTTGCGCAGGACGCTCAGCACGGGAAAAGACACCGCCGGAGCCATGTCTTTCCCGCCTGAAGGGGTGGGAGAGGACGACTCCGGCGATGCCATGATTCTGTCGATCCGGGCAGAGCCCGGTATCAGGCGGTCAGCCGCTTGCGGCCCTGGGCGCGGCGACGCGCGATCACCTTGCGGCCATTCTTGGTGGCCATGCGGGCCCGGAAACCGTGGCGGCGCTTGCGCACCAGATTCGAGGGCTGATAGGTCCGTTTCATCGGTCTTCTCCACGAAGCGTTGGCGGGCGGTCCCGCGGCCGTAAAATCTCAGAACCCGGCTTCTAGGGACTCGCGCGGCCGGTGTCAATTGCAGGGCACGCCATTCCGCGCCGTTTTTCCAGGGCGCTACCCGGGGCCGCCTGCCGAACCTGTGCGGCCGCATCCTCACACGGGCGGCATCCCGCAGCCGCGTGGTTACAGGCAGGTACAGACCATCTGTAACATAGAGAAGCGGTTCATCAATGCGGCGTGAGCCCACTATCGCGGAGGCGCCCGATAGGGCATCCCCAAGCCTGCAACGGATTTGGGACAACCGGGATGACAAGGCCGATGACACCGGCGCAGACGCCGAACTGGCGCAGGCTTTCGCCGCTCTTGATCATAGCCCTGGTGGCGGCCGCGGGTTTCTTCTGGCGCGATGCCTTCAGCTTTCAGACCCTGGCCGACAATCGCGAGCGGCTGATCGCCTGGCGCGACGCAAGCTACGGGCTGGCGGTAGCGGGCTACATGCTGGCCTATGTCGCGGTGGTCGCCTTCTCGCTGCCCGGTGCGACGGTCATGACGCTGGCGGGCGGTTTCCTGTTCGGGTTGATCCCGGGCGCGCCGGTGATCGTCATCTCGGCCACCATCGGCGCGACGCTGATATTTCTGGCCGCGCGCACCGGACTTGGCGATGCGTTGCAGGCGCGGATGGACGCCAATCCCGGAACCATGAGCCGGATCCGCGACGGATTGCGGGAAAACGAGGTGAGCTACCTTCTGCTCATGCGCCTGGTCCCGGCGATCCCGTTCTTCGTCGCAAACCTTGCGCCCGCCCTGCTGGGGGTGCGGCTGCGCAATTTCGTGCTCACGACGTTTTTCGGGATCATGCCCGGCACGGTCGTCTACACATGGGTCGGCGCCGGTCTTTCCGGGGTCTTCGCCAGGGACGAAACGCCCGATCTGGGCATTCTCTTCGAATGGCAGGTGCTGGGGCCCATCCTTGCGCTCTGCGCCTTGTCGGCCCTGCCTATCCTTCTCAAGACTATCCGCAAGCGCGGGAAAGGATGATCATGGGCGAGCATATCCATACCGACCTTCTGGTGATCGGCGCCGGCTCGGGCGGGCTTTCGGTTGCGGCGGGGGCCGTGCAGATGGGGGCGCGCGTCGTCCTGCTGGAGGGCGGGCGCATGGGCGGCGACTGCCTCAACCGTGGCTGCGTCCCGTCGAAGGCGCTGATCGCGGCCGGAAAGCACGCCCATGCCTTCGGCACCGGCACGCCCTTCGGCGTGTCCCGGGCCAAGCCCCGGGTCGACTTCGCCCGTGCAAGCGCCCATGTGCGATCGGTGATCGAGACCATCGCGCCCCATGACAGCCAGGAACGGTTCGAGGCGCTGGGCGTGCGGGTGATCCGCGAATTCGGCCGCTTCATCGCCCATGACACCGTGGATGCAGGGCCCTGGCGCATCACGGCGCGGCGCATCGTGATCGCCACAGGCTCTTCGCCGATGGTTCCGCCGGTTCCCGGTCTCGAGGCGGTGCCGTATCTTACCAACGAGTCGGTCTTCGACCTGGAGCAGCGGCCGGACAACCTGCTGGTGATCGGCGGCGGGCCGATCGGGCTGGAGCTGGCGCAGGCGCATCACCGGCTGGGCGCGCGTGTCACGGTGCTGGAGGCCGCGCGCGCGCTGGGCCGTGAGGATCCCGAGATCGCCGCGCTGGCGCTGGCCCGGCTGCGCGATGAGGGCATCGACATCCGCGAAGGCGCAAAGGTCACGGCGATCTCGGGCGAGCCGGGTGCGATCACGGCGCAGCTCGAGGGGGGCGAAACCGTGACCGGAAGCCACCTGCTGGTCGCCGTCGGTCGCAAGCCCTCGATCGCGGCGCTCGACCTCGAACGCGCCGGCATCGCCCATGACCGCGGCGGGGTCATCGTCGATGCGGGGCTGCGGACGTCGAACAAGCGCGTCTTCGCCGTGGGCGATGTCATTTCGGGCGGGCTGCAATTCACCCATGTCGCCGGTTATCATGCGGGCATCGTGATCCGCCGTGCCCTGTTCGGCCTTCCGGCGCGCGCGCGCACCGATCACCTGCCACGCGCCACCTATATCGACCCCGAGATCGCCCAGGTCGGCCTGACCGAGGAAGAAGCCCGTCGCAGGCATGGCGTCCATCTTGAGGTGCTGCGCGCCGAATTCGCCGGCAACGATCGTGCGCAGGCGGAACGGCTGACCACGGGCTTCATCAAGGTGCTGGCGGTCAAGGGTCGGCCGGTCGGCGCCTCCATCGTCGGGGCCCAGGCCGGAGAGCTGATCCAGGTCTGGTCCCTGGCCATCGCCAACCGGCTGAAGCTGTCCGCGTTCGCCAACATGGTCGCGCCCTATCCCACGCTGGGAGAGCTGTCCAAGCGCGCCGCCGGGCAATATTTCGCCCCCCGCCTGTTCGAAAGCGAGCGGGTGAAGCGAATCGTCCGTTTCGTGCAACGGTTCTGACGGGGTTGTTCGTACAAGAGGTCAGCCCTAGATACCGATGGACACGGGATTTTCACGCTTGGCATGATGAAATTCGTCAACTCGCTGACCGGGCGTTTCCTGGTCCTGACGGTCATCTTCGTCATGCTGGCGGAGGTGCTGATCTTCCTTCCTTCCGTGGCGCGGTTTCGCGTCGACTACCTGCAGGAACGGCTTGAACTGAGCCAGCTTGCCTCGCTTGCGCTGCTGGCGACCCCCGACGAGATGGTGGCCACGGAACTGGAGGCAGAACTCCTCGAGAATGCCGAGGTGCTGAACGTCGTGCTGCGGCGCGACGCGCTGCGCGAGCTCATCCTGTCCAGCCCCATGCCCGCCATGGTGGACGAGACATATGACCTGCGGGACACGCAGCCCCTGACGCTGATCGGAGATGCCATCGGCACCATGCTGCGCAGCGACGACCGGGTGATCCGGGTCATCGGCGTGCCGGTGAAGGGCGGCGGCGTGCTGATCGAGATAACGCTCCACGAACGCCCCCTGCGCAATGCGATGCTGGCCTATGGCTGGAACATCCTGCTGCTCAGCCTTGCCATATCGGTATTCACGGCGCTGTTCCTGTTCCTTGCTGCGCGACGCTTCATCGTGGTTCCCATCGCGCGCGTGGTGGGAAGCATGGCCAGCTATCGCGACGACCCCGAGGATGTGAGCCGGATCATCACGCCCGTCTCGCGCGTGACCGAACTGCGCGAGGCAGAGGTGGCGCTGGCCGACCTCCAGACCCGCCTGACGCAATCGCTGAAACAGAAGGAACGTCTTGCGGCGCTGGGGGGCGCGGTGTCGCGCATCAGCCATGACCTTCGCAACATGCTGACGACGGCGCAACTGCTGGCCGACCGGATGGAGCGCAGCGACGATCCCGCCGTGCGCCGCACCGCGCCCAAGCTGCTCGGCTCGCTGGACCGGGCGATCAACCTGTGCGAGGGCACGCTTGCCTATGGCAAGGCCGAGGAACCTGAGCCCCGGATCCGCAGCATGCGCCTTGCCCCCCTTGTGCGCGACGTGCTCGAGGCGGACGGGCTGCGCGCAAGCGAGGAAAAGGTGCAGCTTACGGCGGATATCCCCGAAGAACTGGCGCTTTCGGCCGATCCCGAGCAGCTTTACCGCGTGCTGATGAACCTTGTGCGCAATGCGCGCCAGGCCATCCTCGGGGCGGGAAAACCCGGAGAGATCGCGATCCTTGCCCGTGCCACCGCCACCCAATGCGAGATCGAGGTCCGCGACAGCGGCCCCGGCCTGCCCCCGAAGGCGCTGGAAAACATTTTCAAGCCGTTCCGCGGTGGGGCCCGGCGCGGTGGGACCGGGCTGGGGCTGGCCATCGCGGCCGAACTTGTCCGCGGCCATGGCGGCACTCTGGAACTGGTGGAAACCTCGGAAAAAGGGACGCGCTTCCGCATCCGGCTGCCGATCCGCAAGGCCGGTCAGGCGGCGTGAGATTCCTGCCGGTTAGGGGTTGCAAACCCCCGGAGCCAAGAGTATCACCCGGCCTCACGGACCGATAGCTCAGTTGGATAGAGTACTTGACTACGAATCAAGGGGTCGGGGGTTCGAATCCTCCTCGGTCCGCCACCTGATCCCAAGGTGGCGACACGTTCCGGAAAATAATCGTGGAATAAGGTCGGCAGGTTGCCGGCCGCCGATATGCCGTGTCCTGCCGCCTTCAGCGGATCGCCGCGCCATCCCGGAAATCACCCCGCCTGATGGAAGCAGAACGGCCCGCCGGGACGTACCCGGTCGGGCCTTGTGTTGAAGCCATCAACGCGCCGCGCAGCGCGTCAGGCGGCGCGGCCTTCCTCCACCGCGTGACAGGCGACGCCACCGCGAAGCTGCGGCACCTCGCGCCGGCAGCGCTCGTTGGCCAGCGGGCAGCGCGGATGGAACGTGCAGCCCGGCGGCGGCGACAGGGGCGAGGGGATCTCTCCCTCGACCTTCTTGCGGCGGCGGCCGGTCATGTCGATGTCGGGCACGGCGTCGAGCAGCATCCGCGTGTAGGGATGCTTCGGCGCATCGAACAGATCGGCCGCGGGGCTCACCTCGGCCAGGCGGCCCAGATAGAGCACGCCGATATCGTCCGCCATGTGCCGCACGACCTGAAGGTTGTGCGAGATGAACACATAGGTCAGCCCGAATTCCTTTTGCAGATCCTTCATCAGGTTCAGGATCTGGGCCTGCACCGACACGTCGAGCGCCGAGGTCGGCTCGTCGCAGACGATGAACTCGGGGTTCGCCGCCAAGGCCCGCGCGATGGCGATGCGCTGGCGCTGCCCGCCCGAGAACTGGTGCGGGAATTTCACCCCATCCTCCGGCGACAGCCCCACCAGCGTCAGCAACTCGCCCACGCGCTTGAGCCGCGCGGCCCTGTCCATCGACCGCTCGAATACACGCAGCGGCTCGGCGATGATGTCGCTGACGCGCCAGCGCGGATTGAGACTGGCCAGCGGATCCTGAAAGATCATCTGGAACCGGCGCCTCAGCCGCCGCGCCTCGGCCCCGGACAGACCGCGTGCCAGCGACTGGCCGTCGAAGAAGATCTCTCCGGCGCTGGGCTTCAGAAGCCCGACGATCAGCCGGGCGATGGTGGACTTGCCAGAGCCGCTTTCGCCCACCAACGCGAATGTCTCGCCCCGCCGGACGGTGAAGCTGACATCGTCCACCGCCTTCACATACAGCTTTTCCAGCCCTTCGAGCTTGCGATTGAGCCAGGGTTGGGACACGTCGAACCTGCGCGACAGGTTGCGGACATCGAGAAGAACGTCGCTCATGCTTCGGTCACTCCCGGATAGAGCCAGCAGGACACCTGCCGGCCGGGCTCGATTTCGGACAGGGCCGGGCGATGGGTGCGGCAGCGGTCGAACACCCTGGGGCAGCGCGGGTTGAAGGCGCAGCCATTCGGGATGGCCGACAGCCGCGGCATGGCGCCGGGGATCTGCTGCAACCGCTCCAGGTTTTCGCCCAGCCGCGGGATCGCGCCCATCAGCCCCTCGGTATAGGGGTGGCGGGCGTTCATGATGACGTCACGCACGGGCCCGATCTCGGCGATGCGGCCGGCATACATCACTGCCACGCGGTCGGCGGTTTCCGCGATCACGCCCATGTCGTGCGTGACCAGAAGGATCGCTGCCCCGCGTTCGGCGCAGAGTTCCTTCATCACGTCGATGATCTGCGCCTGCACCGATACATCAAGCGCCGTGGTCGGCTCGTCCGCGATCACCAGGTCCGGATCGGCACAAAGCGCCAGCGCGATCACCACGCGCTGCCGCATCCCGCCAGAGAACTGGTGCGGATAGTCGTCGATCCGGCGCCCGGCATCGGGGATGCCGACATCATCGAGCAGCTTGATCGCCCGCTTGCGCGCATCCTCCTGCGACAGGGGCAGGTGGGTGCGGATCGTCTCGATCAACTGGTCCGAGATCCGGTAGAGCGGGTTCAGCGAGGTCAGCGGATCCTGGAAGATCACGCCGATCCGCCGTCCGCGGATGGCCCGCATGTCGTCGGCGGGCAGGTTGTCGATGCGCTTGCCGCGCAGCCGGATCTCGCCCCGGGCGATGCGGCCCGGGCGCTCGATCAGGCCGATGATGGCGTTGCCGGTCATGGACTTGCCCGCGCCGGATTCGCCGACCATGCCCAGCACCTCGCCGGGCATGATGTCGAAGGAGATGTCCTCCACCGCGGTCAGGATGCCGTGGCGGGTGGGGAACTCGACCGTCAGGTTGCGGACGGAGAGAAGGGGTTCTGTCACTGTGCCCTCCTATCGCAGCTTGGGGTTCAGCGCATCGCGCAGCCAGTCGCCCAGCAGGTTGACCGACAGCGCCAGCAGCACCAGCGTCACCGCGGGGAAGAACAGGATCCACCACTCGCCCGAGAACAGGTATTGCTGACCGATCCGGATCAGCGTGCCCAGCGAGGGCTGGGTCGGCGGCACACCCACGCCAAGGAAGGACAGCGTCGCCTCCTCGATGATGGCAAGCGCCAGGCCGATCGTGCCGATCACCAGCACCGGCCCCATGACGTTGGGCAGGATGTGGCGGATCAGGATCAGGATCGGATGCACGCCCATGATGCGGGCGGCGGATACATAGTCCTTCTCGCGCTCGACCATGGTCGCGCCGCGCACGGTACGCGCGAACTGCGCCCAGTTGGACAGGCCGATGGCGAAGATCAGGACATAGATCGCCATGCTTTCCTGCTGGCTGGGCGGGATCACGCCCCGCGCGATGCCGAAGATCAGCAGCGCGATAAGGATGGCCGGAAAGCTGAGCTGGATGTCGGCCACGCGCATGATGACCGCGTCGATCGTGCCGCCGTTGTAGCCCGCGACAAGGCCAAGCCCCACGCCCAGGGTCATCGCGAACATGGTCGCGAGAAAGCCCACCAGAAGCGAGACGCGGCTGCCATACATGATGGTGGACAGCACGTCGCGGCCCTGGTTGTCGGCGCCCATGACGAAATAGTTCCCGGTGAAGGCGCTTTCGCTGGCGGGCGGGGTGAAGCCGTCCATCAGGTTCAGGCTGGCCGGGTTGAACGGGTTGTAGGGTGCGATCCATGGCGCAAGGATCGCCATCAGGATCAGCGAGAACGCGACCAGCGTCGCTATGATGGTCACCGGAGAGCGCTTCCACGAATAGAAGATGTCACTGTCCAGGAACTGCCGCAGCCGGCCCGCGGGGCGGGCGCTGGGGATCATGTCTTCAGTGCTCATGGGTCATTTCCCCGACCCGCCGCCATCAAGCCGAAGGCGCGGATCCACGAAGTAGTAGAGAATATCGACGATCAGGTTGATCAGGACGAACACCAGCGCGATGAACATCAGGTAGGCGGCCATCACCGGCACATCGACCACCTGCACCGAGGTGATGAACAGCGAGCCCACGCCGGGCCACTGGAACACCGTCTCGGTCACGATGGCGAAAGCGATCACCGACCCGAGTTGCAGGCCGGTGATGGTGATGACGGGCACCAGCGTGTTCTTCAGCGCATGTCCGAAGTTGATCGCCCGCTGGCTCAGACCGCGCGCGCGGGCAAAGCGGATGTATTCGGTGCGCAGCACCTCCAGCATCTCGGCCCGCACAAGCCGCATGATCAGTGTCAGCTGGAACAGCGACAGGGTGATCGCCGGCAGGATCAGCGACTTCAGCCCGCTTTCGGTCAGAAGCCCGGTGCGCCACCAGCCAAGGTCGACCACGTCCCCGCGCCCGAAGGAGGGCAGCCACCCCAGTTCGACCGAGAAGACGTAGATCAGCCCGATACCTATCAGGAATGTCGGCAGCGACACGCCCACCAGAGAGGCGGCCATGATCCCCGCGCTGAACAGGCTTTTCGGCCGAAGCGCGGTGAACACGCCCAGCACCACCCCGAAGATCAGCGCCAGCGACGCCGAGGCGAATGCCAGTTCGATCGTGGCCGGCAGGCGGCTCAGGATCAACTCCGAGACGGGTTGTTGCAGACGGTAGGAAATCCCGAACTCACCCTGGATCGCGTTTCCGATGAAGCGGAAGAACTGCACGATCGCAGGGTCGTTCAGGCCCAGCCGGTCGCGCATGATTTCCTGATCCTCGAGCCGGGTTTCGACGCCCACCATGCTGGCGATGGGATCGCCCACATAGCGGAACACCACGAAGGCGATCAGCGCCACGAACAGCATGACGACGACCGACTGGATCAGGCGTCTTATGATGAAGGCCAGCATCGGCCACCTCCCTCACGAAATGCAAAACGCCGCGCCGGGGTGTGCCCGGCGCGGCGATGAGCTGTCAGCGATCCCTTACTCGGCGAAGGTGACCGAGGTCATCAGCGGCTGGTTCTCGGGGTGAACCGGCAGCGTGATGCGGTCCTTCATCGCATAGGCCAGCACCTGGTTGTGGATCGGCAGAAGGACGCGGTCCTGTTTCACGACCTGCCAGATCTCGGCGATGGTCGCGTTGCGCTTCTCCAGGTCGGTCTCGGTGCCGAGCGACTCGATCATCGCGTCAAGCTCGGGGTTCGAGTAGAGACCGCCATTGTAGGCGCCGTAGCTGCCTTCCTTGCTGTGCACCAGATCGTTGAACACATAGGCGGAGTCGAACGTCGGCACGCCCCAGCCCAGCAGGTAGAAGTCGGTCTGGTTGTTGGTCACCAGCGGCGAGTGCTGCGCGACCGGGCGCGAGGCCAGCGTCACGTTGATGCCGATGCGGCCCAGCATGCTGACCACCGCCTGGCTGATCGCTTCGTCGTTGACGTAGCGGTTGTTCGGCGTGTCGAGCGTCACGGTAAAGCCGTCCGGATAGCCCGCTTCGGCCAGCAGCGCCTGCGCACGCTCGATGTCGGGTGCGGGATAGGCGTCCAGTTCTTCGGTCCAGCCGTTCACGAAGGGCGGGTTGGCGACGCCGGTCGGGATCGACTGGCCGCGCATCACGACGGCCTTGATCGCGTCGCGGTCGACCGCCAGTTCCATCGCCTCGCGCACGCGCGGATCGTTGAACGGGTTGCGGTCTGTGATGTTGGACGAGGCCAGCGGCGCATCGCCGAACTTGTAGCCGAAATAGATCACGCGGTTTTCCGGCCCGGTCTCGACCTTGATCCCGTCGGTCGAGGAAAGGCGCTCGATGTCCTGAACGGGCACGTCCTGCACGATGTCCACCTCGCCCGAGAGCAGCGCGGCCACGCGGGTCGCGGCATCGGCGATGGGCAGGTAGATGATCTCGGTCACTGCCGGCTTCTGCTCGGCCCAATGGTTCTCGTTGATCGAGAGGACCGACCGCACGTCGACTTCGCGCGATTGCAGGATGTAGGGGCCGGTGCCGTTGGTGTTGCGGACGGCGTAGTTGTCTTCGCCGGCGGCGTAGTCCTGCACCTCGACAACGTCGTTCGTCTCGGCCCAGGTCTTGTCCATGATGAAGGTGTTGGTCAGGTTGTTCGGATAAAGCGGCGCCGGGCCGTTCATCTTCACTTCGACCGTGTAGTCGTCTACCGCGATCACCTCGGCCACGTCCACATGCAGTTGGCGCATGTTCGACTTCTCGGACCGCGCACGGTCGAGCGAGAACACGACATCCTCGGCGGTGAAGGCGGCACCATCATGGAAAGTCACGCCCTCGCGCAGCGTGAAAACCCAGGTGGTCGGGTCGTCGGCCTTGATCTCCCACGAGGTGGCCAGCCGGGCCTGGAGGTTGCCCTCCACGTCGCGATCCACCAGCGTCTCGTAGATGTGGTGCGCGAAGTTGTGCGTCGGGCCCTGGTTCTGCGAGTGCGGGTCGAGTGTCAGCGCGTCCGATGCGCGGGCCCAGCGGATGGTCTCTGCCGAGGCGGCCGACACGATCAGCGTCGAGGCCAGAAGTGCTGCGCCGAGGCGCCTGAAAGTCGTTGTCATCTGGATAGCTCCAAGAAAAGGGTTTGGGCCTTTTCCCGCATGACCCGGCGCATTTGCCTGCCGGGATTGCGGCATCAGCCCCACTGACAAAGGACAGAAACCGATAATCCGCAACCACGCAATCCCCAATTTTGACCAATCGGTTCAGATCCGCGCCCATGGCCGCGCACCCCTGCATCAGTGGCGCTCCGTCGCGGCTGAAACGCGTAATCGGCCTTGCATCCGACCGCAGATGCGAAATACTTGAGCCGTCTGATCAGGGGGCTGTCAGACTTTTCCGGTGGCAACGCGCGTCTATTGAGCGCGGATTATTGAGGTTTGGCCCCTTGAGGCATATTTTGCAAATTGGCGCACGCTTCGGCCTGCGCGATCTTGGTTTGTTGGAACCGCAGCCGGAGCCGGAGTTCGACGCGTTGGTCGAACTTGCCCGGAGCGCCCTGGGCTGCGAAATGGCGGCGCTTTCCTTCATCGACGACGAGGGGCAGCGCCAGGTGTTCAAGGCGCAGGCCGGCCTTCCGGCGCAGCTTTCGGACGAACGGCAGACGTCGCTGGCGCTGTCCTACTGCGTCCATGCGCGCGACGCCGACTCGATACTCGAGATCACGGATGCGCGGCGGAGCAACCAGTTCGAGATGCATCCCGCGCTCACGGAACTGGGCTTCGTTGCCTATCTGGGCTGCCCGGTCCACGGGCCCGCGCGGGATCCCGTCGGCGTGATCTGCGTTATTTCCAGAACCCCCCGGATCTGGTCCGCCAGGGACCGCGAGAACATCGCGCGGCTTGCGCGCCTCACCTCGACGCAGATCCTGTTGCGGGCGGCGATGAGCACCGTGAAGATCCTGGCCAAGGCCCGCGAGGGCGTGACCACGGGACAAAAGCGGACCGCACCCTTGCAGCACGAAGGATGAACCGGCCCGGCCCGGCGCGCGGCCGCTGTTTGCCGGTCGCGCGGTCTTGTGCATCATGTGCCGGGTCAGGGATCCAATGCGAGGTGAAGACGTGACCGACGCCGACTGGATTGCCGTTGATTGGGGGATGACCAATCTGCGCGCCTGGGCGATCGGTGCGGATGGCGGGGTGCTGGACAGTGCCCGCAGCGCGGATGGCATGGGCATGCTCGATGCCGGACAGGCCGCGTTCGAGGCTGCCCTGATCCGGGTGATCGACCCGTGGCTTCCCGGAAGTCACGCCCGCGACGTTGTCATCTGCGGGACCGCGGGGGCGCGACAGGGTTGGCACGAGGTGCCCTACAGGCCTGTCCCGGCACCCGCTCATGACCGCCGCGCCGTCACCACTGCCCCCGCCAGGGATCCGAGGGTTCGGGTCTCTGTCATCCATGGCATGTCACAGACCAACCCCCCGGACGTCATGCGCGGAGAAGAGACGCAGGTCGCCGGTCTTCTGCTGCGATCGCCCGATTTCCAGGGGGTCGTGGCGCTGCCTGGAACCCATGCCAAGTGGGCCCGCATCGTGGATGGCGAGATATTCCACTTTGCCAGCTTCATGACCGGCGAGTTGTTCGCCCTGCTGGCCGAAAGATCGGTGCTGCGCCACTCGCTCGATCCGCAGGGTCACGATGCCGAAGCCTTTACCGATGCCTTCGAGGAAACGCTGTCGCGCCCGGAACGCGCGGCCGCCCGGGTGCTGGGGCTGCGGTCCGAGGATCTGCTGCTGGACGCGGATCCCCGGGCGGCGGCATCGCGGTTGAGCGGCTATCTTCTGGGGCTGGAATTCGCGGGCGCGCGGGCCTACTGGCTGGGCCAGCCGATCGCGCTTCTGGCCTCGGGTGCGCTGGCCGAACGCTACCGGACCGCGCTTGAGGTGGTCGGTGCGGATTACCGGGTACACGACCCCGAGGCATGTGTGCTGGACGGGTTGCGCGCGGTGCGGGCCGGGCTGCGGGGCTGACAGCAGGTCAGTCGCCGGATTTCTTCGTCTTGGCGGCCTTTTCGAAGTTGCGCGCGAATTTCCGGATCATGCGCGAAAGCTCGGGTTCGTCCACAGCCTCCATCGCCTTCCTCGGCCGCATCCACTTCCGCCGCCGCTCGGCGCGTTCGGGGAAATCGCGGCTTTTCGTTTCTACCGCCAGCGGGAAAATCTGCACCGTGCAGGTGATGTAGCGATCCTTCGACAGGTATTTCGCGTAGCTGTAGAAGCCGAGCGAGTGCGCCACCGCCTTGCCGCGGACACCGGCCTCTTCCCACGCCTCCTGTGCCGCCGCTTCCCATCCGGTCTTGCCATGCATCGGCCAGCCCTTGGGCGTCACCCAACGCCGGGTCCTGCGCGACGAGATCAGCAGGATCCGCAGCTTTCCCTTCTTCACGCGGTAGCACAGCGCGCCATATTGCAGCCGGCTGCGCGGGATGCGTCTTTCCTGTCTTGCGAGCGCGTGACGTCTTTTCGACGAAGTCTTTGCCATCTGCCCCCTCTGTCGACGCTCGTTGTCGCCTTCGCCCTTTCGCCACTTGTCTCCGGCCGCGCATCCGGTAACAGGAACCGGAATACGCAGGACGGAGGCTGGCGTGGATCTCTGGATACCAATAACGATCGCCGCCGCCTTTGCACAGAACCTTCGGTTCATGCTGCAAAAAACGCTCAAGGGGCGGCTCAGTACCCTTGGTGTCACCTTTTCGCGCTTTGTCTATGCCGCGCCCCTGGCCTGGGTCGTGGTGGCGGGGCTTCTGATGCAGCCGGGGGTGGACTGGCCCGGCCTCACGCCGCGCGCGCTGGCTTTCGGCGCGGTGGGGGCGGTTGCGCAGATCGTGGCGACCGCGCTGGTCGTCACCCTTTTCTCGCTGCGAAACTTCGCGGTCGGCATCGCCTTTTCCAAGACCGAGACGGTGATGACGGCACTCCTGTCCGCGGCCATCCTGGCAGAGCCCGTCACCGGCGGCGCCTGGGTCGCGATCCTCGTAACGGTCGCAGGCGTTCTGCTGATGTCGGGCCTGCCGTCGCGCGGAAACCTGACCGGCGGGATGCTCTCGCGCGCGGCGGGCATCGGCATCGCCTCGGGCGCGATATTCGCCATGGCCTCGATCGGCTATCGGGGCGCGTCGCTTTCCCTGGCGCAGGGGGATTTCCTGATCCGCGCGGCGGTGACGCTGGCGCTTGTCACCACGTTCCAGACCGTGCTGATGGCCGTCTGGCTTGCCTTTCGCGAACCCGGAGAGATCGGCCGCGTGATCGGGGCATGGCGCATTGCCGCCTGGGTCGGGCTGACGGGAATGCTGGGAAGCCTCGGCTGGTTCTCCGCCTTCACGCTGATGAACGCTGCCTATGTCAAGGCGCTGGGCCAGATCGAGCTGGTCTTCACCGTGCTTGCCTCGGTGTTCTTCTTCCGCGAGCGCATCACCAGGGCGGAAGCCGCTGGCATCGTGCTTGTCGCGGGCGGCATCATCCTGCTTGTGCTGATCGGCTGAAAGCCCTCAGCGCTTTCCGTAATAGAGCCCAACGACATGCTCGGCCTCGGCGTAGAACAGCCAGCGCGCGGTCAGCACCCCGGTGAGGTGCGCGATCACCATGAGGCCACCCAGCAGATGCTTGGGGTCGGTCATCAGCCCCGCCGCAGCCGGGAACACCACCGCAAGGCCGAGCGCGATCATCCGCAGCTTGGCGGCGTGCTTGCGGCCAACGCGGAAAGCCATTTCCTTCAGCAGGTAGTTTCCGCCGGTATGCGGCGCTTCCAGCAGGCGGACCTTGCCCAGATGGCCCAGGCCCGTCGCCGTCTCCATCGTGCTGCCGGATTGCGCCAGCGCCTTGTCGCCCCGGGTCCAGGCGGCGACCTGCGCGATGCCCAGCGCCACCAGCAGCCAGGCGGAAGCCGTGATCTTGCCCGCCAGCAGCCCGCCGCCCGCCAGCCCGTAGAGCAGGAACAGAAGCGGCGTCAGCGGGTCGTGCCAGCGCGGGACCGAGCGCAGCTGCGCATAGATCATCGCCGTGCATCCGATCGTCACCAGCGCAAGCAGTGCCGCCAGCCCGCCCAGCAACGGTGCCGGCTGGCCTTGCAGCACGATGATCCCGGAATAGAGCGTGAACACCCCTATCGTGACGATTGCGGCCACCCCCTCGCGGCTGAGCCAGGAGGATCGCCACTGGGACAGCGCGCGCCAGGCGCGTTCGGGATGGCCGAGATGCCAGAGCGAGGCGAGCAGCCCGATCCCTGCCAGCGCAAGCGCCAGCAGGGCAAAGACGGCCATCACCCAGCCCCCTTTTTCGGGCGGGTCGATGCCCAGCCAGACCATCAGCCCGAAGCCAAGCCCCGAGAGCGTCGTGAAAACGATGAGCGAAGGTGCGGGATGCATGTCAGAGCCTTGAAAGCGTGCGGTCGATCCAGCCGAAGAAGCCGCCCGCTCCTTCGGTGCCTTCGGCCAGCAGCGGGCCCAGCACGTCGATCTGGGGGGCGGTGTCGGTCTTGGGGCGGGGAGGCAGGTACTTGTTCACGGGCTTCGTGCCCTGTTCCGGCATCAGGTCCATCCCGCCGCGATCCTCGACCAGCTTGAAGATGCTGCTTTCTGGATCGGACAGGTCGCCGAAATGCCGCGCCCCCGCCGGGCATGTCCGCACGCAGGAGGGGACGCGATCCACTTCGGGGATATTCTCGTTGTAGATGCGGTCCACGCACAGGGTGCATTTCTTCATCACCCGCTCTGCGCCGTCCATCTCGCGCGCGCCGTAGGGGCAGGCCCAGGCGCACAGGCCGCAGCCGATGCAGGCGCTTTCGTTGACCAGGACGATGCCGTCCTCGACCCGCTTGTAGCTTGCGCCGGTGGGGCAGACGGTGACGCAGGGCGCATCCTCGCAGTGCAGGCAGGATTTCGGGAAATGCACGACCTGCGCCGGTTTCTCCGGCTGCTTCACCTCGAAGGTGTGGACCCGGTTCAGGAAGGTGCCGACCGGATCCGCGCCATATGGGTCCTGGTCCGACAGCGGCGCGCCGTAGCTGCCGGTGTTCCATTCCTTGCAGGATATCACGCAGGCATGGCACCCCACGCAGGTGTCGAGATCGATCACAAGGCCGAGCTTCTTGCCGGTCTTTTCGGGCAGGCTGGTCATGCGGCGGCCCTTCTGCTGGTTGCAAGATCGCGCAGGGCGTCGTTGAAGGCCTGCGCCTGTTCGAAGAACGGCATGTGCCCGGTGAAGGGCAGGATCAAGCGCCCGGCATGGGGCATCAGCCGGGCGGCTTCGTCGGCCGTGGCGGGGGCGACGACCGCATCCTCTGCACCGTGAACGATCAGCGCGGGGCAGGTGATCCGCGCATATGCGGGGCGCAGGTCGCGGTCGGCCGCGAACATCGCACGGCGCACATGGGCAGGGACCAGCATGTTCAGGCCCACCATTTCGGCATATGTTTCCGCGGGCAGGGGGCGGAAGCTGCAGGCGGCGACGAAATCCATGGTCGCGGCCACCCGGCGCGGATCGTCGGCGGTATAGAGATCGCGGTTCATGCCGGGGCTTTTCGGCCCGACCATCCAGTCGGGCCGGGCGCTTCCGGTGGCGAGGATTGCGCCCGCCAGGACGATCCCGCCAAGCTTCGCGTCGCCATGCGCCTCGAGATATTCTCCGATCACCCGACCGCCATAGGACCAGCCGACGAGGACAGGGCGATCAAGCCGCAGCGCGTCGATCAGCGCCGCGATATCGCCAGCCCAGGCCGCACCATCGGCGTAGGCGGCGCCATCCTCGGGCTTGTCCGACATGCCATGCCCGCGCAGGTCCAGGGCGACAAGCCGGAAGCTGTCCCCCAGGTCGCTGTCGAACTGGCGTTGCCAGCAGCGGTGATGCTGCGACCAGCCGTGGATGAACAGGATCGCCGGTGCGTCCTTGGGGCCGCGCTCGCGCACATGAAGCCGGACGCCGCCCGCGCCGGTCACGTCATGGACACGCTCTTCCCCGCTCATGTCCATTCCTTGCCATAGGCGATCTGCCCGGGGCCGGTGCCGACCGGCGAGGCCTGTGCCGGCAGGGCAGGCTCTGACTGCTCGGTGCGCGGCGCCTTCTCGATCCGCACGCGCAGGTCGTACCACGCCGCCTGTCCCGTCACCGGGTCCGAGTTCGACCAGCGCAGCCCGTCGCCCTTCGGCGGCAGCAATTCGTGGATCAGGTGGTTCAGCAGGAAGCCCCGCGTTGCCTCGGGGGCGTCGGGTTCCAACGCCCAGGCGCCCTTGCGCTTGCCGATGGCGTTCCATGTCCAGACCGTGCTGGGGTTGAGCGCGTCCATCCGCACCACAGGTACGCGGATGCGCCCGTGATGCGAGGTCAGATAGGCCCAGTCGCCCTCCTCGAAGCCGTGCTTCTCCCACACGTCGCCCGAGACATAGAGCGGGTTCGCCCCGTGGATCTGCCGCAGCCACGCGTTCTGCGACCCCCAGGAGTGATACATCGCCGCGGGTCGCTGCGTGATCGCGTGCAGCGGATAGTCCGCCACGTCGATGCGCGTCTCCTCGAAGGGCAGATACCAGACCGGCAGCGGGTCCATCGCCTCGCGCAGGCGATCGCGCAGATGCTCGGGCGGCTGCCGCTCTCCCTTGCCTTCGGCGGCCAGCTGGAACTTGCGCATCGGCTCGACGTAAAGCTGGAACAGGTACGGCTCGGGCGCGTCAGAGGGGTAGAAGCCCATCTCGGCGGCCCAGGTCTGATAGGCCATGTTCACGGGCTTGTAATACAGCGCCTCCTCGGGGATATGCTCGATCCAGAAGCCGCCGTTCCGCTTGTAGGCCTCGATCTGGTCGGGGTTCGGCGCGCCGCGCCCGCGGCTCTTGCCGTCCGGGCCGCGGAAGCCGGCCAGCGGCCCGATGCCCGGGCGACGCTGGTGGTTGACCATGTAATCGGCGTAGTCGCGGTAGATGGCGCTGCCCGCATCGTCCACCATGCCCGGCAGGCCCAGCTTCGCGCCGAGTTGCAGAAGCGCCGTCTGGAAGCCCCGCACCTCGCGGTCGGGCTCCACCACCGGCCAGCGGATCGCGTCCGCCGCAGCTTCCGGCTCGCAGATCGGGCGGTCGAGCAGGCTGATGCAGTCGTGCCGTTCCAGATAGGTGGTGTCCGGCAGGATCAGGTCGGCATAGGCGACCATCTCTGACGAGTAGGCGTCGGCATAGATGATCTTCGGGATCCGGTACTCGCCATCCTCGCCCTTGTCGGTCAGCATCTGCATGACCTGCGCGGTGTTCATCGACGAGTTCCACGCCATGTTGGCCATGTAGAGGAACAGCACGTCGATCGGGTACGGATCGCCCGCATGCGCGTTCGAGATGACCATGTGCATCATCCCGTGCGCGGACAGGGGCGCCTCCCAGGTGAAGGCCTTGTCGATGCGCCGGGCGCTGCCATCGGCGTGCAGCAGCAGGTCTTCGGGCCCGCGCGGATAGCCCAGATGCGGCCCGTCCAGCGGCTTGCCCGGCGTCACCCCCGCATGGGGGCGCGGATGCGCCGATACGGGCTTGGGGTAGGGCGGCTTGAAGCGGAAGCCGCCCGGCACCTCGACGCTGCCCAGCAGAAGCTGAAGCATGTGCAGCGCGCGGGCAGTCTGGAAGCCGTTGGAATGGGCCGAGATGCCCCGCATCGCGTGGAAGCTGACCGGGCGGCCCTTCATGGTCGCGTGCCGCTCGCCCCGGAAATCGGTCCAGGGCTGGTCGATCTCGATCGCCTGGTCAAAGGCGACATGCGCCAGTTCCGCGGCGATGCGCCTGATCGTCTCCACCGGCACGCCGCAGCGCGCCGACACCGCCTCGGGCGCGTGGGACGGGTCGAGATAGCGTTCCGCCAGTTTCTGGAACACGGGCGACATGCCGTGATAGTTGCCATGCAGCGCGGGCTTCACCCCGGGCGCATCAAAGGGCTTGAGGCTTTCGCTCACCCGGTCCCAGACCAGTTCCTTGCCGTTCTCGTCGCGCGCGAACAGCCCGTCCGCGTCCAGCAGAACCGGCGCGTTGGTCATCCGGCAAAGGTAATCCAGATCGATCTTCCCGGCCTTCAGCAACTCGTGCACCAGCGCCAGGATGAACAGCCCGTCGGTGCCGGGCGTGATCGAGACCCATTCGTCGGCCACGGCGTTGTAGCCGGTCCGCACCGGGTTCACGCCGATCACCTTGGCGCCGCGTTCCTTCAGCCGGCCCAGACCCATCTTGATCGGGTTGGAATCGTGATCCTCGGCCACGCCGAAGATCATGAACAGCTTCGTATGCTCCCAGTCGGGGGCGCCGAATTCCCAGAACGCGCCGCCCAGCGTGTAGATGCCCGCCGCCGCCATGTTGACCGAGCAGAAGCCGCCATGCGCGGCGTAATTCGGCGTGCCGAACTGCTGTGCCCACCAGCCGGTGAAGGATTGCGACTGGTCGCGCCCGGTGAAGAAGGCCAGCTTCTCGGGGGCGCTTTCGCGGACCGGCGCAAGCCAGCTGGTCGCAAGCTCCAGCGCCTCGTCCCACGAGATTTCCTCGAACTCGCCCGAGCCGCGCGGCCCGGTGCGCTTCAGCGGCGCGCGCAGGCGCGCCGGCGATGTGTGCTGCATGATCCCGGCAGAACCCTTGGCGCACAGGACGCCGCGGTTCACGGGATGGGCGCGGTTGCCCTCGATGTATTTGACCTTGCCGTCCTTGATATGGACGTTGATGCCGCAGCGGCACGCGCACATGTAACAAGTCGTCTGTGCAATGCTGTCCGCCACCTGCGGAGATAGGTCTATCCGCGGTTGCTTGTGACTGCTCATGCTTCCTCCCCGAGTGTCGACAATACCCATTGCGTCGGCCGCGTCGAGAGGGGTTAAACGGTTTGGGAACGAAATCAGGGAATTTGAAGCGGATGCTGGAAGCGATCGGTTTCGATGCGGATGACACGCTGTGGCAGAACGAACAGTTCTTCCGCATCACCGAGGGACGGTTCCATGAATTGCTGAACGATTACGCCGCGCCCGACCACCTGGCCGAGCGCCTGCTCGCGGCCGAGCGGCGCAATCTCGCGCGATACGGCTTCGGGGTGAAGGGCTTTACCCTTTCGATGATCGAGACCGCGATCGAGGTGACCGAGGCGCGCGTTCCCGCCCATATCCTTCGCGACATCCTCGAGGCGGGCAAGGAGTTGCATGCGCACCCGATCGAGCTTCTGCCGAATGTCCGCCAGGTGGTTGAGCGGCTGGCCGACACGCACCGGCTGCTGCTGATCACCAAGGGCGACCTGTTCGACCAGGAACGCAAGCTTGCGCAATCGGGCCTGGGCGACCTGTTCGACGGCGTGGAGATCGTCAGCGACAAGACGCCCGGGACCTATGCCCGCATCTTCCGCGACCATGCCGGCGGGGCAGAGGCCGGGCTGATGGCGGGGAACTCGCTCAAGTCCGACGTGATCCCGATGATTCAAGCGGGGGGCTGGGGGGTGCATGTACCGCATGGCCTGACCTGGGCGCTGGAACATGCCGAGGCCCCGCGCGAGGCGGCTCGCTTCCGCAAGATCGACGACCTGGGTGGCCTGCTGCCGCTGGTCGAGGAAATCAATGCGGCTGGATCAGGATCGCTCGGAAGTCGTTGACGTTGGTCAGGGTGGGCCCGGTCACCACCTGATCGTCGAGCAGCGCGAACAGGCCGTGCCCGTCGAAGCGGTGCAGGGCGGTTGCGATGGACATGCCGGCCGCTTCGGCGCGCGTCGGCGTGTCGGGGCCGACGATCGCCCCCGCCACTTCCTCGGCGCCATCGACGCCGTCGGTATCCCCGGCGATCGCCCATATGCCCCGCGCCCCGTCCAGCGCGTCGGCGAGGCCCAGAAGGAAGTCCACGTTGCGCCCGCCCTTGCCCAGCGCGCGACCGTCGCGCGGCAGGGTGACGGTGGTCTCTCCGCCCGAGATCAGCACCAGCGGCGCGTCCCCCGGCGTCATCGCGGCCTGCCTTTCCAGAGCAAGTGCGGCAAATTCGCGGCCGGTCGCGCGCGCCTCGCCCTCGATGGCGTCGCCCAGGATTTCAGCGGTGACGCCCGCTGTCCGCGCCACATCCGCCGCCGCCTCGAGCGAGGCCATGGGGGCCGCGACGACATGTGCCGTGGCATGGGCCAGGCGGGGGTCGCCCGGCTTCACGCTTTCCCGGGCGGGGTCGTTCAGCGCCGCGCGGATGCTGTCGGGCAGGTCCAGGTCGTATTTCGCGATCAGCGTCCGTGCATCGGCCAGCGTGGTCGGGTCGCCTACCGTCGGACCCGAGGCGATGTTCACCGGATCGTCGCCCGGCACGTCCGAGATCAGCAGCGAGGTCATCCGCGCGGGCCAGGCCGCCGCCGCAAGCCGGCCGCCCGCCGTTCGGCTCAGATGCCGGCGGATGCAGTTCATTTCGTCGATGGACGCGCCCGAGGCCAGCAGCGCCCGGTTCAGGGCCTGCGCATCCTCGTGCGCCAGCCCCTCGGGCAGCAGCGTCAGCAGCGCGGAACCGCCGCCCGAGATCAGAGCCAGCACATGATCCTCGGGTCCGAGGCTTTCCAGCAGTGCGAGCATGCGTTCGGCGGCCCGGGCCCCGGCCGCGTCGGGCACGGGATGGGCCGCCTCGACGATCTCGATCCGTGCGCAGGGCGCGGCATGGCCGTAGCGGGTGACGACAAGTCCTGTCAGATCGCCCCCGTAGTGGCGTTCGACAACAGCCGCCATGGCGGCCGAGGCCTTGCCCGCGCCGATCACGACCAGCCGGCCCGGCACCGTTTCGGGCACATGCGGCGGCACGATCCGCTCGGGCAGGGCGGCGGATACGGCCGCGTCGAACAGGGCGCGCAGCAGGGTGCGGGGCTCGGTCACAGGATCACCTCGGGTTCGGGCAGCGCGCCGATGGGCAGGCGCGCGGTGAAGATCGATCCGGCCAGCGGCTCGGTCTCCAGCGTTCCCGCGTCTAGCCCCTGCCGGGCGCTGGTCACGAAAAGCCGCCCGTCGGGGGTCAGCGCGGGGCAGGTGGGGCGGCTGACGGGCAGCGTCACCTGCTCGCGGGCCAGCCCGTTGGTGCCGATGCGGATGACGCGCGACCCGCCCCAGAGCGCGACCCAGAGCGCCCCGCTTTCGTCGGTCACCGCGCCGTCGGGCCGGGCCGTCGGATCATCGACAACGTGGAAAACCTCGGGCGCGCCGATCGGCCAGCCCTCGGGACCGAGCAGCCAGCGGTAGATGGTGGCAAGCCGGGTATCCGCGAAATAGGCGCAGCGGCCATCGGGCGAGAAGCAGATCGCGTTGGGCGTGGTCAGGCCGCGCCGCAGGCAGCGCAACGCGCCCCGGTACCAGCGGTAGAGCGCCCCCGCCTCGTGCTCGCCCTGCTTGCCCATGGTGCCGATCCAGAATCCGCCCTGCCGGTCGGCGCGCCCGTCATTGGAGCGGGTCGCAGGGTTGTCCGCCTCCAGCGGGCAAAGCGTGTCGCCCGCATGGGTGTCGGGGTCGAACAGCATCAGCCCTGTCTCGGTCGCGATCAGCAGCGCGCCCGTGCTGGTGCGCGCCGCCGCAGAGGCCATCTGGCCGCCCTCCCAGCTTTCCAGCGTCTTTCCTTCGGGATCGAGCCGGTAAAGCATGCATCCGGTGATGTCGAAGAACCACAGATGCGTGCCATCCCAGAGCGCGCCCTCGCCCAGTTCGCAGCGCATCTCCCTGAACAGTCCGGCCTGCACCATCGCTCTCCGCTAGCGGTTCCGGCGCGGACCCTGCCCCGAAACGGCGGCATCCGCAATCGCTTTGCGGCGCAGGCTGGTTGCCGGCCGCAACCACGCGGCGGCGGTTTATCGGGCATCACCGCACAGGGCTGGTCACGCGACCGGCAGCAGGCCCGCGAGATTGCCTGGCGGGTGCGACAACTCTTGCCATGCCCGGTTTACCTGATAGCTTCCTCCTCCCATGAAAGACTCTGCCCAGGCGACCGATATCGACAGCTGGATTGCGGCCCGACCCGAGCTGAAAAGCCTGCGGGTGGCGGTATGCGATTTGAACGGCTGCTACCGTGGCAAGCGCGTTCCCGTGGAGGGCGCGCTGAAAAGCCTGCGCGACGGGATCCGCATGCCGCTCACGCTCAGCGCGCAGGACATCTGGGGGCGCGATATCGTGGACAACCCCGCGCTCGAGGCCGGGGATGGCGACGGCATCGCGCGGCCCACTGGGCGCGCGCCGCTGGATGTGGACTGGCTGGAGCGTCCGTCGGCGCTGATGCCGCTCTGGATGTTCACCGAGGATGGCAGACCCAGCCCGACCGATCCGCGCCAGGTGCTGGCGCGTGTGGTGGAACGCGCGGCGCGCGCGGGGCTGACGGCGGTGGTGGGCACCGAGCTGGAATTCCACCTGATCGATGCAAGCGACCGTTTTCCGGCCGCCCCGATCTCGCCCGCGACGGGGCGGCGCCTGATGGCGGACGGGGTGCATGCGGTCGACGATCTGGACGGTTTCGACGCGTTCTTCGACAGGCTCTACGCGGCGGCGGGTCGGTCGGGCGTGCCGGTGGACGCGGCGATCGCCGAAGGCAGCCCCGGCCAGTTCGAGGTGACGCTTCGCCACCAGGCCGATATCCTGAAAGCCGCCGACGATGCGCAGTTCCTGAAGCGCCTGGTGCGCGGGATCGCCCGCCAGCACGGGCTGGCGGCGACCTTCATGGCCAAGCCCTACCAGGATTATTCCGGCAACGGCTTTCATGTGCACATGAGCCTTCTGGACCGCGACGGGCGCAACATGTTCGACGATGGCACCCCGCAGGGCTCTGCGATGCTGCGCCACGCGGTCGCCGGGTGCCTTGGGGTGCTGGAGCCGCTGACGCTGATCTTCGCGCCGCATCTGAACTCCTACCGCCGGCTTGCCCCGGGCAGCCATGCGCCCAGCTTCGTGTCCTGGGCCCATGAAAACCGATACGCCGCACTGCGCATCCCCGGCGGGCCCGGCTATTCGCGGCGGCTGGAGCATCGCGTCTCGGGCGCGGACGCCAATCCCTACCTCGTTCTTGCCGTCGTGCTGGGCGCGGCCCTTGACGGGATCGAGGCCGGGCGCGAGCCGCCACCGGCCCTGGTGGGCAACCCGCTGGAGAGCGACCTGCCGCAGCTGACGGGAAGCTGGGAGCAGGCGATCACCGCCTTCCGGGACAGCGACGCCGCCGCCGCGCTGCTGGGGCCCGAGATGGCGACGATCTTCGGCGCGGCGAAGGCGCAGGAATGGGAGCGGTTCACCGCGCGGATGAGCGAGTTCGAACTGCAAAGCTATCTGGAGGTCGTGTGAACGCACCGGTCAAGGATGTCAGGCCGCAGGGCTTCGGGCTGGAAACCGACGGCGACGGATTGTCCGGGACGGGCGCGCGCGCCTATCCCGGCTCGTATTACGCGGCATCTGCCAATCCGGCGCCCGAGCGGCCTGCGGTCGAGGGCGCCGTGGACGCGGATGTCTGCATCGTGGGGGCAGGCTACACGGGCCTTTCCTGCGCGCTGGAGCTTGCCGAGCGCGGCTTGAAGGTCACCGTGGTCGAAGGGGCCAGGGTCGGCTGGGGCGCCTCGGGCCGTAATGGCGGCCAGCTGGTGAACGGGCTCAACGCCTCGCTCGAGAAGATCGGCCGCGTGTTCGGTCCCGAGACGCAGGCCTTTGTCGGCGGGCTCGTGACCGAAGGCGGACAGATCATCCGCGACCGCGTCGCCCGTTATGGCATCGATTGCGACCTGAAGCAGGGCAACATCTTTGCCGCCTATACCGACAAGCAGATGCAGGAGCTGGAGGCGAAGCGAAAGCTCTGGGCGCGCTTCGGCATGAACGATCACGAGATGCTGGACCGCAAGGCCATCCGCACGCATGTCGGAACCGATGCCTATGTCGGCGGCATGATCGACTGGTCGGGCGGGCATCTGCATCCCCTCAATCTTGCGCTGGGCGAGGCGGCGGCGGTCGAAAGCCTGGGGGGCACCATCCACGAGCAGTCGCTGGTGACCGGGGCCGAGGTGGCAAGCGAGCGCCCCAGCATCCGGACCACCAATGGCGAGGTGCGGGCACGGGTGCTGGTGCTGTGCGGCAACGCCTATCTCGGGCGGACGGTGCCCCAGCTTGCGACGCGCGTGCTGGCGGCCTCCACCCAGATGATCGCGACCGAGCCGCTGGGCAAGCGGGCGGAGGAGATCCTGCCCACCGATCTGTGCGTCGAGGACCTGCGCTACATCCTCGATTACTACCGCCTGTCGGCGGATGGCCGGCTTCTGTTCGGCGGCGGGACCGTATATGGCGGATCCACCCCCGCGGATATCGAGGCGAAGCTGCGGCCGAACCTGGAGAAGCTGTTCCCGGCCCTTGAAGGCGTGCGCATCGACCATGCCTGGTCCGGCAATTTCGCGCTGACATTCAGCCGCGTGCCGCAATTGGGAAAGCTCGGCCCCAACACCTATTTCGCGCACGGCTACTCTGGACACGGGGTCACGGGCAGCCATCTGTTCGGGAAGATTCTTGCCGATGCGATAACCGGTGATTTGACCCGGTTCGATACATTTGCCAGCCTGCCCTGGCGCCCCTTTCCAGGCGGGCAGACCTTTCGCGTACCTTATTCCATCCTCGGAAGCTGGTGGTACGGGCTGCGCGACAGACTGGGACTATAAGACGACTGCGACTTCTAACCGGGAGAACCTCCAGCCATGAAACAGCGCCTTGCGCTTGCCGTCTCCGCCGCCGCCCTCGCCGCCAGCCCGCTGGCCGCGCAGGAAGTGCTGAACATCTATAACTGGTCCGACTACATCGCCGAGGACACGATCGAGAAGTTCACCGCCGAAACCGGTATCCAGGTGAATTACGACGTTTATGACGGCAACGAGGTGCTGGAAGCCAAGCTGCTGGCAGGCAACTCGGGCTACGACATCGTGGTCCCGACGTCCGATTTCTTCCAGCGCCAGATCGCTGCCGGGGTCTATCAGCCGCTCGACAAGTCGAAGCTGCCCAACCTCGTCAACATGGACGAGAACCTGATGGCCCAGGCCGCCGCCTATGACCCGGACAACGAGCACGGCGTCATCTACATGTGGGGCACCACCGGCCTTGGCTACAATGTCGGCAAGGTCGAGGAGGCGCTCGGCGCCGAGGCGCCGACCGACAGCTGGGCGCTGATCTTCGAGGAAGAGAACATCTCGAAATTGCAGAGCTGCGGCGTCACCATGCTCGACACGCCGACCGAGGCGCTGCCGGCGGCGTTGAACTACCTGGGCTATGATCCGAAATCCACCGACGAGGCGGAACTCCAGGAAGCCGCGGACCTGTGGATGACGGTGCGGCCCTACATCCGCTACTTCCACTCCTCGCAGTACATCAACGACCTTGCGAATGGCGATATCTGCGTGGCGGTCGGCTATTCGGGCGACGTGTTCATCGCGCAGGCCCGCGCCGAGGAATCCGGCAACGGCGTCGAGATCGGCTATTCGATCCCGAACGAGGGCGCGCTGCAGTGGTTCGACATCATGGCGATCCCGGTCGATGCGCAGAACCCCGACGCGGCGCACCAGTTCATCAACTTCGTGATGGACCCGCAGATCACCGCCGACATCACCAACTACGTCTGGTACGCCAACGCCAACAAGGCGTCGATGCCGCTGGTGGATCCCGAAGTGGCCAGCGATCCGGCGATCTTCCCGCCGGAAGAGGTGAAGGCGAACCTGTGGTCGGCGCAGACCTACGATGCGCGGACCGATCGCATCGTGACGCGGCTCTGGACGCAGATCACCACCGGTCAGTGACCGAATGCGGGCCGGCGGTTCACGCTGCCGGCCCGTTGCAGCGCAAGGGCAGAGCACATGGCCGAGCAGATCACCGCCGCGGATATCAAGCCTTGGCGCAGCGACACCACCGCACCATTCATCCGTATTTCCCACCTGACCAAGACGTTCGGCGACTTCACCGCCGTCGATGACGTCTCGCTCGACATCTGGAAGGGAGAGATCTTCTGCCTTCTGGGGGGGTCGGGCTGCGGGAAGTCGACGCTTCTGCGCATGCTTGCCGGTTTCGAGGTGCCCACCGCCGGCAAGATCGAGATCGACGGCCAGGACATGGCCGGGGTGCCGCCCAACGTGCGGCCCACCAACATGATGTTCCAGTCCTACGCGCTGTTCCCGCACATGACGGTCGAGAACAACGTCGCCTACGGCCTGCGGCGAGAGGGGCTGCCGCGCGACGAGGTGCGCGACAAGGTCGCCGCCATGCTGAAGATGGTCCAGCTCGAGAAGTTCGCCGCGCGCAGACCGCACCAGTTGTCCGGCGGTCAGCGGCAGCGCGTGGCGCTGGCCCGGTCGCTGGTCAAGAAGCCCAAGCTTCTTCTGCTGGACGAGCCGCTTGGCGCACTCGACAAGAAGCTGCGCGAGGAGACCCAGTTCGAGCTGATGAACATCCAGGACCGTCTGGGCATCACCTTCATCGTGGTGACCCACGACCAGGAAGAGGCGATGACGCTCGCGACGCGCATCGGCGTGATGGATGCCGGCCGCATCGTCCAGGTCGGCGAGCCGCGCCAGATATACGAACACCCGCACTCGCGCTTCGTCGCGGATTTCATCGGTACCGTGAACCTGTTCGAGGGCAAGGTCGAGATCGCCGCCCCCGACCGGATGCGGGTGCAGACCGATGTGGGGCCGATCCTCGTGAACCCCGTCGAAGGCCTCAGCGCCAGCCAGTCCGTCGCCGTGGCCGTCCGCCCGGAAAAGATCGTGCTCGACCGCGAGCCGGTGCCGGGCGAGAACACGCTGCAGGGAAAGGTGATGGATTACGCCTACATGGGCGACATCACCATCTACAAGCTGGGATTGCCGGGCGGCAAGACGATCAAGGTCAGCCAGGCAAACATGGGATACGACCGTAACCCGATCACCTGGGAAGAAGAGGTCTTCATAGGCTTTCCCGCCAGTGCCGGCGTGGTGCTGACCCGATGAGCCGGCGCTGGCTGGTCATAGCCCTGCCGATGCTGTGGCTCGGCGTCTTCTTCCTGCTGCCCTTTCTCGAGGTGGCGCGGATCAGCCTGCTTGATCCGGCGATCGCGCGACCACCCTACAGCGCGATGTTCGAGGCTGGCGTCTTCGCGGGCGATCTGGAGAATTACCTCTTCCTTCTCTCCGACAGCCTTTACGTCAACGCCTACCTGTCCTCTATCCGTATCGCCTTCATCTCGACCGTGCTGGCGCTGCTGGTGGGCTACCCGATGGCCTATGCCATCGCCCGCAGCCCCGAGCCGCGGCGCACCGTTCTGCTGTTCCTGGTGATCCTGCCCTTCTGGACCTCGTTCCTGTTGCGGGTCTATGCGTGGATCGGGCTTCTGAAGAACAACGGCCTGATCAACAACATGCTGATGTCGCTTGGCGTGATCGACGAGCCGCTGATCATGCTCCAGACCGATTTCGCGGTCTATGTCGGTATCGTCTACACCTATCTTCCGTTCATGATCCTGCCGCTTTACGCCAACCTCGTGAAGCTTGACGGGGCGCTGCTGGAGGCATCCTCGGATCTTGGCGCAAGCCCCGCGTCGACGTTCTTCCGGGTCACGTTGCCGCTGTCGCTGCCGGGCGTGCTGGCCGGGTCGATGCTGGTCTTCATCCCGGCGATCGGAGAATTCGTGATCCCTGCGCTGCTGGGAGGGCCGGACACGCTGATGATCGGAAGGGTGCTCTGGAACGAGTTCTTCTCGAACCGGGACTGGCCGATGGCCTCGGCCGTGGCCGTCGCCATGCTGCTTCTGATCGTGCTGCCGATCCTGTGGACACAGAAGCTTGTGGAGAGCCGGACATGAAGCGCCGGTCGCTCTTCCTGGTCATCAGCGCGACGCTGGGCTTCGTGTTCCTCTACGTCCCCATCGTCTCGCTGGTGGTCTACAGCTTCAACGAAAGCCAGCTGGTGACCGTCTGGGGCGGCTTTTCGACCAAATGGTACGGCGAGTTGCTGCGCGATCCGCAGATCCTTGGCGCGGCCTGGATCTCTTTGAAGATCGGGGTCGTGTCGGCAACGCTGGCCGTGGTGTTCGGCACGCTCGCGGCGCTGGTTCTCGTGCGGTTCGGCGCTTTCTGGGGCAAGCCCATCCTGCGGGGCATGACGGCCGCACCCCTCGTCATGCCCGAGGTCATCACCGGCCTGTCGCTTCTCCTGCTGTTCGTCAGCATGGAACAGGCCATCGGCTGGCCGGCGGGACGAGGGATGCTGACGGTCATCATCGCGCACACCACGTTCAGCCTGGCCTATGTGGCCGTCGTGGTCCAGTCGCGGCTGGTGGACATGGACCGCAGCATCGACGAGGCGGCGCTCGACCTGGGTGCGACCCCGGTGCGGGTGTTCTTCGACATCACGCTGCCGATCATCGCGCCGGCCCTGATCGCGGGCTGGCTGCTGGCCTTCACGATCAGCCTGGACGATCTGGTGGTGGCGAGCTTCACCTCCGGTCCCGGCGCCTCGACGCTGCCAATGGTGATCTTCTCCAAGGTGCGCCTCGGCGTCAGCCCGGACGTGAACGCGCTTGCAACGCTGATCATCGTGGTCGTGGCCGTCGGGGTCGGTATCGCCTGGGCGTTGATGCAGCGCGGGCAGCGCAAATAGGAGCCATCCCATGAGCCAGGGCGACCAGGCCTTCCGCAAGCACGATCCCAAGGGGCGTTGGGCCGAGATGACCTATGGCGGCGCGCTGAGTTTCCTGCGCCGCCCCTACAGCCGCGATCTGGCGAACGTCGATGTCGCGGTCTGGGGCGTGCCCTTCGACAGTGCGGTGACCTATCGCCCCGGTTGCCGGCTTGGGCCGCGGGCCATTCGCGCCGCATCGGTCCAGCTGGCAGAGCTGAAGGCGTTCCCCTTCGGCTTCGACCCGTTCGACCATCTGGCCGTGGTGGATTGGGGCGATGTGATGCTCGACCCGCACCACCCCGAGACCGTGGCGCCCATGATCGAGGCGCAGGCGGCCGGGATCATCGCATCGGGCGCGAAATCGCTTGCGCTGGGCGGCGATCATTTCATCGCCTGGCCGCTTCTGAAGGCGCATGCTGCGGCGCACGGCCCTCTGGCGCTTATCCAGTTCGATGCCCATGGCGATCTTTGGCCTGACGATCCCGACCGCATCGACCACGGCACCATGATGGGCCGCGCCATCGCCGAAGGGATCGTCGATCCTGCTGCCTCGACCCAGATCGGGATCCGCACCTACCACGATAGCGACATGGGGCTCGAGATCCTGTCCGCGCCCTGGATCCACCGCAACGGGGTCGAGGCGGCGCTGGACGTGGCCGTGGCACGGGCGGGCGCGCGCCCGGTCTATGTCTCCTTCGATATCGACGTGCTCGACCCGGCCTTCGCACCAGGCACCGGCACACCGGTTCCCGGCGGGCTTGCCAGCTGGCAGGCGCTTGAGATCCTGCGCGGGCTTGCATCGCTTGACCTGGTCGGGCTCGATGTCGTGGAAGTGTCGCCCCCCTTTGATGTGTCTGAAATTACGGCTATAGCTGGTGCTACCGTCGCTCATGACTGGCTGTGCCTTCTGGCCGAGCGCAAGGGCGCGGCCCGCCGTCCCGTGGGACGGCTGTAGACAAAGGCACTTTTGATATGACCTCCGAAGACTGGATTTCCCGAGTCCCCGCCGCGGTGCAGACCTGGCTGGGCGGACGCCGGGTGGAAGAAGTGGAATGCGTCGTCGCCGACATGGCCGGGATCAGCCGCGGCAAGGCGATGCCAAGCGCCAAGTTCGCCCGCGGCGACCGCATGTTCCTGCCGACCTCGATCTTCTACCAGACGATCGATGGCGACTATGTGGACATGAACATCACCCACCAGTGGACCGAAAGCGACATGGTGCTGACGCCGGATTTCACCGCCGCCACCTCGTCGCCCTGGGCCGACGACGTGACGATCCAGGTGATCCACGACATCGCCGACCTGCAGGGCCGACCCATGCCGCTTGCGCCGCGCAACGTGCTGAAGCGGGTGCTCGACCTTTATGCCGCCGAGGGCTGGCAGCCGGTGATCGCGCCCGAGATGGAGTTCTACCTTACCAAGCCCAACACCGACCCCGACCTGCCCATCGAGCCGCCCATAGGGCGCACCGGCCGGGTCGTTGCCTCGCGCCAGGCCTATTCGATGACGGCGGTGGACGAGTATGGCCCGGTGATCGACGACATCTACGAATTCGCCGACGCGCAGGGCTTCGAGCTGGACACCATCATCCAGGAAGGCGGCGCCGGGCAGATCGAGATCAACTTCCGCCATGGCGACCCGGTGCAGCTGGCCGACCAGGTGTTCTTCTTCAAGCGCACGATCCGCGAAGCGGCGCTGCGGCAGAACTGTTTCGCCACCTTCATGGCCAAGCCCATGCAGCACGAACCCGGATCGGCCATGCACATCCACCAGTCGGTGGTGGACAGCAAGACGGGCGACAACATCTTCTGCGCCGCCGACGGATCGGAAACGGCGCTGTTCCACGGATTTCTCGCCGGGCAGCAGGAATTCCTGCCCAACGTGATCCCGATGCTTGCCCCCTATGTGAATTCCTACCGGCGCTACGTCCCGCAGGGGTCCGCGCCGATCAACCTGGAATGGGGGCCGGACAACCGCACCACGGGCCTGCGCATCCCGATCAGCAGCCCGCAGGCGCGGCGGATCGAGAACCGTATCGTCGGCATGGATGCGAACCCCTACCTTGCCTTCGCCGCCTCCCTGGCGTGCGGGTATCTGGGCATGAAGCGTGGCATGACCCCGCGCTCGGCGGTCATCGGCGAGGCATATAATTACGACTACGCCCTGCCGCGCGGCCTGCTGGAGGCGGTGGACGCCTTCGAGGAGAACCCGGCCATAGCCGAGGTGATCGGGCCCGAGTTCTGCGCGGTCTATGCCGGGCTGAAGCGGCACGAGGCGGAAAGCTTCCTTGCCGTCATCAGCCCCTGGGAACGCGAGCATCTGCTTCTGAACGTATGACGGACCTGCTGCGCGAGAACGACCCGGACGGCGAGCATCCTGCCAGCTATTACCGCGCGACGGCTGCGCCGCTGCCGGACTGCCCGCCGCTGGATGGCGACCGATGCGCGGATGTCTGCATCATCGGGGCCGGCTACACCGGGCTTTCGGCGGCGCTGGAACTTGCGGGGCAGGGGCTGGATGTCGTCCTGCTCGAGGCCAACCGCGTCGGCTGGGGCGCCTCGGGCCGCAATGGCGGGCAACTCGGCTCTGGCCAGCGGCTCGGCCAGCGCCGGCTGGAGCGCATGGCGGGCGAAAGGATTGCCCGCCAGCTCTGGGACCTGGCCGAGGAGGCAAAGCAAACCGCGCGTGATCATATCGCCGCGCATGGCATCGCCTGCGACCTGAAGCCGGGCGTTCTGCATGCGGACCTGCATGCCCACGAGGTGCGCGACAGCCACGCGGATGCCGAGCATCTGCGCAAGGTCTATGGCTACGACCAGATCACGCCGCTGGACCGCGGCGGTATCGCGGCTGCGCTGGGAACCGACATCTATGCCGGCGGCGCGCTGGACATGGGGGCAGGGCATCTGCACCCGCTCAACTACGCGCTGGGCCTGGCCCGCGCCGCGATGGGCGGGGGCGTGACGGTCCACGAGAAGACGCGCGTACGCTCCGTCTCGGACAGCGCCCCGCACCGGGTCGTCACCGATCGTGGCACGGTCACGGCGGGCCATGTGCTTTTCGCCTGCAACGGCTATCACGGCGGGGTGGACCGGCACGGGGCCGCGCGCGTCATGCCCATCAACAATTTCATCATCGCGACCGAACCGCTGGGAGAGGCGCGCGCCCGTGCCCTGATCCGGGACGATGTGGCGGTGGCAGACTCGAAGTTCGTCGTGAACTACTATCGGCTCAGCGCCGATCACCGGCTGCTCTTCGGTGGGGGCGAGACCTATGGCTACCGCTTTCCCGCCGACATCGCGGGCCTGGTGCGGCCCAACATGCTGAAGGTCTATCCGCAATTGCAGGACGTGCGGATCGACCATGCCTGGGGCGGGACGCTGGGGATCACCACAAGCCGGATGCCGTATTTCGGGGCGACGGGTCACACGCGGCTGGCGGCCGGGGGCTTTTCCGGGCACGGGGTCGCGATGGCCACGCTGGCCGGGCGGCTGATGGGGCGCTACGTCCTGGGCGCGCGCGAGGGGTTCGAGACCTTCGCGCGGTTGCAGCCGCGCGGCTTCCCGGGCGGCGACCGGGCGCGCCATCCGCTGCTGGTGCTGGCGATGAGCTGGTACGCGCTGCGCGACCGGCTGGGGATATGACAAGGGGACATGCGATGCGCATCACCGACTGGGACGACGCCTATGCCAACCGGGACCATGTCCCCGACGCCGATGCGATCTTTGCCCGCTGGCCGGCCGAGGCGCAGGCCTTCCGCGACCGGCTTGGCGCCGACGGGCGGGCGCGGCTCGACCTGTCCTACGGCCCTGCGCCGCGCAACCGCTACGACCTGTTCCTGCCGGAGGCCGCGGCCGAGGGGCTTGTCGTCTGGGTGCATGGCGGCTACTGGCGGGCCTTCGACAAGAGCCTCTGGTCCCATTTCGCCGAAGGCATCGTTGCGGCGGGCTGGGCGGTCGCCATGCCCAGCTATTCCCTTGCACCGACTGCGCCGATCCCTGTCATCACGCGCGAGATCGCCGCGTCCATCGCCGCTGCCGCCCAGGAGGTGCCGGGCCCGATCCGCCTGACCGGCCATTCGGCGGGGGGGCATCTGGTGTCCCGCGTGGCCTGCACCGATACCACGCTGCCGGAGCAGGTGCTGGCGCGCGTTGCGCATATCCTTTCGGTCAGTGGCGTGCATGACCTGCGCCCGCTGTTGCGGCTGGCGATGAACGCGGATTTCAAGCTGGATGCCGCCACCGCGCATGCGGAAAGCCCCGCGCTTCTGACCCCGCGCGACGGCGTCCGCGTGACGGCCTGGGTCGGCGGCGACGAGCGGCCGGAATTCGTGCGGCAGACCACGCTGCTGGCAAATGTCTGGACCGGGATGGGCGCCGACATGGCGCAGGTCATCACGCCCCTTCGGCACCATTTCGATGTGATCGACGATTTCCGGGATCCGCGCTCGGCGCTGGTGCAGGCGCTTCTGGGCTGAGGCCCAGCGTCTCGGGGCGCGCCACTCTCGCGGGCCTTGGCCATGTCAGGCGGGCGATCGTCTCTGCCCGCACGCCGGCCAGGTCGAGTAGCGCCGTCCCCAGCCGCGTTGGCCCGGCATCCGCTGCGAAATCGATCGTGACAAGCCTGCCACGCGACAGCGCCGCCCGAAGCCGGGCCAGAAGCGGGGCCCAATCGTCGTCAGGGATCATGGACCGCGCGCTGATGGGCTTCGTCCCGTGATCCAGCTGGCGCTGGACGCTGCCGAGCCAGTCCTCGAAGGGGCGCTGATAGAAGACGAAGACGATTTCTGCGCCGTCATGCGCGAAAGCCTTCTCGAGTTGGGCCAGCCGCTGCTCGGCCGCGGGATAAAGCCCCCGCACGCCATGTCGGCCGGGCAGCGGGCCGAGCAGATCCTCGGAACTGACAAGCACGGCGGGCAGGTGGCGGCAGGACCGCGCAAGCCGTCGCGATTCCGCGGCGAAGCGGGCTGCAAGTGCCTCTGCCGAGGGGCGTCGCCTGCCCTTTCGCGCAAGGGCGGAAAGGCGGTCCAGCATCGGGTCGCGCGGGCCTATGACCGAAACTTCCGGCGAAAGGCGTGCGCGGTTTGCCGACAACAGGCGCTGTATCGTGGTGCTTCCCGTCTTGTGCGGCCCCAGGTGAATGACGATCCGCTGGGTAGGGGCCATGGGCAGCAGGCGCGCGCTCACTGCCCGAAGCAGGGCGCGCGACCATGCCTTCACGCCAGGCCCCGGGGGGCGAGTGTCGCCGCCGAGGTGACGCGGCGCGGTGGCGACCAGTCGATTCCTTCGATCGTGGCGTCCGGCACCCCCGCCAGGCGCAACAGGCCAAGCCCCATCCGGCCGGCTTCGCGGTCGGCGTCGAAGGACAGGACGCAGAGCCTTGTGCCGAACCGGTCCCGAAAGGCGCCGAGCAGCGGTTCCCAGTCGGCCGGAAACCCGAATCGGCGGCCAAGCCCCCCCGGCTTGCCGCCCTTGCCGATATCGCGGTGAAGGCTTTCCAGCCATTCGGCGAAGTCGCGTCGGTAGAAGACGATTTCCACGCGCGCCCCTTCGGATTCGAACGCATCGACGATCAGGGCAAGCTTGTCGGGCGCCACGGCATAAAGCCCATGCTCGTTGCGAAGCGTTGGGCGCGCACCCATCAGATCCTCGTGGGTGATCAGGGTCACGGGCAGATGACGGCAGCTTCGGGCAAGGCGCCGGGCGGCTTGAGTCATCGCGTCGGCGTTGCGCGCGAGTTGCCGGGGGCGATAGGTGTTCCGGGTAAGGATGGTCAGCAGGCGCAGTGGCGTGTCTCGGCGTGGAACGAGGTAGAGATACGGCGCAAGCAACCCTCGATTGCGTTGCAGCGTTGCCTGCATGGTCGTCGTGCCTGTCTTGTGGGGGCCGATATGCAGGATGACGCGCCGGCCCGCCACGGCGGGGGCAAGGAAGGCGCGCATCTTGCGGTACTGGTACAGGAGCCACATCGCGCTCCTCAGCCGTCGGGATGCCCTTGCCATGCCTGCCCCTGTTGTCCCGCACTTACTGCCGTGCCTGACGGGTTGCGGTCAAGACGGGTGTCGCGGCCTTGAGCATCCCGGCCAGAAGCGACGTTAACAAACAATCCAGTAAGGATTGTCGGCACTTTGGTACTTGTTTCTGCTCGAAACTGTCATAGATATGCCACAGTCGCGATCCGGGAGAGATGGCCGCGGCGGCGGTATCCGATCCGCGGCGGCGGCAGAGGATTGCAATAGACGCATGACAGACTTGCGGGAAATGGTATACCCACAGGTCAAAAAAACGTCATATTGCGCCGCAAACGACATGCAGTGACACTCAAAGGAAGCGTGATGTTCGATTACGTTGACTCGACCGCTTTTTCCAATGACCAGGGCCGCCGCGCCCAGAAGCTGTTTGCCGCCGTTGTGCTGGCCGCTCTGGATGATGCGATTGCGGACGACAAGAAGTATGGCAACGGCCAGGAAGTGATTGCCCGCTGGGCGCGGTCGCGCGATGGCCGCGAAGTCTTGAGCTGTGCCGGTATCGACCCGAACGAGCGTGCGGTGCAGGGCCTGATGGCGTTCGTCGCCAAGGGCGTGCGCACCTCGGTCGCCCTCAGCCGCGAGGAAAGCGAGCGTCGCGCCGCCGCCTGAGCGCGTACCTCCCGGTCCGAGAACGAAAGGCCCCGGCCATTGGCCGGGGCTTTCTCGTTTCGGGGGACGAAAG
Organism: Halovulum dunhuangense; assembly: GCF_013093415.1. Classification (NCBI taxonomy): domain Bacteria; kingdom Pseudomonadati; phylum Pseudomonadota; class Alphaproteobacteria; order Rhodobacterales; family Paracoccaceae; genus Halovulum; species Halovulum dunhuangense. Next base: position 1,064,170 of record NZ_JABFBC010000001.1, read on the forward strand.
CTCTGCACTGGACGCAAGGCGCTTCAGCGGACATGCTGCAGGCCGGATTGCGAAACGCGGCCCGTAGCCGGGCAGCGGGGAGGTTTGCGATGAAGGCGACGGTGATCGGACTTGGGCATATGGGCTGGGGCGCCGCGGTGTCCCTGCTGCGCGCCGGGATCGAGACGACGGGCTGCGATCTGGTCGAGGAAACACTGGAGCGGTTTCGCGACCGGGGCGGCAACGCCTTCCCGACACCGGCCGAGGCGGTGCCGGGATCCAAGGTCGTGCTCGTCTTCGTGCTGAACGCGCAGCAGGCCAAGAGCGTGCTTTTCGGAAGCCGGGGTGCGGTCTCGGCGGCGGATCTGGGGACGGTCTTTCTGCTCAACGCCACCATGTCGCCGGCCGAGGTGGAAACGATTGCGGCCGATCTGACCGCTGCCGGGATGGCCGTGATCGATGCCCCTGTCACCGGGGGTGCCGCCCGTGCCGAAAGCGGGGAGTTGACGGTGCTCGCCTCCGGGCCGGATGCAGCCTTCGACAAGGCGGCGCCCGCGCTCGATGCCATTGCCGCGCGGATCTTCCGTCTGGGCAGCAAGCCCGGAACCGCGGCACGCATGAAGATGGTGAACCAGCTTCTGGCCGGGGCCCATGTCGCCGCCATGGCCGAGGCGCTGGTGCTTGCGATGCGCGAGGGGCTGGAGCCCGCGCAGGTGATCGAGGTGATCGGCGAAAGTTCCGGTGCGTCCGAGATGTTCCGCAGCCGCGCGCCGCAGGTCGCCGAGGGAGATTACACGCCAATCACGCCGGTGGACGTACTGGCCAAGGACCTGGGCATTGCGAAAGAGGCGGCGGGCTATGAGATGCCCCTGACCGAGGCCGCCCTCGCCCTGTTGTCCGAGGCGCAGGACGCCGGCTTCGGTTCGATGGCCGATGCCGCCGTGGCCCGGATCATCGCTCGGCGCGCCGGCGTTACGCTGCCGGGCGAAAGTCGGGATACCGACGGCTGACGGGGCTCAGCCCTTGGCCGGATCGACGTAGCGCCCGCCATGGGCGGCCGACCAGTCGAGCGGGGCATGCAGGAATTCCTCGACCTGCGATATGGTCGCCGCATCGAACAACCTGTCCTCGCGGGCGGCGGCAAGCACGTCCCACCAGGTCGCAAGATAATGCAGATGCAGCCCGTTCTCGGCCAGCGTGTCCATCCCGCCCTTGAAAATGTCGTAGTAGAAAACGACGCAACTATGCGCGCAGGTCGCCCCGGTGGCACGGATCGCCTCGGCGAAGCGAAGCTTCGAGCCGCCATCGGTGGCCAGGTCCTCGACCAGCAGCACCCGCTGGCCCTCGGCGATCACGCCCTCGATCTGGGCATTGCGCCCGAAGCCCTTGGGCTTCTTGCGGACATACTGCATCGGCAGGCCCATGCGGTCCGCGATCCAGGCCGCAAAGGGAATGCCCGCCGTCTCGCCGCCGGCCACGGCGTCGAACTGCTCGAAGCCGGCGTTCCGGTTCAGCGTGGCCACGAGGAAATCCATCAGGGCCGAGCGGATCCTGGGATAGGAGATCAGCTTGCGGCAGTCGATATAGACCGGGCTCGCCAGCCCCGACGTGAAGATATAGGGCTCCTCGGGGCGGAAATGGACGGCCTGCACTTCCCACAGCATCCGGGCGGTGAGCTTTGCCATTTCGGCGCGATCTGGAAAGGTGTTGGCGTACATCTGGGTCCCCTCTGAGCTTGGCCTCTGTTAAGGTCGCCGGGCCCGGTTCCGCAAGGCCAAGTTTGCGCCTGCGCCGTGATCAGGCGCGGCGAAAGGCATCCAGCCAGCCCAGCCCCTGCTCGACGCCGGCGGATGGCCGGTACTCGGCCCCGAAGGCGCCGCGATAGCCGGCCTGGCGAAACGCCTTCAGCAACCAGGGATAGGCCACCTCTCCGCGGTCCGGCTCGCCACGGTCGGGCACGCCTGCGAACTGGACGTGACCGATCATCGCCGCATGGCGGATGAACCGCCGCAGCAGATCGCCGCCGCCGCGCTGCATGTGGTAGCAGTCGAACATGATGCGCAGCGCGTCATCGCCGAGTTCCCCGACAAGGGTCGCGGCGTCTTCCAGCCGGTGAAGGTGATAGCCCGGAACGTCTATCCGGTTGATCGGCTCGATCAGGATGCGGATGTCGTGCGGTTTGGCCAGCTTGCAGGCGTGGCACAGGTTGTCGCGAAAGACCCGGTCCGCGTCGCCGATGTCGGGCGTCCTGCCGGCCATCACATGCACCATGCCGCAGCCGATCGCGGCGGCATACTCCATCGCCTCGTCCATCGCCGCCTGCGCCTCTGCCGCGCGCCCGGGCAGTGCGGCCAGCCCGAACTCGCCCGCAGCCGGATCGCCGGGGCGGGTGTTCAGGCTCAGCATCGGCAGCCCGGTGTCGCGCAGGGCGGCGCGAAGATCGGCAATGTCGGTGTCGTAGGGGAAATGGCACTCGACCGCGTCAAACCCCGCCCGTTTCGCGGCGACAACCCGCTCGGGCAGCCGAAGGTCGGTCCACAGGAAGCCGAGATTGGCCGAGAACGACAAGCGTTCCCCGGTCATGGCCGCGATGTCAGGATTTCGGCTCCGTGCAGAAGATCCCGTGCAGCGTGCGCAGGATCTGCTCGGTTCGCGGATCCTCCAGCCTGTAATACACGGTCTTTCCGTCGCGGCGCGAGGAAACGATGCCCTGAAGACGCAGGCGGGACAGCTGCTGCGATACCGCGGCCTGCCGCATCCCCAGTTCCTGCTCGATATCCGATACGGTCCGTTCCCCCGGCAGCAGCGAACACAGGATAAGGAGGCGCGTCTCCTGCGCGATTGCCTTCAACAGGTCGCAGGCGATGACTGAATTTTCCTTCATGTCGTCGAGGACAGTGCATCTGTAGTGCTGCGATTGCCGGGAAATCACCAAATCCACTCCGGGTTGAAAATATCTTTTGTCTTACTCCCTCCAATCTATGTCCTGCGCGACCGGAATTCCAGAGTTCTCGTCGAGTCATTCAAGAATCGACCTGATCTCGCCAATATTCGGCATTGCTTCGGCGGCGCCGGGTCGCGTGACCGAAACGGCCGCGGTCGCGCAGCCGAAACGGACGGCCTCGACCGGGTCGGCGCCATTGGCCAGGGCGGTGGCGAAGCCGCCGTTGAAGGCATCGCCCGCCCCGGTGGTATCGACGACCGCACCCGCGTCGAACGCGGGAACATGGACGCTGCGCAGCCCGTCATCATAAAGCGCGCCCTTTTCCCCCAGCGTGACGATGGCCGCCCGCGCCCCCATCTCGCGCAGCCTGCGTGCGGCGCGCGCGGCGTCCTGGGTCGTGCGCACGGGCATTCCGGTCAGCGCCTCAGCCTCGCTTTCGTTCGGGGTGACGAAGTCGCAGAGCGCGAGCATCCCATCGGGCAGGGGGGCCGCAGGCGCCGGGTTGAGGATCGTCCGCGCGCCACTCTCCCGCGCAAGGCGCAGGCCACGCATCGCCGCGTCCATCGGCTGCTCCAGCTGGGTCACGAACACCGCGGCACCGCCGATGAGCGTGGCCTGCGCGTCCAGATCGGCAGGCACGATCTGCCCGGCAGCGCCCGGATAGACGATGATTGCGTTGTCGCCCGTCTTCTCGTCGAGAAAGATGCAGGCGGCGCCCGTGGTGCTGCGCGGCGCGCGGATCGCGTGGGCGGTGACGCCCGCATCTTCCCAGGTGCGCAGCGCCATGTCGCCAAAGGCGTCGGGCCCGATGCGCGTGATGAAATGCACCTCGCCCCCGGCGCGCGCCGCCGCCACTGCCTGGTTCGATCCCTTGCCGCCCGGGCCGAGGGCGAAGCCGCTGCCGAGGATCGTCTCTCCCATGCGCGGCTGACGGGCGGCGCGGAACGCCGTGTCCGCGACGAAGATGCCGAGAATGACGATGGATCCGGTCCGGGCCCTGTCCTGCATTGTCCTGCCTCCTGAGTGTTGGCCGGACGATAGGCGTGGACCGGTGCAGCGGCAAGTCGCGCGCTCAGCCCGGAAGCGCCCTGCCGGAAGGCGGCACGCCAAGCATCTGGGCGACCCTGTCCGCGTCGAGCGTTTCTTCCCGCTCCAGCCCTTGCGCCAGCGCCTCGACCTGCTGGCGGTGGGCCGAAAGGATCTCGGTCGCGGTGGCGTCGGCCTGCTGGAGCAGGGCGATCACCTCGCGGTCCACCGCGGCTGCGGTCTGATCGGCATGGCTGCGGGGCTCTGCGATGGAGCGGCCGAGGAAAGGGTGGTTCTCTTCCTCGCGCAGGTCGATCGGCCCCAACGTCTCGGACATGCCCCAGCGGGCGATCATGGAACGGGCAAGCTCCGTCGCCCGCCTGATGTCGTCATCCGCCCCGCTCGAGGCGGAACCCAGCAGGAGCCGCTCGGCCGCGCGCCCCGCGAGCAGCACCGCAAGCTGGCCGCACAGGTACCCTTCGGGCAGGGTATGCCGCTCGGTCTGCGGCAGCATGTGCGTGCCGCCCAGGCTGCGGCCGCGCGGGATGATGGTGACCTTGTAGAGCGGGTCCGCCTCGGGGATGAACAGGGTCACCGTCGCATGGCCCGCCTCGTGCACGGCCAGCCTGTGCCGCTCGTCCGGCTGGATCGCCAGCGTGCGCACGGTTCCCATCATCACCTTGTCGCGCGCTTCCTCCAGGTCGGTGCGCAGGATCTCGGCCGCGTTGCGCCGTGCCGCGCCGATGGCGGCCTCGTTCAGCAGGTTCTTCAGGTCGGCGCCGGAAAAGCCCGGTGTTCCGGCGGCGATCAGGTCCAGATCGTCCATGGCGCGCAGGGGCAGGTTCCTCGCATGGATGTCGAGGATCCGGCGCCGCGCGGTGCGGTCGGGCAACTCCAGCGTGACGTGGCGATCGAAGCGGCCGGGGCGCAGCAGCGCCGGGTCGAGCACGTCGGGTCGGTTGGTCGCGGCCAGCACGACCACCGCCTCGCGCCCGCCGAAGCCGTCCAGTTCCGCAAGGATCTGGTTCAGCGTCTGCTCCCGCTCGTCATGGCCGCCGCCAAGTCCGGTGCCACGGACCCGCCCGATGCTGTCCAGCTCGTCGATGAAGATGATCGACGGCGCGGCCTTGCGCGCCGCCTCGAACATCCGTCGCACGCGCCCCGCGCCGACGCCGACGAAGACCTCGATGAACTCCGAGCCGGAAGTCGAGAAGAAAGGCACGTCCGCCTCGCCGGCCAGCGCCTTGGCAAGCATGGTCTTCCCGGTACCCGGCGGGCCCACCAGCAGCACGCCATGCGGCACCTCGGCGCCCACCTTCTGGAACCGCTCGGGCTCGCGCAGGAAGTCCACAAGCTCGGCCACCTCGCGCTTGGCCTGGTCCTGGCCTGCCACATCGGCGAAGGTGATGCGGCGCGAGGGCTTCTGCGGCTCCATGAAACGGCCCTTGAACAGTCCGGCCGGCCCGCCCGCGCCCATGCCGCCGGTGATGTTGCCCATCATCCGTCGTTGCAGCCAGAGATAGACGCCAAGGACCACGACCCAGGGCAGCATGTAGGCAAGGATCGATGCTTCGGGCGGCTGTTCCGCGGTGACGTCGATGCCGCTTCGCTCCAGCAGGGGCAGAAGCTCCGGGTCGCCCTGGGCGGGCGTGACCGCGCGAAGCAGCGTGCTGCCGTCGGCGCGGGGTGTCTCCAGCATCAGGGTGATCGCGTCAGGGGCCAGCAGGGCGCCTTCCACTCCGCCGGCCGCGATGGCGGCCTTGATCTCGGTGTAGGACACGTCCGTGGTGCCAACGTCCCTCGCGCCCCATGAAGACATCAGCGCGACAAGCATCAGGAAGGCCGCCGCCGCAAGCCAGACGGCGTTTGGTGGCAGTTTCTGTGGCGGGTCGTCCTGTTGCTTCGATGCCGGGGCCATGTCCTCTTTCGGACGCGTCAGGGGCGATTTCCCGCACTCTGCGCCCCTGGCCCCGATCGGCCCTTGATCCGGATCAAGGGACGTGACGATCCGGGCCGAAGCGCGTGACGGCGGCGTGGGCCGCGCCTGTCAGAAGACCGAAATCCACGCCAACCGCGGTGAAGAGCGTGCCGAGTTCCATGCAGCGGCGGGCAAATGCCTCGTCCAGCGTCAGGATGCCCGCGGGCACACCCATCGCGCTGAGCCGCGCGATGCCGCCCTCGATCGCGGCGACCACCTCGGGGTGGAACTGGTTTCCGGGGTGGCCCATGTTGGCCGACAGGTCGGCAGGCCCGAAGAACACCCCGTCCACGCCGTCGACCGCGGCGATCTCTTCCAGCCGGTCCAGCGCCTCAGGCGTCTCGATCTGGACGATCAGGCAAAGCTGCTCCTCGGCGCGGGTGATGTAGTCCGCGACCATGCCGTAACGGCTGGCGCGGTGCAGGCCTGCCACGCCGCGGATGCCGCGCGGCGGGTAGCGCATGGCGCGCGCCGCGGCCTCGGCCTCGGCGGGGGACTGGACCATCGGCACCATCAGCGTCTGCGCGCCCAGGTCGAGCGCCCGCTTGATCAGCACCGGATCGTTCCACGCCGGGCGCACCAGCGCCGCGCTTTCGGGGTATGCGGCGATGGCCTGAAGCGCGGGCAGCGCGTCCGACAACTCGGCCGGGGCATGTTCGGTATCGACCACGATCCAGTCGAAGCCGGATGCCGCCAGCATCTCGGCGACATGGGGCCCGGGGATGCCGTTCCAGACGCCGATCTGCTGGATACCGGCACGCAGCCGCGCCTTGAAGCGGTTTTCCGGCAGGTTCATGCTGCATCCCCCTTGCCCAGCAGGCTTGCCATGCGACGCATCGCCAGCGCATAGCCCTGGATCCCGAAGCCCGCGATCACCCCATCCGCCCGAAGCGAGACGTAGGAGTGGTGGCGGAAACTCTCGCGCTTGTGGATGTTGGAGACATGCACCTCAAGCACGATGCCCTCGAAGGCGTTGAGCGCATCGAGTATGGCCACGGATGTGTGGCTGTAGGCGCCTGGATTGATGATGATGCCCGCCGCATCTGCGCGGGCCTGCTGGATCCAGTCCACCAGCTGGCCCTCGTGGTTCGACTGGTCTGCCCGAAGCTCGAGCCCGAAGCGGCCGGCCAGATCGCGGCAGCCCGCCTCGACATCGGCCAGCGTGTCACGGCCATAGATCTCGGGTTGGCGCTGCCCCAGAAGGTTCAGGTTCGGGCCGTTCAGAAGGCGGATCAGCTGGCTCATCGCGGGTGGTCCTCGGTCGCTGCGCAAGCCTGTTATTGCGCGGCAAGGCCGGGGCTTGGCAACCGTTTCCTGCGCCGGGCTTGAGCGTGGCCGGCCGCTGGTGCAGTCTTGTGCCCTGTCTGCACGGGGGAGTGAGTGATCGCCGCGCCGCAATTCCAGCTGTCGCAGGTCCGGTCGCTGCGCATGACACCGCAGCTGCGCCAGGCCATAGGCATGCTGTCCTGCGACAATCGCGACCTTGCCGCGTTTCTGCGTATCCAGGCCGCCACCAACCCGTTTCTCGAGGTGGCCCCGCTGCAGGAGCCGCCGCACCCGCCGGTCCCGCGCGCGCCCGGATCGTCCGGCGGCGTCGCCCTGTCGGCCGATGGCGTGGCCGCCCCCGAGGGCAGCCTGATCGCGCATGTGCTGCGCGAGATCGGACTTGCCTTCCCCGAGGGACCGGACCGCCGCACAGCCCTGCATTTCGCCGAGGCGCTGGAGCCGACTGGTTGGCTGGGGCGCCCGCTGTCAGCGATCGCGGCGGATGCGGGTGTCACGCGCGACAGGGCCGAGGCGGTATTGGCCCGGCTTCAGCAGATCGAACCGGCGGGGCTGTTTGCCCGCGACCTGGCCGAATGCCTGCGGCTTCAGGCCCTCGATGCCGGGGATATGACACAGCCGCTGGCGGCCGTGCTGGATCACCTCGATTTCATCGGACGTGGCGATCTGGCGGCGATGGGTCGGGCCACGGGGCTCTCGCGCGAGGAGATCATGGCCGCGCTGGGCGTGTTGCGTGGCTATGACCCGAAGCCCGGCGCGCGCTTCGACGCGCCCGCCCCACCGCCGGCGCCGCCCGACCTGATCGCGCGCAGGGAGGGCGGCGACTGGACGGTGGAGATCGACGGCTCCGGCCTGCCTTGCGTGCGGCTGCGCGAGGATGACACTGGCGCCGCCGTCCTGTCCGAAAACGAACGCCGGCTTCTGGACAGCGCGCGCTGGCTTGAGCGCGCGGTCGAGCAGCGCAACCTGACGGTCCTGCGGGTCGGCGCTGAACTGGTCCGGCGGCAGGGGCGGTTCCTAGTCGACGGGCCCGCGCACATGCGACCGATGACCCGTCGCCACCTGGCCGATGCGCTGGGACTGCATGAAAGCACCGTCAGCCGCGTCACCTCGGGGCTGTCGATGGCCACGCCGCGCGGCACGCTGAGCCTGCGCAGTTTCTTCAGCGTCGCGCTTCCCTCAGCGGACAATGCCGAAGGGGTGGCTGCCGCGGGCGTGCGCGATGCGATCCGGGCGCTCATCCAGGCCGAGGATCCGGCCGCGCCCCTGTCGGACCGCGATATTGCCGCGCATTTCGCCGGGCAAGGGATCACGCTGGCCCGGCGGACCGTTGCCAAGTACCGCGAGGTCCTGGGGATAGAGGGCTCTGCCAGGCGAAGATCGCGGGCAAAGGACATGCGCTGAGGACATGGCCGCCATGCGCGAAATGCGCGTGCCCTGCGCGTAATGCACGCAAACGCGGGCCATGCCGCGCGAGATGCGCGCCGCCCCGGCACCAACCGCCTGAAATGCGGCCCTTCTTGCGGTTGATCTGCCGCAAGGCGCGCTTGGCACGCGGCTTGCATGGTTCTGGTTGCCCAGGCTGTACCGGGCATCCGGGCGGATCCTATCAGCCGCCTGCAACAGGGAGAAAAGACCGATGAAGACATTCCAACATGCGCTTCTGGCCTCTGCCATGGCGGTCACGATGCTGGCGCCGGTTGCCGGGGCGGCGGATCTGACCGTCGGCTTCACGCTGGATGCCGACACGCTCGATCCCGCCAACCACCGCAAGCGCGAGACCGAGACCATCATCCGCAACATGTATGACGGGCTGCTGACCCGCGACCCCGACATGAAGGTGGTGCCCGAGATCGCCGAGTCGTTCACCCAGGTCTCGCCCACCGTCTATGAATTCAAGATCCGTTCCGGCGTGAAGTTCCATGACGGAACCGAGATGACGGCCGAGGACGTGAAATTCACGCTCGACCGGATCACGGTCGAGGGCGCGATGGGCGACGGCCAGACCAGCCCGCGCCAGGGCCTGATGGGCCCGGTCGCGTCGGTCGAGGTCGTGGATGCCAGCACCGTGCGCATCAACCTAAAGGAGCCCTGGCCGATCCTGCCCGCGATGCTGCCCAACCAGCAGATCGTCTCCAAGGCTTTTGTCGAGCGGGTCGGCTCTGCCGGGCTCGCCACGGAGGTGAACGGCACCGGCCCCTTCAAGCTGGTCGAGTGGCGCAAGGGCGACGCGATCATCATGGAGCGCTTCGACGACTATTACGGCGGCGCTGATGCGATCCCGCCGGTGGGCGCGGCCTGCGTCGATCGCGTGATCTTCAAGGTGATCCCGGAATCCGCGTCGCGCGTGGCGGCACTGCTGGCCGGTGACGTGGACATCATCAACGAACTGCCGCCCTTCTCGGTCGAGCAGGTCCGCAACAACCCCAACACCGACGTCCTGACCGTGAACGGCACCCGCAGCTTCTTCATCGCGATGAACATGCAGGGCGAGCTTTTCGACGATCCGCTGGTTCGCCAGGCGGCGGCGCATGCCATCGACAAGGACCTGATCATCGACCGCATCCTTGGCGGCAATGCCGCGCGGATCGAGGGGATCCTGTCGCCCGACGCCTTCGGCTCCAGCGAGCTGCCGGTCCACGAGTACGACCCCGAGAAGGCCCAGGCGCTTCTGGCCGAGGCGGGCTTCCCCGATGGCATCGACGTGACCATGGATGTCGAAGGCGCCTTCAAGGACACCGCCGAGGCGGTCGCCTCGCTGCTGACCAAGGCGGGGATCCGTACCACCGTCGCGGTAGGCGAGGGCGCGCAGCTGTCCGAGAAGTGGCGCACCCAGGGCAAGCCCAAGTCGGGTGACATGTACTTCACCAGCTGGGGCAACGGCTCGCTCGATCCGTTCGACATCTTCACGCCCACCCACCGTACCAACGACCGCGGCAACTCTGCCGGCTACGCCAACCCCGAGCTGGACGCGCTGCTGGATGCGGCCGCGATCGAGCTGGACGCCGAAAAGCGGGCGGGCATGTACCGCGAGGCGGAACTGATGATCAACAGCGACCTGCCTTACGTCTATCTCTGGGTGCCGCAGGACATCTATGGCGTCTCCAACCGCCTTTCCGGCTGGAAGCCCAGTTCCGACAGCCGCATCAACCTGCACGACGCCTGCGTGAACTGAACGCGCGCAGCGCCAAACCGGAGGGACGGACATGAGCCTCGGAAAGCTGCTCGAACGCCTGATCCAGCTTGTGCCCGTCCTGCTTGGCGTCAGCCTGATCGTCTTCGTGATGATGGCGCTGACGCCCGGCGATCCGGTCCAGATCATGATCGGCGACCAGTCGATCACGCCCGAACAGGAGGCGGCGCTGCGCGCGGATCTGGGCCTGGACCGGCCGGTCCACGAACGTTTCCTCGTCTTTCTCGGCAATGCCGTGCAGGGCGATTTCGGGCAGAGCTTCTACCACCGCCGCCCGGTTTCGGAGGTCATCGCCGAGCGCCTGCCCGCCACGATCGAGCTGAGCCTGGTCGCGCTGATCATCGCGCTTGCCACCTCGATCCCGCTGGGCGTGCTGGCCGCGATCAGGAAGAACTCGATCTTCGACCGGATCGCGACCGTGGGCTCGCTGCTGGGCGTGTCGCTGCCCGGCTTCTGGTTCGGCATCCTTCTGCTGATGCTGTTCGCGGTGCATCTGCAGATCCTGCCCGTCTCGGGGCGGATCGGCTTTTCGTATGAAGTGCCGACGATCACCGGCTTCCTGCTGATCGACACGCTGCTGCACGGCGACCTGGCCGCCTTTGGCGAGGCGCTGTCCCATATCTTCCTGCCGGCGCTGACGCTGGGCCTGCCGATGACGGCGATCCTGATGCGCGTCACCCGCACCTCGATGCTCGAGGTGTTGCGGCAGGACTACGTCACCTTCGCCGAGGCAAAGGGCCTTTCGCGCCGTCGGGTGCTGTTCCGCCATGCCCTGAAGAACGCGCTGATCCCGACCGTTTCCGTCGCCGCGATCGAGACCGGCTCTCTTCTGGGCGGCAACATGATCGTCGAGACGGTCTTCGGCTGGCCCGGGCTCGGGCGGCTGGTGGTCGAGAGCATCTTCCTGCGCAACTACCCGCTCGTGCAGGCGGCGGTGCTGTTCTACGCGGTCACCTATGTGCTGCTGAACTTCTTCGCCGACATCCTCTACACCGTCCTGAACCCGAGGGTGAAACTGTGAGCATCGCGATCGACGCCCCCGCCGGGCAGGCCGAATCCATCTTTCGCCAGAACCTGCGTAACTTCGCCCGCAACCGGCTGGCGGCGGGCAGCGCCATCGTCGTGCTGCTCTTCGTGGCGCTGGCGATCTTCGCGCCGCTGATCGCGCCCCACGACCCGAACGAGACGGACCTGTTCCGCCGCCTCCAGCCGCCGGGCTGGGCCGAGGGGGGCGAGTGGTCCTACCTGCTGGGCTGCGATGCGCTTGGCCGGGATATCCTGTCGCGGATCATCTACGGCACCCGCATCTCGATCTTCATCGGCGCGGCGGTGATCCTGGTCGCCACCACCATCGGCATCGTGGCGGGACTTGCCGCCGGGTACCTGCGCGGCTGGGTCGATGTCGTGATCTCGCGCATCGTCGACATCCTGCTGGGCTTTCCCTACCTGATCTTCGCCATCGGCCTGATGGCGATGATGGGGCCGGGGCTTCTGAACATCATCCTCGCGCTGGCCTACAAGGAATGGGTGATCCCCTGCCGCGTGGTGCGCGGCGAGACGCTGGTCACGCGCGAGCTGGAATATGTCGAGGCGGCGCGTGCGCTGGGCGCCTCGCGCGGGCACATCATGCTGCGCGAGATCCTGCCCAACATCCTGTCGCCGGTGATCGTCGTCTCAACGATCCGGATGGCGCATGTGATCATCCTCGAGGCGTCGCTCTCGTTCCTGGGGCTCGGTGTGCAGCCGCCCACGGCGTCCTGGGGGTCGATGGTGTCGGACGGCCGCGCCTTCATCCTCGAGGCGTGGTGGGTTTCCACATTCCCGGGGCTTGCCATCCTTGTCCTCGTGCTCGCGATCAACGTCGCAAGCCAGGGCCTGCGCGACGCCTTCGACCCGAGGTTCAGCGAATGACCGATGCCCCCCTTCTGAGCGTGCGCGGCCTGCGCACCGTGTTCGATACCCGCGCGGGCCGGGTCTGCGCCGTGGACGGCGTGGACGTGGAAGTGCGGCGCGGCGAATGCCTGGGCGTCGTGGGCGAGAGCGGGTCAGGCAAGAGCGTGACCTTTTCCTCTGTCATGGGTCTGGTGCGCAGCCCCGGCAGGATCGAGGCGGGCGAGATCCTGTTCGACGGGCGCGACCTGCGCCGGCTGTCCGGGCGCGAGATGCGCGCGGTGCGCGGCCGCGACATCGCCATGACGATGCAGGACGCATTGACCGCGCTGAACCCGGCGCTGACCGTGGGCGAGCAGCTTGCGGAGGTGCTGGAAGCCCATGACGTGTCGCTGCCCCGCTCGCGCGGCGCGCGCGCCCGCCGCATCCGCGAGATCTCGGCCGAGATGCTGGGCCTTGTCGGCATCCCCTCGGCCGAAAGCAGGCTCAGGCAATATCCGCACGAATTCTCGGGCGGGATGCGCCAGCGCATCATGATCGCCATCGCGCTGGCCTGCCGCCCAAAGCTTCTGATCGCGGACGAGCCCACCACCGCGCTGGACGTGACGATCCAGGCGCAGGTGCTGGAACTGATCACCGAGATCCGGGCCAAGCTGGGCATGAGCGTCGTGCTGATCACCCACGACCTGGGCGTGGTGGCCGAACATTGCGACCGGGTGATGGTCATGTATGCGGGCCAGGTGGTCGAGGAGGGGCCGGTGGCCGACGTGATCGTGCGCCCGAAGCACCCCTATACGCGCGGGCTGCTCGGCTCGATCCCGCGGCTGGCGCTGCGTGGCCAGCCGATCCGCCCGATCGAGGGGCAGGTGCCGGACCTGATCGACCTGCCGCCGCAATGCCGGTTCTATTCGCGCTGCGCCGAACGCGGGCCGGATTGCCTGCGACCGATCGCGATGCACGACGCGGGGCCCTTGCGGCGCGCGCGTTGCGTCCGGGTTGAAGAGGGGGGCCAAGCATGAACGCGCCGCTGCTACAGGTCGAGCACCTGTCCAAGCACTATGTCAGCCGCCCCAGCCTTGCCCAGCGCCTGACCGGCGCCCGCGAGGTAGCGGTGCGCGCCGTGAGCGATGTCAGCCTGTCGGTCGAAAAGGGCGAAATCCTCGGCCTGATCGGGGAAAGCGGCTGTGGCAAGTCGACCCTCGGGCGCGCGATCCTGCGCCTGCACGAGCCGACCGCGGGCAAGGTCACCTTCGACGGATCCGACGTGACCGCACTCGACGCGCCCGCGCTCAAGGCGATGCGGCGGCGCATGCAGATCATCTTCCAGGACCCCTACGCCTCGCTCAACCCGCGCCGCACCGTGGCCGAGATCGTGGGCCTGCCGCTGAAGCTGCACGGGCTGGCGAACTCCGAGGAAGAGGTGCGCGCCAAGGTCGGCGCCATGATCGAGAAGGTGGGGCTGAAGGCCAACCAGCTCGACCGCTACCCGCACCAGTTCTCGGGCGGGCAGCGCCAGCGCATCGGCATCGCCCGCGCGCTGATCTCGAACCCCGAATTCATCGTCTGCGACGAGCCGGTCTCGGCGCTGGACGTGTCGATCCAGGCGCAGATCATCCAGCTGCTGCTGGAACTCAAGCGCGACATGGGGCTGACCTATCTCTTCATCTCGCACGACATCTCGGTGATCGGCTACCTGTGCGACCGGATCGCGGTGATGTACCTGGGCGAGATCGTCGAGATGGGGCCGGTGGACGAGGTGCTGTCGAACCCGCGCCACCCCTACACGCAGAGCCTGATGTCCGCGGTGCCCGAGGTGGACCGGGTCGGTGAGAGAAAGGACCGCGTGCGGCTCGAGGGGGATCTGCCTTCGCCCCTGAACCCGCCCTCGGGCTGCAAGTTCCACACGCGCTGTCCGCTGGCGATCGACCGTTGCCGCATCGATGCGCCCGTGCAGGAAACTGTCGGCGCCGGGCATGTCGCCTCCTGCCACCGGCTGGCCGAACGCCTGTCGCTGCTGGAGCCCGCGACGCCATGACCGGCTTCGCGCCGCGCCCTGCCGAACCGCTTGTGCTGAGGGGCGACGCCTTTGCCCGCGGGCTCGGCCAGGCTGCGGACAGGGCCGTCGATCCCGCCCTGGTGCGCGCGGCCACGCTGGGCCGGGTCGCGGCTGCGCGCGCCGAAGGGGTGTTCGACGCGCAGGCCACTGCCTATGTCGCCGCCCAGCGGCTCTTCCACGACACCCACGACCAAGAGGGCATGGCCGAACTTGCCGGCATCGCGCAGGGTTTCGGCCTGAGGGTGGAGGATCTGTTCGACCACCTTCACCTTGGAACGCTGCGCGATCTGAAGTCCGGCGCACGCCTCGAGAGTGACGGGTGCAGCGCCTGGGCCGTGTCTGGCGGGCCGGACGGGCCGCTGGTGGTCAAGAACCGCGACTATTCCGGGCTGCACACCGGGATCCAGCGTGTCGTCCTGCACGAGGGCACAGGCATCGCCGGCGGGCGTATGCTGTGCCTTGGCAGCCTTGGCAGCCCGGGGGCCTATTCCTCGGGGATGAATGCCGCGGGGCTGGCGCTGGCCGATACGCAGGTGGCGGTGCGCCATCACCGGGTGGGCTGGCTGCGCTATTTCCTGATGACCCGGCTGCTTTCCCGCTGCCTGACGGTGGCCGAGGCGCTGGCCTTCCTGCGCGGCGTGCCCCACGCCGGAGGCGGCACGCTCTTGCTGGCCGATGCCACGGGCGCGGTGGCGGCGGTCGAACTGGGCGCCAGCGGCCCGGTGGTGGAGACGGCAATGCCCGCCTTCCGCACCAACCATTATGTCACCCCGGCGCTGGCGCAGGACACGCTTCTGCCCCAGGGCGACCGGATCGCCGGCAATTCCCACGCCCGGCGCGACCTGCTGGCGCGGCGCCTGCCGGGGCGGGACTGGGATATCGCGTCGGCCGCAGCTTTGATGCGCACCCACGCCACGGACGCGCCGGATGCCGCGCCGCTTTGCCAGCACGGCGAAAGCGAGGACAGCCAGACGCTTTCCTCGGCGATCTATTCGTGTAGGCTCGCCTCGTTGACCTATAGCGAGGGCAACCCCTGCGCGGGAGATTGGCGGCGCATCGCGCTGCCGGGCTGAGCCGTGGGGGACGCCATGCGGGACGGGATGGCGGACTACAAGAACGAACTGGTGGGCGACCACCCCAGCATCGCAGGCCTGAAACGGCTGGTGGCGAAGGTCGCGCAAAGCCCTGCGCGCACCGTGCTGATCTATGGCGAGACCGGCACCGGCAAGGGGCTGGTCGCCCGGATGATCCACAGGCACTCGGCCCGTGCGGCGCGCGAATTCATGGACATCAACTGCGCCGCGATCCCGGCCAGCCTGCTCGAGTCGGAACTCTTCGGCCACGAGAAGGGCGCCTTCACCGGCGCCGTGGATCGCAAGCTGGGCCTGATCGAGGCGGCCAATCACGGCAGCATCTTTCTCGACGAGATCCGCGAGATGGACCTGACGCTTCAGGCCAAGCTGCTCAGCCTGCTCGACACCCAGCAGTTCCGCCGGGTGGGCGCGGTCAGATCCACCGCCGTCGACGTGCGCTTCATCGCCGCCACCAACAAGGTGCTTCTGTCCGAGGTGAAGGCCGGCCATTTCCGCGAGGATCTGTATTACCGGTTGCAGGTCGTGGCGCTGAACCTGCCCGCGCTGCGCGACCGGGGCGATGACGTGCTGATCCTCGCGCGGCATTTCATCGACCGCTACAACCGCGTCTACGGCCGCAGCATCACCGGGCTTGCCGACGAGACGGCCGACATCTTCCGCCGCTATCACTGGCCGGGCAATGTGCGCGAACTCGAGAACCTGCTCGAGCGGATCTTCATCCTCGAGGATGACGAGGTGATCCTGCCCCGGCATCTGCCCGACCGGATCATCCGCATGGTCCGCGCCGGGATCGAGGCGCCGGCGGCGGGCGGTCCGTTGCCCGACGACCGGATCACCGGCTTTCACGAGGCGACTGCGGATTTCCAGCGCAAGCTTCTGACCCGGGTGCTGACCGAACATGGCGGCAGCCTGCAGGACGCCGCCGCCGCGCTGCGCATCAGCCGCCACGCCCTGCGCCACCAGATGATGAAGCTGGGCCTGCAACAGGCGTGAAATCCCCACACCGGCTGCGTGAGATTTGCGCGCGCGATTGCGCACGGAACGCGCCCATGCCCGATAATCCTGCGATTGCACCGGTTTGAGCCGCACGAAGCGCTTGGCATGGAACCTGCATGAAGAGGGCAGGACCATCCACAAAGCCGAGGCCGCCATGTCGTCCCTGAAGATCATCTGCCCCAACGGGCACCTGGGGTTCGCCCCCCTCAAGCCCGGCAGCTTCCATATAGGTGTGGCCGCGAAACCCGATTTCATCGCGGCCGATTCCGGCAGCGACGATATCGGCCCGGTGCCGCTGGGTTCGGACACCTGCGCCAGCCCCAAGGCCTGGCAGCGCCACGACCTGCGCGAAATGCTTCTGGCCGCGCGCAAGCTGGGCGTGCCCATGATGATCGGCTCGGCCGGGGATACCGGCACCAACAGCCGCGTGGACATGTATGTCCAGATGATCCGCGAGATTGCCACCGAGGAGGGGCTGGCCCCCTTCCGGATCGGCTGGTTCTATTCCGAGGTGGACCGCGAATTCGTGCGCGCAAAGATCCGCGGCGGCTCGCCCATCAAGGGGCTCGACGCGCGTGCCGACCTGACCGAGGACAAGCTTGACGCCACCGACCGCATCGTCGCGATGGCCGGCGTGCATCCCTTCCTCAAGCTGCTGGACGAGGGCTGCGACGTCATCATCGGCGGGCGTTGTTCCGACAGCGCCATCTTCGCCGCCGCCGCCCTGCACAAGGGCTACCCCGAGGCGCAGTCCTACTACCTGGGCAAGGTGCTTGAATGCGCCTCGTTCTGCGCCGAACCCTACGGCGCCAAGGAGACGGTGATGGGCGAGATCACGCCCGAGCATGTCGAGGTGACCGCCATGTCGCCCGAGCAACGCTGCACCATCGCCTCGGTCGCGGGCCACGCGATGTACGAACGTTCCAACCCGTTCCACGAGTTCGTCGCGGGCGGCATGCTCGACATGACGCATTGCCACTATGACCAGGTGGCGGAAAAGACGACCCGCGTGACCGGCATGGACTTCGTGCCCGCGGAGGAATTCCGCGTGAAGCTGGAAGGATCGGGCAAGGTTGGCGAGCGCTTTGTCGGCATGGCCGGCATCCGCGATCCCTATACGATCGCCCATGTGGACGAGGTCATCGCCTGGGCCCGCGCCCAGACCGAGGAACGCTTCGGCACCGATGGCTGGGAGCTGCACTACAACGTCTTCGGCCGCAACGGCATCATGGGCGACATGGAACCGCTGAAGGACCGGCCCGCGCACGAGCTTTGCATCGTGGTGCAGGGCATCGCCCCCACCGTCGAGATGGCCGAGGAAGTCTGCATGACCGGCACCCGCCAGCTGTTCTACGCGCGGCTGCCCGACGTGAAGGGCACCGCGGGCGGTGTCTCCTTCGTGCTGGACGAGGTGATGCACGCAAGCCCGGCCTATACCTGGACGCTGAACCACACCATGGCCGTGGACGACCCGCTGGAGCTGTTCCCGACCCACACCGCCACCATCGGCTGAGGATGCCTTCCATGAACACGCGCAAGAAGTTGGCGGACCTGGCCAAGACCATCCGCTCCAAGAATGCCGGAACCGACAAGATCACCTTCGACATCATCTTCCGCGAGAAGGAGACCTACGATCTCGTGAAGCGGTCTGGCGCTTTGACGCGCCAGAGCGTATGCCAGCGGTTGAATGTCGATCCGGCCCGGCTGACCGATTTTGTGGAATACGATCCGGCCTATGCCATCAAGTTCACGATCCTGCGGGAACGGCCCAGCGGCAGTGCCGGCGACGGAGACATCTTCGGGGCGCAGCAATACGCGCCCTTCCTTGACGTTGAAGTTGACATGACCGCCTGAGGAACGCCGATGACCCTGAAAGCAAAGGATGCGCCCGATCTCTCCCGCTTCGACTGGGAGGATGCGCTGCGGCTGGAGGACCAGCTGACCGAAGACGAGCGCATGCTGCGTGACGCGGCGCGCAGCTTTGCCCAGGATCGGCTTCAGACCCGGGTGCTGGACGCCTATCGCGACGAAAAGACCGATCCCGCCATCTTCCGCGAGATGGGCGAGGCGGGGCTTCTGGGTGTCACCCTGCCCGAGGAATACGGCGGGCTGGGCGCGTCCTATGTCACCTACGGCCTGATCGCGCGCGAGATCGAGCGGGTGGACAGCGGCTACCGCTCGATGATGAGCGTGCAGTCCAGCCTCGTGATGTACCCGATCTACGCCTACGGCACCGAGGAGCAGCGGCAGAAATACCTGCCGAAGCTGGCCAGCGGCGAATATATCGGCTGCTTCGGCCTGACCGAGCCCGATGCCGGTTCCGACCCGTCGGGCATGAAGACCCGGGCGGAAAAGACGGCGACCGGCTACCGGCTGACCGGGTCCAAGATGTGGATTTCCAACAGCCCGATCGCGGATGTCTTCGTGGTCTGGGCCAGGTCCGAGGCGCATGGCGGCAAGATCCGCGGTTTCGTGCTGGAAAAGGGCATGAAGGGGCTGTCCGCGCCCAAGATCGGCGGCAAGCTGTCCCTGCGCGCCTCGATCACCGGCGAGATCGTCATGGACGGTGTCGAGGTCGGCGAGGATGCGCTTCTGCCCAATGTCGAGGGGCTGAAGGGCCCGTTCGGTTGCCTCAACCGCGCCCGCTACGGGATTTCCTGGGGCGTGCTGGGCGCGGCCGAGTTCTGCTGGCACGCGGCGCGGTCCTACGGGCTTGACCGCAAGCAGTTCGGCAAGCCGATCGCGCAGACGCAGCTGTTCCAGAAGAAGCTTGCCGACATGATGACCGAGATCACGCTCGGCCTGCACGCCTCGCTACAGGTGGGCCGGCTGATGGATGCGGGCCGCGCCGCGCCCGAGATGATCTCTCTGGTCAAGCGCAACAATTGCGGCAAGGCGCTGGATATCGCGCGCATGGCCCGCGACATGCATGGCGGCAATGGCATCCAGGAAGAATACCAGGTGATGCGTCACATGGTGAACCTCGAGACGGTGAATACCTACGAGGGCACCCATGACATCCATGCCCTTATCCTGGGCCGCGCGATCACCGGGTTGCAGGCCTTCGTCTGATGGGCGCGCCGCTCGAGGGTGTTCGCGTCCTGGAACTGGCGCGCATCCTGGCCGGTCCGTGGATCGGCCAGACCCTGGCCGACCTGGGCGCCGAGGTCATCAAGATCGAGGCGCCCGAGGGCGACGATACCCGCCGCTGGGGTCCGCCCTGGATCGAGCATGACGGCGACCGCTCGGCCGCCTATTTCCACGCCTGCAACCGCGGCAAGACGTCGGTCGTGGCCGATTTCCGCACCGAGGAGGGGCAGGCGCTGGTGCGCGACCTGGCCCGCGACGCCGATGTGCTGATCGAGAATTTCAAGCTGGGCGGCCTTGCGAAATACGGGCTCGACTACGAAAGCCTGAGCGCCCTGAACCCGGCTCTCGTCTATTGCTCGATCACCGGCTTCGGCCAGACCGGGCCCTATGCGCATCGCGCAGGCTATGACTTCCTGATCCAGGGCATGTCGGGCCTGATGTCCGTCACCGGCGAACCGGACGGCCCGCCGGAAAAGGTGGGCGTGGCCGTGACCGACATCTTCACCGGCCTTTACGGCGTGATCGGCATCCAGGCGGCGCTGCACCAGCGCGCGCGCACGGGCCTTGGCCAGCATATCGACATGTCGCTTCTGGACTGCGCCACCGCGATCATGGCCAACCAGGCCATGAACTACCTGGCAACCGGGACGGCGCCCACGCGGCAGGGCAACGCCCATCCCAACATCGTCCCCTACCAGGTGTTCGAGGCCGCGGACGGCCATCTCATCATCGCGGTGGGCAACGACCGCCAGTTCCATGCCCTGTGCGGGGTGCTGGGGCTGGAAGGCGTGGCCGACGATCCGCGGTTCGCGGGCAATCCGGACCGGGTCGCCAACCGCGCGACGCTGGTCCCGATGATCGAGGCGGTCACGCGCACCCGGCCGCGCGATGCGCTGCTCTCGGCGCTGGAGGGGGCAGGGGTTCCCGGCGGGCCGATCAATACGCTCGACCAGGTCTTTGCGGATCCGCAGATCCAGGCGCGCGGCATGCAGATCGCACCCGAGGGCGTACCTTCCGTCCGGGCGCCCTGGGTGTTTTCGGACGCAGCACTTCCCTCGGACAAGGCGTCGCCCGCGCTGGGCCGCGGGGTGCCGCGCTGGCGGGGCTGAGCCCGCCTCAACCGATGTGCTGGCGAAGGAACGCGCGGGTCCGCTCATGGGCCAGCGTGGCCGCCTCGGGCACATATGTCGCCCGCGCCTCGTTCGCGAATGCGTGCCCGGCCTCGTAGAAATGGACCTCCATTTCCGGCAGGTATGCCTGCACCTGTTCCACCAGTTCGGGAGGCGTGTGATCGTCGCGCGTCCCGAAATGCGCCAGAAGCGGTGCCCTGAGCGGGCGGTCGAGATATTGCGCAAGCCTTGTGCCGTAGAAGGCGACGGCACAGGCGATGTCGAGCGTCTGTGCCGCGCGCAGCGCAAGGCCACCGCCCCAGCAGAACCCCAGCACCGCAACCTTGTGCCCCCGCGCCTTCAGCGCGTCCACGGCGGTGGCGATGTCGCGCATCGTCTCTTCGAGCTTGGCCGCCTGCATGAGCGTCCGCCCGCGCTCGGGCTGATCGAAGGGGATCGACACGCCCGGTTCCTGACGGTCGAACAGCGCCGGGATCGCCACGTCGCAGCCCTGGGCGGCATAGGCCCGCGCCACGTCGCGCAACTGGTCGGTCACGCCGAAGATCTCCTGCACGATGACCAGCCCGAAGCGCGCCTGCCCTTGCGCCGCTTCCATCCAGCAGTCCAGTTCATGCCCGTCCGTGGCGTGCACTCGTGTCATCATCGTGACTTACCCTTGGTGATGCGATCGCTCTTGTATAAAGCGGATCGCCAAGGGCGCAAAACCGCAGTTGCACCGCCCGCGGAAATGTCCGGTCGAGTCGTGTCTGTTCGAGTTCGGGACAAGGGGGCTGGCTGGGGTGGTAGGATGCTGAGCTAAGTTATTGACGTATAACAAAAAAATATGAAATCAGAGTATATGGTGTCAATTCCAGAAGCGAAAAAACCTCAAAGTGCACCAGCCTGTGTTTTTGATGACAATCTGAAACGGCAAGCAATTCGTGGCCATTTCGGTTTTCCGCGTCGCGGTCGATCCCGACTTTCAAAGCACGGGATGAGACCACGTCGTCGCGCGGCATCATGCTCGCGCACAGGAGCGTCGCTACGACCATGGACAGCTACGACCACGCGCAGGGGGTAAGAGCCGCCAGGGAGTATGTCGAACACCTCGCCTCGTGGCGGTCGGCGCCCACGACCTTGCGCTTTTAGACCTTGATGGGCACTTCCGCACGCTGCGGAACATGCCTATCTCCATCCCAGGGCCCGCGAGGGTCCGACCGTAAGCCGCCGCATAGGCGGCTGAGAAGAACAGACCAAGGCCTTCCACATGAAGTCCGGGTCTTCGTGAGCCGCCGCATAGGCGGTTGGGGCGATGGGCATTTCCGCACGCTGCGGAACATGCCTATCTCCATCCCAGGGCCCGCGAGGGTCTGACTGTAGGCCACCGCATAGGCGGCTGAGAAGAGCAGACCAAGGCCTTCTTCGTGAAGTCCAGGTCTTTGTGAGCCGCCGAACAGGCGGTTGGGGCGATGGGCATTTCCGCACGCTGCGGAACATGCCTATCTCCATCCCAGGGCCCGCGAGGGTCTGACTGTAGGCCACCGCATAGGCGGCTGAGAAGAGCAGACCGAGGCCTTCTTCGTGAAGTCCAGGTCTTTGTGAGCCGCCGCGCAGGTGGTCCGGAGTGATGCTCCGTGGCGTATTTCGCTTGGGGTATCGAAAGGGACGGCCCGCTGGTCCAAGTCCCTTGCCAGATGTGTGGAGTATTGCGCGCTGCCATTGGCAGCGCGCTTTTTCGTTCATTCCCCGAAGAAATCCCACTCACAGACCTTGCGTTTGGCGAGACCGAGTTTCATTGCGGGTGTTCGTTTTGTGTCCGGTGATCCCATCCAGTTGTGATGGAAGCGGTAGATCTCGATGATCGTCACCAGCATCTCCGGCTTGTAGAGGAAATGCCGATCCCAAGTCCGGCCATACGCGCTTGGTATCGAGACTGGCCGGGATGCCGGCCGCACATTGCTGCGAATTTTGTCGAAAATAGCTGTCCACGCTCAGCCGCGTGGCGAGAGGTATCCACCCCCGCGCATCGCTCCGTTGATATCTCTGGTCGGCCCGTCTTGACATCAATGACCCGGGAAGGCTCGGACATCGTGCGGTCGGGCCAGGCGAAGGCAGAGTGGAATGGCCATTACAATGCCCGCATCTACCACCCGCTGATCACCCCCATCGCTGCGACGGGCGACATGCTGGATGCTCGGCTGAGGGCGGGCAATGTCGGCACCGCCGAGGGCGCGCTTGATGTGATCCTCGACGTCGTCGACAGGGCGCGGAAGAGTGTCTGCGATGTGGCCATGGTGCGCATCGACGCAGGGTTCCCCTCGGCCGCACTGCTGGCGGGTCTCGAGGCCCGGGGTATCGATCACGTCTCGGCGCTGCGCGCCAACCCGGTGTAGGACCGGCTGGCCGAGCGCCACATGGTCTGCCCGATGGGGCGCAGACCTTTGCAGCCCAGGACCTGGCTGCTCGAGATGCACTATCAGGCCGACAGTCGGGACAGGCCGCGACGGGTGTCAACCAACAATCATGGAACGTGAGAGAACCAACGGTTCTGCCGCCTGCCCACGAAAACGCGGTGCCCCTCCTACAGCCCTGGGGCTTTCCACATCGAGGTGGTGACACCCGTATCGACGAGGGCGCGTTGGGGCATGTAGGCTTTTCGCCACCGCTCGGCCGCGTCCGCATAGAGCGCCGCGTTGTTGCGGTTCGGCTTCACGACCGTCTCGACCCGCGAGAATGCCTTTCCGGCCTCTTGCATGTCGGAGAATTGGCCGGCTCCGACGGCGGCCACGGCGGCGCATCCCAGTGCCGTGGCTTCGCGCACGACGGGGATTGCGATATCGCGTTGCAGGACGTCGGCCAGGATCTGCGCCCACAGAGCCCCCTTGGAGGCGCCACCGGCGAAAGTGACCAAATCGCCGATGTCGGTGTCTGAAAAGGCTATGACCCGGCGCAGGTTTTCCGCAGAGACGATGGCCGCGTTTTCCTCCAGTGCGCGGAACAGGCTGGCCGGAGTGGTGTGGCTGGGCTCGATCGACATGTTCAGGAAGGAGGGGGCGGCGTGGTACCAGGCGGCGAAGTTCATCGCGTCGGAAAAGACCGGGATGATCCCGTTCGCGCCGGCTGGAACTTGCGCCGCCTGCTCCTCCAGTACCTGATAGGGGTCGACGCCACGACGTGCGGCTTCGGCGATCTGGGCCTCGCAGAACGTGTCGCGGAACCAGCGCATCGTCAGGCCAACGAAGAACGAGATACACTCGGCCTGGGCCAACGGGGCCACGGCATGAGGATTGACCCGCACCATCATCTCGGGGTCGGTGCGTCCCGCAGGCAGGTTCACGACCTGCTGCCAGAACGATCCCCCGAAGATGGCGGCATTGCCGGGCTCGGTGACGCCAAGCCCGACGCTTCCCATCTGGACATCGCCGCCTCCTGCCACGACGAGGGTGCCCTCGGTCAATCCGGTCTCCGCCGCGGCTTTGGCCGTCAGTCTGCCAATGCTCTCGCCGCTCGCGACGACTGGCGGGAACAGGCCGCGCGGCAGACCGGCAGCTTCGATCAGAGCGTCGGACCAGTCGCGGGCGGCAAGGTCCATCAGCCCGGTCGTTCCGGCGTTCGACGGCTCTGCAGTGATCTCGCCGGACAACCGGAAGGCGATCCAGTCGTTGATCATCGAAATTCTCGCGACACGTTCCCACAATTCCGGACGGTTTCGCCGGACCCATTCGAGGCGGGGCCAAGCTCCCAGGGCGAATGTCTGGCCGCTTTTCTCGTAGAACCGCCGCTCAAGTCCCGCCTCGCGCGCCTTGAGTGCCGCGACTTCGCCACCCGCGCGTCCATCGACGTTGGCACAGGCCCAGATCTCGTGACTCTCGGCGTCGTAGAGCACGATGGCCTCGCGCATGCTGGTGCTGCTCACCGCGGCGATCTCGCTGGCGCGGATTCCGGCCTGTGCCACGGCGGCCTTGATGCAGCCGCAGAGGATGTCCCAGTTCTGCACGCAGTCGAACGCCATGGAGCCGGGCACGCCATTTTCCGCGCGATGCGACCATTCCTGCTGACCGACGCTGACCTGCGCGCCGGTGTCGTCGAAGACCACGGCGCGGCCACTGCCGGTGCCTGCGTCGATTGCCAGATAGTAATGGGTCATGTGTCGCTCCGTTCCAGTATCGCTTCGGCGGTGGGCTGATCCGTAACCAGCGTATTGATGTAACCGCCCCGCATTGCGCCAAGGATCGCGTCGGCCTTCTTCACGCCTGCCGCGGCGCCGATGACCGTGTCGATCGATGCAAGGCGGTCGAGCGAGACCGAGACCACATGGTCGTGCAGGTCGAGCGGAAGCACCTTGCCTTCGGCGTCGTAAAAGAAGCCGAGGATGTCACCGACCGCTCCCTGGCGCCGGAACAGGCTGAGTTCGGAACGGCTGCAATAGTCGCTGCGAACCAGTGTCGCCTCATGAGACAGTGAGCCGACCCCGACAAGGGCCACCCGCGATGTAAGGGCCATGTCGATGATGTCTCGCACGAAGGGTTCGTCGCGCAGCGCGTTGGCGAATTCGCTGGACGAGACGCGCAGCGGCGTCGGAATCAGGTGGATGTTGGACAGTTTGCCGAACCCGCTGCCGTTGAGGTAGGTCGCGACCCCGCCGGTCAGGCTTACCAACTCGATCTGGCCCTGCGTCAGAAGCGGTGTCATCTGCTGGAGCGTCTTGCTGACAGTTTCACCCCAGCCGATAGAGAGGAGTTCGCCGGGTTCCAGTTTCTGCATGAGGAGTTGCGCGGCCGCCAAGGCCACGCGGGTGCCGGCGTCGCCCTGGCCAAGCGCGGGCACCACCCGCGCGTCGCGCAGGCCGAAGCGCTCGATCAGCGTGCGCTGCTGGCGAAAGCAGCCGGCATATGGAGAGTTGATCGTGACCTGGATGATCCCGGTCTGGCGCCCGCGGTCCAGCAGTCGCGAGACCTTGATCCGCGAGATGCCGAGCATGTCGCCGATCTCGCCTTGGGTCAGGCCGTCCTGGTAGTAGTACCAGGCCACCAGCGCCAGTTGCTCCTCATCATCCGGAGAAAGCTGGCCTGCGGCACCTTCTTGATCATCTTTTCCAATCACCGAACATTTTCTCCGATCTCGGAATGTGAGCACATCTAAGATCAGTCAAATATGCCCGTCAATGATGAAAATTCGAGCAGAATTTTGTTGACGAGAGATCATCACGAATGATCAAATGGTTTACAAGAATCAAAAATGATCACTCTACGATGTGGGGTGACGATCAGTGGAGGCTGATTTGGCACGAGGAAACAGCACGCAGCCGGTCGGTGGGGTCGAAGCGGTGTCCAGCGGGGGCTGGCGCGAGAACCTGCCGCCGCTTCTGGGGCCGACTAAGGTGCCGCTCGCAGCTCCGGCCGTGATGCTGTGCATCATCGTGGTGGTGATGCTGGTTGCGGCTCCGGCCTTCTTCTCCGTCGGGAACCTGCGCGCGATCGCGATGGATGCGTCGCTGATCATGCTGCTGGGCGTGGGAATGACCGCCGTCATCACCTCGCGCGGGATCGACCTGTCGATCGGCGCGATCCTGATCCTGTCGAGCGTCGCCTTCGCCGCCGCGCTCAAGGATTTCGGGTTTCCCCTGATCCTCGCGGTCTGCGTCGGTCTCGCGGTCGGGGCGCTCTGCGGCCTCGTGAACGGGCTGCTGGTAACAAAGCTGAAGATGCCCGATTTCATCGTGACCCTTTCCACCGAACTGGTGTTCCGCGGCCTTGCGCTGGTCTATGCTGGCGGTGGCGTGTTCTTCGGCTTTCCGGAGGCGATCAAGTTCCTTGGCCGCGGTCGCATCGGCGAAGTACCGATGCCCCTGATCGTGGCGCTGGTCGTCGTCGTGCTCGCGCATCTGATCTTCGCCTACCACCGCATCGGTGTGCGGCTTCATGCCGTGGGCGCCAACCCGGTCGGTGCAAGGCGCCTCGGCGTGAACGTCCAGCGCTACCGCATCGGGGTCTACGTGTTCATGGGCGTGATCGCGGCGATTGGCGGCATCATGCTGACCGGGCGCCTGGATGCCGTCGTCGCCTCGGGCGCGGTGACTATCCTGCTCAACACAATCGCGGCGGTGATCGTCGGCGGCACCTTCCTGTTCGGCGGCCGCGGCTCGATCGTCGGCACCTTCCTCGGGGCGTGGCTGCTCGCGGCCATCACCAACGCAGTCGTCATGCTCGGCTTCGAGGCGTTCTGGCAGAACGTCGCCGCCGGCGCGGTGATCCTGATCACCATCGGACTTTACTCGCATCGCAGCGGGCGGAGCGAGGAATGAGGCCCGCAAAAGGGCAAAATCTCTGGGAGGAGAAAACCATGCTGAAAACGACCATTAGGAGCGCATTGCTTGCCGGGACTGCCTTCGCCTTCGCAGGCGTCGCCCTCGCGCAGGACGTGCCGGCGGCGGCCCAAGAACGCGGCTTCCTGCTTCTACCCGAATTTCACGAGATGATGCCGGGCGAGCGCGAGGCCATGGACGCCTTCATGGAGCGTGTGCGCGCCGAGGCGGTTCCGATGGACACCCCGCCGGCCGAGCCGATCCAGATCGCGATCATGTTCCCGAGCCTCGAGACCTCGGACGCCTGGGCGCGGCTGAACCTGTCGATGCGGGCCCGGCTCGAAGAACTGGGCGTGCCCTACGAGGTTACGGAGTTCATGATCCGCCCGGACGAGCATGACCGTCAGTCGACGCAGATCGACCAGGTTCTGGCGGGTGATTTCGACTACGCCGTTGTCGGGCCGTCCGAGTACCAGGTCCAGAAAAGCAACCTCGCACGCCTCGCGGCAGAGATCCCGACGCTGGTGATGAACGTCGTGAACCCTTTCGTCGACACGCTCGGCACCGACCAGCAGCCGCTGACGCATGTCGGCTTCGACCATACCGTCGGCGCCGAGGCGCTGTGCGAATGGACGATCGAGGAGACCGGCGGCGAGGGCACCTTCGCGCTGTTGCACTATGTTCCAGGCTTGATCGACACCCAGCGCTCGAAGTTTTTCGCGGATTGCGTCGAGGCGAACTCCAACATGAAACTCGTCGACAGCTTCGAGGCCAATGGCGACCGTGAGCTGGCCTTCACCGGGGCCAACGCGATCCTGAGCCGGCATCCCGACATCACCATGATCCACGCCGGATCGACCGCCGTCGCGCTGGGCGCACTGGCCGCCGCCACCGAACGGGGCGTGCTGGATGACGTGATAATCAACGGCTGGGGCGGTGGTGCTGACGAGTTGGCGTCGATCATCGACGGCGGTCTCAAGGTCACGGCCTTCCGGGTCAACGACGACTGGGGCGTGGCGGTGGCCGAGGCGATCCGCGCCGACCTGGCCGGCGAAGAGGTTCCGCTGGTCCTTGCGGCGACGATCAACACGATCGACTACCGCTTGACCGAGGAAGAGATCAAGGAACGCACGGACTACGCGTTCCGCTATTCCGGCCAGCTCGACCGCTGATCGCGGCAACGGGCGGGGGCGCAACCGTGCGCCCCCGCTCCACTACAGGGTTGAACCGAAACGAGGTCCCGCATGTCGGTGGTGCTGAAGAACATCACGAAGAGCTACGGCTCGGTGAAGGCGATCGAGAACATCGATCTGGAAATCCATCCCGGCGAGGTGATCGGCCTGCTGGGAGACAACGGCGCGGGCAAATCCACGCTTATGAAGGTGCTCGCCGGCGCGGTGCGGCCGAACGAAGGCACCATCGAGGTCGATGGTGTGGACTATGTCTTCGAAGGCTCATCCGATGCCCGCGCGGCGGGGATCGAGATGCTCTACCAGGATCTCGCTCTCTTCGACGACCTGCCGGTCGTGATGAACGTCTTCATCGGGCGGGAGATCACGAACCGCTTCGGCTTCCTGAGATACGGCGAGATGCGCCGCCGCGCGATGGACATCGTCAACGGATTCTCCGTGCGTAAGTTCGACGTGCGCAACCCTGTCGGGAACCTGTCGGGCGGGCAGCGGCAGGTGTCGGCCATAACGCGCACCATGGCTTTCGGCAGCCGCTACATCATTCTCGACGAACCGACCTCGGCGCTGTCGCCCAGTGCCCGGGACGAGGTGTTGGCCATCGTGCGCGACCTCGCGTCGCGTGGCATCGGCGTCGTGATGGTCAGCCACGACCTCGGGCATGTTCGCCAGGTCTGCGACCGCGTGGCGATCCTGCACCTCGGCACCATGGCTGGCGTGCGCGACATGGCCACCACCAGCCAGGACGAGATCATCTCACTCATCGTCGACGGTCACGCGCCCAACGCCGCCGCCTGACGTCGCTCCAGCCAGGAAAAAGGAAAAGACACATGCGCCGCAAAGGCATTCTCAACGTCAAGCTCAGCCGGGCGATCTCGGAAATGGGCCATGACGACATCATGCTCGTGACTGACGCCGGCTTCCAGATGGCCCATGACGAGCGGGTCATCGACCTCGCGCTCGTGCCGGGTGTGCCGGACCTGTTCACCGTGCTCAAGGCGATCCGGGGCGAGATGTGGGTGGAGGAGTTCGCAATGATTGCGGACGCGAAGGAGAACAATCCCTACGCCTGGAACGGCGTAAGCGCGATCTTTCCCGATGCGAAGGCGGGCACGAAGCCGAACGAGTGGTTCCACGGCGCGTGCTATCAGAATGCCAAGTATATCGTCCGCACGGGCGCGTGGATGCCCTGGGGCAATGTCGCGCTGGTGTCCGGTATCCCGGTACAGGAGTGGTTTGCGAACACCGGCGCGCCGGTGCCGGCAAGCTGGGAAGAACGCCATCGGCTGAACGTCGAGCACGGCCTGGATGGGGTGGAGTGAGGCCATGTTCGTCCAGATCGTTCGCATCAACGTAAAACCCGACCGCGTCGAGGACTTCCTCGACGCCTTCCGGCTCAACTATGAAGGGACCATCAGGGAGCCGGGCAACGTGCGGTTCGATGTCCTCCAGGATCCCGAGGACGAGACCCGCTTCACCATCTACGAGGTATTCACATCGGCAGAGGCCGTCGACGAGCATCGCAAGACCGAGCATTACAAGGAGACCGTGGCACGGCTCGACGACATAATGACCGGAAACCGGACGAAGGAAGTTTTTGATCTGGTGATGTCGGACAAACTATCGGCCTGATCGGCGCCTGCTCCACCGGCGGCGCAGAGCCTGACTTGGCTGCTGATCATACCCGATGTCGCAAGCCGACCGCTTGAAAACCCGTTGGTCAAGGAGACTACGGCGTGGGCTGCGCCCTGTTGGCCGGCACTGGCGCGGGGCTCTTCGATCGGCTCGACGACGCGGTGGCGGACATGGCGAGCGAGACCGAACGGGTGGTCGAACCAAACCGGAATGCCAGCCGGGCCTACGTCAAGATTTCGAGGCGCTGGACCCAGATTGTGGAAAGTGGAGGCGGTTTGGCAGAGGAGACCCTGCGCCCCGCTCTTACGGTCGGCTGGGTCGCGAGACGAAGCACGAAAGGCAAGGGAATGAAATCATTTTGGAATGTCAGCGACGCAGAATCCTGGGAAGCGGCCGCAGGCCCCGAACTTGCGGACCGTGAGCTTGCGCTACGGGTCTATACCTCGCGGCTTCTGGGAAAGGAGCCGGACCTCGTCCTGCATGGCGGTGGCAACACCTCGGTCAAGGTCGTCCGCGACGACCGCGCCGTGATGCATGTGAAGGGTTCCGGCTGGGATCTGGCAACCATCGAGGCGCCGGGCCTCCCGGCAGTCTGGCTTGACCCTCTGATAGAGGCCCGTCAGGCGGAGACGATGCGCGACGAGGACATGGTGGCGCTGCTGCGGGCGGCACTTCTGGATGAGAGTAGCCCCACGCCATCCGTAGAGGCCTTGCTGCATGCCTACTTGCCCGCCAAGGTGGTTGACCATACCCACTCTGCCGCGTGCCTCGCGATCGCCGATCAAGCGGACGGCGCAGAGCGTTGCCGAGAGATCTTTGGCAACGAGCTATGCGTCGTGCCCTATGTAATGCCCGGCTTCCAGTTGTCGCGGGAAGCGGACCGCATCTTCCGCACGTACGGCGAGGGTACCAGGGGCCTCTTCCTGGTGCAGCATGGCCTGTTCTCGTTCGGGGACGACGCGAAGACGTCCTACGAGCGCATAATCCGCTTCACGACCATGTGTGAGGCTTATCTTGAGGCCCGGGGAGCAGCCCTCGCTCCGCAGGAGGAGGCCACTGCCGCGGACGATCCTACCGGGCATCCGGCGGTAGCTGCGCTGCATCGGGTTCTTTCCGGCACGGATCGCTTCTCCGGCGGCCTGCACCTTGACCTGCGGTGCAGCCGGGCGATCACCACCTATCTCGAGCTGCCGGATCTCGATGACGTTGCCTGCCGCGGTACTGCGACGCCCGATCACGTCATCCGCATCAAGCCGCGGCCGGTAATCGGCGAGGCGGGGTTCGGCACCGGTGACTGGCAAAAGGCGGTGGAAGATTTTGCCGCATGGTATGTCGCCTATTTCGAACGCCACGCATCGCGGGCGCATGAGCCCAAAACGATGCTTGATCCCTTGCCTCGTGTCGCCTTGATCCGGGGGCTCGGCCTGGTCGGTATCGGCACCTCGGGGAAGGAGGCGCGGATCGCCGCCGATCTTGCAGAGCAGACTGCCCGGATTGTGCCGTCCGCCGAAGCCATCGGCCGCTTCGAACCTCTGTGCGAGGCCGAGCTGTTCGAGATGGAATACTGGTCGCTGGAACAGGCCAAACTGACGCGGGGATAGAGCGAGCAACGTGCAACGCCCAAGCTGGGGCCATCCTCCAAGGTCGCAGTCACGTGCCCGGCGCGCATCGTAATCCAGAGCCGCCAGGCGATGATGTACTGTACCGTCCCGGGCTTGTCGGAGACCTATAGCTTCATTTCACGCGACCATATCGAACACGTCGCGCTGTGCATAGAAGTTCTCTTCGGCCTCGGCTGGCGGGATAGCCTGCCGAATGTGCATGAGAATGATATCGAAGCCCCTGGCGCGCGCATCGTGGAGCAGGTCCAGCTTTGATGGATGTGAGAAGACGGTCTCGGTGACGAAATCCTCAACTCTGTTCAGGAAATCCTGACATCTGCTGGCCGCGATCCGGGCAGCCTCGTAAGCGGCGTCCGGTGAAGCATCGCCCAGCTCGTCGCGCTGGATGATGTCGGCGTTGATGAAGGGGGCTCTGAAGTTCGGAGCCACGCGGGTGGCGTAGAGCGTCGACTTGCCAGCGCCGTTGGCGCCCGCAAGGACAATCATGGTTGAACTTATGCTGCCGGATCAGGTTTCGCGTGGACCAGGTTGCCTTTTTCGTCGAGACCGACGCCGAGGCCGCGGCGGCGTCGATCGGCGAAGAAGGCCTCTTCTTCCGGCCCGGGCTCACCCATGAGGCCGGTGAAGCGATCCAGCCAGTAGCTCTTTTCCTCGGGGGTAAGCGCGCGGGTCTGCATCTCGCCGGCGAGGACGGCAGAGATCTTCGTGTGATCGAGTTTGCCGGAGATCTCGACGGCGCGTCCGATGCGCACCTAGTGCGAGATCTGTGCGCCGAGTGAGCGATCTTGCAACACAGCTTCCTGCCGGGCGCAATCGACAATATCGTCGTTCAGGTTCAAAGTCTTGGCCATGTGAAAACCTTCGTAGAAGCATTTAGGTTTCATTTTGACACCTGCAAGTCAAGTTCACACTTCGTGAAAGCAGGGATCGGCGGCACGGCGACAAGCAGCTACGAGGATCTCGCAATGGCAATGCGGCAGCACTGCGCGAACCCCGCGAAAGAGATCGCCGAGCTCTATCGGCGCATGGTCTTTGGCATTCTGGTCAGGAACACCGACGATCATCTGCGCAATCACGGCATTCTGCGTGCGGGCGGCGGTTGGCGGCTGTCTCCCGCTTTCGACATCAACCCCGAGCACCGGCCGGGCGGCCGGATGCAGACCGCGATCTCCGAGATCCACGGCAACCAGCCCTCGGTCGAGGCCGCGCGGCGTCTCTAAACGGTACGCTCGGCCCGCACGCCTGTCGCATTCCGGAATCTGGGACATGCTTGGCCCCGGCGATAAAAAATCGCCGGGGCCTCTTGAAGCTCAGGGTGCATATCGCCCCAGGTTAGGCATCGGCGCCGAGGCGACTTGTCCCGACAAGAAGGCAATAGAGCAGCGAGAACAGCCGAAGGAAGAGGTAGTCCTTCAGCTGCCGATTTTCCCCGAGATCAGTCTTGCCGATTTCGTGGTGTCGGATCCGCCATTCGTTTCCAATGTCGGTAAGAGCCTTCATCTCGGCGTCCAGCATGGCCGCATGTTCGGGCGAACTTGCCACCCGCTCGATAAGTTGCTCCACGGAGAACTTCTTGTTCGTGTGGAGCTCCAAGGTCTTCACCCGTTCAAATGCGTCCCAGAGCTTCTCAATGGCATCTTGACCCGCTGAAGGATCTCGATCGAAGAACCGGGTGCGTGCAGTCTCCAGTAGATCATCTGTAGCGCGATCTCCGGTCTGGAATCTCGCCCTCCCAAGAATCTCTGCAGCCGGGGCATCTACCAGACGGTAGATGCGACCGTCTGTTCTCATCTCGTAAGCGATACCCTTCCGCCCAAAGATCGCATTGACCTCACTGATGTAATCCTCGAGGCCGGTGGCGCGGTCCCAGCGAAGATGGTCGTGCTTGTAGTAATCATGCCAGCCTCGCGAGGCGGGCTTGCCGACGTGTTGCGCGCACCATTCAAGGGCATCGAACACAACTCCGATCGACGGAAGCGTTCGGTCTTCATCGGCTCGATGCCAATGTTCCTGCAACTGGCTCTTCCAATCTTTCAGGTCTGGAACCATCCCATACAAGGAGGCGTCGAACAGGGCCTCATCGGTGCCGCAGGGAGTGCCGCTGTCATTGCAGGTTGCGGGGAAATCTATCCCAAACGCGTTGGTCGCCTTGAGTCGGTCAATCAAGGCCGAGATCGCGCGTTGGGTGTCGAGATCGAGTTCGATGAAGCGACGCACTTTGAGCGTGGAACTGATGCTCACGGCAATATCGGTCCGACATATGATTTATGCATCGAGCCTCACGAGTGCTCTTGCGAGCGCATGCTCGGCGACGAAACGCATCGCGTGTCCCGCCTCGATCTTCTTGAGCGCGGCTTCGATCTTGATGCCGTAATGGGTCGTCTTCCAGTGGCGAGATGCGGTGTTGGATACGACCACGTAGTCGGTCTCGTCGGTTACCGTATTCTTGAGCGTGCCGCCGCGGCGCGCAATCTCGTCGCCGATCAGCGAGCGCGGCCCCATGCTCATCTTGCCCGTCAGCACGAAGACCTTTCCTTCGAGATCGATCGCGCCCGCATCGGTGATCGGAACGGTGGGCGACAACACGCCACCGATGTTGGCAACACCCGTGTCGGCATGCCCGTCGGTCACAAGCGCGGCGATCCACTCCCGGATCTCCTCGGCCTCTTCCTCGTCGAGGATGGCGTCGGCGAGCGCCGCGTCGACCGCCCAGCGCAGATCCGCGAAGATCGGGGCCTCGGCGAGGGCCGGGTCTGAGTGGAAGCGGGCGTGAATCTTGCGCGCTTCCCCAGAGGTAATCCGACCGTCGCAGATTATGCCTGCGCAGAAGCCGAGGAAGGTGTTGATGATGTCCTTCTCCGCTGCGTGCTCGGGGTCGTCGAGGGTTTCGCGCAGGGCGTCACACTGGATCGAGATGGCGGTCATCAGATCCCCGTCCGCATCATCGAGCGCCTCGGCCAGCATGTCGGTGACCCGACTTTCGCCGGCATCGCCGAAGAAGGCGTCGATCTCGCGCGCCTCGGCGACCAGCGCCTCGGACTCCCCCTCCTCGATCCCGTCGGAGGCCGCGACGCCTTCGAGGAATCCAAGCCAGTAGAAGCCCCGCTTGCGCGTCGTTGCCGTGCGGTTGAAGCAGTCGTAGGCCTGGTCCGCGCGCCACTGCTCGATGCGGGCCAGGACTTGCTCTGACAGGGAGGGTTTTGGGCTGGCGTCGACCGCACTCGACGGGGCGGCGAACGGTCTGCTGGCTTCTTCGAAGAGCGTCGCCTGGCGGTCATCCTTCGACTCGGCCTTGGCCGCCTTCTTGGCCGTGACCTTTTCCTCTTGTTCGACCTTCAGGGCTTCCACGGCCTCGGCGGCGCGCGCCGTGGCCTCCTCGGCGGCTTTCCGGGCCCGTTCGATCGCCTCGGCGCGGGCCTGCTGGTGCTCGGCCTCCTCGGTCTGCGCGCGTGCCAGTGCGGCGTCGAGCGCCGCGCGTAGCTTTTCGATCTGGCCTCGGGAATCGCGGAACCAGTCGGTCGACCAGATCCGGTGGAAGTGCCAGCCAAGCCCTTCGAGCACCTGTTGGCGCAGGCGGTCGCGGTCGCGGCTCGAGCGCGAGCTGTGATAAGGCGCGCCGTCGCACTCCACGGCGAGGATGAAGCCGTAGGGCCAGTCCGGATGGCGCACGCCAATGTCGATCTTGAAGCCAGAGGCACCAACCTGCGGCACGGCCTCATAACCCGCTGCCTCAATCTGGGCGATCACGAAATCCTCAAAGGGGCTGTCGGTCTCGCCCCGCTCTACTTCGATGTCGCTGAGCTGACCGGTCCGGGAGAACTCGAGCCAGGCCCGCAGCATGTGCACGCCGTAGGCCTTGCCATCCGCCTGGATGTCGGTGGGCACCATCGAAGAGTAGGTGACGATCTTCTCTTTGGCCCGACTGAAGAGGACGTTGAGC
The DNA here is from genome assembly GCF_013093415.1 of Halovulum dunhuangense. Taxonomy (NCBI): domain Bacteria; kingdom Pseudomonadati; phylum Pseudomonadota; class Alphaproteobacteria; order Rhodobacterales; family Paracoccaceae; genus Halovulum; species Halovulum dunhuangense. The sequence continues at coordinate 1,099,497 of NZ_JABFBC010000001.1, forward strand.
CGGCGGTGGCCGTGCACCGAGTTTACGGGGCCGAAGCGCTGGTAGGTCTTACCCGTCTCCGGGTCGGGCCCGTAGAGCGTCGAGATCATGATCACATCGCGCTCGTCGCCCTGGATCGTCTCGAGATTCTTGACGAAGAACTCCTCGAGTCCGTCGTCCTTCTCCGCCCAGCGTTCGATATAGGCCTCGACATGCGGGTTGCGGGCGCGCTCGCGCTCGAACTCGGTGACGATGAGCTCAGTCTGGTCCTTGTTCATGGTCGCGAGGCCCAGAGAGCGTTCGGGGTGGTCGCGCATATGCTTGATGGCGCCGGCGACGATAGCGCGGGCTTCGGGGATGTTGCGGCCCTTGCGATACTCGCCCTCGACCTTGACGAGTTCGACGCCGAGCTCCGGGTCGCCATCGCGGGCGGCCGGGAAGATCGTGAGCTGGCCGTCATAGACCATCCTATTGGAGATCGCGATGAGGTTGGGGTGGCGCGAGCGGTAGTGCCAGCGCAGCTGGCGCACAGGACCGCGGGCGTCGAGCGGACATCCCCAGGCGATATCGAGAAACTTCTCGCCACCCAAGGTACGAACGTTGACGATGAGCCCCGGACGCGCGGTCGACTGGGTGATGTCGGCGCGACGGCCCGGAAGCGCGCAGATCACCAGATCGCCCGCCACGAGATCGACAGGGCGGCAGTCTTCGTCCTAGATGTCCGGTTCGGCATCACCCGCCCGCTCGTTTCCAGTTGCCTCTGTCTCGCTGCCGACGCTGTGCTTCGCGGCGGGAATGTAGAAAGGCTTGTCGTCGACGAGGATCAGCAGGTGCTCGAGTGCGGCGGTGGCTTCTTCGCTGGCCGGCATCGTGAGCGAATACTGCCGGCTGAGCGAAATGATCCGGGCTGCTACGTCCCTTTCCTCGAGTGCTTCACAGTCATTCCACGGATACGCCGACGGGGCCTTGCGTCCGGATATCGCGGCTTCGAACACGATCTCGTCCGTTTCTGCATTCCGGAGTTGAACGGCAGAAACCTCCCGCCGATCGGTCAGCGCCACCTCGACATCGAGAGTCGTCTGCAGGGCAGTGCTGTTCCCGACAATGATCGGGAAGCCGAACCTCCGGTCGCTGCCGACTTCGATGCCGTAGTCGACGGCATCGAGCAGGTCCTTCAGTTCCAGAAGGCCGTGATCCGAATAGTGCCGGTCGATGGTCGTGCCCTCGAGGTGGCCGAGGATCCTTTGGCGCGTACCGGTGTCGATGCCGAGGCCCATGAGCTTCGAGGACAGCGTGCGCCGCATGGCGTAGATGTCCTCGCGCGCGTCTTGCAGCTTCAGTGTCTTGAAGAGGTTCCGCAGGCGGTCGCCGAAGATCTGTGACCGCCGACCGTGGCTCTTGTCCGGCTGGATCTCAGGGAAGAGCCAGGTTTCGCCCGTCTTCCTTTTGGCGACGACCCATTCCCGGAAGCCAAGGTCGAGAAGGATCTGCGGAATCGGCAGGATACGACGCGATTGCTCGTTTTTCAGCACCGCGTCCTCCTCGTCACCGACGAAGAGGCAAGCCACTTGCCAGATGTGTTGCACCGCCACCGCGAATGCGCCGCGCGGATTGAATGCCGGTATCCAGACGCCGCCGCAGAAATCCGCGAGGGCGTTGTCGTCTCGAATGCCGGGTATGCGGGACAATGCGGACTTGGTAGACGTCATTTGAAGCACGGGACGCAAACCGGAATCTACTCCTGCGATCACAGCTTCGAGCAGAACCGGCCATGGAAAACTACGCAGTGCATGAGGCCATTGTAATCAATTCTTAGTAAGCCATCAATCCACAAGAGACTATTGACAATAATTTGGATAAACGAGTTTCTATTGAAATTTTCCGATTCAAAAATAACAACAACTCTGACAATATTTTATCTTAAATTCAGCTCCGAGAAATTGGCAAATAGAAGAAAGCCACTGACAAGGATCGGCAGGAAAATGAGGTAAAAAACAAGGTTATATCTGTGGTTTTTACTTTTTCGATCGAACAGTTCGTCAGGACGAAACGGCCGCACAAAAAAATGCAAGTAAAATGCAATAACCAAGAATGCGAAGAATGTCGTTATCCAGATTACTTCAAGTATTTCCAATACGTTCTCTGCCATGCTTGAGTAGTGTAGCATCGTCAGAAACAGCGGCAATGTAAAAGATCTTTGGTAAAGTGCATTGCAGGTCGCGGAAGCAAGAGTTCGCTACGCCCCGACGAACTGGTAAGCAGGGCTATGAGCGGCCATTGTGGCCTCATCGGCGCGGCCTGAGCTACAACACGTCCGGTAAGGGGCTTGGATCGTCCCGTAGCCCCCTAAGCATATAACGCGCCTCGGAAAACTTCCGCATAGTCGACATCCTTGCGCCGATACAACTCGAACCACCTCAGGTACAGATCGAGATACTTTGTGGCCGGGCCGCGGAAGCGCGCGCGGATGAATTCCCGCAGCAGTTTGTGGGCATTGTTCACCGTGTTGATGTGATGTGATTTTGGCGTCCGGGCCCCGCGCCGTCCCTTGACGAGCACGAAATGCTCCAGACCCGCCACTCGCGCAATACCCTCGTATTGGATGGCGCCATCCGTGCAGAGAACGGAGTCCCCGCGGATGAGCGGGAGCATCGCGGCGCGCATCGTGGACTCCTTCCTGTTGGCGATGTGCTGCACGCTGGTGTGTCCGCCGCGGTCAGCGAGCGTCAGGAGGGGCCGCCGCCATTTCTGGGCGCGCGGCATGGGAAACCCGCGCTTCGCGCTGTAGAGATGCCATTGCAGTCTCGGCGGCGCGGGATATGTCGTGGGATATGCATGATGCCGCACCCACTCGCGGCTGCCTTTGCGACTTTCGCGCTGGAATGCTTCATCAGCCTCAACGATCCCGCTGAAGCTCTTCGTTTCGGCACCGAGTAGCGTCGGCAAGATCCGCACACGCCAACGCCAGACGGTGTGCCTGGATATGTCGAGCTGCGCGGCGAGCCTCCGGCACGACGAGGGTTGGTCCGAGGCAATGTCCCGGACCATTCGCAGGAGCAGTCCGGGTCGATGAATGCCTTGCAGGACCGTGCCGGTCAGGCCACAGGATGTCCGCAAGCAGCTCATGCATCGGCGTCGCTGTAGGCCGGTGCGCGTCCTGCCCCAGCGTTGCAGCCTGGTCTCGCTGCAATGCGGGCATTCTGCCTTGCTCTCAGCAGATCCGTCGACCTCCAGCACCGCTTCGACCTCGTTCCGGGCGCGGGTAACCACCGTGTCGAGCTCGGCGAACTGGCGAGGTGTAAGTTGCTCGACTTGTTCGAGAAGATGAGCGAAAGTGTCGTGGTGCATATCTGAACTCCAACCAGCGGGGAGTTCGAACATTGGCCGATTCTGCCAAACAGAAGCTTACCCAACACGCTTTGCTGACATTTCCTTGCGGAGCCTCTTTGCAGGCTTTCTCGATCGCCTCCGACAGCAGCATGGGCGGCTTCATGGCGTCCCGGGTCGGCTTCAGCCCATGGTCGATCAGGAGATCCCGCCCGACATCGAGCGGGTCATCGAAGTCCCGCTCCACGCGGGCGTTCAACTCGGCGAGGCGGCGCAGCAGGGAGAGCACTTGCCGGGCAACCGCGGGGGCTTCGACAAAATCGGGGTCGAGGCCGTTCTGCCGCGAGATCTCTCCCGCGAATTCGGAGGCCACCGACCAGTCCCTGGCGCGCTGGGCTTCCCGGATGCGACCGGTTTCTGCGGCGATCCGGCAGAGGCGAGCCTCGGAACTATCGACGGAAGTGTCGCTCTCCTGCCGGGCAATCATTCCGGCCACGGCCCTCCGGACGATTTCTTGCAGCATCGCCTGGACGCGGGCCTCACAGACCGGGCTGTCCTGAAGTTCTTCAAGCACGTTTCTCTCTCCTGCCTCGACCGCGGAGAGCAGATCGACCGACCGCTTTACCGCTTCGGCGAGGAGGTGGGTGCGGAGCGAGACCGACAAAAACGCGGGCGCGCCGAGACAGCGAATTTTTTCGGGCCAGCGCCGCCGGAAGTAGAAGATCCCGTTTCTGCGAACGAGGTGAAGCCCCCATTTTCTCGATGGTTCCCGCGCTCTGCGCCGCGCACGATGTGAACCAGTTTGTGAACCACCACGACGTGGAGACGGGAGGCTGGCCGCGTGATCAACGGCTATCCCATTGGGAAGTATGGAGTTTTTTGAGGTCATTGGCTGGGGTGGTAGGATTCGAACCTACGGTACACGGTACCAAAAACCGCTGCCTTACCGCTTGGCTACACCCCAGCAACGAGCGTTGATTTAGCGGCAGAGGCGACGGGCCGCAAGGCAAAATCCGCCCCTTTCAGAGGCGGATCGGATCGCTTTTCGCCAGCGCATCAAAGCGCATCAGGCTGTGCACCAGCGCCGGCATCCGGTCGAGCGGGATCATGTTCGGCCCGTCGGACGGGGCGGTATCCGGGCTTTCATGCGTCTCGATGAAGACGCCGGCGATGCCCAGGCTTACGGCCGCCCGCGCCATGACCGGCGCGAACTCGCGCTGCCCGCCCGAGGATCCGCCCTGGCCGCCCGGCTGCTGGACCGAGTGGGTGGCGTCCATCACCACCGGATAGCCGGTCTCAGCCATCCGCGGCAGCCCGCGCATGTCTGTGACCAGCGTGTTGTAGCCGAAACTGGTTCCGCGCTCGGTCAGGATGATCCGCTCGTTCCCGGTCGAGGCGACCTTGGCCGCGACATGGTCCATGTCCCAGGGCGCCAGGAACTGGCCCTTCTTCACGTTGATCGCCGCCCCGGTCCGACCCGCCGCCAGCAAAAGGTCGGTCTGTCGGCACAGGAAGGCCGGGATCTGGAGTATGTCGACCGCCTGCGCGGCCGCGGCGCATTGCTCGGGCGCGTGCACGTCCGTCAGAACCGGGCAACCTATCCGCTCGCGCACGGTCTCGAGTATGCGCAGACCTTCCTCCATTCCGAGCCCGCGCTTGCCGGAAAGCGATGTGCGGTTCGCCTTGTCGTACGACGCCTTGAAGACATAGCCCGCCCCGGCATCGGCGCAGGCCGCGGCCATGCGCTCGGCGATCATCAGCGCATGATCGAGGCTTTCCAGCTGGCAGGGACCGGCGATCACGCCAAGCGGTGCGTCGTTGCCGAAGGTGACCGGCCCGACCTGGACACTGCGCATCCCGGTCATACGCTGACCTGTTCGCGCAGGATGGAGACGGTGATGGAGGCCATGATGTAGATCCCGAAAAAGACGATGAAGGCGAGCACGGTGTTTTCCAGCTTGCGCGGATAGGTCGCCTCGACCGGGGCCACCGGCGCGACGCCCAGCGACAGGTATCGCACCTGGCGCGCGGCTTCCAGCCTTGCCGTCTCCATCGCGGCCACGCTTTCCTGGAGGATGATGTAGCGTGTCTCCAGCGCGCTTTCCGCCATCCGCAACTCGGCGCTGATCCGTGCAAGCGAGACCGTGCTGTCCGAGGCCTGCGTCAGCTGCCCGCGCAACTCGGCGATGCGGGCGTCGAGCCGCGCGATTTCCGAGCGCAGCACATCCACGCGGGTCTGGTTGGGCTGTGGGTTGTTCAGCATCTCGGACAGCGACAGGCGGCGGTTCTCTGCCTCCATTTCCAGGTTGTTGATGATCGACATCTGCGAGTTCAGCTCGACATCGGCGCTGAAGACGCCGCGCTGCTCCTGGAGGTTCAGCACCCGCTGCTCGGCCCGCTCGAGATCGAGTTCCGCCTCGCGGTAGCGGTCCTCGGCGACGCGCAACTGGTCGCCGCGCGCCTCCTGCGTCAGGCCGTCCACACGCTCTTCGGCGTAGCCGATCAGCGCTTCGGCGAACCGCTGGGAGGCTTCGGGCGTGGCGCCGATCACCGCCATCCTGATCACGCCCTCGGTCGGATCGTAGCCGATGGTCACCTTGTCGAGATAGTAGTCGTAGGCCGCATCGAGCGACGCATCCGGGGCGAGCCGCTGGATGCCGTCGATCGCGGGGTCCTGGAAATGCGCGATGTAGCCGTGCTCGGCGTCAAGCCTTCGAAACGCCTCGCGCGAGGACAGGTAGCCCTGCACCACCACGCTGTCCTGCGATGTGGCAAAGCCGGTACCGGCAAGGATCCCGCCAATTCCGCCCGCGGCGCCGGCGGGACTTTCGGCGGTCTGGATCACGAATTCCGACTCGGTCTCGAACATCGGCGTGGCGACGTTGAAGTAATAGTAGCCCACCAGCGCCGTGGGCAGCAGGACGAACACGATCAGCCGAAGCGCCAGACCCAGAAGGCGTCTGCGGCGCCGGCGCACCAGCCCGCGCCGGATCTTGCGGATCTCGGCCTCGCGCTCTGCCTCGGTCGCGGGCTGGTAGCCGGCCAGGTCGCGGCCCGGCTCCAGCATGACCGGCGCCTGCATGACCGAGCTTCCGGGCCCATCGTCGCCGTCCGACTTGCCCCGGCGATCCACGGTCCGCGCACCCGCGCCGGCAGCCAGCCCAAGCATGCTGGGACCGCGGCCGCCGAACACGTTTATGCCTTTCGCGGCGCAGATGTAGAGCGCGTGATCGCCGTTGGAGGCATCGATCCCCATGGCGGCGCATTCGCGGATCGCGCGGCGCCGGTGCTTGGTCAGGATGGTGCGGCCCTTGGGGTCGGCATATTCGGGCAGGGTCGCCGGATCCGCCTCGAGCAGTTCCGCAAGGCTCATGTCCCTGGGGTGACGGGGCGCGCCCTGGGGTCGGTCGTCAGGCATGCGGCTCCAATCGGCTTGGCGTGAATTCACGCAGCATAATCATACATCTCTTTCGCCTCGCGGAGGCTGTCGAACATGTTCAGCCGGCCGTTTCGCAACACGGCCGCTCGGGTGCAATACCGCTCCAGGATGCGGGGCGAATGCGACACGATCACGACCGTGGAACGGCGCAGCCGCTCGTCCAGGATCGCGCCCGCCTTGCGGTTGAAGGCGGCGTCCATCGTCGAGGGCAGGCCCTCGTCGATCAGGTAGATGTCGAACTCCAGGCTCAGCATCAGCGCGAACATGTACCGGGACTTCATGCCCTGGCTGTAGGTGCGCATCGGCATCTGGAAGTATTCCCTGATGTCCACCAGGTAGCGCACGAAAGCCTCGACATGGTCGGGGTCCAGCCCGTAGAGCCGCGCGATGTAGCGCGCATTCTCCTGTCCGGTCTGGCCGGCGTTCACGCCGCTGACCACGCCCAGCGGAAACGAGATCTTGGAACTGCGGATGATCTTGCCCTCGTCTGCCTTTTCCAGCCCCGCCATCATGTTGATGATCGTCGTCTTGCCGGTCCCGTTGGGGGCAAGGATCCCCGTGCTCTGACCAAGCGGAATGCTGAAGCTGGCGCGGTCAAGGATCACCTTGCGCGTCTTCCCGGTCCAGAAGGATTTGCTGACGTTCCTGAATTCGATCATCTCGTCGCGTCCGTTCGCCCGTCCTCGGGCGCGGGATCGGCCCTTTCGCAGGGATCCGGCGTCACGGCCAGCCGCCGGGCCGACTATAACTGCGGGGATCGGGCTAAAGAAAGGCATAACTTGCCGCGCACACGCCTGGCGGCCGCGCCTTGTCGCTTGAAACCGGGGCAGAGGGCGGTATCACGGGGGCATGCGCGATATTGTGCGGCTCACCGAAATGATATCCGATTGCCGGCTGTGCGCCGACCGCTTTGCCGCGACCGCCACCGGGCATGCGCCGCGGCCCGTTCCGTGGCTGTCGGCAGAGGCGCCCATCCTCGTGGCCGGGCAGGCACCCGGCATGAAGGTGCACCAGCGCGGGCGACCCTTCGACGACCCGTCAGGCGACAGGCTGCGGGACTGGATGGGCATTGACGAGGCGGTGTTCTACGATCGGGCGCGGGTCGCGGTGTTGCCGATGGCCTTCTGCTTTCCCGGATATGATGCGCGGGGATCGGATCTTCCGCCGCCGCCGGTCTGCGCCCGGACATGGCGCGACAGGGCGCTTGCGACCATGCCGCAGGTGCGGCTGACGCTTCTTGTCGGGGGTCATGCGCAGCGGTGGCACCTGGGGCGGATGCCCGTGACCGAACGTGTGCGGCACTGGCGCGACAGCGTGCCCACAGTGCTGCCCTTGCCCCATCCGAGCTGGCGGAATACGGCATGGCTCAAACGCAACCCCTGGTTCGAGGAAGAGGTGGTGCCATGGCTGAGATCACGGGTGGCGGAACTGCTTTCGCCCTAGAGACGGCGCTCGACCGCGCCCATGACCGGATGATCCGCGCCGGGGAAACCGAGGATGCGCGCCGCGCCTTCTTCGCCACGCTCGCGGCAACCGGGCTGGTGCTGGTGCTGGAGGAGGAGCCCGCGCGCGGAAGCGACCGCGTGAAGCCGCTCATCCTCGAGACGGGGGACGGACCGCTCGCGCTCGCCTTCGATACCGAGGCGCGGATGGCGGCCTTTCTCGAGGGTGGCGCGCCGATGGCGGTGATCGAGGGGCGGGATCTGGGCGCGCTCCTGTCGGCAGCCGGCCTCGGCCTTGCACTCAACATCGAGGTGGCGCCCTCGGCCATCATCCTGCCGGTCGACGCGATGGACTGGATCGCCGGCATCGCCCCCGCCGCGGCCGAGGTGAATGCCGGGCGCATCGCGGGGCTCAGGGCGCCCGTCGGCGCGGCGCAGACCCTTCTCGATGCGCTGGCGGGGCAGCTTGCGGCGCTGGCCGGGCATGCCGAAGAGGCGTTTCTCGTGCAGGCCGCCTATGCCGACGGCAGCGAGGCGCTTCTGCTGGCGCTGACCGGCGTCGCCCCCGGTGCCCGGGACGAGGTGTCGCGCAGCATCGCCGCGGCGCTTGCGCTTGCGGGGCTTTCGGAGGGCGTGCTCGACCTGGCCTTCCCCGATGGCGGCGATCCGCTGCTGGGGCGGTTGCGCGAAACCGGCTTCAGCCTGTCGATCCCCACGCCCCGGCGACTGCCCGGTGCGGCACCGGGGGGCGACCCGGCCAAGCCGCCGCGCCTGATCTGAGGCGGCTCAATACCCCCGAGCCCGGTCCACGAGGTGCAGGAAGGGCCGCCCCGCCTCACCGCGCGCGATGTTCTCGGCGATCGCCTCGGCCGCCGTCTGCGGCCGTGTGGCCGAGGCGATATGCGGCGTCACCGTGACCCGCGGATGCGCCCAGTAGGGATGTTCGGGCGGCAACGGCTCCGTCGCGAAGACATCCAGCGTCGCATGGCCGATCCGGCCCCGATCCAGCGCGTCCAGCAGGTCTGCGTCGACGATCAGCGGCCCGCGCCCCGGGTTGATCACCACCGCGCCCTCGGGCAGCAGCGCCAGGCGTTCGGCATTCAGCAGGCCCCGGGTGTCTTCGGTCAGCGGCAGCAGCAGGACCATGATCTGCGCGCGGCGCAGCGTCTCTGCCAGCCCGTCCGCGCCGTGGCGGCAGTCGATCTGCGCGGCGGATTTCGGTGTCCGGCTCCATCCGGTCACCGGAAATCCCAACCCGGCCAGCGCCTGCCCGGCGGCCGCCCCCAACGCGCCAAGGCCGAGGATCCCCACCGGCCGCTCGCCCGCAAGCGGCGGGACCGCCTTGTCGCGCCAGATGCCGTCCTGGTGCAGGATATGCGTGTCCAGCCCCAGATGATGGCGCAGCACATGGCCCGTGACCCATTCGGTCATCCCCTGCCTGAGCCCGCTGTCCACCATCCGGCACAAGGGCTGGGTCAGCGTCGGGTCGCCGACGATGCGTTCCACCCCGGCCCAGAGACTGAGCACGGCCTTCGCCGCCGTGAACGGGCCGAAATCCTTCAGCGGGCCACTGGGGGCGTAGACGATGTAGTCCACCGCAGCAGGGTCGGGGGCGGTGTCCGACAGCGCGATCTCCAGGCCGCGCGCGGCGCAGGCGCTGCGCAGAAGCGGCGCATAGACGGGCCAGTCGCGGTCGTCGCCTGCGAAGAGAACCCTGACGCTCATGGTTCAGCGCGGCCTGTGGACATGGGCGCTTTGCAGCAATCCGAAGGCCGCCATCAGCACCAGCATGGCCGAGCCGCCATAGGACACCAGCGGCAGCGGTACGCCGACCACCGGGATCAGGCCCATCACCATCGCCATGTTGACAGAGAAGTAGAAGAAGAAGGTGGCCCCCACCCCCGCGGTCAGAAGCGCGCCGAACCGGTCCCGGTTCCGCAGCGCCGAGGTCATGGCAAAGACCACCACCAGCGTGAACATGATCAGAAGCGATGCGGAACCCACGAAGCCGAATTCCTCGGCAAGGGTGGTGAATATGAAATCGGTGTGCTTCTCGGGCAGGAAATTCAGCCGCGCCTGCGTTCCTTCCATGAAGCCGCGCCCCGACAGCCCGCCGGAGCCAAGCGCGATCTTCGACTGGGTGATGTGATAGCCCGCGCCGAGCGGGTCGGTGGAGGGGTCGAGAAAGGTCTCGATCCGGCGGTACTGGTAGTCCTTCAGCAGCTGCCAGCTTGTCCCACGGCTCTGCATGACCAGCGTGACCAACCCCGCGCCCAGCCCGATCGCCGCGCCGAAATACCACAGGCTGACGCCCGCAAGGAACATCACCACGCCGCCCCCGGCCGCCAGCAGGATCGCGGTCCCGAGGTCCGGCTGGGTAAGCACCAGGGCCACGGGCGCCAGGATCAGCAGAAGCGGGATGATCAGCCATTGCGGGCGCGAGACCTTGTCCGGGTCGAGCCAGTCGTAATAGAGCGCCAGCATCATCACGAGCGCGATCTTCATCAGCTCGGACGGCTGGAGCTGGATGAAACCCAGGTCGATCCAGCGCTGGGCGCCCATCCCGACCTCGCCGAAGAACTCGACCAGCACCAGCAGGATCAGGCTGCCGCCATAGGCCAGCGGCGCCATCGCGCGCCAGAACCGGATATGGATCATCGCGATGATCAGCATCACGACCGCGCCCGCGGCGAAGCGCACCATCTGGCGCGATGCCCAGGGATCGAACGAGCCGTTCGCCACCGAGTAGAGCATCAGGAAACCGGTCGATGCGATGGCGCAGAGCAGCAGGATGATCGCCCAGTTCAGGTGCAGGATCTTGGCGGCGCCGGTGGGCAGCTGCCGGTGGGACTGGTCAAGAAACGTCATGCGCGGCCCGTCTGCGTCGGTGCGGCGGGCGCTTCGGGCGCCGGTTCCTCGGCGCGGCGGCGCTCGATCTCCTGGCGCTCGTCGGGCGGATAGGCCGCAAGCGGCGGCACCGGGCCATAGAGCGTGCGCATCAGGATATCCCGCGCGATCGGGGCCGCCACGGCGGACCCGCCGCCGCCATGCTCGACCACGGTCGCGACCGCATAGCGCGGGTTGTCAAACGGCGCATAGCACACGAACAGCGCGTGGTCGCGGCGGTTCCACGGCAGATCCTCGTTGCGAAACACGCCGCGCGCGCGTTCCTCCGGGGTGATGATCCGGACCTGGCTGGTTCCGGTCTTGCCGGCCATCTCGACCTCGGGGTCGGCGATGCGCGAACGGTAGGCCGTGCCGCGCCGGTCGTTCACCACCGCGTGCATGCCGACACGGACCTGTTCCAGCGCCGCGCGCGGGATGCCCAGGTCCGGCGCCCCGGGGATGGGCTCGGGCACGCCATTGCGGGCGCGGATCAGGCGCGGCTCCACCGCCCGCCCGGTGGCAAGGCGCGCCGTCATCACCGCCAGCTGCAGCGGAGAGGCCAGCATGAAGCCCTGGCCGATGCCCACGTTGATCGTGTCGCCGACCAGCCACGCCTCGTTGTAGCGCCGCTGCTTCCACTCGCGCGTGGGCGTCAGCCCCTCGCTGATCGCGGGCAGGGGCAGGTCGTGGCGCACGCCCACCCCCAGCCGGTTCGCCATCTGCGTGATCGCGTCAACGCCCACGCGGCGCGCCACGTCGTAGTAATAGACGTCGCAGGATTGTTTCAGGCTGTCGCGCAGGTTCATGTGCCCATGGCCGCCCGAGCGCCAGCAATGGAAGCGGCGGTCGCCAAGCTGGTAATGACCGGGGCAGTAGACCGTCTCGTCCGGCGTCACGAGACCGGCCTCGATCGCGGCCAGCGCCACCACCATCTTGAAGGTGGAGCCGGGAGGATAGGCCCCCGACACCGCCTTGTTCGACAGCGGCCGGTAGGGATCGTTCAGCAACGTGTTCCAGTTGTCGAAGGAGATCCCGAAAACGAAGGCGTTGGGGTCGAAGCTGGGGGCCGAGGCAGAGGCGAGGATCTCGCCGCTGTTCACGTCCATGACCACGCTGGCCGCGCTCTGGCCGTCCATGCGCCTGAGGGCATATTCCTGGATGCCGCCGTCGATGGTCAGGTGCAGATCCTGCCCCGGCACCCCCTCGCGCCGGTCAAGCTCGCGCATCACGCGGCCAAGCGCGTTCACCTCGATCTGGCTGGCACCGGCGCTGCCGCGCAGCTCTCCTTCCAGCCGCACCTCGATCCCGGTCTTTCCGATCTGGAAATCCGGGATCTGCAGCAGCGGATCCGGGCTTTCCTGCGCCGCAAGGTCGCGCTCGGACACGGGCCCCACATAGCCCACCAGATGCGCCGACGCGGTCCCCTTCGGATAGTGGCGGGTCAGCCCGACCTCCGGTAGCACGCCCGGCAGGGCCGGCGCGTTCGAGGCCACGCGCGAGATTTCCTCCCAGCTCAGATGCTCGGTCACGGTCACCGGCACGAAGGCGGATCGCTGCCGGATCTCGCGCAGCACCCGCTCGCGCCGGTCCTCGGGCAGCGGGATGAGCCGCGCGAGACGGTCCAGCACCGCCTCCACGTCGCCGGCCTGCTCGCGGATCATGACCACGCGGTAGTTCTGCCGGTTCTCGGCCAGCGGCACGCCGTTGCGGTCGAAGATCAGGCCGCGGCCCGGGGCGAGCAGTCGGATGTTCATCCGGTTCTCTTCGGCCAGCATGCGGTACCTGTCCGCTTCCTCGACCTGAAGCTGACGCACCCGGTAGCCCAGCCCCGCGATCAGCGAAAGCTGCGCGCCCAGCAGCAGCAGTCCGCGGCGTGTCATGCGGCCCTGGGTGGGGTTCCTGGACGACATCGGCTTCATGCGACGCGCCCCAGGCGACGCGACCGCTCGGCCGGCTTCGGCGCGCGCACGCGCAGCACCCAGTGAAGGAAGGCCGCCATCAGCGGATAGGCCAGGACAGTCGACAGCCAGAGCCGGAAGCCCAGCCCGCCGGTTTCCACATCGATCAGCGCAAGCCGCAGCACGAGCCCGTGAAGCGCAAGCGCCACCGCAAGGATCCCGGCAAAGGTCGCCCATTCGATCGCGAAGGGCCGGTCATAGAGCGCCTCGCGCCGAAGCCGCAGCACCTCGAGCACCAGCAGGCTCGTCAACGCCCACAGCCCGACGGCCCGGTCCAGCACCAGGTCGCCCAGCAGCAACGCTGCGGCCAGCAGCGGCAAGGGCAGGTTTTCCGGCTCCCGCAGGCTCCATGCCGCGGCAAGGACCAGCAGAAGCTCGGGCAGCACCGTGCTTTCGGCCGCGATTTCCAGCGGCAGAAGCTGGACATGGATGGCAACCAGCGCCAGCGCCGTGAACAGCAGCGCGCGGGGCAGGGAGAAGGGGCGCGCGATCATTGTGTCACCGCCTCCCCGGCCTGTTCCTGGGCCATCGGGGGCAGGGGCGGGCCGATCAGATCCCCGGTGCCGGGGATCACCTCGCCCGGCGACTGCCGCAGCACGCGGATGAACTCGAGGCGGTTGTACTCGGCCGCAAGGCGCGTGCGCAGCCGCCCCTCGGGGTCAAGCGCGATCGAGCCGACCAGCAGGTCGGACGGGAACACGCCCCCATCGCCCGATGTCACCACCCGGTCGCCGGGGCGCACATCTTCGGGGTTGTCGATGAATTCCAGGCGCGGCGCGTTCGTGTTGTCCCCGGTCAGAAGCGCGCGCTGGCCCGAGGGGCGTATCACGACCGGGACGCGGCTGTTGATGTCGGTCAGCAGGACCACCCGCGCGGTGCGTTCACCGACCCCCGAGATGCGGCCGACCAGCCCCAGGCCGTCCACCGTTGCCGATCCGTCCGCCACCCCGTCGATGCGGCCGATATTGAGCAGCACCGACTGCCGGAAGGGCGACCCGCTGTCGGTCAGCACCTCGCCGGTGATGAAGCTGATGCGCGGGCTCAGGCGCACGTTGTTGAGCGCCCTGAGGCGCGCGTTGGTTTCCTCAAGCTGAAGCGCCGCCTCGCGCCAGCCCTGCATGCTTTGCAACTCGCGCCGCAATTCGCGGTTCTGCTCGTAGACCCGGTCAAGCTCGCGGAAATCGGCAACCATCCGGGTAAAGGCAGTGACCGGCACCAAGGTCCATTCGAAACTGGGCACCAGGCGGTCGATGATCGCCATACGCAGCTGTTCGACGCGCGGGCTTTCGATGCGCCACAGGACGAAGAGAGCCAGGAACACAAGACAGATCGCCGCCAGCATCACGCGGCGCAGGCTGCGCCACATCGCTGTCGCGTCGTCCCTTCTCGCGCTCACGCCGATCCGCTCCCTGCCTGGTCCGCTGTGCTTCGCGACCGCCCGCCATGCGGCCGCCGGCGGGGATTCTGCCCGCCGTCAGTTTCCGAAGTCTATCACATGTGCGAGTTGCTGTTCGTATTCCAGCGTCTTGCCGGTGCCGAGCGCCACGCAATTCATCGTCTCGTCGGCGATCGAGATGGCCAGCCCCGTCTGTTCGCGCAGCGCAAGGTCCAGATCCCCCAGAAGCGCGCCGCCGCCGGTCAGCATGACGCCACGGTCCACGATGTCGGCCGCCAGATCCGGCGGCGTCGACTCGAGCGCCGTCATCACCGCCTCGCAGATCTGCTGCACCGGCTCCGCCACCGCTTCGGCCACCTGTGCCTGCGTCACCTCGGTTTCCTTGGGCACGCCGTTCAGCAGGTCGCGACCGCGGATCTCCATCACCGCGCCGCGCCCGTCCTCGGGCATCCGCGCCGACCCGATCGAGGTCTTGATCCGCTCGGCCGTGGCATCGCCCACCAGCAAGTTATGCTGCCGGCGCAGGTAGTTGATGATTGCCTCGTCCATCCGGTCGCCGCCCACGCGGACAGAGCGCGCGTAGACGATGTCCGCCAGCGACAGCACGGCCACTTCCGTGGTGCCGCCACCGATATCGACGACCATGTTGCCGGTCGGATCGGTGATCGGCATGCCCGCGCCGATGGCGGCCGCGATTGGCTCGGCGATCAGCCCTGCCTTGCGGGCCCCCGCCGACAGGACGGATTCGCGGATCGCGCGCTTTTCCACCGGGGTCGCGCCATGGGGCACGCAGACGATGATCTTCGGCTTGGCCCAGCTGCCGCCCTTGTGCACCTTGCGGATGAAATGCTTGATCATCTCTTCCGCGACATCGAAATCGGCGATCACTCCGTCGCGCATCGGTCGGATCGCCTGGATCGAGCCGGGGGTGCGGCCCAGCATCAGCTTGGCATCCTCGCCCACGGCAAGAACCTGCTTCTTGCCGTCCTTGATGTGATAGGCGACGACCGAGGGCTCGTTCAGGACGATACCCTTGCCCTTGACGTAGACCAGGGTGTTCGCCGTCCCGAGGTCGATCGCCATGTCAGACGAGAAAAGCCCAGATATAGCCCCAAACATACTGCTTCCGCCTGAGAGTTGTTGTTGTCCGAACCGGGGGTGCTGGCGGGACCCGATGGTTCCGGATTTACCCGCTTATAAGACCAGCGCCCGCAAGGCGTAAAGGGCTGCGGCCCGGCCCGTTGCCGCAATGCGGCAAATTTCGGGCGGGAACAGCAAGAACCCGCCGGCAGGGCTGCTGCCGGCGGGGTTTCGGCGTGCGCGGTTTCCCGCTCAGGCGCTGGCCGCGTCCATCTGCGCGTGAGTCGTCTTCTCCCGCCGCAGGATCAGCCGGTTCAGCGCCGCGACATAGGCCTTGGCGGATGCCACGACCGTATCCGTGTCCGACGCCTGGGCCGAGGCGATCTTGCCGTTCTCGGACAGCCGCACCGAAACGGTCGCCTGCGCGTCCGTTCCTTCCGTCACGGCATGCACCTGGTACAGCTCCAGCGTTGCGCCGCCGTGCGGCACCAGCGCCTTGATCGCGTTGAAGGTCGCGTCGATCGGCCCGTCGCCCTGGGTCGTGGCCTGCCGGTCCTGCCCGTCGATGGTCAGGATCAGGTCGGCCGATTGCGGCGCCTCGGTGCCGCAGATCACGCGCAGGAACTTCACCCGGATATGCTCGTTGCCCGAGTCCGACGCGCTGTCGGCCATCATCGCGATCAGGTCGTCGTCATAGACCTCCTTCTTGCGGTCGGCCAGCGCCTTGAACCGCACGAACACGTCCTTCAGCTGGTTGTCGCCCAGCTCGAACCCCAGGTCCTTCAGCTTGGCGCGCAGCGCCGCGCGGCCCGAATGCTTGCCCAGCACCAGGTTGGTGGTGGTCAGGCCGATATCCTCGGGACGCATGATCTCGAAGGTGGCGGCGTTCTTCAGCACGCCGTCCTGGTGGATGCCACTCTCGTGCAGGAAGGCGTTCTTGCCGACGATCGCCTTGTTGTACTGCACCTGAAAGCCCGAGACGGCGGCGACCCTGCGGCTGATCTGCATGATCTTCGTGGTGTCGATGTCCGTGCGATAGGGCATGATGTCGTTGCGCACCCGCATCGCCATCACGACCTCTTCCAGCGCGGTGTTGCCCGCCCGCTCGCCCAGCCCGTTGATCGTGCACTCGATCTGCCGCGCGCCCGCCTCGACCGCGGCCAGGCTGTTGGCGGTCGCCATGCCCAGGTCGTTGTGGCAGTGGGTGGCAAAGATCACCTCGTCCGCGCCTGGCACCCGTTCCAGCAGCATCGCGATCAGGTCGGCGCTTTCGCGCGGCGCGGTGTAGCCCACGGTGTCGGGAATGTTGATCGTCGTGGCGCCCGCCTTGATCGCGATTTCCACCACCCGGCACAAATAGTCATGCTCGGTCCGGGTCGCGTCCATGGGCGACCACTGGATGTTGTCGCACAGGTTGCGCGCATGGCTCACGGTCTGGTGGATGCGCTCGGCCATCTCGTCCTGGCTGAGCTTGGTGATGTCGCGATGCAGCGGCGAGGTGCCGATGAATGTGTGGATGCGCGGCCGCTTCGCGTGGCGCACGGCGTCCCAGGCGCGGTCGATATCCGCGAAATTCGCCCGCGCCAGCCCGCAGATCACGGAGATCTTCGCCTGCGCGGCGATCTTGCTCACCGCCTCGAAATCGCCGTCCGAGGCGATCGGGAAGCCCGCCTCGATGATGTCGACGCCCATCTCGTCGAGCATCTCGGCGATTTCCAGCTTCTCGCTCAGGGTCATGGTGGCGCCCGGCGACTGCTCGCCGTCGCGCAGGGTGGTATCGAAGATCAGGACGCGGTCCTGTTCGGAGTTCTGTGTCATCTGGAATGTCCTCAGGCCTTTTCGGGGTGGTGCGGCGCGAAGCGGATACCTCTGAGCGCGCGCGCCGTTATCCCGGCACGCTCAGAGGCGGCTAAGGAGAAGAAGCGCCGAGGCCAGCGGCCCCCGAATGATGTTCGCCTGTGCGTTCATGGGGCGGACCATACTCCGCCGGTTCCGCAAGGGAAAGCCGAAATTTCGACCTATGCCAGCCCCAGTTCGGTATCCGATGCGATGCGGTCGTACTTGTCCCGGGGCGGCATCGGGCGGTTCCGCCAGTCCGGCTCGAAGGCAAAGCTCGATACCTGCCGCCCCTCGGGCAGGGCGCCGTTCCCCGAACCCACGGCGTAGTCGTAGTACAGCTTCACGATCTGCTCGAAACCGACCTGCTGCGCCGCCGGGTGTTCCAGACAGGCGTCGCGCCACCGCCGGACGCGGGCGTAGTCGGGCGTCTCGGGCAGCGTGAAACCCTCGTAGTAGTCGAGAAACCAGAACCGCATCATCAGCGAGGTATAGACCAGCTCGGCCATCCCGTAGCTGTCGAACAGGAACAGCCCGCCGGGATTGCGGTCTTCCAGGAAGTCGTTCAGCCAGCGGTATTCCGACAGCAGCGCGTCGCGCAGGCCGTCTGTGCGGGCGCGGTCGCGGTTCATCACCATGCGGTAGCCGGCCACGCCGAACGGCCCCTCGCGGGTGATCATCAACCGCTCGACCGCACGCTCGTAGGGATCGGTCCGCGCAATCGGCGGGCTCGGGAAAAGCGCCTCGATATATTCAAGAATGACGATGCTTTCCTTCAGGATGCCGCCCGCGGGCGTCTCCAGCACCGGCAGCGCCGTCGTGCCCCGGGTCTTTTCCAGCAGCCAGTCCGGGCGCGGCACCGTGATGTCTATGACCCGGAACTCCACCGCGTCGCGCAGGCCCTTCAGTTCCAGCAGGATCTCGATGCGCTGCGAAAACGGGCAGACGGGGATGTGATAGATGATCGGACGGGTCACGATGCTCTCCTTTCTGCCCACACCTAACGAGATGCACGCAACGGGGAAAGGGCTTTACGGCTCGCGCCTGCGGACTAGCTCCGCGCCCATGAAGATCACACCCGACCCCAATCTCCGCATCCTTCTGATCGGTGCCTCCGGCGGCATCGGCGCAGCTATGGCGGACGCCTTGCAGGGCACGCGCCTGGCAACGCTCAGCCGCTCCGCCGACGGGCTCGACGTCACCGACGAGGCGTCGGTCGCCGCTGCAGCCGCGCGGCTGGAGGGGCCTTTCGACCTGATCTTCGACGCGACCGGCGCGCTCGAGATCGGTGGCCACGGTCCCGAGAAGGCGCTTGCGCAGATCGACCCGCAGGCGATGGCCGCCCAGTTCGCGCTGAACGCCATCGGCCCCGCGCTGCTGCTCAAGCATTTCGGCCCCCATCTGCGGCGCGAGGGCAGGGCGGTCTTCGCCACGCTCTCGGCGCGCGTCGGCTCCATCGGGGACAACCGGCTGGGCGGCTGGATCAGCTACCGCGCGGCCAAGGCGGCGCTGAACCAGATCGTGCGCACCGCCGCGATAGAACTCGCGCGCCGCAACCGCGAAACCATCGTCGTTGCGCTGCACCCCGGCACCGTGCAGACCGACCTGACCCGCAAGTATCTGGGCCGCCACCCCGCCGTCACGCCGGAAGAGGCCGCGCAGAACCTGCTCAAGGTGCTCGCAGGCCTCACGCCCGCGCAGAATGGCGGCTTCTTCGACTACGCCGGCAAGGATATCCCGTGGTAGCCCCCCGCCTCGTGCTCGTTCTGGGCGACCAGCTCTCGCCGGGACTCTCTGCACTGCGCGCCGCCGACAAGGCGCACGACGTGGTGGTCATGGCCGAGGTGCGGGCAGAGGCGGGCTATGTCCGCCACCACCGCAAGAAGATCGCCTTCCTGTTCGCGGCCATGCGCCATTTCGCCGAAACCCTGCGGGCCGAGGGCTGGCGCGTCGCCTATGGCCGCTATGACGACCCGGAAACCGCCGGCTCGATCCCCGCCGAACTGGTGCGCAGGGCGGCCGAATACGGCGTGGAAACCGCCATCGCCACCGAATGCGGCGAATGGCGGCTGCGGGCTGCGCTGGCCGAGTGCCCGGTCCCGGTCGAGGTGCAGGCCGACGACCGCTTCCTCTGCCCGCGCGAGGATTTCGCCGCCTGGGCCAGGGGCCGCAAGCAGCTGCGGATGGAATATTTCTACCGCGACATGCGCCGCCGCACCGGCCTTCTGATGGAGGGGGACGACCCCGCCGGCGGGCAGTGGAACTACGACCACGACAACCGCAAGCCCGCCGACCGCGATCTCTTCATGCCGGCGCCGCCCCGCTTCGAGCCGGACGCCATCACCGAGGAGGTGCTGGACGTGGTGGAAAAGCACTTCCCCGACCATCCCGGCGATCTGCGGCCCTTCTGGTTCGCGGTGACGCCCGACCAGGCCCAGGCGGCGGCCGATGCCTTTTTCCGGGCGGCCCTGCCGCATTTCGGCGACTACCAGGACGCGATGCTGCGAGGCGAGAAGTTCCTCTATCACTCGGTTCTGTCGGCCTATCTGAACGCGGGCCTGCTCGACCCGCTCGACCTATGCCGCCGGGCGGAAGCCGAATGGCGCGCCGGCCGCGCGCCGCTCAACGCGGTCGAGGGGTATGTCCGCCAGATCCTTGGCTGGCGCGAATATGTGCGCGGCATCTACGACCTCGAGGGGCCGGATTACGTCAGCCGGAACCACCTGGACGCCCGCCGCGACCTGCCCGCCTTTTACTGGAACCCCGATGCCACCGACATGGCCTGCGTGAAGGCCGCCGTCGCCCAGACGATGGAAGAGGCCTATGCCCACCACATCCAGCGCCTGATGGTCACCGGCACTTTTGCCCTGATCGCGGGCGTGGACCCGCACCAGCTGCACGAATGGTATCTTGCCGTCTATGCCGACGCCTATGAATGGGTCGAGGCGCCGAACGTGATCGGCATGAGCCAGTTCGC
This sequence comes from Halovulum dunhuangense, assembly GCF_013093415.1. NCBI lineage: Bacteria > Pseudomonadati > Pseudomonadota > Alphaproteobacteria > Rhodobacterales > Paracoccaceae > Halovulum > Halovulum dunhuangense. The sequence goes on from NZ_JABFBC010000001.1 coordinate 1,119,817, forward strand.
CGATGGCGGGCTCCTGGGCTCGAAGCCCTACGCCGCCTCGGGCGCCTATGTGGACCGGATGTCGGATCACTGCGCGACCTGCGCCTATTTGGTCAAGGTCAAGCGCGGCAAGGGGGCCTGTCCCTTCAATCCGCTCTACTGGGATTTCCTGAACCGCAACCGCGAGAAACTCGCCCGCAACCCCCGGATGGCGCAGATGTACCGCACCTGGGATCGCATGTCGGACGAGAACCGGGCCGGAACGCTCGACAGCGCCGCCGACATCCTTGCCCGGCTGGACCGCGGCGCGCGGGTCTAGGCCGCCTCGTCCATCACGTCGCCCAGCTGGTCGATCGGGATACCGCGCTTCTCGGCGCTTTCGCGGACGGCGGCGCGCAGCGCGGGGCTGCGGCGCAGCAGCTTGAGAAAGCGCTGTTCGTCCAGCTTCAGAAGCGTGCAGGGCGTGATCGCGCGCACGCTGGTGCGGCGCGGCCTGTGGGTCAGGATACCCATCTGGCCGAACATCTCGCCCCGGCCCAGCCGCCAGGTCTGGCCCGCCGTTTCCAGCTCCACCGCGCCGGAGGCGATGAAATAGACCGACCGCGCCTGAACCGACTTGCTGAGTATCGCCTCGCCGGCCGAGACGTATCTTGTGACCAGCCCCCGGCGCAGCTGGCGCAGGACGCCTTCCTCCAGGTCCGAGAACAGCGGCAGCTGGCGCACCAGCTCGTCGCGATGCACGGCAATGTCCAGCTTCGGGCGCGCCTCTTCGGCGGCGCGCATGGCAGCCAGCTTGCGCAGCAGCGCACCGTGCAGTTCAGACCCGATCAGCCCGTCGGCGCGCAGCTGGTCGTATTCGCGTTCCTCCAGCCGCAGGGCGGTCCGGCGGATCAGCCGGCGCTCCAGCTCTTCGGCATAGCCGGGGAATTGCAGCCGCATCCCGTCGAGCCCCTGCTCGACCAGTTCCTCGCGCCGCTCCAGCAATTCGTGCAGCAGTTCCGCCACGCGCCGGCCATGGATGCGCAGGATGCGCTTTTCGATGAAGTCGTGCAGATCCTTCAGCAGCAGCCGCTGGGTCACAAGGATCTCGAACCGGTCGGCGGTCAGCCGCGACAGCGGCCCGCCGATGCGCAGCCGGTTGTGCAGGAAGGCGGCGGCGCGGATCGCGCGGCCATAGGCCAGGATCTGGCGCGTCGCCCGCTGGTAGCCGACACGGCCCCCGGTGCGCGCGCCCTCGATCACGCGGTCGGCTTCCGATAGCGCGCGGTCGGCGACCCGGGCGGAAACCGAACGGTCGTGGAACAGCTCCAGCACCATGTCGCGCTCGGCCCCGGCCAGCGCGATCAGCCCCAGCGTGATGCGGTCGCGGTCGAGGATCTGGGTGCTGTCCTCGGCTGCCTTCACGGCCGCGTCCAGCCGCGCCGCGAAGCGCTTTGCCTCCGACCGGACCGTCTCGCGCGCAAGGCCGTATTGTTCGGTCGTGCTGGCCACGTCCTCGCGCACGGTCTGAAGCGCCACGGCGATGACCTGGTTCGACAGCGCGGTGTCCATCGCCGACAGCCGGTCCAGCCCCAGCCGGCGGATCACCCAGCGCAGCGTGCCGCCCTGAACGATCAGGGTGAACAGCGTGAAGCCGGTCGCCAGCACGCCGACCTGCTGCTTGATCTCGATGGGGACCAGCCGGCTTTCGGTCACCGCCAGCGCCAGCGCCAGCGTGACCGCGCCGCGCAGCCCGCCCCACAGGATTGCCACCCGGTAGCGCCGTTCGATCACCGGCGACAGCCGCGCGGCCTGCAACAGCGGCAACAGCCCGAACAGGATCACCGCCCGCGCCAGGACCGCGGCCAGCGTCACGACACCGACCTGGACGAACTCTCGCAGCGTGATCCCGTCCAGAAGACGCGGGATCAGCAGCGCCGCCAGCACGAAGATCAGCGCCCCGGCCCAATGGGCCAGCAGGTCCCAGATCTCGCGCAGGTTGGTCCAGGTCGTCGGCGTCAGGCGCCCCGGTCCGGCAAGATTCAGCGTCAGCCCCGCCGACACCACCGCGATCACGCCAGAGGCGCCGGCGACCTGCTCGGACAGGATGAAGGCGAGATAGGGCAGCGCGACCGACACCGATGCCTGCGCCAGGATCGCGCGGTCCAGCATCTCCATCAGCCAGATGCCGATGCGTGCGACCAGCCAGCCCACCAGCGCCCCCCCCAGCAGCAGCAGCGGAAAGCGCGCCGCGGCCTCGGTCAGCGAGGGGTTGGGAACGCCCGCCATGACGAAGCCCATGAACAGGCCGAACAGCGCGATGGCGGCGGCGTCGTTCAGCAGGCTCTCGCCCTCGATGATCCTGGACAGCCGGCGCGGCGCCGAGATCGATCGGAAGATGCCCACCACCGCCGAGGGATCCGTGGTCGAGACGATCGCCCCCACCAGCAGGCAGGCCGCCAGCGGTAACGCGCTCGCCCAGTGCAGGGCGTAGCCGATGGTCAGGGTCGCGACCAGCACCGCCACGATCGCAAGGACCAGGATCGGCACCCAGTCGTCCAGCATCCGCCGCAGGTTCATCCCCAGCGTGGCCTGGAAAAGCAGTGTCGGCAGAAAGACATAGAGAAAGACGTTGGACCGGATCGGCAGGTTCAGGATCGCTTCGGCCACCGGGTTCAGGGCGTCGGTCAGTTCGGTGCGCAGGAAGAACGCCGCGCCAGAGCCGATCAGGATGCCCAGCACCGCAAGGATCACGCTGTAGGGCAGGCGCAGCCGCGTGGCCAGCGGCTCTGCAAGGCCGATGACCAGAAACAGCGACGCGATGATCGCGGTGATGACGACGATGTCCATGCCGAAAGTCTATAAGCCTTCGGACAGCTTGCGGTAAATCCGTGCAAGCGTGTCGAATTACAGAGTTTTCACAACCGGCGGGTTCTTGCGCGGCGCATCGCGGTGCCGGATGCGCGCGGAAATGAACGGTCGTTCACCTCTGGTCGTGCGCAATGCGCCATGCGCTGCGATCGTCCGGATGCGAAAAGGCCCCGTAACCGGGGCCTTTCGGATCCTGCATCAAGAAGGATGGAAGCCCCCTCAGTTGCCCTGGGCTTCGGTTGCCGGTGCCGAACCCGAATCTTCGGCCGCCGCCGCGGCCGCCTCTTCCTCGGTCGCCTGTTCGCCGCGCGCCCAGTAGCCGTCATAGACCTCGCCCGAGGCATAGACCATCCGGCCCCGGCCCTGGCGCTGGCCCTTGGCGAAGAAGCCCTCGTAGCGGTCGCCGTTGGGATAGGTGGCGACACCCTCGCCGTCGATCTCTCCGGCCTTCCAGCCGCCGCTGTAGGTGAAACCGTCGGTCATGGTGATCGTGCCCTGGCCCTCGCGCTGGCCCGCCACGAAGCCGCCGATATAGATCGTGCCGTCGGAATAGGTGGCCGTGCCCTCGCCCTGGCGCAGGCCATCGACCCATTGGCCGGTATAGGTGAACCCGTCCTCGTAGGTCATCGTTCCCATGCCGTGGTTGCGCGCGTTGCGGAACTCGCCGTCATAGACCATGCCGTTGCTGTAGCGGGCGATGCCCTTGCCCTCGATCGTGCCGTTGGCCCACTCGCCTTCGTAGGATGACCCGTCGGCATAGGTGATCGTCCCGGTGCCGTGGGCCACGTCGTCCGCGAACTGGCCGACATAGACCGACCCGTCCGGATAGGTCGCCGTGCCTTCGCCCTCGATCCGGCCCTCGACCCACTGGCCCTCGTAGCGGTAGCCGTCCGCGCCGGTGAACGTCCCCGTCCCGTGGCGCTGGTCGTTCAGGAACTCCCCTTCATAGACATCGCCCGAGGCATAGGTCGCGACCCCCTCGCCATGGCGCTGGCCGTTCATGAGCGCCCCCTCGTAGCGGTCGCCATTCGCCTGCACCAGCACGCCGGTGCCGTTGATCTGGCCGCCCTGCCACTCGCCGGTATAGGTCAGCCCGTCGGGCATCACCAGCGTGCCCGTCCCCTCGCGCACGCCCTGCGCGATGTCGCCCTCGTAGGTGGCGCCGTCGGGATAGGTGATCTTGCCCTTGCCGTGCTTGATCCCGTCCAGCCAGCCCCCCTCGTAGCGGTACCCGTTGGGAGAGGTCATGACCCCCTCGCCGTCATGCACGGCGTCGGTGAAGGTACCCTCGTAGGTCACGCCGTTGGCATAGACCGCGATGCCGGTGCCGTTGATCTTGCCGCCGACCCACTCGCCCTCGTAGGTGCCGCCATCGGCAAACACGATCCGGCCCCTGCCTTCGGGCGAGCCGTTCACGAACTGCCCGGTATAGACCGATCCGTTGGGAAAGCGCGCCGTGCCCTCGCCCTCGATCCGGCCCTCGACCCACTGGCCGTCGTATTCATAGCCGTTGGGCAACACATAGGTGCCCTGGCCGTGCTGCTTGCCGTCCTTGAACTCGCCGGTGTAGACGCCGCCGGTCTCGTACTGCTTGGTCTGGATTTCGCCGTCCTGCGACAGCGCGGCGGACGAGGCCAGCAGGCTTGCGGTCAGCGTGACGGCCTTCAACATGTTCTTCAACGCTCTGATCCTCACCTTCGCCGGGCCAGCCGTTTCACTGCGTCCCGCAAGTCCGGGTCGGCGGCAGCCCCTTCGCCCCGATGTTAGGGTATCGGGCTTTCCGCTGACAACGGCTTTTGGCTTTTGAATGTGTCCATCCCGTGGCGGGATGCGTTCCCTTGTGCGGCAGCATATGCGCTTGCGGCTCCGGCCTTATGGGATATGTGGTGGCCAAGGCAGACATGAGGGGCGCGCGACATGGCCGACAGGTATCGCATCACGCTGGCACAGCTGAATCCGACGGTGGGCGACCTGCGGGGCAATGCCGAAAAGGTGATCGCCGCGCATGACCGGGCGCGCGAGGCCGGGTCCGACCTGCTGGCGCTGCCCGAGATGTTCATTACCGGCTACCAGACGCAGGATCTGGTGATGAAGCCCGCCTTCGTGCGCGACGTGGCGCGCGTGCTGGCCGACCTTGCCGCCCGCTGCGCCGACGGACCCGACATCGCCATCGGCGGCCCGCTGATGGAGGGGGGCAAGCTCTACAACGCCTATTTCATCCTGCGGGACGGCCGCGTCGACGGGGCGGCGCGCAAGCATCGCCTGCCCAACACCGACGTGTTCGACGAGATGCGGCTCTACACCCCGGGGCCGATCTCGGGGCCCTTCGGCATGGGGCCGCTGCGATTGGGCACGCCCATCTGCGAGGACAGCTGGCACCCGGACGTGGCCGAGACGATGGCCGAAAGCGGCGCCGACCTGCTGCTGGTGCCCAATGGCTCGCCCTATGCGCGCGAGAAGATCGACGAGCGCATGGGCCGCATGGTCGCCCGCGTGATCGAGAACGACCTGCCGCTGATCTATCTCAACATGGTGGGCGGACAGGACGACCAGGTGTTCGACGGCGGCTCCTTCGTGCTGAACCGGGGCGGGAAGCTCGCCGTGATGCTGCCCGTGTTCGACGAGGCCGTCGTCCATGTCGATTTCGAACACCGGCCCGAGGGCTGGGTCGCGCTGGACGGCCTGCGCGAGGTGCATCCCCCGCTGATCGAGCAGGATTACCGCCTGATGGTCGAGGCGACGCGCGACTACCTGCGCAAGTCGGGCTTCTCCAGGGTGCTGCTCGGCCTGTCGGGGGGCGTGGACAGCGCGCTGGTCGCGGCCATCGCCGCCGACGCGATCGGGCCCGCCAACGTGCGCTGCGTGATGCTGCCATCGGACTACACCTCCGGGCACTCGCTCGAGGATGCGGCGGCGGTGGCGCGGGCGTTGGGCTGCCCGCTCGACACAGTGCCGATCACGCCGGCCTTTGCGGCCGTCCAGCAGACGCTCGCGCCGCTGTTCGAGGGGAAGCCTGCGGACCTGACCGAGGAGAACATGCAGTCCCGCCTGCGCGGGCTGATGCTGATGGCGCTGTCGAACAAGTTCGGCGAGATGCTGCTGACCACCGGCAACAAGTCCGAGGTGGCGGTCGGATATGCCACGATCTATGGCGACATGGCGGGCGGCTACAACCCGATCAAGGATCTCTACAAGACCCGCGTCTTTGCCACCTGCCGCTGGCGCAACGAGAACCACCGCCCCTGGATGCTGGCCCCCGAAGGCGTGGTGATCCCGCCGCGCGTGATCGAAAAGCCCCCCTCGGCCGAACTGCGCCCCGACCAGAAGGACGAGGACAGCCTGCCCCCCTACGAGGTGCTCGACGCCATTCTCGAACTGCTGGTGGATCGCGACGCCTCGGTCGCCGATTGCGTGGACGCGGGCTTCGATCGCGCTACCGTCAAGCAGGTGGAACGGCTGATCTATCTCTCGGAATACAAGCGTTTCCAGGCGGCCCCCGGCGCGCGCCTGACGGGTCGCGCCTTCTGGCTGGACCGCCGATATCCGATCGTCAACCGGTGGCGCGATGACGGCTGAGAACCACGCCACCGCCCGCATCCGCGAGGTGCCGCTTGGCGTGCAGTTCTTCACCTTCTTCGTGCTCAGCCAGGCGCTGAAATACTTCGCGCTGATGTCCCCGGTCCCGGCCGAAGGGATCAGCGTCCGCAATCTCGGCCTGATCGCGCTGTGCTTCCTGCCCTTCGCGGTGGCGCGGATCCCCTTCCTGATGCCCTTCCTTCCCGGCGTGGCGCTGCGCGACGACGCGCAGGTGGCGCTTCACCGCGGCGGGCTCGTCTATACCTTCGACGGGGTGAAGCGGCCGCTCTTCGTGGAATGGCCCGATCTCGAACGGATCGAGCGCACGCGCTTCGGCCTGATCCTGACCGTGCGCCACCGCGCGAACGTGACCGAAGGAATGCCGAAATACCAGGCGGAGTTCTGGCGCGCCAAGATCCGCCGCCCGATCCGCCTGATCCATGCCGACCGCTTCACGCCGCAAGCCGGCCTGGTCCGCTGCCTGTCCGAGGCCCGGCGCGCGGGCGTGGACGTGCGCGGATTCGAACCTGCGTCCCGTCACTCCCACCAGGGGTCGATGGCGGCGATATCCTCGTCCGACCAGCCGAAGTGATGCGCCAGCTCGTGGACCAGCACATGGCCCACCAGCTGCCCCAGCCCCACATCGCCGCGATCCGCCCATTCGTCCAGGATCGGGCGGCGGAACAGCCACACCGTGTCGGGCCCCTGCGGCGTGTCCATCACCGATTTCTGCGTCAGCGGGATGCCGTCGTAAAGCCCGGTCAGCTCGTAGGGGCTCTCGATCCCCAACTCGTCCAGCATCTCGTCCTCGGGCCAGTCGGCGATGCGCAGCGCGACCGCGCGCGCGGCGCCGCGGAACGGTTCGGGCAGCGCCTCCAGCGCGGCCACGGCCATGGTCTCGATCGCCTCCAGATCCGGGGCCTTTCCGTGCGTGCCGTCCGCCATCGTCTGCTCCGTCCTTCCTGATTGGGCTTAAAACCCGTCGAAGGACAGGTTAAAGACCGCGACGAGTTCCAAGCGCAAGGCCCCAGCATGACCGTCACCCGTTTCGCCCCGTCGCCCACCGGCTACCTGCATGTCGGCAACCTGCGCACCGCGCTTTTCAACTGGCTGATCGCGCGCAAGTCGGGCGGCACCTTCATCCTGCGGATCGACGACACCGACGCCGAACGCTCGCGCGAGGAATATGCCGACGCGATCCGCCACGATCTGGAATGGCTGGGCCTGACCTGGGACCGCGAGGAACGCCAGTCGGCCCGCCTCGACCGCTATGCCCAGGCAGCCGACACGCTGCGCGCCGCGGGTCGCCTCTACGAGGCGTTCGAGACGCCGACGGAACTGGACCTCAAGCGCCGCAAGCAGCTGAACATGGGCCGCCCGCCGGTCTATGACCGCGCCGCCCTGAAGCTGACGGATGCCGAACGCGACCGCCTGCGCGCCGAACGCGGCGGTCATTGGCGCTTCCTGCTGGACCAGGAGCGGATCGAATGGGTCGACATGATCCTCGGCCCGCAGTCGATCGACGCGGCCAGCGTCTCGGACCCGGTGCTGATCCGTGCCGATGGCCAGCTGCTCTACACGCTTGCCTCCGTCACCGACGACATGGACATGGGCGTGACCCATGTGGTGCGCGGCTCGGACCACGTCACCAACACCGCGACCCAGATCCAGATCCTGCGCGCGCTGGGCGCCGAGCCGCCCGTCTTCGGGCATCATTCGCTGCTTACCGGCCCCACCGGCGAGGCGCTGTCCAAGCGGCTGGGCACCCTCAGCCTGCGCGACCTGCGCGCGGCCGGCATAGAGCCGATGGCGCTGGTGGCGCTGATGGGGCGGATCGGGTCGGGCCAGCCGGTGGAACCCGTCGAAAGCCTCGATGCGCTGGCGGCGGGGTTCGAGCTGTCGCGCTTCGGCGCCGCGCCCACCAAGTTCGACCCCGAGGATCTGCGCGCCCTGACCGCCCGCGTGATCCACGCCCGCCCCTATGCCGAGGCGGCCCCGGCGCTGGCGGCCGCCGGCGTGCCCGACGCCCTCGCCCCCGACTTCTGGGACGCGGTGCGCGAGAACCTTTCCACCCTGCACGACATCGCCGAGTGGTGGGCGCTCTGCCGCGACGGGGCCGATCCTGTGATCGCCGAAGAGGACCGCGCCTTCGTGGCCGAGGCGCTGGCCCTGCTGCCGCCCCGCCCCTGGACGGACCAGACCTGGGGCACCTGGACCAACGCCGTCAAGCAGGCCACGGGCCGCAAGGGCAGGGGCCTGTTCATGCCGCTGCGGCTGGCGCTGACGGGCCGCGCGCATGGCCCCGACATGGGCCGCCTGATGCCGCTTCTCCAGGTGGTGCGCGCCGCCTGAGCGGCGCGCCGACCCGCTCAGCCGGGCTGCTTCGTCTTGCGCAGATAGGGCAGCACCCGCTCGAAGCTGCCGAACTTCGCGGTCGCCTCGTCATCGGGCACGGCGGCGGTGATGATCACATCCTCGCCCTGCTTCCAGTTGGCCGGCGTCGCCACCTTGTGCTTCGCGGTCAGCTGGATCGAGTCGATCGCGCGCAGGATCTCGTCGAAGTTGCGCCCGGTGCTCATCGGGTAGGTCAGCGTCAGCTTCACCTTCTTGTCCGGCCCGATCACGAAGACGGTGCGCACCGTCTGGTTGTCGGCGGGCGTGCGCTTCGACGGATCGCCCGAGGCTTCCGCCGGCAGCATGTCGTAGAGCTTCGCCACCTGCATGTCCGGGTCGCCGATCATCGGATAGGCGACCGGGTTGCCGGAAATCGCCTCGATATCCGCCTTCCAGCGCAGGTGATCCTCGACCGGATCGACCGAAATGCCCAGGATCTTGGTGTTGCGCTTGGCGAAGGCGTCCATCATGCCCGCCATCACGCCCAGTTCGGTCGTGCAGACCGGGGTGAAATCCTTGGGGTGCGAGAACAGGACGACATAGCCGTCGCCGATCCAGTCATGGAACCGGATCTCGCCCTCTGTCGTCTGGGCGGTGAAATCGGGGGCAGTGTCGTTGATGCGAAGTGCCATGGGGGATGGTCCTTTCGGTTTCTGGTCGCGCTGGGGCGACAGGGAACGAGGCGCAAAGTGACGTCCCCAAGGCCCGATGGCAAGGCCGCCGGCACGGTTATTCGCCCCCCGCGCATCCCCGCCCCGAAGCCCGTCTGGAGCCGCTTGACACCGCCTTCGCGACATAGCAAAAGGCGCGCCATCGGGGCCGTAGCTCAGCTGGGAGAGCGCGTCGTTCGCAATGACGAGGTCAGGGGTTCGATCCCCCTCGGCTCCACCAAGACACCCCCAGGAACGCGGACAAATCTGACCGCTCCATCGCCCCGGGCTGGTGGAACGCCCCGGGCGCGCCCGCAATGTGGCAGGGCGAGAGGATCATTCCCCGGCCGATCGTTCCCCGGTCCGCCGCGCGGCCGGGGACAACGGCGCTCTCGGCCTCAGCTCACCAGCAGGCGCGCGGCGCGGACCTCGTCGTCGATGCCCTTCAGGTCGTAGCTGCGCAGCTCGGCCTCGTCTATGGTCCGGCCCGCGGCCTTCAGCGCGGCTTCGCTGATCAGCACCTCGCCGGCATTCGCGGCCGCGGCCAGGCGGGCGGCGACGTTCACGTCGAAGCCGAAGGCGCTGACCTCCTGCATGTTCCCGTTCACCGAGGCGACCGTGCCCAGATAGGCGCGGCCCGTGTGCAGCGCGATGCCGACCGGCAGGGCGCGGCCGTTGAAAGGGTTGCTCTCCAGCGCCCGGGGCAGGCGCATGCCGCCTGTCACCGCCTTGCGGGCGTAGTCCTTGCCGCTGAAGCCGGGGGGCCAGACCCCGATCACCGCGTCGCCCTGGAACTGCAACACGAAACCCTCGGCCTGCCACAGCACCGGGATGATGGTCTCGCGCATGAAGGTGATGAGTTGCTTGAACTCCTTCGGCGACATCGCCGCCGACAAGGGCACCGAATCGCGCAGGTCGCAGAACAGGATCGACAGGTCCACCTCTGCGCCGCCCGGAAAGGCCTGAAGGAAGCCGTCGCAGGCATTGCAGAAGAACGGGTTGCGCGACGACGGCTCCAGCCCGATCCGCCGCGTGATCCAGCCGCCGATCCCGGTCAGCGGCGCGCGGCACAGCTTGCACCGGGCCCGGCCGGGCAGCATGGAAAACCGCTTCTGCTTGCCCAGCAGGACCGGGTGCCCCTCCTGGAAGACCTGGTACCACAGTTCCTCGTTGCCATCCTCGCGGGCGAAGTCGCCCATGCCCGGGATCGTGTTCATCGCATCAGCTCCCTCGGTGTCGCGCTGATCGTCAGGGACAGCTCGGGCGGGCAGACATCCATGCCCTCGCTGTTGCAGACCGCGGTATCGGCCAGGAAGGTCGTGCCCGCCACCACGCTGCGCCCCTCGCCCATGCCGCGATAGAGCACCGTCAGCACCTGCCCGTCCGCGCAAGGCGGCCCGCAGGGGGTCGTGGGCTTGCCGGTCGTGGCATCCCTCAGCCGCAACGCCGGGACCGACACGACGACGCCCGCCTCCAGCAACGGCTTGTCCAGCCAGTCGGGGGCCTGTCGCAGGCTCATGACATGGTCGTAATCGGGGCCGAACATCGCGGCCTCGAACCGCCCCGAGGCAAGCCGCGCGGTCTGCAGGTTCGTCATGTGCGCCTCCTCGCCCTCGCCCCAGAGCAGATAGGTGGCATAGTCCGGCTGTCTCAGGTGGTGGGCGAAGGGGCGAAAGGTGACGATCCGCTCGACCGTCACGTCGATATCGGCCAGGACCGGGATGGTGCGCGCCTTGTCCCAGGGAAAGAAATGCGGATCGGCCTCGTCCTCGGGCGAAAAGGCCGGCAGACCCTGGAAGACGTTGGCGTTGAAGCTGCGCCGCCGCCCCGCGGGCAGATCCGGGATCGTGAACAGGTCGCTCTCCGCATCGCCATTGCTCAGGATGAAGGTGTCGGCCGGAAACCGCGCGCGCAGATCGTCCAGCCGCGACTTCGCCTCCGCTGGCAGGGCGAGCTTCATCACCAGCTGATACTTGTGCTCCTCGTGGTGATACTGGGTCATGTGCACCGCGAATATCGTCTCGCTTCCCAGCAGCACGAAGGCATGCTGATGCGGCGCGTTCGCGATGAAACCGGGCGGGCGGCTGCCCTGTGTCTCGTGGTGGCTCATGTCGTGATGCGGCATCGCGGCGTCCTTTCCGAACAAGGGGGGGCAGGCTGCGTCATGCGGGGTCCGGCAGCCCGTGCCTGCGCCGCAGCGTCGCGGCAAGTTCGCTTGCGGTCCGTTTCAGCGCCGCCGCCAGGCGGGGCGTCATGTCCCCCTCGGCGGTCGAGGTCATGAACGGGTTCTGCTGGGTCGAGGTGATGAACTTCACCGCCATGCCCGGCATCGGCTCGGCACCGCAGCGCCGGACGTAGTGATCGACGAAATCCTGCCCATAGGTCGCGGGCGAGAATTCCGAGGCGGTGACGAACAGCGGCGCGGCAGGCACCTTGTCGCCGCCGAATTCCTGCACCGACAGGGCGCGGAAGATCGCGTCGTTCAGCTCGTTCATCAGCGAAAGGTCGCGGTTGATCCCGTCGCCGGTGCGGAAGTTGAGCGTGTAGGCGCAGATCGTCTGGTCCGAGCCCAGCCGCCGGAACAGCGTCATCAGCTCTTCGTCGGCCAGCAGCTTCTCGATCAGCGGATCGTCCGCGACCGGCACGATCTGGCGCGCGATCATCTCCCGCTGCGCCTCGATCTCCTGCGCGGTGCCGCCGTCGCGTTCCGCCGGCAGCCGCTGGAACGGCGTCAGCGTCACGTCGTCGCCGGGGCCGAAGGCCGCCAGCAGCGCGCAGTAGAACCGCTTCGAGCTGAACATGCATTTCGCCAGCAGCCGGCCATAGCCGGTTCGGTCGGCCGGGATCACCGCGTGCGACAGGTAGACCGCCGCCGCCGCAGCCCCGGGCTTCGATCCCTCGATCCCGTAGACGCCCACGCTGGGCACCGTGCCGCCATGGAACACCACCGGCGCGGTAAAGGCGATCAGGTCGCGCATCGCCCCGTTGCGATAGGCCAGCGTCCCGGCGGCATAGGGCACGAAGCCCGCCTTGTGCGGATCGACCGTGATCGTGTCGCAGCGATCGAAGGCGTCGCAATGGCGCATCGCGTAGTCGCCCATCATCATGCCCGGCGCCATGCCCAGGTCATGCGCGAAGAAGATGTCGTCCAGGTCCGGCCGCGCCCCGGCCTCGGCATGGCTTTCCTGCACGCCCAGATACCGCGACAGCAGCCGCGCCTCCTCGTCGGTGCCGCCCAGGCCGCGCGCCTCGATCTCGCGCTCCAGCTTCGAGGGGCGCAGCATCGCGGCGAAATACCCGCCCCAGGCCGCATCGGCATGCAGCGTGAATTCCAGCCCCAGCTGGCGATACTCGTCGCGGATGTCGGCGATGTCGGCCAGCGGATCGACGGCGCTTTCCTCGGTCGTGCCCATCACGGCGACCACCTCCAGCACCGGGCGCCGTTCCGCCAGGCAACGGTCGAGATGGAGGCGCAGGTCGACCGTGTCCATGCGCCCGTCCAGGTCGACGCGCACGGGCAGCACGCTGGCCCGCCCCAGCCCCACCAGCGAGGCGCCCTTCGGCCAGGAATAATGCGCCGTCGCCGGGGCCAGGATCACCGGCGCGGGCGTGTCGGGCAGGTAGCGGCGGGCGAACTCGATCATGCCCATATCGGCGACCGTCCGCCCCTCGATCGCGGCGGCCACCACCTCCGGCGGGATCCCCGCCGTGGCCGTGATCCGTGCCGAAAGCCCGATCGCCTCGTCCACCGGCAGGTTCAGCAACTCCCAGGATGCAAGGTCGAGCAGGCGCCGCCGCCGCCCTTCCAGCGTCAGCAGGGTCAGCGTCCGCGCCGGCGCCAGCCGCGCGTCGTGCCGGACCGCGTCCGCCAGCGTCAGCGGCAGGAACTTCAGGTTGCGCGCGGCCCAGATCGATTCCGCGTTCGCGACCGACCCGTCGCAGGTGATATGGGCCCAGGGCCGGGGCAGGGCGCTGTCCTCCTCGGGGTCGCGAAAGCCCAGCATCCGGCAGATGTCGTCGCAGACCGCCATCTCCAGCAGCGTCGTGACCGGCGATGCTTCGGTCGCCACGTTGTTCTGGTTGTAGAGCAGCCCCGCGAAATGCCCCACCACCGCGGGCAGCGTGGTGTCCCAGTACATGTGCGACTGGTTGCGATAGCTCGACAGCGGGATCGAGGCGCGCAGATGCGCCAGCATCTCGTCCAGCCGTTCGCCGATCAGGGCGACCGCATCATGGTAGGCGGCATTCTCGGGCGCGAAGACGGCGTCGGGCGCCATGCGCGGATCGCGCGGCTGGTAGTCCCGTCGCGCCGCGACATTGCCGGAAATCGCCCGCCCGATCAGGTCGCGCAGCACCGCCTCGTTCTCGGCCTTCGGTCCAAGGAACCAGGCCGCCGGCGTGCCTACGGGGGTGGCCCGGTCCAGGCTCAGCCGGTCCGGATGCCGCCTGCGGAACGCGTCGATCGACCTGTGCAGCTCATGGCTGCGATGGCGCTCGGTCATGCTTGCCCCCATTGGCGTCCTTCGGGGGACCATGCCGCGACCCGTGCCTGCGTTCAGTGACGTTGCTCACCTTGCGTCACCCGCGCGGCCGCGGATCGGCATGACCCGGGCAGGCAATGCACCGCGCCACGCGAAAAGGAAGCCGTCCCCGTAAGCATGCACGCAACCGCATATCCCCCCGACACGCCAGCCTCGTTGCGCGAGCCTAGGGTGCAACCCCGCCTTGCGGCAAGGGTTTTTGGTCGGTGCGCCGCGCGGTGCCGCCCGCGGTCCGGCAGGGGGCGGCTGTCAGCTGCGCCGGCCAAGACCCAGGAAAGCGCGCAGCGACCTGCCGCGATAGGGCTTCGCATCCCGTGGCGGCATCGGGGGCCGATGCTCCACCGGGCGCTGGTCCAGGCGCGTGGCGATCATCAGGCTGTCGGCGAAGATCCTGTGCATGGCGTCACTCCTTCTGTCCCTGTGATTGGTCCGCGCGCCCGGCGATGTCCGGTCGCGCAGCCCCAGTATCGGGCGTGACCGCGCCCCGGTCTGTGAACCGGTTCACTCAGGAAAGGCGGTTGCCGCGGGCGTTTCAGTGCCCCTGCGGGACGTCCCCGGCGGCGATCCGCTCCAGCCGGGCGCGGTCGCGGAACAGGATGCGCCCGCGGCCGATCTCGATGATGCCCTGCGCCTTCCAGTCCTTTAGCGTCTTCGAGACCGCCTCCCGCGTGGCGCCCACATGGTCGGCCAGCTCGGCCTGGCCCATGGTCAGCACGTCGTCCGAGCCCAGTTCCTGAAGCAGCCAGACGACCCGGCGCGCAAGCCGCACCCCCAGCGGCTGAAGCGCGTGGTTCTCAAGCTGCCGGCTGACCCAGTTGAACCGCGTGACCGTCAGCCGGATCAGCTCCAGCGCCAGGTCGGGGTCGTGGCGCAACGCGGCAAGCAGCGCCTCGCGGCCCACGCGCAGAACGCGGCTGGGCCTGAGCGCCATCGCCGTCGCGCTGCGGCTGCCATCCTCGAGCAGCGCCACCTCGCCAAAGATCGCGCCGGGCTTCAGCAGGTTCAGCGACAGCTTCCGGCCATCTGCCGCAAGGGTGCTGATCTCCAGCAGCCCGTGCTCCAGCAGGTAGAGCGCATCGGCCCGATCGTCCTGGCGGAACAGCGCCTGTCCCGGGCGCAGCGCCATGTCGGTGGCGATGCGGCGCAACCCGCGGATCAGGCCGTCATTCGATCGCGCAGCCATCGACACGCGGGAACCCCATGCTCGTCACTCGACACGCCCCCAGACTAGGCCAGCCGCGCGCGGTCGCAAAGCGATGGTTGCCACGGTCGCGCGTCGCGCGCCCCGGATCAGTCCGGGCTGAGCGCGCTGTAAAGCTGCGGGTCCTTGCGCCCCCCGTCGACCAGGCGCTGCGCGATCAGCCGGATGACGTAAAGCCCGAATTCCGGATGCGTGGTGTAGATCTTCATGAAGCTCACCTCGTCGATCGTCATGATCCGGCATGGCCCCCGGCACACCGCTGTGGCCGTCCGCTTTCGGTCGCGCGAGAAATAGGCCATCTCGCCGAACAGCGCGCCCGCCCCGAAACTGACGCCCGGCTCGGGCAGGTCCACCCGCCCCTCGACCAGGTAGTAGACCAGGTCGGCCCGATCGCCCCTGCGGAACAGCACATGCCCGTCGGCGAAACGGGCCGGCTTGAGGAACGGCAGCAGCGCCTTCATCGGCTCCTGCCCCTCCTGAACCGAGCGAAGCCTGCGTTTCGCGGTCAGGATCTCGTAAAGCCGCGTCGCGTTCAGCGGCAACAAGAGCACATGCATGAACAGCATCGGATAGACCTGCGCCACCGCCCCGTAGAGGATGAAGCACAGGTTCGCCATCACCGCGACCGTGCGCAGCCCCTGCATGCTGCGCATCGAATAGGCCATAAGGGTCAGAAGGGCCCCCAGCCAGCCGAACAGCTCAATCCACTCCATGCCCGTTCCTTCGCAACATGTTCACCGCACGGCCCCCGCGGCGGCCCCCGTGCCCGCGCGCAGATTGCAACATCCCGGCGACCCCGTCACCGTCCGTGAACCGGCGCCACCGGCCCGGGCGCGCCACCGGCCTTGCCAAGCGGCGAAACCGTCGCACCTGATGGGCGGAAACCCATGCCGAGGCCCCCGATGATCCGCGCTTCCGCCCTGACGATCGCCGCGCTGTGCATGATGGCGCCGCCGCTGGCCGCCCAGTCGCGGATCGAGGTCATCCCCTATGACGACATCGCCGTTCCCCCCGGCACGCAGATCGACTTCGAGGGGCTGAGCGTCCATTCCGACCGCGGCCTGATGCCGGTGGACGGGCTGCTCGTGCTTAAGGGGGTGGCGCTGGGCGAACGCTTCGAAGGGCAGGGCGCCGGCACGCGCATCTCGCCCGAGGGTATCGCCCATGACCGCATCCTCGAACGCCCCACGGCCCCCCTCGCGGTAGAGCCGGGGCCGCGTGGCGGCAACCTCGCCATCGCGCAGAGCGACCCGGCCTTCGGCTCGTCGGTCCTGCTGCCCACCGGCCCCGGCGCGGCGGATGGCGACGCCGACCACCGCCATGGCGAGGGGGCTGTCGCACTCCGCTTCGATCAGGACCAGTGCATGCTGGGCTTCGCCGTCTATCTCGACGGGCTGGGCGGCACCGTCGCCGCGCTCGAGGCGGGGTGGAACCTGCGCGTCACATTCTACGACCGCGACGGAAGGATCCTGGGCGAGATGAGCCAGCTTCGCTCCGGCGGGTTGCAGACCGCCGCCTACCGCGACCGAAGCGGGGTGCCGATGATCGCCGGCGCGATGATCGAGAACCTCGATATCGGCGGCATCGCGCTCGACGACCTGCGGTTCAGCGCATATTGCACGCCGCTTCTGAGCTAGTCAGAACACCCCCGCCAGCGCGTCGGCCAGCCGGCCTGACACCCGCCCGGGGACGCCCGTGGCGACGCCCAGCGCCAGCGCGATGGCCACCAGCGCCTGGTGCCGCCGCAGCACGGCGGCCGCCCGCGGCGCCACGACCGCCAGCAGCATGCCGCCCGTCAGCGGGGGCAGCGGCAGCAGGTTCAGCACCGCGAACAGCACCAGCATCTCGACCGCCACCTCGATCAGCCCGATCAGGTTGACGGCCATGTCCGCGCCCGCGAACGCCCGCAGCAGCGGCCCCCGCGCAAGATCCAGCGCCAGCGCCAGCGCGACCAGCGCCGCAAGGCTCAGCCCCACCAGCAACACAAGCCCCCCGGCCCCTCCCTTCAGCTCCCGGTGATCGGCCTCCACCGGGCGGATCCACCCGATCCGGAAGAAGATCGCGGCGACGAACCCCGCCGGTTCCAGGTGCTGGAACGGGTTCAGGCTCAGCCGCCCGTCATGGCCAGGGCCGCGGTCGCCCAGAAGCCGCGCCAGAAAGGCGATCGACCAGCCATGGAAGGCGATCACCCCCAGCGCCGCCGCGGCGTTCACCAGCAGGGTCTGGCCGTTGGTCGCGATGATGCCTGCCCAGTCGATCACGCGCCGCCCCCGCCCGCATCCGCGAACCGCGCCTCGATCGACCGGATGCCGTAGCGCGCGGCCAGCCGCGCCATCGTGCCGTCGCGCTCCAGCTCATCGAGGATGTCCACCACCCGCCGCTTCAGCGTCAGGTCGCCCTTCCACAGGCCGAAGGCCACCGGGTCGCGCGCCTCCGGCCCCTGAAGCCAGGCGATCTGCAAGCCATGCACCTGGGCAAGCTCCATGCCGATCATCGCATCGACCACGCCCGCGCCGACGCGCCCCGTCGCCAGCGCGTCCGCCAGGTCCCCGGCGCCGTCCATCCGCACGACCCCCGCCCCCGCCGTGCGCAGGGCCTGGCTCAGCGCCAGCCGGTCGCGGCCGCTGACACCGACATGAACGCCGACCTTCTGCCCCCGCAGGCTGGCGGGGACGGCACCCGGCGCCAGCACCACCCAGCCGGTTTCCAGGTGCGGAGGGGTGGTGTCGATGAAGGTCCGCGTCGTGTCCGAGGCGATGACCCCGCCCGCGATGATCTGGCACTGCGCCCGCGTCAGCCGCCAGGCGCGCGGGTTGAAATCGCGCCCGATCGCCTCGTTCAGGTTCAGCGCCAGCCGCACGCCCAGCCGGTCCGCGACGGCTTGCAGGATCTCGGTCTCGAAGCCGGGCGCATCCGGGTCCGGCGTCACCAGCACGCCGTAGCTTGACGGCACGCAGGCGCGCAGCACGCCTTCGCGGCGGATTTCCGACAGGGAACTGTCGGGCGGCGCCAGCCCGATCAGCGCGAACAACCCCAGGATCGCGCCGACCGCGCCCAGGTCGCGCCACAGGCTCGGCTCGGCGCTCATGCCCGGCTGAAGTCCCTGAGCGCCAGCAGGAAGAACGCCACCGCCATGACCAGGATCACCACCGGCCCCAGATGCGCCGCGAACTGGTTGAAGCCGATCAGCGCGCCCCTCAGCGCATCCACCGCATAGGTGATGGGGTTGTACTCGACCAGGATCACCAGCCAGTCGGGGTAGACCACCCGCATCTGCGCCCCGCTCAGCGCCGGGTCGAGCGGAAAGATCGAGCTGGAGGTGAAGTAAAGCGGCAGGATCACCGCGTTCGAGAACACCCCGAACCCCTCGAAGCTGCGCACCCGGTGGGCCACGATGATGCCGAGGCTGGTCAGCCCGAAGGCCAGCAGGAACATCAGCCCCAGGGCCTCCAGGATCCCCGACAGGTGCAGCGGCACGTCGGCGAACTGCGCCAGCAGCAGCACCAGGCAGCCATGAAGGAAGGCGACCGTGGCCCCCCCCAGCACCTTGCCCAGCAGGACGATCCATTTCGGCACCGGGCTGACCAGGATCTCGCGCAGGAAGCCGAATTCCCGGTCCGCGATCAGCGACACCGCCGACTGGACCGAGGTGTACATGATATTGAGCGCGATCACCGCCGGAAAGATGAACTGGAGATAGGTGAACGGGATCGCGAACCGGACCTCGCCATAGATCTCGCCGCGGAAATAGGGGTTGAGGCCGACGCCCAGGATCAGCACCCACAGAAGCGGCCGGCTGATGCCGCCCACCATCTGCCCGCGGTCCCGCAAGGCGCGCTTCAGCTCGCGCAGCCAGATCGCGTGCAGTGCCGCCAGATGTCCCATGCCGCCCCCCTCAGGCCGCCCGCCGCGGGGCGGGCTTCTGCCCGTCGCGCAGGTCGCGCCCGGTCAGGCTGAGGAACACGCTGTTCAGCGTCGGGCGTTCCACCGACAGGTCGCGGATATCCGCGCCATGGGCGTCGAGCAGCCGCATCATCAGGCTGCGTTCCGCGCCCACCACCCGGATCTCGCCG
Source organism: Halovulum dunhuangense (assembly GCF_013093415.1). NCBI lineage: Bacteria > Pseudomonadati > Pseudomonadota > Alphaproteobacteria > Rhodobacterales > Paracoccaceae > Halovulum > Halovulum dunhuangense. The sequence continues at coordinate 1,139,081 of NZ_JABFBC010000001.1, forward strand.
GCCGCCCCCTCGATCGCCTGCGGCAGCACCGCCCGAAGCCGGGCCGCCGCCGCCGCATCGGTCGCATGCACCCGCAGCACCTCGCGCCCATGCGCCGCGCGCAGCGCGTCGGGCGTATCCAGCGCCAGCACCTTGCCCCGGTCGATGATGCAGATGCGGTCGCAGCCCTCCACCTCCTCGATGTAGTGGGTGGTCACGATGATGGTCATGCCGCGCCGGATGCGGGCCTCGGCCAGATAGGCCCAGATCCGGTCCCGCGACTGCGGGTCCAGCCCCACCGTCGGCTCGTCCAGGATCAGCACCCGCGAATCGTGGATCAGCGCCCGCGCGATCTCCAGCCGGCGCTTCATGCCGGGCGACAGGCTGCGCACGATCCGCCCGCGCATGTCCGACAACTCCACCAGCTCAAGCATCTCGGCGATGCGCGCGCGACGCTGCGCGCGCGGCATCCGGTACATCCGGCCGTGGAAATCCAGGTTCTCCTCGACCGTCAGCTTGCCGTCGAGGCTGGGTTCCTGGAACACCACGCCCAGCGTCTCGCGGGCCTTGCGCGGGCTTCGGGTCACGTCGTGGCCGCAGATCGTGGCGGTGCCGCCGTCGGGCGCCAGCAGGGTGCACAGGATGCTGATGAGCGTCGTCTTGCCGGCGCCGTTCGGCCCCAGCAGGGCGAACATCTCGCCCGCGCCGATGGTCAGGCTGACGCCGTCTAGCGCCAGCGTCCGGCCGTAGCGCCGCACCACGCCCTCCACGCGCACGACCGGCGCGCCATCGCCCGGTCGCGCCGTCCCGGCGGACGGTTCATTCGGCATTGTCCCTGGCCTCCCGGTCCCTCGTCGTGGCGCCGGTTCGGGGGGCTGGCGGTTCTCCCCGCCTTGTCCTCACCCTTCGCAATCCGGCGCTTCTTCTTCGATTTGCCCCGATTAAGAGTCGCGCCTGCCGCGATGGCAAGGGCGTTTTTCCGCCCCTGGCGGCGGCGCGCGATCCTGTCCGGCGGCCGCTGCGATGCGGGAAAACACATGCGCAACCGATCATGTCTTTCGTTTCCGTTCGCTTCCCGGCGCAATTTGGTTGCAAAGGGTGGAATCCGGGTCTGGTGGCAATTTTCAATAACGATTTTCTGTAAGAAAAAGTATCAAAACAATAAATCACTCAAGTAGATTTATTGCGTTAGCGAAATAAAAAATTTCAAAAGGCGCTTTACAACCCCGAAAATTCGCGTTTGACATATATCAAGGCGCCTCGAATGCGTCGTAAAAAGAAGAACGAGGGACACATGAGACTTTCTGCTGGCAGCCACGTTCCGTGGCGCAAGAAGTCGTGGCTGATTACTGCCTTTTCCGCACTGGTCATCTCTGCCGCGTCTTACACCGACGGCCGCGCGGAACAGGGCTGGTTCACCGAAGAACAGGTCACGCGGGGCGAGGCGCTGTACGAACGCCGCTGCGCCAAGTGCCACGGCGACGAGAAGGCCGAGAACTTCCGCGTCTGGGACGACACCGCCGCCAGCCTGATCGGCATGATCATCGGCTTCGACATGCCGGCCGACCGCCCGGGCGGGTTGCCGCCGCAGGAATACGTCGACCTGGTCGCCTACTTCTTCAACCTCGGCGGGCTTCCCACCGGGGCCGAAGTCGCGGCCGGCGCGCCTGAACTGAGCGAAATCCGACTGCCCCGGTGACGCTGGCCCCGCCGGCACGGCGGGCGCCTCATCCTCGTGTCACGGGAAGAACGACCCCGCGGCCGGTGGCTCACGGTCCTGCACTTGGCAGCGCCGAAATAGCCTTCGGACAGGCCGCGGGTGCGAATGGGCAGGCTCCGGGCTTCCGGCCGGGGCGGCCCGGTAAGGCGCGCATGATCGCCGGCACGATCGCCGGGGCGACTGCGCGATTTTGGAAGCAGAGGGAGGAAAACCAACATGAGAACCAAGCGACTGCTGTCGGCCGCTTCGGGACTGGCGCTTGCGCTGGTCTGCGGCGCAGCCCTTGCGCAGGATGCGCAACGGCAATACAGCCCCGTCACCAACGACATGATCCTGAACCCGGCGCCCGGCGACTGGCTTCAGGCCCGCGGCACCGTGGACAACCACGGCTACAGCCCGCTCGACCATGTCAACCGCGACACGGTCGGCGATCTGGAACTGGCCTGGTCCTGGGCGCTGCCCGAGCTTGGCCGCCAGGAAAGCGCGCCGCTCTACCATGACGGCATCCTCTTCGTCGCCACCAACAACAATCATGTCGAGGCGCTCGACGCGGTCACCGGCGACCTGATCTGGCGCTACATGCACGAGCGCCCGGAATTCAGCGGCGGCTACCACAACAACCAGGCGATGCGGCAGAAGAACTCCATCGCGCTGTGGGGCGACAAGGTCATCATGACCACCGTCGATGCCAAGCTGATGGCGCTGGACGCCATGACCGGGCAGGTGGCCTGGGAAGTCCAGGTCAACGACTGGGAAAAGGGCTACAGCTACACCGCCGGCCCGCTGATCGCGGACGGCAAGATCTTCACCGGCACCTCGGGCTGCTCGATGGTTGGCACCGTTGGCGCCTGCTGGATCACCGCCCATGACGCCGACACCGGCGAGGAGCTGTGGCGCTTCAACACCCTCGACCAGCAGGGCGACCCGCTGTTCGAGGCCAGCTGGGGCGGCATCCCGGTCAAGAACCGCTGGGGCGCCACGCCCTGGGCCACCGGCGCCTACGACCCGGATCTGGACATGGTGTTCTACGGGACCGGCATGCCGATCCCCTATGCCCATATCAGCCGTGGCATGTCGGCCGAGGATGACGCGCGCGGCACCAACACCACCGTCGCGCTGAACGCCGATACCGGCGAACTGGTGTGGAACTACCAGCACCTGCCCAACGACAACTGGGATCTCGACTCTCCGTTCGAGCGTCTCGTGGTCGAGGCGACGGTGGACGGCCAGCCGCGCAAGATGATCGTGACGATGGCGGGCAAGAACGGCGTCGTGTTCGGTCTGGATGCGGCCACCGGCCAGTTCATCTGGGGCGAGACCACGTTCTACACCAACAGCATCACCGGCATCGACAAGGAAACCGGCCGGGTGCAGACCAACAAGGATCTGTATTTCACCGAGTTCGGCCAGAAACAGACCTTCTGCCCGGCGATCAACGGCGGCCGGCTCTGGATGGCCTCGGCCTACAGCCCGCGCTCGGGCGTGTTCTACGCGCATGGCGCCAACACCTGCCAGACCAGCGCCCCGCGCGAGATGAACATCGGCGCCATGCCCGCTGCGGGCAACGCGATGGGCATGTTGCAAAGCTTCGGCACCTCGCTCGCGCCGGGCGCCGAGAAGATCGGCGCCTTCCACGCCCTGAACGCGGGCGACGGCTCCAAGGCCTTCGAGATCCAGCACGACCGCCGCTACAACAGCTCGGTGCTGGCGACCGGCGGCGGCCTGATCTTCGTGGGCGACGTCGATCGTCGCTACTACGCGATGAACGACGAGACCGGCGAGGTGCTCTGGACCAGCCCGCGCCTGCACGCCCCCGCCGGCGGCTGGCCGATGACCTACGAGGCCGGCGGCGAACAGTATGTCGTGCTTCCGGTCGGCCTGACCACCAACGCGCAGGCCGCCCTGACGCCGGGCCTCCAGATGCCCGCGCTCGGCGCCAACGCGATCTACGTCTACAAGCTTCCCAAGGGCTGAGGACGATCCGCGCGCGGGCGGCCCCGGTCGCCCGCGCCGCACCCACGACCAGTCCCGGGGCGGCGCCCAGCCGGCCCGGGACAGCCCGAACGACAGACAAACGACAATCCGGATCGGCCCGGGCGACCCTCCGCAGGCGCGCCGCGACAACGATCCGCCAGAGGGGTGAAGGCGATGCGTGCAAAGTCGATGCTTGGCGCGGCAGGATCGAAACGCGCGCTGCGCTCGGGCATGACCTGCCTCGCGGCGCTCATGGCACTGGCAGCCGGACCGGCCCCCGCGCAGCTCATCGGCGAGGTGGACCAGGCCGAGCTGAAGAACTGGCGCATCGCGGAGGGCAACGTGATCCGCTTCTGCCAGTTCGACGTGAACCTGACCAACGACTTCGACAAGGCGGTCGCAGGGGAAATCGCCGACCGCCTGCTTCTGGACAGCGAATTCATCACCGTCGGCGCCGATTACGGCATGGATGGCGACGGGCTCGAGGCCGATGTCTTCAAGCTCCTGTGGAACGAATGCGAGGTGGTGCTGGGCTTCCAGGTGGGCCCGGTCCAATACGCCCCCGAATTCACCGTGACCCGGCCCTGGGTCAGCTACGACTACATGGTCCTGGCCTCTGCGGACGGACCCGCCTCGATCGCGGATCTGCCCAGCGGCAGCCGCATCGCGACGCCGCTCGCCTCTCCGGGCGATCTCGCGCTGGCGCGCTGGATGGCGACCGAGGGGGCGGATGCGGGGCTGAAGCGCATCCCCTTCGCCCGCGCCCGGGACCAGATGGACGCCGTCCTCACCGACCAGACCGAGGCCATGCTCATCTTTTCCCCCGTCTTCGCCGTCCTCGCGCAGGACATGGCCGAACAGGCGGCCCGGCTTCACCCCGTCGCGATCGACCCCGCCATCGCCAGCCCCACCAGCATCGGCGGCATCATGCTCGCGGGCAGCGCCTTCCTGCGGGCCGAGATCGACCGCGCCATCGACAGCATGATCGAGGACGGCACCATCGAGGATCTGCTGGACCTGCACGGCTTCTCCGGCATCCCCGCCCGGGCCGGGGGCGCCTGAGCATGGGCCGCGCGCCCCACAAGTTCCCGCGCCGGGCCGGCACGCCGGCCGCGCCCTCCGGCGGCTGAGGGGCCGATGGGCGCGCGGGGGCATGTCACGGCGGGGCTCGACCCGCTTCTGGCGCGCCTGCGGGCCGCGCGCAGGCGCCGGCTTCTCGGCACGGCGGCGCGCGCGCTGGGCGTTGGCGTGACCGTCGCGGCCCTTGCCCATGCGGGCGCCACGCTTGCCCCCGGCATCCTGCCCGACGGGCTCGGCCCGCCTGGCCTTGCGCTGCCGGCCGCGGTGCTGGTCGCTCTTGCGACCCTTGCGCCCGCGCTTCTGCGTGGCCCCTCGCTCGACCGTCTCGCGCGCCGCGCCGACCGGGTGCTCCGCACGCAGGAGCGGCTGGCGACCGCGCTCGAGGTGTCCCGCCACGCACCCGCCAGCCCGCTCGACCGCGCGCTCATCGCCGATGCGGCAGGCCACGCCGCGCTGGTCGCGCCCGCCAGCCTGGCTGACCGTCGCTGGCGCGGCTGGGCCGTCGCCGCGCTTCTTGCGCTGGCCATCGCCGCCGCCGCCCAACGGCTGGATCCGCCCGCCCCCCAAGCGGCCCCTCCCGTCACCCCGACCGCGCCCGAACCCGGCCTGCGCGCCGCCGACCGCGCGCCGCTTGCCACCCGGCTGGACGAAGCGGCCCGCCATGCCGCGGCCGAGGCCGCCCGCCACGACGACCCCTACCTTGCGGCCGTGGCCCGCGAACTCGCCGGCCTTGCCCGGACCCTCGCCACGGGCGAGACCACCGCCAGCGCCGCCGCGGCAGAACTCTCGCGCCTGATGGACCATGTCGCCGAAAGCCGGGCGCGCACAGGGCGCGCCGCCGCCGCCGCGGATCCCGTCACGCTGGCGCTGGAACAGGCGCTCGACCGGCTTTCCCCGACCGCGCCGCCCGCCGCCGCGCCGCAGGCAGCCCCGGCCCCCGCCACCGCCCAGGGTCCGTCCGCGCCAGAGAACGGCCCCCGCCAGGACCGCGTGGCCCAGGCCCAGGCGGACGCGCCCCCCACGCCCGAGATGTCCACCGCCCGGCAGGGCCAGATGGGCGGCGGCACCGGGGCCGACGGAGAGCCGACGATCTTCCGGGACGGCGATTGCGTCCATGACGGCGATCTCGACTGCTTCATGATGAGCGATCCCACCAACGCGCCCAGCATCCTGCTGGAGCGTCAGGGCGACAGCCAGGCGCAGGGCCTGCCCGGCAACGCAGAGGCCGGTTCCCTGCTGGACGGCTTCCGCATCGGCGCCTCGGCCCGGTCCGGCGCCGGCGAAAGCTTCGAGGCGGGGCAGGGCACCAACGTGATCGGCGGCGGCCGCACCGTCTCGCCCGACAGCTTTGCGCCCGGCGCCGCCGTCACCCTCGACACCGCCCGCCGCGCCGCCGATGGCGGCCGCATCCAGGTCGCGCGCGCGCCGCGCGCCGCCGAAGCCGCACCCCTCCCGGCGATCCCCGGCGCGTCCCCCGACTGGCGCCGCCTGCCCGAAACCGCGCAATCCCGCGGCCTGCGCGGCATCGGCCAGCGCGACGCGCTCGCCGCCTATTTCCGCCCCGACCCCGAGGGGCGGCCATGAGTTTCGCATCCCCGCTCTGGCTACTCGCAGGCCTTCTCGCGCTGCCCGTCGTGCTGGCCCATGCGCGCCGCCAGCATCGGGTGGAGGTGGCAAGCCTGCGGCTCTGGCGGCTGGTCGCGACCGGCGCCACGCCGCGCCCCCGGCTGCGCTGGCCGCCGCCATCCGCGCGGCTGTTCCTCCAGCTTGCCGCGGTGGCGCTCGCGGCCCTTGCGATGGCGCAGCCGCGGCTCGGCACGCCGCCCGCCGATCACCGCATCTACCTGCTCGATGTCTCGGCCAGCATGGGCGCGCGCGACGTCGCGCCCGACCGCTTCACCGCCGCGCGCGAGACGCTGGCGCGGATGCTCGCCACCGATGCGGCCCGCGTCTCCCTCATTGCCGTCGGCGCGCGGGCAGAGCCCGTGATCGCCCGGCAGGACGCGGCCCTTGCCCGGCGAAGGGATCTCTCGGGTCTGGCGCATGGCGATGGCGGCGCGGACTGGGCCGCGGCCCATGATCTGGCCCGCGGCCTTTCCCGCGCGACCGAGCGGACAGACATCGTCGCCCTCTCCGATTTTCCCGACCCCGCCCCCGCCGACCTGCCCCTGCGCGTGATCCCCTTCGGCGCGCCGACGACCCCCAACGCGGGGCTGCGCGCCTCGGTCCAGCCGCTCGACGCGTCGGGGCGCTGGCGCGTCCGGGGCGAGGTGGTCCTCGGCGGGCTGCAACCCGCCCCCGAGGGGGTGGGCCTGCGCTTCGGCCCCGACGGCGGGCAGGGCGATCTCGACTGGGGCTGGATCTCGCTCGACCCCGAGGCCGCGGTGATCGACGCGCAGGGCACCACCCGCATCCCCTTTGCCCAGGAGTTGCGTTTCCCCGGCGCGGGCCGTCTGACCCTGTCGCTGCTGCCCGACGCGGCGTCCCATGACGACACGCTGGCCTTTGTCCTGTACGACGCGCCGCGCGGGCTATCGGTGAACTGGATCGGCGCGCCCGAGCCCGCGATGGAACGCGCGCTGGCGGCCCTCGGTCCCGTCGCCATCACCCGCGGCACGACGCTGCCGCCCGATGCCGCCGCCGGCTTCGACCTCGTCATCGCCAACGACACCACCCTCGACCGTCGCCCGGCCACCAACCTGCTGCTTCTCGGCCGGGCCACGATCCGGGGCGAGGATGCCCCCGCCGCCCCGCGGGACGGCGCGATCGACGGCCGGGATCCGTCCCATCCGCTGCTGCGCGGGCTGGACCCGGCCTGGCCCGGCCCGCTCCGGCTCTATCCCCACCGCGCCAGCCCCGATGCCGCCGTCCTTCTGTCGGCCGGCGGCGCGCCGGTCCTGAGCGTGCGCGCCACGGCTTCGGGGCAGGAACTGCGCCTTGGCCTCGCCCCCGATCCGCGCTGGACCGGCGATCCGGCCTTCCCGATGCTCGTGCACAACCTCGTCGCCTCGCTCGGCATCGACCCGCGCGCGATGGCGGGGCAGATCTGCCACGCGGGCGGCCCCTGCACGATAGAGACGCGCGAGACCGGCGCCACCGTCACCGGCCCCGATGGTGCTGGCCTGCCGCTCCACGGTGCCGCCTTCACCCCGGTGAAAACGGGCCTGCATCGTATCGCCACCGCCGGCGGCACGCGCCTCCTCGCCGTCCACCCGGTGCCCGAGGGCGAAGGCGACATCCGCGCCCGCCCCGCCGAGCCGCTGCCCGCGCCCCCGCGCCCCTTCTGGCAGATCCTCGCGGCATGTCTCGTCCCTGTCCTGCTGGCCGAGGCGATCCTTGCCGCGCGCGCCCGGTCCGGTTTCCGCGCCCGCGCCACGGCGCTTGCGCCACGCGGGGCCGCCATGGCGGCGGTGCTCGCGGCGCTTCTCCAGCTGCCCTTTCCGCACCCCGAACCCGCCCGCGCCCTCGTGCTGGTGGGCGATGGCGCGGGCCGCCCCGCGCGGGCCGCCCTCGTGGACCCCGTCACCGGCGGCACGGCCGACCCCGGCGCGCCCATGGCCGTCACCCCGTCCGGCGACGCCCCGGTGAACATCGAGCGGGCCCTCCGCCTCGCGCTTGCCATGCTGCCCGAGGGCCGCGAGGGCCGCGTCCACCTCGCCCCCCCGGCCGGGCAGACGCAGGGCGACATGGCCCGCGCCATTCCCGCCTTCGCCGCCCGTGGCATCCCCATCGACGTGACGCCCCCGGCGCAGGTCCGGGGCGACACCGTGCTGCGGCAGGTCATCGTGCCGCCCCGGCTCCACCCCGGCGACACCTACCCGGTGACGGCGCTTCTCCACAGCGACATCCCCCGCACCGCCACCCTGCGCATCCTTCGCGACGGCGCCTTGGTGTCCGAGCGTCCCGTCACCATCCCCCGCGGCCCGAGCCGCCATCAAGGCACCCTCGAGGCAGGCGACCCCGGCACCGCGCTGATCGAGGTGGAACTCGCAGGCCTTTCCGACCCGCGCCCCGCCAACGACCGCGCCGGCGCGCTGGTCCAGGTCGACCCGCCCGCCTCCGTCCTGATCCTCACCCAGGAACTGGCCGCGGCCGAACGCTTCGCCGCCGCCCTTGCCCTCCAGGGCCTTGCGCCCCGCGTCGCCACCCCGCGCGACGCGCCCCGCCGGGCCGAGGACTGGATGGCGCAGGATCTGGTCATCCTGATGAACCTGCCCGCCCGCGCCTTCCAGGTCGAGACGCTCGACCATCTCGCCCACGCCGTCCGCCGCCACGGCACCGGGCTGATGATCCTGGGCGGCAACCGCAGCTTCGGCCCCGGCGGCTACTACGACAGCCCGCTCGAGGATCTCTCGCCGCTCTCTTCCCGCGTGCCGCATGATGCACCTGTCGCAGCCCTCGTCTTCGTCATCGACCGCTCGGGCAGCATGCAGGGCATGGTGGGCGATATCACCCGCCTCGACATCGCCAAGGCCGCCACCCTCAGCGCGGTGGACCTGATGGGCGAGGGCAGCAGCATCGGCCTCGTCGTCTTCGACCAGGAGGCGCGGCAGATCCTGCCGCTGACCGCCGATCCCACCCCCGCCACCGTCGCCGCGGCGCTGGGCCCCGTGCAGCCCGGCGGCGGCACCGTGCTGCTGCCCGGGCTTGAGCAGGCGGTGGCCGACCTGCGCGCCGCGCAGGCCGAACTGCGCCACATCGTCGTGATGACCGACGGGCTGATCGAGCAGACCGATTTCGCCCCCGTCCTCGCCCGCGCCGAGGCCGAGGGCATCACCGTCTCCACCATCGCCTTCGGCTCCAGCGCCATCACCGACCGGCTTGCGCTGATCGCCGATGCGGGGGGCGGCAACTACTACGCCACCCGCGACTTCCGCGCCCTGCCCAGCATCCTGTCCGAGGAAACGCTGACCCTGTCGGGCGACCTTGTCCTGCGCGACCCGCACCCCGTCGCCGCCCACGACACCGCCACGCTGCCGCTGGCGAAGCTGGGCCCCGCCTGGCCCCCCATCGCGGGCGCGGTCCGCACCACGGCGAAGCCCGAGGCCACCCGCCTGCTGGACCTCCAGCCCGAGGGGGAGGCCGAGCCGCTGCCCCTCATGGCCTCCTGGCGGCAGGGCAACGGGCAGGTGCTGGCCTTCGCCGCCAACCCCGCCTCGGCCGACGCCGCCGCGTGGCAGGCGCGCGCCGACTACCCCCGGCTCTGGGCGCAACTGGCCCGCGCGCTTCTGCCCGGAACGCCGCGCCCGGGCCTTGCCGTCGCGCTCGACCGCGCGGGCGACCGCGTTGCCGTCACCGTGACCGCGCTCGACGACCTGGGCTTCCCGGTCCGCGGCGCGCGCGGCAACGCCATGCTCATGGACACAACCCGCACCGCCCCGCTGACCGAAACCCGCCCCGGCCAGTACGAGGCACACCTCGACCTGCCCGCGCCGGGCCTGCACCGGATCGGCGTCACCCTCGACGGCGTCACGGAAGGGGCCGCGCTCCATGTTCCCTACATGGCCGCGCAGGACACCAGCGCCGACCCCGCCCCGGCGCTGGCGGCCCTGGCCGCCGCCAGCGGCGGGCAGGTCGTGGCAGCCCCCCTCCAGCCCTTCGATCCGGGCCGGCGGATCGTGCTCTCGCCCCTCTGGCGGCCCTGGCTTCTGCTCGCGCTTCTCCTTGCGGTGGCCGGACCCGTCGCGGGCGCGGCCCGCAATATTGCCGCACGCCGGCGCCCGGTGGCGCCGGGCGCGGCCCCGGCATCCCCCATGCAGACCGACGCAGACAGAAGGAACGCGGCATGAACGGCAGACCCGACGCGATCGCGGTGGACAGCTTCGACAGGGCGCAGATCGACGCGATGGTGGACGCGCTCCGCCGCACCCGCGCTGCGATCGAGACCCGCGTCGTGGGCCAGCGCCAGGTGGTGGACCAGCTTCTTCTCGCGCTCATCGCGGGCGGGCATGTCCTGCTCGAAGGACCGCCCGGCGTGGGCAAGACCCTGCTCGTGCACACGCTGGGTGCGGCCACCGGGCTTTCGTTCCGCCGCGTCCAGTTCACCCCCGACCTGATGCCCGCCGACATCACCGGCGGCATGGCGCTTCTGCCCGACGCCCGGGGCGGCACGCGGCTCGGCTTCCAGGAGGGGCCGGTCTTTACCCAGGTGCTTCTGGCCGACGAGATCAACCGCGCCACGCCCCGGACCCAGTCGGCGCTGCTCGAGGCGATGCAGGAACACACCGTCACCGTGGCCGGCGCGACCATGAAACTGCCCGCGCCCTTCTTCGTGCTGGCCACCCAGAACCCGATCGAGATGGACGGCACCTACCGCCTGCCCGAGGCGCAGATCGACCGCTTCCTCTTCAAGTCGGTGATGCACTACCCGTCCGAGGCGGAATTGCACGACATCCTGGGCCTGACGACCGGTGTCGAACGCGCGGACCCCGCGCCGGTGCTGGATGCGGACGCGATCCTCGCCGCCCAAAGGCTGGTGCGGATGGTCCCCATCGCGGCCCATGTCCAGCGCACCGTCGCCCGTCTTGCGCTGGCGACCCAGCCCGGAAACCCGGCGGCGGACGCGGAGGTGCGGCGCCATTTCCGCTTCGGCCTCAGCCCGCGCGGCGCGCAGGCGCTGGTGCTCGCGGCCAAGGCGCATGCGCTGCTCGCGGGCCGCTACAACGTCGCCTTCGAGGATCTGGAGGCCGTGCTCGCCCCCGTCCTGCGCCACCGCTTCCAGCTCAACTACGAGGGGGAGGCCGCCGGCATCGACCCCGAGGCCCTGTGCCTGCGCCTCCTGCGCGCCGAGATGAAAGCCGCCGCATGAGCCTGCAAGCCACCCCTCCGGGCCCTGCAACGATGGCCGCCGCATGACACCCGCGCCCGCCTGTCCGCACTTCCGCATGACGCAGCGCCTCGCCCGGCGCGCCTGCGGCACGGGCCTGCACCGGATTGGTCCGAACCTCGAAATCCCGGACGACGGCCACCATGCGTGCAGCGCCGACGGCAACCCCCGCCCGGCACCGCTTTGCCGAGAAGTGCTTGCCCCCACGAGCCTGCCACCGGCATCCTCGCGCCGCCTTCCCCGCGCGGATCCTACGCTGCCCGTCGCAGCAACCTCGCGCGGGATCGTCTTCTCTCTGAAATCGCCGCGCCGCGCCACCTCGGACCACTCCCCCAGCGCAGCCCACAACCTGCGCCATCCGCGTCCGGCACCAGAAAGTCTCGCAGCGACGACCCCGATGAGCCTGCCACCGGCAAACCTGCATCACTGCTCCCGCGCGACCGGAGACTCCCCGAGATCGCCGCGCCTCCACCTCCCCGGCTGCCTCCCCCACGAGGGCCATGTCCCGTGCCCTCTAAGCGCACCCGAGGCGCCCCTGACCGGGGGCTGCCACATGAGCACGACGCCCGGCCGCCCGGGGCCCGTCGCCGCCCGGCCCTGCCATCCGCTGCGCAGGCGCCCCATTTCGCAGACGGGCGGACACGCGAAGCCCATGCCGGACCCGCGTCCCTGCCTGCCGGACGCGCCGATGCGCCAATCCCAGCCCCTCGCCGCCGGAACCGCCGCATGAGACCCGCGCCCGCCCTTCTGGACCGCCTGTCGCGCCGCCGCCTGATCCCCCGCGTGGCACCGGCCTCGCGCGGGATCGGCGAGCGGCGCTCGCGCCAGAAGGGGCCGGGGCTCGAATTCATGGAACACCGCCCCTACCAGCCGGGCGACGACCTGCGCCATCTCGATCCGCATCTCTATGCCCGGCTGGGCGAGGCCCATATCCGCGAATACGAGGTGTACCGCCAGCTTCCCGTCACCATCCTGATCGACGCCAGCGCCTCCATGCTGATCGGGGACCGCCGCCGCCACCGCCACGCGCTGGAACTGGCGGCGCTTCTCGGCCATGTCGCGCTGGCGGGCGGCGACCAGTTGCGCTTCGCCGTCGCGGGGCAGGGACGGCTCGACTGGTCGCCCCTGTTCCAGACCCCGTCCTGCGTGGATCGCGCGCTCGACTGGCTCGACCGTGCGCCCGCGCCCGGCGGCGATCTGGGCGACTGCCTGCCCGCCGCCGCCCGCAGGATCGAGGGCAGGGGGCTGACGCTGCTGCTCAGCGACTGGTGGGACATCGCCGATCTGCCCCGCCCGCTGGTCCGCCGGCTTGGCGCGGAACTCTGGGCCGTCCAGATCGCGACGCCCGAGGACACCGACCCCGCGCTTCTGCCCCAGGGCGACCTGCGCCTTGCCGACCCCGAGACCGGCGCCACCGTCGATCTGGTGCTGGATGCGGCCGTCTGCGAACGCTTCCGCCGCACGGCCCAGGCCTTCCGCGACGATCTGCGCGCCCGGATCGAGGGCGCGGGCGGGCGCTACCTGCCCGTCTCGACCGCGACGCCGCTGCACGACCTGCTGCTGCGCGACTGGCCCGCGCTGGGGGTGATCGCATGATCCTGCTGCTGCGCACGGCCTTTCTCGTCCTCCTCGTCGGGCTCTGGTATCTCGCCGCCGCCAATGTCGGGCGCAACGTGATCGCCACCCCGCTGGAAACGCTCGACGCCGCCCGCCGCCTTGCCGAAAGCGGCCGGCTCCTGTCGGCGGTGGGCGACACGCTCAGGGTCTATCTCACCGGCTTCGCGCTGGCGGCGCTGGTGGCGATCCCCGCGGGCGTGCTGATGGGCACCGTCCGCATCCTCGGCAAGACCCTCGACATCTTCGTCTTCGCCCTCGCCGCCACCCCGCGCGTGGCCTTCATCCCGCTCATCATCGTGCTGCTCGGCCTCGGGCTGGAGGCCAAGGTCTTCATCGTCTTTCTCGGCGCGATCATGCCCATCCTCATCAACACCTATGCCGGCGTGCAGGCGGTGGACGACGAATTGATCGAGATGGCCCGCTCCGTCGCCGCCAGCCGCGCGCGCATCTTCTGGCGCATCATCCTGCCCAGCGCCGTGCCCTTCACCGTGGCGGGCCTGCGCATCGGGGCCACCATCGGCCTGATCAACACCGTGGTGGCCGAGCTTTACACCGCCGTCAGCGGCCTGGGGGGGCTGCTCGCGCTCTTCGGCAACACCTTCAGGATGGCCGAATACCTCGTCATCGTGATCACCCTCGCCCTGATCGGGGTGGTCGTCACCGAAATCCTGCGACAGGCCGAACGCCGCCTCGAAGGCTGGCGCGGCAAGGGCTGAGGCAGGCAACACCCCGTAAACCGGAGGGACACCAACCATGAAACACGCACTCGCCCCCGCCCTGCTGGCCCTGGGCCTGCTGGGCACCGCCGCCACCGCCGAGCCGTTCCGCCTCGTCGTCACCCATCTCGAGCCGCCCGTCGTGCCGAACTCCGTCATGGACCTGGCCGTGGAGCTTGGCTACTTCGCGCGCGAGGGCGTCGATGTCGAACTCGTCCGCGTCCAGCAGACCCCGTCGGCCGTCGCCGCCCTCCAGGCGGGCGAGGGCGACATGGCCAATATCGGCGTCGACGCGCTTCTCCAGCTGACCGCCACCGACAGCGCCGACCTGGTGGCCGTCACCTCGCCCAACAAGTCGCTGCCCTTCCTGATCGCCGCGAAATCCGACATCACCGACCCCGCGCAGCTTCCCGGCCACAGCTTCGGCGTGGGCCGGCTGGGCAGCCTCGACCATTCGCTCAGCACCAAGGTGCTGGCGGCGGCGGGGGTGGACATGGAAACCCTCGACATCCTGGCCCTCGGCCAGCCGCCGGTGCGCGCGCAGGCGCTGGCCGCGGGCCATGTGGACGCCACCACCATGTCGATCGGCGTCTGGCTGTCGCTGCCCGACAAGACCGGGCTTTCCGTCCTCGTGGGCCAGGACGCCTATTACGCCGCGGCCCCGGTGGTGAACAAGGTGAACGTCGTCCCCCGCCAGGTGCTGGACACCCGCCGCGCCGATGTCGAGGCGGTGGTCCGCGCGCTCGTCACCCTCTCGCGCGACTTCTCGAACGACCCCGCCGCCTGGGCCGCCGCGATGGCGCCTTACGGCGGCGACCTCTCGCCCGAGCAGCTTCAGGAACTCGCCACCTCCTTCGCCGGCACATGGAGCGTGAACGGCGGCATGAACGCCGACGAACTGCGCTACACCCAGGACTGGATCTACGCGACCGCGGATTTCGCCACGACCCCCAAGGTGACGCTTGACCAATGGGCCGATTTCTCGATCGTGGACGCGGTCCTCGCGCAACTCGGCGTGGACGAAACCGGGGACAGGCCGGCCCGATGAACGCCATGCGCGGCACCCCCTGCGGCACGGGCACCGTGCCGCGGGCACTCTCGCTCCGGGGGGTGGACAAGACCTTCGCCACGCGCGACGGCCAGCCGCTTCGCGTGCTGAGCGACATCACCCTCGACGTGGGCCCCGGCACCTTCGTCGCCCTTCTGGGCCCGTCGGGCTGCGGCAAGACCACCGTCCTGCGGCTGGCCAACGGGCTGATCCAGCCCGATGCCGGCAGCGTCGAGGTCTTTGGCGCCCCCGCCCGCCCCGGCCCCGACATGGGCTTCGTGTTCCAGTCCTTCCGCCTGATCCCCTGGGCCACGGTCCGCGCCAACGTGGATTTCGCGCTTCGGGCGCTTCCCCTCGCGGACGCCGAACGCGCGGAACGGGCAGACCGCTACATCGCCATGGTCGGCCTCT
Source organism: Halovulum dunhuangense (assembly GCF_013093415.1). Taxonomy (NCBI): domain Bacteria; kingdom Pseudomonadati; phylum Pseudomonadota; class Alphaproteobacteria; order Rhodobacterales; family Paracoccaceae; genus Halovulum; species Halovulum dunhuangense. Next base: position 1,154,452 of record NZ_JABFBC010000001.1, read on the forward strand.
CGCGCTTTGCCGACTCATATCCCCGCGAACTGTCGGGCGGCATGAAGCAGCGCGTGGCACTTGCCCGCGCCTTCGCCTGCGAGCCGCGCATCCTGCTGATGGACGAGCCCTTCGCCAGCATCGACGCGCAGACCCGCGAACTCATGCAGATCGAACTGATGCGGCTCTGGATGCTGCAACGCTCCATGGTCCTCTTCGTCACCCACAGCGTGGACGAGGCGATCCTTCTGGCCGACCGCATCGTGCTGATGGGCCCGCGCCCGGGCCGGATCATGGAAACCCTCGACGTGGACCTGCCGCGCCCGCGCTGGACCTATGACGTGCGCAGCGACCCGCGCTACCGCACGCTGCGCGCCCATCTCGCCAGACGCATGTTCGAACTGGTGATGAACGACCCCCATTCCGAATTCTTCGGCCGCGACCTGACCGGCCACTGGACCCCCGACAGCCCCGACGGCTAGCGCCCCTTGGCCTCGGCCCGCCAAGCGCATAGCTTCAGGGGCGGAGGCACCCATGCAGCATTTTTCCGTTCTCGATCTCGCGCCCATCCCCGAGGGCAGGACCGCCGCCGACGCGCTGGCCGCGACCGTCGATCTGGCGCAGACGGCCGAGCGGCTGGGCTATCACCGCTACTGGCTGGCCGAGCATCACAACATGCCCGGCATCGCCAGCGCCGCCACCGCCGTGGTGATCGGCCATGTCGCCGCCGCGACCCGCACCATCCGCGTCGGCGCGGGCGGCATCATGCTGCCCAACCACGCGCCGCTGGTGGTGGCCGAACAGTTCGGCACGCTCGCCACGCTCTTTCCCGGCCGGATCGACCTTGGCCTCGGCCGCGCGCCGGGGGGCGACATGGCGACCGCCCGCGCGCTCCGCCGGCACATGGCGCCCGAGGACGGCTTTCCGCAAGACGTGCTCGAACTGCTCTCCTATTTCGGGGACAACGCCGACGCCCCGGTGCAGGCCATTCCGGGCGCGGGCACCCATGTGCCGGTCTGGATCCTCGGCTCCAGCCTGTACGGCGCGCAGCTTGCCGCCCATCTGGGCCTGCCTTACGCCTTCGCCTCGCATTTCGCGCCCGCGGCCCTGGGTCAGGCGCTGGCGATCTACCGCGACGCCTTCCAGCCCTCGGAATGGCTCGACCGGCCCCACGCCATGATGGCGGTGGGCGTCACCGCAGCCGACACCGACGCCGAGGCCGTGCGCCTGCGCTCCTCGCAGATCCTCGCCTTCGCCCGGCTCCATACCGGGCGGCCCGGCAAGCTGCCCGCCCCGGTGGACGACGTGGAAGCCCATGTGCCGCCGCATGTCATGGCCGGTGTCGAGCAGGCGCTGTCCTGCTCCGCCACCGGGTCGCCCGCGACCCTTCGGGCGCAGCTTGGCGCGCTCATCGCCCGCCACCGCCCCGACGAGGTGATCGTAAGCGGCATGATCCACGACCACGCCGCCCGCCGCCGCAGCCTGGAAATCGCCTCGGGCGTGCTCCACGACCTGCGCGACCGCCCCGTGGCGGCCTGAGCGGGGGGCGGGGCCGTGTCGGGGATCGAGCGGCAGGGCGACGGTTTCGTGGTCGATGCGACGCTGCTGGCCGAGGCCTTCGGTCTGAAGGCGTCCGAGGTGCGCACCCGGATGCGCGACGGCCGGATCGTGTCGCGCTGCGAGACCGGGATGGACCAGGATGCGGGCCGCTGGCGCCTCAGCTTCTATCACGAGGGCCGCGCCTGCCGCTTCACGGTGGACGAGGCGGGCACGATCCTGAAACGTTCGACCTTCGACGCGCCCGCCCGCAAGGGGACCGGCGGCCCGGAGTGAGGCGCGTCAGGACGGCTTGACCAGCCGCAGCCCCTCCGGCGTTTCCGACTTGTCGGCGGCCCGGTCCGCGATGGACCGCCGCAGCGTCAGCGTGCCCGCAGCCGCCTCGCGCTCACAGGCGGGGCGAATGGGAAACGCGTTACCGTCCCCCGCCATCATCCGCCCCCGCGCGTATGGCAAGGTGCCATACGCTTGCCATACACTTTCCATACGCTTTGCAGACGCGGATTTCGCTTCAGATACAAGCCTCTATCAGCGCCCGCGTATTGTCTTCCGTCATCGCCACCGGGTTGCCCCCGGCGCTCGGATCATCCAGCGCCATGGTGGTCATCTGGTCGATCCGGTCCCGGCCCACGCCCATCTCTCCCAGCCGCGCGGGGATCTTCAACTCTGCCCGCAAGTCCATGACGAAGCGGTAGAATCCGTCAAACCCGCCCTTGATGCCCAGATAGGCCGCGGCCCGTTCGATGCGCTCCTCGATGACCGCGCGGTTCATCTCCAGCACCATCGGCATCACCACCGCATTGGTCGTCCCGTGGTGCGTGTTGTAGAGCGCCCCCACCGGGTGCGAGACGGCGTGGATCGCCCCCAGCCCCTTCTGGAACGCCACCGCGCCCATGCCCCCAGCGGCCAGCATCTGCGCCCGCGCCTCGATGTCGGTGCCGTCATGATAGGCGCGCGGCAGGTAGTCTTTCACAAGCCGCATGCCTTCCAGCGCGATGCCCTGGCTCATGGGGTGGAAGAAGGGCGAGGAATAGGCCTCGAGGCAATGGGCAAAGGCGTCCATGCCGGTGCCCGCGGTGATCGCGGGCGGCATGCCGACGGTCAGCTCGGGGTCCGCGATCACCACCGATGGCAGCACCCTGGGGTGGAAAATGATCTTCTTTACATGGCTTTGGCTGTTGGTGATGACGCTCGCGCGCCCCACCTCGGACCCGGTCCCGGCGGTCGTCGGCACCGCCACGATGGGCGCGATGCCCGCGGGATCGGCGCGGGTCCACCAGTCGCCGATATCCTCGAAATCCCAGACGGGCCGGGTCTGGCCCGACATGAAGGCGATCATCTTGCCCAGGTCCAGTCCCGAGCCGCCGCCGAAGGCGATCACGCCGTCATGGCCGCCCGCGCGGTAGACCTTCAGCCCCGCCTCCAGGTTCACCTCCGACGGGTTGGGGTCCACTTCCGCGAACACCGCGCGGCCCAGGCCCGCTTCCTCCATCACGTCCAGCACGCGCGCGGTCAGCGGAAGTGCGGCAAGCCCGCGGTCGGTGACCAGCAGCGGGCGCCGGATGCCGGCCGCCGCGCAGGCGGCGCCAAGCTCGCGGATGCGGCCCGCCCCGAAGCGGATGGCGGTGGGGTAGGACCAGTTGGCAGTGAGGCTCATGTCAGAGGGCTTTCCGAAGGTGGAAGGATTTGGGCCGGGTCAGCGAATGGTAGCCCAGCACCGAAAGGGCTGCGCCGCGGCCGGTGTCCTTGCAGCCGGTCCAGCACAGCGCCGGGTCAAGATAGTCGCAGCGGTTCATGAACACGGTCCCCGTCTCGATCTGGCGGCCGATCCGCGCGGCGCGGTCCGCGTCCTGGGTCCAGAGCGAGGCGGTCAGGCCGTAGTCGCAATCGTTCATCAGCTCGATCGCTTCCTCGTCGTCCCGGACCTTCATGATGCCCACCACGGGGCCGAAGCTTTCCTCGCGCATCACCCGCATGGAATGATCCACGTTCACCAGGATCTGCGGCGTCAGGTAACAGCCGCCGTCATCCGCCGGAGAGGTCGGGATCAGCGCCACCGCGCCCTGGGCCACGGCCTCGGCGGTCTGGCTGCGAACGGTATCGGCGAAGCGGCGGTTGGCCATCGGGCCGATGGTGGTGTCGGGCGACAGCGGGTTGCCCAGAACATAGCCCTTCACCAGTTCGACGGACTTCTCGACGAAGGCGTCATACAGGCTTTCGACGACGTAGATCCGTTCGATCCCGCAGCAGCACTGGCCGGAGTTGTACATCGCCCCGTCCATCAGCGTGGCCACGGCCGCGTCGAGGTCGGCGTCCTCCATGACGTAGCCCGGATCCTTGCCGCCCAGTTCCAGCCCCAGCGCCGTGAAGGTGCCGGCGGCGGCGCGTTCGATCGCCTGCCCGCCCCTGACCGAGCCGGTGAAGTTCACGAAGCCGAAGGCGCGGCTGGCGATCAGCGCCTCGGTCGTGGCGTGGTCTAGAAAGACGTTCTGGAACACGTCCGCCGGGACGCCCGCCTCGGTGAAGGCGCGCACGATCCGCTCGCCCGCCAGCAGGGTTTGCGTCGCGTGTTTCAGCATCACGGCGTTGCCCGCGATCAGTGCGGGCACGATGGTGTTGATCGCGGTCAGGTAGGGGTAGTTCCAGGGCGCGATGACGAAGACGACGCCGTGGGGTTCGCGCTCTATCCGGCGTTCGAAGCGGGCGCTGTTCTCGACCACCATGGGGGCCAGCGTCTCGGCCGCGATCTGGCTCATGTAGGCGGTGCGTTCCTTCACGCCGCCCCATTCGCCGCCGTAGCGGGTGGGGCGGCCCATCATCCGCGCGAGTTCCTCGACCGCCGCATCGCCGCCCTCGCACAGCCGTTCGGCCCCGGCCGAGACCAGCGCGATGCGTTCGGACAGCGGGCGCGCGGCCCAGGATTTCTGCGCCTTGCGCGCGCGGGCGACGGCGGCCTGGGCCGCGTCGAGCGACAGAACGGGGCGTTCGGCATGGACCGAGCCGTCGATGGGCGAGATGCAGGTGAGCTTGGTCATTTTTCCCTCGGAACGTATCGTTTTCCTGCGCCCCTGCCGGGCGCGGCCGGCATCAGCGATGCGCCCGCGCGCGGGGGGGAGTCAAGGCCGGATCAGGAGCGTTCGAAGCCGCGCGCGATCTCCCAGTCGGTGACGCGGCGGTCGTATTCGAACTGTTCCCATTCGGCGGCGTGGACATAGTGATCGACCACGTCGTCCCCCATCGCCGCGCGCAGCATCCCGGAGCGTTTGAGCGCCACCGTCGCCTCGCGCAGGGTCTTGGGGATTTCCCGGACCCGGCGCGCGGAATAGGCGTCGCCGCTGAATTCGGGCTCTAGCGCGAGCTTCTGCTCGATCCCCGCCAGCCCCGCCGCGATCTGCGCCGCGAAGGCGAGATAGGGGTTCAGGTCCGCCCCGCCGACGCGGTTCTCGATGCGGATGGCCTTGGTGCCCTCGCCGACCAGCCGGTAGCCGGCGGTGCGGTTGTCGCGGCTCCAGACCGCTTTCGTCGGCGCGAAGGTGCCGGCCTGGAAGCGCTTGTAGGAGTTGATGTTGGGCGCAAGGAAGGCCGTCACCTCGGAGGCGTGGGCAAGCAGCCCGGCGACGTAGTGGCGCATGGTTTCCGACATGCCGTATTCGCCGTCGGGGTCGAGAAACAGCGGGATGCGCCCGTCGGTGGACCACAGGCTCTGGTGGATGTGCGACGAAGAGCCCGCGGCCCTGAAGTCGTATTTCGCCATGAAGGTCGCGGCCTGGCCATGTGCCCAGGCGATTTCCTTCACGCCGGTCTTGGTGATGACGTGGTTGTCGGCGGCACTCAGCGCGTCGGCATACTTGACGTTGATCTCTTCCTGCCCGGCCCAGGCCTCTCCCTTGGAGTTCTCGACCGGGATGCCCGCCCCAAAAAGCCCGTTGCGGATGGCGCGCATCACCCCCTCTTCCTTGGTGGTCTGGAAGAGGTGGTAATCCTCGTTGTAGGTGCTGACGGGGGTCAGCCCGCGATAGCCCTTTGAATGCGCCTGCGCGTAGCTGTCCTCGAACAGGTAGAATTCCAGCTCGGACGCCATCATCGGCTGGAAGCCCATCGCATGGGCGCGGGCCAGCTGGCGCTTGAGGATCGCGCGGGGCGAGACGGCGATGTCGTCATGGCCGTGGTGGTCCATGATGTCGCAGATCACCAGCGCCGCCCCCTCCTGCCAGGGGATCCGCCGCAGGGTGGAGAGGTCGGGCTTCATCATGTAGTCGCCATAGCCCGTCGCCCAGGAGGCGGACTTGAAGCCCGGAACCGGCTCCATCTCCATGTCGACGGTCAGCAGGTAGTTGCAGGAATGCGTCTCGTGCACGCCGGATTCGAGGAAGTGGCTCGCGTGGAATCGCTTGCCCATCAGGCGGCCCTGCATGTCCACCTGCGCCATGATGACGGTGTCGATTTCGCCTGCCTCGACGGCGGCGGTCAGCTCTTGCAGGCTCAGCGGCGCGGCCATGATGTCCCTCTCGTGTTCTTGTTACCGGACCCGTCCGGCGCGGACCGGCCCGCGTTGCGGGCCGGCCGGTCCTGTCCCCTTCGCGCGGGGGATCAGGTGTAGCGGTAGGGGCGCCCGGCCTTGGCCATGGCGTCGTTGTACTGCTTGATGATGCCGACGATCCGGGCCTTCGTCTCGGATTCGGAGGCGATCTCGTCCCAGAAGGCGTTCGCCGCCTGCTCGACCTGCGCCCATTCCGCGTCGGGGATGGTGGTCAGCTCCATCTTGGTGCCGTTCACGCGCAGGTCCGCCTCGCCGCCCCAGTACCACCACTGGCGGTAGTAGTGCGACTGGTCCATGCAGACGCGCAGCAGTTCCTGCAGATCCTCGGGCACCTCGTTCCAGCGGTCCATGTTGGCGAAGAAATGTCCGATCCAGGCGCCCGAGATGTTGTTGGTGAGGAAGTAGTTGCACACGTCGGCCCAGCCCACGGTGTAATCCTCGGTGATGCCGGACCAGGCGACGCCGTCAAGTTCGCCGGTCTGGACCGCGACCTCGATGTCCTCCCAGGGAAGGGTCACGGGGACCACGCCGAACTGCGCCAGGAACCGGCCCGCGGTGGGGAAGGTGAAGACGCGCTTGCCCTGCAGGTCGGCCAGGCTGTTGATCGGATCCTTGGTGGCGAAATGGCAGGGATCCCAGGCCCCGGCAGAGATGTGCTTGACGCCGACCTTGGCGTATTCCTCTTCCCAGATCTCCTTCAGGCCATACTGGTTGAACAGCACCGGCACATCGAGCGAGTAGCGGCTGGCGAAGGGGAAGTAGCCGCCGAAGACCGTCACTTCCGTGGGCGAGGCCATCGAGTCGTCATCGGACTGCACCGCGTCGATCGTGCCGCGCTGCATGGCGCGGAACAGCTCTCCGGTGGGGACCAGCTGGTCGGCGAAGAACAGCTCGATCTGCATGCGCTCGCCTGCGATCTTGTTGAAGCTGTTGATCGCCGGGACGATCACATGCTCGGCCAGCGCCGCGCCGGCATAGGTCTGCATGCGCCAGCGGATCGTACTCTGCGAATGGACCGCCGGGGCGGCCAGGGCGGCGGTGCCCACCGCACCGGCGGAAGTCAGGAACTTGCGTCTGGTTGTCATTTCGTCCTCCTTGTCGAAGCCTGGGCCTTAACGTGCTCGTTGCAATTACGGCCGCTGTCGCGCGGCTCTTGTGTCATTTCGAATATACCATTTCCGGCAGCCACAGGGCGATCTGCGGGAACACCATCACAAGCGTCAGCGCCAGCAGCATCACCGCGACGAACGGAATGATCGAGCGGTAGATGTCGGCCAGCGTCACGTCATTCGGCGCCATCGCGCGCATCAGGAACAGGTTGTAGCCGAAGGGCGGCGTCATGTAGGCGATCTGGGTCGTGATCGTGTAGAGCACCCCGTACCAGATCAGGTCGAAGCCGAGCCCCGCCACCAGCGGCACATAGAGCGGCGCCACGATCACCAGCATCGCGGTATCGTCCAGGAAGGTGCCCATCAGCAGGAAGCTGAGCTGCATCAGGATCAGGATGACCCAGGGGCTGAGGCCCAGCTCGCCCACGAACAGGTTCTCGAGCGCGCGCGCGGCCCCCAGCCCGTCGAAGATCGCGCCGAAGGCGAGGGCGGCCAGGATGATCCACATGAACATGCAGGTGATGGCCAGCGTCTGGCGGACCGAGGTCTCGAACACCGCGCGGGTCATCCGCCCCTTGACCACTGCCGCCATGAAGGCCGTCAGCGCGCCGATGGCCGAGCTTTCCACCAGCGAGGTCCAGCCGTTGATGAAGGGGAACATCATGGTGAAGAAGATCGCCAGCGGCAGCAGGCCTGCGCGCAGCAGCCGAAGCTTCTCGGCCATGGGGACGTTGCGTTCCTCGGGGGGCAGCACCGGGCCCAGATGCGGCTGGATGCGGCAGCGGACCCAGATGTAGATCACGAACATCGTGGCCATCATCAGCCCCGGCATGACGCCCGCGAGCCACAGCTGGCCCACCGGCTGGCGCGCGATCATCGCGTAGAGCACCAGCACCACCGAGGGGGGCACGAGGATGCCCAGCGAACTGCCCGCCTGGATCACCCCCGTGACCATGCGCTTGTCGTAGCCGCGTTTGAGCAGCTCGGGCAGCGCGATGGTCGCCCCGATCGCCATGCCCGCGACCGACAGCCCGTTCATGGCCGAGATCAGCACCATCAGCCCGATGGTCCCGATGGCCAGCCCGCCGGGAACCGGCCCCATCCAGACATGGAACATCCGGTAAAGGTCGTCCGCGATGCGGCTTTCGCTGAGCACATAGCCCATGAAGATGAACATCGGCAGCGTCAGCAGCGGATACCATTTCATCAGCTTGATCGCGGCCGAGAAGGGGATCTCCACCCCGCCGGTGCCATAGAGGAATACCGCCCCCAGCGCCGCCACGGCGCCGATCGCGCCGAACACGCGCTGGCCCGTCATCAGCATCAGCATCATGGTGCTGAACATCAGGATGGCTATGAGTTCGTAGGACATCAGCGGCCAGCGCCCATGAATGCCGACGCGGGGCCCGCGGCGGCGCCGGAGCCTCCGGCGGGGATATTTGAGGAAAGTGGAAGGCGGGGCAGGGGGTGCGGCGGCATCTCAGAGTTCCACGTTGCGGATGCGGGCGATGTCCTTGAACAGTTCCGAGAGCGCCTGCAGCAGCATTAGCAGGATGCCCGCGCACATGATGACCTTGATCGGCCACATCTGCGGGCGCCACGCGGTTGGGCTGCGCTCGCCGTATTCCAGCGAATAGGCGGTGGAACTGAACCCGCCCCACAGCAGCACCACGAGGAAGAACAGCAGGCAGAACACCGAGAAGGCGTCGACCCAGGCCTTCTTGCGCAGGCTCCAGCCACCGTAGAGCAGGTCCATCCGCACGTTCGAGCCGAGCTGGATCGAATAGGGGCCGCCCAGGATGTAATAGGCCACCATCGCGAACTGCGCCATTTCAAGCGTCCAGAGCGACGGCGTGAAGAAGGTCTTGGAAATCGACGACCAGAGCAGGATCGCCATCATGACGAAGATGCCATACATGGCGAACCGCCCGACCCGGTAGTTCACCGCATCCACGTATTTCACGAAATAAACGATGAACTTGGGCATGACGCGATGAAGCGACATGGCGGGGCGATTTGTCAATCGGCTTGTCGGCGGCATTCGGGCGGCTTGTCTGCGGGGGGTTTCCCCCCGCGGCCACGGCATTATAACACGCCCGAGGCTTACGCAGCGGAATGGAGGAAAGAGAGCATGGCCAAGGTTGCATTCCTGGGTCTGGGCGTCATGGGCTATCCCATGGCCGGACATCTGAAGGCGAAGGGGCACGAGGTGACGGTCTACAACCGCACCACGGCCAAGGCGGAGAAATGGGCCGCCCAGCATGGCGGCGCCTTTGCCGAGACGCCGCGCGAAGCCGCCGAGGGCTGCGACTTCGTCATGTCCTGCGTCGGCAATGACGACGACCTGCGCTCTGTCATCTTCGGCGAGAACGGCGCGCTTGCGGGCATGAAGGCGGGCGCGGTGCTGGTCGATCACACCACCGCCTCGGCGCAGGTGGCGCGCGAGATCGCGGCGGCGGCCGCCGACAAGGGGCTGGGCTTCGTCGATGCGCCGGTATCGGGCGGGCAGGCGGGGGCCGAGAACGGCCAGCTCGCGATCATGTGCGGCGGCACCGAGGACGCCTTCGACAAGGCCAAGCCGGTGATGGATGCCTATGCCAAGGCGACCATCCGCTTCGGCGAGGCGGGGGCGGGCCAGCTGACCAAGATGGTCAACCAGATCTGCATCGCGGGCATCGTGCAGGGCATTTCCGAGGGGCTGCATTTCGCGACCGCCGCGGGGCTTGACGCCAAGCAGGTCGCGGCACTGGTCGCGCAGGGCGCGGGCGGGTCCTGGCAGCTGTCGAACCGGGCCGAGACCATGGTGGACGGCAAGTTCGACTTCGGCTTCGCGGTCGACTGGATGCGCAAGGACCTGGGCATCTCGCTCGACACCGCCAGGCAGATCGGCGTGTCGCTGCCCGTGGCGGCGCTGGTGGACCAGTTCTACGCCGACGTGCAGCAGCTGGGCGGCGGGCGCTGGGATACGTCCAGCCTGATCCAGCGCCTGCGGGTGCTGAAGGGCGAGAAGATCTGATCCGCGCCGATTGACCGCGCGCAATTCCCCCCTCCGCGTCCCGTGGCACGCTTGTGCCCGGGGACGCGGAGGGGGCGATGATCTCGATCGAGGATATCGTCGGCATGACCGACCTCACCGAGGACGAGGTGGCGGCGATCGCCGAGCATGAGCATATGGAGCTGGCGCCGGCGGCGGCGCTGGCCTCCTATGTGATGCACGAGGCGCACGGGCCCGCCCGCATCCAGCAGATGATCTGCGAGGACATCCGCGAGGCGCTGCACCGCGACGACCTTTCGCACGCCCGCACCCTGTTTCAGGCGCTCAGGCATTTCATGGCCCAGCATCCCGAAGCCGCCCGCGGCGCCAAGCGCTGAGGCGCGTCAGTTCCCGATCTCGCGCGCCGCATCCCCGATGCCGCGGTTGACGATGGTGGGTGCTGCCGGGGGGCGCGGCCCGTCGGGCGCGCGGAAACCTCCGCCTGCCGTGGGCAGGCCCGAGCGGGGGGCGTACTCGGTCCAGGCAAGCCAGCCGAGGATGAGGAGGGCGAGCAGGATGAGCGGGTTTTTCATGACCACTCTGCTTCATGTCAGGTCGACAAATGTTGGATCGCGATGCCCACATATTGCCAATTTTCTGACATGGTTTGAAAAAATTCTGCCGCGGTGTGCCCTTATGGCCGTTTTGGTAGCGTAGCCTTGCAAGTCAAAACCTAGGCTACGTTAACCAGCGACTGGAAACCGTAGCCAGAGGCATGGATTGCATCCCCTGCATTGGCTGCAACCGGAATAAGAAGGTTAAGAGAAATATGAAAACGAAAATATTGGTCGGTGCTCTTTGTATGGTGGCATCTGGATGTACCATGTCGCCTTACGATCAGTGCATGGCCGAAAAAAGAGGTGACATGGCATCGTATGATGCCGAGATCCGAGAGGCGAGGGAGCAAATTCAAGAAGCTGAGCAGAACCTGTCCCGCGGATACACGATTTTTGAGAGTGAAGTGAATACTACGACTATTGGTCAGTGCAAAGTCGACGGCGTCACGATCCCTTGCTCGCAGCCCGCAAAGCAAAAGGTTGAAGTCCCTGTTCCGATCAGCCCTGCTGCGGAACAAGCCAGAATAGACCGGAACTCGGCAATCATGGAACGCGCTATGAGTGCCAAGGAGGGGCTGGCACTCCAGTGCCAGGGGCTTTCCAGGTCCGTCTAGATAATCCGGAGCGAGAAGGGCCACGCGTTTTCCCGTGGCCCGACTTGTCAGAATAGTCACCCATCCATCTTCAGCGCCGAGATGAACGCTTCCTGCGGGATCTCGACCTTGCCGAACTGGCGCATGCGCTTCTTGCCGGCCTTCTGCTTTTCCAGAAGCTTCTTCTTACGGGTGACGTCGCCGCCGTAGCACTTGGCGGTCACGTCCTTGCGTAAAGCGGAAATCGTCTCGCGCGCGATGATCCGGCCGCCGACGGCCGCCTGGATCGGGATCTTGAACATGTGCTGGGGGATCAGCTCTTTCAGCTTCTCGCACATGGCGCGGCCGCGCGCCTCGGCGCGGGTGCGGTGGACCATGACGGAAAGCGCGTCCACCGGCTCGTCGTTGACCAGGATCTGCATCTTCTGCAGCGCGTCCTCCTGGTAGCCGATCATCTGGTAGTCGAAGCTGGCATAGCCCTTGGTCACGGACTTCAGCCGGTCGTAGAAGTCGAACACCACCTCGTTCAGCGGCAGGTCATAGACGACCATCGCGCGCTGCCCGGCATAGGTCAGGTCGAGCTGCACGCCGCGACGGTCCTGGCAGAGCTTGAGCACGTCGCCGAGATACTCGTCGGGCACGAGGATCGTCGCCTTGATGCGCGGCTCTTCGATATGGTCGATCTTGACCGGGTCGGGCATGTCGGCGGGGTTGTGCAACTCCTTCATGGAGCCGTCGGTCATGTAGATGTTGTAGATCACCGAGGGCGCGGTGGTGATCAGGTCGATGTCGTATTCCCGCTCCAGCCGGTCGCGGATCACCTCGAGATGGAGAAGCCCCAGAAAGCCGCAGCGGAAGCCGAAGCCGAGCGCGGCGGAGGTTTCCATCTCGGCGGTGAAGCTTGCGTCGTTCAGTTGCAGCTTCTCGATGGCGTCGCGCAGATCCTCGAAGTCGTTGGCGTCCACCGGGAAAAGGCCGCAGAACACCACCGGGACCGAGGGCTTGAAGCCCGGAAGCGCCTTTTCGCAGCCCTTCTTCTCGGTCGTGATGGTGTCGCCGACGCGGGTGTCGCGCACCAGCTTGATCGAGGCGGTCAGGAACCCGATCTCGCCCGGGCCCAGTTCCGCGATGTCCTGCATCGCCGGGCGGAACACGCCGAGGCGGTCGATCTGGTAAAGACCGCCCGTCTTCATCATGCGGATGCGGTCGCCCTTTTTCATCACGCCGTCGATGATGCGCACCAGCACGACGACGCCCAGGTAGCTGTCGTAATAGCTGTCCACCAGCATCGCCTTGAGCGGCGCGTTGCGGTCGCCCTTGGGCGCCGGCAGGCGGGTGACGATGGCCTCCAGCACCCGGTCGATGCCGATGCCGGTCTTGGCCGAGATCTCCACCGCGTCGGAAGCGTCGATGCCGATCACATCCTCGATCTGCGCCTTCACCCGCTCGGGCTCGGCCGCCGGAAGGTCGATCTTGTTCAGGACCGGCACGATCTCGTGGTCGGCGTCGATCGCCTGGTACACGTTGGCGAGCGTCTGCGCCTCGACCCCCTGGGAGGCATCGACGACCAGGAGCGAACCCTCTACCGCCTGCATCGAGCGGCTGACCTCGTAGGCGAAGTCCACATGGCCCGGCGTGTCGATCAGGTTCAGCACATAGTGTTCGCCGTCCTGCGCCTTGTATTCCAGGCGCACGGTGTTGGCCTTGATGGTGATGCCGCGCTCGCGCTCGATGTCCATGGCGTCGAGCAGCTGTTCCTTCATGTCGCGGTCGGCCACCGTCCCCGTCATCTGGATCAGGCGGTCGGCGAGCGTGGATTTCCCGTGGTCGATATGCGCGACGATCGAGAAATTGCGGATATGGGCGAGATCGGTCATGCCGCCGCATATGCGGTGGATTCAGGGTGCCGTCAAGCGGCGCGCAGGCGGTGGATCAGCGCATCCGTCGCCGTCTCGATCAGGCCGAGCACCCCGGTGAAATCCCGCGTGTAGTAGGGATCGGGCACCGACCGGCCCAGATCCGGCGCATGTTCGAGAAACAGCGCCAGCCGGGCGCGGGCGCCCACGGGGCGGATGCGTTCCAGATCGGCGAGGTTCTTCTCGTCCATGGCGAGGATCAGGTCGAAGCGGTGGAAGTCCTCCGCGCTCACCTGGCGGGCGCGCAGGTCCGACATCTCGTAGCCCGCCTCGCGCGCCGCCTGCTGCATCGGGCCGTAGGGAGGATCGCCCACATGCCAGTCCCCGGTGCCGGCGCTGTCGGCCTGAGCCGCAAGGCCCGTGGCCGAGGCGCGGGTGCGGAACACCGCCTCGGCGGTGGGCGAGCGGCAGATATTGCCGAGGCAGACGAAAAGCACGCGTGTCATGGCGGCGAAGATGTGACCGGGACGCGCCCGGGTCAAGCTTGACAGGGCAGGGGCGTGCGGCACATTCGGGCAGGACTGAGCCACCGGACCCACGAGGCGGGATGCGTCACCGATTTCAGGCATTCGTTCTTCTGGCAGCCGTCACCGGCGCCGCACCTGCCGCCGCGGGCCCGACCGAGCGGGCCTGCCTGAGTTCCGCGCGCTCGCCCGGCCCCGCGGTCTGTGCCTGCTCGCAGGCGCTGGCGAACCAGTTCCTGACCCCCCGCGACCAGGAGCGTGCGGCCCGGATCATCCAGGACCCGGACCATTTCCACGAGATCGAGTCGCAGCGCGGCCGGGCGGCGCAGGACTTCATGGCCCGCTACCGCGCCTGGGGCGAGGCGGCGGAGCAGTTCTGCACCGGCTGAGCGGGGCCCGCAGACGCATGGTGCACGGAATCGGAACGGGCGCCGCTTCTTCCGAAGGGCGCCCGTTACGTTACCTGCCTGCGGCAGCCGCTCAGTTCGCGGCGACGGCCTTGGCGATTTCCTTCTTGAGGTCGCGCGCGCGGGGCGACAGTTCGTCATCCTTCGCCTTGGCGAGGAAGGCGTCCAGCCCGCCGCGGTGATCGACCGAGCGCAGGGCATGGGCCGAGATGCGCAGCTTCACCGACCGGCCCAGCGTTTCGCTCATCAGCGTCACGTCGTTCAGGTTCGGCAGGAAGCGGCGCTTGGACTTGTTGTTGGCGTGGCTGACGTTGTTGCCAACGAGGGCGCCTTTGCCGGTCAGTTCGCAGCGACGGGACATGGGTCGGGTCCTTCGTTTACATGGCCGCGGCCATGCCGCGTTGCCTGAGTTCGATCTAGCGTTTCACGTTCGGATCCGGTCCGTGCCACGCACCACCCTTTATCCGGGTTGCCCGCGACAGAGCCGGGGCGCCCACGCGGAGCGCCGCAAATTCGAAGCCCGGTCTTTAGGGGGCTTCCGGCCGATCGTCAAGGGCCGATGCAGCCGCTGCGCCCGGATCGTCCCGCCCGGAAAGAAGCGCCCGCATCAGGGCCGCTGCCGCCGCGGGCGGGGTTCGGTGTCCTTGCGCGATGTCGGATTCGAGCGCCGCGCCCAGCCTTGCCAGCCGCGGGGCACAGGCGACATGGTCGCGCAGCATGGCCAGCAATTCCTCGCGGAACCAGCTCAGGTCCTGTTCGGCCCGGCGCCGCGCCCGCGCGCCGGACGCGCTGCGCGCCCGGGCCAGCCGCTCTACCGCCTGCCACGCCTCGGGCAGGCCCGCGCCGGTGGCGGCCGACACGGTCAGCGCCGCCGGATAGCCGGGCGGGTCGTCGGGCCGCGGCCGCATCAGGCGCAGCGCCCCGGCATAGTCCGCGCGGGTGGCCCGGGCCTGCGATTCCAGCGCGCCGTCGGCCTTGTTCACGAGAACGAGATCGGCGAGTTCCATGATTCCACGCTTCACGCCCTGCAGTTCGTCGCCGCCCGCAGGCGCGAGCAGCAGCACGAAGATGTCGGTCATGCCGGCGACCAGCGTTTCCGACTGGCCGACGCCCACCGTCTCGACCAGCACGATGTCATGGCCCGCCGCCTCTACCAGGCGGATCGTCTCGCGGGTGCGGCGGGCGACGCCGCCCAGCTGGTCCTGCGCGGGCGAGGGTCGGATGAACGCCTCGGGCGCGCGCGAGAGCCGTTCCATGCGGGTCTTGTCGCCCAGGATCGAGCCGCCCGAGCGCGCCGAGGACGGGTCCACCGCCAGCACCGCGACGCGGTGGCCCGCCGCGATCAGCTGAAGCCCCAGCGCCTCGATGAAGGTGGACTTGCCGACGCCCGGCGTGCCGGTCAGCCCGATACGCAGGCTGTCGCCATCGCCCGTGCCAAGGGCCGCAAGCAGCGCCTCGGCGGCGGGGCGATCCTGCGGGCGGCGCGATTCGATCAGCGTGATCGCCTTGGCCAGCGCCCGCCGCTCGCCCGCCCTGACGCCCGTGGCGAGTGTTTCGACTCTGTCGTCCAATTTGATCGCCCTCACGCCTTCGTGGGAGGTTTGCCCGTGCCATGCCGCGCTATCCTGCCTTATGGTCCGCCGGGGTCGCGGCTGTCCAGTGCCGGGGCCGGCAGGAAACAAGAGAGAGGGATCGATGCGCGGGATGCCAAAGGGATTTCTCCGGAATGCCGTGGTGATGCTCGGTGCCGTGATGTTCGCCGGTCAGGCCCCGGCGCAGGAGACGCGGCAGTTCTACGACGTCTCGGTCAGTGGCCTGCATGTGGGCACCATGGACCTTGCCGCGAATGTCGAGGGCGCGGCCTATACCGCACGCGGCGAGGTGCGCGGCGGCGGGCTGATCGGCGCGCTGTTCAGCTTCGGCTTCGGTGGGGTCGCCTCGGGCCGGATCCTGTCCGACGGCGCGTTGCAGCCGGTCATCTATGACGGCTACCGCGAGGATCGGGGCGACCGGGCCGAGACGGCGATCCGCTACCAGGGCGCGCAGGTGCGCGAAGTGACGCTGACGCCCGTGCGCAAACCGCGCCCCTTCGACATCGTCCCGCAGGAACAGCGCGGCGTGCTGGATCCGATCAGCGCGGCCTTTGCCGTGCTGGCCGATCAGCCGGTGGGCGCTGCCTGCGACCGTGGCATCGAGATCTATGACGGGCGCCGCCGCTCGCGGCTGGTGATCGGCCCGCGGCAGGCGCGCGGCGAGGGGTTCGTCTGCAGCGGCACCTACAGCCGCGTGGCCGGCTATTCGCCGGGGCAGATGGCAGAGAAGGTGGATTTCCCCTTCACCATCCACTACCGGGAAGCCAATGGGCAGATGCGGGTCATGGCAATCGAGACCGACAGCGTGATCGGAAAGGCCGTCGCCCGCCGCAGGTAGGGCTTCGTGACCGCGAGAGGGGTATCGCTCGATCCGACATTGCCGATCGCGCCGGTGCTGGGCGCGGTCGTGGACGCCTTGCGCGGGACCGGGCTTTGCGTGCTCCAGGCCCCGCCGGGCGCGGGCAAGACCACGCAGGTGCCGCTGGCGCTGCTGGGGCCCGGGCTGGTCGAGGGCCGCATCCTGATGCTGGAGCCGCGCCGCGTGGCGGCCCGCGCCGCGGCCGAGCGGCTGGCGGAAAGCCTGGGCCAGGCGCCGGGCCAGGATGTGGGCTACCGGATGCGCGGCGAGGCAAGGCCGGGCGCCCGGATCGAGGTGGTGACAGAGGGGATCCTGACCCGGATGATCCAGTCCGACCCCGAGCTGTCGGGCATCGGCTGCGTGATCTTCGACGAATTCCACGAACGCTCGCTCCAGGCCGATCTGGGGTTGGCCCTGTGCCTGGAAATCCGCGCCGCCCTGCGCCCCGACCTGAAGCTGGTGGCGATGTCGGCCACGCTGGATGCGGGTCCCGTGGCCGCGCTGATGGGCGATGCGCCGGTCGTCACGTCCGAGGGGCGCGGCTTCGAGGTGGAGATCCGCTGGCGCGACCGCCCGCTGGGCCCGGGGCTGATGACCGGCCCCGCCTTCGAGCGCGCGGCGGCGGCGCTTGTGGAGGAGGCGTTGGCCGCGACCGGGGGCGACGTGCTGGTCTTCCTGCCCGGCCAGCGCGAGATCGGGGCCGTTGCCGGGCTTCTCGGAACGCCGGCAGGGGTGGAGGTGGCGCCGCTGCATGGCGGGCTGCCCTTCGCCGCGCAGCGCCGCGCGCTGGCCCCGGCCGCGGAGGGTCGGCGCAAGCTGGTGCTGGCCACTGCCATCGCGGAAACCTCGCTGACCATCCCGGGCGTGCGGGTGGTGGTCGATTGCGGCCGCGCGCGGCGGGTGCGGCTCGACCCGGCCACGGGCATGTCGCGGCTGGTCACCGAGCGCGTGACCCGGGCCGAGGCCACCCAGCGCGCGGGCCGCGCGGGCCGCGTGGCCGAGGGCGTGTGCTACCGGCTCTGGACGAAAGGTGAGGAGGGCGCGCTGGCCGCCTTTCCCCCGGCCGAGATCGAGGTGGCGGACCTGGTGCCGCTGGCGCTGGAGCTTGCCGTCTGGGGTGCCGCGGACCCGGCGGCGCTGCCGTTCCTCACGCCACCCGCGCCGGCGGCCTTTGCGCTGGCACGGGAGTTGCTGGCCGAGCTGGGCGCGCTGGACGAAAGGGGCGGGCTGACCGCGCGGGGCCGCGCGATGGCGGCGCTGCCGGTGCATCCCCGGCTGGCGCGGATGCTGCTGGAAGGCGGGCGCGAGGCGGCCGACCTGGCCGCGCTGATCGAGGCGCGCGACCCGCTGCGTCGGGGCGCGGCCCCGCTGCCCGCCGACCTGGGCCTGCGGCTGGAAGCCTTGCGCGATCCGAAGCGATTTGCCGCCGAACGGCCCTGGCAGGCCGATCCCGCGCGGCTGGCCGAGATCCGGACCGAAGCCGCGCGCCTGCGCCGGTTGGTGCACGCGGGCCCCGCCGCGCTTTCCCCCGGCGCGCTGGCTGCGCTGGCCTATCCCGACCGCATCGCGCTGCGCCGCGACGGAGAGGCGCCGCGCTACCTGATGTCGGGGGGCAGCGGCGCGCAGCTCGATGCGGGCGATCCCTTTGCAGCCCAGCGCCTGCTGGTGGCGACGGATCTCGACGGCGCGCGGCGCGATGCGCGCATCCGGGCCGCCCTGCCGCTGACCGAGGGCGCGTTGCGCGCGCTCTACGCGCCCCAGATCGTCGAGGAACGGGTCTGCCGCTGGTCGCGGCGGCACCGCCAGGTCGAGGCGCGGATCGAGGAGCGGCTGTTCGCGCTGGTCCTGTCCTCGCGGAACTGGACGGATGCGCCGGATGACGCCCGGATCCCGGCCTATCTGGACGGGATCCGCGACCTTGGGCTTGGCTGTCTCGGCTGGACCGATGCGGCGCAGGGCCTGCGCGCGCGGGCGTGCTGGGTGGGGGCCGAGGGCTTGCCGGACCTGTCCGATGCGGCGCTGCTGGAGACGCTGGAGGACTGGCTTGCCCCCTGGCTCATGGGGCTGCGCAGCTTCGCCGAGGTCTGCGCGCTGGACCTGCATGGCCCGCTTTCCGCGCGGCTGGGGGCCGACGGGATGGCCGCGATCGAGCGGATGGCGCCCACGCATTTCACCGCGCCGACCGGCACCCGGGTCCGGATCGACTACTCGGGCGAGGCGCCCTGCGCCGCCGTCCGCCTGCAGGAGCTGTTCGGGATGGACAGCCATCCCCTGCTGGGTGCTGCGCGGGTGCCGTTGCAGATCACGCTTCTGTCGCCGGCGCAGCGCCCGGTGCAGACCACCTCGGACCTGCCGGGCTTCTGGCGGTCGAGCTATGGCGATGTGCGCAAGGACATGCGCGGCCGCTATCCGCGCCACCCCTGGCCCGACGATCCCCTGACCGCAGAGCCGACGCGCCGCGCGAAGCCCCGCGGAAGCTGAGCCGCGCGCCCTTTGTCTTGTTCGCGTCAAGACCTTGCTGCTAGCCTGTGGCCAACGACAACGACATTTCGCGAAGGGACATTCCATCATGCAGCACGCGCTCGAGCCGTCGTTCCGCCAGTCCGTCGACATCATGTTCAACCGGGCCGCCGCGCTGATGGACATACCGCCCGGCCTGAAGGAGAAGATCCGCGTCTGCAATGCCACCTACACGGTGCGTTTCGGCGTGCGCCTGCGGGGCGAGCTGCACACCTTCACCGGATACCGTTCCGTCCATTCCGAGCACATGGAGCCGGTCAAGGGCGGCATCCGCTATGCAACGTCCGTGAACCAGGACGAGGTAGAGGCGCTGGCCGCGCTGATGACCTACAAGTGCGCGCTGGTGGAGACGCCCTTCGGCGGCTCGAAAGGGGGGCTCTGCATCGATCCCCGGCAATGGGAGCCGCACGAGCTGGAACAGATCACCCGCCGCTTCGCCTATGAACTGATCAAGCGCGACCTGATCCACCCGGCCCAGAACGTGCCCGCCCCCGACATGGGCACCGGCGAGCGCGAGATGGCCTGGATCGCCGACCAGTACCGGCGCATGAACACCACCGACATCAACGCCGCCGCCTGCGTCACCGGCAAGCCGACCCATGCCGGCGGCATCCAGGGCCGGACGGAAGCGACGGGGCGCGGCGTGCAATACGCCCTGCGCGAGTTCTTCCGCCACCCCGAGGACGTGGCGAAGGCAGGGCTTTCGGGCACGCTCGACGGCAAGCGGATCATCGTGCAGGGACTTGGCAATGTCGGCTACCATGCGGCGCAGTTCCTGTCCGAGGAGGACGGCGCCCGCATCACCGCCGTGATCGAGCGGGACGGCGCGGTGATCGACGAAAAGGGGCTGAACGTCGCGGCCCTGCGCCTGCACATCGCCGAGACGGGCGGCGTGCGCGGCTTTCCCGGCGCCACCTTCGTCGAGGAGGGGGCCGAGGTGCTGGAGCATCCGTGCGACATCCTCATCCCGGCCGCGCTGGAGGGCGTGATCAACATGGGCAACGCCGAGCGTGTCCGCGCGCCGCTGATCGTCGAGGCCGCGAACGGCCCGGTCACGGCCGGCGCCGACGAGGTGCTGCGCAAGCGCGGTTGCGTCATCATTCCCGACATGTACGCCAATGCGGGCGGGGTTACGGTCAGCTATTTCGAGTGGGTGAAGAACCTGAGCCATATCCGCTTCGGCCGGATGCAGCGCCGGCAGGAAGAGGCGCGGCACCTGATCCTGGTGGACGAGCTGGAGCGGCTTTCGGCCAGCCACGACCTGAAATGGACGCTGTCGGACGGGTTCAAGCAGAAATACCTGCGCGGGGCGGGGGAACTGGAACTGGTGCGCTCGGGTCTGGATGACACCATGCGCGGCGCCTATCAGGCGATGCGGGAGGTCTGGCACAGCCGCCAGGATGTCGAGGATCTGCGGGTCGCGGCCTATCTGGTGGCGATCGAGCGCGTGGCGCTCAGCTACCAGTCGAAGGGGCTTTGAGGGGGATCAGTCCTCGTCCGGCTCGGGCAGGTGGCCGGCCTTGATCACCGCGATCAGGTCGGCCATCTCGCGCGCCGCGCGCCCGTCCACGGACCCGCCGACGCCCAGGCGGCGTCCCAGCCGCCACCACAGTCCGGGCGCCCAGCCGCGCGGCGCCGGATCCTTGAGCGTCACGACGAAACCGTTCGAGGGCTTGAAGGCGAATACGCCGCGATCCACGCGCTGGATCTGGTCCATCGTGGCCAGCAGCGTGCCGTCGCTGTCGCTGAGGCCCTGGCGCGTCAGGATGATGCGCCGGCCGGTTGCGATCCATGTCAGCCGTGCAAGATGGATGGCCAGCAACCCGCCCGCCAGCAGCATCACCACCAGAAGCGGGCTGGGTTCGGCCAGGTTGGCCGCGAACCAGACCAGCATGACGCCCAGCCCCCCCTGCACGAAGGCGCTGAGCCAGCGGCGCGGGGCCGAGGGGGCGAGGATCGCAAGCGGGTGATCGGTTCCGGACATGGCCGCTCTGTAGCGCAGGGCGCGCCGTCGGGGAAGGGCCTCAGGGCCGCAGGGGCTGGCCCGCGATCAGGACATTCGCGATGGCCCGGTCGTCGCCCAGCATGATGGTGGGGAACAGCGCCTCCCAGAAGCCTGTCGCGCGGGCGGCGCGCTGGGCGATCACCGGAGTCGACGCAAGGTCGAGGATCACCAGGTCTGCCATCCGCCCCGGCGCGAGGCGGCCGATCTCGTGGCCCAGGCGCAGGACCTCGGCGCTGCCGGCGGTGGCGAGCCACACGAGTTCCGCCGGGTGCAGGGCGCGGCCGCGCAGCTGCGCCACCTCGTAGGCGGCGGCCATGGTGCGCAGCATCGAGAAACTGGAGCCGCCGCCCACGTCGGTGGCAAGGCCCACGGGGATGCCAAGGCCCTGCGCCCGGTCCATGTCGAACAGCCCCGAGCCGATGAAGGTGTTCGATGTCGGGCAATGCGCGATCCCGGTGCCGCCGTCCCGCAGGGCCGCCCATTCGCGGTCGCTCAGGTGGATGGCGTGGCCCATCACGGCGCCCGGCCCGGTCAGGCCGAACCGCTCATAGACGGCCAGGTAGTCGGTATCCTGCGGAAACAGCGCGCGGACCCAGGCGATTTCCTCGGCCTGCTCGCTCAGATGGGTCTGCATCGCGCAGTCGGGATGGGCCGCGAACAGCGCCCCCGCCGACTCCAGCTGTTCGGGGGTCGAGGTGGGGGCGAAGCGCGGCGTGATCGCGTAGCGCAGCCGCCCCCGCCCATGCCAGCGGGCGATCAGCGCGGCGCTGTCGTCGTGCCCGCTGCGCGCGGTGTCGCGCAGCCCTTCCGGGGCGTTGCGGTCCATCATCACCTTGCCCGCCACCATCGCGAGGCCGCGCGCCTCGGATGCCCGCATCAGCGCGTCCACGCTTTCGGTGTGGATCGTGCAGTAGCAGGCGGCGGTGGTGATGCCGTTCGCAAGGTTCAGGTCGAGATAGGTTTCGGCGATCCGGGCGGCATGGGCGGGATCGGCGAAGCGCATTTCCTCGGGGAAGGTGTAGGTGTTCAGCCAGTCGATCAGCCGCTTGCCCCAGCTTGCGATGATCGCGGTCTGCGAATAATGCGCATGGGCATCGACGAAGCCCGGCAGGATCAGCCGCGCGCCGTGATCTGTCACCTGCGCCTGCGGATGGGCCGCGCGCAGCGTCTCGCCCTCGTCCACCGCAAGCATCCGACCCTCGGCCACCAGCACGCCGCCGCGGCGGCGATGGCGCGCGGCGTCGAGCCCGGCGTGGAACGGGTTCCCGTCGAATTCCAGCGTCTGGCCCAGGTGAAGTGTCGGTTGCATCATTGGCCCATCAAGCTATCCCTTGCCGGGTGATAGCAGGCGCCCGAGGCCCCGCGCCATGTGGAATTCGCCGATCCAACCGGCAGCAGATGGGAAAAGCCGATGAGCGACACAGGTTTCGCGCCCGAGGGCGGGCAGGACGAGGGCTTTGCGCTGAACGCGGGGGTCGTCGAGGCGATCCTCGCGGCGGTCGAGGCGCAGGACCAGGACCTGCTGGTGGACCTTCTGGGGCAGTTGCACGAGGCGGACCAGGCCGACCTTCTGGAACAGGTCTCGCCGCAGGACCGCGAAAGCCTGGTGCGGCTCTGGGGCGAGCGGTTCGACGGCGCGGTGCTCTACGAGCTGGAAGAGGGCGTGCGCGACGAGATCCTGGAGATCGTCGATCCCCGGGTGCTGGCCAGCGCCGTCCAGGAGATGGAGACCGACGACCTCGTCTACCTGGTCGAGGACATGGAGGACGCCCAGAAGGCAGAGGTGCTGGGCGCGCTCGACGATGCCGACCGGGTCGCGGTCGAGGCGTCGCTGCAATACGAGGAATACACCGCCGGCCGCCTGATGAGCCGCGAGATGGTCACCTGCCCGCCGCACTGGACGGTGGGCGAGGCGATCGACTTCATGCGCGCGAGCGAGGATCTGCCGGAAACCTTCTACAAGGTGATCCTGGTCGATCCCCGGATGCATGTGGCCGGCACCGTGGCGCTGGGCTCGATCATGGCGAACCGGCGCGAGGTGAAGCTGATCGACCTGGCCGACACCGCGCCGCGCCTGATCCGCGCCGACCAGCCCAACGAGGACGTGGCCTATCTGTTCAACCACTACCACATGGTCAGCGCCCCGGTGGTGGACGGCGACGGAAGGCTGGTGGGCGTCATCACCATCGACGACGCGATGGAGATCCTCGAGGAGGAGGTCGAGGAAGACATCATGCGCCTGGGCGGCGTCGGCGACGAGGAACTCAGCGACAGCGTCTGGGAGACGGCACGGGCGCGTTTCCCCTGGCTGGCGGTGAACCTGGTCACGGCGATCATCGCCTCGCTGGTGATCGCGCTGTTCGAGGACACGATCGAGGCGATCGTGGCGCTGGCGGTGCTGATGCCGATCATCGCCTCGATGGGGGGAAACGCGGCGACGCAGACGCTGACGGTGGCGGTGCGCGCACTCGCCACCCGCGACCTGACCCGGGCGAATGCCTGGCGCATCATCCGCCGCGAGACGCTGGTGGGGCTGGGCAACGGCATCGCCTTCGCCGTCATCATCGCGGGCGTGGGGCTGGCATGGTTCGGCTCGCCCATGCTGGGGGTGGTGCTGGCGCTCGCGATGGTCATCAACCTGCTGGTGGCGGGGCTTTCGGGCATCCTGATCCCGATGGCGCTGGAAAAGGCGGGTGCGGATCCGGCCCTTGCCTCGGGCACCTTCGTGACAACCGTGACCGATGTGGTGGGCTTCTTTGCCTTTCTGGGGCTTGCGGGGATCCTGCTGCTCTGATGCCGTGCCCGGGGCTGCCGCCGGATGCCTCCGGCGGGGATATTTGAAGAAAGTGGAAGGCGGGGGATGCTGCGCTTGCCTTCCGCCACGCAGCCGCCAAGTGTAGGGCGCAGGACAGGCAGGAGGACAAGACGTGCGCGCGATACCCAAGACCATCGACGAGACGCAGGCGCTGCTGGGCGACGCGGGCTATGTCTGCGGCCGGGCGCTCGCGACGGTGGTGTTCCTGAGCCTGAAGCTGGGCCGGCCGCTGTTCCTGGAAGGCGAGGCCGGGGTCGGCAAGACCGAGATCGCCAAGGCGTTGTCGGCGGCGCTGGGGCGGCGGCTGATCCGGCTGCAATGCTACGAGGGGCTGGATGCGGCATCCGCCGTCTACGAGTGGAACTTCGCCGCCCAGATGGTCGCGATCCGCACGGCGGAGGCGGTGGAGGGCACCGATCGCGAGGCGCTGACCGAGGAGCTGTTTTCCGACCGCTACCTGATCCGCCGGCCGCTGCTTGAGGCGATGAGCCCCCAGGATGGCGGCGCGCCGATCCTGCTGATCGACGAGCTGGACCGCACCGACGAGCCCTTCGAGGCGTTCCTGCTGGAGGCGCTTTCGGATTTCCAGGTCACCATCCCCGAGCTTGGCACCATCCGCGCCGAGGCGCCGCCGGTGGTGATCCTGACCTCGAACCGCACCCGCGAGGTGCATGACGCGCTGAAGCGCCGCTGTCTTTACCACTGGGTGGACTATCCCGATTTCGACCGCGAGATGGAGATCCTGCGGGCCCGCGCGCCGGAGGCGACCGAAACGCTGAGCCGCGAGGTGGTGGCCTTCGTCCAGCGGCTGCGGAAGGAAGACCTGTTCAAGACGCCGGGCGTGGCCGAAAGCATCGACTGGGCGAAGTGCCTGGTCGCGCTGGATGCGATCACGCTGAGCCCCGAGGTGATCGCCGACACGCTGGGCGCGCTGCTGAAGTACCAGGACGACATCCAGAAGCTGCACGGATCCGAGGTGAAGAAGCTGCTCGACGAGGCGCGGGCGGGGCTGGCCCCGGCGTGAGCGGCGCCGATACGCTGGCGATTCCCGAGGACGGGCGCCTTGCCCAGAACATCACCCATTTCGCCCGCGCCCTGCGCCGCGCGGGCCTGCCGGCGGGGCCTGGCCGGGTGGTCGATGCGATCCGCGCGGTCGAGGCGGCGGGCTTCACCCGCAAGGAGGATTTCTTCTTCACGCTGCAGGCCTGCTTCTGCTCGAAGCCCGAGCACCGGGTGGTGTTCGCGCAGGTGTTCCGGTTGTACTGGCGCGATCCGCAGTTCCTGGAACACATGATGTCGCTGCTCTCGCCGATGGTATCTGGGCTGAACGAGGCGCCGAAGGCCACGGCCGCCGAGAAGCGCGCGGCGCAGGCGCTTCTGGACGACCAGGAGGTGAAGCGCCCCGAGCGCGAGGAAGAGGAGGAGCAGGGCGAGGAGATCGAGTTCGACGCGACGCTGACATTCTCGGCCGAGGAGCGTCTGCGCCAGACCGATTTCGAGCAGATGACCGCGGCCGAGATCGCCGAGGCGAGGCGCGCCATCGCACGGCTGGACCTGCCGGTGCGGCCCATCGCCTCGCGCCGGACGATTGCCGCGCCGCGGGGCCGGGTGCCGGACTGGCGGGCCACGATGCGGGCGGCGCTGCGTTCGGGCGGGGATATCCGCGGGCTGTCGATGCGCAAGCGGCGCGAGCGGTACCCGAACCTGGTGGCGCTGTGCGATATTTCCGGGTCGATGTCGTCCTACAGCCGGATGCTGCTGCACTTCCTGCATGCCGCCGCAAATGCCAAGGGGGCTGGCTGGGCGCAGGTCCATGCCTTCACCTTCGGCACGCGGCTCACCAACATCACCCGCCATCTGCGCGCCCGCGACGTCGATGCGGCGCTGGCCGCCGCGGGCGCCGAGGCGCGCGACTGGGAAGGGGGGACGCGGATCGGGCATTGCCTGCACGCCTTCAACCGGGACTGGTCGCGCCGGGTTCTGGGGCAGGGGGCGGTGGTGCTGCTGATCACCGACGGGCTGGACCGGGACGACCCGGACCTGCTGGCCGCCGAGGCGGACCGGCTGCGCCTGTCCTCGCGCCGGCTGATCTGGCTGAACCCGCTTCTGCGCTGGGACGGCTTCGCGCCGCGGGCGCGGGGGGTCAAGGTGCTGCTGCCGCGGGTGGACGCGTTCCGCGCGGGTCACAACATCGCCTCGCTCGAGGCGCTGGCCGAGGCGCTGACCCGCGCCGGTGACAGCGGTGACAAGATGCGGCTGATGGCGATGCTGGAGGAGTGACCGGCGGTTCCGCACGGGCCCGGCATGGGGCATACTGGCAACCCGACGGAAGGGGTGGGCAAGCATGAGCGCAGTGGATCACGACAACATTCCCGAACAGGCGCTGGAGTTGCTGCGCGCGGGCACGCCGGTGGCGCTGGCGACCGTGGTCGAGACCTGGGGCTCGGCCCCGCGGCCCGTCGGCTCGATGCTGGCGATCGGTGCGGGGGCCGAGATGATCGGGTCCGTCTCGGGTGGCTGCGTCGAGGGCGCGGTCGTGGCCGAGGCGCTGGAGGCGGTGGTGGACGGGCGTTGCCGGGTGCTCGATTTCGGGGTCAGCGATGACGAGGCCTTTGCCGTGGGGCTGGCCTGCGGCGGGCGCATCCGGGTGATGGTCGAGCCGGTGGACACCGGGCAGGGGCCGTCGCGCGAGATGCTGGAGACACTGGTCGCGGCCCGGGCGGCGCGCCGGCGGATTGCCTTGGCGGTGAACCCCGAAACCTGGGAGCGGCGGCTGATCGAGGGGCCGGGCGATCCGCTGTGGAATGCGGCGGAGGCGCGCTTTACCGCGGACAAGTCCGGCTTCGAGGGGGAGTGGTTCATCGGCATCCACAACCCGCCCCTGCGCATGGTCGTCGTGGGTGCGGTGCATATCGCGCAGCCGCTTCTGCAGATGGCGCGGCTGGCGGGGTATGACCCGGTGCTGGTCGATCCGCGCGACGCCTTCGCCTCGGACCAGCGCTTCCCGGGCGAGACGATCCTGCGGGACTGGCCGGATGCGGCGCTGGAGCAGGCGGGACTCGATGCGCGCACCGCCGTGGTGACGCTGACACATGACCCGAAGCTCGACGATCCGGCCATCCGCATCGCGCTGCGGGCGCCCGTCTTCTATCTCGGGTGCCTCGGGTCAACCCGCACGCATGCCAAGCGGGTGGCGCGCCTGGAGGAGGCGGGCTTCACGCCGGCCGAGATCGCGCGGATCCATGCGCCCGTGGGGCTGGACATAGGCGCCAAGTCCCCGGCCGAGATCGCGCTGTCGATCCTGGCGCAGATCACCGAGCGCCTGCGGCGACCCGAGACGCGGCCATGAAATTCGGGCCGGTTCCGCTGGATCGGGCCGAGGGCGCGATCCTGGCGCATTCGGTGCAGGCCGGGCCGGTCAGGCTGCGCAAGGGCCTGACGCTGGGCGCGGACGAGGTGGCGGCGCTTCGGGCGGCGGGGCTTGCGGAGGTGACGGTGGCCCGGATCGAGCCGGGTGATGTCGGCGAGGACGCCGCGGCGCAACAGCTTGCGGCGGCGCTGGCCGGGCCGGGGGCGGGGCTGCGCGTGACCGAGCCCTTCACCGGGCGGGTGAACCTTGTGGCAGAGCATCCCGGCCTGTTCCGGGTCGACGCGGCGGCGGTCAACCGGCTGAACGCGGTCGATCCCGGCATCACGCTGGCCACCCTGCCGGATTTCAGCCGTGTGGCCGCGGGGACGATGGTCGCGACCGCCAAGATCATCCCCTATGCGGTGCCGGGCGACGCGCTGGCACGCGCGCTGGGGGGGCTTCCCGGGGGCGGTTCGATGTCGGTCGCGTCGCTGAAGGTGACCGAGGCGGCGCTGATCCTGACCCGCACGCCGGGCTTTGCCCGGAAGCTGATCGACAAGGGCGCCGCGGTGGTGGCCGAGCGGATGGCCGGTCTGGGCGTCAGCCTGGCCAGCATCGAGACGGTCCCGCACGAGACCGGGGCGGTGGGCGCGGCGCTGGGGCGAGCCAAGGCGCCGCTGGTGCTGGTGATGGGGGCCTCGGCTACCTCGGACCCGGCGGATGTCTGTCCGGCGGCAGTCGTGGCGGCCGGGGGGGAGCTGATCCGGTTCGGGATGCCGGTCGATCCGGGCAACCTGCTGTTCCTGGGGCGCCTTGGCGGTGCCGATGTCGTGGGCCTGCCGGGTTGCGCCCGTTCGCCCGCGCTGAACGGTGCGGACTGGGTGCTGGAGCGGCTGGTCTGCGGCCTGCCGGTGGGGGAGCCCGAGATCGCCGCGATGGGTGTCGGCGGGCTTCTGAAGGAGATCCCCCTGCGCCCGCAGCCGCGCGCGATCCGGCCCGCCTCGACATCGGGGCCGCGGGTGGAGATCCTGCTTCTGGCGGCGGGTGCATCGCGCCGGATGGGCGGGGCCGACAAGCTGGTGCAGGATGCGGGCGGCCAGCCGCTGTTGCGCCGCGCGGCCAGGGCCGCGCTGGGCGCCGGGGCCGCCGCGGTGCGCGTGGTGCTGCCGCCAGATCACGCGGCGCGGCGCGCGACCCTGGAGGGGCTGGACGGCCTGTCGGTCGTCGAGGCGCCGCGCGCGCAGGAAGGAATGGGCGCGAGCCTTGCCACCGGGATCGCCGCGCTGGGGCGCAAGGCCGATGCGGTGATCGTGGCGCTGGCCGACATGCCGGACGTGACAGCGCAGGATTACCGCCGCCTGATCGCCGCTTTCGATCCGGAAAAGGGGCACGAGATCTGCCGTGGCGTGACGCCCGGGGGCGTGCCCGGGCATCCGGTGCTGTTCGGGCGGCGGTTCTTCGAGAACCTCGCCGATCTGGGCGGGGATCGCGGCGCGCGGGACGTGATCGCGGCGGGGGCAGACTTCCTGGCGGATGTCCCCCTGCCGGGGATGGCGGCCGTGACCGACCTGGACACGCCCGAGGATTGGGCCACCTGGCAGCGGGGCTGAGCCCCGCGCCGCCTATTGCGGGATCACCAGCACGGTATCGCGCCCGCCGCGACGCAGGCGGATTGCATCCTCGCTGATCGCCGCCACCTCGGAACCCTCGACGGTGTCGCCCGGGCGCACCTTCTGGTAGCGGCCGCTGGAAAGGCGGACCAGCGCGCTTCGGCTGCCGGTCTTGCCATAGACGCCGACCAGCACGACCTGCCGCAGCGGGATCGCATCCTCGACGGTGGCGGCGGCGGCGACCGAGGCGGATGTGGGGATCCGGGGCGGGCTGTCGCGTCTTGCAGCGGGCTGGGCCGGTGCGGACTGCGGGTCCGGCGCGACCGATGTGACCGGGGCTGCCTGCGGAGCGGGGGCAGCGGCGGCTGCCGCCGGGCGCGCGAGGGGCCGGTCGGAGCGTGTCAGCGCGTTCGCCGACGGCTCCAGCGCCGCCACCTCGAGTTCTGCGGCGACGCTTGCCGTGGCGGGGCGGCGCAGCGGCCGGTCCGACCGGGTGAGCGCGTTGGCCGATGCGGCAAGATCTGCATTCGCCTGCGCCGCCAGTTCGGGAACCGAGCTTGCGACGCTTGCAACCGGGCGCAGCGGCGGAACGGTGTCCGGGCGCGCGGGGATCACGCGGACCGACCCGTCCGGTGCAGCGGCGGCAACCGGCGCGGCCGTCCGCTCCGGCGCAAGGGCCGCGGGCGGGACTGCGTCGATCGGGCTGCGCGGCAGGGGGCGCGGGGCGGTCGTCAGCTGCGCGATGCGGACCGCACCCGCCAGCGCCTCGGCGCCGGCGGTCCGGTGCGCGTCGTTTTCCGCGCCGGGCAGGCGCGCCATGGCCGGGGCTGCGCTCAGAAGCACTGCCGCCATCGCCACGGCGATGCCGGCAGCGCCGAAGCCCTTCCACGGCCAGGATATGCGCCAGCGGGGGCGGGCCTGTTCGGCGCCGGGCGGCGGGAACCACGGTGTGTGGTCAAGCCCCTCGGGCGATGCGGCGAGCGTGAAGCCCGTGGCCGCGAACCCGTGTGGCGCAAGAAACTGCATCGCATCCTCCAGTACCGTGCGGCGCACCCCCGCCATGACATGCACGCCGCCAAGCTGGACGCCCGGCGCGTCCAGGACAAGATCCGCGGCCCCGCGCGGGGCCGCGTCGCGAAAGGCATGGGCGATCATGGCCGGGACCGGGGCCACGTCACCGCTGTCGATGGCGCGGATCGCGACTTCCTCTTCGGGCAGCCAGACCTCGACGGGCAGGGCCCCGCGACGCCCGCGCGCCGCCTCGAGGCGCATGCGGCGCAGATCGCCATGGATCGTCTCGGGGTTGACCGGCACGCGCGCAAGGGCCGTCCAGTCGCCATGTCCCCGGGTTCCATGCAGCGTTATGCCATCCGGCGAGAGATGGAGCGCGAACCCGCTGAACCCTGGGTCACTCGTCATGCTGCCGCTTTCCGCCTGTCCTCGTGCCCTGCCGACGCGTTGGCCGACCCGACGGCTGGTGCCGCTCGGTTTCACCATAGCCCGAGGGCGCGCCTCGCGCCATAGCCGAGCGCCCGTTACGGCGAAGCTTTGCCGTCGGGGCCGGGGCCGTGCCGACTGCGCATTGCGGCGCGGCGCGACCGGCGCGATGATGCGGCATTCGCTGAAGGAGGTTGCCATGCTGCGAAGTATCGGAATTCTGGTCGTCTGCGCCGCGCTTGCCGCCCCTGCCTGGGCGGACGATGAACCGGGCCGGATCGCCGTGTCCGGCGAGGGCCGCGTCGAGTCCGCACCCGACATGGCGGTGGTGACCGCCGGGGTGGAAACGACCGCCGCCAGCGCCGGCGAGGCGCTTGCGGCGAACTCAGCAGCCATGACCGCGGTGATGGAGGTGCTGACCGCGGCCGGGGTCGAATCCCGCGACGTGCAGACCACCGAGATCGGCCTGAACCCCGTCTGGACCGGTCCCCAGCCCGGTCGCGAGGAAGAGGGCATGCGCATCAGCGGCTATTCGGCGACCAATCTCGTGACGATAAACGTGCGCGCGCTCGACGGTCTGGGCGGCGTGCTGGACGCGCTGGGGCAGGCTGGGGTCAACCGGATCCAGGGGATCGCCTTTTCTGTGGCCGAGCCGCGCGCGTTGGAGGACGAGGCGCGCCGCGCCGCCGTGGCCGATGCGCGCGCCAGGGCCGAGCTTTACGCGCAGGCGGCGGGGGTCGAGCTTGGGCCGCTCATGGAATTGCGTGACAGCTTCGCCGCACGCCCGCCGATGATGCTGCGGGCCGAGGTGGCGAGCATGGACGCGGGCGTGCCCGTGTCGGGCGGATCGGTCGCGCTGACCGCGCAGGTCGAGATGGTCTTCGCGATCGCGGACTGACGCGAAAAGGGGGCGGCACCGGGATGCCGCCCCCTTGGGCATTTACGCGGTGGCCCTGTCCAGCGCCTGGTCCAGGTCGCGGATCAGGTCGTCCGCATCCTCGATCCCGATGGACAGCCGCACCATGTTGGGCGCGGCCCCCGCCGCGACCTGCTGCTCGGTCGTCAGCTGCCGGTGGGTGGTCGAGGCCGAGTGGATGATCAGCGAGCGGGTGTCGCCCAGGTTCGCGACATGGCTGAAGATCTCGACCGCATCGACCAGCTTGACGCAGGCCTCGTAGCCGCCCTTCACCGCGAAGGTGAACAGCGCGCCCGCCCCCCTTGGATAGAGCCGCTTCACGCGGTCGGCATAGGGCGACGAGGGGAGCCCGGCATAGGTCACCTTTTCCACCCGCGGGTCCTGTTCCAGCCATTCGGCGATCCTGATCGCGTTCTCGACATGGCGCTGCATCCGCAGGCTGAGTGTCTCTATGCCCAGCATGGTCTGGAAGGCGTTCATCGGGGCCATCGCCATGCCGAGGTCGCGCAGGCCCACGGCGATACCGTGGAAGGTGTAGGCCATCGGGCCGAAGGTCTCGTGGAACTTCAGCCCGTGATAGGCGGGCTCGGGCTCGATCATCGAGCGGTGCTTGCCGGCGGCCGTCCAGTCGAAATTGCCCGAGTCGACGATCGCGCCGCCCACCGAGGTACCGTTGCCCGAAAGGTACTTCGTGGTCGAGTGCACGACGATATGTGCGCCCTGCTCGATCGGCCGGCAGAGCCAGGGCGTGGCCGAGGTGTTGTCCACGATCAGCGGCACCTGAAGGTCGTTGGCCACCGCCGCCACTGCCGGGATGTCGCCGACATAGCCGCCGGGGTTCGCGATCGATTCCATGAAGATGGCGCGGGTGTTGTCGTCCGCCGCGGCCCGGATGGCGTCGAGATCGTCGAAATCGACGAAGCGGGCGGACCAGCCGAAACGCTTGATGGTCTGGCTGAACTGCGTGACCGTGCCGCCATAGAGCCGGGTCGAGACGACGATGTTGTCGCCGGGCTGCATCAGCGGGAACAGCGCCATGATCTGCGCGGAATGGCCCGACGAGCAGCACACCCCGCCGACACCACCCTCGAGCGTGGCGATCCGTTCGGCCAGCGCCGAGACGGTGGGGTTGGTCAGCCGCGAATAGATGTAGCCCACCTCCTGCAGGTTGAAGAGCGCGGCCGCGTGTTCGGCGTCCCGGAACACATAGGCGGTGGTCTGGTAGATCGGCACCTGCCGGGCGCCGGTCGCGGGGTCCGGGCGGGCGCCGGCATGGATCTGAAGCGTGTCGAAGCCGTAGCTTGGCGTGTCGGTCATCTGTCCCTCGTGTTGGCGGTGAAATTGTCCGGGCCGCAGCTTAGGGCCGCGCCGGGGGCGGCACAACCGCACCATCGGTGGGGTTCGGGGCGGTGGGGTTCGGGGCGGTGGGGTTCGGGGCGGCGCTCATCCGCCATTCGATCGCCGGGCGCCCGCCGTTCAGACGCATGGCGATCGCCTCGAGGATGACGCCGTTGGTGTTCAGGTCGGCATAGTTCGGCACCCCGGCATCGAGCGCTGTCAGCACGCCGGGGGCGAAGCCGTGCACGGTGCCGCGCGCCTTTTCCCGCACATGGGCGATCAGCAGGTCGGAATAGGGGCCGGGCCGGGTGACATGCCACAGGAACGCCGCCTTGGTGCTGACCATCTCGACCGAGCGGCGGAAACCGGGCGTGTCGAAGCGCGGCGCGGGGTTGCCGCTGCGGATCACCCAGGGGTCTTCCGCGCCGATCTGGTAGCCCTGGTAGACGAACCACGGCTCGCGGTCGATCGGCACTTCCGAGACGCAGAGCAGCCGGCCCGTCGCGCGATGCTCGGCGATCTGGGCCGCCATCAGCGCGTCGGCCGCGACGCGGGCCACATCGCTCTGGCCCAGTTCGACCGCGCCCAGAAGATGCGGCTCGGCGCCGATAGGCCCGAGCCGGGCAATCTCGTGCAGGATCTCGACATCGGCGGCAAAGCCCGTCTCGATGCCGCTGGTCCGGTAGGGCGACGCCACCTCGAAGCCCCAGAGCGCGAAGCCGCGGGTCATGTAGTCTGCATAGTTGGTGGCAGTCGCATCCTCGAACACGCCATCGGTGATGTTGTGGAGCATGCCTTCGCGGATGGTCCGATCCAGATCCCAGCCCGCGACGATGTCGGCGATGCCCGGCTCCTCGCCCTCGACATAGGTTTCCAGCACCTTTAGCGCGGTCAGCAGCCGCCCGGTGTCGCTGGCGTTGTAGCTGTCGATGCCGGCTGCTGTTCCGCTGGTCGAGGTCATGCCGCGCGGCAGGATCAGGCCGGCCTGCCGCGTCTCGCCCAGATGGCCGAGGATGCGGGCGATCCGGCCGCGGAAGTCGCCCGCTTCGATCAGGCCCAGGCTGTGGGCGCCGATGGTGGCCAGGATCTGGGTGCCGGTGTCCCACATGGTGGCGAAGTCGTAGCTGGCGACGCCACCGCCCTCGCGCCAGGCGGTGGCGGGCGCCAGGCCCGAGACCGGATCGGCAAGCGCCTCGAAATAGGCCCATGCGCGGCGGGCATCCGCAAGCAGCAGATCGGTCTGGGGGTCCGGAACAGGGGGCGCGATGCGCCGCTCTCGCGCGGCGGCGCGCACCAGTCGTGCCGGTTCGTCCCGGGCGGTGATGGCGGCCTGAAGATCCGCCAGATCGCCCAGCGTGAACAGGCCCGACGCGCCGATGGCGGCCAGCGCCGCGACGAAGGTTTCCGCCTCGGCGGCACTTGCGAAGGCGTCTGCGCGGATCACGAGGATCGCATCCTGGAGCGGCGCGAGGGCCTCCTCCAGATCGCGTTCCAGGTCCGCCAGGCCCATCACCGGCGGGCGGCCGTCATGGACCAGCCCCGGCGACAGCCGCAAGACCCCCTCGGGCGACAGGCCCAGCGGCGCGGTCGGCGCGGCCGACAGGTTCAGCAACAGGTCGAGCCCGGCCATGTCGGTGCCGGGCAGGGGCGCTGGGCTTGCGAGACAGGCGCCGCGGGGTGCGGGACTGTCGCCGAGGGTCGCGAACAGGCCCCGGAGCGCGGCATCGTCGGGGGCGCCGGTCAGCAGCGCGCAGCCCTCCGGCCCCAGCGGCGTGTGGCGCAGGCCTGCCGCATCCAGCCCGGCCAGCAGGGCCGTGCGGGCAGGGCTGTCGGCGCCCGCTTCGATGCAGAGCGCAAGATGCCGTGGCGGGGCCTCGCCCGATTGCAACAGCAACTCGGACGGTGTCGTGGCATGGCGCGTGCCGCCCCCCCTCAGCGCGAGCGCCAGCCGGTCGCCCAGTCGCGCGCCAAGTGCGAAGGCCGTTTCGCGGTCCGGGGACGCGGCCGGCCAGTCGGCGACAAGGATCGACAGCGCATCCCCCGCCAGCGCCTCGGCCAGCAGGGCGTCCAGGTCCGTCGCTTCCGCATCGATGGCGAAGCGCCGCCCGCCGCTGATGACCCGCGTCCCGTCCTCGGCCGTTCCCAGCGTGCCGGCGGAATTCCCGGAAGGCAGACGGATCAGGGTCCGGAACCCGGCCGAGCGCAGGCCGTCGGCGGGGCCGTCGATCGCACCATCGGTCGCCGCCGCCAGCGCCGTGACCGGCTGGCCCGCCAGCGGCGCCATGGCGCGGCGATAGGCGTTCTGTGCCCGGGCCGCGTTGCGCATGCGGAAAAAGCCGCGCGGATCCGTCAGGCCCGGCGCGTGAAGCACGATCTCGGCCAGTCCCGCGTAATCGCGGCGCAGCCGGTCCAGAAGCGCGCAGAGCGGCGCATTCTCGGCCAGCGCATCGGGCCGGGCGGGATCGTGGCGCAGAAGGCAGGACACCGGCACGCCCTGCGACAGGATGGGGTCGAGATAGTCGAACAGCGCCCCGGCCTCGGCGTCCGCGGCGATCCCCGAGACAAGCAGCATCGCCGGGCCGGATCCAGCGGCGCGCCCCCGTCCGCCCGGCAGCGCCATGGCCATCGGCACCCCGATCAGGGTTGCGTGCAGGAAACTCCGTCGCGTGAGCGTGGCCAATTCGCCAGTCCCCCAAGGGCAGGAAG
This sequence comes from Halovulum dunhuangense, assembly GCF_013093415.1. Lineage (NCBI taxonomy): Bacteria > Pseudomonadati > Pseudomonadota > Alphaproteobacteria > Rhodobacterales > Paracoccaceae > Halovulum > Halovulum dunhuangense. Next base: position 1,189,755 of record NZ_JABFBC010000001.1, read on the forward strand.
CCGTCCACCGCGATTTACGCAGGTTCCTTGCAGTCGCTCAAGGTTTCGGGCTGAATCAGCCCGAAGCTGGACCCGCGCGGACAGGGGGCGCGGCAGGCAGCGGGGTACGGCAGGGTGCGGGACAGGAAGCCAGAGGACAGGCAAACCGGGGAGCGCCCGGTCTTCTTCGATCCCACGGCGCGCAGGTCGCGGCGCGTGGTGGCGCTTGGCGTGGTCGTCCTTGGCGCGCTGGTGTTCTGGGCGGCGGCCTTCGTGCTGCAACTCTACATCTCGCGGTTGCCCGGTGCGCAGACCGGGGCGCCGGCCGTGACCACCGCGCCGCGACCCGGGGCCGAACCTGACGCTTCGGGTCCGCCGGTGCTGCTTCCGGCATGGACGCGCCCGCGCGGCGCGGTTCATGCCTTCGTGCCCGGCTGGTCGCGGGCGGCGATGGCGTCGGCGCTGGACCACATCGAGACGATCGACGTGCTGATGCCGGAATGGCTGGAAGTCGACCCGGCGACCGGTGCCGCGGTCGAAACCGCTGATCCCTACCGTGCCGCGTTCCTTGCGGACGTCCGCAAGCGGCGACCCGGGCTTCCCATCCATCCGGTTCTGGTGACGCCGGATGCGGCGATCGCGCGGCTTGGAACGGCAGAAGCGCAAGCAAGCCTGGCCGAGACCGCGGTGGCTGCCGCCTTGGCCGGGGGCTTTGACGGGCTGTGCCTGGAACTTGCCGGGGTGACGGCGGACGCGCGCGCGGCGATGGTCGCGGCGCTCGATCTGTTCGCGCGCCGTCTGGGCGAGGCGGGGCTGGAAAGCTGCGTTATTGCCGGCATTTCCGATCCGCTGCTGGTCGAGGCGGGCCTGCCGCAGACGGTGGACCGGATCGTCGCGCTGGCCTTCCGGGAGCCGGGCGCCTTCAGCGCGCCAGGGCCTCTGGCCCCGCAGGCCTGGTTCGAGGATGCGGTGGCCCGCCTTTTCGCACGGCTTCCCCGGGAACGGGTGGTCGTGGCGCTTGGCAGCTTCGGCCATGCTTGGACCGTCGGCGAGCCGCAGCCGCGGGCCATCGGCTATTTCGACGCGACGGTCGCCGCGCGCCAGCGTGGCGGGGATCTGTCCTTCGATCCCGAAAGCCGGAACACCCGGCTCCGGGGGCTGGACGCCGCAGGGCGGCCCCTGCGGGCCTGGCTTCTGGATGCGCCGAGCGCCCATAACCAGTTGCTCGCGTTGCGCGCCCACGCGCCCGCAGGCGTCGCGATCTGGCCGCTTGGCCGCGAGGATCCCGGCCTGTGGCGCCTTCTGGCGCCGGGCGGGCAGCCGCGCTCTGCGGGCGGGCTGATCGAGGATGTGCCGGCTGCGGATCATGTCGTCCACGACGGCGAGGGGCCGCTTCTGCGCGTGATGGCCGAGGCCGCGCCGGGCCGGCGGAGCATCACGCTCGATCCCGCGAGCGGCCAGATCGCGTCGGTGGTGTACCGGGAACTTCCCGCGGCCTATCTGCTGGGGCGCAGCGGTGCGCCAGGGCGCGACACGCTGGTCCTGACCTTCGATGATGGGCCCGATCCGGTCTATACGCCCCGGATCCTGGACGTGCTGCGCGCAGAAGGCGTGCGCGCCACCTTCTTCCTGATCGGCCAGTCGGCGCTGAAACATCCCGATATCGTGCGCCGCATCGTGGCCGAGGGGCACGATATCGGGGTGCACACCTTCCTGCATCCGGACATTTCCCGGATTTCCGATCTGCGGATGCATTTCGAGCTGCACGCCTCGCAGCTGTTGCTGGCGGATATCGCCGGCGTGAACACCAACCTGTTCCGCGCGCCCTATGGCATCGACGAGACGCCTGCCACCGCCGGGGCGGCGCAGAGCCTCGCGATCCTCAGCCGCGAGGGATATGTCGTGGTCGATGTGCAACTCGACTCGCGGGACTGGGCGCGGCCGGGGGTCGAGACGATCAACGAGACGATACTGGCCAGCCTTGTGCGCGGGGATGGCAACGTGATCCTCATGCATGATGCGGGCGGCGACCGATCCCAGACGGTCGAGGCGCTGCGCCAGACGGTACAGGCGCTGAAGGCGCGGGGATACGGCTTCGTGCCGGTGTCCGCCCTGCTGCCGGGGGCGGAGCCGGAAATCGGGCTGGGTCCGGGGCGGTTCCAGGCGCTGACGCATCTGAGCTTTGCGGTGATCCGCTTCACGGGTTCGGTTCTGGGGGCGCTGTTCTGGGTGGTGGTGGTGGCTGCGACGCTGCGCAGCCTGGTGATCGTCGGCGCGGCGCTGTGGCATCGCCGACCGCGCCTTGCGCCCGCGGGCGAGGTGCCGGCGGTCAGCGTCGCGATCCCCGCCTTTGACGAGGCGCCGGTGATCGCGTGGGCGGTTGCGGCGGTGCTGGCCGCGGATCCGCCGGCGGCCGAGGTGATCGTGGTGGACGACGGCTCGACCGACGGGACCGCGGATATCGTGCGCCAGCATTTCGGGACGGACCCGCGGGTGCGGGTGGTCACCCAGCCCAATGGCGGCAAGTCGGCGGCGCTGAACACGGCCTTCGACCTGGCAGCCGCGCCTGTGGTCGTGGCGATCGACGCCGACACGGTGGTGGCCCCCGACGCGATCGGCGCGCTGGCGCGGCATTTCGCGGATCCGGTGGTGGGTGCCGTGGCGGGCAACGTCAAGGTCGGCAACCGGGGCAACCTGCTGACGCGGTTGCAGGCGATCGAATACATCACTTCCCAGAACCTTGACCGGCGGGCCTTTGCCAGTGTCAACGGGATGCTGGTCGTGCCCGGCGCGATCGGGGCATGGCGGCGCGCGGCGGTGCAGGGCGCGGGCGGCTACGGTGCGTCCACGCTGGTCGAGGATGCGGACCTGACCGTGGCCGTCTGCCGCGCCGGCTGGCGCGTGACCCACGAGCCCGCCGCCCGCGCCTATACCGAGGCGCCCGAGACGGTCCGCCAGTTCCTGCGCCAGCGGCTGCGCTGGAGCTTCGGGATGATCCAGGTCGCCTGGAAACATCGCCGCGCCCTGCGCGAGGGCCGTGCCATCGGCTGGCTGTCGATGCCGGACCTGGTGCTGTTCGGCGTGCTGCTGTCGGTGGTCGCGCCGCTGGCCGACCTGGTCTTCGTGCTGGGCATCGTCGATCTGGCGCAGTCCTTCCTGGCGCCGCGCCCCGGTGTCGCGCCTTCGGTGCCGTGGCTTCTGCTGCTGGGCTACGGGGTCTACCTGGCGTCGGACCTGGTGCTGGCGGCGGTCGCGCTGGCGCTGGAGCGGGATGAGGACTGGCGCCTGCTGCCATGGGTGCTGACCCAGCGCTTCTTCTACCGCCAGCTTTACTGGATGGTCGCCCTGCGGGCGCTGGGCCGGGCCCTGACGGGACGCTTCACCGGCTGGCGCAAGGTCGTGCGCACCGCGAGCGTCGCGCCCGACATTGCCAGGGGGCTGGCGCGCGGCGCCAGGCGCCGCGTCACCACGTTGCGCATGGTCTGAGCCCGGCCTCAGAAGACCCGGCAGCCGGTCTCGGTCAGGGCGCCCGCCACGGTCGGGTAGTCGGGCGCCGGGTTCTGGATGATCTCGTGGAACCGGGTCAACCGGCGCATGCATTCCTCGGAGGCAGCGCGCGGGCTTTTCGAGCCATCCACATAGATGTCGAGCCAGGGCCGGCCGTCGCGCCCGGTGTGGCAGGGACCGTCCTGCGGCCGCGGACCGTCGCCGCAGACATCCTCGACGATGGCGTATTTGCGCAACCCGCTCAGGTAGAAGCGGGTGCCCTTCGGGAAGTCCATGCTCTGGCGGCCCTGCTCAAGCCGGTGGCCCACTGCAATCGTGACGGGATCCTCCCAGGTGCCGGTGCCGCCCGCGCTTTTCCGCAGGACCGGATGCGCGATGGCGGCCGATCCGGGCGGGGTGTTGTCCCAGTAGCTGTAGCCGGTCAGGTAGGCGGTGAAGCGTACCTCCTCGTCGCTGCGGGCCGCGACCCGGGCCGCTGGCGATAGTGGGGCCGAGGTCATGTCGGTGGTGTCGCCCCGGGTCGGCCCGGGATCGCCCACGGGCGCGCAGGCCGAGATGGTGAATGCCGCTGCAAGTGCCGCAGCGCAGGTCAGCAGGTTTCTGCGCATCATACCCCCTGTCCCGGAGACGGGGGCTCAGCCCGCTCCGGCGCATGCAAGAAACGTCATAACCCGAGGAATGCTTCGGCCGAATTGTGGTGAAATTCGGACCCAAACATATTCAGGCCTGACTATATGTCGGATGAATCCGGACGGCGCCGCAATCCAGAAATGACCATCGGCGATGATCCGCCAGTCGATCGCATCGTTGCTTCAAGTCGAATGGGCCAGTTCGGCACCGGACAACCGGGCGTCAGGCCACGGAGGTGGGTGATCAAGTCACTGAAGGAACCGGGCGGGTGTCCTAGACCCGATGCGGAAACGGGCCGCGCGATTCGCGGGGCCCGCGCAGACAAGCCGATGCCGGCAGGCGGCCCCGGGTCGCGTCGGCAGCAAAGGAGAAATACCAGATGACCTTCATCCGCCAGAGCCCCTCGACCGGCGCCGGTTCCCCCGATGTCTGGGGTATCTACGAGCCCGATACCGGCTCGATCCAGTATGTCGTCGCCGATCCCGAGACGAGAAAGGCCGCGCTGATCGACACGGTACTGAACTTCGACCCCGCCCATGCCCGCACCGGCACCTGGACCGCCGGGGAATCGCTTCGACTTGTCGAGGCCGAGGGGCTGGAGGTGGAATGGATCCTCGACACCCATCCCCATGCCGACCACCTGATGGCCGCCGCCTGGCTGAAGCAGCGTCTGGGCGTGCCCATGGCCATCGGCGAGAAGACGCGCGACATCGCGCGTATCTGGGCCGGGCACTACAACACGCCCGACGCCTTCGATCCCGATCGCGACTTCGACCGGCTGTTCGCGGATGGCGACAGCTTCACCATCGGCCGCCTGCCGGTGCGGGTCATGCTTTCGCCGGGGCATACGCTGGGCTCGATCACCTATGTGGTCGGCACCGACGCGGCCTTCGTGCATGACACGCTGATGTATCCCGACAGCGGGTCGTCGCGGGCGGATTTCCCGGGGGGATCGGCGCGCGACCTTTACGCCTCGATCCAGAAGATCCTGGCCCTGCCGGAGCCGACCCGGCTGTTCGTCGGCCACGACTACAAGGGCGGCGGCCGAAGCGAGCCGGCCTGGGAGGCGACCGCGGCCGAGCACAAGGCCCGCAACGCGCATCTGGGCGGTGGCGTGTCCGAGGCCGATTTCGTCGCCCTGCGCGAGGCGCGGGACAGGACGCTGAAACTGCCCGACCGGATGCTCTACGCGCTACAGGTCAACCTGCGCGGCGGGCGGCTGCCCGAGCCCGACAGCGACGGGCGCAGCTATTTCCGCATTCCCGCCAACCTGTTCTGACGGACGCAGCCCCCCGGGCCGATACCCTTCCCGGGGGGCTGGACGGCGATCGCGGCAATGCCTAACTCCCTGCCATCCGGACCAGGGAGAAATGCCGTGCGCGACCGCCTCAAGACACTGATCGAGAATCCCCGCTTCGAACGTGCGATCCTGATCCTGATCGCCGTGAACGCGGTGACGCTCGGGCTAGAGACCAGCGCCGCGGTGATGGAACGGATCGGCGGTTTCCTGAAGGCCTTCGACAAGGCGATCCTCGCCGTTTTCGTGATCGAGATCGCCGCGCGCCTCTATGTCGACTTCCGCGGCTTCTGGCGCGATCCCTGGCGGATCTTCGATTTCAGCGTGGTCGCCATCTCGCTGATCCCTGCGACAGGCCCGCTCTCGGTGCTGCGCGCCTTCCGGGTGCTGCGCATCCTGCGCCTGATCTCGGGTGTCAAGGCGATGCGCCGCGTGGTGGCGGGCCTGCTCGAGGCGCTTCCGGGGATGGGCTCGATCGTGCTCCTGCTGGTGCTCATCTTCTACGTCACCGCGGTCATATCGACGATGCTGTTCGGGCAGAGCTTCCCCGACTGGTTCGGCACGCTGCCCGCCTCGGCCTATACCCTGTTCCAGATCATGACGCTGGAAAGCTGGTCCATGGGCATCGTGCGCCCGGTGATGGAGGTGTATCCGCTCGCCTGGCTGCTGTTCATCCCCTTCATCCTGTCCACCGCCTTCACCGTGCTCAACCTGTTCATCGGCGTGATCGTCGACGCGATGCAGTCCGAGCACGAGGCCGAGGCGCAGGGCGAGCGTGACGCCCTCCAGCGTGAGACCGAGGCGATCCTTGCAGAGGTCCGCGCGCTTCGCGCCGATGTCGCCGCGCTGCGCGGGGATCAGCCGCAGGGTTGACTTGTGGCGGTGCGGGGCGCATATGCCACTCACCTTGGGGGGATCTGCCGCGTGAGTGGATGGTCCGCAACGCCATCCGACTGGCCGCCGACAAATCCCCGAAGCCCGCGCCCGGCAATACGGCCCGCGCGGAGTGCCAACCGGCTCCCACATCACGCAGGGGTCCACGGCCTGACCGGCCGGGCGTAACGACGCCCGCCGCCTTGGGCCGCAACCTGTATGCAGCGACCCGCCCGGCCCCGCCGGGGCGGTGGGTCATCACATGACGGCGCAGCGATGATGCGCGCCGCGAAAGGCAAGACTTTGACCGATTTCAATTCCCTCGGGCTGGCCAAGAGCCTGCTCGAAGCCCTGGCCCAGCAGAACATCAGCGAACCCACCCCGATCCAGGCGCAGGCGATCCCCCATGCGATGGCCGGGCGCGATGTCATGGGCCTCGCGCAGACCGGCACCGGCAAGACGGCGGCCTTCGGCCTGCCGCTTGTGCACAAGCTGATCAAGACCGGCGAGCGCCCCGCCCCCCGCGGCGTGCGGGCCCTGATCCTTGCGCCCACGCGTGAACTGGCGCGCCAGATCTCCGATGCGCTGGGCGCGTTTACCCGGCGCTCCCCGCTCAAGGTGGGCATCGTCGTGGGCGGCGCGTCGATCAACGCGCAGGTCAAGCGGATGGAACGCGGGATCGACATTCTCGTGGCAACCCCGGGCCGGCTGATCGACCTGATCGAGCGGCGCGCGGTCAACCTGGGCGATACCCGCTTCCTGGTCCTCGACGAGGCGGACCAGATGCTCGACATGGGCTTCATCCACGCCCTGCGCAGGATCGCGCCGCTCCTGCCGAAGGACCGGCAGACCATGCTGTTCTCGGCCACCATGCCCGCCCAGATGGCGGAACTGGCAGCCGCCTATCTGAACGACCCGGTCCGCGTGCAGGTCAGCCCGCCGGGCAAGGCCGCCGACAAGATCGACCAGTCGGTGCATTTCGTGGACCAGGGCGCCAAGGGCGCGTTGCTGCGCGACCAGCTGGCCGCGCACCCGCGCGACCGTGCGCTCGTCTTCTGCCGCACCAAGCACGGCGCCGAGCGGCTGATGAAGGGGCTGGTGGCCGATGGCTTCGCCGCGGCCTCGATCCACGGCAACAAGAGCCAGGGCCAGCGCGACCGGGCGCTCGACGCTTTCCGGGATGGCAAGGTGCTGGTGCTGGTCGCGACCGACGTTGCCGCCCGCGGGATCGACGTGCCGGGCGTGCGCCATGTCTACAACTACGAGATGCCGAACGTGGCCGAGAACTACGTCCACCGGATCGGGCGCACGGCGCGGGCCGGGGCCGATGGCCGCGCCGTCGCCTTCTGTGCACCGGCCGAGATCGGCGAGCTGCGCGCCATCGAGAAGCTGATGAAGATCGAGATCGCCGTCGCCGGCGGCACCCCGCCGGCCCGCGGCCAGCGCGGCCAGCCGCGCCCCGAGGGGCAGGGCAAGCCCGGCAGCAAACCCGGCAAGCCCGCCAATCGCGGCCGGCGCCCGCGCCGGCGCGGCGGCGAGCGCATGGCTGCCTGACGACAACGAAGGGGCGCCACGGCGCCCCTTTCCTTTTTCAGACCAGCGCGGCCAGGTGGCCCGACTTGATGTAAAGCCGGCACCCTTCCTCCGATACGGGCCTGTGCGGCAGGCCGGGCGGATTGCGGATCCAGCTGCCCGCCGGGTAGTGCCCCTCCGCGTCCGAGACACTGCCCGACAGCACCAGGATCTCCTCGCCGCCGGGATGCGCATGGGCCGCCCCCCGCGTCCCCGGCGCGAAATCGACGATCCGCACCGTCTCTCCCGGGACGTCGTGCAGAAGAAGCTCCGTCATGCCCGGAACCGTTCCGGGAACGAAGGCAGCTTCTGCGGTCGCGACATGGAACTGCTCGGTGTCTGATGGATCGAACTGGCGCAGCTTCACGAAGATGGTGCAGCCCGGATCGGTATGCGGGCTGTGCGCGGTGCCGATCGGATTGCGGACGTAGCTGCCGGCCGGGTAGTCGCCGCTCTCGTCCGAGAACACCCCGTCGAGCACCAGGAACTCCTCGCCGCCGCCATGCTCATGCTCCGAGAATCGCGATCCGGGCGCAAACCGCACAAGGCTGGTCGCGCGCGCCACTTCCTCGCCGATCCGGTCCAGCATCATCCGCTCGACGCCCGACGAGGGGGACCCGGTCCAGACATGATCCTCGGGGCGGATCACGACCCGCTGGCTGAAATCGGCGTTGAGACGCATCGGCGGCCCTTTCTTCCTTCAATGTTCGTGCGCGGGAAACTGGCCCGCCCGGCCCCCAGGTCAAACCCCCCGGGGGCCGCACGGCCGTCCTTCCGCTTTCTTCAAATATCCCCGCCGGAGGCATCCGGCGACGCGGCCGGGCGCCTGCGTCAGTCCAGATGTCCCTCTGCCCGCGCCCAGTGCATCGTGGCGTCGAGCGCCGCCTCCATGGGCGCGAAGAGCGCCTCGAGGTCGTCTTCCCCGATGATCATGGGCGGGCAGACGGCCAGCGTGTCGCCTATGGGGCGCAGGATCACGCCATGCTTCAGCAACTCCGCCGACAGCCGCGGCCCGACCTTGCCGCCGACGCGGAACCCCTTGCGGCCTGGAGGCGCCAGTTCCAGCCCGCCCATCAGGCCACAATGGCGCGCCTCGCCCACCAGCGGATGCTGCGCCGCGCGGTCCAGCAGCGCGTGCAGTTTCGGTGCTATCCGGCGCACGTTCGAAAGGATGTCGCGGCGCTGGTAGATCTCCAGCGCCTTGATCCCCACGGCACATCCCATCGGGTGCCCGCCATAGGTGAAGCCATGTCCGAAGGTGCCGATCCGGCCGGAATTGGCCTCGATCGCCTCGGCCATGTCGCCATCGAAGGCGACGGCGGACAGGGGCGCATAGCCGCCCGTCAGCTGCTTGGCCATGGAAAACGCGCGCGGCCGCATGCCCAGCGTCTCGGCCCCGAACCAGTTGCCGGTGCGCCCGAAGCCGGTGATCACCTCGTCCGAGATGAGCGCGATGTCATGGGCGTCGAGCACCGGCTGGATCGCCTCGAAATAGCCTTTGGGGGGCGGGATCACGCCGCCCGCGCCCATCACCGGTTCCGCGATCATGGCGGCGATGGTGTCGGGGCCCTCGCGTTCGATCAGCGCCTCCAGATCGGCCTTCAGGCGCGCGACGAACTCGGCCTCGCTCTCGCCGTCCTTCGCGTCCTTCCAGTAATGCGGGCTCGATGTGTGCCGGATGCGGTCCACCGGCAGGTCGAAATCCTGGTGGTTCGCGGGCAGGCCCGTCAGCGAGCCCGACACGATCGTCACCCCGTGATAGGCGCGGATGCGGCTGATGATCTTTTTCTTCCCGGGCCGGCCGATGGCGTTGTTGTAATACCACTGCAGCTTGATCTGGCTCTCGTTCGCCTCGGAGCCCGAGGACTGGTAGAAGACCCGCGCCATCGGCACGGGCAGCAGTTCCTTGATCTTCTCGGCCAGTTCCACCGCCGGCTCGTGGCTGCGGCCGCCGAAGATGTGGTAGTAGGGCAGGCGGCCCAGCTGCTCGCGGGCGGCCTCGATCAGCTCCTCGTCGGAAAAGCCCAGGCCGCAGCACCAGAGCCCCGCCATCCCCTCGATATACTCGCGGCCCTGGTCGTCCCAGACCCGCACCCCCTTGCCGCGGTCGATCACCAGCGGCCCGGTCTGCCTGAGCGCGACCGCGTCCGTGTAGGGGTGCAGCAACGCCTCGACGTCGCGCATCTGCATGTTGGTCAGGGGCTGTGTCATGGGACCTCTCCGGTGCCGCGCGGGGCTGTCCGCGCAGTTAGGCCCGCGCGGTGGCGAAGGTCAATCGCGATGCCGCCCGGTCCGTCACGCCCCCGTCACCAAACTGATACGGGGCCGTCATGAAGGCCTGCTAGCTGCGTGTGGCGACATTCACCCGCGGGGAAATCATGACAACCA